>NZ_AUQY01000005.1 GCF_000468535.1 Peptoniphilus mikwangii | reverse complement strand
AAGGTTTCTTCATAGTTCGCAGGACCTGTCACCTTGAAGCTGAACTTAATTGGAGTTCCTCTTAAGCCTCTTACTCCGTTTCCTGTTTCTAACAGTTTCTTAGCTACTGTCAGTTTACCCAATTCATTTTCGCCACTCTTAACGGTGTTGGTAATACTGTTATTTTGAGTATTAAATTCACCCAATATCCAATTGTCGTTGTTGACATCTCCCGGATTCTTAAAGCTTTCTTTTACATAGAATATATACTCATCACCTGTTGCAGTTGTAGTTTCTAAGCCTGCCCAAGTTGCAGTTGTTGTGCTTCCGTTTATTTCTTTAACTTCTGCTCCCGGTACCTGTTCACCTGCTGCATTTCCAATTCTTCGCCACAACTCAAAATTCATAGTTGATCTTGTTACTTTTTCATCTCCTGACCATACTTTTGTGGCTGTAAATGTACCATTATTAGGTATTTCATAAGTGTTGGTAATTTCATTGCCATGCTGACTTACTGTATAGATATGATTATTTACTGTTATCTTGTTATCCGCACCTACGCCGGCTTCCTTTACTGTATATTCTATTGGCAAATGTGTAGTTGCGTTAATAGCCTGTACAGTCCAAGTATAGGTAAAGCTGGTTGCTGTACCGCTTGATGGTGCAATTGTCGGAGTTACACCTTCAACCTTATTTCCATCTGCATATAATTCAAATACCGGTGCGGTATGATCTGCTTCTGGTCCATTTTCCCAAGTTTTAGTAGCTGTTACATTTACTGTCGCACTCGAATTGTAGACATTAGTAAAGTCAATAACCTGTCCTAATGCTCCTCCTGCAGTTACTTTATATAGGGTTATTTCCACTTCTTTGCCTTGTTCCCCTAATTTCGGAGCATATGGTAATATACTTGCTAAATCTTTTTCTGTCACTATATAGGTTGTAAATCTCATCATGTGAGGAATTGTTACTGTTTGATTCATTCCTACCGTTTGATCCCAGTTATGTTCATTTTCCATTCCCGGAACTACTCCTGCTTTCCTCTTCAAATTAATTGTAAAGGTTGGAGGAGTTTGTCTGCTTATTCCCCTAGATTGCTCTACAATCTTATGGATACTGATCTTAGCTCTGGCCTCTTCTTCTTCCCAATTTTTAAAGGTAACGTTCAGTCTTTTCCCTGCTGTTCCACCGGGTATTGAACCCGTAATAGATTTACCTATACCGTCGCCTGCCGGTGCATCACCGGTTGTCGTTGGTAAATCACCATTTGCCGTTACCTCAAATTTATTATAATAGGTCGTAACATTAAAATTTAATGGATTTTCATTATTTTCATCATATACCTTTGCAGTACTAAGTTCATATACACGATAATCTGCATTTTTATCAGGATTGTGAATGATTTTTTGTTCGCCGGGTCTTAGACCGATAGTTTCGTGGTAAGTATATCCACTTCCAACGACTTTTTCCACCTTGAATTGGAATTCACGCTTATCTGAATCCACTGCCGCTCCGCCTGCATTGTTTGTAACAACCTTATTCAATACAAACAATTTAGGTGTTACTTGAGTTTCAGGAAAATCTGTTGTTTGTGGATTCCCATTCTGGTCTGTATAGGTCATAGAGATTTGACCTAACGGATTAATTCCATTTTCAGGACTGTTATTTTTCAAAATAGCATCATTTATTGTCACGGTATATGTTATATACTCATACTTTAATGACGGATCATTTTCATCAAATACTGTGGCTACTGTTGCCATTGTCCATTTCGGCTTTCCGTCAACTACTGTAATTTCTGAGCCGGGTGAATGCCCTGCTGTTGTGGGATCAAAATCATCCGGCAACTGGAATCCTGTATTAAAGTTAACATTTACTGTTGCTTGATTTACAGTTTTTAGTATTTGTGCTGCTATTTGTTCAAATACAGGAGTTAGTTGGCTTACATCTGTTACCTCTGTAAAATCTCCGGGAGCAGATGCAATATCACGAAGAACCCCGCTTCCCGTTGCATCTGTTTGTAATCCAACTGTAAATACACGCATATTGGCGGCTTTTGCAAAGCCAGACTCGGCAATGGCGCAGTTTCCGCTGTTGTAATAATGATATTCGTAGGTTGGGAATATTCCTCCACCAATCTTCACTCTTTCATATTGTTTCCACATGCTGTTGCCTGATCCGGTAGCTGACTCGTTGTATAAAAATTCATTTTCCGGCAACTGCTTACCTGTTTGTTTCTCATGGGTATGACTTCCCGGTCCTCCATCAATCAAATAATTATTTGGATGAGATATTTTGTAATTGAATGTCGGCACACCATCTGAAAGCACGACCATATATTTCTTATCTGCACCGGATCCGGCAAGCATTGTTCTGGCTTGCTTTACTCCAGCTTGAGTAAAGGTTCCACCTGTAGCTGATAAAGCATTAATCGCACTATGCAATTTGGCTTTATTGCTTGTAAAATCTGATACAATGCTAACATTTGAGGCAAAACGCACAATACCTATTTGTGTATTTGGTGATCCGTCCAGCACATTGTCAACAAAGGCATTAGCGGCGTTTTTTGCACCCTTCATACGCCCAAAGTCATTCATACTGCCTGATGTATCTATGACCAGTACAATCTTAGAGGTTTTAACAGAATCCCTTGCCGCTACAAGCATCTTTACTGTCCACTTGTTAGCTATATTTGGGTCTTCTTCCACAACCGGCTTATATGCCTTTACAGAACCCTCATTTACTAAATCAGGATCAAGTGTTCCGCCGGGATTAATTAAATTTTGAACCCATTGAGGCGCTGATGATTCTCTATTTCCGGCATTTCTAATCATATTACCTGAAACTTTAAATATTTTAGTTTCTTCAAATGGTCCATAGTTAATTGTTCCATCCGGAATTTCATTCCCAACTAAGTTGTCCGGATTTTTAGCCGCTTGATATGGGCTTTCCTTAGCTTTTTCGCCTTTAATTGAATCCACATCTAAATCAGTAGCTTCAATCTCTTCAAAATTTTCTTCTTTAGAGTTTTTTCCTATACCTACAGGATTTTTTACTTCTCCTGCATTTTCTTCGATGAAATTACTATTTGACTCATTTTCCATTTCAGCAAAAACATTTAACGGCAACGATGTCATAAGTAAAATAAATGCTAATGTAAAAGCTAAAAGCTTTTTTGTAATAGTTTTTTTATTATCTTTCATCTTTTTCCTCCTTAATAATTTTCCTGCCATTCAGCATACATACATAGTCAATATTATTATATAACAATTGTTGACTAAAATATATATTAAAATAAATATTCTTAACCTTAGTCGCAATAATTTTCTTTATAGCTATTCAGTTTGTAGTATGGCAATCGACAATTTTAAAAGAAAATTAAAAAGGTAGAAATAACTGCTAAGTTTATTTCTACCTTTTATTTATTTTTGTGATAACTCATTTGTAAGCTTTACAAAATTTTCTTTTACTTTATTAAAACTGTTTTCATATATCTTTATACTATCCAATTCAGAATTCTTGTCTGTACTTTCAATAGAAGTAACTAATAAATAGTAATCTCTATTTTGCAATTTAAAACTATCTAAAAATTCCTCATACATTCTTTTAATCTTCTCATTACCTTTTAAATAACTTGAATCTAATATACTGTTATAATAATTTTCAAATGAAAAGAGAGAGTTTTTTAAAGAAACTAATTTTGAATAATTAGTTCCGTTAAATTTCAAATCTTCCATCACACTTTTTTGAACTTCATATAAGTCAGCATAACTTTTTGAAATAGATGAGTAGAATTCTTTATCAGTTTTTAAATCAGTATACTGTGGTGCTTTTAAATAATCATTACCCAAAGATTTATATCCGGTCGCAGTATTTATAACTATCATTTTTTTTATATTATCATATTCAACATTAAAATCTAATACAGATGCCAAATCTCTAATTCTAAAATAATTATATCCATTAATATTTATTGAACTGAAAATTATCGGTCTTCCATCAATATAAAGCTTTGTTGTAATTAGATTCGTCTTTTCAACTTTAGAGTATATCAAAAGTAAATTTTCCTGATATTCCCTTCCACGAATTAAATCAATTTTATTTTTTTGAACATCATAGCTCACATCAAATCTCTTATTTGTTTTATTTAATGCTGATGCTATATCTCTAATCCTATAGTAGCTATATCCTTCTACTTTATATGCAGGTATATTTTTTACAGTATCATTTATTTTTACAAGCTGATACTCCAAATTCACATCTATTTCTTTTGCACTTACCTCAAACGAAATTAAAATCAAAATTAAAATTAATAAATATATTTTTTTCATATTAAACCTCTTCGTATAACATTATATCATACTTCATAACAAAATCTTGATTTCTTAATCTTTTTAAAAATTTCTTAATATTTGTAAACAAAAAGATGATTGTATAATTAATCAAACATTTGACGGTATCTATAATACTTATGATTATTACGAATTTTAATAATCTTTTCTTCTAATTCCCACCCGGATTTTTCTATTAAATTTCTTTTGCAATACACAAATGTTGCCTTCGGCATCCCTGTATATAAGAATATTTTGACATAAAAATACCGACCTCCAATCGTTAGATTTTTTTTGGTCTAACTTTTTGGGGTCGGTACAAAAAATTACCGCATCTTTTATTTGGTTTCTTCATCATCTTTCTTATGATGAATTATGCTTATGAACTTTTCTCCTTCTTTTATTTTCCTAATTCTCTTTTCAAAATCAATTCTACTTATCCAAATCTGTCTGTCACAGCCAAGACATTTAAGCTTAATGTCTACACCGGTTCTTAGTATCTCCCATTTATTTTCTCCGCAGGGATGCCCTTTTTTCAGTGTTACGACATCTCCAACTTCATATACTAACATTGATTTACCTCCGCTTTTACGATTGGAAGCTCAACTTTATTTTTAATAAATGCTTCCACCACTTTTTGTCTTATTTCATATTCCACTTTAAATTGTTCTCCGGGTTTTGCATAAACTGCAACTGTTATTTCATATCCTCTATCCGTATTATTTGTAACTCCCCAAACGTCAGGTCCTTTTAAAATTCTGTCATCATCTTTTAAATATCCTATATTTTCTCTTATAAGTTCTATTATATTTTTAGGTTCTTCTTTTATGG
Organism: Peptoniphilus mikwangii; assembly: GCF_000468535.1. Classification (GTDB taxonomy): domain Bacteria; phylum Bacillota; class Clostridia; order Tissierellales; family Peptoniphilaceae; genus Anaerosphaera; species Anaerosphaera mikwangii. Next base: position 486,559 of record NZ_AUQY01000005.1, on the reverse strand, counting down.
AAACAGGAAATACTATTTTTGCTCTCATATCTCCTCTTTGTTTATTAGTTACTATACCGATTTTTCCATTTGGAATTATATGAAGTTCACCGGCAAAATCACGAAGTTTTGTACATCTTATCCCAATATCTTCTATATATCCTTGATAATTTGAAATCTCAACTAAATCTCCTACACTATATTGATTTTCAGCTATGATAAATACTCCATTTATTACATCTTTAACGAGATTTTGTGCCCCAAATGAAATTGCAATTGAACCTACTCCCAAAGTTGCAAATAATGATGTCGAATTAAACCCCAAAACTTCAATCGTCAACATTACAGCTAAAAAATATATTATAATTTTTGTCATCTTTATAAAGAGATTAGTAATTGTTACAATTCTCATATATGAATTATGTTTCTTAATACTTTGTGAATGTAAATTTTTTTTAATTATAAAAGATATGAACAATGAAAATAAATATGCTACCAGAAAAATTATACATATTTCAAAAATCTTTCCAAAAAAATTTAAATTTCCATTTTCAGCTTTTAAATATTTCATCACATTCTCAAATTTTTCCATATCAAATTCCTGCCTCTGCATCATTTTTATTAAAATTTCTGCTGTTAATTACTTTATATAAACTTATCTTTCCATCTTTCATTGTTCCTATTTTTATCCCGGATATTTCAATTTTATCTACCGAAGTTCCAAGCCTTTTATAAAATTGTCCAGCTTTACCCAGGTCTCCACCTATATCACTATCTCCATATGCGTAAATTGAATTGGAAACTTTTTCTAATCTATCTACGTTCGCCGCTAAAATAGTTTTAGATTTTTCTTTAAGATTTAAATTGTACTTTGAAATTATATTTGAATGTAGCAAATATATGTTTCTATCTGCAATTAAAATATCACTTATATTCGGTATTTCAATAGATTGCTTATTATCTTTTAAAAATATATACATCTTTTTATCGGTTACCATAACAGTTCTATTTTTGCTTTGACTTAAGAAAAGAGTTATTTCAGAAGAGTAGCTGTTAACTTTTTTATTTCCGTTTTTTACAATAGTAACTATATTTTGATGCCCTGTTGCCTCTATTTTAAATTCTGCTATTGCATAATAAGCTCCGGAACCATAAACATCATATGCTAAAATATAATTGGATGTAGAATACAAGTCATATAATTTCCCATCACTTTTTAAAATTTTTAAGCTCTCTTGATTATCTCCTTTAAAATGTAAAATTATATTTTTATTTTTATAACTTATATTATATAAATACTCATCAAGCTTTAATGTATTTACAAGTTCACCTGTTTCATTGTATTCATAGAGTTTTTTGACATCTTCATCATATAAAAATCCATAATTATTAGCAAAAAAAACTTTTAATTCTCTATTCTTTGAGCTTACACTCTTTATTAAATTTGCATTTTTATCACAAATATACATTGTCTTTCCGTCAAATATCATAAGCCCGTTAGTGCTTATATGAAAATCAGATGCCGAATCTGTAACATTTACAGATCTGTCGAAAACAATATCTTTATTGCTGAACAAACTCGATTTTGTTAAGAATAAAAATACTAAAAGCACAAATACTATTATTAAAAGTATAATCTTTATATATTTCTTAAACATAATAAACCTCCACTGTTATTATATCACAGAAAAAATTCTACATTAAACATAAATTAAAAAAGAGCCTATCAATTACAGATAGCACTCCTTCTTAATTGTAGAGATTACGATCTCCGAACTTGATTTTACTGTCAACCACTACTCTCTTGTCAGGAAGTCCATATTCATCCATTAACATATCGAGTATTTTACAAATTTCTCCTCTTGAAATACCGGCGTTAGGTCTCAAAAGAAGATCCGGGCCTCCATCAACTACTCCTACACCAATAAGAACCCCTGCATATCCTCTATTCTCAGCAGAAAATGCCTGTGCATCTTTAAATTTAGTTGTAGCTGAAACATCAGGCTTAAGCTTGTACATATAGCCAAGTATTCCCATTACTTCTTGTCTTGTAATCGGTCTGTCAGGATTTAACTTTCCTGTTGTAGGAATTAAATATCCCGCCTTAATTGCCTTTGCAACTTCCTTATAATACCAATCGGAAGTTGTAACATCAGAAAAAGTAACAGCATAAGTTTTTTCCAAGTTTGCCATAGAATTTACAACTGCATAAAATTCAACTCTTGAAATATAATTATCCGGTTTAAACATATCAGATTCATATCCTACAATAAAACCTGCATCACTCATACTATCAATATACTTTTCTGCCCAATGTCCCCTTGTATCTTGATATTTTTTAGCATAAACATTTGAAGAACTTAAAACTAAGAGAAGAGTAAGTAATAACAGTATTTTCCTACCCCTTTTCATTTAGCCTTCACCTTTTTTATAGTTAATATACTTTGACTAATACCATTATACCAACAAATTTGTCTAATGATTTTTAAGATTGTGTTACAGAAAATCAAGTTTTTGTAACAATATTGAAATATATTCAATTTATGCCAATATAAAATTTTAATATTCTCCTAAATTAAACCTTAAGTTCAACTGTATACTCAGTATTGTACTCTTGTATTAAAGGCTTTACTTCTTCCCTTATAAATTCTTCTACCTGCTCTGCACTTCTACCTATAAAATTCTTAGAATTTAAAATCTCATTAATATCTTCTCTTGTCATTTTAAAATCTTCGTCATCCGATAAAAGTTCTAAAAGATTATTTTTCCTTCCATGCTCTTTTACTTCTCTTGCCGCTTGCATAGAATATTGTCTTATTTTTTCATGAAGCTTTTGTCTATCTCCACCAAGCTTTACCGCCTCCATCAAAATATTTTCTGTCGCCATAAATGGAAGTTCTTCTTCAACATGAGTCTTTATAACATTCTCATATACAACAAGTCCGTCTGTCACATTGATTGCAATTTCAAGTATAGCATCTATCGCAAGAAATCCTTCAGGAATACTCAATCTTTTATTTGCAGAATCATCAAGTGTTCTTTCAAGCCATTGTGTTGCCTCTACCATAGCCGGATTTTGTGCTATTGAAATTACATATTTTGACAATGATGATATTCTTTCACACCTCATAGGATTTCTTTTATATGCCATTGCAGATGAGCCCACTTGACTCTTTTCAAATGGTTCTTCAATTTCTTTTCTGTTTTGTAAGAGTCTTATATCATTTGTCATCTTATGTGCAGATTGTGCAATTGATGAAAGTACTTGAAGTACATGATAATCAATTTTTCTTGTATATGTCTGTCCTGTTACTGCAAGTGATGACTTAAAACCAAGTGCTGACACTATTTTTCTATCAAGCTCTTTGACTTTTTCATGATCACCGTCAAATAATTTTAAATATGATGCTTGAGTTCCTGTAGTCCCTTTTGCACCTCTGAGTTTTAAATTTTTACGTCTATATCTAATTTCTTCTAAATCCATCAAAAAATCCTGTATCCAAAGACTCGCTCTTTTGCCAACAGTAACAAGCTGTGCAGCTTGATAATGCGTATAGCCGAGTGTTGGTAAATTTTTGTATTTAAGTGCAAATTTACATAGATTTTCTATTAAAGCCGCAAGCTTTTTTTCTACAAGTTCCATTGCATTACTCATTAGTATTATATCTGTATTATCTGTCACATAACAACTTGTAGCTCCAAGGTGAATTATGGGAGCTGCACTCTTGGCAGCCTCCCCATATGTCTTTACATGCGCCATTACATCATGACGAAGTTCACGTTCATATTTTTCAGCAAGTTCAAAATCAATATTATCTATATTCTCTTCAAGCTCTCTTATTTGCTCTAATGTTATGTTTAATCCAAGTTCCGCTTCCGCTTTTGCAAGTTCAACCCAAAGCCTTCTGAATGTTTTAAATTTGTTTTCTTCAGAAAATATATGACTCATTTCATAACTTGAGTATCTTGTATTTAATGGGTTTTGATAGATATCTCTATTCATTTTTCCTCCTTGAAGTATTTTACTCCTGCTCTAAATATATTTTGTATTTCAAGATTATACATATTTTTATATAGACCATCTGCTATTCTTTCAGAGTGTCCCATCTTTCCAAGTATTTTTCCATCTTTTGATATTATAGCTTCAATATTATAGTCTGAACCATTTGGAGATACTTCATAAGCACCTACAATCTGTTCATTATTTAAAAGCTCTTTAAGTCTTATATCATTTATTACAAATCTACCCTCTCCATGAGAAACAGGCATTGTATATGTTTTATTAAGTTCAAGTTCTGTAAGCCATGGTGAATTTACGGTAAGAATTTTTGTATCTACAAATGATGCTATATGTCTTCTACATGTATTAAATGTCAAAGTAGGATCGTCTTCCTTCACTTCGCATATATTTCCATTTGGAAGCAGTCCCGTTTTTATAAGAGCTTGAAATCCATTACATATTCCTATTATTAAACCGTCATTTTTATCAAGCATATATTCTATTGCATCTTTAATCTTCGGTGCACGAAGTACATTTGCAATAAATTTACCTGATCCGTCAGGTTCATCTCCGAGAGAAAATCCGCCGGGTATTGCAAAAATTTGAGCTTTTCTAATTAATGAAGCTAATTCTTCTATTGAAGCTTTTATATCATTATTGCTTTGATTTTTAAATACTGATATTTTTACTTCCGCACCTTCATTTTCAAATGCCTTTGCCGTATCCCATTCACAATTTGTTCCCGGAAATGCCGGAATTACTACAAGAGGTTTTTCCACCGGTTTTAATGATTTTGTTCTTCTATTTTCAATTCTGCTATTTTCCAATCCTGCAAATTTTATTTGTTCTTTTGGTTTAAACACTGAATCTAATGTATGAAGATATGCTTTTTCAAGCTTATCACCTGACAATTTTATTCCGTTTACTATTACTTCGTCGCTAAATTTACCAATCGGTTCTATAAAATCTCTATCTTCTAAATATTCAACTATAAAACTTCCATATAGAGGACTGTATAAATCATCAAGTTTAACATCAAATCCTGTATTTAACACAGCAGATTCATATATCTGAGGAAGTGTTCCCTTGCCTGTAACTGCCACTGCTGAAATTATATTTTTATCTTTTATATCTGTATAGATTTTTTCAAACTTTAATTTTAAATCTTCAAGATCAACAAGTCCTACTGAATTGTATTTTGCCTTTATAAGACCTATTTTCCCCTTTGCCTTGAAATCCGGAGATATTATGTTTTCAATATTTTCAGTAGTTACTGCAAATGATATCAAAGTAGGAGGTACACTTATATTCTCAAAAGTACCGCTCATTGAATCTTTTCCTCCTATTGGAGGTGCCTTGAAAAATTTAGATGCTTCAAGTGCTCCAAGCAATGATTTAAGTGGCTTTGACCATGATTTTTCATCTTTTAATTTTTCATAATATTCTTGGAATGACAATCTGATATTTTTCGTTGATGCACCTGTTGCAACAAGCTTTGCTATTGATTCAATTACACTGTAATATCCTCCAATGTATTGTGAACTTTCAGATATATACGGGTTAAATCCATAACTCATCAATGAAACTGTTTTTACATCTCCATCAAATGAAGGAATTTTTGCCACCATGGACTGTATAGGAGTTACTTTACCCTTTCCTCCGAGAGGATATAAAACGGTGTTTCTTCCAATACTTCCATCAAAAATTTCAATCAAATTTCTCTTTGATGTTGTATTTAAATCTGCAAGATACTTCGAAAGATTTTCAGGGTCTTTATCTTCATTCACAAGAATACTCGGAACATCTTCACTTACCACTTCAACATTTTGAGTTCTGTCCGCTCCTGCAGTATTTATAAAATCATAACTCATATCACAAATTACTTCGTCTTCATAATACATTGTCATTCTATTTTTGTCTGTTACTTCCGCTACAACTGTAAGTTCAAGATTTTCTTCATCTGTATATTTTTTAAACTCATCTAAATCATTCTTATCTATGACAAGTGCCATTCTCTCCTGAGATTCTGATATAGCTATCTCCCTCGGACTAAGTCCCTCATATTTTAAAGGAACTCTGTCAAGATATATATCTACTCCATCAGACAGTTCCCCAACTGCGACACTAACTCCTCCTGCACCGAAATCATTACATTTCTTTATAAGTTTTGCTACTTCACTTCTTCTGAATAACCTTTGAATCTTTCTCTCTTCAGGGGCATTTCCTTTTTGAACTTGTGCAGATTCCGTAAGAATTGATGTAGTCTTATGAGTCTTTGATGAACCTGTTGCTCCGCCTATTCCGTCACGTCCTGTTCTTCCGCCTATTAATAATACTAAATCCCCTGCTTTCGGTTCCATACGAGTTACATTTTCGAGAGGTGCTGCCGCTATAACCGCTCCTGTTTCCATTCTCTTTGCTACATATCCTTCGTGGTAAACTTCATCTACAAATCCTGTTGCAAGTCCTATTTGATTTCCATAAGATGAATACCCAAGTGCCGCTTGTGTTGTGATTTTCTTTTGAGGTAATTTGCCTTCAAGAGTTTTTTCTATGCTTTGCATCGGATTTGCACTGCCTGTAATTCTCATAGCCTGATATACAAATGCCCTACCACTTAACGGGTCTCTTATTGCTCCGCCAAGACATGTACTTGCTCCGCCGAGAGGTTCAATTTCTGTAGGGTGATTATGTGTCTCATTTTTAAACATCAAAAGATAATCTCTAAGTTCTTCTTTGCCGTCAACGTCAATTCTAACCTTTATTTTTACAGAGCAAGCATTAATTTCAGAGCTTACTTCCAAATCTTCAAGTTCTCCGTTGGCTCTAAGATATTTTGCAAGAATTGTTCCAAAGCTCATAAGGCTTATCGGTTTTTTTATTTTAAGTTCTTCTCTAAGCTTTAAATATTCATCAAAACTTGATTTTATTGCCCTGTCAAGTTCCGTCTTTTCATCAAATTTTATTTTTAATTCCGTATTGAAAGTAGTGTGTCTGCAATGATCTGACCAATATGTGTCTATTATTGCTATTTCCGTTTCATTCGGATCTCTGTTTTCAGATTTAAAGTATTCTCTTACACATATTAAATCTTCAATACTCATAGCAAGTGATTTTTCTTTTAAAAATTTTAGCAATCCATCTTCGTCCAAGTTTATAAATCCATCATAAACTCTGTTTATTTTATTTTTTTGTGCATTATTTGAAAGTGTTGTAGGAATTCCAAGCAGTCCTACTCTATGTGAATCAACAGGATTTACAAGAAATTTTTCAATTCTTAAAAGTTCATCTTCATCAGCTCCGTCTATTGAATAAACTGTTGTTGAACTTGCAGATACCTTCTCATCGTTCACAAGTGCTATTGTATCCAAAAGTCCTTGTTCTCTTTGGTCAAATTGTCCCGGCAAATATGAAACTGCTATTGCACTTTTCATCGTGGATTGAAGTTTAAGAGCATCTTCTCCAAAATAAATTTCGTCAACCGGTCTTTCAGATAATATTGTATATAAGATTTTTTCAAGTTCTGCATCACTTATTTCAATATCATATCTTCTGTAAACTTTTAATCCGTTAAGTTCTATGCCCAAAGAGTTTTTAATTTCTTGTTTAAGCTCCTTTGATTCATAATCAAATTCTGATTTTTTAGTAACATAAACTCTCTTTACTCTCGGACCTATATCAGTTCTATAATACATATCTTTAAAATGAACCTTAGCTGCATCCTGATATACTTTTTTTATAACATCATCAAAGTTTTCTCCGCTGTATATTAAATTTAGAACTCTTCCTCCGTTTGTTTTTAATGAAGTATCAAATTTAGTCCCTGCATGATATACCTTACACTCTATTTCATCGTCAAATACTATTTCATTTCCCTTTTCATACTCTGTAGGATATCCGCCTGCAGAAATTACAAGGCATAATGCTTTTTTGTTATTTACCTTCAACTCTAATTCATTCAACTTTCTTTCTGATGTTTTTATTAAAAGCTCCAGCAAATCATTTTCAATAAGTTCCAATATAACTTGAGTTTCAGGATCTCCAAATCTGCAATTAAACTCCAATACATTTATATCAGAGTCGCTTATCATAAGTCCTATAAACAAAACACCTCTATAGTCAATCTTTTCTTTTTTCAATCCCTCTAAAACAGGTTTTAAAATTTCTTCGTCTATTCTTTCAAAAAAACTTTCCGCCTCAAGGTTAGGTGCATATGTCCCCATACCGCCCGTATTTAATCCTACTTCTCCGCTTCCGATTTTCTTGTGATCTCTTGATGTAGGTAATGGAATAATAGTTTCAGAATCACATAAGCAAATTAATGACATTTCAAATCCATCTAAAAATTCTTCTACTACTACTCTTTTTTCTCCAAAAATACCTTTTTGAAGTACGTTCTTTAAAAAATCTTCAGCTTTTTCCAAATCTTCCGCTATTAAAACGCCTTTTCCGGCTGCAAGTCCATCAGCTTTTAATACAGCCTTGCCATTTTTCTCAATAAGCTTAGTTGCAAATTCAAATGCCTCTTCAAAATTATCACTTTCTAAATACTTTGCACTCTTTATATTATGCTTATTTAAAAATTTTTTTGTATAAGCTTTACTCTTTTCGAATAACGCTCCTTCAAGACGCGGTCCAAAAATCTTAAGACCCTTTTCTTCAAATTTATCCGCTATACCTGCACAAAGTGCAGCCTCCGGTCCTACTACCGTATAGTCAATCTTTTCTTCCAACGCAAAATTTAAAAGAGAATCAACATCTTCAGCACCTATGTTGATATTTTTGCCAAGCTCATTTGTTCCCCCGTTCCCCGGGGCAAAATAAAGCTCTCTGTTTTTATCATTCTTTAATAAATTGTACCCAATGGCAAATTCTCGTCCGCCACTTCCAATAATTAATATCTTCATAGTCCCTCCTAATGTTTAAAATGTCTATTACCTGTGAATACCATAGAAATATTTAATTTATCACATCTATCTATGGACTCTTTATCTTTTAGAGAACCTCCGGGTTGAATTATTGAACAAACTCCGATCTCTCCTGCAATTCTAACACAATCATCAAACGGGAAAAAAGCATCTGATGCAAGTACACTACCCGAAAAATCCTTATCAGGATGATTATTTCTTATACTCTCAAGAGCCCATACCCTCGATGTTTGTCCTCCGCCAATTCCAAGAGTTGCTCCGTCTTTTACTACTACTATGGCATTTGACTTTGTATACTTTACAACTTTCATTGCAAAGATTAAATCTTCCTTTTCCATATCAGTCGGCTTAGACTTAGTTACAATTTCATAACCATCTTCAGCAGTATCTCTGTCTTGTATTAAAACTACTCCATCTAAATATTTCAGATCTATGTCCTGTTGCTTTAAATTATAATCAATTTTTACAAGTCTTACATTCTTTTTAGAAGTCAAGATTTCAAGAGCTTCTTTTGTAAAATCTGTAGCCGCAATTATTTCAAGGAAAGTTTTTGACATCTCAACAGCTGTTTCTCTATCAATTACTCCATTTACAGAAACTATTCCTCCAAATATTGAAACAGGATCTGCATTATACGCCTTACTGTACGCCTCTAAAATATTTTTACCCTTTGCAGCTGCGCAGGGTGTAGAATGTTTTAATGCCACAACTGTATTTATACCAAGTTCTGCAGATAATTCTACTGCCGCATTTAAGTCATTATAGTTATTAAAACTCATTTCCTTCCCATGAATAACTTCTGCATTTGACAGATAGCTGTTTACATAATTATCCCTATATATAGCCGCTTTTTGTGAAGGATTTTCCCCATATCTTAAACTGCTTATTTTTTCAAACCCAAACGAACGATATTTTAAATCTGCTCCTGTTTTTTCTAAAAAGTATCTTGAAATCATAGAGTCATAGTATGCAGTTAAAGAATACGCCTTTGCTGCAAGTCTCTCTCTAAATTCAATATCAACTTTATTATTTTTAAGCCTTTCAATCAGTTCTTCATAATCACTCGGATCTGTAACTATCAAAACATCTTTATAATTTTTAGCAGCCGCTCTTATTAGAGTCGGCCCTCCAATGTCAATATTTTCTACTATACTCTCGTGAATTCCCGTTTTTAAAGCTCCTTGAAAATCATATAAGTTTACTACAACTATATCTATTGGAGAAATTTTATACTCTTTTATTGTATCTTCATCTTCCTTTAAACCTCTTCTATATAAAATTCCGCCATGCACATAAGGAGATAGCGTTTTTACTCTACCGCCAAGCATCTCCGGAAAGTTTGTTATACTTTCAATGTCAATTGCATTCACTCCAAAATCTCTTATTACCTTTAAAGTTCCACCTGTTGATATTATTTTTATTCCAAGTTCACTTAGAGATTTTGATAAATATTCCACATTACTCTTATCTGTTAGAGAAATAAGTGCTTTCATTGTTCCTCCTCTATTTTTTTTATAGCTTTTTTTAATATACTATGTTCTATTTTTAGAACTCTTTCTGCAATTTCCTCAGGACTTCTGCAATCTGAAATATCAATTTGATTTTGTATGATTACTCCGCCTCCGTCAATTTCATCCGTAACAAAATGTACACTTGCTCCGCTTATTCGTTCTTTATTTTCAAATACTGCCTTATGCACATTTACGCCATGATATCCCTTTCCCCCATATTTAGGCAAAAGTGACGGATGTATATTTATTATCCTATTTTTATATTTTTCCAATATATTTTTACTTATTATAGGAAGAAAACCGGCAAGTACGATAAAATCTATTTTATATTCTTCAAGTTTATTTAAAATATTATCTTCATCAGATGTAACAACTGTTGGAATTTTTTCATTATATGCATGAAATAATCCTTTGGCATCTTTATTTGACAACACAAGTTCAATAGTACTGTCAAATTCATTGAGCTTCTTTGCATCAATAAGTGCCTTTAAGTTTGAGCCTGTACCCGATATAAAAACAGCTATTCTCATACCAATTCAACACCTTTTCCCTCTATAACTTCCCCGATTATATAGGCTTTGTCAGTTGTATTTTCATTTATATCTTTTAAAATTTTATCAGCATCTTCAGATTTTACTATTATTGTCATTCCGACACCCATGTTAAATGCCCTATATAATTCATCTTCCTCTACTAATTTAGAGTTTACTATTTCTTTAAAAACTATCGGAAGATCCCAAGAATTTTTGCCTATTCTAACACCTAATCCATCCGGGATAATTCTTGGAACATTTTCTACAAGCCCTCCACCTGTAATATTTGCAACTCCTAAAATATCATATCTTTCTATTAAGTATAAAATCGTCCTTACATATAGCTTTGTGGGTGTTAAAAGAACCTCTCCGACACTTTTATCACTATTTGGAAAAATATCATCACATGTCTTATTTAATTCTTCAAAAAATAATTTTCTTGCAAGTGAATATCCGTTTGAATGTAATCCGGAAGATGCAAGCCCTATTACAACATTTCCGCTTTTAATTTTTTTCCCGTCAATTATTTTGTTTTTATCTACTATCCCTACACTAAAACCTGCAAGGTCATATTCATCTTTAGAATACATTCCCGGAAGTTCGGCTGTTTCTCCTCCAATTAATGCAGCTCCGGTTTCTATACATCCTATTGAAATCCCCTCTACTATCTTCGAAATTTTTTCCGGAATAATTTTATCCGCTCCAATATAATCTAAAAAGAATAAAGGCTTTGCACCTTGACAAATTAAATCATTAACACACATTGCAACAAGATCTATCCCAACTGTATTGTGAATATCCATTTTTTGTGCTATAAGAAGCTTTGTACCTACGCCGTCAGTTGATGCAAGAAGTGTAGGATGCTCCATATCTTTAAACTCATCAAGAGAAAATCCTCCTGAGAAAAGTCCTATGTCTCCAAAAACTCCACTTGTATAAGTTTTTTTAACATGTTCTTTCATAAGTTCTACCGCTCTATTGCCGGAGTCAATATCTACTCCTGAATCTTTATAATCAATCATAAAAATCTCCTTATATAACTATTGGGTCAACGGGATAATTTCCGTTAAAACAAGCTTTACAAAATCTATCATCTCTTATAAGAGTTGCCCTTTGCAATCCATCCATAGATAAAAATGCAAGAGAGTCCGCTCCTATTTTTTCTCTTATCTCTTCAACACTGTTATTTGCAGCAATTAAATTTATTCTGCTAGGAGTATCTATCCCATAATAACATGGATATTCTACCGGAGGAGATGTAATTCTAAGATGTACTTCCTTTGCTCCGGATTCTCTCATCCTCTTTATCAGATTTGCAGATGTAGTTCCCCTTACAATTGAGTCATCCAAAAGAACTATCCTCTTACCTTCTATTACATGTCTAAGCGGATTTAATTTAAGTGCAACCGCCATTTCCCTTTCTTCTTGAGTCGGCTTTATAAAAGTCCTTCCCATATATCTATTTTTTACAAGTCCCTCTGCAAACGGAATTTTTGCCTCTTGTGAATATCCTATTGCAGAGGGAATACCGCTGTCAGGCACAGGTACTACTAAATCTACATCACAAGGTGCTTCTATTGACAGTAGCTCTCCACATCTTCTTCTAAAATTATATGAGTTAACCTTGTCTAAAGTTGCATCGTTTCTCGCAAAATATACATATTCAAATATGCAGTGCTTAGGCTTTTTTGCTCCTTCAATAAAATGTGATTTAATTCCATTTTCATCTACTACTACAATCTCACCCGGAAGTATGTCTCTTTTTACTTGCGCGCCTATTATTTCTATTGGTGCATTTTCAGATGAAAATATTACATCTCCACTTTCAGTTTGACCAAGCACAAGCGGCCTTATTCCCATCGGATCTCTAAACGCAATCAACTTATCTTTTAAAAGCAAAACAATACTGTACGCTCCCTTTATTATGCCCATGGTCTTTTTAACGGCATCTACTATATCTCCTTTATAGTATCTTGCTATTAAAAACAAAATTACCTCAGTATCTATTCCTGTTTGAAACATAATTCCATCTTCTTCGAGACGTGTCCTTAAAATTTGATGGTTAATTAAATTCCCGTTATGTGCTAAACTCATCTCTATTCCTCTGGCAAATGCCATAAGTGGCTGAGTATTATAATCATGTGAACCACCCGCAGTAGAATATCTAACATGTCCTATTCCAAGATTTCCCTCAAGCACATTAAGCCTGTTTTCATTAAACACATCTATTACAAGTCCCATTCCCTTTTCACGTTTTAGACTTTCGCCATTTGAAACAGTTATACCGCAAGACTCCTGTCCACGATGTTGAAGTGAATTTAATCCGTAAAATAATTTTTTATTTACATTCGAATTTGAATAAATGCCGATTATACCGCACATATTAGCCTCTCATTCTATTTAGGACTTCTTTATATCCTTCTATTAAATCTCCAAGATCTCTTCTGAAAATATCCTTGTCAAATTTCTTGTTTGTATCTTTATCCCACAATCTGCAAGTATCGGGACTAATTTCATCCGCAAGAATAATTTCTCCGTCATCAGTCTTTCCATATTCTATTTTAAAGTCTACAAGCTTTAAATTTATTTGTTCAAAGAACTTCTTTAAAAGCTCATTTATTTCAAGAGTAGTATCCTTTAGAAAATCATATTCAGCTTTAGTTACAAGTCCAAGTGCAATAGCATGATCTTCACACATCAAAGGATCTCCAAGTTCATCATTTTTATATGATAATTCAAAAGTAGGCTTAGAAAAAACTATTCCCTCTTCAACTCCAAATCTCTTTGCAAAGGAACCTGCAGATATATTTCTCACTATTACTTCAAGCGGAAGTATTGTAACTTTTTTAACTCTCATATCTCTATTATTTAATGTTTCAATATAGTGAGTTTTTATTCCCTTTTCTTCCAACATCTCAAAAATTGCAGTTGTAATAGCAAGATTTAACTCTCCCTTACCCGCTATTGTTGCTTTTTTCTCTCCATTACCTGCTGTCGCATCATCTTTATACCTGATGATATATTCATTGCTCTTCTCAGTAGAATAAACTTCTTTTGCTTTTCCTTCGTACAACTTTTTCATAGATATCCTCCCAATAAAAATAGAGAATCCTATACGGATTCTCTTTCACACAAATAGACTATTAAATTTGCTTACACTTATAGTAATATTATTAGGCGCAAAAACAGAGTTCAACTTCCCTCTAAGTTTATCTATCAATGCCAAGTCGTAAGAAATTTTTCTTACACTTAGATTAGGTTCTTTTAATATTGTAAATTTATTAATTTGGCCGCTTGAAAAACAGCAAGAACCTTTCATGGTAGCCTCCTAAAACTATTATCACAAGTTTATTATATCATAGTTTTTTTATTTTTAAAGATTTTTATTAAATTTTTTACAATAAAATAACTGTAATTCTTTTTTGTATATGATTTTTGTGTTAATATATCATACGTGAGGTGAATTATGGAATATTTAACATTTAAAGCTCTAATAATATTATTGCCCTTATTATTTTTAGCCGGAGTCGTAGACTCAATCGGAGGAGGCGGAGGATTGATTTCTCTTCCGGCATTTTTACTTGCAGGACTACCTATACATATGGCACTTGGAACAACTAAAATGCAATCTACTTGCGGAACTGCAATGGCAACACTTAGATTCATAAAAAATAGATTTGTAAGCTTTAAACTTGCATTTCCGGCTGTTATAGCAGCTTTTTTAGGAGCATCTATCGGTGCAAAACTTATGATGTTCTTAGGAGAAGACCAACTTCATAAAATTATGATTATAATTCTCCCTGTTGCCGCCTTTTTAGTATTGAACAAAAAATTCTTTGATTCCGCGACATCTGACGAACTTATTATAAATAAAAAAACATACATTACCGTAACTATAAGTGCATTTTTAGTTGGAATATATGATGGAATGTATGGTCCCGGAACAGGAACATTTTTAATTTTAGCATTCACTGTATTTGCAAAAATGAATGTACAATTTGCAAACGGACATGCAAAAATAATAAACCTCGCCTCGAATATAACAGCACTTATAATTTTCCTATTAAACGGAAAAATTATAATACCCCTCGGTCTTTTAGGAGCTCTTGCAAGTATGGCAGGTAATTATGTAGGTTCAGGATTGGCATTGAAAAATGCTCAAAAATTTACAAGGCCATGTATTTTATTTGTGCTGTGTATTTTAGCAGCTAAAATTCTATTTATTTAATTAGGAGGATATATGAAAGAGCTTTTACTTTCTCAAGGAGTTTCCGAAAGCTTATTAAACGAAGTAGATAAATTTTTAAAATTTTATTCAATTGATGAAAACATAAATTACAGAGTTCCTTCTCCAAAGTTCAAATACTATGGAAAGGATGTATGGGAAAAGGCAATTGCAGGAATACTATCCGGAAATCACATATTACTTTCAGGCCCAAAAGCTACAGGAAAAAATGTACTGTCAGAAAATTTAGCACTTTTGTTTAAAAGACCCCTTTGGACAATTTCACTAAATATCAATACAGATACATCTTCTCTTATCGGTTCTGATACCTTTAGAAATAATGAAGTAATTCTAAAAAAGGGTCCCGTATATGAAACTGCAGAATACGGCGGATTCGGTGTATTTGATGAAATAAATATGGCAAAAAACGAAGCACTGAGTGTAGTTCACTCCGCACTTGACTATCGAAGAATTATTGATGTGCCGGGATACGGAAGGCTAAAACTTCATGAGGCAACAAGATTTATTGCCACAATGAACTATGGATATATAGGCACAAGAGATCTCAATGAAGCTCTTGTTTCAAGATTTCTTGTAATTGATATGCCTACTATAACTAATACTGACTTAATCAAAATCTTAAAAGATAAAACTAATTTAAAAGATGAATATATAAATAGATTCGCAAAGTTCTTTATGGATTTACAAAAAAAATCATTAAATTCAGAAATTTCATCAAAATCAATTGACCTAAGAGGGCTAATCAGTGCAATATCACTTATGGAATATGGCCTTACAATTAACCATGCCATTCAAATGGGAATGAGTCATAAAAGTTTTGATATATATGAAGCTGAAGTAGTTGAAGACATTTTAAAAACCCTATTTGAAAAAAATCTTTCTTCATCGGAGCTTTTCAAATGAGCGGAAGACTTGAAAATTTAGTATGGACAGTTTCGGAAAACTATGAAACCAAAATAAATTTAACAATTTTCAAAAATGAAATATCAGAAAACTACAAAGCAGCCATTCTTGGAATATGCTATAAATACTATGATATGCCCTATGTCGAAAAATTTTTAAAAGCACACTATAAATTAAGTGCAAATTATAAAGATATGCTTACAATAGCAGAACTGTCTATGGAAAATTCGCTTATAGACCAATTAATTAAAAATAGACCCGGTGTATCTGATTTTAAATGTGAATTTGAAAATAAACTATTTTATAAATACTCAAACTCTGCGGCACATAATCTCGGCGAAGAACTTGAAATAGCATATTATCAAGTAAAAAACAAAATAATTCCAAAAATAAATAATACTGTAAAACTTCTATTAGATGATATTTTAAACTTCAAAAGTAAAGATACACTTGAACTTTTATTATTTTTACAATCAATATTCAGCAAATACTTTCACATATATAAAAATTTACCATCAACAGAAAAAGTAGAAAATATAATTAAAGAAGTTAAAAAGAAAAAAGAAATGCAGGAAAATGGATCTGCCCATTTAGTCGTAAACTACTTGGATATCGCAGAACTTGAAAAATATACAATTGAATCAGCTGAATTTACTTCTGCAAAATATGAAAATACGAAACTTACAATAGAAAAAAATCGTTCATTAAAAACAACAGACAAAAATCTAACTGCATCTGTTGAAAAACACTATGGAATATCGTATATGAAACAATCTGAAGTTGAAAAGCTTGAAGAAAAAATTTGTACAGGAGTTCACGAAAAAGTAAATTTACATTTTACTAAAGGTGAATTTAAAAATCCTTTATCCTACAATGAGCAAAAGGCAAAAGAAATATATAATGAAAATCTAAATTTATTTAAAGAAGATGAACTGAATTATAAAAGAGGAATCAAAAACCTCTCTGAAATAATTAAAAACTCATTATTAAAAAATACGGAAGAATATGAAATTCCGAGCATTAGCGGAAACTTAGTTGCCGGTTCCGTTTGGAAAAGCAAACACACAAACAATTCGAAAATATTTAAGAGAAATTTCACAGACTATCACGGAGATATAAGTGTCGATATACTACTCGATGCATCAGCATCTCAAGAAGAAAGACAGAGCGAAATTGCAATTGAAGCCTATATAATCACAGAAGCTCTTACAGAATTAAACATAAAGACAAGAGTTTTTTCATTCAATAATTATTTTAACTACCTCGTAATCAGAAAATTCAGAGACTACAATGATTCAAAACTGAAAAACAAAGAAATTTTTAAATACAGAGCATCAGGTAGTAATCGTGATGGACTTGCAATAAAACTCTTAACAGATTTGATAGAAAAAAATTCTCAAGATAGAAAAATTTTAATCATATTATCTGATGGAAAACCGAATGATGAAACTAATCTTGGTCTTGTCGGAATAAGAGATTTCGGAATAAAAGACTATGTAGATGAACTCGCATTAAGAGACACTTACAATAATGTATTAATTACAAAACTTAAAGGAATTGATGTACTCGGAGTATTTACAGGTCTTGAAGAAGATTTAGAAACGGAAAAAAAGATCTATGGAAATGATTTTGCATATATAACTGAATTAAAAAGATTTCATCAAATTGTCGGGATCTTTCTAAAATCAATAGCAGATAAACTATACTGAACTATAATTTATCTGCTATTTTACTTGAAAGGAGAACTAAAATGAAAAAAACATACTTATACTCATACTCACATTAATATGTTACCCATTTATCAAGATAATAAACTATTTATTTATTATAATTTTAAAATACATTTATTGCTTTTTATGATAAAATGTAATTTAATACAAGTTGCTTTAATTAAATCTTTCTTAAATCTTCGGAGGTATGTTATGAAAGAATATGAAAAAGTATTACAAAAACTCGAAGAACTGAATATAAACTATAAATTAGTTGACCATCCGCCGGCTTTAACTACAGAACAGGCAGATAAATATATCGAAGGTATTGAAGGCGTAAGGACTAAAACCTTATTCTTGGCTAACAAAAAAAATCGTGCATATTACTTAATAGTCATGGACGATATGAAAAGAGTTGATATGAAAATTCTTGAAGAACTTATTGAAACAAAAGGACTTCATTTTTGCTCAGAAGAAAAATTGATGGAAAAATTGATGCTTCCTCCGGGAGTCGTTTCAATTTTCGGATTGTTGAACAACTTCGAAAAAGATGTAAATATTATTCTTGATGAAGAAATAATGAACGAAAAATATATGAGCTTTCATGTTAACGACAATACAAAAACAGCCTTTATTACAACTGAAGATATGTGTCGTTTTATCAATGAATGTGGATTTGAATATAAAATCATAAAATTATAATTCAGCTGTAGAAGGTAGTATCAATTTAGATCCTACCTTTTATTTAACTCGCTTTCATGTAGTTTAAAGAAGTCATTATACTTCCTCACACTTTCGATTTTAATCCAATTTAATTTCATCTTCAAATATGTATTAAAAAATTTCAAACGGGGAGTATGAATTATAAAAAGTCATTTTAACTTTAATTGAATTATATAAAATATCCTGCTCCAACTTAGTGTACGGAATAGATGCACTCTTAATTCACATATTTATCAATAAATAATACTCCAATTTCAAGTACTCTATCTAATAATTTAAAATTTAAAAAAACAATTTTGACTAAATAAGAATATAGTGATATCCTTATATTGAGGAAGCTTATAGTTTTTGTGATTGAAGATATGGAGGTAACTTATGAAAAAGAGAATTTTGTTAGCAGTAACTTTCATTTTGGTAATATCGTTTTCCATGGCAGTATATGCAAACAACAAACCTAAAGTTCCCGAAGGATTTAAAGAAGTTATCTCTTACGAGGAACTTAAACCTAATTTATTATCAGAAAAGTCATCACAGCCAAGAGAATACAAGAATGAAGTAATTTCTGAATATGAGTATACTATTTATCAAAACAATGGTAATTTTTCAAGAATTATAGAAGATTGTCCTCATACACAAAATGAAAAACTCTATATAGGAAATTTAACTTTACAATATACTTATCAAATTGATTCAAATAATTTTGCAGGAGTTTATAAAGGCGATCTACACTATGTAGGACCTGCCGAATAAATTTGTCTACAATAACTAATTTTGCAGAAAACCCCGCGTTAAACGCGGGGTTTTTTACTTTAACTTTTTAATGATCGTAACCTCTTTTGTCAATTCATCCCAAACTACATCCTTGCCATCTTTCATTCCAAGTACCCTTGCTATATTTGCCACAGGAAGAAATGTTCTGTCATCTTTTATAACAGTTTTTACATCTGATGTGTATTCAACACTGTTTACTATTATTTTATTTGTTCCTATCGGCAACTCAACTGTATTATCTTTATTTTTCAGTATTACTGTTCTTGTATTGTTATTCCATTCTACTTCAAATCCAAGGGTTTCTGCTACAAATCTTATCGGAAGCATTGTTCTTCCGTTTTCTATATATGGAGCCACATCCATTTGAATAGAAACTGATTTTCCATTTATGGATTTTTCTAATGTCTTTGATCCTATTTTTATAGTTGTTTTTAGTTCTATCTGTTTAATTTCTGTTTTTTTCTCTTCTGTTTTCGTTATCTGTGTTGCATTAATGGTTTTCCAAGTATTAGACTTAGAGTAATAAGGATCCGGTGTTATGTTATAGTTCTTTTCCCATTTTGCAATTAAAATGGTATCTTCGTTAATTTTCTCATTAAAGTTAAATAATTCTTCTTGATTAAATTTTCTATACCAACCCATGAATGTGTATCCAAATCTTATTGGGTCTGTCGGTCTTATTGCTTTTGTATTTTTTTCAATGCTTTGTGTAGGCACAAAGCTTCCTCCGTTGGAGTCAAATATAATTTTTACCGTTTCAGAATTTGGTGAAATTTTTTCAAAGACAGCTTTAATTTCTACATCTTTATTTCCAATGTTAAATTTATTATTTGAAACAGTAACATCACCGTTTATTACTTGCCATTCTTTAAATTTGTATCCCGAATTTGCAGTGGCGGAAAGAGTAACTTCTGTTCCCGTTTTTCCTTTTTGAATATCGGCACTTGCATTTCCGTTACCGTCATTTATTATTGTAACTGTATATTCTTCTGCAGGTTTTTCCTTAAATTTTGCCGTTATTATTGTATTACCTTCAGGCATTATAAACTTGTTATCTGAAGTTAAAATTATTTCTTCGTCATCTTTTTTTACTTCTATTTTATCAAGTTCATAACCTTCTTTAGGTTCTATTGTTAAAGTTATTTCTTCACCTTTTTTCGCCTTATATTTATTTGCTTTTACAATTCCGCCTTCTGAACTGTTTATTGTAATTGTATATTCTTCTAATACTACTTTTGAATAAGCATTAAGAGACATACAACCTATAGCTTCATTAAATGACATACCGGTCCAGTAATATGACTTTTTATTCTTAGGCTTTTTGTCTTCCCCTGTATCTGTCGCTGCCAACCCTGCATATACGCCTTCCGTATCTGTTTCTAATTGCATAATAATTACAAATTTATTTTTTGTTATGTGCCTTGGATTTTCAAGAGGAACAGTATAATATCCTGAATGATTTATATTCCCCGTTGCTACTTTATTCTCCTCACTTAAATTTGAAAGTTTTTTTGATTTCCAATCATCGCGCTCAACAATATATACTGTAAACTCTGTATTTTTAGCATTACAATTATAAAAAGCAATATCTGTTATAATCTCATCTTTAGCAGATTGCTTGTCAAATTCATTTGCAAAAATAAAAGTTTTTAATGTTTTAAATCCGTCAAATCCTGCTACTCCATATTCATCATATTGATATACGTTATCCGCCACTTTATCTCTTACATCTGTTAGTACATAATAATTACTTTGTTTTCCACCAACATTTTCGGGAAATGTTTCATAAGAAACCCAAAAATATCCATTGTCGCCAAAATTTGTACCCCAACTGTTTTTTATTAAATAAGCGCCTACTACTTCATCAGTTATTTTTTTACTGTCATCCCAGCCTATAATTGTTACAGCATGATTTAACTCGCTTTTTTTCAAATGGTATCTTGTCTTATCAACAATTCCATTTAAATCTTTAATAAATCCGGATTCATCATGATGATAACTTCCAATTACAGCTCCATATTCCATAACAAACTTTTTTATTTCAGATTTATTTATTACTATCATATCTCCAACTTGCTTTTCAGCCGACTTCTTACTAAAATCTTCCATTATAGTATGCCCCGGTAATACTTTCACTTCATCATCGGAAACAGAATCTGTACTCGGAAAATCTTTTTCAAATTTAGGCCCGTTTAATCTGGAGAAATATGACATCGCAAACGGAATATTTCCTCCATCTTGTAAATTAGTTGACTTATTTGTATTATGTACTAAATGCAATTCTGAAAAATCACAAAAATCTACATCACCTGACTTTTTAAGTGCAGTTTCAACGGATGACATGGATGCATGAGCCCAACAAGTTCCGGTAGAATTTTGATTTTTAACAGGAGATATTAAACCGATCTCTCTTGCGTCATATTTTTCAGGAACCGGAATATCTCCCTTACTTCTTCTGCCGCTTATAGGTTCTGCAACCGGAAATAAAGTTTTTGGAGGAACATAACCGTACTTAAATTCATCTCTGTGATTTAAATAATAATCATAGTTAGGATTTTTTATTATCTCGACTTCCGATGTTTCCATTTTATAAGTCCACGCTTCTTCCAACGCAATAACTGGTGATACGTCCACTAAAATAATAATGCTCATTAATAAAATAGCAAGTATTTTATGTAGTTTACTGTTCACAAAAAATCATCTCCTTTATTAATATGATATATAGATAAAGTATCACAACTTACCTATTTAATCAATTTAAAAAATATCATCATGTAATTATAATTTAAAATCAAAACAACAATAATTTTAATCTGTATATAAAAAACACCTTAGCTAAAAGCTAAGGTGCATAATTTTATTTATCATAATCTACAAGTTCTCTAAGTTTTCCTGTTACTCTATAATTTACTCTGCTAAGCTCAGATATATTTTTTGCTCCTGTCAAAAGCATAGTTACTTTTGACTTATATATTATATTTGAAATATATTGCATTGTATATTCATATCCGCCATGAATTAAATAAGTTAATATTTCTCCACTTATCGCCGTCATCGATGCACCGAGTACAATACTCTTTACCAATTCAAGTGAATTTTTAATTCCTCCGGAACTTATCATATTAAGATCTTTATATCCAAGTGAATTTACTTCTATAAGACTCATTGCAGTTGGAATTCCCCAGCCATATAATTCAGATAAATCATTACTTGGCACTCTTAAATTTTCAACTTCAAAAAAATTCGTACCTCCAAATCCGGATACATCAATATATCTTACTCCTGCATCGTATAACTTTACAGCTACATCTTTTGAAATTCCAAATCCTACCTCTTTCACAATTACAGGAACATCAACACCTTCTACAATTTTAGATATATTTTTAATTATTCCTTTGAACCCTCTGTCTCCTTCTTCCATTGCAAGTTCCTGTGCAGGATTAAGATGAATTTGTATTCCATCTGCTTTTATCATATCAATAGCATATTTTGCCTCATCAACAGTAGCATGACCACTTAAATTAGAAAGTACAATTCCATCACCAAGTGTTTCTCTTACACATTCAAATGACTTTCTCGCATCTTTATCTTCAAATACTATTGTCTGTGAACCTACAGCCATTGGAATGTTAAATTCCTTTGCCACTCTTGCAAGAGATAAATTTATTCCCTCAGCAAATTCACTTCCACCTGTCATCGCATTTATTATAAGTGGAAAATCTACTTTCTTATTTAAAAATACAGTAGATGTATCTATTTCATTAAAATCACATTCCGGCAAAGAATTATGATATAAAAAAACATCTTCAAATAATGGATTTCCTACATAAGTTGAACGAAGATAATTTTCAACATGTTCTCTCTTTCTATACTTTCTCATCTAATTCACTCCAATCTCAATCTAAATAATATCATTTTTTGCCAATCATTACAAGATTGAGCTGTTTTTTAACGCTTCCGCTATTTTAATTCCGCTATGTCTAATATATTTAGAGTTTTCTTCTACAAAATCTCCAAGTATAATATCTATATTTTTAGAATTTAAAAACTTTTTATCTTCTTCAAGCATTTTTATTTCTTTTGCTCTATCTCTAATCAAATAGTATTTAAGCAATTTTTCACTTATCTGCATATTATTTACAACGCAGGCATCTAAAATATTTTCATAACTGTATTTTTCAAATGCTTTTATATGATCTGCAAGTGTATATCCTAAAGTTTCTCCCTTTTGTGTCATTATATTCGATACATATATTTTTTGAGCATCTGATTTTTTTATTGAATCAACTATATCTTCTACAAGCAGATTTGGGATTATAGATGTATATAAACTTCCCGGTCCGAATATTATAACATCAGCATCTAAAATTGCATCTGTTGCTTTCGGATTAGCCTGCGGTATTTTAGGAAACATACTCATGTTTTTTATTCCTGTATCGAGCTTATATGACATACTTGGAATCATTGACTCTCCAATGCATTTATCTCCGTTATAGAACTCCGCAACCAGATGAATGTTTTCAAGTGTAACAGGGATTACCTTTCCTGTAATACTAAGTACATTTTCTATTTGCATAAGTGCTGTATCAAAACTTCCATATATTTCACAAAGAGCTGCAATCAAAATATTTCCAAAATTTTGACCTTTTAATGTTCCACTGTCAAATCTAAATTGTAAAAGTTTTTCCATAACCGGCTCTGTATTTGCAAGAGCAGAAAGGCAATTTCTTACATCTCCCGGCGGTAAAATACCCAGTTCACTTCTAAGTCTTCCCGAACCTCCACCATCATCCGCCATAGTTACAATCGCAGTTAAATTTTCAGTATATTTTTTAATTCCTCTAAGCAGAGCGGAAATTCCCGTTCCTCCGCCTACTACAACTACATTTTTCATATTTTTCCCACATCTCTATGATTTATAGTTACATTATTTCCAAGAGATTTTAATCTTCTTCCAATCTCATTTGCAATTACAACCGACCTATGAAATCCTCCGGTACACCCAAATCCTATCGATAATACACTCTTACCTTCTTTTAAATAATTCGGAATTAGAAATCTAAGCATATCTACACATTTGTCTATAAATTCCCTTGTAACTTCATGACTCATAACATAATTCTTCGTACTTTCATTATTTCCGTTCAACTCTTTAAGCTCCGGTATATAATATGGATTAGGCAAAAATCTTACGTCAAATATCAAATCTCCATCAAGTAATATTCCATTTTTAAATCCGAATGAAGCTATGGAAATTTTAAGTTCCTCTTGAAAATCTATTTTTAAAATATCTCTTATATTCTTTTTTAAAGTGGCTGTACTTAAATTTGAAGTATCAATTATATAATCTGCATTTGACTTAATATCTTTTAGCAATTCTCTTTCAAGAGAATACCCTTTAACTATTGACTCATTTAAAGGATGGCGTCTTCTAAGTTCTTTATATCTATTTATAATTACCTCTTCACTTGAATCTAAAAACATGACTTTATAATCAATATTCAGACCTTTAAGCTGATTTAACGATGATGAAAAATCTTGAAAAAATTTTCCGCTTCTAACATCAACAACCACACATACCTTATTTACATAATTTGATACCGAGGCAATTTCAGCAAATTTAGGTATAAGTGCCGGCGGAAGATTATCCATTGCAAAATATCCTAAATCCTCTAAAATATTTAGTGCCTGTGATTTTCCGGCTCCGCTCATTCCTGTTATTACAAGTATTTCCATTATTTTCCTCCGATATATTTGACCTCTCTTTTAAGCTCAACGTTAAATTTATCATATACAGTCTTTTGAACAATTTCTATTAATTCTCTTACATCTTTTGCCGTTGCATTATCTGCATTTATTACAAAACCACAATGTTTTTGACTAACCTGTGCGCCTCCATGCTTAAGTCCTCTAAGTCCACTATCATCAATCAACTTCCCTGCAAAATATCCCGTAGGTCGTCTAAATGTGGAACCTGCACTCGGATATTCAAGAGGTTGTTTTTCTCTTCGCCTATTATAAAAGTCATTCATTTTTTCTTTTATTTCTTCAATATTTTTTTCAAACAGTTTAAATTTCACAGATAAAATTATATATCCTCTATCCTGTGCAATGCTATTTCTATATGAAAACTGCATTTCTTCATTTGAAAGCTCTATTATATTTAGCTCATCGTCTAAAAGTCTTACACTTTCAACTACATCTTTAAGTTCTCCATCATAAGCTCCGGCATTCATAATAGCGCCTCCGCCTACAGAACCCGGTATTCCATGAGCAAATTCAAGCCCTCCAAGAGAATTTTCCATCGCAATTGTTGCAACTTGTCTTAATGTTGCACCTGATTTTGCAGTTAATATATTTCTATCTACTCTTATATCATCAAGGACTCCTTTTAAAATTATTGCAAGTCCATCAAATCCTTCATCATCAACTAAAATATTAGTACAATTACCAAGTACTATATAATTCATATTTTTTTCTTTACATAATTTAATTGAATCTATTAGTGCATTCTCATCTACAGGTAATAATACAGCTTTTGCATTGCCTCCAATTCTAAAGCTTGTATATTTTTTTAGAGGTTCATTTAACAAAACCTTTCCATATTTTTCAAATTCTTTCATTTTACACCTCATTTATATTATACTATATCAAAAATTCTTGGCAAATAACAAAATTATATATGTCCAATAAAATAAGAACTAATTTTAAAATTAGTTCTTATTTTATCTTTTATCAAAAGACAATTCTTTCAAATAATTGAAAAAAACGCTTTAAACAATGTTAAAGCGTTTTTTAATTATTAATTTATTTCAGCTTTAATAGCTTTTTCTCTTTCAATAGCTTCAGTAAGTTTTGGAACTATTGCGTTTATATCTCCAACTACTCCAAGAGTTGCAACATCAAATATAGGTGCATCTTCTGTTTTGTTTACTGCTATAATTATGTCTGATTCTTCCATACCTGCTAAATGTTGAATAGCTCCTGATATACCTAATGCAAAATATAATTCAGGTCTTACAGTCTTACCTGTTTGTCCAACTTGACGATCTTTTGTTATCCAACCTGCATCAACTGCCGCTCTTGAAGATGAAACTTCAGCTTCAAGTGTATTTGCAAGACTTTCAAGCATCTTAAATCCTTCTGGTCCGCCAAGTCCACGTCCGCCTGATACAAGAATGTTTGCCTCTGTAATATCTTTTTTCTTAGATTTGCTCTTTATAATTTCCTTTACAGTAACGTTCATATCTTCAGGAACAAATTCTATTTTCTTTTCCACCACTTCACCGGTTCTTGAAGCATCACTGCTAAGTGACTGCATTACGCCGGGTCTTACTGTTGCCATTTGTGGACGATGATTTTCACATAAAATTGTAGCCATTAAATTTCCACCAAATGCAGGACGAGTCATCATAAGATTTTTTGACTCAGGATCTATTTCAAGCTTTGTACAGTCAGCTGTAAGTCCTGTATGGATTCTTGCTGCCAATCTTGGTGCTAAATCACGACCTATTGAAGTTGCTCCATAAATTACTATTTCAGGATCATTTTCTTTAATAATTTCAAATATTGCTTTCGCATAAGGCTCAGTTACATATTCCTTTAGCATAGGATCTTCAACATAAATTACCTTGTCTGCTCCATGCTTTATTAAAATATTAGCTTCATCTTTAATCTTTTCTCCAAGAAGCATTGCAACTACTTTTTGATCAAGAGCATCAGCAAGCTCTCTTGCCTTACCTAAAAGTTCTATACCTACTTTTTGTAGCGTATTATCTCTTTGTTCTATAAATACAAATACATCTTTGCTCATTTATCACACGCTCCTTACTTAGATAATATATTTTTCTTGAAGCTTAGCCACAATTGCTTGTGCCGCTTCATCAGCTGTAAGATTTGTTAAAAGAACTCCTTCTCCCTTTCCTTGTTTTGGGAAAGATTTTTTAACTTTTGTCGGAGAGCCTTTAAGTCCTATATTAGCTAAATCTAACTTATCTTTTATATCCTCTAAGCCCCAAACAGTTATTTCTTTTTTATAAGCATCAAAAATTCTGCCTATTGTCATATATCTTGGAGCACCAAGTTCTGCAATAGCTGTGATTACACATGGCATTTTTACTTCTATGATGTGATATCTGTCTTCATATTGTCTCTTAACTATTACCTTATCTCCATCAATTTTAATATCTTCCGCATAAGTTACTTGAGGAAGCCCTAAGTGTTCTGCAGTTTGTGGTCCTACTTGCGCTGTATCTCCATCTATTGCTTGACGTCCTGTTATTATTAAATCATATTCCAAATGTTCTAATGCTCCTGCGATTGTGCATGAAGTAGCCCAAGTATCAGCGCCTCCAAATGCTCTATCTGTTACAAGGATAGCTTCATCAGCACCCATTGCAAGTGCTTCTCTAAGAGCTGCTTCAGCTTGTGGAGGTCCCATTGATAATACTGTAACTGTAGTATTTTCAGGATCCATATCTTTAATTTGAAGAGCAGCCTCTAAGCCTGATTTATCGTCCGGATTTATTATACTTGGAACTCCGTCTCTTATAAGTGTATTAGTTACAGGATCAAGTCTAACTTCATTAGTATCCGGAACTTGCTTTATACAAACAACTATTTTCATTTCCTTACCTCCGATTATTTTACGCCCATCCAATTTGAAATTACCATTCTCATTACTTCAGAAGTTCCTTCGTAAATTTCGGTAATTTTAGCATCTCTCATCATTCTTTCAATAGGATAATCTCTTGTATATCCGTATCCACCAAATAATTGTAGACAACGTCTTGTTACATCGGAAGCTGTTTCAGCAGCAAATAGTTTTGCCATTGCAGCAGCATGAGAATATGCTTCACCATTATATTTCATATCAGCAGCTCTATATACTAGTAATTGAGCAGCATCTGTCTTTGCCTTCATATCAGCTAATTGGAATTGAGTGTTTTGGAATTGAGATAATCTCTTTCCAAATTGCTTTCTTTCCTTTACATATACAACAGTTTCATCAATAGCACCTTCTGCAATACCAAGTGCTTGAGAAGCTATTCCTATACGTCCTCCGTCAAGAGTCTTCATTGCTATACCAAAACCTTTACCTTCACGACCAAGTAAATTTTCCTTAGGGATTCTGCAATTTTCAAATATTAATTCACAAGTAGATGAACCTCTGATTCCCATTTTATCTTCAGGTTCTCCAACTCTAAATCCCGGAGTGCCTCTTTCAACAATAAAAGCCGAGATACCTCTAGTTCCCTTTGACTTATCAGTCATCGCTATTATTATAAATGTGTCTGCAAATCCTGCATTTGTTATAAAAATTTTAGTACCGTTAAGTATATATTCATCTCCGTCAAGAACAGCTGTTGTTTGTTGTCCTGCCGCATCTGTTCCTGCACCCGGTTCAGTTAATCCGAATGCTCCGATTTTTCTTCCGCTTAGTAAATCGGGTAAGTATTTTTTCTTTTGTTCCTCAGTACCATTTTCATAGATTGGAGCTGCACATAATGAAGTATGTGCTGAAACTATAACACCTGTTGTAGCACATTTCTTAGAAAGCTCTTCAACTGCCATTGCATATGCTAAATAATCTGCACCTTGTCCACCATATTCCTTTGGAAATGGAATACCAAAGAATCCATATCTTGCTAATTTCTTAACATTTTCCATTGGAACGTTTTCTGTTGCATCTGTCTCTTGAGCTACGGGCTTAACTTCATTTTCTGCGAATGCACGATACATTTGTTGTAATAGAAGGTGTTCCTTATCCATTCTAAAATCCATTCTAAAATCCCCCTTACATTTTATTACTCATAGTTATAATACTGTTAATTCTATAACATACCATACACAAATATTATATCATTTGTTAAAATTTAATCAAGTATTCTTTTAAATTTACACTTTAATTTAATTAAATTTTAAGAGTAGCTTTTATAATAAAAGCTACTCTTAAAACTTTTTCTTCAATCTGTTAATCATTATATAGAAATGGTAATTTTTCTTTCTTCTCCATTCCACATAATATTTTTATTTGTATCTATTGCTTCTATTCCCTCAGATAGTCCCAATGCTCTTGCTATTGATGCTATAGGTAGCATTATTCTTCCACTTACTATTTCAGGTTTATTATCAAGTATAAACTTTTCGCCATTTACTACCATTTCATTTCCATCTATTTGTATCAAGCATATATTTTTTCCGTCAGTAAAACTTGCTGTCCTTGTATCTTTATTCCACGTTACAGTATACCCTAATGCTTCTGCCACATATCTTAACGACAACATCGTCCTATCATTTTTTATATATGGCGCTACATCCATTGTTATTGTTTTTATTGTTCCGTTATTATTTATGGTCATTTCCTTACTGCCTATTTTTAGGATACTTGTTATATTTTTATTTTGGACATTATTTATAATAGTAGCATCATTCTTATAATTTGTCCTTTCTGTTTTATCCTTATATTCTTTCGTATCTCGTTCATTTAATATTGCATATATTGAAACATCATATTCAGGCATTATAAAAAATGTGCTTGAATTATATTTATTATCTAATTTTACATTTGAATCCCAACATGAAAATCTGTGATCTATAGCAGATATTTCAACTTTATCTCCTTTTTTATACTGACCGCTTCCTGTCCCTCCTATTACGTTTACCCTATATTCTTTCAACGGTTCCGGCATCGGATCATTAGATTTAACATATACCATATCCCCATTTTCTATTGATGTCATATTTGCAAGCTCAACCTTTATTATAGGTTTTAATATTACAGCATCACTTGGTATTTTATCAATTTTAATTGTATATGTGCCATTATTATTATTTTTAAGTGTATAATTTTCTAGAGGAACTTCCTGTTTTTCATACTTTGGAGTCGCTCCGGATACTGCATCAGACTTTCCTTTTGAATTATATTGAGTCTCAGTTATATAATTTAAATATAATTTTCTATTTCCCGATTGTTCTAAATCTCTAACAGCAGTTTTAATTATAATTTCTCCATTTTTTACTACAGTATAAAATTTTTCATTATCTTTATTTTGATATGATCTTTCTCCTAAAACTTCAAAATCCGCCTTTATCTCTTTAGCGAGCTTTGCAAAACTTCCCTTTTGTTTTTTTCCTTCAGAATTAATAAAAGTTGGCATTTTTTGCATTTTATCCAATTCTTCCGGAGTTATATCTTTATTTTCTTTCGCAAGTAAATTTCTTGCAAGTTCAATATGCTCGTTAAATGCTTCTATTGCTGCTTTATTATTATCTGTTCCAATTCCTTCTTCTTTAAGCACACTTTCTTTTATTGAATCGACATACCCTCTTAATATTTCCTTTGCCAATATAATTTCAGGATTAATTTCAACAATTTTCCCAACTGCATCTCTCATAGCTTCATG
Organism: Peptoniphilus mikwangii; assembly: GCF_000468535.1. Lineage (GTDB taxonomy): Bacteria > Bacillota > Clostridia > Tissierellales > Peptoniphilaceae > Anaerosphaera > Anaerosphaera mikwangii. Next base: position 455,851 of record NZ_AUQY01000005.1, on the reverse strand, counting down.
AATGCCTCTACTACTATATGTAGCACCCGAAACTACATCAATTCCCAATTCATTTTTAGGTTCAGACTTTTTTGTCAACTCAAAATTTAAAATCTGGTCTTTATTCTTATCTTTATACAATTTAAATAAAGACTTTGACCTATTATAACGTTTTAAATTTTGACCTTTTACATTAGTTCCATTGTCTTCTACTAAAGTTACTTTTCCATCTCTCACTCTGACTTTTAGCTTTATTAAATATTTAAATCTGGGACATTTAGCTTCTCCCTCATATAAATCATCATTTTCAAAATTTTGTTGAAGATTTGAAACTGCATTTTCTAAAGCATCTTTATTTTTTTCTATCTCACTTTTTAATGAAGAAATTTCACTTAAAATTTGTTTCTTTTTTTCGTTTATTAACTCAATTGTTTCCAATGCATCAATTTCATTTTTCACATCAGATTTAATTTTATCACAATCGCATAGATTTATATTATTTTCAGCTTTTTTAAGTTCTACTTTTAAATTATCTACAGAATCTTTTGTATATTCTATTTCATTTTGAATTTTGCTTTTTGAATCACCAACTAAGTTTCTCAACTCTTCAACAATAGATTTTAATTGTCCAACCGATTCATTAATCTCATTAATTGCAGTCTCTCTAACACTATTAATATCATCTTGAGGAACACTCGGTGCAGGAACTTTTCCTATAGCATTTCTGATTGCATTATGAATTGTTTTACTACTTACTGTCGAACCTGAAACAACATCTATACCCAATTCATTTTGAGCCTCTCCATATCTAGGATTAGTCAACTCAAAATTTAAAATTTGTTCTATAGACTTATCTCTATATCTATCAAATATCGGTAATGCTCCCTTATAGTATTTCTCATTTTTATAAGCTTTCCCGATAAATTCGGTTCCATCGTCTTCAACAATTGAAATTTTACCATCTTTTACCGATATTCTAACTTTTACTATATAAGAACGCTTAACTTTTCCTTCATCTGTTCTTACACATTCAGCACTTCCTCTGTACCACTCAGTATCATTCGGTATAGGTTCAGAACTATTGCCGGATTTTACTATATAATTTTCATTACTACTTACTAATACAGGTTTTGTAATATCCATAGGATATAGAATTACTTTTCCTCCTGAAGAACCCGGATTATCTTCAAACGCTTCTTCTCCTATTTCTTTTAAAGTATTTGGAATATTTATATCCGAAAGTCGATTATGTTTAAATGCTTTTTTCTCGATACTTTCTAATATACTATTTTCTTCAAATATAATTTTTGATAATTCACAATCATAAAAAGAATATTTTCCTATAATTCTAACACTCGCAGGAATTTTTATTTCTTTAATATCATTAAAACTAAAAGCATCTTCATCAATAATTTCAATTGTATTAGGAAATGTTACAGATTTAATTCCTTTTCCATATTTTGCTTTTTTTGCACCGAATGCCCTATATCCAATCTTAGTAATCGATTGTCCGTCAGGGTTTGCATTTGGCAGAATTAGATTTTTATTTTTTCTTATCTTTAATCTTCCACTATCTGATAAACCTGTTAAGGTTGTTCCCTCATACTCAAAATCATCAACTTTCCAAATAGAAAAGTCAACATTTTCATATGTTTCATAGCTTTCATCAATTTTTTTCTCATCTGCATAAGCGCTATTTAATTCTCTATTTTCAAAAAGCTTATCTTCAGCATTTTCTGTAAAATTGTCTGAATTATTTTCAATTTCCTCCGCAAAAACATTACTCACAGGTCCAAAATATGATATGAACATAAATAATGAAAGCCCCACACAAATTTTCTTACTAAAGTGTTTCATTTAAACCTCCCGTTAATTAATATCATTTATTAGTATATACCTTTTAAAAAATATCAGTTTTTTATTTTATATGTACTATCATACAATTTTGAAAATATATTCTTTATATAATAAAAAATAGTCGACAAATTAATTTGTCGACTATTTTTTTCATTCTATTCAGCTAAAAGATATAATTCGTCATTCTTTACATCTATGAATACTGTTTTATTTTCAGATATTTCTCCTTTAATAATCATCTTAGATATTTCAGTCTCAATATTCGATTGAATAAATCTCTTAACAGGTCTTGCACCATATACTACATTATATGCCTTATTTAAGATTAAATTTAAAGCTTGTTCTGTTATCTTTATCTTAATATTTCTTTCTTTAAGTCTATTTTCAATATCTAAAATATTTACTTTTATTATTTTATAAATTTGTTCTCTATCAAGAGGCTTAAACATTACTATCTCATCAATTCTGTTTAAAAACTCAGGTCTAAACTTAATTTTCATTTCATTTTCTACGAGTTGTCTTGCTTCTTCTCTTATTTGACCTTTATCATCTATTCCTTCAAGCAAATAAGACGAACCTATATTTGAAGTCATAATTATTACAGTATTCTTAAAATCAACTGTCCTACCTTGATTATCAGTAAGTCTACCATCATCGAGTACTTGAAGTAATATATTAAATACATCAGGATGAGCTTTTTCTATTTCATCAAACAGTATTACCGAATATGGTTTTCTTCTAACTGCCTCTGTTAACTGTCCTCCTTCATCATATCCGACATATCCCGGAGGAGAACCTACAAGTCTTGATACTGAATGCTTTTCCATATATTCACTCATATCAATTCTTATCATATTTCTTTCATCATCAAAAAGACTTTCTGTAAGTGCCTTTGCTGTTTCTGTTTTTCCAACTCCTGTAGGTCCTAAAAATATAAATGAACCTATAGGTCTATTTTCACTCTTCAGTCCGGCTCTTGCCCTTAAAACTGCATTTGATACTGCCTCCACCGCTTCATCTTGACCGATTACTCTTTCATGTAAAATATCCGATAAATTTAAAAGCTTATCTCTTTGTGATTGATTCAATTTTTCTACCGGAATTCCGGTCCAACGAGATACTACTTGTGCTATTTCATCTTCATTTACTTCTTCTTTAACCATTCTATCTTCATTTTTTGCCTTTTCTTCCTCTAATTTAAGCTCTTCTTCAAGTTTAGGAAGTTCTCCGTACTTCAAGACTGACAATTTTTCAAGATTATAGTTTCTTTCAGCCTCTTCTATTAAATGCTTTGTATCATCTATCTTTGTTTTTATTTCCTTGACTCTGTCAATTTCCTTCTTTTCACTTTCCCATTGAGCTTTTAATTTATCAAAACTTGCCTTTTCTTCTGATAATTCTGCTTCTAAATCCTTAAGTCTGCGCTTTGAAGCATCATCTGTTTCTTTTTTCAATGCTTCTCGCTCAATTTCGAGCTGTAATATATGTCTTCTTACATCATCAATTTCTGTTGGCATAGAATCAATTTCCGTCCTTAGCATTGCACATGATTCATCCATTAAATCTATCGCTTTGTCAGGCAAAAATCTATCTGAAATATATCTGTTCGAAAGAGTTGCTGCAGCTATTACAGCAGAATCTGAAATTCTTATTCCATGATATATTTCGTATTTTTCTTTAAGACCTCTTAAAATTGAAATTGTATCTTCAACTGTAGGTTCCGAAACCATTACCTTTTGAAATCTTCTTTCAAGTGCAGGATCCTTTTCTATATATTTTCTGTATTCGTCAAGTGTAGTTGCTCCTATTGCATGAAGTTCTCCTCTTGCAAGCATAGGTTTTAAAAGATTTGATGCATCCATAGCACCCTCTGTCTTTCCGGCTCCAACTATATTATGAATTTCATCTATAAACATCAATATTTCGCCACTGCTCTTTTCAACTTCTGAAAGAACAGCTTTAAGTCTTTCTTCAAATTCTCCACGATACTTGGCACCTGCAACTAAAGCTCCCATATCAAGAGAAAATATAATTTTATTTTTTAATCCTTCAGGTACATCTCCATTTACAATTCTCTGAGCAAGACCTTCAACTATTGCTGTCTTACCTACACCCGGTTCTCCTATAAGTACCGGATTATTTTTAGTTCTTCTCGAAAGTATTCTAATTACATTTCGTATTTCTTCGTCTCTTCCTATTACAGGATCCATTTTTCCCGTTTTAGCTTCCTTAGTCAAATCTCTTCCATATTTTTCAAGAGCATCATAAGTATCTTCCGGATTATCTGTTCTCACGTGTTGATTTCCTCTAATTTTCTTTAATGCCTCTAAAAAGCTTTCTCTGTTTAAATGATACTTTGAAAAAATCTCTGATGATTTATTATTTTTCATACTTAAAATTGCAAGATAAATATGCTCAACCGATACATAATCATCTCCAAATTGTGCTGCTATTTTTTCAGCATCTTCCAAAATTTTTCCAAATTCTCTTGATGGATAATTATTTCCGCCACTTTGTTTAGGAAGTCTTGATATGATATTTTGGATATCATTTAAAACTATATCAGATGATATTCCCATATACTTTAACACTCTTGGAATTAATCCATCTTTATCTTGAAGAAGAGCTGCGTTTAAATGTATATCTTCAATTTGTGGATTTCCATTTTGTATTGCTATACTTTGTGCAGCTTGTACTGCCTCAATTGATTTTTGCGTAAATTTTTCTAAATTCATAACTCATACCCCTCATTCTAAAGTTTTACTCAACTTTTCATATAATTTTATTTGTTCTTCAGTAAGTTCATTAGGATTTACAATGTTAAACTTAACATATAAATCTCCCGATGAACCTTTTAAATCTTTGAATCCCTTACCCGGTATTCTCATTTTTGTTCCGCCCTTAAAATTTTTAGGAACCCCTATTTTTATCTTTCCGCTTAAAGTTTCTACTACAACCTTATCTCCCAATGCAGCTTGCCATGGATATATATCTTGTTCCTTAGTTATATTAAGGCCATCTAATATTTCATTTGTCATAGTATATACCTCTATCTTAAATAAAATATCTCCCGGAACTCCATATTTCTCTCCCGCTACTTTTATCTTTTTTCCTGGTGTTATACCTGATGGAATTTTTACATCCATTTCTATATTTTTCCCGTTAAGTGAAAGTGCAACATGCTTTGTTACACCGGTATATGCTTCTTTTAATGATATATTTAATTCGGTATCAAATTTTTGTCTTACAGTAGATTTTTTTCTCTTTGACCTTCTTCCGCCCATATCAAATAAATCGGATATATTAAATCCTCCTTGACTTTTCCCTCCGTTTGATGAACCGAAAAACATTTCAAAAAAGTCAGAAAAATCTCCGCTTCCTCCACTTGTAGTATAAGTATATCCATACTGAGAAGGATCAAAATTTGCTCCATTTGTAAAATCATAACTTGAACCGAAAGTATCATACTTTTTCTTTTTTTCAGGATCTGATAAAACCTCATAGGCTTCATTTATTTCTTTAAATTTTTCTTGTGCTTTTTCATCTCCGTTATTCAAATCCGGATGATATTTTTTTGCAAGTTTTCTATATGATGATTTAATTTCTTTTGCACTGGCATTCTTATCAACGCCTAATATTTCATAGTAATCTCTATATTTCAATTTTAATCCCTTTCCTAAATTTTATTTTTTTGACCTTCTTTGACCTTATTTAATTATACAGCTTTTATTTATGTTTTGCAATAGTCTGTAAAAAATTTTTTTCTATTAAACTTTTATGTATTCTCTATTAATTTTTTAATAATATACAAAATAAAAGTCACACCAATTTCTCAGCGTGACTTTAATTTATAAGTTTTTCAAAATGAAACTCTTCTGTTATTTTTTCTTTGATTTAGCTGCAGCATGTTTTCTCTTTTCATCTTCCGCATCATATATTTTTATTTCAGGATTTAAAGACTTCGCCATTTGAATTATGGCATTTTTGTCTCTCTTATCAAAAAATAACCTTTTACTGCGATCACCTTTTGAAAAATAGATTGCAATAATTTCAGGATAATCTATGTTCTTTTCATGAGTTAGTGCAAAAATATCTTTCCACTCCCAAAGTTCATAGTGCTTCATTATTTTCATATCATAAAATATTTCAAGCCCTCTATTCGTAACTGCAACATATTTTATCATCAATAATGCTAAAGCATACAACACTCCAAATACTAAAGAAATTTTATATTTTGTTGTAAAACCGCTAATAATTAATATAGCAGTCATTATCCAGCCGCCTGCTATTACCCAATCTTTTCTGGGTTTAATCTCCCTGTTTGTATATATGGGAGAATCAATAGACGCCCAAGGAAGTTTGTCTAATTTCACTTTGATTTCCTCTTTCAATTATAATTAAGCAACTTTTGGAGCTTTTCCTGCTGCACGTAGTGCTTCAAGATTCTTAACTGCTTTTTCATGTGCTTCTGCAGGAGCAGCCGCAACTTTCTTCATAGTTGTCTTTCCAAATAGATTTGTATATGCTCCGTCAGCCCAGAATATGTTACGTCCAAGCATAGCTGTTATTGCAGCATAAATTGGGTTTAGTAAGTTTACAAATGCATATGGGAAGTAAACAAACGGACTCATTCCTAAAACTCCCATTTGGTAAGCACCACAAGCTGTCCATGGGAACATAGGGCTCCATAGAGTACCTGCATCCTCAAGTGTTCTTGAAAGCATATTTCTTGAAAGTCCTAATTCATCATATTTGTCAACATATAGAGGAGCCGGAACACCTATTCCTAAGAATTGGTCACACATTGCAGCGTCACAGAATACTGAAGTTGCTAAAGTAACTAGGATTAAAGAACCAACGCCATGAATTTTTTCTTTTACTCCGCCGAATAATCTTTCAACACTTCCGCAACGTTCAAGTGCTCCACCATAAGATACTGCAAGTAAAATAAGGTTTATAGTCCACATTTGATGGTCCATACCACCCTTTGCAAGAGCTTTATCTACAAATGCATTACCTGTTTCGATTCCAGGACCATAGTGAAGAACATCAAACATACTTCCGATAGTTCCGCCACCTTGGAATATATAAGCGAATAGTACACCTGTAGCAACTGAAATCATAACTCCCGGTAGTCCAGGAACTCTAAGAATACATACTACTATTACGACTAAAATTGGCAATAATAGTAATGGAGTAAGATTAAAGTTTTCAGCAAGTGCTTCTTGTATTCCTGATGCAATAGTCGGATCATAATTAGATGGGTCAATATTCATTCCTAATATACTGTATATAACTAAAGAAATTAAGAATACAGGACCTGTTGTTGAAACCATTGCTGTTACGTGGTCAAATAATCCGGTATTTGAAACTGCTGCTGCTAAGTTTGTAGTATCAGATAGTGGAGAAAATTTGTCTCCTACATAAGCTCCTGATATAACCATACCTGCAGTTAAAGCAGGATTAATTCCAAGACCTGCACCGATTGTTAAAAACGCAATCCCGATTGTAGCTGTTGCAGTCCAAGAAGAACCACAAGCAAGACCTACAACTGCACATAGTATACATCCTACAGGAAGAAATAGCTTTGGAGTTAGAAGGTCAAGTCCGTAATAAATAAGTGCAGGAATAGTACCTGAAATCATGAAAGATGATACTAAAAGACCAACTGTACAAAGTATTAATATAGCTTCCAAAGATGCACTTAGACGTTCAATCATACCTGAAACCATATCAGGGAAATCATGTCCGCAAAGAGCTCCGATAATACATGCAACTGATATAGCAACTATTAAAGGCATATGTGCTGCATCGTAGCCACTGTCTGTAGCAAAAACGTAAATCATTAGTCCTACCATTACTATAATAGGTATTATAGCTTCAAAAAAACTCGGTAGTCTAACACTTCTCTTCTTTCCATTTGTCATAGAAATCATTCATCCTTTCTTTGTTAATTAAATATTTAAACAAATCAACTAAGAATCTGCAAACAATTTCATAATTTTCATTCTTGTTTATAACATTTATATATGGGTATAATTCCTAAAGTAAAATTAATTAACATCTCAAAACAAATTAGTTATTTTACTTATGTAATATTATTAAGTTCAATGTTCATAAATCGGAAATCAGCTATGAATATGTTTTCAAAATCTATAATCTCATTGTTTAAGTCAATTATATTTTTTCTTAGTCTAATTAAAGTCAATACTGTTAAAAATTTTACATAATTGTATACCGACATCGCATTAAAAAAATCATATTTGTTACAAGATTTCACTCTATCATATAAGGTTAAGTGCAATTACAGTACAATTTACGTCAAATAAACGTCTGTATAAGCTTTGCAATCTAAAAAATAATTACTAATCAAAAAATATTTGTATTTTATTTATATAATAATTAATCTTAAATTATGTTATTAATACTTATATTTAGTGAAATATACAATCAAGCAATAATTATATACAATTTTTAAAAACCTTTAACCTATTAAATATTGTACTAATATTTCGACCTTGTTTTCATTAAAATAATATTTAATAAAAACAATTTATTTCAACTTATATTTTATTACTAAATGTAATTTTTTTCTATAAATATTTCAATATTATATAAAAAGAACACCTTTGCAGGTGTTCTCAATATTTTACATAAGTCCGGAATTTTTTGCATACAGCACGATAAACAACAATATCCAATCATAGACAACATGTACTATATAAGTTAGTGCTAAGTTTTTTCTCCAGACATATGCCGTAGTAAGTCCAAATCTAACAGAGCTAATAATAACTAAGCACTGAAGAAAATTATATGAATATGTCGAAAGATGTAATGCTCCAAAAATTTCAGAACTTATAATCCACGCTAATGCTATTGCAAAATACCTATTTATTTTCTTTATATTGTGATATATAAATAAAAACGGTAATACAAAAACAATCTCTTCAATCAAAAGCTGAACAAGCGAAACCGCAAATAATATTTTAATATTGTCATTACTTAAAAATTCACTTATCGGATTTTCAACAAGATTACTTTGTTTTAAAAAATTTGCAGAAAGTACTGCAAAAATAAATGTTAAAACCAAAGTAAAAAGCATTATAAGTAAATCTTTCGCCCTTATCCGTTTAAACAGTTTTCTGAAAAAATGTAAGTCAAGGACAATCAAAGAACCTATAGATGATAATATTAAAACAGTCACAAGAATAGGAACACTCTTAATAACTCTCCCAAGACTTAATATAAACCCTCCAAATAAGATTGCTAATGATATCAGCCACCTTAAATTTGATACATCTCCAAAAGGAAAATCCATCAAATCTTCCACTTTAATATTTTCTTCATGTACAGTATAATCATAATTTTCCATTCAATCACCAATTATAATATACCCTATCACATCAATTTTTAATAGTCTTTGTTATTTAATATTATCAAAGTAGTAAGATATGATATTATTCCAATAACGCACATAAATGCAATAACAATTAAAATCAATATACTCTCTTTAAAATTTGACAACAAAATTTTTATTTTATCAATTCCATTTATAGCATATAAAATCAAATACGATAAAATTAATATTCCTACTATAACCATTGGAGCTTTAACAATTCCATATTTAAATGTTGCCGGAATTATTAAAATATAAAATATAAATATACCCATTTGCGGTGCAATCACCATTTCAACAACTCCAATATTTTCAATAACCCCGAATATTTTAAATACATAAAATACCACAACATTTATAGCCATAATAATGCCTTCTAAAATAAAAAATAGTAAAAATTTATACTCTGCAATATGCTTTTTAGAAGTCGGTGTCGCAACTACATAACTTGTACAAACAGCTTGCTCATCCATACTAAAAGTTGAAGCAAAAATCGTAAATGCAAATATTCCACTGAAAATAGCAGCTATTGGTGCTTCGGCAAAATAAAAAATTAATATATCTATAACAAAAAATATCAAGAAATAATATTTTTTCTCCATCGAGTCTAAAATGTTTATAAAATCTTTATACAAAAGAGCTTTTATCATTTTTTCCTCTCCTTTAAATGTTTTATACCAAGTTTCTTAAATACAAAAAATAGAACTACATCTATTAACAAAACCACCCCGATCACTGAATAATAAGTGTTCTTTACATCTTTTTTCATGAATTCAAATATATTATCAAATCCAAAAAAATATGCGGTAAAAAATAAAATCATAAATACAACCATCATTAATGTAAAAATATTTTTACATCCAAATTTGAACATAAATGCAATGTTTACAAAGCAACATATCATATATATACTGATAATCAAAAAGTTAATTTTTATAAGTTCAATATCATTGGAAATAGCAAGCATAACTATAGAAGCAACTAAAAATATAATTAAATGAATTAAAACTGAAAATACAAACTTTGAAGTTATATATCTTTCTTCACTAATCGGAGTTGCATAAATTAAATCTAAAAATCCTGACTGTTCATCATAAAATACGGAACTTACTTCTATGCTACCAAAAATAAAACTTGCTATACCAATGGTCATAATTACATATCCAAAATTAAGTTGACCTCTTAATGCAGATATTATAGGAGATATCATACAACACACCAATGCAAAAATCGAAGTTTTTATAGATCTCCTCCAATTATAAAAATCATTTAATATTATCGCTTTCATATATCCTCACCTTTTGCATAAAAAACCATAATTTCATCAAGTTCAGCACTATCAACTATTTCATTGGAATATTCTTTCTTAAACATATCCTTATTTTTAATTAGAGCTTCCACAGAATACTTCCCAATTTTATATTTTTGAATATATGATTTGTCTATTTCTTTAAATCTTTCATTTGAACATTTTAAAATACCCATATCTTCAAATAAATCATACTTTTCTTTAGAAAATACTATTTCACCTTTATCAATATAAGTTATATAATCTGCTATCTTTTCAAGATCAGATGTTATATGTGACGAAATTAAAATACTGTTATTTTCATCTTCAATATATTCCAAAAATATATCCAAAATTTCATCTCTTATAACAGGATCAAGTCCACTTGTAGGTTCATCTAAAATTAATAATTTAGGATGACTGCTAAGTGCAACAGCTATTTTAAATTTCATCCTCATTCCTTTAGAAAACTTACTGTTTGACTTATTAAATGGTAACTCAAATTTATTTAAAAGATTATTGTAATAATCTGAATCCCAATTTTTATACATATTTTTAAAAACCTTATCCGCTTCTTTTGCAGATAAAAAATTACTTATAAAACAATCTTCAAGCACAAATCCTATATCTTGCCTGATATCATCATCAAGCTTTTTCCCAAAAATTTTAATATCTCCGCCATACTTAATCATAGATAAAATAGCTTTAATTATTGTAGTTTTACCGGCTCCATTAGCTCCAATAAGACCCATTATACTTCCTTTTTCAACATCAAAATTGACATCATTTAAAGAAAAATCTCCATAAGATTTTGACAAATTTTTAATTTCTACAGCTTTCATATTTCACCTCGTATTAAAAAAGACAACATCTCAATAAGTTCACTTGAATCTATTCCTGACGCATTTGCCACTTCAAGAGCCTTATTTAAATATCCCTCTATCCTCTTTAAATTTTCTTCTCTAATTAAATCACTGTTAAGACTCTTTACAAAACAACCTCTACCAGCGACCGTGCATATATATCCCTCTGTCTCAAGATCATTATATGCACGCTTGGTAGTTATTACAGAAATCTTCAACTCTTTTGCAAGACTCCTCATTCCCGGAAGTAAATCTCCCGCTTTCAATTCTCCTGTCATAATCATATTCTTAATCTGAATTTTTATTTGCTCATAAATTGGCTGTTCGCTTGAATTAGATATGATAATATTCATAAAACCACCTACCGTATATACTGTATATATACATTATATGACTGTATATATTATATGTCAACACCTTTCATAAAAACTGTCTCCATATTTCAAAATCAGTTTTTATATAATTTAATTTTTAAACCCTCCGAAAATTTATCTTGCTTTTTATACCGACTATTCTTTAAGTGAATTATACTTAAATTTCAAAAAGTATTACTTGAAACAAAAACATTTGGTTTAAATTACATTTCATAATTAAAATCTTCAATTTAAATAAAAAAGTCAGTGAATCTTTTAAAATTCGCCGACTCTATATTTAATCATTGTTAATTTTTTTATTTTTCTGTTTTGATTTTTTTATCATCATCTGTAAAATAATCTATTGCTCCAAAATGACAACAGCTTATCCCGTTATATTCATGATTTTTACTTTCATTGTCATACACATTTTTAACTTTATCCTTAAACCATTTAGTTAAATTTTTTTTACTTTTTTCTTCCATGATAAATAATCCTCCTTCTTTAATATATACCCTCAGTAATTCTAAAATTTCAAATAATTAAAAATATAAGGCATTTTATCTTTTGCTACTTGTCAAGGGCTTTTTAATCAAAATGATTTTTTTCATCCGATTTTTTCCGAAACGCCTTCAGCGTTATTCTTGTCAGCTTATCTTCCATTGTTTTCGGACATAATAAAAGAAGTATCAGCTTTTATGCTTTTACTTCTACATGGTCTTTTATTTATTGTTTTCAATTATTCCAATGGGCCTTTATCCTTTTTCATAGTCCAATCTTAATGTATTGTAGTTACACTTACAAAAGCAATACCAAGTGTACTATCCACATCAATTTAAAACCTTGTCGTTTGGCAAATTCTATTCTTTCTTACCATATACTCTGCTCTTAAAACTTTGCTGTGTCAGAAAATCAAAAATTTTTGTTCACACATAAACTTATCGCCATAACGGAATAATTACCGTTAAAATGAACGCCAAAAGAATACTTGCCCCACAAAATACAACAAGCTTATTTATCTGACTTTTCGCATTAAATCCAAAGTTATCATATCCTTTCGCTCCTGCAGTTTCAGGGTAAATCTTTGCAGGCAACTTTAACTTTGTAAGCATAAGGTAATCAAAACATACGATATCAAATAATTTATATCCTTCAGTGATAACGAAAAATCTGATGAACGCACCCGAAAAAGACATATCAGTTTTTACCGTATCAACCATTGCCCATATAAACACCGATGCTACTCCAACAAATCCGGCTATCATAATACATACACCAAGTATATTCACCCAAGAAGCTCTGTCCGGTATCTTCTCCATCATTTTCTTTATATCATCAGGTGCACCAAAATGTTTAGAGCCGAACTTCGGAATCACAATAATAAAGTCCATTATCATAAGTGTAGCTAATAGGCACACCAGTCCCAGCATAATAAGCGTATTAATCATCTAACTTATGTCTCCTATAAATTAAATCCATTTTATTCTTGCAAAAATATTTTCAGTTTCTCCGCATATTCTTTCGGATGCTCGTGCAAAAATTGTCCGTGTCCCATGCTTTCAAAAACTTCACTTGCCATTTGTGGCAGATATTCTTTCAATTTCTTTTCACCCTTAGCAGGAATAGATTCTTCACTTCCACGCCAAAATAAGACCGGATTAGAAAATTTTCTTACATTTTCAGAAATCTTGTAGTGATAAATATATTTACAAGCATTCTGAATTGTTTTTTTACTAATATGCGTATACATCATTTCAATTACGCTATGGTTATCTTTTCCCATCATCTTATTCAGCAAAAACTGAGGTATTGGTTTTCTATGCTTGATTCTACTTGTTCCGATAATAAAAGCCCATTGAAATGGTAAAGCCATAAGCCCCATTTCAATGATAATCGCCGCATCAAGCAGTACTCTTTCAACAGCTATATTTTCACGTGCAATCAGCTCAACTGCTATGGTAGCACCCATGGAAAAACCGCAAAGACCATATACATTCCCATTCATTTCCTCTTGAATGTAATTTTCTATATCATCGATACTATCTTTTAGCGATAACATATCATTCGGTTTAGAAGCGCAATGTCCATCCAACTCACAAAGAACTATATAATAATCCTGTAAGTAAGGTAGAAGCGGGTCAAAACACAACTGTGCCGTAGAAGCAAGTCCATGAATAAATAACAAAGACTTATTTTTCTTGTTTCCATATTTAATATAGTTCATATGTATTCAACTCTCCCCGGATGATGTTAAAAAGCAGGAAAACCATTTGTGATATTTAAGCATATTTTCCCATGAGTCATGATTTTATCAATAATCTCCATATAGTTTATATTTAATAAAATATCCTTTTTATCAAGTATACATCCTTTCCTGATCAACTCTTCATCTGTAGAGCACTGCCCGGGAGATGATGCATATATTTGTTTGGGGACTTCAATATCCTTAGGCATGGCATTGATATGCGATACAAGTCCTAATGCAAGCGTCACACCGGAAGAACTTCCCGTAACAAGAATTTCCGAAACCCGATAAGTATCAAGCATTGACTTATACAAAGCATAAATCCAACCAAAGACTTCATCAACTATAATTTGTCAATTTCTTATCCATTTAATTATCTCACTTTTCCGAAATTTTGTCATCTGATATTCTTCATCGCTTAGATTGACATTTTGAAATTCTTCATAGGTTTTTGAGTTTTGGAGGGACTTTCTTCTCTTATACCCTTATCTAGCCTATCCTATCCTATGTATCCAAATCGAACACATTTTAAATACATATACTTTCAAGATTACCTCCTTTCACTCAATTTATCCAATAAAAAAAGAATTAAGAAAAACATTTTTCACTAAAATAGTAATTATGTGTTCTTCTTAATTCCATTACCCTTGTTGCTACTTGTCAAGGACTTTTTAATCAAAATCATCTTTTTTTCGTCCGATTTTCTCCGAAATTCCCTCAACATTATCCTTTTTAGTTTATCTTGCATAGTTTCACTGCTTTTATCATTAAAATGGACAATCACCTCATAAGTGGTTTTTCCAATCTTCTTTATCGTCTTTGTTCCTGTAGTTTGTTCATTTCTTTTTTCTTGCATATTTTCTCCTTTCTTTGCAATAAAAAATGACGATTAGTGATTTTTTCCAATCGTCATTAGCCAATATTTATTCATTTCTTTGATGTTTTTAATTATCCGTATCTATTTCTTTGATCTTTTTCTCTATTTCTTCAATACTCGGCAAACTGCTCTTATATTCTGCTTCAAGTAATTTAGTAATCTCATATTTGCTTATACCTATAGGTTGCGATATTTGTTCTAATGAATATTCACAAACGACATCGTTTTTATCTTTGCAAATAAGAAGTCCAATCGTAGCATTATCTCTATCAGTTTTTAGCTCTCTATTCACTGCTGTTACATAGAAATTAAGCTGTCCTAAATGTTCCGGCTTAAACTTCTCCGCTTTCAGTTCTATAACAATGTAAGAATGGAGTTTCAAATTGTAAAACAGTAAATCAATATAAAAATCATCGCCATTTATATTTAAGTGGTATTCTTTGCCAATATAAGCAAATCCCTCGCCAAGTTCAAGCAAAAAATCAGAAATCTTGTCAACCAGTTCTTTTTGAAGTTCCCTTTCATCATATCCTTCACGAATTGTAAGAAAGTCAAAATGATATGGATCTTTTAATGTCTGTCTTGCAAGGTCTGATTGCAAAGCAGGTAACCTTTTTTCAAAGTTTGTTATAGATTTTCCTTCCCTGCCATATAATCCACTTTCAATTTGATGTACAAGTACATTCCTACTCCATCCGTTCTCAATAGTTTTATCAACATAATATATGGCTTCATCAATGGTCTTGCACTTATTTATTATCCTTTGATTATGTCCCCAAGGTATCTGTTTAATATGGTTGATAACTCTTTCATCAAATTGGGCTACAGGCTGTAGTCCTTTTGAATTGCTGTCGTTATTTTCTATTTCGGCTACACCTTGTAGCCCTTTTATATAAAATGAATACCATCTTCTGATATACTTAATATTTGTTTCAGAAAAACCTTTCATATCAGGAAATTCTTTTTGTAAATCTTTAGCTAACGATTTTATAAAGGCATCTCCCCATGAATGTTGTTCTTGATTTTTTACAATGTATTCTCCCAAAGTCCAATATAAATCTAACAACTCATAATTTACCTTTATTGCAGCTTTAAGTTGGCTACTTCTTACTTTCTCTTTTAACTCTGACAATAGCTTTTTATACTCACTATCACTTGTGATAGACGGCTCTTTATTATCCAAAGGTCATACCTCCTCACTCATAATAATATTTAATTATACCAAACCTATCAATATTTTTTCATCTGCTAATTTCCTTCAAGTTGAGTTTTAAAGCTTAATTTTTATCTTAGGTATACTTTGATACCTCTTTTAGTCTTAACGCTCTAAAAATGCCTTTACACTTACCTTTATGATAGCTATAAATGTTCTCCCTTATCATAATCTTCAAGAGTCGGAATCTTTCGGGTCTTTTTCTGTGATAGTTTATCCTTGTCCTGTTCATACCAGTTAAGGATTGTTACATAGTGGTCTTGATAGGTCTTTCCGGTACTCTTGATATATCTTGACAGCTTTTCAATCATCATATCGGTATGACCTTGCAGCTTATCTTTCAGCTTTCGGTATTCTTCATCGGTTAATCGAATATTTTTATATTCTCCGTAAAAAGAAAAGGGAGTATCCTGTTCTACTCTCCCCTTATCTATACTAACCTTATCTAATCTACCCTTATCTATACTGGGTTGACCACTTGTCAACCGCTCCGCAACCAAATGACAACCAACCTCTTTGATATACATTCCGTTTTTAGTTTGGGATAGGCTCTGCACCTCATTTTCATATAAGGTCGGTTTATATCTGTCTTTACGGATAAAGTTGTTGATTTTCCAATGCGTAATGACGATAATTCCTTGTTCAAAGACAATCACAAAGCCTTTGGCAATAAGTATTTTCAGGTCATCTTCATTCGTTCCGATAATCTTGATGATTTTCTTAGGATTATTTACAAAGCCGTCATCATCTGCTCTCATTGATAGATGAAAATATAGGCATTGACTACTTAGTGGCATATCTAAAAATAAATCGCTATCCACTATCTTGAGTGAAAACATTCTTTTATCTGCCATTTTTCTCTCCTCTCTTAGTTTTTTAAGGATGTCGTGATTTACGGCACCCTTCGTTTTTGATGTTATCCCATTTTAGGACTTCATCTTTCCTCATTCCTGTAATAGTTCTTTGTCTTTTCCTTTCGTTTTTCGTAGGCTTCTTGTTGCTCCTGATATTTCTTAATCTGTGCAATGACACTTGGTTTTTCTCCTCTCTTAATTGCCTTGTCAATCTCAATAGATAGGTCTATGCCATAATCCTCATTGACCGTTTTTACGGCATACTTGATATGATTGATACTTTCGTATTCTTCTTTGATTTTTTGAGATTGTCTGTTGAGTTTTGATATTTCACTTTCAAGACTTTGGATTTCTTTCTTCCAATCTTTAGACTTAATCGCCGATGAGCCTGTTATCTTTTCAAGGATTGCCCTTGCTCTTTTATATTTATCTATCTCATCTTTGTGTGAATTGTAAAAGCTATCTTTGAATAAGGATTTACTGTTCCATTCCTCAAAGATTTGTTTGTTATCTTTGATGATGTCCGCATAGGTGAAGCATTTATTTAAGCTTTCTATCCTTGCGGTTTTTGCCTTAATGTCTTGACTAATCTTCTTATTTTTTGCTTGTAATGTACTTATCTTTTCTTGTAGGTCTGCAATGGTCTGCAATTTGTTATCTGATAAATATATCCTTGCTTTTGAAAATCGTCTTAGGTCTGCACCTATCTTTTTGTTGCTTGCATAGGGGTTTAGTTTTCTTGCTTTTTCTCCCTGTATATCGTAATAGATGGAAATGTACTCATAGAGATTAAAGAGTTCCGCTTTGTTCTCATATTCTTCTTTCTTCTCCTGTTTGTATTCATCATATTTTACTTGCAGACTCCCAAGTAACGAACCTATCCAAGATGTAAGTTTTGATAGTTCTGCTTTTAACTTCTTAAATTCTAAGTTCAAGGCAATGATTTTTCTGTTTTGATTTCCTCTTTCTGTCTGTATGCCTTTTTTCTCCATTTGGTAACTGCTTGTTCCTAAATGGATTTGCGGAAGTTCTTCTCTACCTTGTTCTTCAAAGGTGCGTGGATCTATTCTCTTTTGGATATTGTTCCTTTCCAAATATCCATTTGCTTTCTTTGAAAAGTTTTCTCTCCACTCTTTTGCTTTGTCAGGTTCGTTCCAATCATTCAGATTTACTTTTCTTGATTTGTAGTTTCCACTTTTCAGCTTTATCTTTTCTCCGTTTTCATCAAGGATATATTCTTTTCTGCATTTCGGTTTCCATTTTCCCTCACTATCCATTTCTCTTAGGGTAAGTAAGATATGGGCGTGTGGTTGTTCTTCATGATCGCTTGCCATAGGATTATGAATATTACAGTCTGCTATCATACCTTTAGAAGTAAAGTTTTCTTCTATAAATTCACTGATTAACTTTATTCTCTCCTGTTCATTTAATTCTCTTGGCAGTTCAAAGAGTAGATTTCTTGCAAGTTGTGAATTTTTACTTTTTTCGATTTTCTCAACTTCATTCCATAGGTATTCTCTGTTTGAAAATTCTTTCAGGACATGTTCCGGCAGAAATATTTTTGAAAATACAAGGTCTGTTTTTTTAGAATAGTCATGTGTTTTTCCATAGTATTCATCTTGTAATTTATCTCTTGCATTGTATGCAGCTTTTGCAATTACGCTTGCTCCTTTTGCCCTTGTAACGATATCTACATGGGTGTGCAAACTTTTAATCTCCATTCTTTTCGCTCCTTTTGATTTATGATTTTTGTATTTTCGGTCATAAGAAAAGCAGATAGATTTTCTTTGACAATTTTCTATCTGCTAATCTTTGTCTGATATTTAGTTTTCATATTTTAGTATCCTTATTATGAGAGGTATCTTCGCTCCCTTTTTCAAAGGGCGCAAAGATACACCGACTACATTCGGTGCTTTGCGTTCCTGCGGAAAGCTATTAGCTCCGCTAAGGAAACAAAAACGCTAAAGCATTTTTATTTGTTCAAGGGGGCTACTCCCCCTTAGACCCCTGTGAACTTTGCTTTTTGTAGATTTTCAAATCCACAAAAAAAGCAAAGTGTTAAAATGTTTCTCACTTTGCTCCATCTCAATCCCTAATACATTTTTGTCTTTTCTTATTCTTCATCTTCCGGTTCTTCAAAATCATCATTTACGTTTTCTTCTTCAATATTTTGATTTTCTTCTAATGAGATTTCTTTTTCTCTTAAATGAATTTCTGTAAGCTCTTTTAGCTTTTCTCTATTTTGATTATCAGAAAGTACATAATCTAAAAAGGCATAGATTAAATCGTTATTTGTATCTTCTTGCCTACCTGTAATTTCTCTTTCAAAGGCTTCAAATACTCCACCTTTTTGTACCTTTCTTTTTGTTTCAGCATTCCTTTTAAGTTTGTTTATCTTTTGATTGAGTAACTTCGCTCTGTTCTGTGCCTTTTCTATTCTGTCGTTTTCTTTTTTTAATTGATCAATCGCTTTTTCTAACTCTTTCATTTTTCATTCCTCCGTTTCAATATTGTTGCATTCCAAATAAAGAAAGGCTAAGCACCTTTTTTAGATACTTAACCTTTCCCATCTCTTTAGAATTTATCTTCTAAAAGTTTTCTTAGTTTTTCTAAAATCTTATCCCTCCTTTTTCCGATTGCTTGATAGCTTACTTTTTCTTTTTTGCCAATCGACCTTAGACTTTCTTCTTTGTAGAAAATGGCTTTTATCAGCTCTCTTTCTTTTTTTGTGAGTGTAGCTCATGCCTTGTTTAATTCTTCAATCTGCATTTTGACCTCTACAATTTTTTCTAAGTCTACTCTTTCATCTATGATGTTATCTACAAAGTGTCCGTCATAATCCATTGCTGAAAATGGAATCACGTCATACTTCCAATCCTTTCTCTGAAGATATTTTTCATGCTCTGTTATCTTCCAGTAGGCTTTATATACTTCTTCACTGACAGGTACAGCTTTTCCTTTGACATAAATGAAATATTCTCTTTTATCTTTATCCACCCAGTATTCCTCCTTTTCTGTTCTCTGATTTTGCTTTTTGAGAACAAAAAAGGAGGACTTCTACACTTTGGCGTAAAATGTCCTCTTAGGTTAAAAACTAATACTTTATATGATTTTCTACTTTGTTGGTTTTGATAAAATGATATTGCTATGTGTAAGCAATTACAAACATAAAAAAGGATAAATATATCTTATGTGAATAACAGAATTTAGTGTTTCCATTATTTATCCCTCCACTACTTAGCTACATATTTTTTCCTCCTGAATAAATCTTTTATAAACTTTAAATGCCATCTTTTTTGCATTTATCATTAGCAAATTTTATTTTCCTAACTACGATAACAGCTAAACCAAATGACAAAACATCTGCCACTGGTTGAAACAAATATATTCCAAATTGCCCAAAGATATTTGATAAAATATATAATAACGGAATATAAAATATTCCTTGTCGTGAAATTGAAATTATTGATGCCCAAAAATATTGTCCAATATTTTGCATTAGCATACTACTAATCGCAAAGTATCCTAAAAGTGGCATTGTAATACATTGCATACGCAGTATCTCTGCACCGACTAAAATAACTTCATTATCATTTGACATTGTTTTAATAAGTGGTTCAGAAAAAACATATAACAAAATAGCCGCTATAATTAAAAATAAAGTACCTCCTATTACTGCAAATTTAAAAGCCTTTTTGACTCTATCATATTGCTTTGCCCCGTAATTCATCGCACAGATAGGTTGAAAACCCTGACCCCAGCCTATCATTATCATATATGCTAATGCTAATATCCTTGAGCTTATTGTTAATGCTGCTATAACACCATCACCGTATTTTGCGGCTACAACATTCAGTAAAATTAAAGCGATACTTGTAATAGATTGTCTTGAAAAATTAGGCATTCCTCCTGCCAAAATATGATATACTCTATCTTTATTTATCCTTGCTTTTTTTAAGTCAACAGCAATATTTCCATTTTTTTCTGATAAATTCGTTAATACGATGCAGCCTGTAATTTGTCCTATCAATGTTGCATATCCGGCTCCAATAAAGCCGAATTTAAACCCAAACATCAATACAGGATCCAGAACCATATTGACAACCATTCCTATCAATAATCCTATCATTCCATCTTTCACATTCCCACAAAGTCTTAATTGATTGTAAAGCGTAATAGAATAAAGACCAAACGGAATGCTGATAATAATTACCTTTAGATACTCTACTGTGAAATTCAACAAGTTTTCAGAAGCACTTCCACCTATAAATTTTGACAGCGGTAAAACAAAAAACCATGATAAAATAGCTATTAAAATACCAATGACAATAGCAAAGAGAATTCCAATAGACGATATAATTTCTGCTTCCTTTTCTTCATTTTCTCCAATCTTTTTTGACATTATGTTTCCACTTCCATACCCAAACCAAAATCCAATAGCTTGAATAAAACTCATAAAGCTAAACACAATACCGATAGCAGCTGTCATGGATTTATTATTTAAAATACCGACAAAAAATGTATCAGTCAGATTATAAATTACCATGACGAGCATACCTATAATGGTAGGAATAGAAGTTTTCACTAATAATGGTAGAAGAGCATCGTTTAAAATAGCTTTTCTTCTAAATTCTTTTTTATTATTACTTGAGTTCATGCTACAAACCTCTAACTACACCTTTATTACCGTCTACTTGAATCATATCCCCATCTTTATATTTTGTAGTTGCAAAGCCCACGCCAAGCACTGCCGGAATATTAAACTCCCTTGCAACAATTGCAGCATGGCTTAATGCCGCTCCCGTATCAGCCACAACTGCACTTGCCAGCTTAAATAACGGTGTCCACTCCGGATCAGTGAGATGGCAAACTAAAATATCGCCTTTTTGCATCTTATAAAATTCTTTCGGACTATTTATTATGCACACTTTTCCGGCTGTAATACCGGCACTTCCACTTACCCCCTTTAGGACATCACCATTTGTTTCAAAAATTAACAATTTTGATGCATCCCATACTTTTATTGCTAAAGGAAATTTTTCATTTCTCCTATTTATTTTTTCCTTATCCGATTCATTTAAGCTGCCCCTATTCATCACCTCCAAAAGTTCTTTATGAAACAGATTTGCAATCCCAACTTCATAATCTTCACTGCCAAGAAGAATGTAGTTTATTCTTTTGACACATTGTCTTACATAATAAAATAAGGTTTCCCAGATATATTGGCTTTCTTCACGAACCACATGAAAATATCTGAAATATTCTATTTGTTTTTCTATATCTTGATACTTGTTTCCATAAATTTCTTTTAGCCTTATCATTAACTTGGAAAAATCTTTCCCTTGCTTAATCTCATCACTATTTTCATCCGTATTTAATATAGGTCTTAATATATTTATTAGCCTATCAGGATCTTCAATAAATGTTTTTGCAGATAAACAATAGCAATTATAATCAGATTTAAATCCGTTATCTCGCATAAACTTATCTGTTATATCTCTAAAGTCATCATAATTTTCATATAATTCTTTATAACTTTCTCCGGATATAATAGCTCTTTTTAAAGATTCATTTTTTCTTATCTCACAAGCCATTTTATAAATATCATTTGTAACTGCTGATGTTTTGTTATCCAAATTCCAATAAAAATCAAATGATGAATAATTAGCATTTGCTTTTTTGATTATTTTAGTGAATTTTTTATCGTTTAAAACAGATGGGAATAAAGCGTATTTGAATCTGTCATAAGCCAATTTTTGTAAAAGAATGTAGCTATCTTCCATAAAATTTTTGTTTTCTTCTAATGTCATGTTTTCAAAATTTAAATGCTTAATTTTTTCTATTTTAGACTCATATATTTTCATAAAATCTTTGCACTTATGATAGCAACCATTAAAATCTTTCATATTTTTTAAAATCTTAAAAAACTTAAATATATTTTTATTGATTCGCTTACCTGCGTCAGAAAAAGTTTGTATTCCATCATCATCTATAATTGGATTTCTTGGTAAAACAATTCCGCCTTCTAATAAAATATTAACTTTCTGATCATTTATTGCTGCCAGATAGTCGAAGTCAAGCGCTCTATGTGCAAAAGGCATTTTTTCTAAAAAAAATGACATCACTTCTCGTGTACTTCTATTGATTTTTTTACCCTTTGTATATTTTTGTACTAAATTATCTTCAGATATGTGATTGATAGAACTTTTCAAAGTAGTAATAGCTCTTGCCTGTAAAATATATACTTCATCATCTTTAATTGCCCACTCAATATCCATTGGCATTTTATAATGCTTTTCAATTTTCAAACCAGACTTTATTAGCTCTGATATTTCCGTATCATTTAATGCTCGTTTTTTTCGATCATTGTCATCTACCTTCACCTCTACCGTGTTTTTCTCTCCATATATAATCTGTGTTTCCTTGCTTCCAATAGCTACTTCAATAATTTCTCCATTTTTGTCAACAATATAGCTGTCTGCTGTAACTCTTCCGCTTACAACACTCTCTCCTAAACCATAACTCGCATTGATTTGCATCTCATTTTCTTTTTTGCTTACCGGATTCACAGTAAACAAAACACCTGCTTTTTCGCTTTCTACCATTTCCTGAATAATAACAGCAATCGAAACGGAGCTTTGGCCATAACCTTGATGTAATCTATAGCTCACAGCTCTGTTACCCCATAAAGAAGCGTAACAACTACGCACCTGTTCTAATACATCATCTAAGCCTCGTACATTTAAATAAGTTTCCTGTTGCCCTGCAAAACTTGCATCCGGCAAATCTTCTGCTGTTGCAGATGAACGCACAGCAACTCTTACATTATCTCCAAGATTAAAATATTTTTCTCTTATTGCATTCTCAAGTAGTGTAGGAAATTTACCGGACTTTATCTTTGTTCTAAAATCATCAGCTACATTTAATAGAACTTTTTCATCATTCCCTGATTTTTTAATTTCATTTTCAATAAAAATATCAATGCTGTTTTCCTTTAAAAAATCTCTATAGTCATCTGCTGTAATTACAAATCCTCTTGGAACATTTATTTTTGCAGAGGTCATTTCCCCAAGATTGGCACCTTTCCCTCCTGCAATTAACACATCTTCCTTTTTTATCTCATCAAAATTCAGTATCATAATGTTCTCCCTTTTTAAACTATATTTCTACATACCTGCTAACAATACTCTCTATGTAGATATGTAGTACTTCCTCAAATGTATCTTCATTGAAATGAATATAATTTGAACATAGAACAAAACTACCAACAAAAGCATTGGATAATCCTTGCTTGTCCACAGTTTTTACTGCATTATTTTTGTACCAATAGTCTATTAACCTATCTACAAAATCTCCATAAAGATTTTCTACTCTGTTTACTTTCTTTGAATCTTGACTTGCAAATATTTTAAATGCCTCTTGATAAATAGGCTGCGTTTTAATCTTCAGGATAATATCTATGGCATACTTATAAATCACATCTGAAAGAAATTTTTTAGGATTTGTTAATGAATTTGAGAATTCTTTTTCTATGTCATTCAATTTCTGTATGGATCTATATGCCATTAAATCAATAATGAGAGATTCTTTGTCCTTCCAAAAATTATAGAAGCTTCCTTGAGCTATCCCTACTCTTTTTGTCAGTTCTGAAATACTAAGGGATTTTTTCCCTTTTTCATGAAACAAATCAAGAGCTGTTTCCATAATATCTTCTTTTATTTTAATCTTCTCTTCTTCTGTAAATGCTTTTGCCATTTTAAGCCTCCAAATATTATAAATGCATCTATGAATTTTCCGTTTTTTATTCATAAATATCATAGCACCAGCAAACATAAAAGTCAATGAATATTTTATTTTTTTATTCATTGACTCCTGAGATATATTATTCAATTAAAATGTTCTGCATTTCACATACCGGTATCCCCGCTCTTTTCAAAACCTTTAACTTATCCTGTTTTTTCTTTTCTCTCCTTGCCTTATATCTGTCCTCATATTCTTTTTGCTTGCCGTTTGCTTTACGTTTCAAGTAGTTTTGATGAAGCCTGTCTTTTCTTGCCCGTTCTTTTTCTTCCTCCTCCCTTAATTTCTGCATTTCTTCTTCGGATAATTCTTCTTTCGGCGGTTCATAGTTTCCGATAAAGTTGAAGTAGATTTCTACTTTCTGATTGGCGGTTTGACTGCCTTTTCGATCTCGTTCGTGTATTAAGATTTTTTCTACAAACTCGTTGATGATGGTCGGTGTCAGTTCATCAAAGTTATCATAGCGTTCAATCAACCGGATAAACTTTTTGGCTCTGTTGGTTTCTTTTTCGTATCGCTTGATGGATTTTTCCAACCCATCGATTTCTTTGCTTAGTTCTCTTTGCTCTGTTTCATACTGATTATTTAAGATTTCATATCGGGTATTCGGTATCTTCTCCAATATCATATCTTCGTATATCCGACACATTAAACGTTCCAGTTCCTGAAGCCTGTTTGTACTATCTGTGAGCCTTGTCCTTTTCTTTTCCATTTCTATTTTTTCGCTTTCTTCCATTTCATTTTGAATGGAATGGAGAAAGGCTTCGTTATCTTCATCAAGGCATTTCTTAATGTCTTGTAGGGTGCTTTGAATGAGATTTAATACCACTTCTGCTTTTATCCTGTGAGCGGAGGGACAAAGTGTCCCACAAGGTACTTTTGTGTAGGCACTACAAGTATAATAGGGGATATTCTTGTAGTTGCTCGTTCTGTGAACATACATTTTACTGCCACAATCGGCACAATACATCAGTCCTGTAAGGGGGTGGTATTCGCCCCAACCATCGGGATAGCGTTTGACATTTCCTCGTATTCTCTGCACATTATCAAAGGTTTCTTGGTCTATGATTGGCTCGTGGGTGTTTTCAAAAATGAGCCAGTTATCTTCAGATACATATTTACTTTTCTTATCTTTGAAATGCTTTCTGGTTTTGAAGTTGACTGTATGCCCTAAATACTCTTGCTTTTTTAAGATACTTGCAATCGTGGAACTGCACCAACGATACGGATATTCAAACACTTTGCTTTGATGTAGTCCATATCCCAATTTCTGCTGATGATAGGCGGGTATATCTATCTTGTCGGCTTCTAATATCCTTGCAATGGCATAGGTTCCTTTTCCATCCATTGTCAGATGGAATATTCTTCGGACAACTTCTGCCGCTTTTTCATCGATAATCCACTGATTTTTATCGTCCTTGTCTTTTATATAGCCATAGGGTGGACTGCTTCCTGTGTGTTTTCCGCTTTCTCCTTTCGCTTTGAATGTGGACTTGATTTTCCTTGAGGTATCTCTCGCATACCACTCGTTCATAATGTTTCGGAAAGGAGTGAAATCATCATCTTTGTAAAAGCTGTCTACATTGTCGTTTATGGCAATGAGTCTTACTCCCTTTTGTCTTAATATCTCCATACATTGACCGACTTTGAGGTAATCTCTGCCCAGTCTACTCATATCCTTTACGATGATACAACCGATATTTCCTTGATTGACTCCGTTCATCATTGCCATAAATCCCGAACGATCGAACTGCGTCCCGCTGATTCCGTCATCGGTAAAATGAACGATGTTCTCCAAATGATTTTTCTTTGCGTATTCTTCCAAGATTTTCTTCTGATTGACGATCGAATTGCTCTCGCCTTGTAGTTCATCATCTCGGCTTAGCCTTTCATACAAGGCGGTTATTTTCTCATAATTTCTCACGATTACCTCCTTTCGCTCAAATTCTTCAATAAAAAAAGAATTAAGCAAAACATTTTTCACTCAAATAGTGATGAAGTGTTCTTCTTAATTCTATTACTCCTAAAACAGACTTATATTTTTAATTTTCATTATTATCCTGTTCTCTTTTTAAAATTTTAAGTTCTATTTTTTCTATCCTATTATCTTTTGTGGAAATTTCCTTTAGTGATACTTCATCTTTATAATTGATACTAAGTCCGACTTCACTATCCTCCGGTATAAATCCTAAAAGCTCAACCATAAGTCCTGAGAGTGTTTCGTGATTCTCAGAATATAATTCGGTTCCAAGCACTTCATTAATTTCATCAATTTCAATGGCTCCGTCTATCAAGTATAAATTTTCTGATATTTTTTCTATTTTTAAATCTTCCTTATCATATTCATCAGCTATATCACCAACTATTTCTTCAACTATGTCTTCTACTGTAACCATTCCTGAAAATCCGCCATATTCATCAATCAAAATGGCAACATAATTTTTTGTAGCCTGAAGTTCCTTTAAAAGCTGATCCACTTTTTTAGTTTCAGGTACAAAATATGGCTCTTTTATACAATTATCTATATTTATTTTTTTATAATTATTTTTTGAATACTCAGCAAATAAGTCTTTTATATATACAATTCCAATTATATTGTCAGCATTTTCTTTATATACCGGAACTCTAGAAAATCCTTTTTCTAAAATTTCATCTATTTTACAAGTTCCAAATTCTTCATAGTCAATCATGTATATTGAAGTTCTTGGTGTCATGATTTCATACGCCATTTTATCATCAAAATCCATTATCTTTACTATCATTTCTTCTCCGGCATGATTAATTACTCCTTGCTCCTGAGAAACTCTGATATAAGATTTAAGCTCTTCTTCAGATATTTTTTCTTCAACATCTTCTGAATACTTGCCAATCATTTTTAATACAAGTGTTGTAAATAAAGATAATAGCTTTACAAAAGGATATGCTATTTTTGAAACTACTCCTATAACTCCTGCAGATCTTAATGCTACCACTTCAGCATTTTGAAGAGCTATTCGTTTTGGAACAAGTTCTCCAAACACAAGTGTTATAAATGACAAAATTGTAGTAACAATTACAATAGCTGCCGTTGATGAATACGGTATGCTGAATGTTGAAAGCAACTCTCCAAAATCTTTAGAGATTGTAGTTGCTGCTGATGCCGATGAAAAAAATCCGGCTAAAGTAATTCCAACTTGAATTGTAGATAAAAATCTCGTTTGATCTTTTGTTACTTTTAAAAGAGTTCTAGCTTTAGAATTACCCTCATCTGCTAAAGTTTGTATCTTGTTCTTATTACAAGATACCATCGCCATTTCTGCTGATGCAAAAAATGAATTTACAAATGTTAAAAATCCTATCAACAAAATTTGAGGCACTATCGTGGGCCCGGCACTATCCATTAAAAATTCCTCCATATATATAAATTAATAACAATTATAACCCTTTTCTGTAATTTTTTCCATAAATAGAGTAAAAAACTTTAAAATTTATTCAATTGATGTATAATTAGGTTATTAATATATTAGGAGGCATTATGTTTTTCATATTAGGAATAAATCAAAAAAGAAAAATTCTTGATTATAACTCAAAACTATGTATTCACAAATGCGGAAAATATGAAAGAATTGAAGTTTTTATGATCTATACGGTATTATCATTATTTTTCATACCCACTATTAAATGGAATAAAAAATATTATGTTAAATACTATTGCTGTAATGAAATTTATGAGCTTAATCCACAAATCGGAAAGCAATTGGAATATGGCAATAATGTCGAAATTAAAGAATGTTACTTAATCTATTATGGACATGAAAATGCTGTTAAAAAATGTTCAAACTGCGGTTATTCAACTGATGAGGATTTTCTATATTGTCCAAAATGCGGAAACAAAATATAATAAAAACACTTAAATGATTTTACATTTAAGTGTTTTTTGTTATTCTTTTATATTTTCATATATATCATTTCCATTAGGGCTAAGTGTCGGATAGCCTAAATATTTATTAAGTGCATCTCTAAGCTCATCACTTGTTATATGATCTAATATATCTGCTTGCTCATGAACTTTTTTAGGATCCATTTTTAAATTCACTGTCAAAAAATACTCCCAAATTCTATGCTTTGATAAGATTTTTTTTGCTTCCTCTATTCCTTTTTCTGATAGTGATATTTTATTTTTATCTAATCTTAACATGCCAAGTGTATTTAATTTTTTAATCATCTCACTTACCGATGGTCTTGATATGCTAAAATATTCAGAAATATCTTTATTAGTAGTATAGCCTTTCTCCTTAGAAAGCCTATATATTGCTTGCAAATAATCTTTTCTCGTTGAACTCAAATCATCACATCCCATAATCCGATTTTATTTTATCATATATTGTATAACCTTTTTCTGTCAATTTATACTCTGCATCTTTCTTGTCTATATATATAATTCCCTGCTCTATTAATTTTTTTGCATGTTTTTCTATTTCTTCCTGTTTCCACATCAAGTGATTCCTTATAGAATCAATTCCCAGTTCTTCATTCTCTCCTTCTTCCCCTATATGATTGCCTATATGCATAATCATAAGATCAAGTCTAAAATTCTGTTTGTTTTTCATTCTGAGAATTATAGAAGTTATAAGTCCATCTCTATTAAATAAAAATGTTAAAAAGAAAGTCAATCCTGCCATAGCAGCTGTCATACCGGACATAGATACATTAAAAATCATTGCAAATAAATACCCTAATATAGAATTTATCAAAGCATATATACATGATATAAGTATCATTTTTTTCAAATCTTTTGTTATTAAATAAGAAGATGCTCCCGGCGTTATCAAGAATGAAACTACAAGTATTGCACCTACTGCATCAAAGGCAACTACTGCCGTCATTGATGATAATGTCATTAGAACATAGAACAATATTGTTGAAGAAAAACCTGCTATTATTGCAAATTCACGATCAAATGTAGTAATCTTAAGTTCTTTAAAAAATATAATTATAAATGCCAAATTCACAATAAATAATATGGACATCTGAAAAAGTGCTTTAGGCATTGAATGCCCTAATACCACAACTCTATTTATGGGTGCCATTATTACCTCACCCATAAGTACTATATCAGTATCTAAGTGAACATTCCTTGCAAATTTAGTAATTAATATTACTGCAAGTGCAAAAAATAGCGGAAATACTATTCCGACCGCATCATCATTATCTACAAGGCCTGTTCCTGATAACATTTCGATTGCAAAAACAGTAAGTACTCCAAAAAGTGCCGCTCCTACAATTAAAAGTGGTGATGATACATCTTTTGTTATAAAAAATGCAATTACTATACCCAGAAGTACAGAGTGCGAAATAGCATCCGATACCATTGACAATTTTCTTAAAACCAAGAATGAGCCTATAAGTGCACATGTTACTGAAGTAATAGACAATACTAAAAGAGATTCATAGGAAATTAAAAAATAATGCCATAATCCACTTAACATATTCATTTATACTTCCTCCTCATTCTAAGATTTGCTATCATTCCATGCGGCCCTATAATCAGGGAAATAAAAGCAAATGTACTCATTATAAGTATGATAGTAGGTCCTGTACTCATTCCGTTATATGCCGTTGAAATATATGTCCCTATTAATGCAGAAACTCCACCTACAAATGATGCTATAACTAAAACTACATTAAACCTATTGCTCCATTGAAGTGCTGTTATTGCCGGAACTATTAACAAAGATGATATTAATATGGCTCCTACAAGCTTTAATCCTGTTGCTATCAAACTCATAGTCATAAAAAGTATAATTCCATATAAAAGTGTTGTGTTTAGCCCTATTGTCTTTGAATATATTTCATCAAACACAAAAATTTTTATTTCTTTATAAAATATAATTAAAAGTAATAATGCTGTTATAGCTACAAATAGAATTAATCTTATATCATCTTTCATTATATAAGCAGCCTGTCCGAAAATATAATTTTGAAGTCCTGATTGAGATGCACCTGCAAATTTAGGATTACCTTGTATATAACTTTTGAAAACCATGCCAAGTCCAAAAAAACTTGATAAAATAACCGCAAGTATTGCATCTAAATCAAGTTTTGAATTAGAATGTATAACCTGAATTAATACAAAGGCAACAGCTCCTGAAAATATCGCTCCAATCAAAAGTATTACAGGATCTCTTTGCATAAAAAGCATAAAGGCAAGTATAATCCCCGGAAAAGAAGAGTGTCCAATTGCATCTCCTATTAAAGATTGTCCCTTCAAAACTGTTATACAACCTATTGCTCCGGATGCCATAGCAAGTAAAAATGTGCCTATCGAAACTATTATAAAAGAATAGCTTGATAAAATTTCATGACTAAACATTTCTATCACCTATCATCATTGCTTTTTCTAAATTTTCTTTATTAAATACATCATTAACAAGACCTTGTGCTATAACTCTCTTATTTAGAATTACAACATGGTCAAAATACTCTTTTATAGTACTCAAATCATGATGCACAACTATTGAAGTCTTTCCCTTTTTTTGAGATTCTTTCAAAAATTCAATAATTACTTTTTCAGTTACTTTATCTACTCCCGCAAGAGGTTCATCCATAAAATATATTTGTGCATCCTGGGCAATTGCTCTTGCAACAAAAACCCTCTGTCTTTGTCCTCCGGAAAGTTGAGAAATTTGTCTATCTTTAAACTCTGACATACCTATAGTTTCAAGAGCTTTATATGCAATTTCATAATCTTTTTTTGACGGTCTTTTTATCCAACCGAGATGGACGTATCTTCCCATTAAGACAACATCCAATACCGTTGTGGGAAAATCCCAATTTACAGAACTTGCTTGAGGAATATATGCTATTTCTTTTTGAACATCTTTAAAAGGCTTTCCCATTATTAAAACTTCACCGGATAGTTTTTTTTGTAAACCTAAAATTCCTTTAAGTAATGTAGATTTTCCGGCTCCATTCGGTCCGATTATTGCCGTCCTTGAATTTTCCATTATATCTATATCATTATCCCAAAGTACAGGTTTATCATGGTATGCTATAGTTAAGTCCTCTACCTTTATAATTATTTTTTCCATATAATTCCTTTCTAAAATTGCAGAGTAGTTAACCTACTCTGCTATAATTATTACTTTAAATTGTCGACAATTAATTTTACATTATGCTTGTACATATCAATATAGGTGTCTCCATCTTGTCCTTCAGGAGCTAATGAATCTGAGAAAAGTTCATTTCCTTCTCCACTTACTACCTTTACTTCAAATCCCTTTGCCGCACAAGCTTCTTTTAATTTTTCCATTCTTGCAGGGTCTGTTGTTGATTCTGCAAAAATTGCCTTTACTTTATGATCTATTATAAAGTTTATTGTATCTTCAATATCTTTATTTGCAACCTCACTATCAGTACTTACTCCTTGTGGTGCTACTACTTCAATATTATATTTTCTTGAGAAATAATTGAAAGCATCATGAGGAGTTATCAAATATCTTCCATTCTCAGGAAGTTGTGCAAGCTCTTTAGTATTTTCTTCATCTAATTTTTCAAGTTCAGCTAAATACATTTCAGTATTTTTTTTAATCTTTTCTTGTTCTTCAGGAAGAAGTTCAATTAACTTTTCACTTGCATTTTTAGTTGCTTCTTTATATAAATCAATATCAAACCAGAAATGAGGATCTATAATTTGTTGTCCGTTTTCTTCCATAGTTCCTATTTTATCTTCAGAAAATGTTGATGCAACAGCATATCCTTTTTCTTCTAATACATCTTGCATTTTACCTTCAAAATGTAATCCATGATATAAAACTAAATCTGCATTAGTAATTTTTCCTAAATCTTGAGGTTTAGCAATATATAAATGCGGATCTTCTCCGGCAGGAATAATTAACTGTCTTTCTACACTATCCCCTGCAAGCTGTCCTACCATATCATATAAAAATGATGTTGTTACAGTTACCACTTTTTTATCTGACACTTGTTCTTGCTTTGTATCATTTTTTTCAGGCATATTTGTTGTCGCAGAATTATTCCCTTTTCCACATCCAACAAGTACCAATAATAAGCTCAAAATTAATAATGATTTCTTCAATTTTTTATGTCCTCCTTATATTTCCAAAATTAGGTATACCTTATTTGTTATTATAGTATAACTATCTGTATTAATTTTGTCAATGATAATATTTATCAATTATTGATTATTTTTATAGTATAATATGAACAAATTCCTTTTGAAAAAATACCTTGTGCAAAAATATTATAATCAATATAAGACTTTTCTCTCCTCCAACCATCATACAATTCTATAAATTTAATTTTCATATTCTTAAATTTAAATATTTTATATCCGGTTACTGTGACAGTATGATTATGATATTCCCCAAATGCAATATTCATAACAAGCGGTCTATTCTCATCTATTTCCTTTTTTACAGGCTTGTAAAAATTCCCAAAATAATGTCCTCTACTAATAGTATTAACTTTAAAAAAAGTAAAATAATCTCTCAAAATATCATCTACCTTAGTTGAAAATATCCCAATTTTTTCATTATAATTATATTTTTGGGCAAGAGTATATATCTGCTTAAAGATCTCACTTTCATCTTTAGGTAAAATGCTTATCCTATCAGCATAGTATTTTATAACTCGTGTAGATGCAACTAATGAACAGTTTTTTTCAGAACTCTCAAAATCATTTTGAATAAAGTTTTCAAGCTCTAAAGATTTTTCAGATATAAGCCTTGCTCCATTATAATTTTTTAATATATATCCATATAAATAGTCTATTACTTCATATTGTTTGACTTTATTTTTCATAATAACACCTCAGGTTTCTTATACCCAATTTTGCATAACCTTTGTTTTTTAAAAATTCAATTTGCTTTTTCACATAAATATTTCCAGTATTTCTTAGGCATATTGGACTGCATCAACTTTTTATTTTTTCTTTCTTCAATACATACACTTTTATAAAATAACTTCCAAGCTTCTCCAAAAAATTTTTCTCTTTCAGTATCTGAAATCTTTAAATCGGTAACATAAAATGTATTTACATTACCTTTATCTGAAATCACACATTTTTTTCTTAAAACATCATGTATCATAAATTTTTCGTTTGGCATTCTCTTTTTAAAATGTACACTTAAAATTTCAAGTATGTCATTTTTCGGTTCAAACTCCGCAAATAAAAACTCTTCCTGAACCTCTCTAAATCTAAGCAAGCCTTGATATCTATGTATTTCTCTATAAACCGATTTTATAATTTTGTTAAATTCAACTACATTTTCATTTGCACTATTTAAAAAATTAATTCCGTTTTTGTAAACACCTTTAACAGTCCTTGCTATAATATTTTCTTTGTTTACAGTATCAGATAAATAGCAAATATATATTTCTATAAAAAATCTGTATGAAAATTTTTGTATTATGGATTTTTTAACTCTATTTGAAACACAAGTATCACTTATTACTACTGCTTCATCTTCAAAAAAATTAACTTGATTCGATTTTTTCACTATATTTACCGTATCTATTATTTTGTAAGCGTCAAACAGAGTACATAGAAGACCTTCAAAGCTTCCGTCATAAATATAATTCATAGCTACACATCCCAAATACTGATTTGTTTAAAATTATCGCTATCGGAAAGGCTCATATAATCTTTCAAAGATTCTTTTGTGGAATAATTTATTCCTCTATAAACGCCTTTAACAGTGATAAAATTTTTAGCTCTCTTCGTAGAAATTTTAAGTGTTCTTAAATCATCATATCCAAGAGCGGAATAAGCTCTGGCTTTTATAATTCTCTTTGCATAACTTGGTCCGAATCCCGGAATTTTTAAAAGTTCTTCATAAGTGGCACTATTTATTTCAATCGGAAAAATTTCGATGTTATCAATAGCCCAATTCGCCTTCGGATCTATCCTTAAATCAAAAAACGGATTTGATTTTTTAAGTATATCATTGGATTTAAATCCATAAAATCGCATCAAAAAATCAGCTTGATAAATTCTATGTTCTCTAAGTAGCGAAGACTGTTCTATTCCTTCTGTATACTTCGACTTTATAACCGGTACATAGCTTGAATAATACACTCTTTTCAGTTCAAAACTATTATATAATTCCTCAGCTCTATTTATTATAGCTAAATCATCTTCTCTACTTGCTCCGACTATCATTTGAGTAGTTTGTCCGGCAGGTACAAATAACGGAGCATTTCTAAATTTTTTTCTGTCATATCTATTCTCAAAAATATTATTTTTTATACTATTCATTGGTAAAAATATCTTTTCATAAGACTTTTGAGGAGCAAGAAGTGCAAGAGATTTGCTTGTAGGAAGTTCAATATTAACACTAATTCTGTCAACTAAAAGTCCAAGCCTTTTTATCAAATCTTCATTTGCCCCGGGAATTGCCTTTATATGAATATAGCCGTTAAAATTTTGTTCTATCCTTAAAATTTCTGCAACTTCAATCAACTTTTCCATAGTATAATCTGGACTTTTAACTATCCCGCTTGATAGAAACAGACCTTCTATATAATTTCTCTTATAGAAATTGATTGTAATATCCGCAATTTCACGAGGTGTAAATTCCGCTCTTAAAGTATCATTTGATGCTCTGTTAACACAATATTCACAATTATAAATGCACTTATTAGTAAGTAAAATTTTAAGTAGCGAAATACATCTTCCATCTTCACTCCAGCTATGACAAATTCCACATGACTTTGCATCTCCAAGTCCTCCCTTATTTTTTCTGTCTGAATTACTTGACGAACAGCTGACATCATATTTTGCGGCATCACTTAATATTTTTAGTTTTTCTGTTAATTCCATAATATCACCAATAAAATTTTATCATAGGAACATATGTTTGTAAACTTATGTTCTGTTTTTATATTTATAACTACTTAAGTTCCAATATAAATATTTATCAGTGTAACTATGAAAGAAATTTCTTCACTTTCAAACCTTAAAATCTTATATTTTCTACCTCATTTCCCGAATCTTATACAAGTATTATGTTTACAGATATATACTGAAGTATTAAAATAAGCCATGCTCCATATGGGCATAGCTTTTATTTTGTCATATAAGATGTATAATCCAATTATTATAAATTTATGAATTTTTATAATTACTGATTTGATAATACAATATTAACAATACTTCAATCACCATTTTAATTTTCTACTAAATAAAAACTTTTACTAATTAATTCCTTAATTATATTCAAATCGGTATTTCTATTTAAAAGAATAGTTATCCAATGTTTTTTGTTCATATGATATGCCGGAAAATACTGCTTATTATCTATCAATTTTTTCACTTCATCAGGTTCTAATTTAATATTTAAAACATCTACATTTTCATTTTTCTTAATCCCCAAGTAGCTACCGGGAATAATCATAAATACTCCATACCATTTTTTGCTTAAATTTGTTTTCAATGTACAATAACTATCATAATTATCCCACGGTTTTTCAGGAATGGTTCCAAATTCATCCATAACATATCTAAGAAGTTCTTTACGCACACTAATACTGTTAAAACACAAATCAACAATTTCGTCTATTAACAGATCAACTTCAAATCTAATTTTAGATACAAATTCACCTGAAGTGTTGTATACTTCAAAAGGTAAATATTCCACCATATCAGGTTTTTCTAAAATTGTAACTTTAAATTGTTTGTCCCAAATTTCAAATTTTACTAAAAATCCACCAATGCCGATTTCTTTTTGCAATAGATAATGATTATTTTCTTTTTTAAATCCATATTTTAACGCCATACTTTGATTAAATATATTATCCTTAAAAATTGAATTATATAACATAAATTAATCCTCCACATGTAAGTATCCTGCTACAAACTTATTTTTCTAAATATTATATATTTTATGTTTACCCATTTTAATATAAGTAATATTGAAGGTTCTTTATATCAAGTTTTAATAGATAAATAAAAATAAACTCCTATCACATGGATAAGAGCTATCAAACACTTTGTAATAATTCTTCGTATATTGTAATAATTTCATCAGGAATTTTAAAACTGTACAGCTGACCTTCGTTCACTGTAAATAAAAATAAAATTCCAAGACCCGTAAAATTTTTAAGATTTACATATACATTTTCATCCGAATAATCGACCGCACCTTGATAAAATTCATTAAATGACTTATGCTCTGCAGCACTGAAATTTATTATCTTACTTCTGAATTGTGTAAGTATTGCAAATTTAAGTGAATCTATCAATTTATTTCTCTGAATTGTTCCATCTAAATTATAGTTTTTTGCGAGAAGATTTAAATAATCATCTTGTAATATTTCAAGTATTTCATTAAGAGTATTTAATTTCGGATGTTCTATTGTTTCTATATTAAAAAATTCCCTTACAAAATTTCCCATAAAATCCCCTACATTATTCCTGTAAAGTTTACACCATATTCATCTAATATATCTTCTAAACCTGATTTTATTTCTCTTCTTGTAAAATCAAATTTTTTCAATTCATCATTGTCATATTCATTAAGTCTTTTATAAAATAAAAGTCCTATCTTTAAAAATTTCATGTCAGATAAATTTATACTGTCAAATAAATAATCCTCCGCTTCATTTATTTTTCCATTATTTATAAGATTAATAAGCTTTTCATAAACTAAATCATTTTCATTGTTTTGCTTTTCATATTCTAAATTTTCACTTTCAAATACTATCTTATTAACCATTTTTATCATTTCATTTATTTGTTTTAAGAAAAGATCATTTGTTATCATTATTCCATAACTCCAATTTCTCTATAATACTTTGCCGCTCCATCCGCTATAGGTAAATTTGCAATGTCATTTACTGCTTCTTTCACTGTAACATCTTTTAATCCCTTATTTTTTTCCTTTAGCATATCTATATTTTCCCAAAACACCTTTGTCATATTGTATACTGTTTCTTCAGGTATGTCTGTTGTTGTATACAAAACCATTTTTATTGCAGATGTATTTATATCTTCCGTTTGATTTCTATATGTTCCCGCCGGAATTATATAACTTGCATACCATGGTTTATTTTTATTTAATACATCTATTATTTCTTGATCTACCGACAATAATTTAGCATCCATCGATGATGTCATCTCTGTAACGGATGCAGTAGGTGCTGCTGCCATTATCCAAACTCCGTCAAGTTTTTTATTTCTCATCATATCTGCACTTTCAGCAGGTGCAACTCTTTGAATATTTACATCTTCAATTGGAATTTTATAAGCCTCAAGATGAAGATTCGTTTCTCCCTCTGTTGTGCTTCCCGGAGCTCCGGCTGAAAAATTTTTCCCTTTTAAATCCGATATTGAATTTATTCCCGAATCGCTTCTTACTACTATTTGATTTGGATTTAAATATAAGCCTGCTATTATTCTGATCTTTTTATTTTCTCTGCCCTCAAAAACACCCTCTCCATGGTATGATTGATATACTATTGAACTTACACCAAGACTAACCTGTGCATCTCCATCATATATCAAATTAAGATTATCTACTCCTCCATTTGATGCTTGTGCTGTCGCTTTTACTCCGGCTTTTTCACTCCATAAATCTGCTATTGAAAACCCGAGAGGATATAATGCACCTGTTGTTGATGCTGTGGGTATATTAATTGCCATCTGTTCATTTTTTGAACAAGATGTAATTGTAAAAATACTAAGTGTCAATAATAATATAATTAATGATTTCTTCAATCTCTAAACCTTCTTTCCCAATAATAAATTACTAAAATACCTATAATTCCAATAATATCCGAATAAATTCCAACATCTATCAGCAATATTCCAAGTATAAACAATGTAATTCTCGTATAAATTTTCATTTTTCTATAAAAATATCCTTCTGCAGATGCAGCTATTGCACCTATTCCTATTATTGCTCCGATTACAACTCTTATTGTAAGCAATAAATCATTTGTCTGCAATAATAAAACATCATTATTTATAAAGAAAAATGGAATTATAAAACCACTTATCCCAAGTTTAACGGCAATAAGGGATGTCTTTACCATATCCGACTTTGCTATTGAACTTGCAACATAAGAACTTATTGCAACAGGCGGTGTTATATTTGAAAGACAGGCATATACAAGACAAAAAAGATGCGCTGATATCGGATTTGCTCCAAGGCTAATCATTATCGGTACTGCAACTGAAACTACTATTACATATGCTGCAACTCCGGGAACTCCCATACCAAGTATTACACTCATTACCATTACCATAAAAGAACCCATATATAAATTTGTATCTTTTACAATTTTTAAAATCAAATTGCCAAAATTTAATCCAAGTCCGCTAAGAGATACGGATCCTATTATAAGTCCTATAAGCACACATGCAATTCCAACATTTATTGCAGATAATGCTCCTTCTTTTGCAGCCTCTACTATCTTTTGAAAATCCATTCTGGTTGCTGATTTTATTGAGCTTACCACTATTGTTACAAAAATAGAAAATACCGCGCATTCTATTGGGCTATATCCTATTGCCATCATAATAAGCAAAACTATTATCGGCGCAAATAAATATACTCTTTCTCTTAAAACTTTTGATAATATTACTTCCTCATCCGCCGACTTAAGTCCAAGTTTTTTCGCCTCAAGGTGTACAGAAAATATAAGCATAAAATAATATAAAAATGCCGGTAAAATTGCACTTATCATTACCTTGCTGTATGGTATTTGTAAAAATTCCGCCATTACAAATGCAGCTGCACCCATAATGGGAGGACAAAACTGCCCTCCGGTTGATGAAGCTGCTTCAACCGCCGCGGCAAAATTTTTGTCATATCCGCACTGTTTCATCATCGGAATTGTAATCGTGCCTGTTGTTGCCACATTCGCTATTGCAGATCCATTTATCATTCCCATAAATGCAGATGCTATTACAGCAACTTTTGCAGGCCCTCCAGGACTTTTCCCGACAAGTGCAAGTGAAAAATCATTTATAAAATTTGAAAATCCACTGTGTTTTAAAAAACTCCCAAACAATACAAATAAAAATATATATGTCGCACTTACTCCGACTCCTATGCCAAAAATCCCCTGTGTTCCCCAGAACATAAAGTTTAAAACTCTCTTATATGAAAATCCGCTATGAGATAACGGCCCCGTAATAAATTTTCCCCAATATAAATAGCTTACAAAAAACAGTGCAAGTAGTGTCAAATTTTTATTTGTTTTTAATCCTGTAACAATTATGATTATAAACCCGAGAGTTGCTATAATTAAGTCAATTTTATTTGTATAGCCGCCTCTTTCTGAAATTAACGAATAATTACAAATTACATAACCAAACACAAAAATACTTATAGCTACAAACAACAGCTTTATATATTTTTTTTCATTTCCATACAGTAAATTTGCAAATAATACCAAAAAAATAATATGGATACATCTTAGTACCATATCGTCTACATAAATAAAGGTATTAATTAAAATTTGAATAATTACCCATAATACTAAAAGCGAAGATATAAATATTCCATCTCTATTAAATTTTCTATCAGTTAACATTTTATCTCCCCTTAAAACACTATATTTATCACATATATTATAACTCAAATTCTCATAATAACTATATTTTTTTCTTTGTAAAACAAAAAATCTCAGGAATTCCTGAGATTTTTTGTTTTATTTATTCTATATCAATATCTATGATTCCATAGTTATCATCATGTCTCTTATATACGACTTCAATTTTATCAGTTTCTGTATTTAAAAATATAAAGAAATTATGATTTAGAAGTTCCATTTGAAGTGTAGCTTCTTCTTCATGCATCGGGCGAAGTAAAAGCTGTTTTCTTTTTACAATTACGCTACTTTCTTCTTCAACTTCAGCTTCACGCACATTTTCAAATCTAATCGTTTTAGAATTTCCTTGATATCTTTTCTTTAATCTTGTCTTATATTTTCTAATTTGTCTTTCAAGTACATCAACTACTTTATCAATTGAAGCGTACATATCTTGAGTTGTTTCTTCAGCTCTTAAAATCGTTCCCGGAAGGAAAATTGTCACCTCTACAGTCTGACTGCCTTTTTGTGTTGAAAAAACTGCTCTGGCTTCTACCTCTTCATCAAAAAATTTATCTATCTTTGAAAATTTTTTTTCAGCCTGCTTTTTAAGACTTTCTGTCAATTCCATATTTTTTCCAACTAATTTTAGTAACATATTAACACTCCTCTCAAGTTTGTTATATATATGATACCCAAAAATATATATTTTATAGCTTAATTGATTAAAATAAAAAAGTATTTTCACCCTGTGGATAATGTTGATAAGTTTGTGGAAAACTGTTTTTCCCTATAAAGTTCTTGTTAATTTATTGTGGATGAATTTTTTTATTTCCTTTGTTATAATTATCTTGGTGATAAATATGAACATAAGTAATATAAATTTTAAGAAAAAAATCGGAATGAGAACAATAAAAACTGCTCTTGCCGTAGTAATAGGATTATATTTATCAATGCTTTTAAACCTTAATACTCCTATATTTACGTCGATAGCGACAATTTCAACAATGAAATCATCTTTCTCAGAAAGCTTTATAGATGTCAAAAAAAGATTATTCACGTCAATTTTCGGAGTTATTCTCGGATCTATTCTTGGGATGTTTAAAACACATCAGCTCTTAAATCCGATAATTGCAGGGCTTGGAATAATTATAATAATCTATATACTTCAAGCTACAAATGTAAAGGATATGACAGTCTTATCATGTGTGGTATTCATGGCAAGTTTTATATCGGATTCTAAACTGATTTACGGTTTTGATAGAGTACTTGGTACATTTTTAGGTGTCGTAATAAGTGTGAGCATAAATTATTTAATTGCAACTCCAAATGTATATGAGCATTTTATAAATAATTCAAGAGATACTTTAAAAAAATCTAAAAACTTTATGCTACAATTAATTATGAACGAAGAACATTCTATTTCGGAATTTGAAGAGTCTTTTGCAAATACAAAAAAATCTTATGAACTTTTAATATCCGAACTTGATACTCCTATTCATGCAAGATTTGATTTTTATAAGGCCGAAAGAATTATGGAATTGTTCACTGATTTTAACAACAGATACCAATTGTTGAATTCAATTGATAGTAGACCCGATATGACATCTGATAACTGCAACTTGATAGAAGATATTTTTTTTATTAAGCTTCTTGAAAACGGAAAATTAAAAGGTGATCTGAATACAATTTACAACTATCATTTACACAAAATTTTACTGAATTTGAGTATCGTTGAAAAACTGATAGGTGATAATAAATGAGTAAAATTGAAAGACTTATAGCTGAAACAAAATTTTTGTTTGCAAAAAATTTCTATTCACAAATTGACAATTTTGCAAAAATTAAAGCAGATAAAAATGATGAAATATATAAATTTTTGACTGTTACAAGAGGTACCAAAGAGCTAAAGGCCTTTATAATATTAGATGCTCATAGAAATGAGCAACGCATTTTAGAAATGCTTAAATTTTTTTGTAAAAGTAATAAAAAACTAAATGATACAATGCTAAGTTCAATAGCAAGTTCTCTTATAAACAGCTACTGCACTGTCATTGAAGTTTTAAGTGTAGATGAAGATTATTGTGTCATCTATGATAAATTGTTAAACAAGAGTTTTAAAGTAGAATCTGCTTCAAATTTGTCCGACAGAGAATTGTTGTTTGCAAGACTGATTGAAATTGATGGATATTACTATGTGATTAGTATTCTTGAAGTACTTGATGAAAGTTTTGAACTTCTGTTTACAAGTAAAATCTATAATATTTTTAAGGCTTATGCTGAAGAACGTAACCTAAAAAGTTTAAGTGATGAAAATAAAATAGAAATATTAAAGATTTATCTTGCAGATATCTTCTTAATTTTTGCAAGTTCCACCTCCGAATTTATGGAATTGCAAAATACAGAATTGTCCGAGAAGGATAGAACTCTTGCAATAAACACATTTTTTAACAATGAAGATAGTAAAATATTTGAAAGATTCTTGCTATATGCCAACTCAAAATTGGAATACGAAGAGGAAATGTGCATTTATTTCTTCAATATTGTATATATCGAGTGTCTTGCTCCTATCGGAAAAAATTTCTCTGATTTTGAAAACTATAACTTTATAGATATTTTTGAAAATGCAACAAAAAACGGATTTATATATACAAATAGTGAATTTAAAAACACAATAACACTACTTAAATATTATTATGAATTTGCTTTAAAAACTTCAAATAAATTTTTAAAACCATATGAAGAACTTAAATATATATTAAAATATATTTTTCTATATCAAAATAATCTAAGTAAATCATTTAACGGATTTTACTTTGATGAAAATTTATTTGAATTAATTCCAAATAATTTTGAATGTACACTTCTTAAAAACTATATAACATTTACAGACTTATTTAATGATTTGA
Organism: Peptoniphilus mikwangii; assembly: GCF_000468535.1. Classification (GTDB taxonomy): domain Bacteria; phylum Bacillota; class Clostridia; order Tissierellales; family Peptoniphilaceae; genus Anaerosphaera; species Anaerosphaera mikwangii. Next base: position 412,680 of record NZ_AUQY01000005.1, on the reverse strand, counting down.
AATTACAAATTTCAGAAAATAAAAATATGCTGACAAACGCCTCTGTAAATAAACTTGCAACAGCCTTAAATCTAAAAACTTCAAGAGAAATTAAAACACCAAACCAAACTCATTACCCGTTAATTAATTTCTTTTATAATTTTTCCGTAACCAAATCAATTCTTAAAAATGAAAACGGAGATTTTGATTTCAGCGAACGACTTATGCAATTTTTATCGTTAGATGGTGAAGAACAATATGCTATTTTTATAGAAACAATCTTTAATCGAGATTTCTTATTGACATATTTAAACGAGAAAAAAGTAAATATAATATTTGATAATTTAAAAATTATTTTTGAAACTCTATACCATAAAGATAATATAGAAACTTCAGACTTAAATATAGATAACGAATACTCTTATCTCCTGGATATACTTCAAAGGTTGGATATTATATCTATATCAAATACAAAAGTAACTATTACAAATAACGGCAAAGCTATTTTAAATTATTTTTCAAAAAATTTTGTAAATTCAAATGTAATCAGCATAAATAATTATAAAAAATCAATTAGCTGAATTTGTATTTCTAAATAAAAAGAGGCTTAGAATAATTTTCTAAACCTCTTTTTATTATTGCAAAACGCCTACAATTAAAAGCCTTGCATTTTTACTTTCATAAGTACATGTTGAAAGTGTAATGAGTTTTGAATCTTCATTTATATACACATTTTCACTCTGAACTGTCATGTTATTGAGATTATCAATATAATCTATTGAGTTCATAGCATCACTTTTATTTATATAAATATTAAAGTTGAAAAACTTATCTTCATTTGTAAGATCGATTATATAACTTCCTACCACTTTATATTCTCTTACATCATTTAATGTATATAAATAAATTGTACGATGAGAATCAAAAAATTCTTTTTCTTTATACTTAATTAAATCTGAAAACATATTGTCACTACTCATATTATGCCCATACAGTATAAGATTTGTAGATGTATCAACTTCACATTCATAATCCATAAAAATCGAACCGTTTAAGTCATAATTACAATATATATTTCTTCTCATATAATAACTGTTATCTTCCGACTTAAAAATCGGATAGTATACGTGAGTATCCGGAATATCAAGTATTGCAACTATATCTTTATTAATTTTTTTCAGCTCTTCAAGTTCCAGCTTTTTCTTTTCAAATATTTCATTTTCCTCTTTATTTTCGGTAATAACCTTATCATTTTTTTGTTGTATTCTCTCTATTGCCTTTTTTGATACGTCATCAGTCTTTGTAATATAAAATTTATATCCGACCCATACCGCCAAAGTTACCAATACTATAAAAATTAAAATCTTAATTATCTTTTTCAATCATATTCTCCTAAATCTCTATTTAAAATAAGTTCTACATTAAAGTCTTCATCTTCTATTATTATATTAAATTTTCCTCCTAAAAGCTCTACAAGATTTTTGGTTATATAAAGTCCCAATCCCGAACCCTCGGTATTCCTTTCTCTATCTGATTTTACAAATTCTCCTAAAAGTTCTTCCTGTGTAAGCTTAATTTTGCTTTTAGACGTATTTCTCATGGAAAATTTTATTATTTCATCACTTGAAAAAGTCTCCGCATAAATTTTTGTACCCGACTTTGAATATTTATAGGCATTTGAAATTAAATTTTGAACAATTCTCGACAAAATATTCCCATCGGTATATATTACTATATCCTCTTCTTCATATTCATATATAAATTCTACATTTTTGCGCTTTAGAATTTCATCAAAATCCCCATAAATTTGTAATAACAGCTCGTTAAAATCTATAAATTCCTTTTCAACTTTTATGTTTCCCGATCCTGTTTTTGAGGCATATATCAAATCTACTATAAGACTTTTTAATCTCTCAGAATTTCTTCCTAAAACTTGAATATAATCCTTAGCTTCATCATCCATAGCTTCTTTTTTAGAAAGTATATCTGTATAATTTATTATTGAAGTAAGTGGAGTTTTTAAATCATGAGAGATATTTGTTATAAGTTCAGTCTTCAAATGCTCAGCTTCAAGACTTTTTTTCATAGAACTTCTGATCTGCTCTCTTATTTCTTCTAAAAGTCTAAGACTTTCTTTAGTCTTATTATTGGCAAGAATCGAAATATATTCCGCCTCTCCAAAGCTATATAAGTCTTCAATCATTGAAGTTAGTAGAAAATTTTGAACATATACATTTTCTCCGACAAAAATTAATTTAAAAAAACACAATACTACAAAAGTTTCAAATTCTCCATATTCAAGAAACAACATTTCAAAAATTAGCATCAAATTTATTATGCCGAATATTAAAAACAAATAATTTTCACTGTAGCTTAAAAACAACTTTACGGTAAATAATGATTTAATAACCTGTCTTCTATATATTTTCCATATAAAAAAACATACGAATAGAAATGCTCCTATAAAATATCCATACTTGCCATAAATAAGTCCGCATATTAAAAGCATATCAAATAGAAGAGACTCCATAAAATCATTATCTCTAAGATACAAATATATCTTATATAAACTTTTCTTAACTCTTTCGGATAATCTCATTATTTATCCTCTATTTTATAACCCATGCCATATACACTCTTTATTAAATCCGGCTTTCTCGGATTTATTTCGAGCTTATCCCTGAGATGAGATATATGAACTGAAATTATCTTTTTAACATCATGTGCCTCATCTTCCCAAACCTGTCTATAAATTTCATCGGAATTAAATACACGAGATTTATTTTTCATAAGTAGAAGTAAAATTTTATATTCATATGGCGTTAAGTTAACCGCCTCATCATCTATAAAAACTTCTTTAGATGAATTTTTTATTACAACTCTACCCGCTTTATAAATATCTTTATCAATATCTGCACTTCCTAAACTTGTAAATCTTCTAAGTACCGAATTTACTCTTGCAACAAGCTCAATAGCATTAAACGGCTTTACAATATAATCATCTGCACCAACATTAAGCCCTATTATTTTGTCAGTTATTTCAGATTTTGCAGATAAGATAATAATTGGAATATTATATTTTTCTCTTATTTTTAAAATCGCAGAAATACCATCTACCTTTGGCATCATAAGATCAATAATACAAAGATGAATCTGTTCTCTGTTTATTATCTCAATGGCTTCAAGGCCGTCATACGCTTTAAAAACTTCATACCCTTCCGCTTTTAAATATATCTCTATCGCTTTTACTATATCTTTTTCATCATCACATACAAGAATATTATATGCCATATACTCCTCCTTATTTTCAATATATTTTATCACATTTTATACTGATTATGTTATAATTTCTCTTGAGGTGGATTATGCTTAACAAAATCAAGAAAAATTTTTATAATAACCTAAATAAAAATTATGTAATATTTTTTGACAAATTCCTATATAGATTTGCTGAGCATAGAATTGTTGAAATAAGTGCAAGTTTAGCATATTTTCTAATTTTGTCAATATTTCCGTTTTTAATTGCTCTGTTAAATATAATAAACTTTACAAATTTTTTATATTCTGACAATATAATAGAAGCTCTTAGTTATCTTCCTGAAGATATCACAAAAATAGCAATGAACTTTATAAAAGAAATTTACTCCGGAAGCTCCGGAAGCTTATTTTCAATATCTGTTTTACTGGGACTATGGTCAGCATCTAACGGATTTAAAAAAATTATAAAAAATATAAATTTAGCTTATGGATTTAGCGAAAAAAGAGGTATACTCAAAACTAAATTATTGTCATTACTGTTCACCATTGCTTTGATAATAATGATACTGCTCTTATTATTAACTCAAGTTTTCGGCGAAACTATAATAAATATGCTCATAAATTATGTGGGACTTGGAGAAGATATCACATATCTATGGCATATTCTCAGTTTTATAATCCCATTTATTTATATGTTTATAACTTTTCTATTGGTATATAAATACAGTCCGGGAACTGATACAAGAGATTTATTAAAGTTTAGTTTAATTCTTCCCGGTGCGATATTTTCCACTATCTCATCTGTATTTGCCACAAATTTATTCGGGTACTATGTTGGAAATTTTGCAAAGTACTCTGTAACCTACGGCTCACTTGGAGGAATTATAATACTGCTAATATGGCTATGGCTTATGAGTATGATAATTTTAATGGGTGGAGAAATAAATGCAACTCTATTCTCAATGAAGTATTTTAAATCTACAACGCTATGGCCAAGATATGAATCTGTACTTAAAAATTTTATTAAAGATTTTGAGAAGTAGCTGCTACTAATGCCGCTACTTTTTTTATTCCATTTTCCTTTAAAACTCTCGCCATTTCATTTACTGTAGCACCGGTAGTAATTACATCATCAACTATTATAATACTCTCTACCTTTTCCCCTGCAAATCTAAATACTCCCTTTATATTTTCAATTCTACCGAAAAATTCTTTAATACCTGCTTGCTCCGGAACATCCGCTATTTTTTCAACCGGTGCAACAAACTCCAACAAAGTATTTTTAGCCACTTGTTTTGCTATTAATTCACTTTGGTTATACCCTCTCTTTTTTAAAGCATTCTTATGCATAGGGACACAAGTTATATTTTTATATTTCATACTGAGTTTTTCCTTAAACAATTTTTCTGTCAAAACTTCAGAAAAAAATTTATATAGATATGTCTTATCTTTAAATTTATATGACAACATCTTATCTCTTAGAAAATTATTATATTCAAACGCTACTATAACATCATCCACATATTCAAGCTTTTTTGAAAATAAAATATCCCCTTTCAAATTATCATAACAATTTTTACATATTCCATATTCAAAAATCTCTTTTGAATCACAAAAATAGCACTCTTTCTTAAACAAATTAATCATCTTTCATCAGCTTCTTACATAAATTGGAATATCTTTTTGAAATTCTATTATTCTTAACCATAATATCTAAATACTTATATTCTCCCACAAGCACTACGAGTTTTTTTGCTCTTGTTATGGCAGTATAAATTAAATTTCTCGTCAATAATATATATGGTGCAAAATGTAGCGGAATTATAACTATATCAAATTCCGAACCTTGAGATTTATGAATTGTACAGGCATAAGAAAGTATAAGTTCATCTAAATCCGAATACTCATATTTAACTTTCTTTACATCGTCATAAAGCACAACAAGACTTTTATTCTCAATATCTATTTCTACAACATATCCTATATCTCCGTTAAATACTCCTTCTCCTTCTTCAAGATAAAATTCCGATTCTATCTTATATTCAAGGTTATAGTTATTTTTAGTTTGCATAACTTTATCGCCCACTCTAAATACATTATCCCCAAATATAATTTCATCCCCTTTGGGATTTAATACTTCCTGTAAAGTTTTATTCAAACTGTAAATCCCGACATTTCCTTTTTTCATAGGTGCCAATACTTGTATTTTGTTAGAATTCACCCCATAGTATTGCGGAAGCCTTCTACTTACCAATTCCTTTATAACTTCAAGAGATTTTTTTTCATTCTGTTCCGAAATCATATAAAAATCTCCGGAATTTGAAATTTCAGGTAATATTCCATTATTTATCAAATGTGCATTTTTAATTATTGATGATTGTTCTTTTTGCCTAAAAATTTCATTTAGATTTACAACCGATACTCTCTTACTTTCAATCAGATCTGATAGCACATTTCCTGCTCCAACTGACGGCAACTGATCTTTATCTCCAACAAGTATAAGTCTTGTTCCCTTTTTTATAGAATGAAGCAGAGTATTCATAAGTCCTAAATCTACCATGCTTACTTCATCTACTATTAGTACATCACAATCAAGCTCAACCTCTTCTTCATATCCATAGTTTATTCTATCATCATCGGGGACTCTTATTTCAAGTAATCTGTGAATCGTGCTTGCATCTCTATTTGTAGCTTCCTTCATTCGTTTTGCGGCACGACCTGTAGGTGCGGCAAGCTTTACACTTTTTCCCATGGACTCAAAAATTTCTATTATTGCTTTCAACGTTGTTGTCTTACCTGTTCCCGGTCCTCCGGTTATAATTAATACTCCCTTTTCAACAGCTTCTCTAACTGCAATAACTTGATTTGTTGCAAATTTAATTTCATTACGTTCTTCTATTTTTTTTAAAATCTCATCTATATTTGTATCATACTCAAATTTTCCGGATACAAGTTCTTTAATTTTTCCGGAAATATAATTTTCCGCTCTTAGATATGGTGCATAATAACAACATACTTCGCCATCGCTTTGCTCAATAAAAAATCTATCATCTAAGCTTAAATTTAAAAGTTCATTTTCAAGTTGTTCTATATTATCTCCAACCAACTTATGGGTTCTTTTAATTAAAATATCTTTAGGTAAAAAACTATGCCCTTCAAGAGTTGCAAGTGAAAGGATATACTTCAATGCAGCTCTGTTTCTAAATGATGAGCCTCTAAACTCTCCAATGCTCATTGCAATCTTATCCGCTTTTTTAAATCCTACTCCACTTATATCCTCCGCAAGTTTATATGGATTTTCTTTTATTATCTGTATTGCTCCCTCTCCATATTCTTTGTATATTTTAACTGCAAGCGTAGTTCCGAGCTCATGCTTATTCAAAAATAAAGTCAATCTTCTAAGTCCTCTATTCTCAAGAAGAGCACTTTTAATCTTATCTAATTTTCGCGGACCTATTCCATCAACTTCAAGTAATCTTTCCGTATCCTCTTCTAAAATTTTTAGTGTTTCCGTTTTAAATTTATCAACTATATTCTTGGCAGTTTTTTCTCCTATAAATGGAATAATTCCACTTGAAAGATAATTAATTATTCCATTTTCAGATTGAGGCAAAATTTCTTCTATGCTCTCAAATTTAAACTGTTCACCATATTTTTTGTGAAATATAAAATCTCCCTTAAGTTCATATTCCATTGAAGTCTTTATTTCTGCACAGCTTCCATTTATAGTTATAGATTCCTCTTCTGTTGAAAATCTTGCAACAGTATAACCGTTATCTTCATTCCTATATATAATTTTCTCTACTACGCCCTTAATTTCTATCATATTTATTCTCCTATTGTCTATTGTAGTATAAAGAGCGTAATAAAAAAAGGAGAATTTCGTTTTGAAATTCTCCCAATCAACTATTTTAAATAAGCTTTCAACTTTTCAACTTTATCAAGCTTTTCCCAAGGCAAATCTAAATCATTTCTGCCAAAGTGTCCATAACTTGCTACCTGTTTATAAATAGGTTTTAATAAATCAAGATCCCTTATAATTGCAGCAGGTCTTGCATCAAAATTATCCATAACTATCTTTTCTATTTCATTATCGGATAACTTGCCTGTTCCAAATGTCTGAACATAAACTGATGTAGGTCTTGCAATGCCAATCGCATAGGCAAGTCCTATTTCACACTTTTCCGCAAGCCCGGAAGCGACAATATTTTTTGCAATATATCTTGCAAAATAAGCTGCTGATCTATCAACTTTTGTAGGATCTTTTCCGGAAAATGCTCCTCCGCCATGTCTTGCAAATCCACCATAAGTATCTACAATTATCTTTCTTCCTGTTAATCCTGCATCTGCCATAGGACCGCCCATTACAAATCTTCCTGTCGGATTCACATATATCTTCGTATTTTCATCCATCATTGTTTCAGGTACTGTTTTTTTAATTACTTCTCTAATAATATCTTCTCTGATAGTTTCAAGACTCACATCAGGATTATGCTGTGTAGATACTACTACATTCTCTATTCTTTTTGGAACTAAGTTCTCATATTCAACAGTAACTTGAGTTTTCCCATCCGGTCTTAAATAATCAATAACATTTTCTTTTCTGACATCTGAAAGTCTTTTAGACATTTTATGCGCAAGAGATATCGGCAGAGGCATATACTCCTCTGTTTCATTGCAAGCATAACCAAACATCATACCTTGATCTCCTGCTCCAAATGAATCCAACTCATCAACTCCCGCTTCCTTAAATCTGTCAACTCCCATTGCAATATCAGGGCTTTGCTCTTTTATAGCACATAACACTGAACAAGTATCCGCATCAAAACCAATTTTTGCTCTATCATATCCTATTTCTCTTAATGTATCTCTAACTATTTTAGTGAAATCAGCATAAGTACTTGTGGTGATTTCACCGGTAATTAATACCATTCCTGTTGATGCAACTGTCTCACAAGCAACTCTTGCATTTTTATCCTCTTTAATAATTGCATCTAAAACTGCATCTGAAATTTGATCACAAACTTTGTCAGGATGACCCTCTGTTACAGATTCAGATGTAAATAACCATTTATCCATTTCTACCTCCTAAATAAAAAATCCTCCTCCAGAGGAAAAGGTATCAAAAAATAACCTCATCTTCCAGATCTCTCTGTGGGATTTGGCACCACAATAGGTTGCCGGGTTTCATCGTGCCCATTCACTCCGCCGCTCTTAATAAGGTTGTCTATTAAGTTGGTCATTAGTATATCACTTTTTCTTTTTACTGTAAAGCCTATATTATACTGTAATATTTTAAAAGGGCTATGCCCACTGCATAAGATACTATTGAAAAAACAAAAGATGCCGTTATTATCTGTGAGGTTAAATTTGCATCTGAACCCATTTGCTTACCCATAATAAAACAATTCAATGCGCAAGGAGTGCCAAAAAATATATATGCTACAACAAGTTGCGAATTTGTAAAACCTATTAAAAATCCAACAGGTACTAAAATAGCCGCTCCAATTACGTCTTTAATTAAAGTATCTACACAAATAATCATAACATCAGAAAAAGTTCCGTTAAAATTCAAAGAACCTCCTATTAAAATTAGAGATAATGGAGTACATAACTTTGCAATAATACTTGCTCCGGACTCAACTCCACTATAAATAGGAATGTTCAAAAACTTTACACATAATCCAAGTACTATTGCAATTATCATAGGATTTTTTATTACTTTAATAAAAAAATCTGTAATACTCAATTTCTTATCTCCGTAATAAGTTAAAAGTATAATTGCAAGCATATTATAGAGTGTAAGCCCAAAAATTATTACTATTAAAATTGAATCCATTGCAGGTTCCGAAAAAATTAAATCTAATATTGGTATTCCTATATACACAAAATTAGATCTATATGAACAATGTACAAATGCCGATAATTTTTTCTTATCTTTTATAAAAAAGTAACCCGAAATCCAAGAAAGTCCAAAAATTAAAAGAGTTCCCAAAAGTAAATATAAAACATATTTTATATCCAGCGAGTTGACCTTGGAATTTTTTATATCAAAAAATAGTTTCGCCGGAAGTGCAACATAAAAAACAAGAGTAGTGCTCTTGGAAATAAAATTTTCATCTAAAATTTTTTTAGTTTTTAAAAAATATCCTACAAAAATTACGAAGAATATAGGGAAAATTATATTTAATCCTATTTGTAAATTTTCCAAAAAACCACCTCTGTTGAAAATTATATATCAAATCAAATAATATGTAAACTTTTAAGGAGCATAAAAAAACCGTTACAAATGTAACGGTTTTTTATTATATAAGGATTAATACCATCCTCTTAACTTCATAGCTGTATCTATTGATTTAATAGCATACATATAAACAGCTTCTCTTAATGGTACTTTATATTCATCAGCAATTCCAAATACTCCGGAAATAGCTTTCATCATATCAGCTTCTTGTTTTTCTTCTACTTCTGCTTCTGTCCAATAATATCCATATTGATTTTGAACCCATTCATAATAAGAAACTAATACTCCACCTGAGTTAGTTAAAATATCCGGTGTAAGAGCTATTCCTCTTTCAGTAAGAACCTTATCTCCTTCTGGAGTAGTAGGTCCGTTAGCTGCTTCACAAACTAATTTAGCGTTTATAACCTTTGCTCTATCGCCAGTGATTACATTTTCAAGTGCAGCAGGTACTAAAATATCATATTCTTTTGCCCAGAATTCTTCATCAGAAATCTTAGTTGCTCCAGGGAATCCGATTAATGTCTTATGTTCGTTCTTATATGCAATTAATTCTTTGAAAGACATTCCGTTTTCATTGTATAGTGCATAGTTTCCTTCTTTTTTATCCCATTCAGCTATTGCACAAACTTTTCCGCCTTGTCTTTCAATATTCTTAACTGTGAAAGAACCTACGTTACCAAATCCTTGAACGGCAATCTTAGCATCAGCTATATCAATTCCAAATCTCTTAGCAGATTCTCTAACAACTACTGCAACACCGAATCCTGTTGCTTCATTTCTTCCTTCTGAACCGCCAAATGCAATTGGCTTTCCTGTGAATGTACCAAGGTCCATTCTTTCGCCATTTAATTTTACATATTCATCTACAAACCAGCTCATAATTTGTCCGTTTGTATTTACGTCCGGTGCAGGTATATCTATTCTATCTCCAAGATATTTATAAAGTCCTCTTACCCAACCTCTTGAAAGTTGTTCTAATTCTCTTTGTGATAATTCTGAAGGATCTACACAGATTCCTCCCTTTCCACCACCATATGGAAGTCCTAAAGCTCCACCTTTAAATGTCATCCAAAGTGAAAGTGCCTTTACTTCGTCCATGTTTACATTTGGATGGAAACGAACTCCTCCCTTAGCAGGACCTACTGCATCTGAGTGAGCACTTCTCCAACCCTTAAATACTTTTAGAGAACCGTCATCCATTTTTACAGGAATTGAGATTTCAATAACTCTCTTTGGCTCTTTTAAAAGTTCATATACTGCCGGATCACAGCCTAATTTTTCACACGCTACTCTTACTTTCTCTTGTGCAGCTACTAATGGATTTAAAGTATCTGTCATGTTAAACACTCCTTTAATTTTAATTAAGATAAAATCTTATCTTTAATCTACTATTGCCATTTCACATAATGGTAACAATTTCATACACACTAATTATAGCAAATACTATATATAATTTCAACTTTACTGAAATTATTGGCAAACATTAATAAAGCTCTATTATTAGCCTTTTAAATCAACTTTACGAATTTTGTCAAGTAAAATACGCTTAATTTTTTTGTTAATTTTTTTATATTTACAACTTTATTTTTATCAGTTATTCTCTTCCAAGAAAATAATAGCCTCCTGCAACTAACAACCCTCCAATAATATTACCTATCGTCGAGGGTACTAAATTATTCATAATCATTGCAATAGTAATCTCAGGTGACATAGCTTTTGCTATTATAAAGCAAGTCATATTTGCAATGCTGTGCTCAAATCCGAGTATTACAAAAGGCATTATGCACCAAAATACCATTATTAATTTTGCACTTTCACTTTTCATTTTTATACAACATAGAACAGCAAGACAAACTAATATATTACACATTATTCCTTTAAAAATCATCGGAACAAACGCAAAACTCGCCTTTACTTTTGCAAGTTCTATAATTGCATTACAAACTCCGGAGTCTTTTATTCCTGTTCCCATATATAAAAAACTAACTAATAAAGCTCCTAAAAAATTCCCTATGTATGATAAGGCGCATACCTTTATAGCATCTGATGTTCTTATTGTCTTAGTCATAGCACCTGTTGAAAGTACAAGTACATTTCCTGTAAATAAATCCCCTCCTGCCATAATTACAAGAGACAATGCAAGGGAAAAAATAAATCCATTTGTAAATTTTACAACCGGAAAATCAAGTCCTCCAAATACAGAAATAGATGCTCCCATACTAATCAATCCAAGCCCGACAAAAAATCCTGCCAGCATTGATGATATAATATACTTAATTTTGGAGCTGTCATATATCTTAAACTTATTTAAGGCACCTCCGGAAATATTTTTTATAATCTCTGCATACATAAAATCCCACCTCAATTAGTTTATGTTAAAACTATAACTTTATTGTGTCTAAAATATGTCGAATATTTAACAAATTTAAATTAAAGCAAAAAATCTTTCCCGGTTTCTCGAGAAAGATTTTTAAGTTTAAATTCAAACAAATTTATTTAACGGATTCTCTTGCATCAAGAATTTTTTGTTCAAATTTTTCATATTCTTTTTGTGCATCACTAAGTGATATTTCAGTAAAGCATAACTTATTCATAGCGCCCATTTGTGCAATTTTTGCGATATCTTCTTTTATTATAGTTCCAATTTTAGTATATCCGCCTGTTGTCTGCCTATCAGCCATTAAAATTATAGGGTGTCCATCAGAAGGAACTTGTACTGCACCCATTACTGTTCCATCAGATATAATATCTGCCGCTGTTTTATGTTCAAGTGCTGCACCGTCAAGCCTTACACCCATTCTATCTATATTTTTTGTAAGTGTATATCCTCCCGATCTAAACAATTTTTTAATTCCATCTTCAGTAAAGTAATCATCTTGCGGTCCAAGTACAACTCTTATAACATTAAATTTATTTATTTGAGCTTTGTATTTATCCGGTAAAATTTTTCCTTCTTTGGCAGCTTCATTTACCTTTACTTCAAATTCATCTCCTGCTTTTAACGGTCGTCCTTCATATCCTCCGATTTTACTCTTAACTAATGTTGACTTACTTCCATTCACTACAGGAACATCTATTTCTCCGCCAAATGCAAGATATGCTCTAACTCCATCTATAAGTTTTCCAAATGATAGTGTACTGCCCGCTCCTATTTTATAGCTTTCATACATATTTATAGGAACTCCATCTATCTTAGGACTTACATTTGCACCTGTGACTGCTATTACTACCTCGTCTTCAAATTTCAACATAGGTCCCAAATATGTTATCTCTAAAACCGCTTCTCCTCTTTTGTTTCCTGTCAAAGCATTTGCAAGTTCATAAGAGTATTCATCCATTACACCCGCAGGTGCTATACCAAATTTTTGATATCCTATTCTTCCATAGTCCTGAACTGTGGTGTAAATGCCTCCGTTTAAAACCTTAATCTTAGCCATTCAGCTCACCTCTATCCACAGTTTTTATACTAACTTCATATGTTCCGTTTTCAACTTCCGACTTTATCTTTTCATATTCAGCTTCATCTATTTTTACATATCTGATATAATCACCTGCATTTATAAACACAGGAGGATCATTAGCCTCATCATATAATTTCAGCGGAGTTCTTCCTATTAACTGCCAACCTCCCGGTGAATCGGAAGGATACATCCCTGTTTGAGCTCCTGCTATTCCGACAGAACCACCTGGAATTTTGAGCCTTGGGCTTTTTAATCTAGGTGTTGCTATTCTCTCGTCCATTCCACCAAGATAAGTGAATCCCGGTGCAAATCCCATCATATATACCAAATAGTCTGTTCCTGTATGAATTTCTACTACTTCTTCTTCATTTAATCCTGAATGTTCAGATACAAATTTCAAATCAGGGCCATATTCACCACCATAAACTGTAGGTATTTCTATAAGTCTTATTGTATCTCCGTCTGATTCTTCCTTATGCTTTTCAAATTCACGAAGTTTCTCTACAAGTTCATCATATTTTATAATCAATGGATTATATGAAACAGTTATAGATCTATATGTTGGAACAAGTTCAACTATTCCCTCAATATTACTTTTTTCAATTTTTTCAATAGTCATTCTAATGCGAGAGTTTATATCTTTTGAAATCTCATTACCAAATTCCATAATAAGAGCTCTATCTCCCGCAATAAGATATTTAACATTATTATACATTTAATCACTTCTCCTTAGAAGAATGTTGACATCTTACTAACAAATGTTGTAACTCCTATATATGCAGATACTACAGTAACTACCCAACCTAAATAGAATAATATATTTGAATGAACATATTCTCCAACTATTGATTTCTTTTTACTTGCTATAAGCATTACTGCAAGTGTTATAGGTAAAATCAATCCATTTAGCGCTCCTACTAATACAAGTAATTTTTGTGGTTGTCCGATAAATATAAATATAATTGTTGAAAAAACTATAAAAAGTATTGTTACAAGATTCGCTCTTTCTCCTATTGGCTTAAATAATGTTTTTAAGAAAGATACTGATGTAAATGCTGCTCCTACTACTGATGTAAGTGCTGCAGCTGTAAATACTATACCGAATATCTTGTATCCGATTTCACCACTCGCAATTCTAAACGCAGATGCTGCAACATTTTTCTCATCAAGTACTCCACCGCTATTTATTACTCCAAGAACTGCTAAGAATAAAAGAATTCTTACTACAAGTGCTACTACTATACCAAGTGTCGCCGATTTATTTACTTCACTTAAATTTTCTTCTCCTGTTACTCCGGCATCAATTAATCTGTGACCGCCTGAAAATACTATATATCCACCTACTGTTCCTCCAAGAAGTGTTAATATTGCAGGAACTGTTGCTCCCATATCTGATGGAGCTACCATTCTCTTTGCAGCTTCTGATACAGGAGGAGCTGTTGTAGCACAAACATAAGCTATAAGTATAATCATTGCCGCTCCTAAAATTTGTGTAAGTTTATCCATAGCCTTTCCTGCTGACTTAGATGTGAAAATTATTACTCCGAGTATTCCTCCGATTGCCGCTCCAACCTTAGGATCTAATCCGAAAATTACATTTATTCCAAGTCCTGCTCCACCGACATTACCGATGTTGAAAGCAAGTCCGCCAAGTGCTACAAGAAATGCAATAAAATATCCAAGTCCTGGTAATACCTTATTTGCAATGTCCTGTCCTCTAAGCTTTGATACTGCAATAACTCTCCATACGTTTAACTGAGTTATATAACTCATAACTATTGACACTAATATTACAAATGCAAAATCAGCCTTTAATCCATTTGTAAATGTAGCTGTTTGAGTCATAAATCCAGGCCCAATAGCTGATGTCGCCATCAAAAATGCCGCTCCTAGTAATACAGAAAGGTTTCCTTTTTTATTTTTTTCCATAAATATTTCCTCCTATTTTATAAAGTCTTGTATTGGAGCAATTGTTATACCCGCTTCTGCTAATCCCGCTCTTATTTGCTTTACAAATTCAATCGCATGAGGATTATCTCCGTGTACACATATAGAATCTGCCTTTATGTCTATCTCTTCCCCTGCTGCTGTTGTTACTTTTCCTTCTTTAATCATTCTTATAACTCTTGGAATTGCATCTTTAGGATCCTTTACAAATGCACCCGGTAAACTTCTGTTAACTAAAGAACCGTCTACATTATATCCTCTATCGGCAAATACCTCTTCTGAAACTCTGAAACCTCTTTCTTTTCCGGCTTTAGCTATGTAGCTTCCACTTAATACCATCAATATTATATCCTTATCCAAAGCTTCAATCCCATCAAGAATTGCATCTGCAAGTGCTTTATCTGCGCATGCCTTGTTATAAAATCCACCATGCAATTTCATATGTTGAAGTTTTATACCGTGAGCTTTTGTAAACGCTATCAATGCACCTGTCTGGTATAGCATATAACATCTTGCTTCTTCGGGAGTAATTGCCAAGTTTCTTCTACCAAATCCAAGTAGATCAGGATATCCGGGATGTGCCCCTACATTTACCCCGAATTCTTTTGCAAGTTTAACCGTCTTATCCATAATTAAAGGATCTCCTGCATGCCATCCACAAGCAAGATTAATGCTCGTAACATGCTTTATAATTTCTTCGTCCATTCCCATCTTATATGCGCCATATCCTTCTCCAATGTCGCTATTAAGATCTACATAATAAGTCATAAAATTACCTCCCGTCATATTTTGATACTTCGTACTGCTACTCTTATAATAAACTAAATTCTTTTTTTTGTAAATATACATTTTATCTATATTACACTTATTTAATATATAGAAATATAATTACCAAGTTATCATAAAATACCTATGAAATTTTTAATTCATTATTTCATTTTTTTGATTCAGATATATTTTTACAGGTATATTATATGCTTATCCGCTTTATATCCGATTTACAAAAATAAGATAGCTGTAAAGCTATCTTACTTCATTATAATCTTCAAATAATTTACTCAGGAAAAACACCCCGACAAAATCGGGTCCTGTATGTGCTCCAATAACTGTTCCGAGCTGGTTACAATAAATTTGTTGTTCAGATATATTATACTCGGATAATATATGATTTTTCAAACGCTCCGCAAACGAAACATCATCTCCATAAGCTATTATGATACTTTGATTTGTATTAAACTTTCCACCACTTTTCTTTGCAAGCTCTTCTGAAAGCTTTTTATATAAATTATTTTCTCCTCTCGCCTTATCAAGGGATGTTATTTTTCCATCTGTCTTTGTAAGTTCCATAATAGGTTTGATATTTAAGATCCCCCCTATTGCTGCACTTCCTTTTGAAACTCTACCGCCCCTTACTAAAAACTCTAAAGTTGTTACTGAAAATACATGTTCTTGATGAGCTTTTAAAAATTCAAGCGCATTTAAAATATATTTTGAATCTCTTCCGTCTGCCGCCATCATCGCCGCCCTGTGAACCATAAGTCCAAGACCGCAAGTTGCACAAAATGAATCAAATACATGAATCTTTGCACTTTTGTATTTTTTTAAAACTTCTTCTCTAATTCTGAGTGCAGCATCATATGTCCCTGTAATTCCAGACGATAGAGAAATATAAATTATTTCTCTATTTTCAGATGCATACTTTTCAAAACATTGAATATAATCCATGTTCCCAACTTGACTTGTTCCATAAACTTTTTTATTTCTCATGTTTTTAAATAATTCATTCGACGATAGTTCATCATCTCCAAAGTACTCTTCTATGCCATCATTTACTGCTATTGGTAAAATTTCTATATCATATTTTTTTATATATTCTTTTGAAATATCACAACCGCCATCTGTTATTATTTTTATATTCATAACAAATCTCCCTAAATTTTAACTTTTGGCAAATGAAGATTTTTCTTCACTGCAAATATTCTTATAATTATAACTATCATTGCACTTAATATCATAACTGTATCTGCATCAAGTTTATCTATGAACAGTACATAAAAACATGCTCCAAAAAATGAAGCCACCGCATAAATTTGTTCTTTAAAAATTGACGGAATACTATTTGAAAATACATCTCTTATTATTCCTCCTCCGACTCCTGTTAACATGCCTACAAATATTAATAAAAATTCCTTTTCAGCATATCCTGTGCCAATAGCTGTATTTATTCCTGTTACAGTAAATGCACCAAGCCCTATTGCATCCAAAATCATCAAAAAATCTTCATATTTTTTTAGTGCCTTAGAATTTAGATAATCGGTTTTCACATAAAATATCATAAACAGTATTAGCGATGATATTAAAGCCTGAATTGCATAAGATGAATTTACAAACATTCCCGGAGGTGTTATCCCAAGTATTATATCTCTAACACATCCTCCGCCGAGTGCTGTTACTATTCCAAGTACAAGAATTCCGAATAAATCCATGCCCTTTCTTATCCCAACCATCGCTCCCGAGGATGCAAATGCAATCGTGCCTATAATTTCTAATACGGCATCTATTTCACTATAATTCAACATACTTAACCCCTAATAAATTATTTTATTTTTTGTATCAACTCATTTAACTCTTTAGCATTGTCAACGATATAATCCGCCTTACAATCAAGAAGCTCTTCTCTTGAACCATATCCCCATGTTACGCCTATGGACTTAATATCAGATTGCTTAGCTCCATTTATATCAGAATATCTATCCCCTATCATATATACTTTCTCTCTTGAACTAATTTCTAATTTTTTTAACACATATTCTATAACATCATGTTTTTTACTTCTTTCCGCATCTTCTGTAGCTCCACCTATAAAGTTGAAATATCTATCCATTTTTCTATTTTTTAAAATTTCAATAGACTGTTTTTCAGGCTTTGATGTAGCTACTGCAGCTATATTATCTCTTCTAATATACTCAAGTGCATCACACACTCCATCATAAAATGTATTTTCATATTGCCCTTTTGCTTTATAATATTGTCTAAAATATTCTATAGTTTTATCCGACAAATTTTTTGAAAATCCCAATTTATTTATAAATGTATCTTCAAGCGGAGGTCCTATAAAATTTTTTATATTATCTATATTGTAGTCTTTATATCCTATTTTTTCAAATCCATATAAAAATCCATTTATAATTCCCTCTTTTGTATCTAATAATGTTCCATCTAAATCAAATAAATAAACCATATTCACCTCAATAAAAAAATCACTCTTTATATTATACTAAAAAAAGTGATTTCTTTTTATTATTATTTTATTGTTTTATAAAATATTTTGTTAAATATTTTTATCTTTGCTTATTTCTTGCACATATACCTTATCTTCTGCACTGTTTAATGAAACTTGATTACTTTTAAAGAAATCATACTTTCGTATTTCTTCTTTTTTATCAGGCGGATATAATTCTATTATAAGTTCCCCAAAATTATTATCCACTTCTCTTTTTTTCTTAGTAATTTTTGAAGATACATTGATTTTTGATTTTTTATAAGGCATAATATCATACTTTTTTCTAACTTCAAGCATATTGGAACTGTCTTTTACAAACTCGAGCTGTAAACTCTCCTCTGAATTTTCATCTCCGATACAAATTTCGCCTTCTTTAAAAGAATTAAATATTCTATCGCTCTCTAAAATAATTTTTCTATCTTTTATTTCCGACATTAAAAATTTGTCCAAGTTCATTACCACTTCAGACGGAATATCAAAAATTTCATATACAACAGCTTTAATTGCTATTTTTGCTCCAAAACTGTTAAACTGAGCAGACTGTTTTACCTTTGCTATTGCATAATAGCTTTCGCTCCTCACCCAAATCAAATCATCTTTTTCTACTCTTTGTAACAGCACAATTAAATTAAAAATATTTTTTATACTACTATAATGCTCATATGCAGCAACAGATTCATAACTCATATTAAAAAATGTTTCATCTGCTATCCAATCAACAGGTATGGCTTGCATGTTTAACATAGTCTCAAAATTATTTTTATCCATTAAATTAAGCGTATATAACATATTTTTTCCCTTCTATAGGCTTCTCATCATTCCGAGCCTGAAATTTTTCCTTCTCAGAGTATCATCTATTGTTTCAATAAGACCGCTTATATCTTTATTTAAAGTTCCTCCAAGTAGTACATAATTTGAAGCATGATTTGATCTGAAAATCGTACCCTCGGAATCTACATTTTCTAAAAACAGTCTAATTTCATAAAGTATTTCTTCAGCCGAAGGCATTTCAAATTTTCCCGATATATAATCCTCATATATCGGAGCATTTTTATAAATTCTCATAGTCAAGTAACTCACATAATCAGGTTTGGTTTTTGTTATTAATTTTGCAGTATTAATTGCATTTTGTTTCCATTTTTCTCTGCCGCCAAGACCTGCAATTATCGTTATTGATGTTTGCATTTTAACCTTTTTGCACTTTTCCATTGCAGATATATATTCTTCTGTAGTAAGACCTTTTTTTATATCTGCTAAAATTTCATCATCTCCACTTTCAAACCCTATATAGAGCATTTTAAGTCCATTGTCATAAAGCTGTTTTAATTCTTCTACTGATTTTCTGTTAATATCTCCCGCAGTTGCATAAGATGAAATTCTATTTACATTTGGGAAATTTTTATTTATATACTCAAGCAGCCTTAACAAATCCGTTGTTTTTAATACAAGCGCATCTCCATCTGCTATAAACACTCTTTCAAATTGCGGAAAATAATCTCTTATAGTTTCAAGTTCTGCTATTATATCATCTATTTTTCTAATTATGAAAGGCTCATCTTTATACATATAACAAAATGTACAGTCATTATGAGAACAGCCTATAGTAGCCTGAATAATAAGTGATCTTGCTTCACTCGGAGGCCTAAATACATTTCCGTAGTAATTCATATTCTCTATTTCCTTTTTATATTTTTACCATGTTCTCCCAAAAGTTCTTCTTTAATCTTCCATAAGTCATAAGATAAATCAACTATATATTCTTGAGGATTATCAAGTCTTTTAGTTTCTTCCCATAGAGTTTCAAGTTCAACTTGAACTTTAGTTTTTATATCTTCAATATTCGGAAGTTCATAAACAAGCTTACCTTTATCATATATTCTTTCAAGCAGAGGCTTAGCTATAAAATTATTTAAAACTCTTCTCTTCCATGTATAAACAGGATGAAAAATTTCATATTCCTTAGAATCATCTATAATTTCATCATGAAGTGTAATAACATCTGCTATCGCCTTGTTTGTATCCTTATCATATAATCTATATAGTTGCTTAAATCCGGGATTTGTAATCTTTGCTACATTTTCCGAAATTTTTATTTTTGGAATCAGCTTTCCATCTTCTTCAATTGTTGTAAGTTTATATACTCCTCCGAATACAGGAGAACTTTTTGAAGTTATAAGTCTTTCACCAACACCAAATGAATCTATCTTTGCTCCTTGATGTAAAATATTTTGAATTGTAAATTCATCCAATGAATTTGAAATCATTATTTTTGCATCTTCAAACCCTGCCTCATTAAGCATTACTCTTGCTTTTTTAGTAAGATATGCTATATCTCCGGAATCTATTCTTATTCCCTTAGGTCTATTTCCGCTAGGAACTACAACCTCATTAAACACCTTAATGGCATTTGGTATTCCCTCTTTTAAAGTGTCATAAGTATCAACTAAAAGTAAACAATTTTGCGGATATACTTCTGCATATTTTTTAAATGCCTCATATTCGCTATCAAAAAGTTGTACCCATGAATGTGCCATAGTTCCAAGAGCCGGAACTCCATAAATTTTTTCTGCAAGGGTATTTGCCGTTCCAAGACATCCACCGATGTAAGCTGCTCTTGCCCCTAAATTCGCTCCTGTATATCCTTGTGCTCTTCTTGAACCAAACTCAACAACAGGCCTTCCATCTGCTGCTGATACTATTCTGTTAGCCTTTGTAGCAATCATAGATTGATGATTTATAGTTAATAAAATCATAGTTTCTACCATTTGAGCTTGAATAATAGGTCCTCTAACTATAATAAGAGGCTCTTGCGGAAAAGCAACTGTCCCCTCCGGAATAGCCCACACATCACATTCAAATTTAAAATTTCTCAAATATTCCAAATATTCTTCATTAAAAATTTTTTTAGTTCTTAAAAATTCTATATCCTCATCTGAAAAATGTAAATTTTCAAAATATTCTATAATTTGTTCAAGTCCTGCAATTATTGCATAGCTTGCATTATCAGGAACAGAACGAAAGAACATATCAAAATAAACTATTTTTTCTTTATATCCTATCTCAAAAAATCCATTACTCATGGCAAACTCATAAAAATCACATAATAATGTATAATTATTTTCATCAAATGACTTAGGCATTCTCCTACCTCCTATATATATTGTATTAATTATATAATTAAATATATAATGTTGCAACCTGTCACAGCTTTGCATAAAAAAGCCCTCTTAAATTTAAGAGGGTTTCTATTATACTGCAAGCTTTCCTGAATTTGATAAATAAGAACTTATTCTTTCAAGTGCGATTAACACTTTTTCAAAGATAAGACCGCTTTCCGGATCACAATCTCCTGTTTTCATTCGTTCCATATGATAATTTCTATATGTCGTTGTATAATTTTCGACTTTTTGATTAAAGAAACGCAATCTGTTAATTCTTTCAGCTTTTTCCAAATCTTCATCTATTGTATTAAACATTGTCATAATAGTAGTTTCTATTGCGTCAATTTCCGAAATAGATTCCTCACTATACTTAAGTTCTCTTTCAACACTTAACTTAGCGTTATCCGCTATCGATTTAATATGGTCTCCGATTCTCTCTATATCTCTTACAATTCGCATATATCCGGTGAAATTTGAAGCAAGCGTATCTTCCATAGGATTTCCCATAATATCTATGATATACTTTGTAATTTGAGAATTCAAATAATTTAAAATTTCTTCATTTCTAAAAATTATGTCAAATTTATCCGAATCATATTTAGAAAATATTTCCATTGATAATTTAAAATTTTCTTTTGCAATTTCAAACATTCTTGTTGTTTCTGCCCTGACATTTGTAAATACAAGTATAGGATCAGTAAACTTTCTGTCATTTATATATTTAAGAGATAAATCTTCAACCTCTTGATCTTTTCCTCTTATAAGATTGATTGCAAGCTTTGCAAGCAACTTAGAAAACGGAAACAATAAAATTGTCGTCATCAAATTAAAAAATGTATGCATATTTGCAATTTGTGCGGCAGGCAAATTTCTTGAAATGCTTTCTATAAATCTATCTATTGGAATTACAAAAGATAAGGCAACAAATATAATTGTACCTATCATATTGAATAAAACATGAACCGCAGCAGTTCTCTGTGCATTTTTACTTGTTCCTATAGCGGATAATACAGATGTTATACAAGTTCCTATGTTAAATCCGCAAACTATATACATAGATGATGTAAGACTTATTAAACCTTGATTGGCTATTGCCTGCAAAATACCAAGTGATGCTGCTGAAGCTTGAATTGCAGCGGTAATTGTTGTACCTGCAAGTATTCCCAAAAACGGATTTTGAAACTTAGTCATCAATGCTATAAATTCAGGTTCTTCTCTAAGAGGTGCCATTGAAGATGACATAAACTCCATTCCCATAAATAAAAATCCAAGTCCAATCAAAACCTGACCAAAATATTTAGGTTTGTCTTTTTTAAAACCCTTTAGCATACAAAAACCTATAAACGCTATTATAGGTGCAGATTTTGTTATATTAAGTGCTACTAATTGACCTGTTATAGTAGTCCCTATATTAGCTCCCATTATAATTCCGGCAGCTTGATATATAGTCATAAGTCCTGCATTTACAAATCCCACTACCATTACTGTTGTAGCAGATGATGACTGAATAATTGCAGTTACAACCACTCCAACTAATACTCCTTTAATTGGGTTTGACGTTAATTTCTCAATTACCGTATTCATTTTATTTCCGGCAACTAATTCAAGAGCACTGCTCATCAAATCCATACCGAATAAAAATAGTGCAAGTCCTCCCAGCAATCCAAAAAGATAAGTTATCGACATTTTTTCCTCCAAAATATATATCTACTCAATATAATAACTTATAAATAAATTTTTTCAACAAAATTTTTGTTCATTCTAAAATTAATTTAATTGTCTTATAAATATTTTTGTGTTAAATTAATTTATAGGTGATTAATATGAAAAAAAATAATTACTTTGACCTTCTGATTGAGCTTGGTGATCAAGCATCAAAAGCTGCAAGTATGCTAAATAGAATTTATAGTGAGTTTAATTACAATGATATGAAATATTTAATGATGGAGATGCATTCGATAGAACACAGCGCAGATTCGACTGTTCATAATTTAAATAAAAATCTGATTAACCAATATATGCTCCCTTTTAAAAAAGAAGATATATTCGCAATCGGAGAAGCTGTCGACTCAATCATAGACTCTATCGAAACTCTAACTCAATGTTTCTACACTTTTGCTATTAAGGAAATGCGAACTGATGTAAAAAATTTTATAGAAATTATTTCTGAAAGTATTTCCGTTATAAATGAAATGCTTAAAAAACTTAAATCACATAAGAATTTTAAAAGCTTAAAAGAATACATTGAAAAGCTTGAATACCTTGAAGATAAAGCCGATAAAATATATATTGAAACCACAAAAAATTTATTTAAAGAAGAAAATGATCCGATAGCATTAATGCAATGGGAAGAAATTATTCACCAGATGGAAAAATGCACCGACAAGTGCAAACATACGGGTATAGTTGTAAGCAAAGCATTTTTTAAAAGTATATAAATAAAGCAAGGGCATAACCCTTGCTTTATTATTTTATATTTTCAATATAAGTTTCATCATTCAACATTTCATTTAATATAACTTCATCTGTTGTCTTCATTCCATATCTTGCTATATGTCCTACCGTTTTAATAGTACTGTCCAAATCAGCTTTTACAATTCCGTCTCCGGCTTCAAATGAATTTTCACTCTTTGCTTGATCATATGCCAAAAATGCATTTCTAAGACTTGATGCTATTTTCATAGCACATGACGGCTTTGCTCCGTCACAGATAAGTCCCGAATTTACAGCTAAGGCATTTGATAAAGTTTCTTTTAGAACTTCTCTTTTTTCACCTTTTAGTATTCCTACTCCACAAACAGAGGCAGCAGCTGCCGAAACAACTCCGCAATATGCAGACAATTTTCCGATTCCCTGCTTCATATATAATCCAATAAGATTTGCAAATATAAGCGCTCTGTACAAGCTATCGTCACTAACATTATTTTCCTTTGCATATACAATTATAGGAACAGCTACCGTTATCCCTTGATTTCCTGAACCGGAATTTATTACAACAGGTTTTTCGCATCCGCTCATTCTTGCATCAGAACCTGCACTTGCATAGGCAACAAGTCTTTCCGAATAGTTTTTTGAATAATTATCAAGTATAATGCTTCCAATATTTGAGCCCCACTGATTATCTAATCCCTCTTTAGCTATATCATAATTATAATCTATCTGCATATCCAATATATTTTTAATTTCAGAATAATCTACATTTTTTGAATAATCATAAATTTTATCAAAATCAAATTCTATTTCTTCTTCTATTGTCCTTTCTGAACTGCCTTTAAATAAAATTTCACTATTTTTTTCAATTAAAGTTATATTAGTGTGTCCGCCCTCTATTACAACTCTTGCATAGTCGTCATCTTTTTTTACTTTTATATCTATGTAGAGTCCTGCTATACCTTCTTCTAAATTAATTTTACAGATACCATCTTCAATTAACTTGTCACATTCTATTAACTTAGATTTATCTATTCCCGCCAATACTTCAAGTTCTTTATCAGCATCTCCAAGTAACGCTCCGGATACAATCGAAATTTCAAGTCCTTTTCTTCCATCAGTTCCGGGAACCTTTACTGAGTTCGCATTTTTTATAATATTTCCCGAAACATTAGCCTCAATTTTATCAGGCACATTATTTAAAACTCTTGCCGCCTTTGCAGAAGCATACGCCAAGGCTATCGGTTCTGTACATCCAAATGCAGGTATTAGTTCTCTCTTTAATAATTCTGTATAATTCATTAAATTCTCCTATCATTTTTGTTACTGTGTATATATTCTAATATATAATTTCAAAAAAATGAACCCTAATTTTAAAATAGACTCTTAATGGGATTCTGAATTAACAAAATATTGAAACAAGGTAAAAATATAAACAATAACATGAAAAATGACATAGACTTGCCGAAAATCTATGTCTCCTACAAATATGAAAAGGGATGCTCCTTATGGAATCATCCCTTTATAAATTTACTATTAAATTATTTATTTTATTCTGCTTCTCGGTTGCATAGAAAACTCTTAATTTTACTGCATCTTATGATATTTTTATGTCAGTTTGCCTAAAAACCTATTTTTTATTTTTCAGTTTCCACTGATGGTATATATTCCGGATTTCCGTTTCTACCGGGAACTTTATTAAATATTCCTGTTACCATTAAAGCTATTGCTCCATCACCTGTTACATTACATGCTGTTCCAAAACTATCTTGCAATGCAAAAATAGAAAGCATAAGTGCTGTTCCTGTATCGTCAAATAAAAGTACAGATGTTATTAATCCAAGCGATGCAACTACTGTTCCACCCGGTACTCCAGGTGCAGCTATCGCAAAAATACCAAGCAGTAAAATAAATACTATCATAGTCTGTACATCCGGTAATTTTCCATATAAAACTTGTGATACTGTCATTACAAAAAATACTTCTGTAAGAACAGAACCGCATAAATGTGTATTGGCACAAAGCGGAATTACAAAGTCACGAATTTTCGGATCTAATACTTTCGATTTCCTTGCACATTTTAATGCAACTGAAAGTGTTGCTGCTGATGACATTGTCCCAAGTGCTGTTATATATGCCGGTGAATAATGTTTAAAAACTTCTTTCGGATTTGTTTTAGATATAATTCCCGCCAAAGAATAAAGCAATGCCATCCAAATATAATGACCCACTATTACAATTAATATAACCTTTAAAAATACCGGTAATTCATGTATTATTGCTCCTTCATACGCAAGTTCCGCAAATGTTGTTGCGATATAAATAGGCAATATTGTTATTACAACTTTATCAACTATTGCAAGAACTATTTTATTAAACTCAAGCAATAAATTTTCCCAAGACTTTGAATTTGTCCATAGAACTGCAAGCCCAAGTATAACCGATGTAACAAGAGCTGTCATTACAGGCATAATCGGACTTATTGAAAGTTTAAATATAGATTCCGGAATTGAATTTACTCCCGAAGTATTACTTGCAATATTCAGGTTCGGGATTATTATTCTACCTGCTATTAAACTCATAATAGCCGCTCCTACCGAAGATGTATAACAAATTACCAAGGTAGTTGACAAAATTTTACCTGCACTATCTTTTAATGAAACTATAGCGGGTGTTATAAAACCAAGTATTATAAGAGGAACTATATATCCGATCAAATCTCCTAAAATTTGTTTTATAGAATGAATTATTGCTATTATAGATTCGCTTACTATAGAACCTATTCCCATACCTATTAAAATTCCCAACACCAACTTAAATACCAAGCTATTAAAAAAACTTTTTTTATTCATATTTACACCTCTTTCCTTATAACTACATTATAACTCTTTTTATTTAATATCGCACTAATTTAATATCCGTATAAATCAATTTTTATAAAAAACTCTGTGACTATACTTATAATCACAGAGTAAATATTATTTAGAATAGTTATAGAATCCTTTACCTGACTTTCTTCCTAAAAGTCCTGCACGAACCATCTTTCTAAGAAGAGTATGCGCTCTATACTTAGGGTCTTTAAATTCTTCATAAAGAACATCCATTATTGCAAGCACTACATCAAGCCCTACCAAATCTCCAAGTTCAAGAGGTCCCATAGGTTGATTTGCTCCAAGTTTCATTGCACTGTCAATATCTTCTACAGTTGCAATTCCCTCAGCATAAATACCGACAGCTTCATTTATCATAGGAATAAGAATTCTGTTTACTACAAATCCCGGTGCTTCTGCTACTTCAACAGGAGTTTTTCCTATTTCTTTTGAAAGTTCTATAATTGTATTTTTAACATTTTCATCTGTGATATGTCCTGAAATAACTTCCACAAGCTTCATTGCAGGAACCGGATTGAAAAAGTGCATTCCAATAACTTTTTCCGGTCTTTTTGTTGAAGCTCCTATATCGGTAATTGATAATGAAGATGTATTTGATGCAAGAATTGTAGATTCCTTACATACTTCATCAAGTTCTTTAAAAATAGCTTTTTTTATTGTAGGATTTTCTGTTGCAGCCTCTATTACAAGATCCGCATCTTTAATATCTGAAATATCATTTGACGTAGACAGATTTTTTAAGGCCTGAGTCATTTCTTCTTCAGTCATTCTGCCTTTTGCAACATTTTTTTCATATCCGCTTTTTATTCTTTCTTTAGCACGTTCTAAAGCTTCAGGCGCAATATCCCTTACAACAACTTCATGTTTAACTGCAAGTACCTGTGCTATACCTGAACCCATAATTCCTGAGCCTATTACAGCAATTTTCATCTTTTATTCCTCCAATATCTACTGACCACTAAACTTAGGTGCCTTCTTATTTAAGAAAGAAGTCATCCCTTCTTTTTGATCTTCAGTTGCAAAACATAATGCAAAATTTGCACTTTCAATATTCATTCCCGTAGCAATATCTGCTTGAAGTCCGGTATTTATAGCCTCTTTAGCATATCTAACTGCAAGTTTTGAATTTTTTATTATCTTGGCAGCTATTTCTAAAGCCTTATCCATTAACTCTTCCGGCTCTACAACTTGAGATATTAACCCTATCTTAAGTGCTTCTTCAGCTGAAATAAATTCTCCTGTATAAATTAATTCTTTTGCTTTTGAAATTCCAACTGTACGTGGAAGTCTTTGAGTTCCTCCAAATCCCGGAATAATTCCAAGACTAACCTCGGGAAGTCCAAGCTTTGCATTTAAAGATGCTATTCTAATATCACAGGAAAGAGCAAGTTCACAGCCTCCGCCAAGTGCGAATCCATTTATGGCAGCTATTACAGGTTTATTCAATCTCTCTATTTTTGCAAATGCGGTAGTGCCCGCTTTAGCAAAAGCAAATGCCTCTTTTGTATCTATATTTGCCATATGAGATATGTCCGCACCTGCAACAAACGCTTTTCCACTTCCGGTAATTATTACAACTTCAACATCATCCATTTCCAAAATCTCTGTAAAAATACTGTCAATTTCCGCCATCAATTCTGTATTAAGCGCATTTAAAGTTTTTTCCTTACAGATCTTAATAGTAAATATCCCATCATCTTTTTTACAATCTAAAAATTTATAGTCCATTCTTATACTGACCTTTAATCCCTTTCAACTACAAGAGCCGTACCTTGTCCTCCACCTATACATAAAGTTGCTAAGCCTTTCTTTGCATCTCTTCTGTTCATTTCAAATAATAATGTTGTAAGAATTCTTGCTCCACTTGCACCAATCGGGTGACCTATTGCAATAGCTCCTCCATTTACATTAACTTTATCCATATCAAGACCAAGCTCTTTTGCTACTGCACCTGCCTGTGCTGCAAATGCTTCATTAGCTTCAATTAAATCAAGATCCGAAACAGTAAGTCCCGCTTTTTCTAAAGCCTTTCTGGAAGAAGGTATAGGTCCTGTTCCCATAATTTTAGGATCTACCCCTGCAGATGCATATGAAAGAATTGTAGCAAGAGGCTTTACTCCCAACTCTTTAGCTTTTTTTTCTGTCATCACAACAAGCATAGCTGCACCATCATTAATTCCTGATGCATTACCTGCAGTTACAGTTCCGCCATCTCTTTTAAAAGCCGGCTTTAATTTTGCTAAAGTTTCTTCTGTTACTCCGTCTTTTATAAATTCATCAGTATCTATTACTTTTACATTACCTTTTCTGTCTTTAATTTCAACGGCAACTATTTCATCCTTAAATACTCCTTCAGCTCTTGCCTTAGAAGCTCTGTTTTGAGATACACAAGCAATCTTATCTTGCATATTTCTATCTATTCCAAATTCTTCACTTACATTTTCTGCAGTAATTCCCATGTGATAGTTATTAAATGCATCCCAAAGTCCATCTTTAATCATAGCGTCAACAAGAGTATCATCGCCCATTCTTGAACCCCATCTTGCTTTATTTAAAACATAAGGAGCTCTTGACATAGACTCACAACCACCCGCTAGAACAACTTCCGCATCTCCTGCTTTAATAATTTGAGCTGCAAGTGAAACTGCTCTTAATCCTGATCCGCAAACCTTATTTATTGTCATTGCAGGAACCTCAACAGGTATACCTGCTCCGATAGTAACTTGTCTTGCAACATTTTGTCCAAGTCCGGCTTGAAGAACATTTCCTATTATAACTTCATCAACTTCACTTGGATTTACATTAGCTCTTTTTAAAGCTTCTTTAGCAGCTATAACTCCAAGTTCAACGGCTGTTACATCTTTTAATGCTCCTCCGAATGAACCTACCGGTGTTCTTGCAGCACTAGCAATAACGATTTTTTCCATATTTCCTCCTTTTTATGGGTAACACCCTAAACAAATCTTAAACTTTAAATATTTTGTATTTATAAACAATATCTTACAATATAAAATTAAATTTATATAAATTAATGCAGTAATATAAGAGAGTATAATTTACAGTTATTCTTTTTATTACCCTCATAAGTTATATTTTTTGCATTAATATTTAAATTTTTAAAAATTTTATTATAGTTATAAACAAAATTCCATATTGTGAAACCTATCCCATATATTATTATACTTATATACATGATAATTTTCAAGAATAGACTTTTTTTTAACAAATATAATTAACTATACTGATATAGTATATAATATTTAATCTAAAATCAACTACTTTTTCTTTTAAATTATAATTTTTAAAAATTTTATTGCTAAAATCAAACTTATCAATCTACCTACTAATTTTCGGAAAACATTTCGATAAAAAATAAATACTGATTAAATACAGTTTGATTATTTTCTAATAAAATGACTTTTAATTTCAATATTATTTGACACTACACTTTTAAGTATTTATAATCAAATAATAGGAGGTATTATTATGAAAAAAAGTAAAAAAATGTTAGCCGTTGCTCTCGCTTGTTCTTTCGTTTTTAGTATGGCACAAAACGTTTTCGCTTGTACAGGTGTAATAGTTGGAAAAGATTTAACTACTGATGGCAGTTTTATCTACGGAAGAACTGAAGACTATGAAAGAAATAGAACTATGCGACTTGTTGTTCATCCAAGAGGAGAATTTAAAAAAGGCGATAAGCTTGTTGATGTAAATAATGGATTTGAATACATACACCCTGCCGATAGTGCAAAATTCTTTTCTACTCCGGACTCAACTAAAAAACCTGCTGATATGGAGCAAGGTGTATATGATGCTGCCGGATATAATGAATATGGATTAGGAGCATTCTGTACTGTATCTGCCAATTACTCAAAAGAAATTGAAGCTGTAGATCCTTATATTGAAAATGGTGTAAACGAAGCTTCTATGACAACATTTATATTAGCACATGCAAAATCTGCAAGAGGAGCTATTGAACTTCTTGCAAAAACTATAGATGAAAAAGGTGCATCTATGGGAGATATTGTTGTCTTCGGAGATAAAAACGAAGTATGGTATATGGAAATTTATTCAGGACACCAATATGTAGCAATAAAATATCCTTCTGATAAGTTCAGTGTATTCCCTAATGCTTATTGGCTTGGCGGAGTAAATTTAAATGATAAGGAAAATGTTATAGCATCTAAAGATATTGTTAAAATTGCCAAAGATGCAAAGACTTATATAGAAACTAAGGATGGTTTAATGGATATGGCTGCATCTTATGGTCCAAAAGAACTAAGAGATGTTAATCGTTCAAGAGTATGGTCAGGAATTCACGCACTTGACTCAAACTCAAAGGTTCCTTATGATGCTAAGAGATTTGAACTTTTGAATTCTTTATCTGAAAACAGCAAAAAAATTGATATTAAAGATGTTTTAAATTTAATGAGAAACAGATTTGAAGGAACTCAATACAAACCATGCGATAATAGAAAAATCAGAAATAACGACAAAACTAATACTTACAAACGTCCAATAGGAAGTATTAACACTATGCAAGCTCATATTTTCCAAATAAAAGACAATTATCCTGCAGAAGCTCCCGGACTAATGTGGATGACATTGGGAAGTCCGCTTAACATACCTTTTATTCCTGTTTTTGCAGATATAAATAGTTCTACAAAAGAATTTAATAATGATAGCGGTGTATATGATGAAGGTTCTTATTATTGGGTTGCAAGTGCAGTTAATGATTTAGTAACTTCAAACAGAGATGCTTTGGGAAAATCTACAAGAGATAAAATTCTGGCTTTTGAAGATAAAATTATGACAGAACTTCCTGAAATTGAAAAACAATGGATTGAAAAATATAACAGCAATAAAGAAGAAGCTGCAAAATTCTCAACAGAAAAAGTTACTGAACTTTCAAATAAAGCATTTGAACTTGAAATGGGATTAAAAAATGAATTATCTAAAGTTTCTAAAGTTGATATTGATGAGCACTGGGCAAATGAAGCCATCCTTAGCGGTTTATCTAAACAACTTATTACCGGTGTAGATCAATTACATTTTGCTCCTAATAACAAAATTACAAGAGCTGAATTTATAACTATTTTAGGTAGAATGGCAAAAGTTGAAAATGGTAAGTATATAGAGCCTAAAGCTTCTGACATTGAAAAAGGAAAATTCTACACAGAATATATGAACTGGGCAGTAGAAAAAGGATTAATCAAAGGATATAGTGATAATACTGTAAAACCTGACGAACAATTAACAAGAGAAGAAATGGCAGTAATTTTTGCTAATTATATAAATCTATCTACTGATACAGATTTATTAAAAGATGTTAAATCAGAAACTAAGTTTGCTGATGAAAATATGATTTCCGATTGGGCAAAAGACTCTGTTGCACTTCTTACTAATATGAAAATATTAAAAGGAAAAGATAACAATAATTTTGCACCTAAAGCTCCTCTTACAAGAGCTGAGGTTGCACAAATCATCTATAACTTATCAAATAATAAATAATGGATTATAAAGTAAAAAGGCAAGTGATTTAACACTTGCCTTTTTACTTTATAAAATAAATTGCATTAATTATATTTTTACAACAATCTTAAAATTTTATTTAAATTCATTCTCTATTATATCTATAATTTTCTTTGCAGCTGTTCCGTCACCATACGGATTTACAGAGTGTGCCATTTCATTATAAACATTATCATTATTTAACAGCTCTTTAAAACTATCGTAGATTTTATCATAATCAGTACCAACGAGCCTTGCCGTATTTGCAATAACACCCTCCATTCTTTCCGTTTCTTCTCTAACAACAAGAACAGGCTTTCCAAGAGCAGGTGCTTCTTCTTGAATTCCACCGGAGTCTGTAATTACAAGATGAACTCTCCCCATCAAATTCGAAAACGGAAGATAATCAAGCGGTTCAATCAAATGAATCTTATCTACGCCGTCAAAATATTTATGTGCTATTTCTCTAACCTTCGGATTCAGATGTACAGGGAATATTACTTCAACATCATCTTCGCTGAGAACAACATCTCTTACTGCACTAAATATATTTTCCATAGGTTTACCTATATTTTCTCTTCTATGTGAAG
The DNA here is from genome assembly GCF_000468535.1 of Peptoniphilus mikwangii. Classification (GTDB taxonomy): domain Bacteria; phylum Bacillota; class Clostridia; order Tissierellales; family Peptoniphilaceae; genus Anaerosphaera; species Anaerosphaera mikwangii. The sequence goes on along the minus strand of NZ_AUQY01000005.1, from coordinate 379,925 downwards.
TTAAAAGTACTACTCTCTTATTTTTATAATCTATGTTATTAAGTAAATCCTCTTCAAACCTATAATCATCTTTTACAGCATATTTAAGCGCATCTATTACAGTATTTCCGGTAATATAAATATTTTTATCATCATACCCTTCTCTTAAAAGATTTTCTCTATTAGAATTTGTCGGAGCAAAATGATAATTTGTAACTACCCCTGTAAGTTTTCTATTTGCTTCTTCAGGATATGGCGAATATAAATTTCCTGATCTTAAACCTGCCTCAACATGTCCAATTTTTACTTTTTTATAAAATGCAGCCATCGCTCCTGCAAAAACTGTTGTTGTATCTCCCTGTATAAGTAATATGTCAGGTTTTTCTTTATCAAGTATTTTTTCAAGTCCAAGCATAGAATTAACAGTAATCTCTGTTAGGCTTTGGCCTGCTTTAAATATATTCATATCATAATCCGGTACAATATTAAATATCTTTAACACCTGATCCAACATTTCTCTATGTTGCCCTGTAACGGCAACTACAGAATCTATATTCTTTCTCTTTTCAAGTTCTTTGACTATCGGAGCCATTTTTATAGCTTCAGGTCTTGTCCCGAAAACCAAAAGTACCTTCACGATTACTCCTCCTTTGATTTAAACATACCCGTTAAAGTAGCAATTAATATTATTGCCAAAACGATTAAAATTGAAATCATAAGACCTATCTTTGAATTAAAATCTGCAACTATATTTGCAAGAATACCAAAAATTAATGATATTATATATAACACGATTACAGTTTGTCTTTGACTAAGTCCAAGAGCAAGTAATCTATGATGCAAATGTCCCTTATCTGCTTGAACTATACTCTTTCCGCTCAGTTTTCTTCTAATCATTGCAAATGTCGTATCAAAAACCGGTACTCCAAGGATTAAAACCGGCACAAAAATTGTAAGAGCCGCTGCTGATTTCATTATACCTTCAACAGAAATATAAGAGAGAACAAACCCTAAAAATAAAGCACCTGTATCTCCCATAAATATCTTTGCAGGATTAAAATTAAAGGGTAAAAAGCCCAAGCATGATCCTGCAATTATACTTGCTATAATAGACATTTCAATATATCCAAATTTATATGCTATTGCCATCAAAGAAATTGAACATATCATAGAAACACCTGCCGCAAGTCCGTCAAGTCCATCTATTAAATTTACTGTATTTGTTATGCCAACTATCCAAAATATTGTTATCGGAATAGATAACATCTCTAAAAATATAACTGTTTCTCCAAAAGAAAACGGATTTGTAAAAAATTCAATTTTAACATTTGCAGCCACAAGTGTAATTGCCGCAGCAAGCTGAAATACAATCTTCATTTTTGGACTAAGCCCTTTTTTATCATCTATAAGTCCTGAAATTACTATTATTGTAGCTCCGACTATAAGAGCAATTATTTCCTTAGTGCATTTTACAAACGTCAATATTGAAACAACAGTAGCTACATACATAGCTACTCCGCCGGCAAGAGGCATAGGTTTTTTATGCACTCTTCTACTATCTTTTGGAATATCAATAAAGCCAAATCTATTTGCTAATCTTATGACTAATGGCGTAAGCACAAATGATATAATCATTGCAAATAAAAATGACATAATTAATTTACCCATAGATTCTCCTATTTTGTACCAAATAACCTATCACCTGCATCTCCAAGTCCAGGAAGTATATAACCGTGATCATTTAAGCATCTATCTATCCCTGCTACATATATATCAACATCCGGATGTGCTTTTCTGACAGCTTCAATTCCCTCAGGAGCGGCAAGAATATTAAGAGTCTTTACTGTAGTTGCTCCTTGAGCCTTAACTTCATCTATTGCAGCTATAAGTGATCCGCCTGTTGCAAGCATTGGATCAAGTAAAATAATAGTCCTGTTAGGAACGTCTTTAGGTAGTTTACAATAATATGTCACAGGCTTTAATGTATCCGGATCTCTGTACATACCTATATGTCCGACTCTTGCTCCCGGAACAACGGACAAAACTCCATCTACCATGCCTATTCCCGCTCTCAAAATTGGAACTATACTTATTTTTTTCCCGCTTATTTCTTTCCCTATGCATTTTTCAAGAGGAGTTTCTATTTCAATATCTGAAAGCTCTAAATCTCTTGTAACTTCATATCCCATAAGAGTAGCTATCTCCCTTACAAGCTCTCTAAAATCTTTTGAACTTGTATCAACTCTTCTAAGAAGAGTAAGCTTGTGTTGAATTAACGGATGATCTGTAACTATTAAATTTCCCATATATTTCCTCCTATAAACCAAATATCACTCTACCGCCGCAAGCTTTTAAAAGTCTATTCATAATCCCGACTCCTATTCCTCTAAGCTCAAAACCTTCGGTATATATATAATCTACTTTCTCATCATCACACTCTCTAAGTGCTTCAAATAAGTTGCTTGCAATTTCAGACATATTTTCCCTTGAACCCAAGTTTATCAAAATATGAGCCCCAATATAATAATCCTTAGTTTCTTCAGTTGCAAGAACACCTATTTTTAAATTCTTATTTTCAGATATTCTCTTATTAATCTCTTTTACAACATTATCTAAATTACCGACAAAACAATATGCCTCTGCACGAGGTGCATAATGCTTATATTTTTGACCCGGCGATTTTGGAATTTTTCCATCACTCGAATCAATAGTCGCAGAATCAATTTTTATATCAGGAATTATAATCTTTAAATCTTCAGTTGTAACTTTTCCCGGTCTTAAAATCATAGGAGGATTTACTGTCATATCAACAACAGTAGACTCAATTCCAACATCCGCACGTCCACCATCAACAATTATATCAACCTTATTATCTAAATCTTCAAAAACTCTCTTAAAACTGGTTGGTGATGGTTTACCGGATAAGTTGGCAGAAGGTGCGGCAATTGGAATCATACAATCTTTTAAAATTTCTCTTGCAATTTTATGTGACGGCATCCTCACTGCAACAGTATCAAGCCCTGCACTTACAACATCGGGAATCTTAGATGATTTTTTAAAAATCATAGTAAGAGGTCCCGGCCAAAACATATCAATTAAATCTCTTGCACTTTCAGAAACATCCTCAACCAAATCATCAAGCTGAGAAATTTCTGCTATGTGAAGAATTAACGGATTGTCCCCCGGTCTTCCCTTCGCATTAAAAATATTCTTACAAGCTGTTTCATCAAGTCCATTGGCTCCAAGCCCGTAGACTGTCTCTGTAGGAAAAACTACAAGTTTTCCATTTTTTAAAGCATTTGTAATTTCCGTAATATTTTCTCTTTTTATATTATCTGCATCAATTTTGATTACTTTTGTCTTCATAAACATCAGACCTTTCATATCTATATTATTATATCAGTGTTTCAGTATCGGTACAACAAATAAGAGCCTTATAAAATAAAATTTAATTATTTTTTAGTATTTATGTTTATTTAAAATATAGACTACTTAAAATTAGTCTATTTAGACTTTTCTGTTATATTATATCCTTTATATTTTGTTAAAATTATGATATACTACTTAGTAAGTAAATATATTTCGGAAGTATATTAGGAGGATTATAATGACAAACGTATGGGAATATGATGATTTTATTTTTAAGGGCGATGAATTAAAGGGGATGACAAAAAAAGGTAAGGATAAGGTAAAAGTTGAAGGTTATACTGATATGATTATACCTACAACTACACCTGATGGACTTCCAGTTAAAAGAATTGGTGAAAATGCATTTTATAGAAGAAAATTAACTACAGTTGTAATTCCTGAAACAGTAGAATCAATCGGATATGATGCTTTTGGAGTATGTAGCTTAGTAGAAGTCGTAATTCCTGATTCAGTTAAAAAAATTGAAGGTTTTGCATTTTACAGAAACAAACTTGAAAAAGTTAAATTCAGCAATTCATTAATATCTATTGCTCCAAGTGCTTTTGCTTTAAATAACTTAGCAGAAATAAACTTACCTGAAACACTTGAACTAATTGATACTTCAGCTTTCTACAAAAATGACTTAGAGGAAGTTAAAATACCTAAATCAGTTAAAAAAATAAATATGTATGCTTTTAACAAAAATAATATTTTTGAGGTAGAAATTCCAAACTCAGTAGAATTTTTACATGAAAGAGCATTTGAACCTACAACAATCATAAAAAGAGACTAATTTAATAAATAGCCCTGCAATATGCAGGGCTATTTATTAAATTAATTATATTCTAAATTTAACAGACATTTCAAACAATATACAATTTATTTAAAACTTTAATATAATTTTTAACTAACTTTTCAAAAGTTCTTATATGCCGGTATAGTCTGTTGTTTCAGGAATTTCCGGCATTTTATGTATCGGAAGATACTCACATATTTCCTTAAATCTGCTTGTGTTTTCGCTTTGAAAAGTAGTAAAGAAGTAGTAAAACATCTCTTTCCCTTTAAGCCGCCAGCCTGAAAAATTCCGCCTGTGCACTGTCAAAAGTGGCGTGTGCGTAATAATTCAGGGTCATGGTGATGTTGGCGTATCCCATAAGATGTTGTTGCATCTGGCTCTTTGATGAGTGATACATTAAATTGTTTGACGTTGATTAAAGTTTCATGTTTGCATTTTGGGCATAACAACGAAAAGTTTTTTAACTCCGTATCTTCTCTAATTTGCAACCGTGTTTTATTTTTACAAACAGGGCATAATAACCATTGTCTTTCTCTCATATATTCATTTTTTCGATCTTCATTTTATAAAGTTACTTATTCTATGGCAGATTTTATTCATTAGGATTTATTTTTTCTTCTTTAGTCTGTCCCATACTTTTTAGTTCGTTTATCATCATTACAATACCAATAATTATCATAATCAAATCTACGAGCGGTTGTGTGAACCAAACCGCTTTTATTCCAAACGCCATTGGTAAAAGAATTATCGCAGGAATGAATAAGAAAAGTTGCCTAAATACAACAATGATTCCAGCTTTTTTCCCGTTTCCGATCGATTGAAAGAAAGTAATGCTCATAACCATTACTCCGTACAAAACAAATACGGAATAGAACAACCTGAAATTACCAACACCTTGTGCAATGATATCTGCATCTACACCGAACCAATAAAGTATCTGTTTTGAAAAAAGAAGTGCCGGAATCCAAAAAATTGCCGCAAGAATAATTCCTCCGATAGAAAATACTTTCACGGTTTTTCGGACTCTATCAAACAACTTTGCTCCGAAGTTTGTCCCAACAACAGGTTGTAATCCTTGACTCATTCCCCAAAGTGGGATAAATGAAAATCCGTAAATACGCATAGCTGCAGACATTAAAATACCATTTGGATTTCCGCCATACTGAAAAGCCATTTTATAAAGCATGGTCTGCTGAATCATGAATAGAAGGTTCATCATCATAGCTGATGAACCTATTTTAAACATTTCTTTTTTAATTACAGCATTTGACTTGATCCTGTGAATTTTAACAGTCTTACTCTTTTTTAAGAAATAGTGCAGCGTCACAACCGCTTGAACGAACTGTGCTGTGATAGTCGCAAGGGCAGCTCCTTCAATAGCGTAATCACCCATAATTATCATTAAAATTGGATCAAGAATAATATTTAATAAAGCTCCAAACCCCATAATCATCATGGCTTTTTTCATCAGACCCTCACCACGTATAATCATATTGGCAGATTGTGTAAAATTCACAAATAGAGAGCCAAGAAAAATTATTCTAAGATATCTTATACCATAGTATTTGATTTCACCTGTTGCACCCACCATAGATAAAAAATGCGGAGCAAGAAGTATTCCTCCAATCGTAATGATTGCTGAAAACCAAATCACCCAAAAGATCAGATTGCCCATGATTTTATCTACGGTTTTCTGATCTCCTTTTCCTAAAGCTCGAGAAAGAACAGAAGCTGAGCCTATTCCAACTAATGTAGCCACTCCATTATTAAATATGGTCAATGTAGTAGCAACACCGCAAGCCGTCATTGCTGTTTGTCCTATAATATTTCCTGCAAAAATTCCATCCATTAGTGGATAAAGGCCAATTACTGTCATACCTATAACTGCAGGAATAGATAGCTGAAAGAGTAACTCTATCGGTTTTTTTGTCAGTAATTGAGTTTTTATATTCTGTTCCATTAATTATCCTCCAAATTTTTGCAATATAAAAAGTTTTTCAACCCAAGAATGATATTGGATATATTTTTTAAAGTCGGATTAAAGCTGTCGAAGGATATACACCGCCCCTATGGCTTTGTTGAAATCACTACCACAGCCGCTGCAACCCTCACAAGACCTTTTGCCACATGATAGCTTCGTCATATCTATAATGTAACCCATTCTTTGAAGCTGTTCCAATGCCGCCATAACACTTTGCCTGTCTGTACCCAATTTGTTCGCCAAATCCATTACCGAGATAACAGCAGAACCTCTCAATTCTGCTAATATACTTTGTAGCAATAATCTCACCTCCGTTTAAAAGAACAGCAGTGCGATTCTGTATACAATCGCAGCAAGCAATAGAGCGCTTGCAATATAATAAGTGACAATGCGTATCGTCCATTTTATGCTGTGTGTTTCCGCGTAGGTGGCAGCAACCGTAATATAGCAAGGAACATTGAAGAAGAACGCAAACATGAAGGCCAAAGCCTGCGGGATAGAAACACTTGCCAGCATATTAGCGGTTACATCAGTAGTTGCAACGCCAATTCCCATAAATGCAGCATTGTAAATGTTTCCCATTGCAGCGTGTTGTTCAAATAGTGTCATTACAACGGCGAGAGCACTTTCTTTTCCGATTGCAGAAACAAGAAATGCGATAAACAGTTCCCAATTCAAACCAAAAAGCATCGTAAACGGTTCGATTGCACTTCCAAACTTGTAGATTAGACTGCCTGTGATATTCCCGTCAGGTGTGTAGGATAATAGCCAAAATATAATCGTAATACATACAATCAGTTTTATAACACGGCGAAGAAATCCAGCTACACGAAGCCAAACGTGCTTAAACAGAGTTTTAAAGTTCGGTCTGTGATACGGAGGAAGTTCCATAATCAGTCCAGCACGATCCTCCGGCTTTATGATAGCATGTCCGAACAACGTTGCAGTAAATTTCATGTGTAAAAGCGTGACTGCGAATAACAGCAATATTACCCATACCACATTGCTTCCGAAAAAGGCCGAGCCCATCAGTGTGATAACGCCCCATACAGCACTGCAAGGAACAACCCAACTGGTTATGATCGAAAGTAGCTTTTGCTTGCCGGAATCCAAAACGCGCGTGGCGTTTACTCCGGCAATCGTGCAACCAAAGCTCATAAGAATAGGCATGATTGCTTTTCCATGTAGACCAAGTTTCTGCATAGTATTGTCGAATACATAGGCTATTCTCGCCATATATCCGACTTCTTCTATAAATCCAAAAATCAATATCGCGCCAAAAACAAAAAATGTCATCATGATTGCATAGAAGAAACCTGTGAGTACAGCATCACAAAGAAAGCCTATCAGAAATGCCGGAGTATTGATTGCAGATAGCCCCGTATAGGTTACTGAATAGGCATATCCATAGATAATACCCGACAGTTCAGATAGTTTGTAGCCAAGCTTGTAGGAAGCATAAATGCTGAGAACCATCACACATGCCGCAATGATTTTACCCCAAACCGGACTTGTGGCTACTTTGTCAAAGCTATTTAGCAGTGTTTCTGCTTCCCGTTGCTTTACTATCACATCTTTTGCAATCTGATGCAGCCAATTAAACTTACAATCAGCAGACTTCAAAAGACCGCTCGTCATTTGTGCTAAAAGCTCCTGTATCTCGCTCCAATCCTCTCCCTCTACGGTGTTTTTGATGCTTTCAGTTATTTCTTTGTCACCCTCAAGCAATTTGGTTGCCAACCACATACTTGTATATGTGTCGGTCTGGAATGGCTGTAATTTCTGTTCCAGTGCTGTGAACGATTCACCAATTTGTGCTTTGTATTCCTTTTTGAGAGCATCTTCGTGCAAAATATACTGCTGATAATTGCCGTTTTCCAAAAGAGCATAAAGATCACCCATTCCCGTACCGCGTGAAGCTACAAAAGGCAATACAGGGACACCTAGCAATTCAGACAAACGTCGCTCATTGATTTCGCGCCCCTGTGATTTAGCCACATCTACCATGTTCAACAAAACGACAACGGGCTGTTTTATGCCGACGACTTCCGAAAGTAAAAACATACTCCGTTCAAGCTGCGATGCATCCACCAGTGCAAAAACAAGATCAATATCATTTCCAATGATATTCCGGCGTGTTATTAATTCTTCCTCCGAGTTTGCAGACAGACTGTATGTACCAGGTAAGTCTAACAGGGTATATGTTTTTCCTTTATATTTGAAGGATCCTTCCTTTTTTTCGACAGTTTTTCCTGGCCAGTTTCCTACGTGTTGTCGTGCACCTGTTAGGGCATTAAATAATGTGGACTTTCCTGTGTTCGGCTGTCCAAGCAAGCCAATAAGAGGAGCATTTTTAGCCAATATTGCTGTGCTTTGTTTCATCTGTCATTCACCTCCACATGAATGTTGTTAGCTTCCTGTTTATTGATTGCTAGCATCGTATCGCGAGAATAAATCAGCAAAGGCAAACGTTTTACATTGCGTACAACTTTCAGTATTGCGCCTGTAGTAAGACCAACAGAAGTAATGCGGCTGATAAATCTTGCGTCACCATTTATGTCTTTTACAGTATAGTCACGTCCCTCCTCGGCTTGAGCTAATGTCAACATTGTATATCCTCCTTAACACTAAAATTGTTTTACAAATTATTTGCCCAAAATCATTGATAATATGATATAATGAGCATATACTTAATCAAGTTAGATGTTACTAACTTAATTTTAGCGTATCATTGGATTATCATGTTGTCAATTTATAGGAAAAAGCTCAAAATTATTACCATTTTGTAAAAGTCGTATAGAACAAAGGATTTGCGGCATCTTGCTTTATAATGTCTTAATTTCGGGTTGAATAATTTGACAAAATGGAGTATCCAAGGCGGGTGGAGGTAGATCAAATTTGAGCACATCCAAAAAGTATGAATATATAAGTGACGCATCTTTTTTTGTATCAGACTATTGTTTTTGTCATGAAAAAAAGGCAGAGTTTCTTAAACTAAATCCAAAAGAAAATACAGGAACAGGTGGTGTAGTCGAAATCAGTCCGCGGAAAGGACTGTATCTTTCTTGCGCAAATTGGACACCTAAAATAAGTATGGAAAGAAAGTATTGCATTCCAAAAGAATTTGTAAAACTATATTTTTTAGAAAACGGAAATGTAACTTTAATCCAAAACGGAAAGAAAAAATCCATTATACAGCATGGTGTTAATTTATATCTCAATAGACCTGCCAGCGGACGGGTACTTTATGATGCTATGACGCCAATTTGCTATGTTTCAATTCTTATCTATGGAGAATATTTCGATAAGATTGCCACAGTTTTTCCTAAAAATGACCTTTCGCTGGAAGATGTTTTTTTGTGGATGTATAAGGATTATAATACTCCTGAAATAACCAGAGTTTTCATGCAGATACGCGAGAAAATGATAGATGGAATTACATCGGCGGTATACTATGAAAGTAAGACTCTTGAAATTTTGTCGTTAATATCTCAAAGGCACTGCTTAAAACAGCAACATAATTACGAAAATACCTATCTCACTATTTCTCAAGATGAATTATATATATTGAAAAATGTGGATAAGGTCATCCGGCAAACACCTCTGTGCCCTCCAAGTATTGAAGAATTGTGTAAAATTTCGGCTATGAGCCAAACAAAACTACGAGAATTATTCAAAAAAGTATATGGTGTCCCGCTTGGAAGATATATACAGCAATGCAAATTAGAACATTCACTTATCTTGCTGTCTGGCAATAGTTTATCCATTACCGAAATTGCAGAAAAACTTGGATATACCAATACAAGTAAGTTTTCTGCAGCCTTTAAGAAACAATATAAAAAGACACCAAGTGAATATAGGGCAAGCACATAGTTTATGGTCGTATCTCTAGACGATTCCCAGCCTGCAAGTTTCCTATAAACTTGCTACCGAGTCTACCGAATCGGATATGTTTGTTAACAATTCTTTTCTCACAAAGGTCTGTCGCCCCAAATACTCAACGACATCAATTCGATATCACTCACGACGGAATGAACGAAAAAGATTTGAAACGTTGCAGTTATAAAAACTGTAACGTTTTTTCTTTGTACTTTTTGACAAAAAGTGAATTTCTGTTGTTATAGAGATTAAGGAACAAGTGGAATAGCAAGCATAGGAAATGGGTACCCTTCCCGTAAAAATCTCCATTTTCCGCAGTTCCGACATTAGAGATTTTACTTGCTGAGAAGTGCCCCAAACCCTCTATAAAAACAGAAAGACATTTCTCCTATGGAAGACAGAAAAAAATATGCAGATTAAATTTCGTGTTACGGAAGAAAAACGCAACTTGATTGAAGAAAAGATGAAACAGATGCCTACAAGCAACATGGAAGTGTACCTTTGGAAAATGGTGATAGACGGATATATCATTCAGATCGATCATAGCGATATAAAGAAAATGACGACAGAACTTCAAAAAATCGGTAAACATCAGTCAGATTGCAAAAAGAGCTAATGCAACGGGAAATGTATATCAGGAAGACACTGAAGAAATCAAAGGAGCATTAAAAGAAATATGGCGCTTACAAAGATTAAGCCTATATATGCCTCTACTTCGTAACATGGCATGAAAAAGCGGTGTTCTTATACTTCCTTTACAGAAGCAAAAGACTACCACTTTTAAGATTTCCTATTTAATTTTGATTCCCACAACATACCTTTCGTATCTATGGTAAACCACTTCTATCTGCAAGAATTTTTACAGCACATCAAGGCTTTTTCCTCAAAAGTAGTAAATTCAATCTGCACTTTTACAAATATCCTTGTATTTTAAGGGACTTGAGGATTAATTATTAAAGTTTTAAAGAAACTTAAATAATCATTCTTATAAAAGTATAACTTTTTATTATTAAATCAAATTTTTCTAATTTCAAATATAAATAAAATAATCTAAACAAATATTTTTCGGTTTCTTGTAAAATAAAAAACAGGAGCAAAGCTCCCGTTTTTTAAAATCTATTTAGTTGTACCATTTCATTAAATGTTTCAAGTTGTGTCTTAACTTGTCCAAAGTCTGCCATTTGTTGATCATATCCCATCTTAATTAGCGGTATTGATTCTTTTTCAAAAGCTTGTTTTAATGACGGATATTCCATTTCCTCCGTATCATTAAAGTTCATCATAAATAATAAACAACCGTCAGCATCATTATCAATAGCAAGATCTACAACATACTTCGGTCTCTTCCAAATTTCAGGGTCATATAAAATCGGATCTTCATCCATTCTTGCAAATTGATCTGCAAGTGCCATCATAGGATCTTCTATAGACATATCTATATCAACTTTAAATCCTCTTGACTCATGTGCAACATCATCTGCTACTATACATATTTTATAGTCATCAAATACTTGTAATAATCCCGGGTTATCTGTTATAACTCCACTTGTTACTACTCTTGCTCCATCCCAATCTTCTTCAGGAAGTGCCTTTAACTTGTCATTTAACTCTTTTAATAATGCATTATACTCATCTTTTAGCATAAAGTACGAACTTTTTAATACATGACATCTGTTTGATGCTTTTACTGTTTGTGGATGAGTTGCTACAAGTTTTACAAATTCTCTTTTTAAAGTTCTATTTTCATTATAAACTTCGAATGCTTTCTTCAAATTTTCATCTGTTATTTCAACATCACAAATTTTTTCTAATTCTTCTTTTGCTTGCTTGAAGATTCTTGCATTATAAGTTTTACCAAAGTCTTCTTTTCTGTGTTGTGCATGGTTTAAGAATACCATAGGTATTTTTCTTCCTGCACTAACTTTATAGTTTTGTGAAAATGGTCTTAATGTATCATCAAGTGTTGTTACCATAGATGCTGATAATCCGTCTAATGTTCCGTCAAGTGCCATTTCTAAGCATCTTAGTGCCATTGAATAATAGAATGTAGGGAAATAATCCTTAGCTTTTACTATAGGTCCTTGTCCTCCCCATACTCCCATTGGTACAAGTCCACCCGCATACACTATTTCTTCCGGAGCATAGTATGGAAAAATTCCAACCGCTTTTTTACCTTGTGCAAGATAATTATCTAATTGTTCTCTCGGATTATTTGCAATATGCTCAAATTTTTCTAATAATTCTCTTATTTCACTCATAGTTAACCTCACTCTATAGTAGTTTTTGACCAATCTGTTTCCTTAGTGTTGTCAAAAGTAGTATAAATTTCTTCGCCTTTAGCTTCTCTCTCAGCTTTACGTTCATCCATAATTTCAACTAATCCTTGAACTCTTGTATTGTATTGTTCTGTTGAGAAATTTCTTTCATCAGCTTGGTCCCCGTCAAAGTGAACAACAGGAATGTCTAAATCTTCCTTCCATCTTCTTTCAATTTCAGGCATAGCACCACTCCATGGCTTACAGCTACGATTATAGTTTACAAGAGCACCGCTTATTCCATTTTCTTTAGCCATAGTTTCACGCCATTCAACACCGTCTTCTATACAAACAGAACATGGCGCTTTACAATAAGCTGCTGCCATTTCTCTAATACCTTCATATCTAAATCCGAATGCAGGAGCATATACTACTGCTGTAACATTTACTCCATTATTTTTTAGAGGCTCAAACAAATGCCTTAATCCCGGCCAGCAAGGTATTCCTTCAAATAATATTCTGTGCTCTTCAGGATATTCCCAAGTTGAAGTTCCTTCTTTTACCGATTGTTCAAATTCTTCTGCCAAAAGTTCAAATCCTTCTGCAGCTCTAACATCACATCTTGCAGCTACAATATCTGCCATATGATTGAATAAGTCAAATCCACTTAAAGGTGACGGCTTATACTTCATATAAGAACATGCCTTTAACCATGCTGATGCTGTTCTGTTGGCAAGCTTACAAGCTTCTTCAAATTTCTTTTCATCAAATTTTTTACCTGTTAATTCTTCTAATTGTTTAATAGCATATTCAAATTGACCTACTAAATAATCTACTTTTTCTTCAGGTACATTTACTGTATTTTGGAACGGTATATCAACCATTATCATTGGTATATTATGAATTCTCGCAATATTTTCATACCACTTTGTCATCATATTACAAATATTATTACAACAAAGAACAAAGTCAGGTTGAGGCATTTTTCTTGAATCTGTAGGTTCTCCTGCCGCATATGCAATTGATATTCTTGCATAACCGCAAATATCATTATCATATCCCATATCTTCAGCTGCTTGGCATAATCTTAGTCCATCTTTTTTTGCAGCAGTTGTAGCTGCATGATTTTCAGGATACACTACATTTAAGTCAAAAGCCTTTGCAAGTTCAATCGGGAACTTTGAAGAACTCCATCCTACTAATTCTCCTCTTTCTTTAGCTGCCCAAGCATCACCATATACGCTATCTACTACTCCCCTCAAAACTGCAGCAGCGCTCTTATGACCTTCTATAGGTCTTGGTGTTTTTCCTGGTATTTTTTCTAAAATTTTTCCAGACATACTTTCCTCCTAAAATATTTTAACAATTATATCTTACTTTTTCTTAAAACAGCTTTATACTTTTGATAACCGAATAAAGCCGCTCCTAATGCTCCATTAAGCTGACATAAAGGACTTGTTTTTATTTTATGACCTATGTTTTCTTCAAGTGCTCTTACCATTCCTTTATTAAGAGCTACTCCTCCCGTCATTATCACATCGTCAACAAGTCCGACTCTCTTTGCAAGACTTCCTACTCTACTTGCAATTGCAAAATGAATTCCTCTTACTATATCTTCAATAGAAGTTCCCTGTGCCAATTGAGATATTACCTCAGATTCTGCAAAAACTGTACAAGTTGAACTTATTGCAACTTCTTTAGTTGCCTTTGCATCTAAATCTTGTAAATCCGAAACATCTACTTCAAGAACTCTTGCTATTACATCTAAAAATCTCCCTGTTCCTGCAGCACATTTATCATTCATTACAAAATTTTCCAATACTCCTCCATCTCCAATTTTTAATGCCTTTGCATCTTGTCCTCCAATATCTATTATTGTATGAACCCTTGGAAATAAAAAGTATGCTCCCTTTGCGTGGCATGAAAGTTCAGACATTTGAAAATCCGCTTCTTCCAAAGCATTTCTACCATATCCTGTTGCCATTATAAATGCAATATCCTCTCTCTTTAGATTTGCTTCATCTAAAACAGATTTCATTGCCCTTGTAGGTCCTGATGTCCCTGCTCCTACATCAATTACAGCCTTTGCTATTAATTCTTTACCATCTTTAAGAATTACACATTTTGAGGCAGTTGAACCTATGTCAATCCCCATTGTGTAAATAGAATCTCCCATACAATCTCCTCTTCATATACGCAAATATTTTTATTAAATATTACTATAATTTAATTGTACTATCATTTCAATTAATTGTCAAAGCTATATAAAATTAATGTTCATTTTTAGACGTTTACGATTTATACTTATCCTATACATAGTAACAGGCAGGTTTTATCCTGCCTAATTTTGTATTACTTTTACTATATAGAAGTCTCCGGCATATAGCCGGAGAATATTTTATTTAGAATATAGATTGTTAAAATCACGAATTACTCTTGGAAGAAGCATTTGATGCATCGGACAAATTGATTCCGGATTTTGATATACGGATTGTGTAAATGCAACAATATAATTTCTCAACAAGTTCATGTTTACTACTTCATCTACAAGTCCGGCTTCAGCACAGAATTGTGGTCTTGACTTTTCAACATAAGCATTAATTAGAGCATTCATCTTATCTATTGTCGGTTGAAGATCTTTTCCTGATTTTTTATCTTTTGCAAGTCTTCTTGAGAACATCGCAACAGAAGCTGTTTCTCCATTCATTACATTTATTTCAGTAGTTGCAGTTCCTAAACTAAACGCATTTGTATCGTTCCCTTGAGGTCCTCCAAGTACATAGTGAGCGGCAGCTGTTCCCTTTCTAAGAGTAATTTCCAATTGAGGAATATTTGAATTTTGAATTGAATATATCAAAGATTGACCAAGTCCAAGTAATTCAGCTTTTTCAGCATCATCACCTACATCAATACCTGTTGTATCTTGAATCCAAACAATTGGAAGTCTATCTCTTGCACAAAGTGTTACAAATTCATTCATTTTTATAAGACCTTGTCTATATAACTTTCCGCCAATACCAATGCTCTTTTCCTTGTATTCAGGATAATTCATTAGGAATCCTTGAGTATTTGCAACAACACCTACTAAAAGTCCATCAACTTTTGCAATTCCTGTTACCATTTCAGGTCCATATCCCTTTTTATATTCCATAAATTCAGAACCATCAAATAATCTTGAAATTACATCATAGATATTGTAAGTTCTCTTCGGATTCATAGGAACTATTGAGTATAGATCATTTGCACTAAATGCAGGAGCCTTAGGATCATCTACTCTAAAGAAATCAAGATCATAGCTTGGAAGCATGTCCATATAGTTTCTTATAGCTTCGATAACTCCTTCTTCTTCCACATAAACTTCTCTGAAAAATCCTGTTTGAGCAAAGTGTACTCCAACTGATCCCGGAGGAGTTGTTTTCTTAACATTCATTGTAGCATCTGCAATTTGATTAGCACTTTCTTCATCTATATATCCCTTCGGATTCATTCCTCCAAGTATACCGGCTCCACCTACTGCCATATTGGCATCTTTATGAGCAAGAAGTATTGTTGGTGATATTGAATGGTATCCTCCACCTGCAGGATTTGTTCCATAAATACCTACAATTACAGGTACTCCAAGTTGATTTAATTCAGAGTTTCTATAGAAAGGTGTTCCGCCTCCACGTCTATTAGGATAAACTTTTTCTTGTTCATCAAGCTTAACTCCTGAACAATTTAATACATATACTAGTGGAATTCTAAGTCTTTTAGCTGTATCACTGGCACGTAGCAGATTTTCCGCTTGTCCCGGAACCCATGCTCCTGCAAGTTTCTTATTATCTGATGCAACTATTACTGCCCACTTATCGTTAATTTTTCCAAGTCCCTTTATAATACCTGTTGAACCGTTTGAATTGTTTTCAGGATTATATAATGAATTTAGCGGACACCATGTTCCCTCATCTATAAGTTCAGCTATACGTTGAAGTGCTGTCCATTCTCCACCTTCATTGATTTTTTCATCAGGTTTTCCTTCAGCTTGCACTTCTGCTATTCTTGCAGCAAGTTCTTCTTCAACTTTTCTAACCGCTTCTATATTTTCTTCATTAGTAGCTTTTAATGGGCTACCTATAACGCTCATATTCTTAAAATAAACGTTCATTGAATAATTACTCATCTATTATCTCCTTTAGTCTTCTTTAGGTACTTTGATAAATGCTTCGCCCGGATCGATTTCTTCACGAATTAATTTAATTACCGCTTCATCAGGAGCATCAAGTAAAACTGCTCTTGAAACATCAATATCAAATCCTGTATTTTCAATTACATCTTCAGGGCTTGATGTTGGATAATATCCTGCAAGATACATTTTCTTTGTATCTTCATCAAACTTTAAGATACCCCTATCTGTTACGACCATTTGTGGTCCAACATTTCCAGGAATTCCTGCTCTATCTCTTCCACCAGGGCCATCCATCCAACCAGGTGAAGTAACATAGTCGATTTTTTCTATAAATCTTCTCTTTTCATGTTGCATCATTATTACAGTATTTACATAAGATGCAATACCGTTTGCTCCACCGGAACCCGTAAATCTTGTCTTTGGACTGTTATAATCTCCTATAACTGTTGAGTTTACATTTCCATATGGGTCAATTTGTGCTCCACCTATAAAAGCTATTATTCTCTTTTTATCATGTAACCATTCACAAGCTTCAAATCCTATAAATCTTACATTTGGCCACTGTACTGCACAGTGCGCCATAAATCTGTTATCTCCAACTGATCTTGGAACTTCTATAGGAGAACAATCCATTAAACCGCTTTCTACAATAATATTACAATTTGGAGCAAATACTCTTTTAGCAACTGATGCCCCTATTAATGGTAATCCTGTTCCTACAATTACAATTTGATCATCTTTAATTTGTTTTGCAATTGTTACTGCCTGCATTTCTTTATTTGTATAATTATCATATCTTGCCATTGTTATTTAACCTCCTTTAGGACATTTGTAGCATATCCAAAGCCTTTTACAGGTTTTAAATTAAGAAGTCTTGTTGCTCCTAATTTATCAAGATATTGATTATGATCTTCTATATCATAAACCCATTCTTTCATATAATTGTTAAAGCTTTCTTCATCTTTAC
Organism: Peptoniphilus mikwangii; assembly: GCF_000468535.1. Lineage (GTDB taxonomy): Bacteria > Bacillota > Clostridia > Tissierellales > Peptoniphilaceae > Anaerosphaera > Anaerosphaera mikwangii. The sequence continues at coordinate 362,495 of NZ_AUQY01000005.1, read as the reverse complement.
TTACTACATCATACATCTTGTAGAAGCTGGAATCATAGTCATAATAATCATAACATTGAGATGGATGTGCACCATATGGTAGATGAACTACAGCATCAACGCAGAATCCCGGAATTGAATTAAGAGTCGGATCAAGTCTGATTTCTTCATTACTTACCAATTCTTCACAAGTTACTATAGTTTTTCTTGCAGCTACTGCAATATCAACATCATGGAATTCATCTCCGATAATTCTACATGTTCCATCCGGAGAAGCAACTTGAACGTGGATTACTGCTGTATCAATTACAGGAACCGGTACTGCTACCACTTTTTTATCTCCGTTAAATGGATTTTCTACATATACATATTTGTCATTTGGAAGTTTATCTATTTTTTGTCTTTCTTCTTTTGAAATTCCCCATTTATCAACAAGGTCTGTACCCATCATCAATTTAACCGGTAAATAAGGAAGACCTAATGATGCTGCATGAAGTCTTAACATTTCTACGTCTTGTGAATAGTCTTCAAATAATAATGTTCCGGCTTCAATTGCTTTTCTAAATCTTCTTGAAACATTAGTATAACCTGAGTTTGCAGTATAACAGTTTATATATGCTTTAACTCTATTTTCTCCAATCATCATATCCCAGTCTCCGCCTGCAGGACCTGCTTCAGCGATAAAATCTTTCTTTCCTTGGCGAAGAATTTCATAAACAGCTGCATATGGCTTTCTGTTTGTGGTAAATCCACCGAAAGATATTACATCTCCATCTTCTACAAATTTACTTATAGCATCTTTTAAACTATAAATCTTACTCAATGTAATGCCTCCTTTTATTTTTCACTTATTATTACATAGAACAATTGAGAATCTCGAAAAGATCCCCAATTGAAATAAACATCTTAACATCAACTACCGAATATTATTAAAAATACTCCGGCTGCTACTGCAGATCCTATTACTCCGGCAACATTCGGTCCCATGGCATGCATTAATAAGAAGTTGGTAGGATTATATTTTCTACCTTCAACTTGAGCTACACGTGCAGCCATAGGTACTGCAGATACACCTGCTGATCCGATAAGCGGATTTATTTTTCCGCCGGTTACATAATATAGAACCTTTCCGAATAATATTCCTCCAACTGTTGCAAATGCAAATGCAACAAGTCCAAGGCATATAATTATTATAGTTTTAAGACTTAAAAATATCTCTCCGTTTGCAGTTGCTCCGACTGTTGTTCCAAGCATTATTGTAACAATGTTCATAAGAGCATTTTGTGCTGTATCTGAAAGTCTTTCAGTAACTCCGGATTCCTTAAATAAATTACCAAGCATAAGCATACCAAGAAGTGGTGCTACTGAAGGTAATAACAAAGCTGTAAATAATATTACAACTACCGGGAAAACTACTTTTTCTGTCTTAGAAACTTTTCTAAGAGCTACCATTTTTGTTTCACGTTCTTTTTGAGTGGTAAGAGCCTTCATAATTGGCGGTTGAATTAACGGTATAAGTGCCATATATGAATAAGCTGCTACTGCTATAGGAGCCAATAACTCCGGTGCCAAATTATTTGTAACATAAATTGCAGTAGGACCGTCCGCTCCTCCGATAATAGCTATTGATGCTGCCTCTTGAGGTGTAAACTTTCCTGAAGCTATAGCTATTATAAATGCAATATAAATTCCAAATTGTGCTGCTGAACCCAATAATAATGAAATAGGATTTGCAATAAGAGGACCGAAGTCTGTCATTGCACCTACACCCATAAATATTAGGCATGGGAATAAATTAGATTTAACTCCACCGTAAATAATTCTCAATACCCCTTGAGTATACCAAGGATCAGCCTCTCTCATAAGATTTGCCTCAGGTAAATTTGCAAGCATCATACCAAAAGCAATAGGCAATAATAGAAGAGGTTCAAAACCCTTTCTAATAGCAAGATATAATAATACGAAGGATATTAGAATCATTACCCCTTGTTGCCAAGTCATGTGAGCAAAGCCCGACTCAGCTAAAATACCTGATAATGCTTCGAAAAAAATCACTTTAACTCCTCCTAAATTACTTAACTTCTGCTATAAGTGCATCTGTATCAACTGTTTGTCCTGTTGTAACTTTTATAGAAACTGTACCGTCACATGGTGCTACTATTTCATTTTCCATCTTCATCGCTTCAAGAATTACTATAACTTCTCCGGCTTTAACTTGTGAGCCATCTGCTGCTACTATTTTCCAAATATTTCCAGGCATTGGTGCTAAAACTTGCTCTCCACCTGTTGATGCTGCTTTAGGTGCCGGTGCCGGTTCTGCCTTAGGTGCCGGTGCTGCAGGTGCAGGAGTAGGTGCTGCCTGTTGTACAGGTGCAGATACCGGTGCTGGCGCCGGTGCGCCAAAATCTGCCATAGTAAGTGATTTACTTGCGCCTGATACTTTTTCCACTTCTACTTCAAAAACTTTTCCGTCTACTTTTACTTGATACTTCATTTTAATTATTCTCCCCTTCATAATTATTTCTTTTCATTTATAGATACTATCTTAAATTTGTCTACTGACTGTCTCATTTCAGCACTCACTGCAGCAATTATTGCAGCAACTAATGCCTTATCAGTTTTATCTTCAGCAACCTTCACAGGTGCCGGACTCGGAGCACTCGCAGGCTTATTCTCTTCTTTCACTACAGAATTTACTACTGATGAAATTATTTTTACGAATAAAGCTATTGAAATTAGAGCCAAGAAAACTATCGAAAATCCTGTTAAAGCTACTTGAAAGGCTTCTCCGATAGTCATACTAGTTCCTTGCCACATTATTACACCTCCTCAAATTTCATAATGTAGAATGAATTCCAACTTATTTTCATTATATCAAAACAAAAATATAATATCAATCACTTTAAAGCTAATAAAAAATTTTTTTAAGCAGTTTTTTCCTGTTTATTTCGCTATAAAACTCAATTGCTAAAGCACTTCAATTACACAATATAATCCCTCTCTATTATAATTAAAAATTATAATTCCCCTTAGAACTCTTAAAAATTTATTTATCTTATTTTTCCGCTTACAAAAATCATATTCTTTATCCGCCATATGATTTCACATAAACTATATTTCAATAAATGGTTTCCTAAACTTAGCTCACTTAATAAAAAATTTATCGTCATAAATCTTCAAAACAATCTCTCCCTTATAATACCATCAACTTTCTATATTTAATCCCGAAAGTCCACTTAACTGCTTCAAAATATAATCTAAATATTCATCACCCGAACTCATATGGCATCTCTTTTCTTTTTTCATTATACTATACATATGGTAGACTTTAATGCTTAAAGCCTTTATAATTATTGAAGGAGGTAATAAAATGAAAAAAATATTAGTTTTATCACTATTTCTTTGCACTTTGATTGCAAAGAACGTATATGCACAAGTATTACCGACAGATCAAAAAGTTACTTTTGATAACAATGAGGTTAAACTTGAGGCCTATAATATTGATGGAAATAATTATTTCAAACTCAGAGATATTGCAGCAATACTCAATAACTCTAAAGTTCAATTTAATATTGAATATAATGAAGAAAAGAAAATAATTGAAATATCAAGAGATAAAAGCTATACTAAACTCAGTTCGGATTTAACCACAACTGAAAATAAAAATCTTGATGCAAAAAAATCCACACAAAATATTACAATTGATGGGAACGAAATTTATTATGACGGATACAATATAAACGGAAATAATTTTTTCAAACTGAGAGATCTTGGACAAACAATCGGATTTTATGTAGATTATGATGAAAAAGAAGACACCGTTATAATTAAATCTGAAAAAATTGAACCTACAGATTTAATACAGAGAGAAAAAATTGAAATAAAAGCAATAGCAACAGATATTATTTCCAATTCTAAATCAATAAAAATATCAGATATAAAATCCTTAAAAATTGAAGATTTTACATCTATTGCAAAATCAATTGTATTTCTTGTAAATGGAGAAAAACAAGTCTCTGCAAAAGCTATCTATGAAGCATCAAACAATTCTGTAGTATTAAAACCGGTTCACTTAAAATATGACGGAAAATTTGTTATTTCTCCAATTTTAAAAATTGAACAAGGTGAAAAATCAGAATTTATGACACTTAAATCAAATGAAATCAATTTAGATGAAATTTTAAAATCTGTTGATAAAAAGAAAAAATTCAAATTGATTTTAGGTTTTTATGAAGATGAAAATAAAAATTCAAATTTTAAAAGTCTATCTGCTATTGAATTTAAAAACTAATGGGTAAATATTATTAGGAGGTATATAGAATGAAAGTTACAAAAGATACAATAATAGGCGAACTTCTTGCAAATAAGCCTGAATCTATCGGAACTCTTATGAGTTTTGGAATGGGTTGTGTAATGTGCCCTGCAAGCCAAATGGAATCTCTTGAAGAGGCGGCTCTTGTCCATGGATTAAATGTCGACTTATTGGTAGAAGCGCTTAATACACAAGAACAACCTGAATAAAATACTCCCTTTCGGGAGTTTTTTTATTTTCAATTTTATATTTTTAAATTTTGGATATGTAATTTTAAATAATTCAAATTTTTTATTAAAATATTTTTATAATTTATTTTGCTCAAGATTTTAAAAATAATCAACTGAAATTTATCATCCTCGATAATTCAACTTAAATTTTAAACAATAAAAAAGATAGTGTACTTTATTTATCAGTTCACTATCTTTTTAGTTTGACAATTCCATCCAACGATATCTTTTTGGTTCTATCACTGTTCTATCTACTCCTGTTCATTTATTTTCTTATAGTTTTTTATTATCCATGCTATAAGATTATTTTAATATTTTTATAATTATGAGTCTTTATACAACTCATTTTATTTAACGTTCTTACATTAACTTAACGTTCAACTTTTCTTGATTTGTAAGTATATTTCTTTAACTTTTTTACCTAAAATCTGTTGCCCATTGAATTTTAGAAAGCTTACAGTCCTATACTATACAAGATGTTTTTTCACATCATATTATATTATATAACTTAACATCTATATTAACACCCTATTGGTGATTTCTTAAAAGTTGGATAGAATTGTCAAGTTTCATCCCAAGAATTTATATTGTTTTATCTTGGTATTGTTATTATACCCTAAAGTGATACTTTTGTAAACACCTTTTTTAAAAAATTTTTAATTTTTTTGAAAATTTTTTTATTTATGCTAAAATTTAAATGGTGATACTTTGAATAGAAATGATTTTTTTATGAATGAAGCTTTAAAACTCGCAAAAATTTCATATGACAACGGTGATATTCCAATCGGAGCAATTATAGTCTTTAACGACGAGATAATCGGCAGAGGATTTAATAAGAAAGAACTTTTAAAAGATGCCTCAGCTCATGCAGAACTTATCGCAATGAAAGAGGCCTCTAAATTTTTAAACTCCTATCATCTTGAAGATTGTACAATGTATGTAACATTAGAACCTTGTGCAATGTGTGCCGGTGCAATTCTGAATTTCAGGCTTAAAAAAATTTACATCGGAGCTAAAAATGAAAGATTCGGTTGTTGTGGAAGTAAAATAAATTTACTTAACTATAATTTTAACCATACTTGTGAATGTGAATTTGGAATTTTGGAAGACGATTGTAAAAATTTAATATCAAATTTTTTTATAGAGCTTAGAATAAATAAGAGAGGTTAATTAACCTCTCTTATTTATTCTAATTTATCCGACTTCATAACTTCTCTGCTAAGTAACGCGCAAAAAATTCCAAGAACTGCTCCTCCCAATATGTCAGTCGGATAATGTAAATATAAATACATTCTTGAAAATGCCATAAGCGTTGCAAAAACAAATAAAATTCTTCCGTATCTTCTATTGTAAAAGCTCACACTCATTGCACATGCCACAGCGGAAAATGTATGTCCCGATGGAAAAGATGCATCTTTTAAATGCTTCACTATTATTTTTACATTATTGGCATCATATGGTCTAACTCTTCCTATCAACGGCTTTAATATAATATTTCCGAATATTAAACAAAACAAAAGTGAAATTAAAACAGTAAGTCCAATCCGCCTTGTATCTTTTCTTATAAATAAAAACAATCCTATTATAATAAATATTGCTCCTACATTTCCAAGTGTTGATATAAAAATCATAATCTTATCCAAAATCGGATTTCTGATTGTAGAAATCATATCTAAAATTTTAAGCTCCAATAAATTTCACCGCCTTAAAAAATTTTACTTACATTTTATTTTTTTTAGGTATATAATCTTAATCTAAGTTTTCTTTATATTGTAAAATATTATTTAAAAGGAGGCAATATGATTAAAAAAATTATATCTTATTTAAACGAATATAAAATATATTCTTTCTTATCTCCATCTTGTGTAATCGTCGAAGTATTTATGGATATTGCCATTCCGTATCTAATGAGTTTAATAATTGACAGAGGAATCACATTAGGTTCCAAAGAAGATTTATTTAAGATGGGATTTTTATTGATACTATGCGTAATTATAGCTCTGTTTTCCGGAATACTCTCCGGTTACTTTGCAACCAAAGCATCATCAGGTCTTGCAAAAAATTTAAGATATGCAATGTTTAAAAAAATACAAAGCTATTCATTTGAAGATATAGACAGTTTCTCAAAAGGCTCTTTAGTAACAAGGATGACAACCGATGTTCAAAATGTTCAAATTGCATTTCAAATGAGCATAAGGCTTGCAATAAGAGCTCCATTAATGCTCATCTTTTCTTTTTTAATGAGTCTTAGAATAAATAGATCTCTATCTTTAAATTTTCTATTAATCTTCCCGATACTAATCATCGGCATCTACTTTATAATTTCAAAAGCATTTCCAATATTTGAAATTATATTTAAAACCTATGATAAACTAAATACTATTGTTTCCGAAAACTTACTCGGCATAAGAGTTGTAAAAAGCTTTGACAGAGAAAATCATGAAAGCGAAAAATTTAAAAGTACTTCAAAAAAATTATTTAATAATTATTCCAAGGTTTCTAAACTGATAGCCCTATCAGCTCCTCTTATGCAATTTTCGGTTTATTTTCTTACAATTTTTATTGCATGGATTGGAACAAAATTTATAGTTGCAGGTAATCTTACAACAGGACAACTGTTAAGCCTTATAACCTACTCTTTTCAGATTCAAATTTCTTTAATGCTGATGTCTATGGTACTTGTAAATTTAATTATTTCAAGAAACAGTACCGGGAGAATCGTAGAAGTTTTAAATAAAAATCCTTCTCTGACATCAGATAAAAATGGAATAACTGTGATTTCAGATGGAAGTATTAATTTTGAAAATGTAAATTTCTCTTACTTTAAAAACGAAAATAAACTAAGTCTTAAAAATATAAATTTATCTATAAAATCCGGAGATAACGTAGGTATTATCGGAGCAACAGGTTCTTCTAAAACAACTCTCGTATCCTTAATTCCAAGGTTGTATGACACATTATCGGGTAGTGTTAAAATCGGAGGAATTGATGTGAGAAAATACAATTTAAAGTCACTAAGAGACAGCATTTCAATTGTTTTGCAAAAAAATCAGTTGTTTACCGGAACTGTCCTTGAAAATTTAAAATGGGGAAATGAAAATGCAAGCATCGATGAGGTAATAAATGCTGCAAAAATTGCACAGGCTCATGACTTCATCATGGAAGATAAGGACGGATATGACAGAAAAGTCGAAAGAGGCGGAACAAACTTCTCCGGCGGTCAACGTCAAAGACTTTGCATTGCAAGGGCTCTATTAAAAAATCCAAAAGTTTTAATTTTAGATGACTCTACATCTGCACTTGATAACTCAACTGAAATTAAATTTGTAGAAGCACTTAAAGCTACAAACCCCGAACTTACAAAAATAACTATATCGCAAAGAATAAATTCTCTTGCAAATTGTAACTATATAATAGTAATGGATAACGGAGAAATAAATGCAGTAGGCACTCATGACGAGCTTATCAGAACAAATAAAATCTATCATGAAATTGCCCAAACCCAAAACAGAGGAGGCGAGCTTAATGAACAAAAATAAAAATTCAAAAATAACTTCCTCTGAAAACTTAAGTTCAATTAAAAGACTGCTTTCCTATGTTTTTAAAAAATATAAGCTTAAATTTTTTATAGTCATAACTTTAGTCTTGTTATCATCATCAGTCGGTGTAGTATCTTCTATATTTCTAAAAATACTAATTGATAACTATATAACACCCATGCTTTCTACTCCAAACCCGAGCTTTACGCCGCTTATTCTTATGATATCAAAGTTTGCGGCTATTTACTTGGCCGGAGTTATTTCGACAATTATATACTCGAGAATGATGGTTACAATTTCAGAAAATATATTAAAGACAATACGTGATGAATTATTCGAGCACATGGAAAAACTGCCCATCGCTTATTTTGACACGCACTCTCACGGTGATATAATGAGTCGCTATACAAATGATGCGCAAGCTATGCAACAAATGCTCACAAATACTCTACCTGAATTTTTCTCATCTGCTATTACAATAATTGCCGTTACAATTGCAATGCTAATATCTTCGCCTATGCTGAGCATAGTTGTAGCAATATGCATGGTATTACTTCTAAAAGTTATGAACTCTGTAGGAGGAAAATCTTCAACCTACTTTTTAAAACAGCAACAATCCCTCGGTCTTCAAAACGGATTTATCGAAGAAACAATTAACGGACAAAAGATAATAAAAGTATTTTCACACGAAAAAAATATTGTAGATGATTTTGAAAAAATAAACAACGAACTTGCAGAAAATACAATGCTTGCAAACAGATACTCTCTAATATTAATCCCCATAGTGTTTAATATAGGCAATCTTCAGTATGCTTTTATAGCAATTGTCGGCGGTCTTTTTGCACTAAATAATATGTTTGGAATAACAGTCGGAACTATTGCCGCATTTCTCGAACTGTCCAGAGCATTTTCGGGTCCGATGCGAAATATTTCTCAAGAGATGAACCAATTGATTATGTCACTTGCCGGAGCAAGAAGAATTTTCAGTTTACTTGATGAGAAAGAAGAAAATGATGCCGGTTATATTGAACTTGTAAGAGTTCGTAAAAACTCCGACGGCTCACTTATTCAATGTGAAGAACGAACCGGACATTGGGCATGGAAAGACAGTACAAACGAAAACTCACCTCTCATCGAATTAATGGGAGATATAAAATTTGAAAATGTAAGTTTTTCATACGACGGCAAAACCGATGTTCTTCACAATATTTCACTATATGCCCATCCCGGTCAAAAAATTGCCCTTGTAGGTGAAACCGGTGCAGGAAAAACCACAATTACAAATTTGATAAACAGATTCTATGAAATCCAATCAGGCTCTATAACCTATGACGGAATTGACATCAAAAAAATTAAAAAGAAAGACTTAAGACGCTCACTCGGTATGGTACTTCAAGATACACATCTATTTACAGGAAGTATTAACTACAATCTAAGCTATGGAAGAGAAAACGTAAGTGAAAATGAAATAGTAGAAGCTGCTAAAAAAGTTCAGGCACACAATTTTATATCACTCCTTGAAGACGGATATAACACCATAATTTCCGGTACAGACTCCGATCTCTCACAGGGTCAAATGCAGCTGCTTTCTATTGCAAGAGCGGAAATTTATAATCCTCCCGTACTGATTTTGGACGAGGCTACATCTTCAATTGACTCTCGTACGGAAATGTTGGTTCAACAGTCAATGGACGAAGTTATGAAGGGCAGAACTACATTTGTAATAGCACACAGACTTTCAACTGTTAAAAATTCAGATGTAATAATAGTATTGTCAAAGGGAAAAATTATAGAAAGAGGAAGTCATGATGAGTTGCTTGCACTTAAAGGAACCTATTACAAATTATATACGGAGGGATTTGAAGATAAAGAATGACATCGAAAGATGTCTTTTTTATTTGACTTATTTGAATATATTTTTTAAAATTAAACCTGAGGAGATACTATGAATAGAGAAATTTTGAACAATTTTAAAAAAGTTTTTATATATATCTTGATATATGTATGCTTTTCCGCAATAATAATATACTTTAACTTAAACAGAAGATATTTAATATTTAATGTAGGTCTTTCACTAATTCCATATATAATAAGTACCTTCTGTGTAAATCATAAAAATAAAGTTTTTTTATGCTTTATAGGATTAGTTATAACAACAATATTCTATCCAAACGCAATCTATATGTTCACAGACCTTATACACATAAAGACTCATGAATACTATGTATTTTCAGGCGGAAATGTAAATTATATCCAGGACTATACTCACTGGATAAAGCTGAGTTGTGATACAGTAATGGTGGTTTTATCACTTGTACTCAGCTTTGAAAGTTTTGTAAACATACTAAAAATTTTAAGATGCTACGGCTATAAAATTGCAAGTTTTATACTACTTATGCTATATTCCGGAATTTGCGGAATAGCCGTTTATATCGGAAGATTTTTAAGATTCAACTCTTGGGATATACTTCAAATCAGAGATATTACGACAAGTATACTAAGCAGTGCTACAGAAAACGACTATATGCTTATAGGTATTTTTGCAATAGTACATTTTGTAATAATACTGATGTTTTTTAATTTAAAAAACAACTAACTTGGAGATCATTATGGAAAAAATTTTTAAAAAATCTAAAATTATAACCGTATTATTAATTTTAATTTTTCTCACCGGCTGCAATGAAATGTCAAAACAAAATATGGCAATACAAACAGCGGATGAAAAATTTGAAAATGAGATGTTGCTAAAAATGTGTAAACAACTTTCGCATGAAATAAAATTTTTTAAAATTAAAGTACCGGAAAATGCCAAATCTTGGGAATTGTATTTTAATGTGTATAAAAATGGAGAATTGAGAAAAGAAATCGGTCTTTCCAATAATATCATAGAACATTCCAAATACTTTTCAGTGGGAACAGGATTTTATCATGATAAAATAATTTTTGTAGAAACAACAGATACAAATAATTCCGATACTTTCTCCGTAACAACCACAAATCTTGATGATATTCTTGTTTTTCCAGAAGAATATACTTCAAGTGCAAGCGCTTTTCAAAATGATATAAAAACCTTGGAACTAAATAGACCTATTATACTCGGAATGAGACAATATACTCAATCTTCCGACATGAGAGTTAATAATCTTACAACATACCTTGACGAATATAACTTCAAAAATGACGATACTTATATAATAGCTACACTTGAATTTAAAGATACAATTCTTAATTAGGAGGTCATATGAAAAAATATACAGGATACTTTGCATCTCACTTTTTCAACGCAGCAACTTTTGAATGGACTGAAAGAGTTGCATCAATAATTGAAAGAGAAACGGGAATAGACTTATATGTTCCCCAAAGAAATGCAGAAATTAATGATAAGAAAAATAATGACGATATTATAAATGACATTGCAATCTCAAAAGCTGATACAGCAGAACTTAAAAATGCAAATATCTTAATTGCTTGCCTTGACGGACTTACAATTGACGATGGTGTGGCAGCTGAAATCATGGCTCACGGTATTATAAATGAAATTGAAGAAGAATACGGAATAAACAAAAACTTTCCTCGAATAATTATAGGACTTATTACCGATATGAGATACATGGGCACCGGAGAAAATAAACTATACAGAAACTTAATGATTATAGGTAAAGTAAAAGAACACGGTCATTTAGTTATAGGATATCCCGGAGATGACAGTTACATAGATGAAATTGTAGACATAATAAAAAACTTTATAAACAAAGAGTAACACTTAGACGGAAAAAACCTTCCGTCTGTTTTTATGTCCTTTTTTTGTGCCATCTTTTGTGCTATTCTTATCTCAATAATACAATTAGGAGGATAGTATGTTCAGTATTACCCACGCCCAATCAAAAAAACTTTTAATTATTTATATCTTAAAAATTTTAAGAAAGTATTCTGATGAAGAACACAAATTGAGCCAAAAAGATATATTAGATTTATTAAAAAAAGAATATGGAATGAATGTTGAGCGAAAAGCGATAAAGAGAAATCTAATGGATCTGATAGAATGTGAATTTGATATAGAATATGAAGCGTTTCCAAGAAAAGTTAAAAATGACTTTGGAGAAGAATCTGAAAATTACATACTTACAAATTTTTATATAAACTCAGAATTTACAGACAGCGAAATAAGATTTTTAATCAACTCTACTTTATACTCCAAGGCTATACCTCAAAAACAAAAACAACAATTAATTTCTAAACTTGAAAATTTATCCAATAAATATTTTAAAAGTCATGTTAAATATTTAAACAATACCTCAAACACAATTCCTACAAATCAAAATGTATTTTTAAATATAGAAATTATAGATGAAGCAATTTCAAAAAATCTTAAAATATCTTTTAATTATAATGATTATGGTTTGGATAAAAAACTGCACCCTAAAAAAGATGACACAGGAAAAGATAAAGTATATATCATAAACCCTTATCAAACAGTATCAAACAACGGCAGACATTACCTTATAGGTAATTATGACAAATATGATAACATTTCACACTACCGCTTAGACAGAATAACAAACATCAAAATCTTAAAAGAAACTGCAAAATCAAAGACGACGATAAAAAATCACAATGATATTTATGATCTTTCAAAATATATTTCAAAAAGCATATACATGTTTTCAGGAAATATAATAAATGTTTCATTTACAACAAAACCTGACTTGATAAATGATATTTTAGATTGGTTCGGAGATGACGTAACTTTTAAAGAACTTCAACATGATGAAATTTCCGTAACCGTAAAAGCAAATGAAATTGCAATAAAAATGTGGATTATGCAATATATCAATCATATAAAAGTAACTCATCCGCAAGAATTAATAGAGTCTATAAAAGCCGATTTAAAATCAGCTTTAAATAAATATAAATAAGGAGGCATATATGTCAGAAAAAAATATTTTAAATGTACATACTTAGAAACTGTTTAATTTTATAAAATTATAGTTAATGATACAACAATTAAAGAGGTGATAATCTTGGATAAATATGAAATTTTTTATAACAACTTAAGAATTATTTATGAAAAATATAAAATATTACAGTCCTATAATTCTGATTTCAATATTTTTAAGACTATAGCAAAACCGGCAGATGAGGTAAATTTACACTCAGCTTTTATATACAGCTTACTAAATGACAAAAAATATAAGTTGGAATTTTTTAAAAGCTTTTTAAAAACAATAAATATGGATTATGACGAAATAAATACCTTATGTGTAGAAAAAGAAAAATCTACAGAATATGGAAGAATCGATATTTTTATTGACTATTCAGAAAAAAATATAATAGTTATTGAAAATAAAATTTATGCCGGTGATCAAGAAAAACAGTTGGATAGATATGAAAAATACTGTAAAAAATTTTCCGGAAAACCAAAATACAAAATAATATATCTAACTCTTGACGGACATGAGCCAAGCACAGACAGCTGCTCAAACAAAGACAATTTAATTTGTATATCTTATAAAAATGAAATTATTAACTGGATAGAAAATTGCATAAAAATAACAGCATTAGAACCTAAATTGAGAGAAGTGCTTTTACAATACAAAGAATTACTTATAGAACTATCAGAAGGGAGTAACGATTATACAATGGAAGTTAAAGATTATATTTTAGAATCTGCAGATAATTTTTTTATAGCAGAAGAAACCAAAAAAGCATTTGAAGAAATTAAATTTGATCTTCGATTACGCTATTGGAAAAAATTGGAAGAAAAATTGAAAGATATTTTAAAAGAATTTAATTTGAACGTTGAAGATATTAAACGTGATAAATTAGGTTCTCCTAACCAATGGTATTCCGTGAAAAATGCTTCCAACGATTATGGATTAATATATCTTATAAGAGAAATACCTAATATCGGAAAAATATATCTAAAAATTGCAAAAGATGGTGATGAGTTAATTTTCGGAATAAGAAAAGGAATTACGGAAGAAAATGAAGAAAATATCTATGATTCCAACGGTAAATCTTCTTTCAAATCAAAATTAAAAGAATTTTTCGGCAACAAACTAAAAGGTGGATCGTCGTGGTTATTTTATGAAAGATTACAATTAAAATCTAAACCAATTAATCCAAAAAATTGGAGCCGTGAATTAGTTGAAACTTTATATGATGAAAACAAATTAGAATCTCTAATATCTCAACATGTAGAAGAGATATCCAAACTTATAAAGTTAATAGTTGAATTCAAAGAATAATTTTAATACACTCTAAATATTACAAAAGTATTTTTCAATATTTATTTATGCAATTTCAGTGTGTATTGCTGTTGATACAACAATATCAAAACTCGGCTGTAAAGGATATGTCCATCTTTAAAGATGGACATATCCTTTTAATATCTATAAATTCTCACAATTAAATATATTTTTGTTGATAAGTTGCTCATTTCTATTGAATTTTTTAACAATTTCAGATATTATTAACAGGTAGTTGTAAATAATTTGGAGATGTATCGAAGAGGTCATAACGGGGCGCACTCGAAATGCGTTAGCCTTCACGGGCACGTGGGTTCGAATCCCACCATCTCCGCCAAGTTTTAGTATTTGACACAACCTTTTCATTATACTAAAATAAAAATATATGCACGCATAGCTCAGTAGGATAGAGCGAGGCTCTCCTAAAGCCTAGGCCGGGGGTTCGATTCCTCTTGCGTGCACCAAAGACTAACGGTCTTTTATTTTTTAAGGAGTCTGAAATCAGACTCCTTAATTTTTATATACTATTTTTCCATCTGCTATTGTATATTTTATTTTTCCGAATAATTTTTCTCCTATGAATGGAGAATTTTTTGCTTTTGAACGAAACTCTCCTACTACATATTCTTCATTTTCATCAAATATAACTATATCTGCCGCAGCGCCGACTTCAATTTTTCCGGCGGAGAGATTATATAGTCTTGCAGGATTTACAGTCATCTTTTCAAGCAGTTTAATAAGAGATAACTTACCTGTCTTTACAAGATTTGTTATTCCAAGAGACAATGCGGTCTCAAGTCCTATTATTCCACTTGGAGCTGCTAAAAAGTCTCTATTTTTTTCTTCTTCAGTATGCGGTGCATGATCTGTTGCAATGATTGTTATCGTATCATCAACTAATCCCTGAATTATTTTTTCTCTATCTTTACTTGTTCTTAGAGGCGGATTCATTTTTGCAAGTGTTCCCCTTTCAAGTATCAAATCTTCCGTACACGAAAAATGATGTGGTGTTACCTCTGCAAATAAATTAGCTCCTTGATTTCTATAAAATCTTACTATATCTACGGCTTCTCCCGAACTTATATGCTGAATGTCAATTTTTGCTCCCGTATAAAGACAAATTGCTCCATCTCTTGCAACAAGAACATCTTCAGAAACTGACGGAGCTCCATACAATCCCATAGAATCTGAAATTTTTCCATGATTCACACCATTTTCTCGGTTTAACATAGGATCTTCTTCATGAAATGATATTGGAACATCTAATTCTTTTGCAATCATCATTCCCTCTAAAATTAATTTTGTATCCGTATTTGGAATCCCGTCATCAGAAAAACCCACACATCCTCTTTTTACAAGTTCTCTCATATCACTAAGTTTTTCATTTTTAAATCCAAGAGTAAGAGCTGCTATTGTATATACATGTATCGGAGATTTTTTTGCCTTGTCTAAAAAATATTCCAATGTATTAATATTATCCATAACAGGTTTTGTATTTCCCATACATACTACTGATGTAAATCCTCCTGCTGCGGCTGCCTCTGATCCTGTAAATATATCTTCTTTTTCCGTAAATCCCGGATCTCTGAAATGAACATGTATATCTACAAGTCCGGGTGCTACAATCAAATTTTCCGCATTAATATATTCTGTTACTTCATCAAATTTTCCGATGCCTACAATTTTTCCGTCTTCAATTTTTATATCAGCTATTTTATCCATGCCGGAGGCAGGATCTATTATTCTTCCATTTTTAATTATCATCTTTAACCTCCTTATCAATAAAATTATATTGTAAAATAATTTATATTGTAACTGTTTTTTATCATTTTATTTATTTTTAATTTAAGGCTCAAAAAAACCTCCCTAAAGGGAGGTTTCTTTAAATTAAAGCATTCCAAGTAAAAGTGGTGCATCCGGTCCTGTAGGAATTCCTAAGAAGAACCAAACTGACATTAGTATTGTCCAGAATAATAAGAAACTCATTGAATATGGAAGCATCATTGAAATAAGAGTTCCAAGTCCTGATTCTTCGTCATATTTTTGCATAAATACAACTATCATAGCAAAATAACTCATAAGCGGAGTTATGATATTTGTTGAAGAGTCTCCTATACGATATGCAACTTGTGTAAGTGCAGGATTAAATCCAAGTCTATACATCATCGGCACAAAGATTGGAGCCATGATAGCCCATTTTGCTGATGCAGAACCCATAAATAGGTTTAGGAAAGCTGAGATTAGGATGAATAGTATTATTAGTGGTAATCCTGTTAATCCTATGCTCTCTAAGAAATTTGCTCCCTTGAATGAAAGCATAATTCCCAAGTTTGTCTTTCCGAAATATGCAACAAATTGTGCAGCGAAGAATGCAAGAACCATATATCCGCCCATTGACTTCATTGCTGCTGTCATAGCTGCAACTAAATCATAAGATGTCTTTATTTTTCCTATTGTTCTTCCGTAAACCAAGCCAGGAATTAAGAATAATAAAAGCATTGCAGGAATTAATCCGTCATGTAAGAATGCCTTTAATGTCATTTTTCCTATGTCTTCTTGTAATGTTCTGAATATTGCATTTTGAGGGAACATTAAGAATGCCATAACAGCCACATAAACAACCAATGCTATAAGTGCATTTCTAAGACCCTTGTTTTCAAGTTCAGAAATAGGTGCATTATCAGGTCTATAAGAGCCTTTATATTCGCCTAAGTTCTTTTCTACTATCTTATCAGTTACAAATGTTCCTACAATTGTTAAGAATATTGTAGATACTGCAAGGAAATACCAGTTACAAGTTGGTGCTAAACTCATGTCTATTCCTGCTGCTTTTAGAGCTTCATTTGTAATGTTTGTAAGTAGAGGGTCAGTTGTTCCAAGAATAAGGTTAGCTGAGAAACCTCCGGATACACCTGCAAATGCTGCCGCAAGTCCTGCAAGCGGATGACGTCCGGCCATTGCAAACAATATTGCTCCGATAGGAATTACTACTACATAACCTGCATCTGATGCTATATTTGACATAATACCGGCAAATACAACTATCGGTGTTAACATTTTTGGATTTGCATTGTACAACAGTTTTTTAAGTGTTGCATTAAAAAGTCCTGTCCATTCAGCAACCCCTACACCAAGCATAGCTACAAGAACTGTTCCCAATGGAGCAAATCCTGTAAAGTTTGTAGTTGCTGAATTGAAGATGTACCTTAATCCATCGGCATTAAAAAGTGAAACAACTTCTTTTGTTACTTCTTCTCCCGCCTTTGCATCAAAATAAGTTATAGGCTCGCCCTTTGCAGCAAAATGAGAAATTATAATTACTATTACTGATAAAATTACAAAGAGCATTGCAGGATGAGGAAGTCTATTTCCTATTCTCTCTACACCCTTTAAAAACCCACTTATTTCTTGTTGATTTTTCTTTTCTTTTGACATAATATCCTCCTTTTTTATTTGATACCTCAATTATAATATATAGCTCATTAGTAATGCAATCGTTTTGTACTGTGTTTTTTAATTCATACTCTTTTGTTGTAATTTACTTTGTTCCAAAAGTATTGATTTATCAATTTTAATTAATATGTATACTAAATGTGCTATGTATTATAGATTTTTCCTATTAATTTCATTCAATATTTAATTTAATTACTTTATCAATTAAAATTAATGTTATTTAAGTTTTAATTTTATGGTCAATATGTTAAAATGCTATTATATTAAGGAGGGGTTTTTATGGCAGAATATAGTGCCTTTGATGTACTTGGTCCTATAATGATAGGTCCGTCAAGCTCTCATACGGCAGGAGCGTGTAGAATCGCAAGGACTGCTCTTAAAATCTGCGGTTCAGATTTTACAAAAGTGGAATTTTTATTACACGGTTCTTTTGCGCTCACTTATAAGGGACATGGAACTGATAAGGCGTTGGTCGGTGGTATTATGGGATATGAGCCTGATGACGAAAGAATCAGAAGTTCTTTTGAAATAGCACACGATACAGGTGTAAATTATGAAATTAAAACTACAGACTTGGGTGAAATTTATCATCCCAATTCAGTTAAGGTAGTATTTCATTTCGACTATAAAGACGATGAATATGTAATAGGTTCTTCTATCGGCGGTGGTGCAATTATCATAGTAAATATAAACGGAATGCCTGTCGAGTTTAGAGGAATGTTTCCTACACTACTGTTAAAGTATCACGAACAACAGGGTGTTATTGCATATGTATCTTCTATTTTAACTTCCGAAAAGTATAATATAGAGTCCATTAATACAGACAAGAATCCATTAACGGAAATTGTAACTCTTACTCTTGAAATAGACAGAGCTCTTACTCAAGATTTACAAGATAAAATACTGACTTCGGATAAATTTATAACTGCAAAATACTTGGGGGTGTAATATGTTAAATACAGCTAATGAAATTATAAATGCATGTAAAGAAAATAATTGTCATATATACGATCTTGTTATTGCAGAGGAAATGAAAAACTCTAAAAAAACTGAAGAAGAAATAAGACAACATCTTAATATAGTAATTGATGTAATGAGAAAATCGGCTGCTGAAAATCTAAATAAATCAAATGTGACAAGATTTAAAATGACAGACGGATTTGCAAAAATTACAAATGATTATGCTGAAAATCAAGAACCTATAATTGGAAAATTCTTGATGCACACCATGGCAATGGCATTTTCAACAAGTGAAGTAAATGATGCCATGGGAAAAATTGTTGCTGCTCCTACTGCAGGTTCATCAGGTATAATGCCTGCAACAATTGTCTCTGCAATTGAAAAATATAATTTTGACAACGAAACTGTTCAAAACGGTCTTTTGACTTCAATAGCAATAGGTCAAATTATAGCAAAATATGCTACCTTTGCCGGAGCTGAAGGAGGATGTCAGGCAGAATGCGGTGCTGCATCCGCAATGGCTGCAAGTGCCCTTATTGAAATGATGGGGGGAACTCCGGAACAGGCACTTCATGCCGCAAGTATAACAATCATAAATGTCATAGGACTTGTATGCGATCCGATAGCAGGACTTGTTCAATACCCATGCACATTCAGAAATGCTTCAGGTGTTGTAAATGCATTTATATCAGCAGATCTCGCCTTAGCGGGCGTTACATCTTTTGTTCCTTTTGACGAAGTTGCACAAGCTATGGGAGAAGTCGGTAAACTTATGCATGAATCTCTAAGAGAAACCGGACTTGGCGGGCTTGCCGGAACTAAAACCGGAAAGAGAATAAGAGATGAATTTTTAGGAAAAACATGGGGAAATTAAAATGAGTGAACAAACTACAAAAAAGAAAATAGGTCTTATACCTAGACTATTAATTGCAATAGCTTTGGGTATTTTAGTTGGTAAGTATTGTCCTGAAATAGTAACAAAAATAGCAGTTACAATTTCAGCTAATTTCGGTAAATTTTTAGGTTTCATAATTCCGCTTATGATTATTGCTTTTGTAACAAAAGGTATTTCAGATTTATCTGAAGGTGCAGGAAAGCTGCTTCTCGTAACAGTTATTCTTTCTTATGCATCTACACTTATAGCAGGTTCTTTATCATATGCAATGGCAAGTAATATATTCCCAAGCTTTATTTCACCGGAAATGGTCGAACAAATTAAGGATGCTTCAGGAAATGATTTATCTCCTTTCTTTACTATTCCTCTAAATCCGATAATTGAAGTTACTGCCGCTCTTGTACTTGCATTTATGCTTGGTCTTTGTGTTTCAATTTTAAGACAAAAGGGTTCAGGAGAAACTTTTTATAAAATAATAGATGAATTTAATAAGATAATAAATCTTGTACTTGAAAAGGCAATTATTCCTTTACTTCCTATCTTTATTTTTGGAAACTTTGCAAATATGGCATATTCAGGTTCAGTATTTGCAATTCTTCAAGTATTCATTAAGATTTTCGGTTGCATAATAGTTCTTCATATAATTTATATATCACTTATGTTTGTTGTAGCCGGAGGATTTACAGGAAAAAATCCTATAGCTTCACTTAGAAGAGCTTTACCTGCATACTTTACTGCAATAGGTACTCAATCTTCAGCAGCTACTATTCCGGTTAATATAAACTGTAATAAAAATATAGGAGTAACAAAGCAAATTAGAGAATTTGTAATTCCTCTATGTGCTACTTGCCATATGCCGGGATCTATGATTACTCTTACAGCATGTGTATTTACATTACTTCATATGTACGATATGCCTCACAGCTACTTCTTAATTTTCAAATTTATCGCAATACTTGGAGTAGCTATGGTAGCAGCACCGGGCGCACCGGGCGGAGCGGTAATGAGTGCTCTTCCATTCTTACCGGCAGTTGCAATAGCATCTGACAGTCCTCTTGCGACAATTTTAATTTCATTATACTTGACACAGGACAGCTTCGGAACTGCTGCAAATGTAACAGGAGATAATGCAGTTTCAATGATAGTTGAAAAAATTTACTACAAAAATATTTTACGCAAACCAATTCCTACAAATGAAAACAAATAAGATTAAAACGCCTTGCTTACTTTAGCAAGGCGTTTTTGTATCTAAATTTATAATTATATATTTTATCTATTATGGTATAATATTAGAAAGGGGGAATTCAAATGTTTGGAAAAATTCTCGTTGTAGATGATGAAGCTGCAATAGCTGAAATTATAGAATACAATTTAAAACGTGACGGATTTGAAGTTGAGCTTGCTTTTGACGGAGAACAATGTCTTGAAAAAGTAAAGAACTCAAACTTTGATTTAATTATTTTAGATGTTATGATGCCGAAAATTGATGGCTTTACCGTTTTAAGAGAGCTTAGAAAAACTAGACATATACCAATTATAATGCTAACCGCCAAAGAAGATGAAGTAGATAAAATACTCGGTCTTGAACTCGGGGCGGACGACTATGTTGTAAAGCCGTTTTCAATGAGAGAACTTACTGCAAGAGTTAAAGCTATTTTGCGAAGATATGATTTTGAAACGGAGACTCCGAATTCAGAATCTAAAGTAATTGAAGCCGGCGATTTAATTATCGATTTGACTAAATATGAAATTAAAAAGAAAGGTAAGGTTATAGATTTAACCTTACGTGAATATGAACTTTTAAAATATCTTGCATCTTCTCCGGGACAGGTTTTTTCCCGTGAAGAACTTCTTGATCAAGTATGGGACTATGAATATTACGGAGATATAAGAACAGTTGATGTCACTGTAAGACGTCTTCGCGAAAAAATTGAAGACAAAGATAAGGATTTTAAATACATTATGACTAAACGTGGTGTGGGATATTATTTCGGAGGTTAAAATGTTTAACAGTATTAAGTACAGATTTATAACTATATATTTTTTACTTGTACTGATTTCAATGTCCATAGTAGGTGCATTTATTATTAATAGACTTGAGGTTCAGCAAACTCAGAATATAGAAGATAATATGACACAAACCTTAAATACTATTATAGGAGCTTCAAATTATATATCTGATGAAAATTGGAGTAATAAAAGTTCACAAATTAAAAACATCTTAAATGAGTGGAGACTGTCTGTCGGTGAGAGTATTTATGCCCTAAGTGCAGATGAGTCTCCAATAATTATTGCATCTACTACAAATAATAAGGATTTAATTGACGGCAAAGAAGCCTTTTCATATAAGGCATTGGAACCGAGCTTAATTTTAAGATCATTACAAGGTGAAACTGCGGATACAATAACCGCAAACGGAGATGTAAGTCTTAATGAAAAACACATTTCAAAGCCGATTTTCTCATCCGATGGAGATGTTAAGGGCATTTTATATATGACTGCAAATTTATCTTCTGTATATAGTCTGCTTAAAGATGCAAAAATAATACTTAGCTATGCAACTCTAATTGCACTTGCAATAACCACACTCCTTGGGTATATAATTGCAATCTCAATAACAGAGCCCATCAGAGATGTTACTACCAAAGCAAGTGAAATGGCGAAGGGCAACTTTGACCAACGTGTAGAAGTAAAAAGCAACGATGAAATCGGAAACTTAGGCTCTATGTTTAACTATCTTACAGAAGAGCTTAATACTACAATAAATCAAATGAATCTTGAAAAAAGTAAACTCAATACGATATTTAATTACATGGCTGAAGGTGTTATAGCTGTTAGCAGAAGCGGTTATTTAATCCACGCCAACCCCATTGCCAGAGAAATATTGGACTTAGATGAAAACTATCTAAAGACAAAACAAGATCTTACAAAACTAAACATATTCGGAATAAACTATTCAGATAACTCATCTCTTGAAGGTGAAAGTGAATTGGAAATAAAAGATAAATTCTTTAAAATAAAATATGCTCCCTATAAAAAAGGAAGACTTACAAACTTGGGACTTATTGTAGTACTTCAAGATATAACAAAAGAACATACTCTTGATGTAATGAGAAAGGAATTTGTTGCAAATGTATCTCACGAACTTAAAACTCCTATAACAACTATACGTTCATATAGTGAAACGCTTCTTGATTCAAAAATGGAGCCGGACGAAGTAAAACACTTTGTAAAAATTATAAATAGAGAAAATACGAGAATGGGCAGACTTGTTTCCGATTTACTCCAGCTTTCAAATATAGACTACAAAACTTCAAACTATGTCTATGAAGAAATTGATACCTATGATATTTTAAGTCAAACTCTTGAAGGTCTTTCTGTAATGATAAAAGAAAAAAATCATAACATCAGTTTGGAAGTGCCTATGGATATAAGAAATATATATGCAGACAGACATGCACTTGACCAAATCTTAATGAATATAATTTCAAATGCAATTAAATATACAGATGAAGGCGGGAAAATTAAAATCAGCGCGACCTCAAACTATTTTAATGTAAATATTATCGTAGAAGATAACGGTATAGGAATACCGGAAAGCGACCTTCCTCGAATATTCGAAAGATTTTATAGAGTTGAAAAGGGCAGAAGTCGTGCTATGGGAGGAACAGGTCTTGGACTTTCAATAGCAAGAGAACTCACTCTATCAATGGGTGGAGATATTAAGATAGATTCAAAATTTAAAGAAGGCACTAAAATTTCAATAAGCTTAAAAGCAGCTTAGGTGATAAAATGAAAAAGCGAGATTTATTATTAAATACATTATTAATAGCATTAATATGTCTTACAATATTTCAAATCAGATTTTTATGGTTTAACCTTCCGGACAGATCAAATGTAATAAAAATCAACAATGAATATAATCCAAAAGAACTTTTTACAGAGCTTTTAAAGCCCCAAAAAATGATTGCCAATTTTGGAGAAGAAAGACATAGCGTAATTTATGTATTTGATGATTTATATAGAGAATATCTAAATACAATTTTAAACATATTTACAGAATCAAAAAAAGAACTTCTAACCGAAATAAGCGCGGAAGAATATATGAAGCTCCAGGAAAACAGATCCATAGTTTTCAAATTCAACCACACTATAACAGAAAATATGTTTTTAAAGCTACTTGGATTTGTAGATAAAGAGCATGACAGCAACAATGTTCCAATACAAGAAATCTATATATCAAATAATGATATAGCAATAGTAAATCAAATAGGATTTTTTAAGGTACATCTTCCTATTGATAAGGATATAACTCAAACCTTAAGCACTATTGAAAATACGGGATATAAAAATTATAAAAATTTTTACGAACTATATTCAATTGAAAAAAATATTTATATACCGCAAAAAAATACAATTACAGCAAGAGATATATACTATTTTTCAAATCTTAAAAATATGGACAGCAGCTATAAAAACAAGCTTGCTGAAAGATTTTTAAATCAGAGTATAGACTATATACGAGAAATAACTCAGATAAACGGTTCAACCTTTGTATATGAAAATCAATACCTTAAATTTTCAAACACAGGTCTCATAGAATATGAAAACGCCGAAAAATTTGAATCTCAAAAAGAAAATTTATATATCTCACTTAGAACTGCACTTAGCTTTATTGCAACAAAAACAGGTATAGCAAAAGATTTATACCTATCTAAAATAGAACTTGTCGAAAACGGAAATAATAAAGGATATAAATTTTCCTTTAATTTAAAGGAAGATTCAATTCCGATAATATTAGATAAACAAGAAAATCACGACTATATAGAAATGGAAGTATTCTCTTCCTTTGTTAAAAGCTACAAACAGATATATCGAAAAGCGGTCAATATGCCTCAAACAGAATTTAAAGAAACGGAAATCTATTCAATTGAAGATATAATTCAAAAAAATTTAATTAAATTTATGCCGGTAGAAGAATATACAAACATTAAAGATATTTTAAAAAATATACAAGATATAAATTTAGCATATATTGATGATGTTTCAAATTTAGAAAAAAACAAACTTACAATGGCAATAAATATAAATTACAACAACAGACAACTTTATTTTTCACTTGATGCCGGAAAATTTTTAATGGAGAGATAATATGGATTGGTCTAAGGCAAAAAATATACTCATAGTAGCTCTTTTAATCGTAAACCTGGTACTATTCGGCTATATTTTTTCAAACTACTATAAAACTCAAGATAAAAGCACATCTAATTCATTCATAAATGAAACTCTTAGACTTCTTGAAAAAAAAGATATAACCGTTGACTGTTATATCCCTAAAAACAAAATTAAACTTCCTTCACTTAGAGTTGAATTTGAATCCTATTCAAATCCGGATTTAAATGAAAAATTTTTTAAGGGTAAGGGTATAATAGAAACTCCAAGCATAAACTTTTCAAGAATAAGTAATGATAGTGAGATGTTAAGTATCTTAAACTCAAGAAGACTAATATATGAAAACTCATATCCAATACAATCGACCGATGATGTGGATTTTAGAGAAGCTCAAGAAATCATCAAAAACTTTCTGATAGAGCATGGATTTGACATTTCAGATATGAAGTGTGTATACACAAAAAAAGAAAATGGAAAATATTATTTAAACTACGCTAAATTATATCACGGAGTAACAGTTGAACGTTCATACTTGAATTTTATATTAGATGGCGATGTTGTAACATATATGGACAGGCTTTGGCTTGATATTTTGGATAAATCTCAATCTGATATCCGTCTTATTTCCGCACCTAAGGCACTTCTAACACTGCTTGATGAAAGTGAGGCTTTCGGCAGAAAAATTACAGACATAGAAGAATGCTTTTACTTTGACCCTGAAGAACAAGGTTATGTAGAAGATATAACAAAGGCCGTCCAGGGAAGAGCAATTCCCGCTTGGAAAATACAATTTGATGACGGGGATGATATTGAAATCGGATCATATTGATTTTATCCAACATAAAATACAAATTAAACAAAAGAGGAATGATTAATCATTCCTCTTTTGTTTAAAACTGTAATATTTAGAAATATGACAATTATTAATTTATAAAACTATTAAAAGTCAACTGATTTTAACATTGCTATTTCAGCGCCACCTATTTTTATAAGTCACAGCTCATATAAATTTAACCATAAACGGTATTAAAAATACTGTAATTATACCTGCTATTGCAATTGAAAGTCCGCTCATAGCACCCTCAATTTCTCCAAGTTCCACCGCTTTTGACGTTCCTACCGCATGAGATGCCGTCCCGATTGAAATTCCGACTGCAACTTTATCTTTAATGCCGAATATTTTAAGTATAATCGGAGCTGAAACAGCTCCTATAATTCCTCTTATCACAATTGACATGGCTGTTACGGCAATACTTCCTCCATATTCCTCACAAAGCGGAATTCCTATTGCAGTGGTAATTGACTGAGGAAGCAGAGATATTGTTATAAACTCGCTTAACCCGAACAACTTGCACAATATAATTATACTTACAAGTGCCACAACAGAACCTGATAATATCCCCATGATTATAGGCACCAAATTGTTAAGAAGTTTATCCAAATTATGATACAGCGGCACAACAAGAGCAACAGTTGCAGGTGCAATCATAAATGATATATATCTTCCTCCAACTTCATAATCTTCATAACTTATATTAAATGTCTTTAAAAAAATTATACAAAGTGCTATTGAAATCAAAAGAGGATTTATCAGGGGACTTTTTATTTTTTTCTTTAAATACATTCCAAAACCGTAGGTTGATGCCGAAAGTATAAGACCGAAATACGGTGAACTAAACATTCTTTCTCCTCCTTTGCAAAGCTGAAACTACTATTCCGGTTACTATAGTTGTTATAATCGTAGAAATTACAATTACAAGTGCTATTGAAACAGTATGACCTTTTATATTGTCATATTCGCTGATTATTCTAACTCCTGAAGGTACAAAGAAAAATGCAAGATTTTTTAAAAGACCGTGTGATGTTTTTTCGACATCTTTTATCTTAATCATCTTAAACATAATGAATACAAATAAAAACACCATCCCGTACACCGACTCCGGTATCGGAAAATTGATAAAATGCTTTGTTACAGTTCCCAAAAACAGACAAAGCACCAAAATTGAAAATTCCTTTAAATAATTCATATTTCACCCCTATATATCATACGTGATTTCTATAATACTTTATTTTTATCCCAATTTCAAATAATAATAATTTTAGTATTTTAATATGATATCTTTATTTTTAGATATCATATTACTTTAAGTTTAATTGTATGTTATCCTATTTTTGTAAGTAATATTAATTTATTTTATTAGGAGGTTTATTATAAAAAGGTTATCTTATTTTTTAACAGTTTTTATGCTTATTTGTTTACTGATATATCCTGCATATGCCCAAAATTACAGTGTACGTGAACAATCAGAACCTTTAATTTTAGAAAATCTCCTTCCTAAAAGGTTGGACGTTATAAACAATCTTTTAAGAGGTTTTGATGATGATGTAATTTATAATTATACAATCAAAAAATATTTCGCTGATACATCTTACATTCCTCAATTTATATATCAAGATTTAAAACAGAATGGAGTTATATTTTCAGGCAGATTACACTTACAATTTGTACAAGATGGTTGGATCACATATAGCGGAAATTTATATGCGGTAGGAACTTATTAAAAATGATTTTCGGTACACTTCAGATTGTTTTCATTTTTGATTTAGATTTTCTTTATGTGTGTCTTTAATACTTAATAGAGATGAAAAAGCTGTTCAGCTTAAAGCATAGATTTATATCTATTTGTCTTTATCTATAACATTACTATCTTATATAAAAGTAAAATCTCTATAGAAAACTTTATCCTAATTTATAGTGAGCTTAGGCTCACTTTTTTTATTTATGTACCATCTATATCAATTTGTTACTATACACTTTTAAACATACTATGGTACAATGTAATATTGGAGGTATATATGATTTTTTGTTCTCTTTCAAGTGGTTCAAACGGGAACTGCGAATATATCGAATATAAGAATACCAAAATTTTAATAGATGCCGGACTCTCCGGCAAAAAGATTGAAGAGCTTTTAAGTTCAATAAATGTATCTGTTGATGAAATTGATGCAATTTTTGTAACTCATGAGCATCTCGACCATGTGAAGGGTGTCGGCGTACTTTCAAGGCGCCATAATTTAAAAGTATTTGCAAATAATAATACCTTAAATGCAATGCTCCCTATAACAAAAGAAATAAAAGCGGAAAATACCTATGTCTTTGAAAATGAAAGACCTTTTTACTTTAAGGATTTATATATAAACCCGATAGGAACATTCCATGATTGCTCATGTGGAAGTTGTTTTTCAATAATCGGAGACAAAAAAATATCTCTTGTTACAGATACAGGATATATAAACGAAGATATTCTTGAACAAATCAAAGATTCAGATTTATATTATCTTGAGGCTAATCACGATTTTGAAATGCTGATGAATGGAAGTTATTCATGGTCATTAAAGCAGAGAATAGCATCAAATAAAGGACATCTTTCAAATAAAAATGCAGCCGAAGCACTAGACAAACTTTTAAACAAGAAAAAGGAAATCGTAATGCTCTCACATCTTTCTAATGACAACAATCTCCCGATGCTCGCTGCAAGAACTGTAAGAGATGAACTTTCTCAAAAAAATATCTTGGAGGGTACCGACTATATTTTAGAGGTATCACCAAGAGAAAATATATCTACAATTCATAAATTATAGGAGGAAATATGAATATACTTCTTACAAATGATGACGGATTTTTTTCAGCAGGTATCAGAGAACTTGCAAAGCAACTCATTTTTGAAGGACACAACATAACTGTCGTTGCACCTGATGTTGAAAATTCCGGTAAAAGTCATTCTATTACATTGATGAAAGAATTAAAATTTAATAAAGTTGAAATAGACGGTCTAAACTGCAATTCTTATAGTGTTTCAGGGACGCCGGCAGATTGTGTACGTACTGCACTTGAGGTACTTGGAAATGATTTTGACTACTGTTTTTCAGGCTGTAACTTAGGTTATAATGCAGGCATGGATATAATGTATTCAGGTACTGTTTCAGCGGCTATCGAAGCAAATGTATTCGGTATAAATGCAATAGCAATCTCTGCTGAATATGATAAAATAAGTGCAGATTTTAAAAGTGCGGCAAAAGTTGCAGTAGAGGTATTTAATAAACTATCATTAGGTTTAAAAACATCTCATGTTTTGAATATAAATGTACCAAAACTTTCTTATGAAAACTTAAACGGAATTAAAATTTGTAAAGTTGGCTGCTCTGTTATGGACAAATACACAACAAGTAAAACCGACGACGGATATATTTTAAAACTTCACGGTAGAAACAAATGTATAAATGTAGAAGGAACAGACAGATATTACTTGGAACGTGGATTTGCAACTGTTACACCTCTAATACACAACCTTACAAATGAAAATCTTGTTAATCTGCTGGGAGAAAGATTATGAAAAATGAAATAAGATATACCTCATCAAATGGAATTGACGAAATTGATGCCATAATTTGGGACTGCGAAAATCCCAAATACATATTACAAATAGCTCACGGAATGTGTGAATACATTGACAGATATGAGCCTCTTGCAAAATTTTTAAATGAAAGAAATATAATAGTTGCAGGAAATAATCATTTAGGACATGGAAAAACAGCAAAAATTCTCGGATATTTCGGCAATGGAGATACTCTTTCAAATGTAATTTCAGATATAAATCTTCTTTCAAATATGCTGAAAGAAAAATATAATCTTCCGATTTATTACCTCGGCCATTCAATGGGGTCGTTTATTATGAGATATTATATTTCAAAATACAATGTTCAAAAATGTATCCTTATGGGAACAGGACATATCAGCAAATTTAATGCAAGACTCTTATACCTATTATCTTCCATAATTATAAAGATAAAAGGTGAAAAATATGTAAGCGGTTTATTATTAAATCTAACAACAGGCTCCTACTCAAATAAGGATGAAGGTATGTATGATTTGATAAGCTACAACAAAGAAAATATAAAAAATTATGTAGAAGATGAATTTTGTGGATATCCGTTTACAGCTAACGGATATAAGACCTTGGGACAATGCCTTGTCAAAATTAACGACAAATCCAACTTAGAAAATACTCCGAAAGATACAGCTTTATTATTTATATCCGGAAGTGATGATGCTGTAGGAGGATTTAAAAAAGGGGTTAGAAAAGTCTATAACAATTATAAAAATTTAGGCTTTAAAAACTTGGAACTCAAATTTTATAAAAATATGAAACACGAAATATTAAATGAAGAAAATAATAAAAATGTGTATGAAAAAATTTATGAATTTTTAGAAAAGTAAAAGGGAAACCTTTTACTTTTTTTACAATCTACTATAATTAAATAATTTTATTGAGGTAAATATATGAAATTTTTAACTCTTACACTATTTTGTAACATAGTAGTTTGTATTATTTTAAAAGTTCAAATAATATGACAGGACTTTTATATGTCCTGTCAATCTACATCATATTTAAAAGTTTTTTAATGCATTTGAAAAATCAATTGCCGATTAACTAAAGTATAAAAACATTTCATCATTTTACAAGCTGTCAATTTCATCTACCAACATAAGAAAATCTTCTGCCGCATCCGAAACTGTATCAAAGCTTCTAAGTTCTTTATTTTTATACTGAATTTCCAATATTGTCTCATCATCTCTTATTGCAGTATCAAAAATTTTTATACTTTTTTTCTCACTAAGTTCAAGTATTCTATTTGTAATATCAACACAAATATCCGAATCACTTACTTTATTTAATAAAATCCTCATTCGCTTTCCATGCTCCTGTATTTTATTCAGCGTATCTTCAAGGCTAAAATAACTGTATAAATCACAAGTAGTAGGTATAACTACATATCTTGATGCCTTAATTGCATATTCAGCGTTAGAAGCATCACTATCAATAAAAATATAATCATAAAGTCCTTCAATCTCTCCAAGATAAGATCTTAATGTATTTTCAGACGGCAAAAATTTTTTATCATAGCTTATCAAATCCACATATTTTGTATTTGTTATGCATTCCAATGCAGATGCACCTTCTACCAAATCTTTTACAGTTTTAACTGAATCTACACCCAAACTCTTTGTAATTGTCCCTTTATTATCCAAATCTATTATAAGAACTTTTCTGTTTATTCTTGTAAAATAAAGACTCAGTTCTCTAACTATTGTGGAGCATCCAACTCCGCCCTTATCATTAAAAAAAGTTATATACATTATTTAAGCTCCTTAATACATTTTATAAGACCGTTAATCTCATCTTCTGTTGTCCTGTAATTCGTTACAAATCTTATAATTTTTTCATTTTCCAAATACGGCATAACTTCAAAACGATTTTCTATCTCAAGTTGTTTGATTTTTTCAAGAGGATAAATTATAAATACCTGATTACTTTCAGGTGCCTTAAAAAATTTAACACCTATATTTTTTAATTCTCTTACAAGTTTAACACTCATATCATAAGCTTTATCTGCAAGTTTATAGTAAAGTCCATTCTCAAATAGCGCCTCAAATTGAGCTCCTATTGCAAAACTTTTTGCCATTACAGCGCCTCTTTGTTTCATAAAATTTCTAATGTTTTGTTTAAGCTCCGGTTCAACTATCACAAGAACTTCTCCATAAATCGCTCCATTTTTAGTTCCGCCAAGTGTAAAAATATCGCAGATATTACACAAATCTTCAATCTCAATATCTGATGCTGCAAGACCATGTGCCATCCTTGCCCCGTCAATATACAAATACAGTCCTCTTTCAAGACACACATTATAAATATCTTCAATTTCGGCATAACTATACACTGAGCCGAGTTCCGTAGTTTGTGATATATATACTATTTTAGGAACAGTATGATATTCCTCCGTAAGCTCATCAATTTTCTTTTCAAGGAGTATATCATTTAACTTTCCGTCTTCCGTATTAATTATTTCTATTTTATGTCCCGTAGCTTCAATTGAACCTGCCTCATGACCTGTAATATGTCCGCTTGCAGCTGCAATTACAGATTCATACGGAAGAAGATTTGCACTGATTGCAATAATATTTGCAACAGTTCCTCCGCTTACAAACTCTATGTGAACATTGTCATTTTTTAAATCTTTCTTTATAAGCTGCTTAGCTCTTTCACAATATTCGTCATTTCCATACCCTGCATTTCCCTTTTGATTTACCAAAGCTAACTTTTTATAAACCTCTTCATGGCATAAATCATTATAATCATTTAAAAATATATTCATAAATACTCCTCCAATGCTATAATAATTATAACACTACAATTATTTTTTGTAGAGTATTAAATAGATATAGGGGCGATAATATGAAAGACAATCACGGCGCAAATATATTTGAGCTTTCAAGAAAATATAATTTTAACCCAAAGGAAATATTGGACTTTTCTTCCAATATAAATCCTCTTGGAACTTCAAAAAGAGCAATACAATATTTAAAAGATAATTTGGAACTTGTAAGTGCATATCCTGATTCTAAATACTATGCACTTAAAGAAGAAATCTCAAAATTCACATCCGCAGACCAAAGCGACATCTTCTTGGGTAGCGGAACAACGCAGTTAATCAGAGAATACACAGCGCTTGTCAAACCTAAAAAAGCAATGTTGTTTTCTCCATGCTACAGTGAATATGAAAATGAACTGAAAAAACACAACTCAAAAATATATTTTTATAATTTGTCAGAAGAGAATAACTTTGAAGTTGATGTTGATAATCTAATTTCAACTGTCAATACCGAAAAAATAGAACTGCTTACATTTGCAAATCCCAACAATCCGACAGGAACAATCTTATCAAGAGAGCAAATTGAAAAAATACTTTCGTCTACAGATGTAAAACTGCTTCTTGACGAAACCTATGTTGAGTTTACAAATAAAAATAATTTTTCATCGATACCGCTTACTAAAAAATATAAAAATCTGTTTGTAATACGAGGAGTCAGCAAATTTTTTGCAGCTCCCGGAATCAGACTCGGATACGGAATTACTTCAGACGAAGACACAAGGATGAAACTAGATGAAAACTCAATGCTTTGGGGAATAAATATTTTTGCCGATCTCATGGGACGAGTTATGTTCTCCGACAGTAAATACCAAAGCAATGTGTTTGAATTTATCAAAAGAGAAAGAAACTATTTATTGAGAGAACTTTCTTCTATGCCTGAAATAAAAGTTTTTAAATCAGAAGGCAACTTTATCTTATGTAAAATTTTAACAGATGCTGCTGCTCACGATTTAAGAGAACACCTTTTGACAAAAGCTATGGTAATTAGAGACTGCTCAAGCTTCAAAAATTTAAACGAAAAATATTTCAGATTTTGTATTTTAAATGAAGAAGATAATAAAAAATTAATTGCTGAAATCAAAAAATTTTTTAATAAAGCAGATTAAGAAGAATACTTTTCAGTCGCATTTGGCAGGACTTGGAATTTTTCCCTTGTAATTTCGAATGAAGGCGGTTAGTTTTCCCTTCCTTGTAATTTCGACTAGAGGCAATTAGTTTCCCTTCCTTGTCATTTTGATTGAAAAACAGTCAGACTCACTCCCTTGTCATTTCGACTGGAGGCGCAGCCGAAATGGAGAAATCTCATACAATCTCAGAAAAAATAGATCTCTCCACTACAATTCACTCCACTTTGTTTCGTTCATTTCCGGTCGAGATGACAAAAGAGAAAAAATACCGAAATGGAAAAAATCACACAAACAAAGAATAATAAACGCGTTTTAAGGGTGTAATGGGGGAGTATGAGGGGGCATGAGGGAGAATCGCAACTCCCTTCGCCCCCTCATAAGCAATGAAAGAAATGTAATTATGATAAATGATATATGTAAGAGATCTCTCCATGCACGCCTTCAGCGTTTAGTCGAGATGACATTGTCTCCTTGTCATTTTGATTGAAAAACAGTCAGATTCCCTTCCTTGTCATTTCGACTGGAGGCGTAGCCGAAATGGAGAAATCTCATACATTGTCAGAAGAATAGAGATCTCTCCGCTTCGGTCGAGATGACAGAAGAAAAAAATAGTTCTCTCCACTTCGGTTGAGATGAAAAAATATACGAGTTGATAAAAAATAATTGAAATACATAAGATACAAAAATATATAATTTATCCACACTCTAAGGGCTACAATATAGCCCTTTTTAATCGCCTAAAATCTTTCTGTTATTTATCTTAGATAATATAATTTTTTCATATGATTGAAACTTCAAAAGAAATAATTTTTAAAATAAAATTTAATTTATTTGCATAACAAAATTTGAAAACCTAATTGTTATATTATATAATATTTGCAATGAATAAGGGTGATTATATGAATGAAAATTTTCAAACTCTGCCTACTATTGTGCGCTTAAATCTAAATCAAACATTGCAAATTATACGTGCAGAGCTTACAAGCGATTTAAACATTGCAGTTGATGTATTAAATTTATCTGATATCGAAGTTTTAAAAATTTCATTTACAGTAATATATAAAAATTTGGATGACAATTATCTGTTTAACTCAACGGAATTTTACTATCAAATAGATTCTGTCGATATTCAACCTCAAAAAATCTACTTTGTAAAACCGTTTAAAATTGACGACAGATTTAAAGATGCACGTGCAATCGAAATCAGAATTAAATCGTATACTACAGCAGACGGCAAGGAGATTGTCCTTGATGAAACAAAGGAACAGCCTTATACTCTTGCACTTATAACGGATGAAAAACAGAAAAAAATAAAAAAACTGCTCGGTCCTGAAATAATAAACTATGGAGAAAATTTAATAAATGGATGGAGATGTGTTTGCGGTGCATTTAATTCCAAAGAAACTCAAGAATGTAGACATTGTAATCGAAATAAAAACTTTATATTGAACAATTTAACAGAGCCTCTAATAAATATGAAAATTATGAGTTTGATTTCAAATTCATCTGAATCGGATGACTGTGAAGTAACTGAAATGACAACTAATTTAACACAAACTCATCTTTCAAAAATTGCTCCTACAACAGACATTCTTGAACAAATAAGAGTAAATGAAAATTCAAAGAAAAAACCGAGAAATAGTTTTATGATCTTCTTAAAAAGTATCTCTTACATACTCTTAATTGTTCTTGTATTAATGATGGGTATGTTTGCATTCTCATTCACACGAAAATTCAAAGCGGATCATGTACTTGATAATGCAAAAGCTCTTTTAGCATCCGGAAAATATCAACAAGCACTTGACGAACTAAATACTCTAAAAGAATCTGATAAAGTAGAAGTTGAGCTACTTATTGAAAAAGCAAAAAAACTAATTGAATCTCAGCTTGCATTTGATGCGGGTAATAATTTTATATTAGACGGCTCATACCTTGTTGCCGTTACAAAGTTTAAAGAAGTTATTCCCGAAGATACTCTAAATTTTTCAAAATCTCAAGATAAAATAAATGAGCTTGAAAACATAATTTTAGAAAAAGCGGTTAAGGCACTTGATAACGGAAATTTTGAACAAGCTATAGACATAGTAAATGAATATCTGAAAATAGTGCCGGAATCTGCAAATGCTCAAAAAATTAAAGACACCATTAAAAAATCTCAAACAAAAGATGAACCGACAGTTTCAGAAAGCCTTGAGGAAAGTCCCGAATTTGACAAAAACAGAGCGGAAATGGCAAAAAAAGCTGAAGGTCTTCTAAATACCTATCAAAAGGTAACAGAAGAAAATGCGAATCTTAGAAATAATCCTTCTCTTGATGCCGATGTAATTACAGTTCTTCCTCTTGATTCTGATCTTTACATTAAAGATACTAAAATAGAAGGTCTTGAAAGAATTTGGTGTAATGTAGAAGCAAAAAATGCTATAACAGGAGAAACATTTAACGGATGGATTTCAAATAAGTTAATGGAAATAAAAAAATAGCCTGCAACTGCAGGTTATTTTTTACAATATTTGCACTTTATAAACTTCACTATATTCAACCAAGATAATCAAATAAAAATATTAAAAATAGAACCTGATTTTTCAAGTTCTATTTTTGTACCTTTATTAAAATTTTCTTTATAAATCTATAAGTTCATATACGTTTACAACAGGTTCTTCATACGGATGATTCAATTCGATAATTCTCTTTACATCTGCCAAATCATTTTCTCTAATTCTAAATTCCATCTTTACTTCATCTAATTCACTTACAACTCCGATTTCCCCATTAAATGGATTTGCTCCCTCAATAGGTCTAAAATGTCCCCTAACTTCACTTAGCGCAAAGACATAATCATAGTGACCTTCTTTTAATATATCTCTCTCATTAAGGGCATTTGCAACTTTAACTACATATTCTTTTGGAATAAAAACTTCTACCTTTAAATGTTTTTGCAAAATCATCACCTCAAATAGATTATATCTTAGCTTTACCACTTTTTCAACGTAAAGATACTTGAATATTTTAAATGTAAAACTATAATTATATATGTACATAAAATTTTAACAGGAGGTATAAAATGAAGATACTATGTGCAGGACCTACATCAATAGATAAAAAAGTTCTTGAAAAAATGGGAGAATCAAAAACTAATCCGGATCTTGATCCAAATTACGAAAAATTTCACAGAGAATGTGAAAATAAAATCTCTAAACTTCTACATACAAAAGCAACTTCCTTCTTTATGCTCGGAGAAGCTATAATATGTCTTGAAGCTTCAATATGCTCTCTTATGGAAAAGGGAGAGAGAGTTCTTGTAATCTATAACGGTTTTTTTGGAGAAGGATTTGCCGACTACGTTGAAAATTTCGGAGGAGTAGCTTATAAATATAGAGCGGACTTTGAAAAGGGAATAAATGTAGATGAACTTGGAGAATTTTTAAAAAAGGACCATGACTTTAAAATTGCAACAATGGTTCACTGTGAAACTCCATCGGGAATAACAAATGACATTAAATCAATTTGCTCACTTCTAAAGGAATATGGAATTCTCACAATAGTAGATTCAGTTTCCGCAATCGCGGGAGAATATATCAATTTTGACGACTTTAATGTCGATGTACTTATCGGCGGAAGTCAAAAATGCCTTTCAGCACCTGTGGGCATAGGAATCATTACAATATCCGAAAAAGCAAAAGAAAAAATTAAAAACAGAACCGAAAAAGTGCCAAGTTACTATATGAATTTTAAAAACTACTACAACTTCAAAAGTGCGCCGTTTCCATATACAATGAATGAAAATTTAATATATGCAATGGATGAGGCGATAAATCAGGCACTAAACAGTGACTTTGTAACTATTCACAAAAAATATGCCGAAAATACAAGAGAAATATTTTTAAAGTGCGGTTTTGAATTATACCCTAAAGACAGCTTTTCAAATACGCTGACAGCAGTAAAAACTCCTGAAAATATAACAAGTGAAAATATACTTGAACAAATGAGAAAAAGAGATATCGTAATTTCAAAAGGTGTGGGAAATATGGCAGAGAAAATTTTCAGAATAGGACACATGGGACACAACATAGATAGAGAAAACTTTAAAGCAATGTATAAAGCACTTGACGAAAGCTTTAAAGAACTTGGTGTAAAAACAAAAAGCTCTCTATATGATGAATTTATAAAATCAGATATAGACATATAAATCTTAAGGCTATGAGTTTTTACCCATAGCCTTTTTAATTAAATCCCTACAAAAATTTCCACAATTTTTCTTATTTTCTCTAATACCGTTTCTTTTTTCTTTTCCTCCTTATTTTTAAAACATAAAAAAAGAAGTACCGGATATTTACTTTTACTTACTATTAGTAATTTATTTAATTGTGTTTTCTTTTGATATGCCTAAGGTCATGCTTTAGTATTATCTGTCATCAACTTAGCTATGTGATGTGGAATCATAGAAACCTGCATTGACATATCAACATGATAGTTTTTGTCAATACATTCGTCCCAGTATTCAAGATGTTTTTTATCTATCCACGAATTAGAATCTTCTACATTTATGCCATTTTCTCCCTGAATAGAATACCAATAGAGATACTCAGCGTTATCAGATTTCTCTCTGAAAATAGTTTCAACATACATTTTTTCTCTGTCTAAAGTAAGCAATACATCCTCCATATATTCATTTAAAAAATTCATCCACATATCTACCACTTCTGACTTACCATCCCGAACGCGAAATCTTGATAATTCTATTTTCATAATGCAGCCTCCAATAATTATAATTTCTTTAACTCATTTTCATTTTATTATATCACATAATAAAGCTTTTCTAAATTTTCATAAAATCTGTTGTCTTCAACTGATGTTCATAAATAAAAAACTTCTTTTGCAGTTTTTTCTGACAAAAGAAGTTTTACATTCTTACATAGGTCTTTTATCCGGTGGAATTACGGCATCTACTATTCCAAGTATAAAGGCTCCTATAAAGGCTCCGATTATACCTGTTGAAAATCCGTCTACTATTTTTCCGGTAATATAGAGTATCAATGCTGCTGTTATAAATCCGATAGCTCCTCTGCCTTTAGGGGAAGCATCTATTCCCGTAAACTTAGTAATCAACCAATCAAGTATTCCTATTATAATCGCTGCAACAACCGCGCTTGAATAGTTGGAAACAGTCATAGGACTTAAAAGAGCGGCAATACAAATTGCAACTGCACTGACTAAAATTTTTACTATGAGTTTTCCCATATTACTTCCTCCTACTTCTCAATTTTTTCTATGTTTTATATATACCCAAATAGCTGCTTGAAACATAAACTAAACTTTCTTAAACTTATTTTAATTATTCTTAACACAACATTACAAATCTTGAATTATTTGATATAATGTTTGTAATTAATAAAAGGAGAGATGATTATGAGTAAATTTATAGCTGATAAGAGTTTTTTTGAATTATTTCCCAATGCTAAACTCGGCGTGCTTTTAATAAAGAATATGCAAAATAACGAAAGCCCTGTTGAAGTTAGAAGAATGCTTGTAGATGCAAACTCCGAAGCTGAAAAGTATTTAGTTAAAAATACACTTAGTGAAAATCCGGTTATCGCAGTCTGGAGAGAAGCTTTTAAAAAATTTAAGACAAAAAAAGGTGCAAGATGTTCAATAGAAGCTCTTCTAAAGAGAGTTGATACCGGAAATATTGTAGGCTCAATAAATACTCTTGTTGATATATACAATACAGCTTCATTAAAATTTGGACTTCCTTGCGGAGCCGAAGATATGGACGCATTTGTAGGAGATTTAAGACTTACAATCACAGAAGGCGGAGATGAATTTTTTGCAATAGGTTCAGACAGAAATGAAGAAACTTATCTGGGAGAACTTTGCTACAAAGATGATGAAGGTGCAATTTGTCGTTGCTTTAATTGGAGAGATTGTCAAAGAACAATGATTAAAGATGACACTAAAAATGCCTTTCTAATTATGGAAATTGTAGATGACAGAATTGATGATCTTAAATCTGCACTTGAATTTATATCTGAAAATACCAAAAAATATTTAAATGCGGATGTTTATCTTCATATGTTAGACTGTGAAAATAACGAAGTAGAACTTTAATTTAAAATCCTCATTAGTTAATGGGGATTTTTTTATTTTTTAAGATCAATTCAATTGGAATTTTTTTAAAATTTTTATATAATATAGCTTGTATATTTTTAAATCTCAAATTTTAGGAGGAAGAGAATGGAATTTTTATATGAGGGACTTCTCAGCATTACATGGCAACAAATTGTAATGTACTTGGTTGGATTTCTCTTAATTTATCTTGCAATTGTAAAAGAATTTGAACCTGCTTTATTGCTTCCAATGGGTTTTGGTGC
The DNA here is from genome assembly GCF_000468535.1 of Peptoniphilus mikwangii. GTDB lineage: Bacteria > Bacillota > Clostridia > Tissierellales > Peptoniphilaceae > Anaerosphaera > Anaerosphaera mikwangii. The sequence continues at coordinate 322,940 of NZ_AUQY01000005.1, read as the reverse complement.
AATAGTTGTAAATTTACCGCTTAGTGGAGCGATAAATCAGGTGATGACAGGTATAGGTGAAGTAAACGGAATTATTGAATGGCTTTTTAATACGGGAATAGAAGCATCAGAAGCTCTTCCTCTACTTCTCTTTATAGGAATAGGTGCCATGATAGATTTCGGCCCGTTACTTTCAAATCCAAAGATGCTACTTTTCGGAGCAGCGGCACAATTCGGAATATTTTTTGCTCTATCTCTTGCAACACTTCTCGGATTCGACCTTAAAGATGCTGCTTCAATAGGAATAATAGGTGCAGCGGACGGACCTACATCAATTCTCGTATCACAAATATTAAAATCAAAATATATGGGTGCAATAGCAGTTGCGGCATATTCATATATGGCACTTGTTCCAATTGTTCAGCCGTTTGCAATAAAACTTGTGACAACAAAAAATGAACGTCTTATAAAAATGAAATACAATCCGAAAAATGTAACGAAAAAAGCAAGAATATTATTTCCGATAATAGTTACAATAATCGCAGGAATAGTCGCACCGATGAGTGTATCACTCGTGGGATTTTTAATGTTTGGAAATTTGATAAGAGAATCAGGTGTCTTATACAGCCTTACTGAAACTGCAAGTACCTCTCTTGCAAACCTGATAACACTGCTCCTTGGAATAACAATCGCTTTTTCAATGAGGGCTGAACACTTTGTAACAGTAGAAACACTTCTAATAATGCTTATAGGTCTAATTGCTTTTATATTTGATACAATTGGAGGAGTCTTATTTGCAAAAGTTATAAATATATTTGCAAAAGACAAAATCAATCCAATGATAGGAGCGGCAGGAATTTCGGCATTTCCTATGTCTGCAAGAGTAGTTCAAAAAATGGGACTTAAAGAAGATCCCACAAATCACCTTTTAATGCATGCAATAGGTGCAAATGTATCAGGTCAAATAGGTTCTGTCGTTGCAGGTGGAGTAATATTAAACATTATACAAAATTACTTATAGGAGGTAAAAATGAACACAAATTTTTTAATATCTCTTGAAATAATGGTAAAGGGAATGCTTGCAATATTCGTAGTTCTCGGAATACTTGCACTTATAGTGGCACTAATGTGCAGGATTTTTAATAACTGAAAAATGCCGGAGAAATCCGGCTTTTTATTATTCATTTAAAAACAGTTTTTTTAAGCTATTGTTTATTTAACAAATATTTTATGACATTTTTTTAATTTAGATGTAAAATAGAATAGAAAATATATTTAATAGGTGATAATATGTTAAAAAATTATATTGCAGGCAATAAAAGTTTTTGGAACGGACGAATAGATTCCAATGAGGACTATGACTGTTTCAGATGGCATCAATGGGTTGAGTTTTTAGACCTGAATGACGATAGATCAGAAGTATTTAAAGGAAAACTCGGATTCGCATTTTTAGGATTTGAGTGTGATTACGGTATAAATTTGAACAAGGGTAGAGTAGGAGCTGCAAACGGCCCCAGGAGTATCAGAAAAGAACTTTCAAATTTGCCGTGCCAATTCAACTCAGATATAAAACTCTTTGATGCGGGCAACATCTATGTAGATAATCTTTCTCTTATTGAAGCTCAGGAAAATTTGGCAAAAGCCGTAGATAAAATTTTAAGTTTAAATTTATTTCCGATACTTCTTGGCGGAGGACATGAAATTGCATTCGGACACTATATGGGATTGTTTAACCACTATAAAAATACCGGAACTAAGCAAAATATAGGTATCATAAATTTTGATGCCCATTTTGATTTAAGACCTTATGCTGAAACCGGAGGATCTTCAGGTACGATGTTCAGACAAATCTATGACATGAACAAAGAAGAGGGAATTAAATATTCCTATTTCTGTCTTGGAGTCCAAAGACATTCAAATACTGTAAATCTATTTAAATATGCAGATGAAATCGGCGCTAAATATGTACTTGCAAAGGATATTGTAAATGGGGATATGTATTCAATTTTTGAAAAGCTTGATGATTTTATTCGTGAGCAGGACAATATTTATGTAACTATCTGCTCCGATGTTTTCTCAACATCCTTTGCACCAGGGGTAAGTGCTCCTCAGCCATTGGGACTTGACCCGGAAAAAGTTATCTTATTCTTAAAGAGAATTTTCTCTTACAACAAGGTAATCAGCTTTGATATTGCCGAAGTTTCGCCACGATTTGACCAGGACAGCACAACCGCAAGTTTGGCAGCCGTTCTGATTTTCTCTGTCGTAACATCACTTGCAAAATTTAAACAATAATTATTTAAATAAGATAAGCATTCAGCTTTTATATATTATTTACATCGTGTAAATCGGCACAGAGTATATTTTTATATTATAAAATTTTTAAATCAAAAGTTAAAAAGAGTCTACTTTGAGAAATTTTCCTCAAAGTAGACTCTTTTTGCCGTTAAATTATTTTTAAACAACTTTTATTTAATTTTTATTTCAAATTTGAAATTAACAATTTTAGCCAATCTTCATGTACTCTATCAAATTCATCTTTTGTATTTCTTCTTGTAAATTCATGTGTGTTTGACGCTTCTATTATTTCATAATAGAACCAGTCTGTTTTGCTTAAGTCTTTGAATTGTACTAATTCTTGTTCATGACCTGCTATTGCTGTTTGATCAGCTACTCTGTTCAGTAGTCTGTTTAACATTGCCGCCGCTTCAGCTCTTGTCAAATTGTTGTCCGGTCTGAAAGTTCCGTCTTCATAGCCAACGATTCTCTTGTTTGCTGATATTTGATTTATTTCTTTTTCGTATTTATGACTCTTTACATCTGCAAAAGTTAATAAACCCTTGCTGCTTTTATCTATTGTTGCAATCATCTTTGCAAATTCCGCTCTTGTTATCTTGTCATTCGGTCTTATGTTATTTCCGTCCGGGTCAATCATATTTGCTTTTAGAGCAGCATTTATATATTTATTGTACCAAGCATTTTCTTTTAAGTCTTGGTAGTCAGCTTTTGTATTATCTGTCAAATCCATTTTTGCAAGTCTTGTTACCATTGCCGCCGCTTCAGCTCTTGTAAGATTTCCGTTTCCTCTAACAGTTTGGTCTTCGTATCCTTTTATATATGCTATGTGGATTTCTGTTGATATATTCTTTTCTTCCGACTTTGATAGTAATAGTGTTCCTACTTTTACTACCGGAGGTTTCACATAAGGACTTTCAATATCTTTTAAATATTTCAATGTGAATTGAATTACATCTGCTTGCGGTTTTGGAGCATCTTTTATTATAAAATCTCTACCTTCATCAGATTGTATAGCTTCATAGTCAAAATCAAGTTTTTGTATAACATAGCTTTCTATTGAATTATCAGTAGCTCTTATAGTAGCTACTCTTATTTCAGGTAGCTTAAATTCAGCAGCCGCTTTAAAATATCCTTTTAATGTACCTACTACTGTATAATTGGTATTAGCTTTAGCAGATGAGTTGAATTTCACCCCGCTTAAAGTTACTTTTAACTCCTCTTTTATTCCATTAACCAAATCCATTATATCTTTGTAAGTCTTTATTTTATCTTGTCCTACAAACTTCATTGTTATGGTTACTTTTCTGCCTTCTGTTTTTATATTTGTTATTTCAAATTTTCCATTTGCTCCCTCTAAAGTAGCTTGTACTGTAGCCGGGTCAAAGTCCATTTCATTCGGTAGCATAAAAGTACCTGTCATAACATGATCAAGTCCTGATATAGAAATCTCTTCAATATCAAAATTATTCTCTGTAAACAATTTTTCAAATTCTTTAAAATTATCAACTATAGGTAAAACATTTACTACACCTGTAAAATTAACTTTTTCTTCTTTTGTTGAAACTTCATAAACCTTATCGTGTTCTGTTTCTTTCCCAACTAAAATATCACCATATAAAGTAGTTTTTTCATCAAGTGGTGATTCTAAAACTTTTTTCTTAAATTTCAATGTGAATTGAATATCTTTATTATTAGGATCATTTGTGAGTATAAAGTCTTTACCTGTTTCTGATTGCTCTACCTTAAATTCGAAGTTAAACGGTACGTAAACATTGCCGTTTGTTGCTCTGGCCTTAGAGAAATCTTCTCTTTCCACGTTAGCTTTAAGTTTCCCACCTATTTTTCCCTTTACTGTATAGTTGGTATTAGGGCTAGCATCCGTGTTAAACTTAGCTCCCTTTAATTTTACTTTTATTATATCATCTAACTTATTTATTGCGGTAACTATTCCTTGATAGTCTTCTATTGCATCTTGCCCAACAAGTTTTATTGTTACAGTTACTTTTTTATCTTCTTTTTGTATATCTGTTATTGTAAGTGCACCATTTACGCCTTCTAAAACAGCTAATGTTGTTGTCGGGTCAAAGTCCATTTGATTAGGTAATTCAAGTGTTACTGTCGTAGTATAATCCAAGTTTGAAACGTATGTCTTTAGGCCCTGATTCATTTGATAATCGTTTTCTATTTTTTTTACTTTATCTTTTATAGGCTTTACATCTAAAGCTACTGTAAATTCAATATCATTTTCGCTTTTTTCAAGTAAAAACACTTTATCATGTTCCGTTTCATCACCTATTAAAATATCTCCTTCTAATTTTAGCGTCTCAAGATCCGTAATTCTTGCAAACACATTTGTTCCACCGACAAATATGCTAAGTGTCATTAGTAGAGCCATCATTAAATACATAGATTTTTTAATTGCTCTTTTCATTGTTTTGTTCCTCCCTTATTTGTTAAAATTTTATAAAAATTTGGCAAAAGATATATCTAATATGTAAGATATATTTCAGCCAATTATAAACATATGCCATAATGGTGCAAATTTGTGATTTTGTCTCATTATCATGCGAATATATTTAAATTTATCACAATTTGTCAATTTTTTTCACATACCTTACATATTATTGTACTATATTAATTTGATTTTTTAAAGGATTATTTATATTTTTAAGTTTAATTAAACAATTACTTGCCATATGAAGCTTTTATAAAGAATAAACAAGTATATTTATTATTACAAAAAATTAGACAAAAAAACGGATGACTCCTATAGTATAGGAAAGCATCCGTTTTCAGTATAATTCATATATGTGTCAGAAATTCCGAATACATATAATTTACTCTGACGGGTTTTTATTATATTTTTCAAATACTCTGTCAAATCTATCTACGCTTTTTTGATCAAGTTTATACCACTGTCCGTTTATTTTTATAAAGTATCCTGTTTTTGCAAGTTCTGTCTTCTTAAAATTCTTGTCATAAATATTTATAAAATTTGGGGGAGAAGCATATTCTGTAAATTCAGTTGTCTTTTCTCCGCTGAGTGAATCTATTTCAATTAATATATCTCTTAATTTAGATTTATCATTTATAGTCGTCATTGTACTGTCCGTAAAGCGTATCAGCTCAACATAAGAAGTATCTTTCAATTCAACATATATTACCTTGTTTCTTCTTGAAAGTACCTTGTAGGAAAGGATTAGTAAGAGCATAAAAAATATTGTTATAAAAATCTTATTTTTGTTTGTCTTTTTTCTTCTTCGTCTTCTGATAATATCACTCCTAAATAGTTAATACTCCATTCATAAATACAAATGCTCTGCCACCTACACGAACCGTATCTTCATCTTTCAATTTTGCCGTTAAAACTGATTTTCTATTTAATTCTATTCCTTGCATTGATGTTATTTGTGTTATTTCACTTGAATAATTTTTATTTATATAATATAGTGTAGCTCCTGTTGATGTACCTGAACCTGCTTCCTCATTTACATCAATTGAAGGAGAGAATGTTCTTTGTCTTACATTACTATTATCTTCAAGTGCAAATACCTGAAAACTTATCACCTTTTCCCTTTCTGAAAGTTCTTTTATCTTTTCAAAGTTGGGATTTAATTTTTCAATAGCATGTACTGATTTTAGTGGTACTACTATATCATAACTACCGGTAGTTATTTTTTTCGGCTCTAATTTTACTTCACCAATGCCTATTTCATCTATTGATATATTTAGAGCGTCTGCTATTTCTTCATTTGTAATAGTTTTTTCGATTTCTTTTGTTTTCAAAAGCATATATACATTTTTTATTTTTCCATCTTCATATTCAAGCTCGACCGGAATTTTTCCATACTTTGTATGTTGAATTATCTTATTAATTCCGTTTTCTATCGGTATTATATATTCATTCTCACAAATGGAATAAAATGTTGCTATTGTCGCATGACCGCACAAATCTATTTCTCTATTAGGTGTGAAAAATCTTGTATAATATTCTCCAACATCTATTCTGTTTATAAAAACCGTTTCTGATAAATTCAAATCTCTTGCAGTATTTTGCATTTCCTCATCAGTCATCTTTTCTCCGGATATTACAACTCCTGTAGCATTTCCATTAAATGCCTTGTTTGTAAATGCATTTGCCAAGTACATATTAAAATATCGCATCATTCATCACTTCCCAAAATAGCTTCACAAATTCTCAAAAGATCTTCGTCGCTATAATATTCTATTTCTATTTTTTTTACCTTACCTTTTCCTTTAAGGCTGACTTTTGTTCCGAGAAGACTGGATAAATCTCTAATTGCCTGCTCTTTATATATATCATTCGGAACAGTCGCCGGACTCTTAAATATCAATGTTGTTTCTTTTACCGTATTGCCAAGTCTAACTATTCTTTTTGCCTCTTTATACTGCTGGTTCTTGTCTTTAATTGCAAGCAAAAGTTTAGCGTGAGATGGTGTCAAAAGTCCCTTATATACAAAATCCATTACTCTCTCATCAAGTTTTAAAAGTCTTATTGTATTTCCTATATATTGTCTGCTCTTTCCAAGAGCCTGTGCAAGCTCCTCTTGTGTCAAATTATATTGCTCTATTACATTTTTATATCCTATTGCTTCTTCTATTGGATTTAAATCAATTCTCTGAACATTCTCAATCAGTGAAATTTTGTCAGCTTCCTGCTCCGATATTTCTTTTATTACTGCCGGAACTTCTTTTAATCCTGCAATTTTTGCAGCTCTATATCTTCTTTCTCCGGCTATTATCATATATTTATCCTGAGTCTTTCTAAGAACTATCGGCTGAATTATTCCAAACTCTTCAATAGATTTAGCAAGTTCATTTAGTGCCTCTTCACTAAACTTTTTTCGAGCCTGTTTTTCATTTGCAACTATATCATCAATTAAAATGCTCTTTAATTCTTTCTCATCATCTTGTCTAAGAAGTCTTTCAACAGCATTAGTATCTTTAATAAAGCTGTTAATTCCTCTTCCTAATCCGCCTTTTTTCACCATATATTCTCCTAACTGTTCGCCTTTAAAAATTCTTTAGCAAGCTTTGAATATGCTCTTGCTCCTTTTGAAAATCTGTCATATTCAAAAATACTTACTCCAAAACTCGGAGCTTCGGCAAGTCTTACGTTTCTTGGGATTGTAGTTTTATATACAATTTCTCCAAAAAATCCTCTTACCTCATCGCTCACTTGAACCGACAAATTTGTTCTGCTGTCATACATACAAAGTATAACACCCTCTATTTTTAAATTGCGATTGAAATTTTCTTTTACAAATGTGATAGTATTCATAAGCTGCCCAACACCTTCAAGTGCATAATATTCAGTTTGTACCGGAATAAGTATACTATCTGATGCAACAAGAGCCATCATGGAAAGTATTCCAAGTGATGGGGGAGAGTCTATTATTATAAAATCATAATCCTCTTTGATCTTATCTAAAATATTTTTTAAAGTGTATTGCCAATTTTCTCTATTTGAAAGCTCAATTTCAACTCCTGCAAGTTCAGAACTTGAAGCAATTAAACTTAAATTTTTAATTGATGTAGGCACTATTACATCCACACTTTCATTTATTAGCAAATCATACACATTTTTAGTGATTTCCTGATGTTCAATTCCACTTGTAGCATTAGCTTGAGGATCCATGTCAACCACTAAAATTTTCTTTTTTTGTTTTGCAAGTGCTGCAGAAAGATTTATAACAGTCGTTGTCTTTCCAACTCCACCTTTTTGATTAAAAATTGTTATAACTTTTGCCATGGTACCTCCTAATTTATTTTTATTAATATAATTATACTACATATTATAATTTTCTTCTTTATAAAAAATTATAATATTTGATTTTTTATAAAAATTATTTTAAATCTTTTAAATTTAAAATAATTTTTTAAATGCCTAAATTTAGCCCGTATAATATAAAATGCTCCACGTGGAGCATTTTATATTGGCTGTTTTCATTTTTGTGCTATTATTGAAATATTTTTTCCTTTCTCGTTAAACTCCAATATTTTAAAACCTGCAATCTCTAAAAAGTTTGTGATCTCTTTTGAACTGTATACTTTCATTTCAATAATTTTTTCCCAGAAACTATTTTCATCAGATTCATTCATTTCATTTACAATTAAGAATTTACCGTTAGGCTTTAAGATTCTTCTTACTTCTTTAAAATTTTCTATGGGATTTGGCCAGAAATATATTGTTTCAAATGCCGATGCTATTTCAAAACTTTCATCATCAAACGGGAGTTTCTCTACACTTGCATGAAATACTTTTGTTCTTCCGCTTTCAACCGCTTTTTTATTTAACTGAGATGATGCTTTAACGCTCGCTTCAGAATAATCAACTCCGTATACATTTGCATCTGTTCTTGCAAGAAAATTTTCTATATTTTTTCCGCCTCCACATCCTATATCCAATATATTATCCGTTTTTTCAATTTTTAAAAAAGATATTCCCCAAAGTGCTAACTTGTTATGTCCCTTATTCATTCCATTTAACATAAATCTTCCCCAAAAATTATCTTTCGGTTTTCTCGTATTGTCAAAAAATGACCTTAGCATCTAAATCACCTCTTAAAGATAGAATACATTAAAAAATAAACTTGTTTTTCTAAAATTTATCTGTAATATACTATCTTATTTTGTCAAAAATTATTTTCTTCACATAATCTTCAACAGTTAAAATATTTTTCTTAGCTTCTTCAGATAGTTTTTTATAGTCATTCTTCTCAAGCTTTACTGTAATTTCAATCTCTCCATATTCATTTTTTAATATGTCTATTATTTGTTCTCTATTATTTTCTATAAACTCTATATCATAAGTTGAAGGAACCGCTTCAATTTTTATGCCTTCTTCTTTTGTGTCCGGATTTACTCCAAGTTTTATACCAAGCCTTAACTTTAATTCTTCAACTATTTTTATAAGTCTTTCTCTTTCCATAGTTCCTCCAAATTTAAAATTATATGGCTTATTTCAGCCATTATATAAAAGAATGCTCCACGTGGAGCATTCAAATTTTATCTTATCGGGTTGTTTTTAGGTTTGCCTCCGGCTCTTGGATATTTTTTCGGAGTTTCTTTTATCTTCTCAATGACTATGAGGTAGTGCGTAATTTCTGACGGAAGTTTTATTTGAATTACTTCTTTTAATTTTCCTCCCAATATCTCAATAGCTGTTTTTGAATTTTTAAGCTCTTCTTCATATTCAGGCCCTTTCATTGCAATGAAATGTCCTCCAACTTTTACAAACGGAAGATCATATTCAAGCAATGTAGTTAAATTTGCAACTGCTCTTGATACTGCAATATCATAACACTCTCTATGAGTATCTTTTCTTCCGAATTCTTCAGCTCTGCCATGCAATGTATAAATATCTTTTAATTTTAATCTTTCAATCACATCATTTAAAAACAGAAGTCTTTTATTTAATGAATCAAATAATGTTATATTTAAATCTTCATTGTAAATTTTAAGAACAATTCCCGGAAATCCTGCTCCTGTTCCAATATCTATAACAGATTTACTTCCATCAAAGTAATTTGTTTTAAACAGAGAAAGGGAATCTAAAAAATGTTTTATATTTACTTCATCTTCTTCTGTTATTGCAGTAAGGTTCATTTTATCATTCCATGACAGCAAAAGTTCTCTATATTTTTCAAGCTTTTCTAAACAATCTGTTTTTAATCCAAATTCTTCAATTCGATTTTTTAAATTCATTTCATTCTCCTAAGCTGTTCTAAATAAATTAACAGAACATTTATATCAGCAGGGGAAACTCCTGTAATTCTTGAAGCTTGTCCTATTGACTCAGGCTTTATAAGTGAAAGTTTTTCTCTGGCTTCAAGTCTTAATCCGTCAATTTTTGAATAATCTAAATTAATGTCAAGCTTTCTGCTTTCAAGTTTTTTAAATTGATTAATTTGAATTTGTTGTTTCTTGATATAGCCTTCATATTTTATTTCAATTTCAACTTCTTCTATTATATCATCTCTAATTTGAACTCTTTCTTTATCAAATATATTTACAAGTTTATAATTAAGTTCCGGTCTTCTAATTAATTCTGCTAAACTGACTGTGTTTTTTAAAGGTACAGATCCAAGTTCTTCAAGTATTCTATTATTTTCCTCTGTAGGATTTACTTTAATTTCTCTAAGTCTCTCTAATTCTTTTTCGATATTTTCTTTTCGATATACATATCTGTCATATTTATCCTGTTTAACAAGTCCAATATCATATCCCTTTTGAGTAAGTCTTAAATCTGCATTATCCTGTCTTAAAGTAAGTCTATATTCAGCTCTTGCAGTCATCATTCTATATGGTTCTCTTGTTCCCTTTGTAACTAAATCATCAATAAGAACTCCGATATACGCTTCTGAACGATTTAATATTAAAGGTTCTTTTCCCTGAACCTTCAGCGCCGCATTTATACCTGCGATAAGTCCCTGACCTGCCGCCTCTTCATACCCGGACGAACCGTTAATTTGCCCTGCAAAAAACATTCCGTCAATTTCCATGTGTTCCAAAGAACGTTTTAAAATTGTCGCATCTATTGCATCATATTCTATCGCATAGGCCGATCTCATAATTCTACAATTTTCAAGTCCTTTTATTTTGTGATAAAGCTCAAGCTGAATCTCTTCAGGTAGGGAAGAGGAAACTCCCTGAACATACATCTCATCTGTTGTAAGTCCTTCAGGTTCAATAAACACTTGATGAGCATTCTTGTCGCTAAATCTCATTACTTTATCTTCTATTGACGGACAATATCTTGGTCCTACTCCCTCTATATCTCCAAGATATAAAGCAGATCTGTTTATATTTTTTTTAATCAATTCATGACATTCTTCTGTTGTATATGTTAAATAACAAACTTCCTGCTGAGTATTCATATCCTTATCTATGTTATCGAAGGAAAACGGAACAACCTTTTCATCTCCGTATTGTACTTCCATATTTGAAAAATCAATAGAAGATCTCAGCACTCTTGCAGGAGTTCCTGTCTTTAATCTCATTAAGTTAAGTCCTTCTTTTTCAAGAGAACTTGAAAGTTCATTTGCAGGTTGAAATCCTTGTGGACCTGAAGCATAATTTACTTCTCCCATATAAACTCTTCCCTTAAGATATGTTCCTGTTGCAATTACAACTGTCTTTGTATTATAAATTGCACCTGTTTTTGTAATTACAGCTTTGACACTTTTATTTTCAATTACTATTTCAGTAGCCTCAGCTTCTCTTAAATACAAATTTTCCTGATTTTCAATAACTCTTTTCATGCTGTCATGATATGCTCTCTTATCAGCCTGTGCTCTTAGGGAATGTACTGCCGGACCTTTAGATGTATTTAACATTCTCGATTGAATAAAAGTTCTGTCTATATTTCGTGCCATTTCTCCACCAAGTGCATCAATCTCACGAACTAAGTGTCCTTTTCCCGTTCCTCCAACATTTGGATTGCAACTCATTGCTGCAATAGAGTCCAAATTTATACAAAGAAGCGCTGTCTTTTGTCCAATTCTTGCAGCGGCAAGAGCAGCTTCACAACCGGCATGACCTGCACCAATTACTACAACATCAAATTCTCCGGCAATATATTGTCTTATTTCTGCCATAAATACCTACTTTCCTATACAAAATTCACTAAATACTTTGTCGAGAACATCTTCCGTAGAGGTTTCTCCTGTAATTTCTCCAAGACTTGAAAGAACATCCTCCAAATTAACTTCCAATAAATCAAGAAACATTTCATTTTCAATGTCATTTAGAACGTATTCCATAGACTCTTTTGCAGCCTTTAATGCTCTAATATGTCTTAAATTATTTACATACAGCGTAGAATTTTCTTTTATCTCCCCATCAAAGAACATTTCTTTGATTTTCTCTTCTATTCTAAGAATTTCTCCTTCACCAACAACAGATATATCAAGATAATCTCTATCTTTAACTAAATCTTCTATATCATCTTTACTTACTTTTTTATCTAAATCAGATTTATTTAATAAAATAATACTTTTCTTATTTTCTATCAGTCTTATTATTTCATAGTCGTCATTATCAAATGGTCTTGAAGTATCAAAAATTGCAATTATCAAATCACTTCCGTCTATTGACTTCTTTGCAAGGTCAACTCCTATTCTTTCAACCGTATCATCAGTATCTCTTATTCCGGCGGTATCTGTAATCTTTAAGAGTATTCCGTCTAAATTTACAAAATCCGTTATTACATCTCTTGTTGTTCCGGGAATATCTGTTACTATCGCACGTTCATCTCTCAGAAGTCCATTTAACAACGAACTTTTACCGACATTCGGTTTACCGAGTATTACAGTATTAATTCCATCTCTTAAAAGCTTACCTCTGTTTGAATTTTTAATTAACTCATCTAAGCTTTCAACTACATGTACCGCATCTTCTCTAAGTGAGCTGTATGTCGCCTCAACAATTTCATCTTCAGGAAAATCTATATTTGCGACAATTAATGCCGTCATTTTCATAACACGCTCTCTTATATCGGCAATTCTTCCTGATAAAGAACCCTCAAGTTGTCTTAAACTCATGTTATATGAAATATCCGACTTACTTTTTATTATATCTATTACCGCCTCAGCTTGTGCTAAATCAAGTCTGCCATTCAAAAACGCCCTCTTTGTAAACTCACCCGGCTCTGCAAGTCTTGCTCCTCTGTCCAAAGTCAAATCTAAAATTCTTCTAACTGAAATTATTCCTCCATGACAATAAATTTCAACAACATTTTCTCTGGTATAAGTATGCGGCATTAACATCTTCACAATTAAAACTTCATCTATTAACTTATCATTATCATATATATGTCCGTAGACCATAGTCCTGTTATCACTTTCTATAAGTGTTTTAGATCCCATGGGGACAAAAATAGAATTTGCAATTTCTATTGAATTCTCTCCGCTCATTCTTACTATGCCTATTCCCGCTTCGCCTGTAGCTGTAGAAATTGCAGATATTGTATCTGTTATCATAAAATCACCATCTTTCACTTCAAACTATTATAATATACTAAAATCAAGTAATTTTCCATAGTTGGATACGATTTTTAAAAAGTTTTTTCAAAAAAATAGTGGATAAACAACTTATATTAAAAAATAAGTAAATTTATCCGCTCATGCTTTAAATCTATTCACAAAAATTAATCCGATTTTTCAATATTTAGTTCTCTTTCGCAATATTCATAAGAGAATTTTTTAAATTTTCTTCTATCGCAGCAAGTTCAATTGAAGCTAAGTCTCTCTTTTTCCTTCCTTCAATTTGTATCCTTCTAACTTCAGTAAGAGCCTCTATAAGTTTTTCATTAGTATTTTTAATTGTATCTATATCTACAATTCCTCTTTCAGATGCACAAGCTGTTTCAATAGTACTCATCTTCAACTTTTCAGCATTCTTGCGAAGTAAATCATTTGTAAAATCGGTTACCTCTTTTTGAGTCTTTGCGGCTTGCATAGAATGAGCCGCTCCAAGTCCAAGAACCATTTGAGATTTCCAAAGAGGTATTGTATTTACTATCGTAGATTGAATTTTTTCAACCATAACAGTATTTGACGACTGAACCATTCTGATTTGAGGTGCCATTTGTAAACTAATCATCTTTGTAAGCTCAAGATCATGAATTTTCTTTTCAAATCTGCTAATCATATTTTCATAATCATTTACACGTTGTGCATCTACCGGAAGGTTTGAAACTTTTGCATTCTCTTCAAGTTTAGGAAGTTCAATATTTCTTGCCATAGAAAGTTTTTTCTTTCCGGCTTCAACATACATGGAAAGTTCTTTAAAATAGTCTCTGTTTAAATCATACATTTGATCTAAAGTTGCAATATCTTTTAAAAGTTGAAGCTGATGATCTTCAAGTGCCTTTTTAATTAACTCTACATTAGTTTCAACCTTTGAATATTTTGTTTTTAGAGCAGCCGTCTTGTTTACGGTCTTTTTAAAAAATGCAGTTAGCCCCTTTGATTCTTCATCTACATCAAAATTCTTAAGCTCTGTTACAACTCCTGTGAGTAAATCTCCAACCTCTTCCAAATCTTTTGTTTTTACCTTATCCAAAGTTTTTTCAGAAAAGCTTGCTATTTTACTTTGAGCACCCGCTCCGTATTGAAGAACTAAATTCGAATTTGTTATGTCAATCTTCTGTGCAAATTCGTCAATTTGTCTTTCCTCCTCCTCGGATAATATCAGCTCTTTTTTATCTTCAAGCTCACTTAACTTTTCAATTTCCTTAGAAGTTTCTTCCTCCACATTCTCATAATCTAAAACAAGTTCAATTTTATTTTCATTATTTTTCATAGCCTACTCCTCATTTAAAGTCGTCATTAAGCAGTCCTTCTTGCTTAAGCATAGTCTTTAAAACGGATATGTCCGTCTTTATGTCAATTACATTATCTTCATACATATTATTTAACAGCTTTTTAAAAGATTCTATTATAATATCAAGCGATTCCTCAATTTCATTCATTGCAATTCTCGTATTTTCAAGTTCTGAAACATTAGATTGAAGAGATTTATATTCTCCCAAAAGCTTTAAAGTAGTCGGCAAATAATAAACCATAAATTTATCAATAGAACTTTTATCCTCAGGATTATTTTTTACATCCTCAAATATTTTTTGAACAATGAGCAAAAGCTCTTTTACCTTAGTCTTTACAGGTTCTTTAAGAGAATTTTCATAACTTATAAGCTGAGCTATGCATTCATTTTCAACATTTGCACTCTCCATTTCAGGTTTTGATTCATAATTTAAAGAGTACTGTTTATATTCATCATAAGTTTTCTTATCAAGTATAAAAATCGATTCATTTTCCACAAGTCTGCCCTGTTTAAAATAATCTTTTTTAACAAATTCTTTCAAATCGCTTACTACAAGATCCTTACTTTCATTTACGGCAAATGTCAAGTCCGAAATAGTTACAACAGTTGACGAACCAAATTCTCTTAAATATTTTTTAAATCTCACCATCTTCTCATAAGTATTTTTTGACTTTTTAATACCGAAAAAACTTCCTATAAGTACCGGAACCATATAAAAAAATACAATTTTTGCATCTGCATCACTTAAAGCAATCGGAATAAAAATCAAACTTAAAACTATGTGAAGTCCGAATAAAAACTTCCAAAACCTCAAATTACCTAAAGCCTTTTTCTCCTCTTTAGGTTTTTGCTCAACAAGAGCGGCATTTTCAACAGGTTTTAACATAGCACCTGCAGCATTGTTTCTGTTTTTTCTATTTTTATTTATAGCCGATGAAATTTCATCAAGCGTAAAATTAAAAGTATCGGAAATCACATTTTTAATCTTTTCAAAATCTTTACTCTCTATAAAATTGTTAATAGCATTTAAAGAATCATCATATATATTTTTCTTATCCATAAATTTCTCCTCAATAATATAATATTATGATTCTGACTATTTTTAAAGCATTATTTTTATATAAGCACAAAATAAGTAAACTATTTTAATTTTTATATAAGTTAATATTAAAATCGTCATATTTTACTTTTATTCTTATTTGTAAAATAAAAGAAGTATATCCCATAAGATATACTTCTCTATTTTAATATTTTCTTTCTTTTTGAATTACTACTTTTCTAAACGGATCCTTACCTTCCGAATGGGTAATTACTCCTTCATAATCTTGCAATGCTTCGTGAATTATCTTACGTTCCGATGCATTCATAGGCTCAAGTCTTACCGAACGATTTGTCTTTAAAACTTTTGTCGCCATTTTAGCTGCAAGTTCTCTTAAAGTAGCTTCTCTCTTTTTTCTGTACCCGCTTGAATCAACAATAACTCTAATATATTCATCAGAATTTTTATTAATTATAAGACTGAGCAAATATTGAATTGAATCAAGAGTTACACCTCTTTTTCCAATCACAATTCCAAGTTTTTGCTCATCTCCAAGCACATCAACCCTTAAAATATTTTCTTCTCTTTCAACTGAAAGATCATAGTCAATTGAAAGTGAGTTCATTATTTTATTCATAAATTCTCTTGCAATTTCTTCAGCTGATTTGTTTGAAACATTAGTATTTTCTTTTTCAATTTCAGTTTCAATTTTTACTTCAACTACTGTTTCTTCAACTGTCTCTTCTACAATTAATTTATCTTCAATTTCATCCTTTACAGGCTTTTTTTGGCTCTTCTCTGTACTTTCACTGAATATTTCTCTTAGTATGTCTTTAGTATCTTCAATTTTTGATACCTTAACTGTGGCATCTTTTGAACCTATAAGACCTAAAAATCCCTTTGAAGGTTCTTCTATTATTTCTATTTTTGCATCTTCTCTCTTAATATTCAGTTCATTTAGAGCCTGACTTACGGCTTCTTCTACAGTCTTAGCTGTCTTAATTACATAATTCATTTAACTTCCTCCGCCACACTTCCGGCTATAATGCGGTTTGTAATAAGCTGTTGAACTATTGCAAAAACATTACTTACTGTCCAATATAGTACAAGTCCTGATTGAAATTTTCTTGCCATTGTAAAAATCATAATAGGCATTACAATCATCATACTTGTCATCATAGAATTGGACTGTTTATTTTGCATAGTTTTTTGTGCAGGATTCTGGTTTGACACAAAAGACGTTAAAAATGTTGTTATAGCAGCTATTATACCTAAAATCATTGTAGGGTCTTTTTCTTGTAAATTTGCAATGTAAAAGAAATTTTTACTCATTGCATCAAACATTGCTTTATCAGTAAAAGCATACTTTGCCGGTTCCCAAAAGACTCTATAAAATGCAATTAACACTACAAATTGAAGTATCATAGGTAAACAACCTGATAACATATTATAGTTTGCCTCCTTGTAAAGCTGTTGTTGCTTTACTGCAAGTGTCTTCGGATCATTTTGGTATTTCTTTTTCAGCTTTTCTATCTCAGGTTGAAGTTCCGCCATCTTTTTTTGATTTTTAATCATTGAAATATTGATGGGGACTACCAAAAGCTTAATTATAATAGTTGAAATTATAATTGAGAGAGCAAAAAAAGAAATATTCTTAGGTTCACTTGGAAAAATTGAAACTAATCCATCATAGATTAATTTTAAAAACATTCCCAAAACTCTACTTATAGCACTCATTATGCCTCCTATTTCTTAAGGAAGAGGATCGTATCCGCCTTTATGGAATGGATGGCATTTTAAAATTCTCCTAATACTCAAATAGGTTCCCTTAAAAAATCCATACTTCTCATAGGCCATATAGGAATATTGCGAACAAGTGGGATAAAATCTACAATGTGCTCCCACAAAAACATATTTGGAAATAACTTTTTGATAAAATTTTATAAAAAGCATCATAACATACTTCATAACATCACCTTAACTTCTTGGACAAATGTATAAAAGATTTTTCAAGCTCCTTATAACTCAAATCTACACAAGTTTTTTTAACTACAAATACATAGTCATAACCTTCAGGTAAAATATCAAAATTAAGTCTATATATTTCTCTGAGTCGTCTCTTTATTTTATTTCTAATCACTGCATTACCTATTTTTTTAGTAATTGTAAAACCGACTCTCTTATTATCCAAACCGTTTTTCTTAAAAAAAACAGTTAAATTCTTATTTCCATTAATATTTCGTTTCGCATAAACCCTTTGAAAATCAATATTCTTTTTTAAATAACAATCCTTTATTTTCCTCATAGTTATGCTGAAAGAATTTTTCTGCCCTTTCTTCTTCTGGCTTTGATTACATTTCTACCTGCTCTGGTTCTCATTCTTGCTCTGAAACCATGTTCTCTTTTTCTTTGCTTATTTTTTGGTTGAAAAGTTCTCTTCATCTACAACTCCTCCTTTCTTTGCAATATTTAATTATACAGTTACAATGGCTTTATTGTCAAGCAAACTTACAATTTTTAAATTTTCTGTTCTTAAAAAAAGATAATACAAACTTATTTTTCAAACAAAATATATTAACTTTAAAATTTTTATATTATAATAAATTTAGAATTTATTTTTAATAATATGAGGATTATAATACTATGTTTTTATGTTTAGTAAGCAGCTTTATTTTTATATTTATAATTTATATCTTCCTAAAATTAAAAAATACATCATTTAAAAATATCATTAAAAATAAAAAGATACTCTTTTTAATGAGTATATTACTTATTTTTATAATATTGAGTGAAATATATGTAGTTATTGGAAAAATTAAGGCAAAAAATCTCATGTGGGACTATTTATATGAAAATAATTATACTCAAGAACAAATTGAAACTATAAATGTAAAACATTCTTTTATTAACAGAATTTTATCTTATCCTGAATGGCGAATTAAAGTTATATATAAAAATAACTATTTTCATGTCTATAGGATGAAAAACGGAAAAATTTATGAATAAAAAGCCTACTGAAAAGTAGGTTTTAATTTTGTTGATAAGTATGTATTTTTTTGTTAAAATATATGTTGATAATATAATTTTGTTGTGAATAAAAATATGGACTGTTTATAAATTGAGTTGTTCACAATTTATTTTTAAATTGTTAATAAACTCTATTTTTTATCGTATTTTTCTTAAATTTATAGTTTTTATCATTTAACTTATTCACAATAAAGTATAAATTTTTTGTATTATTTTTAATTATCAACAGTTTATTAACAATTGTTGATAAACTTATACATAAAATATAATTAACATTAAAATTTGTTTATAGGAGGAAATTATGGATTCAAATCTTTCTAATATATGGAATGATGTAATGAATAAATTACGACAACAATCTATGTCTACTGTATCATTTGATACATGGTTTAAAGATATGAATTTAAAAAAAATTGATGAAGAAAAAAAGATTTTTTATGTAACTGTTCCTATAAGATTTATAAGGGAAAGGCTTGCAAATAATCAATCTCAACTTAAATTTATAAAAAAATGTATAAAGGAAGTTACAGGATGTGAGTATGATCCTGTAATACTTACTGAGGATGAAGATGAAATTATACCTCTTAGAAAAAAAGACACTTTGTTGCCTGAAACAAGATTAAATCCAAAATACATATTTGAAAATTTTGTTGTTGGAAAAAGTAATGAATTTGCTCATGCAGCTGCTCTTGCAGTTGCGGAAAACTATCTTGATCCTTCAGATGCTCATTCAAATCCTCTTTTTATATATGGAGGAGTAGGTCTTGGAAAAACACATCTCATGCAGGCAATAGGACACTTTGTACATCAACAGGATCCTAATAAAAAAATATTATATGTAACAAGCGAACAGTTTACAAATGAACTTATAAATTCAATTCAAACCAACAAGAATGAACATTTTAGAAATAAATACAGAAAAGTTGACTTGCTTTTAATAGATGATATTCAATTTATAGCTGATAAAGACAGAACTCAAGAAGAATTTTTTCATACATTTAATGAACTTCATGAATCAAATAAACAAATTGTACTGACATCGGATAAACCTCCAAAGGATATAAAATCTCTTGAGGAAAGGCTTATCTCAAGATTTGCATGGGGGCTTGTTGTTGACATAGGAACTCCCGATCTTGAAACACGTATTGCAATTCTTCGTTCCAAGGCTGATTCCGAAGGATTTAATGTACCTGACAACATAATAAATTTCATAGCTCAAAATGTAAAAAGCAATATTAGAGAGCTTGAAGGTGCTCTTTCAAGAATTATGGCTTATTCAAAACTTACAGTGGGTGAAATGACAGAACAAACTGCAGCCATAGTTTTAAGAGATATTTATAATACAAAGAAAAAGAAAGTAATTACTTCCAAACTTATAAAAGAAGTTGTTGCAAAAAACTTCAGAATAACAATTGAAGATATAGATTCTAAAAAAAGAACTCGAAACATTGCATATCCTCGACAGATAGCAATGTATATTACAAGAGATTTAACGGAATTATCGCTTCCTAAAATTGGAGAAGAATTTGGAGGAAGAGATCATTCTACTGTAATTCACGCTTATAATAAAATAGAAAGTGATATGGCATCAGATACTTCTCTAAGAATAAAAATAAGCAATTTAATAAAAGAAATTAAAAGTTAATTGTTGATTAATTTTAATTTAACTATAAGTTATTAACAATTTTATTAATAAATATAATCTCTTAATATACAGTTAAAATATATTTATCAACAAATTAACAGTCCCTACTACTATTATTATCTATATATACTATTATAGGAGGCAAGATATGAAAATTAGAATAGAGAGAAAAGAACTATCAAGACATATATCAATAGTTCAAAAAGCAATTTCATCAAGAACAACAATGCAAATTTTAGAAGGTATATTAATAATTGCAAAAGATAATTTATTGACACTGATTGCTTCTGATACTGAAATAAGTATAAAAACAACACTTCCCGCAATAATCTCGGATGAAGGGAAAATTGTAGTAAATTCAAGACTTTTTGGAGATATTATAAGAAAACTTCAAGGAGATATCATCGATTTTGAAATAAATCAAACAAATATGAATATAAAATGTCTAAAAAGTGAATTTAATATTCAATGTCAAGTTCCTGATGAATTTCCGGATCTTCCAAGAGTAGATGAAAATTTGACAATAAAATTAAAATCAAGTGATTTTAAAGAAGCTATCAGAAAAACTTCATTTGCAGTTTCTTTTGATGAAACAAGAGTTGCATTTACGGGAGTTTTAATGGATATAAAAAATAAAAAAATAAATTTTGTTGCACTTGACGGTTTTAGAATGGCACTTAAAAGCTTGGATACTGAATGTGAAGAAAATATAAGTGCAATAATTCCTGCAAGAAGTTTAAATGAACTTGTAAAAATAATCGAAAATGAAGAATATGTAAATTTAACTATCGGAAGAAATTCACTTAAATTTGATTTAGATAAAACTATTTTCTATACAACTTTATTAAGTGGAGAGTTTTTCAAATATGAAGGACTTATTAAAAATGACCAGTCAATAATCGTTGAAGTTTTAAAACATGATTTACAAAGTTCTCTTGAAAGGGCAAGTCTTCTTGCAAAAGAAGATAAAGCAAATCTTGTTAAATTAGATATGAAAGATTCTGAAATAGAAATAACTTCAAATTCTGAAATAGGAAATGTTGAAGAAAGTGTAGATGCGAAAATTTCGGGAGAAAATTTAAAAATAGCCTTTAATTCAAAATATTTATTAGAGGGAGTCAGAATAATAGAATCTGAAAAAGTTACACTTAATTTCACAGATTCTATTAATCCATGTATCATAAGAGAAGAAGATGACAAAGATTATATTTATCTTGTATTACCTGTGAGACTTGCTAATTAGGTGATAAAATGGAAAATAATTATATAAAATTAGACAGTTTTCTAAAACTTAAAAATTTAGTTCAAAGCGGAGGAGAAGCAAAGCTTTTTATACAACAGGGAGAAGTTTTTGTAAACGGAGAAATTGAATATAGACGAGGAAAAAAACTTGTAAATGGAGATAAAGTTGAATTTAACGGAGAGACATTTATTGTCGGCGAATAATGAAGATTTTAAATTTAGAGCTTTCAAATTTTAGAAATTATAAATATTTATATTATAATCCAAAAGGACAAATAAATGTTATAACCGGTGAAAATGCAATGGGAAAAACAAATTTACTTGAGGCAATTTATGTTTTAACTGTTGGAAAATCATTTAGAACCGTAAAAGACAGTGAGCTTATTCAAATTGGAGGAGAACAGACAAATTTAAAAGCTCTTTCAATCAATTTTGAATATGAGGATTATTTGGATGTAAATATCTATAAGGATAAGAAAAATAAATATTCTATAAATTCTGATGATATGAATTTAAGCAAATATAGAAGAGATTTTTCTTCTGTTATATTTTCTCCGTCAGATTTAAATATGGTAAAATTTTCTCCATCGGAAAGGAGAAAATATTTAGATAGTTTAATTTTAAAATTAAGTTCTGTATATGAGCATAATTTATATAGATATAGAAAAATAATTTTTGAGAGAAATAAATTATTAAAGAAAAATATAAATTATGATTTGCTTGAAGTATATGATTTTCAACTTGCAAAGTATGGAGTTAAAATTTTAAGGGAAAGACTTAAAATTTTAAAAGAATTTGAAAATTATGTAAAATATCATTTTTCAAATTTATCCGGAGGGGAAAATTTAAAAATAACATATTTAAGTACAATTCCTCTGATGTCTGATGAAGAGGAAATGGAAAAAATATTTTTAGACAGTTTGAAAAATTGTAGAAAAAGAGATTTAGAAATAAAGTTCACTACAATAGGTCCTCACAGAGATGATATAGATTTTAAAATAGAAAATTTAAGTGCTAAAACTTATGGTTCACAGGGAGAAATAAGAACTGTTGTTTTAAGTCTTAAGTTATCAGAAGTGGATATTATAAAAAATTATCAAAAAAACAGCCCTTTACTACTTCTTGACGATGTATTTTCAGAACTTGATAAAAATAGAGCATCTTATTTAATAAATAGTTTAAAAAATATGCAGACATTTATAACTTCTACAAATTTAAATGAAGAGAATTTCAGAAGTTTAAATGCTG
The DNA here is from genome assembly GCF_000468535.1 of Peptoniphilus mikwangii. Lineage (GTDB taxonomy): Bacteria > Bacillota > Clostridia > Tissierellales > Peptoniphilaceae > Anaerosphaera > Anaerosphaera mikwangii. The sequence continues at coordinate 300,114 of NZ_AUQY01000005.1, read as the reverse complement.
ATTTTTATGAAATAAAAAATGGACAGATTATCAATTATTAGATTAGGAGAAGGAAATGAAAGAAAATAAAAACAGACAGTATGGAGCAGAAGACATACAAGTCCTTACAGGTCTTGAACCTGTAAGAAAAAGACCGGGTATGTATATCGGTTCTACAGGTTCAAAGGGACTTCATCATTTAGTTTATGAAGTTGTGGATAACTCAATAGATGAAGCACTTGCCGGAATTTGTGATCATATTTTAGTTGAAATTTATGAGGATAATTCTGTCAGTGTATCAGATAACGGTTCGGGAATTCCGACTGAAATACACCCACAGACAGGAAAAAGTACAGTTGAAACAGTTCTTACAATTTTACATGCAGGTGGAAAGTTTAATAACGGAGCTTATAAAGTTTCAGGAGGACTTCATGGAGTTGGGGTTTCAGTTGTAAATGCACTTTCCACGGAGCTTATTGTAAATGTAAAGAGAAACGGAAATATATATGAACAAAAATTTTCGAGAGGAATTGCAAAAACTCAGTTAATTGAAGTAGAGAAACTGAAAAAAGAAGAAACCGGAACAAAAATATTTTTTAGACCTGATCCTGAAATTTTTGATACTGTTGAATTTGAATTTGAAATTTTATCTAAAAGATTTAGAGAAATGGCATTTCTAAATAAGGGGATAAAAATTCAATTTATAGATCATAGAATTGGAAAAGATGAAACATATCACTATGAAGGTGGAATTAAATCATTCGTAGAATATATAAATAGAAAAAAAACTGCAATACACAAGGAAATAATATATATTGATGAAATTAGAGAAAATACAGCTGTTGAAATAGCACTTCAGTATACGGATTCATACACAGAAAATATACTCACATTTGCAAATAATATAAATACAGAAGAAGGAGGGTCACATCTTTCGGGATTTAGATCTGCTCTTACAAGATGTATTAATGATTATGGCAGAAAATATAATATAATTAAGGATAAAGAAGAAAATCTTTCGGGAGAAGATGTTAGAGAAGGACTTACAGGAGTAATAAGTGTAAAACTTCCAAATCCTCAATTTGAAGGACAAACTAAAGCAAAACTTGGAAATTCAGAAACAAGAGGTATCGTAGATTCATCTGTATTTGAAAATTTGTCGAGCTTTCTTGAAGAAAATCCTAAAGTTGCAAAGACAATACTTGAAAAATCTCTATCAGCAAGAAGAGCGAGAGAAGCTGCAAGAAAAGCAAGAGATCTTACAAGAAAGAAAAATATACTTGAATCTATGACACTTCCCGGAAAACTTGCCGATTGTCAAAATTCAGATAACGAAATAACAGAAATATTTTTAGTCGAAGGAGATTCTGCCGGCGGTTCTGCAAAAGATGCAAGAGATTCAGTATTTCAAGCAATACTTCCTCTAAGAGGAAAAATAATGAATGTAGAAAAGGCAAGACTTGATAAAATATTAAATTCTGATGAAATAAAGGCCATGATAACAGCTTTCGGAACAGGAATAGGCTCTGAATTTTCAATAGATAATTTAAGATATAATAAGATAATAATTATGACAGATGCCGATGTTGACGGTGCACATATAATGACACTTCTTCTTACATTTTTCTTCAGATATATGCGTCCTCTTATTGAAGAAGGACATGTGTATGTTGCACAACCTCCGCTTTTTGGAATATTAAAAGGTACGAAGGCTCTTAGATATTGTTATGATGATAGAGAATTACAAAGAGCTTTAAATGAGCTTGGACGTGATAAAAAATTTGACATTAAAAGATATAAAGGTCTTGGTGAAATGAATCCTGAAGATCTTTGGGAAACAACGATGAATCCTGATCACAGAATACTTTTAAAAGTTGAAATAAAAGATGCAATAGAAGCTGATGAGACTTTTTCAATGTTAATGGGTTCTGAAGTAGAACCAAGACGTGATTTCATACAGGAAAATGCCTTATTTGTTGAAAATATAGATGCATAGGAGGAAATATGACTGAAATTTATGATAAAGGAGTAATTGATGTAGGATTAGAAGAAAAAATGAGAAAATCCTATCTTGATTATTCTATGAGTGTAATAGTATCTCGTGCCTTGCCGGATGTTAAAGATGGATTGAAACCTGTTCATAGAAGAATAATTTACGGAATGCAAGTTCTTGGACTTCAACCGAATGGACCATATAGAAAATCTGCAAGACTTGTCGGAGATGTAATGGGTAAATTTCACCCTCATGGTGATTCATCAATCTATGATGCTGCAGTAAGACTTGCACAAGAATTTAATACAAGATATCCTCTTGTTGACGGACAGGGAAACTTTGGTAATATAGACGGAGACAGTGCTGCCGCTATGCGTTATACTGAGCTTAGAATGACAAAGCTCACTCAGGAAATGCTAAGAGATATAAATAAAGATACTGTTGACTTTAAACCGAATTTTGATGAAGAAGAAATTGAACCTGTTGTTTTGCCGTCAAGATTTCCAAATCTTTTGGTAAACGGTTCAGCAGGTATTGCGGTAGGTATGGCTACAAATATGCCGCCTCATAATTTAACAGAGGTAATAAACGGAACAATAAGTTTTATAGATAATGAAGAAATTACTATTGATGAACTTATGAATACAATAAAAGGGCCGGATTTTCCAACAGGTGCATATATTATGGGCAGAGAGGGAATAAAAGAGGCTTATAAGACAGGAAGAGGAAAAATTCAAGTTCGAGCAGTTGCAGAAATTGAAGAAGAAAAAAATAAGAGAAGAATAGTAGTAAGAGAAATTCCTTATCAGGTTAATAAATCAAATCTTATAATGAAAATTGCAGAGCTTGTAAAAAATAAAGTAATAGATGGAATTTCTGCAATAAGAGATGAATCTACAAGAAAGGGAATAAGAATTGCAATTGATCTAAAGAGGGATGCAAACCCTAATGTAGTTTTAAATAAGTTATATAAGAATACTCAAATGCAAACAACTTTTGGAATAATAAATCTTGCACTTGTAAATGGAGTACCTAAGATATTAAATTTAAAGGAACTTATTTCATACTATGTAGATCATCAAATTAATGTAGTTACAAGAAGAACAAAATTTGATCTTGAAAAGGCTAAAGCAAGAGCACATATAGTCGAAGGATTGAAAATTGCACTTGATAATATTGACAGAATAATAGAAATAGTAAGATCATCAAGAAATGATGATGAGGCAAAAATTAAGTTTACTGAAGAATTCGGACTTACAGAAATTCAAGGTCAAGCAATTCTTGATATGAGAATTAGAAGACTTACAGGACTTGAAAGAGAAAAGCTTGATGAAGAATATAAAGAATTAATAAGATTAATTGCAGAGTTTACCGAAATATTAGAAAATCATGAAAAGCTTATGTCTATAATAAAAGATGAATTAATAGAAATAAGAGATAAATTCGGTGATTTAAGACGTACTGTAATAAAATCCGCGGCAGGAGAAATTGATCTTGAAGATATAATAAAAGAAGAAGATGTTGTAATAACACTTACTCAATTCGGATATATTAAGAGAATGCCGGAGGGAACATATAAACCTCAAAAGAGAGGTGGAAGAGGAATATCAGCTCTTACTACAAGAGAAGAAGATTTTGTAAATGATTTATTTATAACATCAACTCATGATTTGATATTGTTCTTTACAAATCTTGGACGAGCCTATGTTCTTAAAGCATATGAAATACCTGAAAGTTCAAGACAATCGAAAGGAACGGCAATAATAAATATATTAAATCTTTCTGCAAATGAAAAAGTTCAGTCAATAATTCCTGTTAGGGAATATGACCCTAATTTAAATATAGTTATGGCTACAAAAGATGGAATTATAAAGAGAATATCTTTTGAAGAAATAAAAAATATAAGAAAATCAGGAATTAATGCAATGACTTTAAGAGATGGAGATTCAATAATAGGTACAAGACTTACAACGGGAGAAGATGAACTTATATTAGTAACTAAAAAGGGAATGAGTATAAGATTTAAAGAAGATGAAGTAAGACTTACAGGAAGAACATCCATGGGAGTTAAAGCAATAGAACTTAATAAAGATGATGAAGTAGTAGGATTTGATGTAGTAAGTGCCGATAAGTATCTTCTTGTAATATCTCAAAACGGTTTTGGAAAACTTACACCGATTGATGAATATAGAATTCAATCAAGAGCAGGTAAGGGAATAATAACATATAAGGTAAAAGATAAAACCGGAGATCTTGTATCTGCTAAGATAATTGATAAAAATGATGAAATTATGATGATTACTTCAGAGGGAATAATAATAAGAATAGAAACTGAAGGTATTTCTGTAATGGGAAGATCTACATCAGGAGTAAAACTTATGAATATAAAAGATTCAGAAGTAGTTGCAGTTGCAAAATATATTGGTGATTGAGGAGAAAAGTATGTTCAATATAGAATTTGAAAATTCAGAAAAATTAATAGTGTATCCAAAAGGAGAGCTTGATGTATATACCTCACCTGAATTTAAAGAAAGTGTTATAAATAAATACAGAAAAGATAAAAAAAATATATTAATAGATGCTGAGGAACTTGAATATATTGATTCAACAGGACTTGGAGCGTTGATTTTTATATTAAATGAAATTTCGGAAGATGAGAATAAAATAACACTTATAAACGTAAAATCGAGTATAAAAAAATTATTTACAATAACAAAGCTTGACAGCGTATTCGAAATGAGGGATTAATATGGAAAATATATACCTTTCTATACCAAATAAGGCGGAATATTTTAGTTCAGTAAGACTTTTTGTATCAGGTATAATGTCAAATTTAAATCTTGATATAGAAACAGTTGAAGATATAAAAATGGCAATAAATGAAGGACTTACAATAGCGTATGAACTTCAATGTAACGAAATGATAAATATCGAAATTGAAGTAACAGATGAAAAATGTAAAGTTACAATATCTGAAATATGTAAAGAAAAAATAGAAAGACTTGAACAGCTTTCACTTTCAAACACAATAATAGAATGTCTTGTAGATGATAGTTATATTGAAGATGAATCAATAATATTTATAATTAATTTATAGGGAAGATGCTATGAAATTAGAAGAATATCATATTTTGGGAAGAAAACTTGATAAAAGTGAAAGAAAAGAGCTTTTTGAAGCATATAAACTGAATAAAGACCCTGAAATCAGAGATATTTTAATAGAAGAGCATCTGTATATAGCAGAAATATTATCTAAAAAATACTCAGGAAGAGGAATAGATTATGATGACATATTTCAAGTTGCATCTATCGGACTTATATATGCTATTGACAGATATGATTTTGAAAAAGGATATGAATTTTCATCATTTGCAACACCTACAATCATAGGAGAAATAAAAAAATATTTCAGAGATAAGGGTTGGACAATCAGAGTTCCACGAAGAATTCAAGAACTATCCAAAAAAATAAATAATGCTAAAACTCAACTAACTCAAGAACTTCAAAGAATTCCTACAGTAGAGGATATAGCAGATTATCTTGAAACAACACCTGAAGAAGTAATTGAAGCTATGGAAGCAAGCAAGGTATATACACCGCAATCATTAGATGTAACTTATGATACTAATGGAGATGATAAGGAATTGAACCTTGCAGATTTAGTTGGAGAAAATGAAAAATATTTTGAAAAGATAGAAATGAAAGATTTTTTAGAAAGAGCTATGTCTGAATTAAATGATATGGAAAGAACTATTCTGATAGAAAGATACTTTGAAAAGAAAACTCAAGTTGCCATAGCTGAAAAATTAGATATATCTCAGATGACAATATCTCGAATAGAAAAAAAAGTGCTGAAAAAAATGAGAGAAGAGATAAAAAAAATAATGTAGAGAGCGGATAACACCGCTCTTTTATTTATGCTAAGCTATATTATAAAAATTAATAATAAAAATTTAAAATAGAACAGAAAATAAAAAAACCGAAGATAATATTTTTAAATCTCCGGCATAATTTATATTATTAAAAATTTCTTCTTATTACAAAGTTTAAAATTTCATCTTCAAATGTGACACTTGCCTCATCAATAAGCGTTCCGAGTATATTATAGTCACTACCTGTGTGACCGAATCCTAAAATTCCGTCATAATAATCTTCAACTTCACTCATTCTCTTTGAATTCATTATAAACATTAAGTCATCTACACTTTTTGGGGGAGTTTTGGTTTTTCCTCTCGCACTTATAATGAAATGATCTTCATAAAATGTTACATATATTGAAAATGTATGAATGTTTTCCGAAAAAAAATAGTACATCAATTCATCTGATATTTCTCTTGCTTTTATTTCTTCTTTTTTTATTACGCTATTCATCTTTAAACCTCTCAATTATATTATTAATGGATTTTATTATAGGTACAATGGTTGCTGCAATAAAACCTCCTGAAAAACCGTTATTATAAAGATTTGTTCCCCCATGTAAATATCCTATATTCATTACCATTGAAACATGGAAAAAACCTGCAATGATTCCCCAAATTATTCCAAATTCTCCTGCAATCGGAGCTAAGGTTGTTCCGAAAAGTGCAGTTATCATTGATATTGTAGATTTAGGATTATATTTATTAAAAAACTGTGCGAGATACACTCCGATTAAAATAGGAATTGAATTTTTGGGGTGATTTCCAAATGCAGAAAATCCGATTATCGTAAATATGGCTCCAAGTATCGGACCGTTTAAATTTCCTCCAATCAGTAAGACATAGATAGTTGAGATAGTTCCCATAATCGCCATATTTATAAGAGTTATTCCGCTTCCATATATCAAATCAAAATCGGCAATCAGTCTTCCGGTATTATTCATAAGTTTTTTATATCCGGAAAATGATCTGTTATTTATGATAAATCCAAGTATAAATAAAAATAAGAAAAATGGAAATAGAAAAAATGAAATTTTTAAATTATTTCCAAGAGATATAATATTTCTGATTTCAACATTTTTATCGAACATTCTCAAAAATCCGGTTAAGAACATTCCAATCATTCCTGCGGTAAAACCTGTATTATATAAATTATAACCTTGATGAAAACTTAGAAATGAAGATGCAAGAGGTGAAATTACAAATCCGATTAAAATTCCCACACTGCATCCTGCAATTATTCCATATTTCAAACTAAGCCCGGCTGAAAATGTAAGAAAGCTTACCATTGGACATAATGCTGTTGCAAACATACTTATAATTAAAACTTTGTTAAATTTTACTTTTTCAACAAGGCAATACAAATATACACCAAACATAATTGGCAATGAATTATATATGTTTTTTCCGAAAAATGAAAATCCGCATACAGTAAATACTGCGGCAATAATAGGACCTGTTATGGTTGCTTTGTTTTTCTTTAATACGATTGCGGATATAAGTGTCATAATACCTCCGTTAAACAGAGTGGCACCTATATTTGAAATTGCTATGTAATCTGTAATCAAATGGCATGGAGAAAGTATAATTTTCTTCATGCCATTTAGTATTTCTGTAGGTGAATTAAAAGCAAGGCTGCTCAGCATTAATAAAAATGCAAAATAAAATATGAATTTTAATTTAAAATCATTTGATATTGATTTGTTGTTTTTAAGTCTTGAAAATACTTGAGTCTCGATAATAAACACCTCCAAAAGGGTAATATGGGATTAAATAATAGTTTCAAGTTTAATTTTTTTGTCAAATAAATATAGATTTGTATATGTTGCATATTCATATGGAGTTAAAAGTATGACACCAAGTCCAAACAGCAATGACGATAGAATTTCCCATCCTATAAAAGAAAGGTTTAAAACGAAAATATCATATTTTTCACCTTCGGTCATTTTTTTACTTATTGAAATTGCTTCTCCAAGAGATAAATCAGGGTTTTCCGCAAGAATATAATCTACGAAGTAATATTCATATGATTTATAAATCCCGGGAATTATTAAAAGTAAGGTCCACAGTGCAATAAATATGTCTTTTAATAATAATTTAACGGATAATTTAAACCAAGAGTTATCTCTATATGCACTTATAACATTAGAAATGTCGGCATTATCATTTTCATATCCGTCTATAAAAAATCTCAGCATTCCGATTTTAATCGGATTTAATATAAAAATTTTAACAACGGATAAAATAATTATAATCATAACTATAATAGAGTTTGCTATTGTAAAAGTTGCTGCACTTACAATTGATACTAAAGGTTTAAAAATATTTGATATTCTTAATAATTTTAAACCTTCTTTAGGTAAATTTGAGTTTTCGCTTTTTACATTTAAAAAGTGTTTGTGCGGCATCATATGCTTATTTAAATGAAACTGGTATTTGTACTTAGTTTCGGAAAAAGGAAAATGACTTTCTCTTTTTTCAAAATTAATATTGGTATTCAAAATTGAAAATATAATACATACTATAATTGCCTCTTTTAAATGTTTTCTCAAAAATATTTTTGCGTTGTCCTTAAGTTGTTTTCTTGTCCACATTTTAATACCTCCTATAAATTAATTATAGCATTAGTTAAATAAAAAATTCAATTAATAAAGTTGAGTAATCCACAAATGAACAAAAAACCTCTTAAATTGTTAATAACTTTAAGAGGTTTTTATGATTAATCAACAGTTTAAATAAATATAAAACCGGCTTCCAAAACTATTCCGAGAATTGCACCTATAGCAATTAATTTTAGCATATCGACCTTTCTGTAATAGAGTATAAATCCGATTATAAATGTTATTATTGCAGAAATTTTCACATTTGAAAATCCGTTTGGAAACATACTTGTGTGTATAAGCTTTAATGCAGACATAAAAATTAACGATGCAAGACCGGCTCTTATACCGTTTAGCATCCATTCAAGAACTTTAAATTTTTTATTCTTTTTAAATAAAAAATGTCCGAGAAACATCATTAAAAGAAATTGTGGAGTTACAATAGCTGCTGTTGCGACAATCGAACCTAAAACACCGCCGACTTTTTGTCCTACAAAAGTTGCGGAATTTATTGCGATAGGACCGGGAGTCATTTGTGAAATTGAGACTAAATCACGAAATTCCATTTTAGAAATCCAATTATTTTCATTTACTATGTATCTTTCGATAAGTGGTATTGAAGCATATCCTCCTCCAAAAGCAAGTGTTCCGATTTTTAAAAAAGTAAAATACAGTTGAACAATTAAATTATCCATGGTACCTCCTGTCTATTACAAAAAAGATACTTATTCCGAGAACTGCACAAAGAAGAATCAAATGAGAAGTTTTTACTTTTAGGAAAAAACCTAAAATAAAAATTAAAATCATGACTATACTCGAAAATCCGGGATATTTTTTATATGCAATACTTCCCATATTATAAACTGTAAGTAATAGTACGGCACATATTACTCCGCTTATTCCGTCAAGTATCGCATTTACAAAAAAATTTGTTCTGAACTTGGAATAAAATATGGAAACAGTTGAGAGAATTATAAGACATGGAAGAACTGATGCGCTCAGTGTAGTTAATGCACCTGCTACACCTCTTAACTTATAGCCTGTTAAAATTGATGTAGATATTGCCATTGCACCCGGTCCTCCCTGGGCAAGAGCCAAAATATCAAGCATTTCATCTTCAGAAAGCAGTTTATAATCATTTACAAAAACATCCTTTATGACGGGTACAATTGTATATCCGCCCCCGAATGTAACGGCATTTATTTTAAAAAATGTCAAAAAAAGCTTAATTAAAGATATTTTTTTCATAATAAAATCACCGTTTTTATTATAACACCATTGTCAAATAATGGAAAATTTCTAAAATTTATGTAATAATAATATAAGGAGGATATTATGAATAGAGTAGGAATAATAGGAATTGGAAATATGGGTAAGGCCATAGCCTATGGACTTATAAAAAATAATAGAGAAATTATAATTTCAAATAGAAGTAATGAGAAATTAAGAGAATTTGAAGAATATAAAAATGTAAAAATAGCATCTTCAAATTCAGAACTTGTAGAAAATTCGAAATATATAATATTAGCCGTAAAACCTAATATGTATGAAACAGTAATTGATGAAATAAGAGATACGGTTAATGATAAAATTATAATTTCGATAGCAGCGGGATTTACTATTGAAAAATTAAATAAATTACTTCCAAATAAAAAAATTGTAATGACTATGCCGAATACGCCTGCGATGGTTTTTGAGGCAATGTCTGCAATATGTCCTAATGAAATTTTAACGGAAGATGAAATTTTAGAAGTTATTGAAATTTTTAATTTATTTGGAAGGGCGGCAAGACTTGATGAGTCACAATTTTCTGCATTTTCAGCAGCTTGTGGTTGTCTGCCGGCTTATGTATATATGTTTATTGAAGCTGCAGCTGATAGTGCGGTTTTAAATGGAATGAAGAGGGAAGACGCCTATAATTTTATTTCTCAAACTGTTTTGGGATCTGCAAAAATGGTGCTTGAAACACAAGAACATCCTGCAAAGCTTAAAGATATGGTAACTTCACCGGGAGGTACAACTATAGAGGGAGTTAGAGTTTTAGAAAAAATGGGATTTAGAGCGGCAATTATAGATGCAATTTGTGCTGCGAATGAAAAATCTAAAAATATGTAAGGGGGAGAAACATATGAAAGATTTAATTATTTTTTTGGCTGAAGGATTTGAAGAAATAGAAGCTTTAACAGTTTGTGATTATTTGAGAAGGGCAAATCTTGAAGTGGAACTTGTCAGTATTTCTGAAGAGAAAGAAGTAAAATCTTCTCACGGAGTAAGAATTATTGCAGATAAGACAATAGATGAAATAAATTTTGAGGAATATAGAGGGGTATATATTCCGGGAGGGTTACCAGGTGCAGTAAATCTTGCAGCCGAAAAGAGAGTACTTGAACTTGTAGAAATGTACTATATGGAAGAAAAAATTGTGTCTGCAATTTGTGCAGGACCTGTTGTACTTGACAAAATAAATTTATTAAAAGATAAAAAGTTTACGTGCTATCCGGGATATGAAAACAATTTGAGTTCTAAAAATAGATTGGATAATGCAGTTGTATGTGATGAAAATATAATTACGGGAATGGGACCTGCATTTGCACAAAGTATAGCTTTTAAATTAATAGAAGCATTAAAAAACAAAGACAGTGCTGAAAAAATAAAAGAAGATACACTTTTTGTGAAATTAGTTGATTTTATAAAAAGAGATGAAGTAAAATAATTTGGATGTGATTTTTTGTATAGTGGATATTTAACTGATGTAGGAAATTTAAAAGTAGGTCATGCACAAAATTTTGACGGACTTACAGGAGTTACGGTAATAATACCTGAAAAAGGAGCTGTATGTGGAGTAGACGTAAGAGGAAGTGCTCCGGGAACAAGAGAAACGGATTTATTAAGACCTGAAAATCTTGTAGAGAAGGTAAATTGTGTTATGCTAAGCGGAGGATCTGCTTATGGACTTAATGCTGCAAGCGGAATTATGAAATACTTAGAGGAAAAAGAGCTTGGAATGGATGTTACCGTATGCAGAGTTCCTATAGTAGTAGGAGCAGTTATATTTGATTTAGCTGTAGGAGATCCACATTGTCGTCCCGACTTGGAGATGGGATATGAAGCTTGCAAAAATTCTAAAACCGAAGATACGTCTATGGGCTGTATAGGAGCGGGAACAGGAGCAACTGTTGGAAAAATCTTGGGAAATGATTTTTCAATGAAGTCGGGAATAGGACAAGCATCCATCCAAATCGGCAATTTAAAAATTACAGCACTTACAGTTCTAAATGCATTTGGAGATATATATGATGCTGAAAAAGGTATTCAAATCGCAGGCGTATATTCAAGAGAAGAAAAGAAATTTTTAGATACAATGAAAATTTATGAAGAAAAAACAGCAAACTATAATGCATTTAATAGGGCAACAAATACGACGATTTCAATAGTTGCAACAAATGCAAAATTAACTAAGGCAAATTGTAATAAAATTTCGCAAATGGCACACGACGGATATGCAAGAAGTATAGAACCTGTGCATACCATGTTTGACGGAGATACAATATTTACAATAGCAACAGGAGAAGTAGAGGCTGATATCAGCTTTGTAGGTATGACGGCAGCAAAGGTAATATCAAGAGCAATTTCAAATGCGGTATATTCGTCGAAAACAACAAAAGGGCTAATCTCCTATGAAGATATAAATTTGTAGGATTAGTAATATATTGAACGGTATCTTTAAGAACCGTATCAGGAGGTAAAAAATGAATAATGGAAGAAAGAGATCTGTTACAAACAGACAACTTGTAGTAGCAGCAATGCTTGGAGCAGTTACTGTAGTATTAGGACTTACTCCCCTTGGTTTTATTCCGCTTGGAATAATAAATGCAACTACTATGCACATTCCTGTAATAATTGCAGGAATATTGGAAGGTCCGATTGTAGGAGCGGCAGTCGGTTTAATATTTGGAGTATCAAGTTTATTTAATGCAATAACAAGGCCGGGACCTATATCATTTGTATTTTATAATCCGTTGATATCAATAGTTCCGAGAATTTTGATAGGGTTAGTTTCAGCTTATGTTTACAGGTTTTTAAAAGATAAAAACGAAAACAGCCTAAAAAAAGCGTCAACTGTTGCTTGGCTTGTAATAATAGCATTTTTAGCATATCTATTACAAAAAAATATTAAATCTAATGCAAACACAACTACGCTTGTACTGATGGGAATATTTTTAGTAATTTCAATATTTATGCTCTATTATACTTATAAGCATATGAATAATGATTTTTCAATAACTGCTGCAGCATTTTTAGGTTCTATGACAAATACGATTTTTGTACTTGGAGGCATATATATTATATATGCGGAAAGATATATGAATACTATCGGAAAACCTATCGAACAAGCAAGAACTGCAATTTTAGGAGTAACTGTTACATCAGGAATACCTGAAGCTATTCTGTCGGTAATAATTACAACAGCTGTAGTAAAAGCAATGCTTTTAGGAAGAGGTAAATAAATGCTTTTAGCAATTAATATAGAAAATAAGGATACAATTTTTGGAATTTATAATAAAGATGAGCTCTTATACAAATTTAGAATAAAAACTGATATTTCAAAATCAGCTGATGAAATAGGAATTCTATATAAGCTTCTCTTACAAGATGTAGATATAAGCTTTCACAATATAGATGGAGTTATAATATCATCAGTTGTTCCCGATATGACTTACAATGTTGAAAAGATGATTAAAAAATATTGTAAACTTGAACCTGTGATAGTCGGAGTTGGAATTAAAACAGGACTTAACATAAAATGTGAAAATCCGAAAGAAGTGGGCTCAGATAGAATTTCAAATGCAGTTGCCGTATTAAATAAATTTAGAGGAAGTGCTATTATAATAAACTCCGGTTCAGTATTGACGTTTGATGTCGTAAATGAAAAATCTGATTTTCTTGGAGGACTTATAGTTTCTGGAATAAAGATTGCACGAGACGTAGTTACAACTGAAAATGCAAAACTGCCTAAAATAGAGATAGTAGAACCTAAAAAAGTTATAGGAAATACGACGGTAAAAGCTATGCAGTCCGGACTATATTATCAATATGTAAGCACAATAGATGGAATAATAGGTTATATATTAACTGAATTGGAATTAAAACCTGAAGATGTCAATATAGTAATGACGGGAAGTTTTTCGTCATTACTCACAAAAGATTCAAAATATAATTTAATTGTAGATAATAATTTGACACTAAAAGGACTTAAAATAATATATGAAATAAATAAAAAGATGTCTTAATTTTTATTAAGACATCTTTTTATTTATTTCAATACGATAGATCTTTCTATTCATGTTTTTGCTTGAAGTCTTAATAGACTTCCTTCTTTGTCATTTCGACTGTAGTCCCGTTAGCATTTTTCCCTTGTCATTTCGACTGAAATGCCTTTAGGCATGGAATGGAGAAATCTCATATAACGGTAGAAAGAAAAGAGATCTCTCCACTGCAATTAACTGCACTTAGTTTCGTTCATTTTCGGTCGAGATGACAGAAGAGAATGCTTGAGATAACAAAAAAGTCTTAGAAAAAATTGAAATATTTGATATAAATTATGTCTATATTCAAAGTTTAAAGGTTAAAAGAGAAAGGATATACTAAAAGTAAAGAAATTATAAGTTAAAATTGCTAAATAATTGTTAAAAAAAGTAGACTTTTTGTACCGTAATTTAGTATAATATACGAAATGGGATTTATATAGTTTGATATAGAAAGGTTTTGTTGGCTGAGGTTATCATTAGTTTATAAAGGTATCCTTTGAAAATAAAACTTTAATTTTGTTTTCAAAATTAAAATTATAAATTTTGAAAAGGAATAAAGAGGGGGAAATAAAATCAATGAAAAAGAGGATAATATTACAAAAAGTAATATCTTTTTTATTAGCTTTTATAATACTTTTAGGAGTTATCGTTCCAAGCAGTAGTGTTTTTGCAGAAAGTGAATCGTTAGAAACTACGGTTACGAAAAAATTAAGCATAAAGTCGAAGAAAGAACCTGATGCCAAAGACAGAAATATCTTATCGGGGAATGAGATTAAAGAAACAGTTATGAAAGCTGTTAATAAATATAGATGGAACTGAGAAGTTTTTAGATAAAAATTTTCTAATTAAATCTCCGTCTGTTAAGGGTGCACCTATGACAAACGGTAAACTTGCGGTATATGATGACAGTCATAAGATTAATGATACATCAAACGGTGACGGAACGTCAATAAACGAATATAATTTGGCAACTATGACGGATACATTGTTTACTATAAATTACACGCCTTTTTTCCGTGTGAAGGATGATGGCAGCAATGAGTTCGGCGACCAAAGAATTGTAGTGGATATACCGTCTTACGGATTCAAACTTTCCAACCCCGGCATTGAAGGAGTGCAGTTTGAAAAAATTACCATGCTTGATGCAAATGGCAATGTAATCCCGTTGGATCCTGTATCGCAAAAGAATTATGATAAAGTTGTAAAAATTATTTATGATATAAATGATAATTTTCTTGGATCTTTGGGCGGTAGTGCAAGCTTGGTTTTTAATATCGCTTTTAACAGACGCAGTTTGACCGCTAAAGAATGTGAAAAGTGGCTGAACGAGGGAAAACTTGAAACAAAGCTTAATGTTGCTGCCTGTGAGGGAGAAAACAACGAGCCGATTAACAGTG
The DNA here is from genome assembly GCF_000468535.1 of Peptoniphilus mikwangii. GTDB lineage: Bacteria > Bacillota > Clostridia > Tissierellales > Peptoniphilaceae > Anaerosphaera > Anaerosphaera mikwangii. The sequence goes on along the minus strand of NZ_AUQY01000005.1, from coordinate 284,919 downwards.
CAGGAAATCCGTCAGAATATAAGTGGAGAATGTCACCGATTAATTATAATGATCCTAAAACGACAGTAACAGGAGATCGTCATCTAAATGCAAGTAGCATGGCAAAGATAGCAAATTCTGGTTTTATAAATTTTTATGATACAGATCCTGCAAGCGGTCCGTTTACAGGTAACAGGGACTACTATTATTATAAGCAGGGGACGATTCATGATGGAGATACTCCTCTAATGAGTTTGAAACATATTAAAGTTTATGTTCCAAAAACTGCAAGTGCTGAGGGAAATTTTATTTTAAAAAAATTACAAATCAGAAATGGATTATATGATTTAGATCTTGCTTATTATGTAAGCGTTAGTGAAATGAAAAATGATGGTGACGGCAAGGGAAATTATTATATTTTAACGCCAAGAAAATCTATGTATAATAATGGAAGCGATCATAAATGGAGTGAAGTTTTTTCAAATGGATTTTCACCTGTATGGCAAGTTCCGGATGGAATAGAAGATATCGGTTCTGACACTTTATATGAAGCTACAACACCTGAATTTGTTTTTGAGACTCCAAACGGAACGGACGGCAAAAAGAAAGTTATCGTCAGTGCTGATGATCAAGGTGTAAAGATTAAAACTATGAAAGCTCATACTGTAGATGGATATGAGATTCATAGCTTTGCAGGACCGGGATATCAGCTTTATAAAAACGCAGGAGGATATTATACTGCAAATGCAGTATCTCCTGATGCGAATTATACAGATGTAGGTTATACTCGTTTAAGTAATGAATATTATATATTGAAAGATGCAAACGGAGAATGGAATGAGTATTTTCCAAAGAATAAGACCGGAGCTACGGTTGAAACTTATGAGTTTCCTGAAGAAATTCAACCTACTGCATGGAAAGGAACTGCTCAAACATGGAATAATACTTCTTATAAAGTAGCAAAGGTTGTTTATACTACGGCAGATGGTAATGAACATACAGTAGATGTAAATTCACCTGTTCATTTAGCAAATAAAGTTCATAATTTTCCTAAAGTAAACTTTGATACTTCCGGTGGAAGAGTAACTAAAGTTGAGGTGTATTGGGAATATTTAAATAATGATATCTTTAATGCAACTACACATTTTGCAGGAAGATATAATGAAAATACCAGAAGGCAGTCATATGCTCAAAGTAAATTTGACTTTTATGTTACGCCTACAGCTACAGGACATTTACAGGTAAAATATTCTGCAAAATCAACTGATCCAACTGCTGATGTAAATGACAATTTTGATTATGAGGCTGACAAGGCTGTAAAAAATCCTGTGAATAATCTCAGTGGAAAAGCAAAGGACGATTTCTTTTGGACGACAGTAACTCAAAAGAAATGTACGCCTTTGAAAGCTGAGAGTACTGGTGCTAGATTAAAAGAAAATGTATTATTTCCTAATCAAGCAGAAAATGGAACTTTTTATGATACTTGGAAGTTGTTCTTTGATTATGGAACTAAAAAGGAATTTTCTCCAGTAACAAAAAATCCGAGAATTGATATGACAGTAGGAACTTTGAATCTTAAGGGATTGGATACGAAGGCTGATAAAACCGGACTTTTGACTGGTAAATTTACAGCGAATAAAGCTTTAAGCGGATGGAAAATCATCTATAAAACTGTCGACAATCAATCCGGATCGGAAAGTGCGGATAAAGTATATGATATTGGAGATATTGAAGACGGAACAAAAATAGATCTTGGTATTGACAGAAGTGTGGAACATTTGTCAAGTATTATCCTAAGCTATGACGGAATATATAATATTGAACCGTTTGTTGATAAAGAAACAGGGGAAGCTGTATTATTTTCAAATATTGAATATGAATTAAGAAATACGGATTTTAAAGGAAATCCACTTACGATAGAGAAGGAAAAAGGTGCTTGGTATGGACCTAATTACTTTATTCAGAATTTAGAAGGTAAATACTATAATGGCAATTGCAGCGACGGTAATCATATTCATGATGCGGGCAAAGGACAAGCTTTTGGTGGTAGGGCATGGAATGCTATAAAAACACCGCAACGTTACGGTCTTTTGACAAGAACTTATATTGTTACCAATAAGACTGCGGATAATGTCATTTCAAATACCGGTGATGATACGATTAATTCCATTTCACAGACTGGAACAAGTATGCAAAAAGTTAGATTTAATACAAAGGCTTATGCTTATGCCATGAATTCAGATATGCCTGAAGCGGGTAAGATGCCTTATGGAATCCCTGAATCTGCCTATGTGGAAATCACGGATAAACAATTTGCCGCAGATGTGGATAGTTGTAAATTTTTAGGTTATGATAATGCATCCGGCAATGTGAAAATCGAACAGATTAAGGATGCTGACGGCAGAGTATGGATTAAAATGTCTATTACAGAAGCGGGAATACAAGCTTTAAATAGACAAATTAGGGAAATTACTAAGAATAAGGCGTTTTCTTACTATTATTACTACAATGACAATGTACTTAAATTTATGGAAGACCCTGTTGTAATTGCGTTAAAGAGTTTCAGATATACTAGTGTTACCTCTCCGGGAGAAAATGAGCATCATCCATACGGAATGGTTTACTATGATATGAGTAAACTGGAGAGCAAGCTGGACGGCAGCAAGGAAGAATACTACAGTTATGCAAAACTCGAAGGCGATTTATTTCAGCTAACTGAAAATGCGGCAAATGCACTTGATGCTACGAAGGAAAAGAAATTATTTGGAATAGATTTGAGCAAGGTTGAAGTCATTGTATCCAAGAATACGGCTGTAGGATCAAATATTTTCCCGGGAAAATATGATAATATCGTATATGGAACAGCGGGAAGTAAATTTCCTACACAAAAATTCTACCCTGATGAAAGAGATAATTTACGAGGAGATTTCTCCGTTCAAGCTCCGGATTCAGATGGATTTAAGGAATTTAAGGCAATTATTGAAATTCCTAAAAAAGATAAATCAGTATCATATACTCAGCAAAATGAAACGGTTCAAACGCCGAAAACTGAGGTTAATATGTATTTGACAGGTGAAGCGGTTGTTACGGGAGACAGTCGTCCGGGCAAGCAGGAATTCACTTACAGCACGGACGGTGGAAACACTTTCGTTTCAGCGGAAAATATTACGGATTGGTCAAAGGTAACACATGTCAAACTTGATTTAGGAGAACTTCCTAAGGGTAGTCAGGTAAATATTAAATTGCCACTTAGAACTAATGCTAAAACTACAACTGATGAACTTGAAGCATATATTGGCGGAAGTTTTGAAACAACCGACTATACAGGATATAAGATGAGTGGCTATATCAATCCTGCAAAATATGTGTATGGAAATTTTTCTATTATTTCATCAGATGTATGGTGGGATAAGAATGAAAACGGAAAACTTGATGAGGGAGAAACAAAAGTAAAAGATCTTAAACTTGAACTATATTCTCCTAATCATGATGTAACTATCAATAATAAGCTAATCCCTGCCAATACTTTGATTCACAGTACAACTACAGATGAAAATGGAAGATATGAATTAAAGAGCTATATGCTTGATAAAGGTCAGTGGATAAAGGTTACAATGCCAAATGGTGACACTAAACTTACATTAAAAGCGGAAGATTCGGATATGTCGGAACACAAAAATTCCGATTTTGACAGAACAAGCTATAGAACGCCTGAATTACCTGAACTTGTAAGAGATAAATCACTTGATATCATCGGTTGTGGACTTATTCACCCTCCGAAGATAAAAACGGAGACCGTTAAGCTTCATGTTGGAGAAGAGTCAGGGGAAGGAGCAGCTAAAGCTGTGGCAACAAGTGACCATCCTACTGTATCTCCTGAATTAAAATATATTGAGTTACAAAATGATGTAGCGGATGTTGATAATCAAGGTAAAGTAAAGGGAAAGACGACAGGTAAAATTAAAGCCGAAGTTACAACAACCAACACATTGGCAAGTAGCAATCAGGCAATACCTGAAGATACAGTAAAAGCGGAATATGATATTATCGTTTATGGAAATATCATTTACAACAAGAATCATGCTGATGTAACGGGAGAAGCACCGAAGGATAATAATGAATACTATCCATCCGTTACAACAGACGGAAATGATGCTGACATAGATAAAGTAACTGTTTTAGGTGCGGGTACAATGAAAAGATCCGGATATGTATTCAAAGGATGGAATACACAAGCTGATGGCAAAGGTACTATGTATACCAAAGGCAATACTTTTAAAACAGGAACTTTGGATAAAGATGTAGAGCTATATGCAATTTGGTCTTTAATTTGGACACCGATGGAAATTCCCACAAGAGATGTCAAGGTAACAAAGACTTGGGAATTGCTTGAAGGGCATACAATACCTGTTAATGAAATACAAGTAGAATTATTTAAAGATGATGTTTCAACAGGAAAAAAACTTACTTTAAATGAAGCAAATAATTGGACTGCTACTTTTGAAAAATTGCCGGTATCAGCAACTTTAGGCGGAGCTAATCATAATTATACAGTTAAAGAAGTTGGAGAAAGTGGTTCTGCTATTAAATTTGATAATAAATGGTTTGGAGTTACTTATGCTGGAACTATGAAAGATGGTCTTACAGTAACTAATAAAGAAAAGTTACCATGGACACCGATGGAACCGCCAACCAGAGATATCAAAGTAACTAAAGCATGGCAAGACTATAAAGGCAATGATATAGAAGCACCTGTTGAAAGTGTTGAAGTGGAGTTATACAAAGACGGAGTGGCTATAGGAAAGAAGTTGGAACTTACAAAGGATAACAACTGGACTGTTACTTTTGAAAAACTTGAAGTGGCAAATGGACTTGGAAGTACTAACTACTATCAATATACAGTTAAAGAAACCGGCGAAAGTGGAAATGCTATTCAATTGAATAATAAGTGGTACGGAGTTATTTATGGCGGAACAATGAAAGACGGTTTGACTGTGACCAACAAAGAAAAGTTACCATGGACACCGATGGAACCGCCAACCAGAGATATCAAAGTAACTAAAGAGTGGAAAGACATTCAAGGCAATGTTAAGGAAGCTCCTGTAGATAAGATAGAAGTAGAATTATACAAAGATGGAGTAGCTACAGGTACTAAATTAGATCTTACAAAAGACAATAATTGGTCAGTTACTTTTGAAAAATTACCGGTATCAGCAACTTTAGGCGGAGAAAATCACAATTATACTGTAAAAGAAGTTGGCGAAAGCAGAAATGCTATTCAATTAGCCGGCAAGTGGTTTGGTGTTACTTATACTGGTACAATGAAAGACGGCTTTACAGTAACTAACAAAGAAAAAATGCCATGGACACCGATGGAACCGCCGATAAGAGATATTAAAGTAACAAAAGAGTGGAAAAACATTCAAGGAAATAATGTACAATCTCCTGTAGATAAGATAGAAGTAGAACTATATAAAGACGGAGTTGAAACAGGAAAAACACTTGAACTGAACTCAGGCAATAACTGGAGCGGAGAATTCAAGAATCTTGAAGTGGCAGATGGACTTGGAAGTATAAATTACTATCAATACACAGTCAAGGAAGTTGGCGAAAGCGGAAATGCTATTCAATTAGCCGGCAAGTGGTTTGGCGTTACTTACACTGGTACTATGAAAGACGGTCTTAAAGTAACAAATAAAGAAAAACTGCCATGGACACCGATGGAAATTCCTACAAGAGATTTAAAGGTAACAAAGACTTGGGATTTGCTTGAAGGACATACAATACCTGTTAATGAAATTCAAGTGGAATTGTTGAAAGATAATGTTTCAACGGGTAAAAAACTTACTTTGAATGAAGCAAATAACTGGACTGCTACTTTTGAAAAATTGCCGGTATCAGCAACTTTAGGCGGGGTAAATCACAATTATACGGTTAAGGAAGTTGGCGAAAGCGATTCAGCAATTAAATTAGTCGGTAAATGGTTTGGAGTTATTTATGGCGGAACAATGAAAGACGGTCTTACAGTAACCAACAAAGAAAAGTTACCATGGACACCGATGGAACCGCCAACCAGAGATATTAAAGTAACAAAAGAGTGGAAAGACATTCAAGGAAATGACGCAGAAGCTCCTATTGAAAGTGTTGAAGTGGAGTTATGCAAAGACGGAGTGGCTACAGGAAAGAAGTTGGAACTTACAAAGGACAATAACTGGACTGTAACTTTCGAAAAACTTGAAGTGGCGGACGGACTTGGAAGTACTAACTACTATCAATATACAGTTAAAGAAACCGGCGAAAGCGGAAATGCTATTCAATTGAATAACAAATGGTATGGAGTTACTTATGATGGTACAATGGTAGATGGTTTTACGGTTACCAACAGAGAAAAAATGCCATGGACGCCGATGGAACCGCCGACAAGAGATCTCAAAGTTACTAAAGAATGGAAAGACAACTCAGAAAACAGCATTGAAGCTCCTATAGATAGAATAGAAGTAGAACTATATAAAGACGGAGTAGCTACAGGCGAGAAACTTGAACTTACAGAGGCTAATAACTGGAGTGGAGAGTTCGAGAAACTTGAAGTGGCAAACGGACTTGGAAGTACAAACTACTATCAATATACAGTTAAGGAAGTTGGAGAAAGCGGTTCATCCATTCAATTAGCAGGTAAGTGGTATGAAGTAAGCTATAGCGGAACAATGAAAGACGGTCTGACAATAACCAATAAAGAGAAAAATTCATGGATACCGCCATATACACCTCCGGAGATACCATACACACCACCGTATACACCGCAGGAATTACCATTTACACCACCGACATCAACATATACACCGTTGGAAACACAACCGGTGATAGATGAAACAACCTATGTAAATGTTGAGAAAGAGTGGGAAGGAAAAGAACTTGACAGCATAAATATAACGCTATATGCAAATGGAATAGCAATAGAAAGCAAAACTCTGACAAAATCAGAAAATTGGAAATACACATTTAAAGACTTAAAAACATACGACGACGAAGGAAATAAAATAGAATACACAATAGGAGAAGAAGAACAACAAGGATATAAGACAGAAATAACAGGAGACATGGAAGAAGGATTTAGAATTAAAAATATAGAAATTCCAAAGGAAATTCCAAAGGAGCCTGAAGTTATTCAATACAAAAAAATTCCAAAAACCGGATTTGTCAATTCAGGTCTATATGCAGAAATGGCAACAATAATAGTGGTTGGAATATATGCTGTGAGTGTATTTAAAAAGAAGAAATATTAGTATTATAAAGTTGCTCAAATTGTCAAAGGAGCAATATAGAAAACAGTAAAGACTATAATAAAAGATATACTAATTTTTACAGAGTTGAAATATGTATAAAGTAAAAAGATGAGATTAAAATCAATCTCATCTTTTTATTTAAAAATTAAATATATTTTATGGTACTGAAAAGTTATAGAAAAAGTCAAATTGAAAACACCTAAAGATTATATTGTTATATTCCTCGGGTGTTTTATAATTATACTTTTTTCTTATTATGATGCACTTTCTTGAGTTTGAATAACAGGTTCTATCAAAACATTGTCAGTCGGATCAAGAACTTCTATAAATGTAAGTCCGGGAGCTAATATTATTTCTTCTCCGTTTGTTGTTTTAAATATTGTTTTTTCTTTTTTACTTGGTTTTTCCCAAGTTATATCTATTACTTTACCTTGGGTAAACAGTTTTCCGTTTCCACTTCCTATATGTTCTATTGTGAGAGTGTCTTTTGGTCCTGTAATACTTGATTTTGCAAATTCAAGTATTATATTTTTTGCAGATACATTTGATCCGTCTCTTTCATCAATTACATTTTTTCCATTTCTTATAGGTAGATATGTTTTAGTTTCTTCATTATACTCAAAAGTCATATTATAGTGCTTGAAGAAATCCAATGAAAGTTTTGTAGCAGGAGAATCACCCATTTGTAGATTAAGAGTATCTAAATTTTCTGATGTGTCGAACTTAAAGCCTTTTACTTCTTTAAGGTCTTCTAAGTAATTAAAATCTTTTGCTGCCGAATATAATAAATCATAGCTTGTATAACCGTCATGAGGACGTTTCTTTTTTACTTCTTTATTTCTGTAGTAGGTTGAGCCCTCCAAGTAAATTCCATCCAAGTCTTTTAAGCCGACAGTTTCAATTTCCATGTAGCCTGCATCTGAACCGCCCCAGTGAGCATAAATTGCATCATATTCTTTTGCGGTATCTACAAAGTATGGTCTTGCAGAGCGAACCGGACCAAGTACATCAACATGGTTTTTCATAAATAGTGCCATAAATCTTGTATATTCACCTTCAGCTTTAAATTCATAGATTATTTCAGCATCGTTAAGACCTGATTGAGGAGTTGCATCAGGATGGTTATCAATCATAACTGCAAATACCGGTTCTTTTGAAATGTTTTTTTCAGTTTCTATTCCGCTAAGAGGTGCATAGTAGTGAATTTCTTCTTTTACAGGTTCGTTTACTTTATTCGAACTTTCGCTTGCACCGTTTGAAGAGCAGGCACAAAGTGTAAAGGATAATAGTAGTGTTGTAATTAATTTAGTTTTATTCATAATCATTCTCCATATTAAAATTATTTTTAATTTCGGTAATTAATATTTTTAATTCCGGAAAAATTAATCTATCTTTATGATAAATTAATTTAAAACTTTTTTAAATATAATGTCATTGCTGTTGCAAATTCATTGAGTTATTTTACCTCCTTAATAATAGTTTAATGAGTACATAGATAAAAATCAATACTTGTAAAAAGATTAACTTTTTGTTGAGAATAAGCAAGAATTAACATTCAAATGTGATATAATTAAAAAAAGTGAGGTGTTGTTATGAGTATTTCAAGAAATGAAATGATTAAACTTGATAAGGAGGCTACTTCCAAGTATAAAATACCGTCGTTATTGTTGATGGAAAATGCGGCAGTTGCTATTTTTCATCAAATAAATATTTACGACTCATATACTATTGTATGCGGAGGCGGAAATAATGGCGGCGATGGAGTTGCTTTGGCAAGACATCTTCTAATTAATAAAAAAGATGTTGATGTATTTATAGTGAAAGATCCGAAAAGTGATGATTTAATTAAAAATTTGGAAATGCTTAAAAATCTTACTGAAAATATATTTTTTATAGAAAATGAAAATGATTTGGATTTGTTGGTTAATTCACTTGAAGTAAATGAAGTTTGCGTAGATGCTATTTTCGGAACGGGTCTTACAAGAAATGTAGACGGGATTTATGAGAAGGTTATAGATAATATCAACGCCCATTCCAATTACACTTGTTCAATAGATATACCGTCAGGACTTGATGCTGATACGGGGAATATTTTAGGCAGTGTGGTTATGGCAAATGAAACGATAACTATACATGATGTAAAAGATGGTATGGTCAATAATGAAATTTGCGGAAAAATTTCAACTGTATATATAGGAATACCTGCGATATGAAATTAAAAATAGATGGGAATGTGAATTTTACCGAAGGTTCAATAGCATCGGGGATAATTTATTTTGCGATACCGCTTTTACTTTCAAATTTTTTGCAACAACTTTACAATACAGCAGATCTCATGATAGTTGGAAATTTTGCAGGTAAAGGACCTATGGCATCTGTAGGTGCAACAGGTCCTGTTGCAAATTTATTAATAGGATTATTCTTAGGACTTACTACAGGGGCATCTGTTATAGTATCTCAATTTTATGGAATGGGAAATAGGAAGAAACTTCACAGCTGTATTCATACTTCTTATGCAGTAGCTATAGTGGGAGGAATAGTTTTATCTGTGTCGGGATATTTTTTATCTTCTATTATTCTTTCAAATTTGAATACGCCACGTGAAATTATGGATGACTCAATAAGATATATGAGAATTTTTTTCCTTGGAGTTACACCCCTGTTAATTTACAATATGGGAGCGGGAATTTTAAGATCTACCGGAGATTCAAGAAGACCTTTTAATTTTTTATGCATAAGTGCGATAGTAAATATAATTTTAGATGTAGTATTTGTAGTTTATTTTAAGTTATCAGTAGTCGGAGCGGGTTGGGCAACTTTTATTTCTCAAGTTGTATCTGCGATTTTGGTTACTTATAACCTTATGGTTTCTGATAGAATTTTTAAATTAAATCCTAAATATGTCAAATTTTATAGAGATACTATTGGAAAAATTTTAAAAATAGGAATTCCGATAGGTGTGCAATCAAGTGTAATTTCCCTTTCAAATGTTTTGATACAATCAAAGATTAATACATTTGGAGCAAATGCAATAGCCGGAATTTCTGCAGAAAGTAGAATAGACGGATTCATATTTATGGCACTTCAAGCTGTGTCTTTATCCGCAACAACATTTGCAGGACAAAATTTTGGAGCTGGCAGATTTGACAGAATAAAAAAAGGAATAAAAACTGCAATGTTGCTCATGGTCGGAACTGCATTATTTTTATCTGCAATAAGCATAATTTTTGCAAAAATTTTAATTTCTGTATTTAACAGTGATCCTGAAGTTATAAACTATGGTTCAGAATGTCTGTATTATATTGCAAGTACATGTTTTATATTTGGAATAAGTGAAGTATTCGGCGGTTTTGTAAGAGGAGCGGGGAAAGCAATAGTTCCGATGGCAATTTCAATAGTTTCAATGTGCGGGCTTAGAATGGTTTGGATATATGTTGCTCTTGGAACTTGGAATAATATAGAAATAATTTATCTATCTTATCCTATCTCGTGGATAGTTACATGTATTTTAAATGGATTATATTATTTTTTTGGAAAGTGGAATCCGCAGGAAAGGTTTAATAAATAAAGTATTAAAAAGCATTGCATTATAATAAAATAGAGTATAGTATTATAAAAAGGCGGATATATTATGATTTATAGCGATAAACTATATTTTGATAAAATGAAGCTTGAAGATGTATATAAATTTAAAAATTGGGGAAAGCATAGTATTTCTCTATATGATGATTATAATTTCTATGAGGACTCTAAAAAAGATATAGAAGATTGGTTTTCGTGGAAAACTCACGGACGAAGAGTTTTATATTTTACAATATTTGAAGAAGGAGAACCTATAGGATATTTGAGTTTTAAGAGAATAAATAAATTTTTTAAGACGGCAGTCCTTGGAATTGTATTAAATCCGGATAAGGTATCATGTGGATATGGAACGGAAATACTTTTGAGAATGTTAAGTTACTATTTTAATGAGATGAATTTTTCGAAGATATATTTATCTGTTGCGGGGTACAATGACAGAGCAAAGAGATTATATAAAAAAATGGGATTTAGAAAATATTCTTCAACAATTTATTTTTATCCAAATGGAGATATAGATTTTAGTGATGTGGAATATACAAAGTTTAAAAAATATTTTTTGAGTTTTTTCGGGAAATTATTTTTTTATGCAGATAAGATGATTTTAGATAGAAATACTTTCAATGAGGTGGTAAAATGTATTTCAAATTAAAAAAATTAAGTATGGATATGGGAGATACTCCTGTTGAAAATATTTTTATAAATGATTATATGCCTGCAGCGGACGGAAATTTTGTAAAGGTTTATCTGATAGGTTATAAACTTGCAAGAGAGTCCGGAGGACTTAAAAATTTTGACTTTCATACAGTTGCAGACATCCTAGGATTGATAGAATCTGATGTTTTAAGAGCATGGGATTACTGGGAGAAGGTTGGAATAATAAAGAAAGAACTGCAAGAAGATGGAAGTTTTGATATAGTTTTTTTGAGTTTAAAGGAATTGTATGTTGAAAATATATATACAGTTTCTAATGCTGAAGAAAAAGTAGATCAAAATTCAATATTAGATGATAAAAAAATAGCGGGTTTACTTTCAAGTGCGGACTATTTTATGAGAGGCAGACTTTCAATAGCACAAAAGCAAGATATTGCATCGTGGAGAGATGTATATAATATGCCTGTTGAAATTATTGAAGAAGCATTTTGGTATGCTACGGAAGTAAAAAAGAAAGATAGTATTCAATATGTTGAAGCAATTGTGAGAAATTGGTCTAAGAATAACATTAGAACAGTTGAAGATATAGAAAATAGCTATAGAGAACATGATGAGAGATATTATAGGCTTATAAAAATAAAAGATAAAATAGGGTTGTCAAATAAATCTTATAATGCTGTAGATTTTGAGACGGTAAACAGTTGGTTTGAGAAGTATAATATAAGTATGGAGCTTGTAATGGCTGCATGTGAAAAGTGCATAAATACAAATAATCCGAATTTAGGATATGTAAACAGAATTTTATTGAATTGGGTAGAAAAAGGAATAACAAGTCCGGATCAAATTAAGAGTTTGGATAAAAGAGAAACTAAAGTTAAAAAAACTAAGTTTCATAATTTCAAACAGCTTACCGATAAATTATCAGAAGATGATTTGGAAGAACTTGCAAGGAAAAAAAGACAGGCTTATTATAAAAGTCTAAGGTGATATTTATGAGGGAAATTTTTAGAAAAATTGAAAGAGAGTATGAAATTAAAAGGGATGAGAATCAAAAAGCTCTTAATCTTCGCAAAGAAGAAGTTTATTTAAAAATCCCCGAAATTAAAAAAATTGATGAGTGTATTGTAAATTTGAGCATTGAGGCGACTAAAAGGCAAATAAAAAATCCTTCGGTTGATGAACTTGAAAAAATTAATGAGGATATATATGCCCTTCGGGGCGAAAAGGAAAGATTTTTATTAAAAAATGGATACGAGGCAGATTATTTAGATTTACATTATAGCTGTGAGGAGTGTAAAGATACAGGATATCTTCAGGGCGGGATCAGATGTAACTGTCTAAAAGCAAGGCTAAGTAATGATTTATATAATATAAGCAATATTTCCTATATGCTCAGAAAAGAAAATTTTGATACATTTGACTTAAATATTTTTTCGGATGAGATATATGAGGAAGAGGGAATTTCTCCAAGAGAAAATATGAGGATGATTTATAAATGTTCAATGGAATTTTTAAAAACATTCAAAGAAAAAAATGATTACAATATGCTTTTTTACGGAGCAACAGGTCAGGGAAAGACCTTTATGTTAAATTGCATAGCTAAGTATCTTTTAGATAGAAATGTAAATGTAATTTATCAAACTGCTTTTAATATGTTAGATGTAATAGAAGATAGAAAGTTTAGAAGAAATGAATTAAATTCTATGAAATATGATATGTTGTTTGATAGTGAACTGTTAATAATTGATGATTTGGGAATTGAAATGGTAAACTCATTTTCGGCATCTGAAATTTTTAATATAGTCAATGCCAGAATGATAAGCGGGAAGAAAACATTAATTTCTACAAATTTGTCTTTGAAAGAACTTTCAAACACATATACAGATAGGGTTTTTTCAAGAGTATTTTATAAATTTAAGCCTTTAAAATTTTTTGGCGAAGATTTAAGATTAAAAATTAATTTATAAGGGATGAAGAATATGAATATTTCACAAAGAGTGCAGGAAATACCCTATTCTGCAATAAGAAAATTAACACCGTATGCTGATGAAGCTAAGGCTAAGGGTAAAAAAGTATATCATTTAAATATAGGAGCTCCGGATACGAAAACTCCGGAAGAATTTTTTTATGCAATTAAAAATTTAGATATGAAAACTTTGAGTTATGCACCTTCTATAGGTGTTAAAGAACTTAGGGAGCAAACTGCTAAATACTATAAAAATAAGGGAATAGATTTTGATTCTGACAAGGAGATAATTATAACAGCAGGTGCAAGTGAGGCATTATTATTTGCTATAATTGCAGTTTCAGAAATAGGAGAGAGAATTTTAACTTGTAATCCGTTCTATTCAAATTATTATACAATTTTCAGAGAGTGCGGGATAAAGCCACAAACATTTGATACAACAGTAGAAGACGGATATAGACTTCCGGACTACGAAACTATAAAGGCTTCTGTTACAGAACAAACGGCGGCAATATTAATTTCAAATCCGTCAAATCCTACAGGAGCGGTTTATACGGAAGATGAAATTAGAAGATTGGTTAGAGTTGCAGTTGAAGAAGATTTATATATAATTGCAGATGAAGTATATAGAGAATTTGTATTTGACGGAGCAAAATTTAAATCATTTGCAGAAATAGAAGGAATAGAAGACAGATTGATACTTTTAGATTCAATATCTAAAAGATTTGGAGCTTGTGGTGCAAGAATAGGTTCAATAGCTTGTAAAAATAAAGAACTTATGGCTTCTTTTGTAAAGCTTGCTACAGCAAGACTTGCAGTTGCAACAGTTGAACAAATAGGCGCAACTCAGCTCTATGATGTAAGTGAAGAATATTTTAAGGAAGTAAATGAAGAATATCAAAGAAGAAGAGATTGTATTTACAATGAGCTTAGCAAAATAGATGGTGTAAAAATTTATAAACCTGAAGGAGCATTTTACATTATGCCGCAACTTCCTATTGAGGATGCAGAGGATTTTGCAAAATGGATGTTGACAGATTTTGATGTAGACGGAGAAACAGTTATGATAGCACCGGGTTTTGGATTTTATCACAATTCAGAAGTTGGAAGAAATCAAGCAAGACTTGCATTTGTATTAAATGTAGAAGACCTTAAAAAAGCAATAAAAATTCTTGGATTAGGGCTTGAAAAATACAAAAAATTAAAAAATTTGTAACAGTTAGGAGAAGTCGATGAAAAAGGAACAATTACAAAAAATTTTTATAATGCTTGTAGTTTTAGTATCTCTGTTACAGCTGATATATAATGAATCAATAATTAAGCTTGGAGAATATAAAATGCTTGTTAGAAATATAGAATACTTTGTAATTGCTGTGGTAGCAGTAGTTAGTGTATTATATGCAAGATTGGATAATAAAAAAACTGCGGGAAATTTAATAAAGTTATATTTACTTTTAATTGTTCTTTTTATACTTTTTAAAATCAGAGGCATTATATAATAACCGGTCATATTGACCGGTTATTTTTTATGAAAATAAAATATAGAAGAAAATTATCGATAAAAATCAAATAAAAATCAAAGATTTAAAAAAGTAAGTTATAATTTTAAAAAATTTGGTATATAAAAATAAATGGAGATGATAATATGAAAAAAAATCTAATTTTGGCAGGAATCATGCTGTTATCAGTAGTAATAATAACTACATTGGAAAAAAATAAAATTAATGATAACGACTTTGAGAGAGAATTAGGAGGGGACGTAAAAATGGTAAACAAGGAAAATGAAAAGACAATATATCTCGCCGGAGGATGTTTTTGGGGAGTGGAAGGATATTTTCAAAAAATAAATGGAATTAATTCTACCGATACAGGATATGCAAATGGAAACAGTAATTCCACAACATATAACAATCTAAAAAATTCAGATCATGCAGAAACAGTAAAAATTGATTATGATATATCCAAAATCTCTTTAGAAGAAATTTTATTACACTATTTTAGAATAATTGATCCTAAATCTATAAACAAACAGGGAAATGATATTGGAAGACAATACAGAACAGGAATATATTATACAGATGAAAATGATAAAAAGATAATTGATAAAATAATGAAGTATGAAGAAGAAAAACAAGGTGAGCTTGCAGTAGAAGTGCAAGAGCTTAAAAATTTTGTACTAGCCGAAGATTATCATCAAGATTATTTGAAGAATAACCCTTCAGGATATTGTCACATAAATCTAAAAATGGCATCGGAGCCGTTAATGGATGAAGACTATCCAATACCGTCAAAGGAAGAATTAAAGACTAAATTAAGCGAAGAAGATTATGATGTAATAGTAAATGCGGGAACAGAAAGACCACATACAAGTAAGCTTAACGATGAATACAGAAAAGGAATATATGTGGATAAAGTATCAAAAGAACCACTATTTGCATCTAAGGACAAATTTGATGCAGGGTGCGGATGGCCAAGCTTTTCAAAGCCGATTGTTACAGATAAATTAAAAGAAAACAAAGATACAAGTCATGGAATGATAAGGACAGAGGTTAGAAGTAAAAACTCAAATTCACATTTAGGGCATGTATTTGATGACGGTCCTAAAGAAAGTGGCGGATTGAGATATTGCATAAATGGAGCTTCACTTGAATTTGTTCCATATGAAGAAATGGACGAAAAAGGATATGGAGAATACAAAGTATTTTGTGAATAAATTGAAATAATTAAAAAATATTAGAAAAGATATAAAAAAACTATTGACAAAAAAGAATAAAACTAATAGAATAAAAAAGCTATCGCTTGAACAGAAAATTTCATAAAAGAAATAAAGAAAAATAAAAAAAACATCTTGACATCTTTAAAATGAAATTATATAATGAATAAGCTGTTCAAATGAATAGCAAACCTTGATAATTAAATAGTGTAAGAGAAAGAAACACAAGCAAAGCAAAAAAGCTTAGCGGAAAAAGTCAGTGAAAGAAACTGAAAGCTAAGGATACAAATTTCAATTGAGAGTTTGATCCTGGCTCAGGACGAACGCTGGCGGCGCGCCTAACACATGCAAGTCGAGCGATGAAAAGGATTTGGAGTTCTTCGGGACAAAGAAACCTTGGATTAGCGGCGGACGGGTGAGTAACACGTGAGTAACCTGCCTTTGACATGGGGATAGCCTCGGGAAACCGTGATTAATACCCAATAACATTTCCAAGTCGCATGACATGGAAATCAAAGCGTTTAGCGGTCAAAGATGGACTCGCGTCTGATTAATTAGTTGGTGAGGTAACGGCTCACCAAGATAGCGATCAGTAGCCGGCCTGAGAGGGTGAACGGCCACATTGGAACTGAGAGACGGTCCAAACTCCTACGGGAGGCAGCAGTGGGGAATATTGCACAATGGGGGGAACCCTGATGCAGCGACGCCGCGTGAGCGAAGAAGGTTTTCGAATCGTAAAGCTCTGTCCTATGGGAAGATAATGACGGTACCATAGGAGGAAGCCCCGGCTAACTACGTGCCAGCAGCCGCGGTAATACGTAGGGGGCTAGCGTTGTCCGGAATCACTGGGCGTAAAGGGTTCGCAGGCGGAAAAGCAAGTCAGGTGTGAAAGGCGAGGGCTTAACCCTCGTAAGCATTTGAAACTGTTTTTCTTGAGATGTGGAGAGGTAAGTGGAATTCCTAGTGTAGCGGTGAAATGCGTAGATATTAGGAGGAATACCGGTGGCGAAGGCGACTTACTGGACACAAACTGACGCTGAGGAACGAAAGCGTGGGGAGCAAACAGGATTAGATACCCTGGTAGTCCACGCTGTAAACGATGAGTGCTAGGTGTCGGGAGTAATCTCGGTGCCGCAGTAAACACAATAAGCACTCCGCCTGGGGAGTACGTACGCAAGTATGAAACTCAAAGGAATTGACGGGGACCCGCACAAGCAGCGGAGCATGTGGTTTAATTCGAAGCAACGCGAAGAACCTTACCAGGGCTTGACATATAGTGGACATATTTAGAGATAAATACTTTTCTTCGGAAACCGCTATACAGGTGGTGCATGGTTGTCGTCAGCTCGTGTCGTGAGATGTTGGGTTAAGTCCCGCAACGAGCGCAACCCTTACCTTTAGTTRCCAGCATGTAAAGATGGGAACTCTAAAGGGACTGCCGATGATAAATCGGAGGAAGGTGGGGATGACGTCAAATCATCATGCCCTATATGCCCTGGGCTACACACGTGCTACAATGGTCGGAACAAAGGGTAGCAAACTTGTGAAAGTAAGCAAATCTCAAAAAGCCGATCTCAGTTCGGATTGTTCTCTGCAACTCGAGAACATGAAGTCGGAGTTGCTAGTAATCGCAGATCAGAATGCTGCGGTGAATGCGTTCCCGGGTCTTGTACACACCGCCCGTCACACCATGGGAGTTGGCAATACCCGAAGCCTGTGAGCTAACCTTAGGGGAGCAGCAGTCGAAGGTAGGGTTAATGACTGGGGTGAAGTCGTAACAAGGTAGCCGTATCGGAAGGTGCGGCTGGATCACCTCCTTTCTAAGGAGATTAACTGTTGGACTGTAAAAGGAAAGGCAGTAATCAAAAGTGAAGGACACACAACAAACCAAAGAGAGCTTGGTTCTAAGCTCTTACACTATTAATTATATATAAAAAAATCCAATTCAAAACTATATAGTTTTGAATTAATTTATGGACTTGTAGCTCAGGTGGTTAGAGCGCACGCCTGATAAGCGTGAGGTCGGAGGTTCGAGTCCTCCCAGGTCCACCAGTAATGATGAAAATCATTAAAAGAACCATGAAAACTACAAATCTAGAAGAAAGTCAAAACTTAAATTTCAGAAGAAATAAAGAAAAGACAAGAACACTGGAAAAGAAGTTAAATTTAGAAATAAATATAACAAAGGTCAAGTAAAAAAGAGCATTAGGTGAATGCCTAGGCACCAAGAGGCGAAGAAGGACGTGACAAGCTGCGAAAAGCTGTGGTAAGGAGCAAATATCCATCGACCCACAGATATCCGAATGGGGAAACCCACCTTAAAAAGGTATCTTTAAGCGAATAAATAACTTAAAGAAGCGAACCGGGTGAACTGAAACATCTAAGTAACCCGAGGAAAAGAAAGAAAACTCGATATCCCAAGTAGCGGCGAGCGAACAGGATAGAGCCCAACCGTGCATAAAGTATAAATAGCCAGTAGAATCATTTGGGAAGATGAACCAAAGAAGGTAACAGTCCTGTAAACGAAGGCGAAGAAATACCGGCACAAAAGAGTACCACGAGACACGAGAAACCTTGTGGGAAAATGGGGGGACCACCCCCCAAGGCTAAATACTACTTGGTGACCGATAGCGAACAAGTACCGTGAGGGAAAGGTGAAAAGAACCCCGGGAGGGGAGTGAAATAGAAACTGAAACCTAATGTTTACAAGCAGCGAAACTGGCAAAAGCCAGGATCGTGTACTTTTTGTAGAACGGGCCAGCGAGTTATGATATCTAGCAAGGTTAAAGTATAAAGTACCGGAGCCGTAGAGAAATCGAGTCTTAATAGGGCGAAAGTTAGATGTCATAGACCCGAAACCGTGTGATCTATCCATGGGCAGAGTGAAGTTGAAGTAAAATTCAATGGAGGCTCGAACCGGGTAGCGTTTAAAAGCTATCGGATGACCTGTGGATAGGGGTGAAAAGCCAAACGAACACGGAGATAGCTGGTTCTCCTCGAAATAGCTTTAGGGCTAGCCTTTAGTGATCAATGATGAGGGGGTAGAGCACTGAATCGTAGAGGGGTCTGTAAGATTACTAATACGTATCAAACTCCGAATACCAAATCAAGCACTAAGGAGTCAGACAATGTGGGATGAGCTTCATTGTCGAAAGGGAAACAGCCCAGACCACCAGCTAAGGTCCCAAAATAATAGTTAAGTGGGAAAGGATGTGGAGTTACTCAGACAACCAGGATGTTGGCTTAGAAGCAGCCATACATTCAAAGAGTGCGTAATAGCTCACTGGTCAAGTGACTCTGCGCCGAAGATAACCGGGGCTAAACTATATACCGAAGCTGTGGACTACGAAAGTAGTGGTAGAGGAGCAATGTGTAAGAGACGAAGCATAAGGCGTAAGCCGATGTGGATTTTACAGAAGAGAGAATGCTGGCATGAGTAGCGAAAGGTGAGTGAGAATCTCACCCGTCGAAAACCTAAGGATTCCTGAGGAAGGCTCGTCCACTCAGGGTAAGTCGGGACCTAAGGCGAGGCTGAAAAGCGTAGTCGATGGACAACAGGTGGAAATTCCTGTACCGATATGAAGCGTAAGAAAGTAAGTGGGGACGCAGGAGGATAGTAGCAGCGCCCAGTTGGTGAGGCGTGCAAGCACAAAGGTGGGAATAGAGGCAAATCCCTATTCTAAGAACACTAAAGTGTGATGCGGATCGAAAAACAAGTAGAGAAGGATATGACTCCACACTGCCAAGAAAAGCCACTATCAAGTAACATATCGCCCGTACCGCAAACCGACACAGGTAGGAGAGGAGAGAATCCTAAGACGAGCGGAAGAACCTTTGTTAAGGAACTCGGCAAAATGACCCCGTAAGTTAGCGAGAAGGGGAGCCCCTGTAAAAGGGGGCCGCAGTAAAAAGGCCCAAGCGACTGTTTACCAAAAACATAAGTTTCTGCAAAGTCGAAAGACGAAGTATAGGAGCTGACACCTGCCCGGTGCTGGAAGGTTAAGGGAAAATGTTAGGAGCAATTCGAAGCATAGAACTGAAGCCCCAGTAAACGGCGGCCGTAACTATAACGGTCCTAAGGTAGCGAAATTCCTTGTCGGGTAAGTTCCGACCCGCACGAAAGGTGTAACGATTTGGGCACTGTCTCAACAAAGGATCCGGTGAAATTGTAGTAGCGGTAAAGATGCCGCTTACCCACGACAGGACGGAAAGACCCCGTGGAGCTTTACTGTAGGCTGACATTGGATTTTGAGTTTAAATGTACAGGATAGGTGGGAGACAAAGAAGCTAGTACGCCAGTATTAGTGGAGTCAACCTTGGGATACCACTCTTTTAAGCTTAGAATTCTAACCTAACCCCTTGAATCAGGGGAAGGGACACTGTCAGTCGGGCAGTTTGACTGGGGCGGTCGCCTCCCAAAAAGTAACGGAGGCGTTCAAAGGTTCCCTCAGCACGGACGGAAATCGTGCGAAGAGTGCAAAGGCAGAAGGGAGCTTAACTGCGAGACCAACAAGTCGAGCAGATAGGAAACTAGGACTTAGTGATCCGGTGGTACCGAGTGGAAGGGCCATCGCTCAACGGATAAAAGCTACCCCGGGGATAACAGGCTTATCTCCCCCAAGAGTCCACATCGACGGGGAGGTTTGGCACCTCGATGTCGGCTCGTCTCATCCTGGGGCTGAAGTAGGTCCCAAGGGTTGGGCTGTTCGCCCATTAAAGAGGCACGCGAGCTGGGTTCAGAACGTCGTGAGACAGTTCGGTCCCTATCCGTCGTGGGCGTAGGAAATTTGAGAGGAGCTGTCCTTAGTACGAGAGGACCGGGATGGACTAACCTCTGGTGAATCAGTTGCACTGCCAAGTGCACGGCTGAGTAGCTAAGTTAGGAAGGGATAAGAGCTGAAGGCATCTAAGCACGAAGCCCCCCTCGAGATGAGATTTCCCCTGAAAAGATAAGACCCCTTGAAGAAAACGAGGTAGATAGGCTCAAGGTGTAAGAGCAGCAATGTTTTAAGCTAAAGAGTACTAATAGGTCGAAGACTTGACCAAGAAAGAAGAAAGATTTGTAGTTAAATGGTATCCGGTAACGAAAGTAAGAGGGAAACACCTGTAACCATACCGAACACAGAAGTTAAGGCTCAATACGCCGATGGTACTTGGCTGGCGACGGCCCGGGAGAGTAGGTATTGCCGGTTTGAATAAAGGTCTATGAATGAATATGTAAATATCGTTTATAGGCTTTTTTATTTTGTTTAAAATTAATTTAGATAAATTATTCAATAATATATAATAATGTTTTAATTGCTTTTATAAATTTGATATAATATATGTTAGAAAGTTATTTTCGAAGAAAAAGGGATGAAGTTATGAGGGATTCAGATAGACCTATAGGAGTTTTTGATAGCGGTATAGGTGGACTTTCTGTTCTAAAGGAAGCTATAAATATATTAACTGATGAAAAATTTATATATTTTGGAGATACTGCAAGAATACCTTATGGAATTAGAACTCCTGAAGAAATTGAAAAGTTTACTGAAGAAAGTTTTGATTTTCTAAAGAAACAAGGAGTAAAAGCCGGTATTATAGCTTGTAATACTGCTACTTGTTATGGTCTTGAAACAGTATCTAAAAGATTTGATTTTCCGATAATAGGTGTTGTTACGCCATCTTGTGAAGCGGTTCATAAAATTACCGAAAATAAAAATGTGGCACTTCTTGCAACGCAGGGAACTGTTAATAGTAAAGTTTATGACGAACATTTTTCTGATATAGATCCATTTGTTGATCTTAAATCTGTTGGTTGTCCTGATCTTGTTGTTGCCATTGAAAACGGACATATAGATGATGAATATGTTGAAAAGATTATAGAAAAATATTTGAATGAAATTAATGAATTCGATTATGATACCTTAATTTTAGGTTGTACTCATTTTCCTCATGCAAGAAAAGCTATAGAAAGAGTTCTTAATAAAAGTAATAAGAAAGTGAATTTAGTAGATCCAGCAAGAACTACAGCATTAGATTTAAAAGCAATTTTAGAGAAAGAAGGATTATTAAAGGGAAATTGCTTGGAGAGTGAAAATGATTCTAAAATTGTATTTTATACAACAGCTAATATAGAAAAATTTAAGAAAACAGCTATAGAAATTGTTGGGCAAATGATTGAAGAATCTAATTTTGAAGAAATTTCTTTAGAAAAATAAAAATGTTATATGTTAATAAGCTAAGATTAATGGAAAATTATCTGTTAATCTTTTTTATTTGGAATATCTATTATTCCAGAAAATGTTTTTTTTAAAAAGGATTATAGATAAAAATATTATTTGTAAAATGAAGGGATATAAAATAAAAAATATTTTTATGATTTAGTTAACTGGTACTTAATAATTTATTAATAGGTTCATTAAATGGCTTTTTAAGCGGATTTTGACTATTTTTACATAGATTTTATAGAATTATTTAAGTTGACAAGAGCAGTAATAAATTATATGATAATATTAACAAATTAAGGTGAAATAATTCATGGATTTGTTTTTATTCTATATGAAAACGAAATCATAAATTATAATTCATTCTTAAGCTTGTAAGTTATATTCTAAAGGAGGCAATATTAATGAAGAAGAGAAGAGTTTTAGCATTAATTTTTAGTTTAATTATGCTAATGGGTGTTTTAACAGCATGTGGTAACAAAGGTGGAAATAATAAGGCTGGAGAAAATACAGCAAAAGAAGATTCAGGAGATAACACATTTTTATCTATAGCAACAGGCGGAACTGGTGGTACATATTATCCACTTGGCGGAGCTTTAGCTACAATCATCAACAATGCAAATATTGGATTACAAGCTAATGCTCAAGCTACAGGAGCATCTGTAGAAAACATTAAGCTTATCCATAACGGAGATGCTGAAATAGCTTTCATTCAAAATGATACTTCTTACTATGCAGTAAATGGTATTGAATTATTTGCAGAAGATACTGAAAAATATGATGATTTGAGAGCACTTGCTTGTTTATATCCTGAAGTTGTTCAAATCGTAGCATCAGATAGTTCAGGAATCCAAACAATTGATGATTTAAAGGGAAAGAAAGTTGCTGTAGGAGCTCCGGGATCAGGAGTTGAAGTTAATGCAAGACAAGTTCTTGAAGCACACGGAATTTCTTATGATGATTTAGCTAAAGTTGATTATTTATCATTTGCTGAAGCTACAGATCAAATTAAAAACGGACAAATAGATGCTACATTTATAGTTGCAGCTATTCCATCTTCATCAGTAACTGAACTTGCTACTACTCATGATGTACACTTAGTACCAATTGCAGAAGAAGTTGCAAATAAACTTATTGAAAAATATCCTTACTACACTTACAAAGAAGTTGACGCTACTGAATACAGAAACCAAGGAGATAAAGTTCCTTCTGTAGTAGTTCAAGCTATGTTAGTTGTAAATCAATCAATGTCAGAAGAAAATGCTTATAATATTACAAAAGCAATGTTTGAAAATCTTGATGTACTTGGCGAATCTCATGCAAGAGGAAAAGACGTATCTTTAGAAACTGCTCTTGACGGTATGTCAATAGAAGTTCACCCAGGTGCTCAAAAGTACTATGATGAACAAAAATAATTTTTGAGGATCAAGATTATGAAATTTAAGAATATGGCGGGTAGGAAATCTACCCCCATATTATACTTTTTAGCAATAATTTTATTTATTTCGTTTTTTATAATAAAAGTAGATATTTTATTAATTAGTTCAAAACTCACCGGAGATATTCGTGCTGTTAGAAAGATTGACAAGGATTCTTACATTGGAATATTATATACTCATTCAGTTCAAAAGTCTGAAACATCTGAATGGTATCGAGTAGGTGACGATGAACTTATTTTAATGGAAGAAAGATATAAAGATCAAGGCGCAGGATTACCTGTAGATTATTTATATAAGTTTGAATATTATAATGGCGGTTTTAGATTATATGATATAAATAAGCCTTTTAAGGAGTTTGTTTATAGAACAGGAGCTGCTATTGCAAATCATAGACTTAATATAGATGGCAAAGAAGAAGAATTTATAAAATTTTCAAGTCCTGGAGAAGCTCTTAAGTTTGAAGTTACTAAAGTTTCTCTTGGCAAATATTTAATATGGAGGTTAACTCATGGTTGATAAAAAAATAGATGAAAATCTAAACGATGATGAAGTTGTTAAAGAAGCTTTAAATGTAGAAACAGCCGATGAACAATTAGATGTAGATGATCTTCTTGCAACTTATGATAAAGAAACTTCTGCTATGAGAGTCTTAAGTGGAAATGTTGCTACATTAATTGCAATTATAGCAATTTTGATGAGTGCATTCCATTTATTCACAGCTGCACATGGTACTTTACTTGCAATGAAGCAAAGATCTTTACATATGATTTTTGCATTTACATTAGGTTTTGCACTTTATCCGGGTTCAAGTAAATCTGATAAAAAGAAGATAGGAATATTAGACTGGGCATTAATTATACTTTCTATAGTTGTTTGGAGTTATGTATTTTTTAATGTAGAAAACATAGCACTAAAGGGCGGTAAGATGACTCAAATAGATATGATATTTGGAGTATTAGCAGTTTTAATTACTCTTGAAGTAACAAGAAGAGTTGTTGGGCCGGAACTTCCGATTGTAACGATAATATTTTTATTATATGCTTATTTTGGAAGAAGTATGCCGGGCATGCTTGCGCATAGAGGATTTAGTATACAAAGAATAGTAGGTCATATGTATCTTACAACTGAAGGTATAATGGGGACTCCTCTTGGTGTTTCATCTACATTTGTATTTATGTTTATATTATTCGGTTCATTCCTTGATAAAACCGGTGTTGGTAAGTTCTTCATAGATTTTGCCTATTCTTTAACCGGTTCTACAAGATCAGGTCCTGCTATGACATCTGTACTTTCTTCAGGACTTATGGGATCAATATCAGGTTCATCTGTTGCAAATACAGTTACAACAGGTGCATTTACAATTCCTTTAATGAAAAAAGTAGGATATAAGCCATATTATGCAGGAGCTGTAGAAGCGACATCTTCAACCGGAGGACAAATAATGCCTCCTGTAATGGGTGCGGCTGCATTTATCATGGCAGATTTTACAGGATTTAAATATATTGAAATAGTTAAAGCTGCAATAATACCTGCGATATTATATTATATTGCAGTAGGAACAATGGTTCACCTTGAAGCTTGTAAACTTGGATTAAAGGGACTTCCAAAAGATCAACTTCCAAAACTTTCAAAAATATTTAAAGAGCAAGGATATCTTGTAGTTCCGTTAATTGTAATAATTACTATGTTAATTAAACAATTCACTCCTATGTATTCAGCACTTGGCGGTATAATCACAGCTACAGTTGTTGCGGGTGGAGTATCTCTTCTTAAGAAAGACGGTTCTTTCACTTACAAATCAGTACTTGGAGCAATGGAATCAGGTGCAAAAGCAGCACTTGGAGTTGCATGTGCGTGTGCATGTGCAGGTATGATTGTAGGGGTTGTAACTCTTACAGGATTTGGCTTAAGAATTGCAGAATTAATAGTTAAAATAGCAAACGGAAATCTTATAGCTACATTGGTTTTAACAATGGTTTCTTCTATAATTTTAGGAATGGGACTTCCTACAACAGCAAAGTATATAGTACTTGCAACAATGGCAGTTCCGGCTATAACAAAGCTTGGAGTAAATCTGATGTCAGCTCATTTATTTATATTGTATTTTGGAGTAGTTGCAGACGTAACTCCTCCGGTAGCACTTGCAGCATATGCAGGAGCAGGTATTGCGGGAGCTAACTCAATGAAGACCGGTGTTCAGGCGTTTAAACTTGCTATAGGAGCATTTATAATACCATATATATTTGCAATGAATTCACACTTAATAATGATAGATACAGTAGTTGATAAGACTATAAATTGGCTGCCTGTTACAAGTGCATTGCCTACAATTGTTTCATCGTTGATAGGTACAGTTTGTCTTGCGGGATCAATAGAAGGATATTTATTCGGTAAAGCTCAGGCATGGCAAAGAATTCTGTTATTAGTGGCGGCATTAGCACTTCTTGCTCCGGGAACTTTAACTGACTTAGCCGGACTTGGTGTGTTGGCATTTATATTTATAACTCAAAAACTTAGATTTAAAAATAATAAAGCAAATGCATAATTTTAAATGACAAAAAAGTGTGTAATGAATTTATATTCTTACACACTTTTTTTAATGCTTAAATTAATTAAAAATAACCAAGTTTTTTTGATAATTTATCAGCAGATTTTTTTATTTCTTTAACGAGTTTTTCTTGGTGCTGACCTGCTCGATATAGCGGAGCGGCGATTCCTATAGATGCTACAAAATCCCCTTTGTAATTAAATATCGGAGCACCAATCCCCATAGTATTATTTATATATTCTGATATTGAAATAGAAACGCCATTTTCTTTAATATCTTCAAGATCTTTAAGAAGTTTTTCGGAATTTAATTTATCTTCTCCTAAATATGGTTCAAGCTCTCTGGAAATATATTCTCTTATAAATTCCTCTGATTGATATGCGAGAATTACTTTTCTGACAGCACCCTTATGTAAAGCTATTTCCCTTCCAAAATTTTCTACAACTTTAAGAGAATGTAATCCTTCAGCTTTTCCGATTATTACTCCACTATTTCCCGATTTTATTACTAGAAAAGAATCTTCCTCTGTTTGAGCGGATAATTCTTTTAAAATAGGCATGGCCTCATTCTGTAAACTTATATTATTTGTTGCTGCCATTCCAAGAGATATTAGCCCCGGGCCTAATTTATATAAATGAGTTCTATCGTCTTTAGATACAAATTCACATTTTATTAAAGTATTTAAAATTCTGTGAGTTGTACTTGGGGGCATATTTATAGCTTCTGAAATTTCAGCTATTGTATAATCTTTATTTTGAATTTTCATAAATTCTAAAATATTAGCTGCTTTCATTAAACTCTGAATCATAAAATACATCTCCTTTTCATAATATAATATTATACCACAAAGCGGAAATGAATTCATATATCGATATAAAAATATAGTTTGTATAGAACTATAAAAAAATGGGTAATTATGATAAAATAAATATATTGGGAGTTGGTTAAAATTAACAAATCAAAAAATAATATATATATTTTAATAATTAAATCAATTTTAATAACACTTGGAGGACTGGCATTTCCGTTATTATATATTTTTTTACCTGCAATTTTTTTGACAGAAGCAATTACAGAGGGAATTATAAAAATAATGGGAATATTTATTGGGCTTTGTATATTAGTGAGCATATTAATATCTCCTATTGCCGGGATATTAGTATTAAATTTGTTTGGTCCTATAGTTTTAGTTTATCATTATATGATTTCAAATAAGTATGAGGTAAATACAACGATTATAGTAGCGGCAGGTACATTCTTTTTATCTATGATTATGAGTTTTTACTTTTTAGGAATAACACCGGAACTTTTAAAATCACAAGATGTAATTTCTAAAGTAATTGAATTACAAAGAGAAATTTTCAATTCAGAACAACTTTCTGAATTTTCAAAAGCATTTAATGAGTCGGAAATATTAAGTTACTATAATAGATCTCTTCAAATAATGCCGGCTATGATGGTTTGTGTATCTCTAATTATTTCATATTTAACTTATGTTATTTCCGGACGAACTTTATTAAAAAGAGGAGGTTATATATCTCAACCTTCATCGTTTATATTTTTTAAGGTTCCGAAAGAATTTGTGATAGTTGGAGTTTTTTCGCTGATATTGATTTATTTTATGCAAGATGTTTTTGGTGTAGGATATTTGATATTAATGGAGAATATACTCATAGTTTTTTCTTTAGTGTTATTTTTTGCGGGTCTTAGTTTGCTTCAATTTTTCATGGTAAAAATAAAAGCAAATAAATTTTCAAAAATAATTGTAACAGTTGTTACATTTATGTTTCCGACAGTTCAGATAATACTTGTTGTAATTGGGTTTGTAGATTCGATATTAAATTTTAGAAAATTGCCATAGTGAGGTGAGTATTTTGGAAGATAAATATACTTTAAATAGTTTTAAACCATATTTAATTTTTTCAACTATTGTAGTTTTGATTTTACTATATTTATGGCCGATAGTCGGTGCTGTTGCCATGGTAATTTATGTTTATATTGTGTATTTGAGTGCTAAGATGATTGAGTCAAAAAATCAGACACTAAAAAAATATGTGGAAGACATTAATGTTGATTTTGATACTGTCACTAAACATACTATATTCAGTATGCCGTTTCCTCTCGTAGTAATAGACGATAAGGGAAAAATTAATTGGTATAATTCTCAATTCCTAAATATTTTTTCTCATCAGGATATAATGAATACTGAAATTAGCAGTTTAATTTCTGAAATTAACGTTGAAAGTATTATAGATAAAAATGTAGAAGAAAGTTTTTATGTAACGTTAAATGAAAATAAATATAAGGTATATGAGAAGATAGTTGATGTAAATAAATCTGCATCTGACAGAAAAAAAATGCTTATATTCTACTTTATAGACTCTACGGAATATGCTAAATTAGAGCAAAAGTACATTGATGAAAATGCAATAGTAGCAAAAATAGAAGTTGATAATTTTGATGATGCAATGGATTCTACACCATCAAATAACAGACCTCAATTAATCGCAGAAATAGATTCAACTGTAAGAGATTATTTTAATGATTTTAATGCTCTTGTTAGAAAATTTGATAGTGATATGTATCTTGTTATAATGAGCAATAAGTCGTTAAATCAAATTAAAGAGAAAAGATTTGATTTATTGGATGATTTAAGAGAGCTTGATAAAGGAAATACAATACCGATTACACTTTCTATAGGAGTTTCATCTTTTGGACTTTCATTCAGAGATGCATATGAAGAATCTGATACTTGTTTAGATCTTGCTTTGGGACGTGGAGGAGATCAGGCGGTTGTAAAAGTTGCAGATAATTATGAATTCTTTGGAGGCAAGTCTAAAGCGGTAGAAAAGAGAAACAAAGTTAAGGCAAGAGTTCTCGGTATAGCGTTAAGGCAGCTTATAGATGGAGCTAAAGATGTATTTATAATGGGTCATAAAAATGCTGATATGGATGCAATAGGTTCTGCAATTGGAATTTTAAGAGCAGCGTTAAATCGTGAAAAAGAAGGATATATAGTTCTTAATTCTTCAAATCCGTCAATAGATAATTTGATTTTAAGGATGAAAGAAGAAGAGCCTGATTTATATAATAGAATTGTAAAAGAAGACTTTGCGGCAAATACAATAAATGCAAAATCACTATTGATTTTAGTGGATAATCACAAACCGTCATTTACGGAAGCGCCGGATTTGCTAAAGCTTACACCGCAAGTTGTAATAATAGATCATCATAGAAGGGGAAAAGAGTTCGTAGATAATCCGGTACTGACATATATTGAGCCTTATGCCTCATCTGCATCTGAACTTGTAACAGAAATGCTTACTTATATGAATGATGATTTGAATATTACTCATTTTGAAGCAGATGCACTTATGAGCGGTATAGTTGTCGATACTAAGAACTTCAGTTTTCAAACAGGAGTTAGAACTTTTGAGGCTGCATCTACATTAAAAAGAGCCGGAGCAGATATGTTAAAAGTTAAACAGCTTTTCCAAGATGATTTAGACACAATGCTGAATAGAGCGGAAGTAGTTCATAATACTAAAATAGTATTTGATGAAATTGCAATATCACGACTTGAACGTGAAGCAGAAAATTCAATTTTAATTTCAGCTCAAGCCGCAGATGAATTATTAGAAATAACAGGAATAAGAGCAAGTTTTGTAATGACTATGACAGATACCGGAGTGCATATTTCCGGTAGAAGCAAGGGAAATATTTCAGTTCAATTGATACTTGAAAGAATTGGCGGAGGAGGCCATTTAAACATGGCAGGAGCTCAGCTTGCAGTTAATAGCTTGGATGAAGCGGAGGATATATTATTAAGAGCAATAGAGGAATATATTAATGATAATAGAGGAGATAAGAAATGAAAGTTATATTATTAAAAGATGATAAAAATCTTGGTAAAAAAGGAGATTTAGTAGAAGCTAAAGACGGATACGCAAGAAATTTTTTAATGCCTAAAAAAATTGCAATTGAGGCAACAGAAGCCAACTTAATAAAATGGAAAGAACAAAAAAAACTTGAAGAAGAACAGGAAAAAGAAAATAGAAAAAATTTTAATGAACTTAAGAAAAAAATAGAAAACGGTAAGGTTGTAATATCAGCAAAAGCAGGAGAAGGAGGAAGGCTTTTCGGAGCAATAACATCTAAGGATATAGCGGAAGCTCTAAGTTTACAAATGAAAATTGAAGTAGATAAAAAGAAAGTAGACTTATCTGAAAATATAAAGACTGAAGGTACAAGAAAAGTTTCAATTAAATTATATCAAGATATAATAGCTGATTTAAAAGTAGTAGTGGAAGCAAAATAATGGAAAATGTAAATTTAAAAATACCTCCAAACAATACAGAAGCAGAACAATCTGTACTTGGAGCAATGATGTTATCAAAAGATGCAATTACATCTGCAATAGAAATTTTAAGAAGTGATGATTTTTATTTAGATATTCATGGAGAAATTTACTCTGCAATTCTTTCCATATACAACAGAAATGAGCCTTCAGATTTGATAACAGTAACTGAAGAACTTAAAAAAAGAGCATCTTTAGAGGATATTGGAGGATTGTCATATCTTGCAAATTTGACAAGTTCTGTTACGGCAATTTCAAATGTAGAACAGTACTGCAAAATAATAAAGGAAAAGTCTACATTAAGACGACTTATAACAACATCTGACAAAATAATAGCAAATGCTTATTCGCAAGATGCAGAAGTAGAATCTATAATAGAAAGCGCAGAAAAGGATATATTTAATATAACCCAAGATTCTCACAGAGATGGACTTATTCCCGTTAAAGAAGTTTTACTTGAATCATTTGCCGAACTTGAAAGCAAAGCTCAAAATCCTAATGCTCTAACAGGACTTACAACAGGATTTATAGATCTTGATTATAAAATATCGGGGCTTCAAAAGTCTGATTTAATATTATTGGCAGCAAGACCGTCCATGGGAAAGACTGCATTAATGGTAAATATTGCGACAAATTCAGCAATAAAAGCAAAAGCATCTGTTGCAATGTTTTCACTTGAAATGAGTAAAAATCAGTTAGTACAAAGAATAATTTCTTCGACTTCACATGTTGATTTGCAAAAAGTAATAAGTGGAAATTTAAATGAAGATGAATGGTTAAAAATTATAAATACTATGCCTTTAATTTCTGAAATGAAAATAGAAATAGATGATACCGCGGGAATTTCTCCAATAGAACTTAAAGCAAAGTGCAGAAGGCTTAAAATGGAAAAAGGTCTTGATTTAATAGTGGTTGATTATTTACAGCTAATGCAAATGAATGGACGAGTTGAGTCAAGACAACAAGAAATTTCAGCAATTTCAAGAGCATTAAAAGCTACCGCTAAAGAATTGGAAGTCCCCGTAATAGCGTTATCTCAATTGTCACGTGCACCTGAAACAAGAACTGATCATAGGCCTATACTTTCAGACCTTCGTGAATCAGGAGCGATAGAACAAGATGCGGATATAGTTATGTTTTTATATAGAGATGAGTATTATACGAAGGAAGAATGTGAGAATCCCGATACCGGAGAAGTTATAATCGCAAAGCACAGAAATGGTCCGACCGGGACAGTGGAACTTCTATTTAAAAAGGAATTTACTAAATTCTTAAATAAGGAAAGAGAGAATTAAATATTGGAGGTAAGATGGATTTTTTAAAAGTAATAATTCTTGGAATAATTGAAGGGATAACAGAATTTCTGCCGATATCTTCAACAGGACATCTAATATTGGCAAGTGATTTTATATCTTTAACTCCAAAGGAATTTGAAAATGCATTTGAAGTAATTATTCAACTTGGAGCGATACTTTCAGTTCTTGTAATATATTTTGATACTCTAAATCCATTTTCAAAAAACAAAATGAGTAAACAGTTAGTTGAAAATCAAAGTAGACTTACAATATCTCAAAAATGGTTTTTACGGGATAAGAAGACCATGAGATTAATTGCGAAAATTATAGTCGGATTTTTACCTGCTGCAGTTCTTGGATTTTTATTTGATGATTTAATTGATAAATACTTATTTAATAAGGTTACAGTTTCTTTGGCGCTTGTCTTTTATGGAGCTGTAATTATACTTATGGAGAATAGGGGCAAGAAAATTAAATTTAAATATGAAAAGCTTGATAGTATAACAATTAAAACAGCATTTTTTATAGGAGTATTTCAATGTCTTGCAATGGTACCCGGAACATCCAGGTCGGCAGCTACAATTATTGGCGCTATGATACTTGGATGTTCAAGAACAGCCGCAGCTGAATTTTCATTTTTTTTGGCAATTCCGACAATGCTTGGAGCAACAAGTTTGAAGATATTAAAGATGGGAATAGGATTTAGTTTACATCAATGGATACTGATTTTAGTCGGTGGATTAGTTTCGTTTTTAGTTGCATATGCCGTTATAATAAAATTTATGGGATATATTAAAAAACACGACTTTAAGATATTTGGAATATACAGAATAATACTTGGAGCTGTTGTTTTGATTTCAATGTTAATATTTAAATAAAACTGCCAAATAGTTAGAAAACTGTTTGACAGTTTTTATTTTAGATATTAAAATGTTTGTTACACTTGCTATACATATATTTAATTATTTTTTTTGAATTTATTAAAAATTTATAAATAATTTGTTTGTAAATGGCAAAATTAATTGATTTTGCGTATTTGCTGTGATAGAATTTATATGTTATAGATATAGGAAATTTTATTTTAGGAGGTAGTTTTATGGAAACTTTATTATCTATTATAATAGCACTGTCTGCATTAGTTATGATAGTTATTGTTTCGATAACAGAAAGCGATCAAGCCGGTCTTGGAACATTGAGCGGTGAAGAAACTTCTGCTTGGGGAGAGCATAGAGGATCGAGCAAAAAAGATTTAGAAAACCGCATTATGAAGATTGCTTCAGTTATTTTTGTTGTAGCTTTAATAGCACTTGCGGCAATTTAGGGGAGGAAAAATGGACAATATTTTATTAATAGCTCCTGTTGTAGGAGTATTAGCACTTATTTTTGCTTTATATAAGGCAAACTTTGTAGCAAAACAAGATGTTGGAAACGATAGAATGAAAGAAATTTCTTCATACATTCAAGATGGCGCTATGGCATTTTTGACAAGAGAGTACAAAGCTCTTGTAATTTTTGTTTTAGCTCTTGGAATTATTCTTGCAGTTGGTTTAAAAAGTCCGGCAACAGCAATTTGCTTTGTTGTAGGAGCAGTTTTTTCTGTACTTGCAGGATATGTGGGTATGAAAGTTGCTACAAAGGCAAATGTTAGAACTGCAAATGCAGCTTGGAATGGCGGACTTGGAAAAGCACTTGATGTTGCATTTTCAGGTGGAGCAGTAATGGGAATGTGTGTAGTAGGTCTTGGAATTATTGGTATTTCATTGGCATATTATTTTACAAAAAATACTACAATAGTAACAGGATTTTCTCTTGGAGCTTCATCAATAGCTCTTTTTGCCAGAGTTGGTGGCGGTATTTATACTAAAGCTGCCGATGTTGGAGCTGACCTTGTAGGTAAAGTTGAAGCGGGAATTCCTGAAGATGACCCTAGAAACCCTGCTGTTATTGCAGATAACGTAGGAGATAACGTTGGGGACGTTGCCGGAATGGGAGCAGATTTATTTGAATCTTATGTTGGAGCGTTACTTTCAGTTATAACTCTTGGGGTTGTAGCTTATGAAGAAAGAGGTGTTACTTACGGACTTGCAATTGCAGCAGTTGGTATAGTTGCATCAATTATTGCAGCTTTCTTTGTAAAGGGAGATAAAAACCCTCAAAAAGCTCTTAACAATGGAGAATATGTGTCTGCAGCGGTAACTATTGTTATTGCGGCAGTTTTATCTAGCAGAATTTTTGGAAGCTTTAGACCGTTTATTCCTGTAATAGCAGGTATTGTTGTAGGTCTAATCATTTCTAAATTTACAGAATATTATACAGCGGCTGAATATAAACCGGTACAAAGAATTGCAGCTGAATCAGAAACAGGTGCTTCAACGAATATTATTTCAGGTCTTTCAGTTGGTATGATGTCAACAGTTTGGCCTATAGTAGTAATAGCTATTGGTATTATCGTTGCTTATGTTGGAGCAGGCGGAAATGAAAATGCTATTCACGGATTATTCGGGATATCTCTTGCAGCAGTTGGTATGCTTTCAACAACAGCTATGACTATTGCAGTTGATGCTTATGGTCCAATTGCAGATAACGCAGGGGGAATTGCAGAAATGTGTGAACTTCCTGAAGATGTAAGAGAAATTACAGACTCTCTTGATGCAGTAGGTAATACAACAGCAGCTATTGGTAAGGGATTTGCAATAGGTTCTGCAGCACTTACAGCATTAGCATTGTTTGTATCATATATAAATGCAACAGGACTTGAAGGAATAGACGTATCAAAGCCTGAAGTAATAGCAGGAACATTTATCGGAGGTATGCTTCCATTTGCATTCTCTGCTCTTACAATGAGTGCAGTAGGTAAAGCTGCATCTGCTATGATAGATGAAGTTCGTCGTCAATTCAGAGAAATTCCTGGTATTATGGAAGGAAAAGCAACTCCTGAATATGCTAAATGTGTAGATATTTCTACAGGTGCAGCTCTTAAGGAAATGATTATTCCTGGAATGATAGCAGTAGTAGTTCCTGTATTGATAGGACTTATATTTGGAGCTGAAGCTCTTGGTGGACTTCAAGCAGGTGCTCTTGTAACAGGTGTATTAATGGCTATATTCATGTCAAATGCCGGCGGAGCATGGGATAATGCTAAAAAGTATATTGAAGGTGGAAATCATGGCGGCAAGGGTTCAGAGGCTCATAAGGCAGCTGTTACAGGTGATACTGTAGGAGATCCATTCAAGGATACTTCAGGACCGTCTCTTAACATCTTAGTTAAGCTTATAACAGTAGTATCTCTTGTATTTGCACCAGTATTCTTAGAATTTGGCGGAAAGTTATTCTAAAATAAAATTTTTATCGGGCCTCTTTTCAAGGAGGCCTTTTTTATTTACATATTAATTTAACTAAGGGGGTGTGTTATGAAAAGTAAATTTGTATCAAGTATACTGCTTATATTTTCGGCGGCTATATGGGGATTTGCATTTGTTGCACAATCAACCGGAATGGAACATATAGGCCCATTCACTTTCTCTGCTTTGAGAAGCATCATTGGAAGTATTGCAATGATTTTGACAATTAACATAATTCCAAAAATAGGAATGCTCCAAAAAAAGGAGACTTCTGTTGTTGTAGATAAAGCATTGACAAGAAGGGCAGGAATAATAAACGGAATTATTTTATTTTTTGCGATGAACTCACAGCAGTATGGTTTATTATATACTACTCCGGGAAAAGCGGGTTTCATAACAGCACTTTACATAGTTATAATTCCCATAATGAGAAGTTTTATGGGAGAAAAAGTATCGCTAAAAGTGATTATTTGTGTAATTTTTGCTACACTTGGGATGTATTTACTTTCAGTTAAAGAAAATTTCACTGTAAATTTTGGAGATATTGTAGTGTTTTGTTCTGCAATATTTTATTCCATACATACACTTACACTTGCACATTATTCTCCAAAAGTTGACAGTATAAAATTAAATGCTTTTCAGTTTTTATTAAGTGGAATTCTGAGCCTTATTTGTGCGCTTATTTTTGAAACATTCAGTTTACAAGATATAGTTAATTCTATGGGGTCTATTCTATATGTTGCAATAATGTCAACAGCAATAGCATATAGCTTGCAAATAGTTGCGCTTAAAGTTCTGGAGCCCACAATAGCATCGTTACTTAATAGTTCAGAATCGATATTTGCCGTATTAGGGGGATTTTTGATACTGAATCAACATTTGACTCATAGAGAATTAATGGGATGTCTGATAATGTTTATATCAACTTTGATAGCACAAATACCGATAATGTCATTTAGGAGAAAATATGAGTAAGAAATTTATATCCGGAATAATGCTTTTAACAGCCGCAATTATTTGGGGATTATCTTTTATGGTTATATCAATTGGAATGGATAATCTCGGTACATTTGCATTTGCATCTATTAAATCATTATTAGCGGCGATTTTTTTGTTTGTAATAATAGTGGCAGCACCTAAAATATCTATCATAGAAAAAGATTTTAAAACAGATTTTATGGACAGATCTCTTGCGATTAAAGGTGGAATTTTATGCGGAATAGCCATGTTTTTAGTTACTAATGTTCAACAAATTGGAATAATGGGAACAACTTCAGGTAAAGCGGGATTCATAACAACTCTTTATATAGTGATAATTCCGACAATAAGTTTATTTTTTGGAGAAAAAATAAGTAAAAAAGTTATATTGTGTATAATTTTTGCCATTATAGGTTTTTATTTTATGTCTGTAGATGAGAGTTTTAGTTTTTCTAAAGGAGATATACTTGTCTTTATATCTTCTGTTTTGATGAGTATACACACTATTATGCTTGCAAAATATTCTCCTAAGACGAATATTTTTGAATTGAATTTTTATCAGTTTTTAGTTTGTGGATTGATTTCACTTGCATTTGCACTGATATATGAAACATTTACATTTGAGCAAGTTATTTCAGCTATGCCGGCTTTATTATATATGTCAGCCATTTCAGGTGTGATAGCATTTAGTTTGCAGATATATGCATTTAGGAATCTAAATACAACAATTGCTATGATGATTTGTTCTTTGGAGTCTGTAATAGCTCTTATAGGAGGATATGTATTTTTAAATGAAAGTCTTACAAACAGAGAACTCGCAGGCTGCACAATTGTCTTTATATCAATAGTTATTGCACAAATGCCCGAGAGTACAAAAAATATACAAAAAAGTAATTAAAAATTATATATTTCTTAAAATTTTTCATAATAAGTTTACAATATTGAGGTCTTTTTATGTCATAATATAATTAAGGAAGTGAGAAAATGAGTGAGACTAATTTTTTAAGAAAAATTTTTTCGGCGAGCTTTGCCTCAAAAAAGAATTTAATAATAACTATAGATAGAGAACATGGAAGCGGAGGATTTGAAATTTCAAAAATAATCGGTAAACTGCTTAATATAGAAGTCTATGATGAAGATATAATTGAACTTAAAACGCTTGAGGGGAAAGTAGATCCTGATAATATAAAAAAAGACGACTCATTTTTGCAGGGAACTATTTATGATTTATATAGAGAAAATTATTCATATTCACAAGAAGATATCACTAATATAGATGCGTCATTTCTCGCAAATTCAAAAACTATAAGAGATTTTGCAAAAAAGGGAAGCTGTATAATACTTGGAAAATGTGCCAATTATGTATTAAAAGATAATTATGATATTTTTAGTGTATTTATAACTGCAGATAAGGAATATAGAATAGAAAGAATTATGCAAAAATATAACATAGATAGAGAAAAGGCTATCTATACTATGAATAAAAAAGATACTCGAAGAAAAAATCATTATAATAAGTTTACAAACGGAAGCTGGGGAAATGCTTTTGAATATGATTTGACTATAAACTCTTCAAAATTCAGTAATGAGGATGTAGCAAAGATAATAATTAAGAGTTCGGAATTAAAAAAATAATGCTCATCAGGGCATTATTTTAATTTGTTTAAATTTAAGGTTTCATCAAATTCGATGAATTTTTCTCCGTCACCTATCATAATTGTAGGTATTCCAACTTTTCCTGATGCTTTGATTGCATCAAAGTATGGGTGAAAATCTCTATATTTTAAAAATTTTTTTAGATTTGACATATTTTCAGTAATATCGATTATATCATAATCTAAATCAGAATTTTCAAAAGCTTGTATTGCAGGGGGACAATCCGGGCACTTTCCGGATATGAAAACTGTAATCATAATTACCTCCAAAAATTAATTTTATAATAATATAACACATAAAAAATATATAAGCTATACTTCAAATAGGATAAACAAAGTTTTAAATTATAGCGATTAATGATATAATTTAACATTAGGAGTGAATATGATGAATATGTTTATAATTGGAGCAATACTGGTATGTCTTGTAGCAATGCTTGTATTCAAATCCATATCTATTTTGTTTAAAGTCGTTATTAATATAGTGATAGGAGCTGTAATACTTAATATATTTAATTTAATAGGAGTAAAGTTTGGAATTGATATAGCTGTAAATCCGTTTACTTCATTTTTAACAGGATTTTTCGGAACTCCTGCAGTAGTTATTTTAATTTTAATAAAGATTTTTTTATGAGGTGTTAAATTGAAATATGTTTATAGAACCTTTATAGTAATTTCGATTTTATCCTTGTCAATTCTTGTTGCACTTGTATATAGGATAAAGCCGACACATGAGAATAAAGGTATAAATAAATTAAAAAATGAAACAGTAGAATCTGCATTTGAAGAAGATAAAAAGAAAGATATAAATGTATTTGAAACGGACAAGCCTCTTAGGATATTAGTTCTTGGCGTAGATAAGACGGCAACTGTGAATATGAGTGAAGAGCAAAATGGAATGAGATCGGATACTATAATGCTTTTTACAATAGACCATAAAAATAATAAAGTTCAAATGTTTTCAATTCCGAGAGATTCATATATAAAAATTCATGGATATGCAAAAAATAAGATTAATGCGAGCTTTAATGAATTTGTATATCCGAATGGAGGGCTTGGTCTTACTGTAAGTACAATAGAAGATTTTTTAGATGTCAAGATAGATCATTATGCCATAGTTGATTACAAAGTCGTTTCAGGGATTGTAGATGCGGTCGGAGGAATAGATATAAATTGGGAGCATAAAGATTACTTTTATAGAGATGATTGGGTAGTTCCGCCTCTTGAAATAAATTTAAAACATGGAATTAATCATCTTGACGGAATGGGAGCTGTGTCATATCTTAGAGCAAGAAAAGTGTATAAAGATCAGGATATTGGAAGAATATCTGCACAACAGGGATTTTTAATGTTACTTTTTGATAAGTTGAAATCTCCTGCAACATTTTTTAAACTACCTCAGCTTTTAGATATAGTTGATGAATTTCTTGAAACAGATTTAAACTACGGAGAAATTTCTTT
Organism: Peptoniphilus mikwangii; assembly: GCF_000468535.1. Classification (GTDB taxonomy): domain Bacteria; phylum Bacillota; class Clostridia; order Tissierellales; family Peptoniphilaceae; genus Anaerosphaera; species Anaerosphaera mikwangii. The sequence continues at coordinate 245,465 of NZ_AUQY01000005.1, read as the reverse complement.
TCTTGCAAAGTATGGGCTGTCTCTTAATAGAGAGGATATTATAGGTGAAAAATTAATAGGGCATGGAGAAAATGTTGAAATAGGAAATGAAATACAAAATGTATATGTTGTAAGCATTGATGAAGCCAGAAAAATAATTAATGAATTTCCTCAAAAATTGATAGAAAAACAAGCTGAAGAACAATTACAAGAAGATGAAATAAATACAGAAAAAGCTGACGGATAGGTCAGCTTTTTTAAATACAGGAGATAAAGAACGGAAAAAGATGTTATAATATTTAAAGCGAAGTAATTAATGAAAATCTATTAGGAGGAAAATATGGACATTAATAAAATTATTGAAAGAGAAGCCGAAAAATATGACAGTTTTTATTTATATGATGAAAATATAATTGATGAGTATACCGGAAGACTAAAAAGAAATTTTCCAAAAGTGAAATTCTTGTATTCTGTAAAGTGCAACTCTAATCCATTAGTTGTAAAGAGTGTATTTTCAAGAGGATTTGGCGCTGATGCTGCAAGTTTAAATGAAGTCTTAATAGCGGAAGAAAATGGACTTTCAAAAGATGAAATTTATTATTCTGCTCCGGGGAAAAGTGAATATGATATAAGAGAAGCTGTTAAAAAGTCCACGATTATTGCGGATAGTATAGGTGAAATTAAAAAGCTTCAAAATATTGCTGAGAAAATGAATATAGTACTTGATATTGGTGTTAGGATTAATCCTGAATTTTCATTTGACAGTTTTGATGGTAAACCATCAAAATTCGGAATAGATGAAGAACAACTATTTGAATACATAAAAAACAATGAACTTAAAAATATAAATATTGTTGGAATTCATGTCCATATTAAGAGTCAAGAACTTAAAATTGAAAATTTGATTAGCTATTACGAAAAGATGTTTAATCTTGCAGAAAGATTTAGAAAAATATTAAATACGGATTTAAAATTTGTAAATATGGGTTCAGGAATAGGAATTCAATTTTCTCCAAAAGATAAACCGCTTGATATAGAGAGACTTGGAGAAGAATTTAATAGAAATTTGGAGATATTTTTAGAAGAATATCCGAATACAAAAGTATTTATAGAAGTTGGACGATATGCTACAGGAAAGAGCGGAAGATATATAACAAAAGTAATGGATAAAAAAACATCTTATGGGAAAACCTATGTTATTTTAAAAAATACTTTAAATGGATTTTTAAGACCGGCTGTGATAAAAATGGTAGAAAAATTTACAACGGAACCGGATTTAATTTGTTGGGAGCCGTTATTTACATGTAGTGATGCTTTTGAGATAAGACCGCTTAAAGATAGTTCACAGTTAGAAAAAGTAACACTTGTTGGAAATTTGTGTACGGCAACGGATGTGATATTGGAAGATGTAATTATGCCTAAGCTTGAATGTGAAGACTTGGTTGAAATTACAAATGCGGGAGCATATGCAGCGGTATTGTCTCCTATGCAATTTTCATCTCAGGAAAAACCGGCCGAATTGTTTTTGACAGTAGATGGAAGAATTTTAAAATAGTAAAATAAAGAGATAAAGAGAAATATAAAAAAACCACTTTTTAAATTTAAAAAGTGGTTTTTTAAATAAATTACTATACGCTAAGGGCAAAAGATACTCCCATATATGTAGCACACATCCAAAGTCCAAAAAAGAATGAAAATAAAAATCCATAACCAACACTTGATAGAATAGAAAATCTATGGTGTTTTTGATTTGAAATAAACATACGAACATCTCCTTATATATTTTATTATGTACTATAGTTTTAAATCACAACGGAAGTTATTATAATACAATTTTACAAATAAATAAAGGGCTTAAATCAAAAAATTTAAAGTTTTTAAAAAGGACAAAAGGCTAAAATTTCGTGTAATTTAAAGATAATAAAGTGCCTTGATAAAGTATAGATAGAATGAAAAGGTTTTTATTTGATATAATCTATTTAAAATTTCATTTAATGCAATATTGATATTGTTTAATATATAACTATTGTAAAAAACATTTAATATTTGCAAAATAATGGTATAATTAATTATATAATTGTTTTTTTATAAAAATTTATAATTGGGAGGTAATAATATGACAACTGATGCAATTTCAAAAATTAAAAATGTCGAGGACAGCTCTAAAGAAAGAATTATAAAAGCAGAAGCTGAAGCAAAAAAGATTTTGGAAGATGCTGTTAATAAATCTAAAATCAGATATGATGAAATTTTTGAAAAAGCCTGTAATGATAGAGATAAAATATTAGAAGAAGCTAAGCAAAAAGGACAAATTAATTCAAAGCCAATTATAAATGAAGCTGAAGAAAAATCTAATGAAATTTTAAATATATCCGAAAAAAAATTGTTGGATATAGCGGATTCTATAGTTGAGAGGATTGTGATGAATAATGGCAATAGTTAGAATGAGTAAATTCAGCCTATTTTCTTTTGATTCTGACAGGCAAAACCTTTTAAATGTATTGCAAAAATTTAAATATATTCATTTTAATACTCTTGCAAGTGATGATGAGGGCTTTTTAACAAAAATAGAAGCTAAGGAAGAATTACTAAGCCTTGATGAATCTATGAGCGCATGTAAGTGGAGCATAGATTTATTAAGCGGATTTTTAGAAAGAAGCGGAACTTTTGAAGAATTAAAGGCCGGAGTAAAAACATTTAATTTAAAGGAAATAGAAAATAGGGCAACAGCTTATAATTTTAAAGATAATTATAAATACATTTATGAATTGGTTGAAAAGAGGAATAGTTTAGAACAAGAAAATACAAATCTAAAGACAACAATAAACGATTTGAAACCATGGGAAAGTTTAAAGCTCAACATTAGAGAGATATTGGAATTTGAAAATACTGATGTAAGTATCGGAACTGTACCCAAAAAATATATAAATGAGTTTATAGAAGAAGCAGAATTGTCAGAGTTTGTGCATATTGAGCAAGTAAGTAAAAACAGCAGTTTTTCCTATATTATTTGCTTTTATGATAAATCAAGTAAGGATGAACTTTCTAAAATTATGCACAAGTACGGATTTTCAAGAGTTGAAATAAAAACTGACGGAAATGTATCTGATGCCATATCTAAATTGGAAAATACAATTTCTGAGAATAACAATAAAATTTTAGAAATTGAAAAAAAAGTTTTATTAAAAGTCGACTTACTTGAAGATTTTAAAATTTACTATGAGTATTTGAAGAATAAAAGACTGAAATTTGCTTCAAGCGAAAAATTTTTAAAAACTGAAAATGTGGACATAATTGAAGGATATCTTCCTACCAATAGAGAAAAAGAACTCATATCATTATTAGACGATACTCTTGGTAAAAATTATTACATTGAGATAGAAAAGGCGAGTGAAGATGATCCGAAGGTTCCGGTACAATTAGAAAATAATAATTTTGTAGAGCCGTTTGAATCTTTGACGACAATGTATTCAATCCCAAGATATAATGAAATAGATCCTACCCCGTTATTTGCTCCATTTTATTTTATATTTGCAGGGATAATGGTTGGAGATTTAGGATATGGGTTATTGCTATTTTTAGCAACATTTTTTGCACTTAAATTTTTCAATTTGGATAAAGTTAAGAGAAATTCTATTAAATTTTTTATGTATATTTCAATTTCAACAATGTTGTGGGGAATTGTATTCGGTTCATTTTTTGGAGATGCTATACCTATGAAATCACTCCTTAATCCGTCTGAAGACTATGTAGCTATGATACTTATGTCTTTAATATTTGGAGGAATTCACATATTTTTTGCACTGGGAATAAAGGCTTATATGAATATAAGAGATAAAAAACCGTTAGATGCACTATATGATGTCGGATTTTGGTATATGGCGGTAATGGGAGCTATAGTATGCATTGTGGCAAACGTACTAAAGTTAAAATCAGGAATATTTAATGCGGCAATGATCATAATGGTCCTTGGAATGATAGGAATAGTTTTAACCGGAGGAAGAACTGAAAAGACCATAGGAGCAAAACTTGGATGGGGAATTTATGCGTTGTATGGAATAACATCTTATTTTGGAGATTTTGTATCATATCTGAGACTTATGGCATTGTCATTAGCAGGTAGCTTTATAGCTATTGCAGTAAATATAATTGTTAGAATGTTGTTCCAAAATGGAATTTTAGGAATAATATTTGGAGCTCTGATATTTTTGATGTTTCAGTTATTCAATATGTTTTTGGCGTTTTTATCAGCTTATGTACATTCTGCAAGATTAACTTATGTAGAAATGTTTAATAAATTTTATGAGGGTGGAGGAGTACCATTTAAAAATATGGTAGCAGAATCTAACTACTTTAATATTGAGGAGGAATAATATGTATCAAGGATTTTTTGTAAACAATGGTGGAATTATGCTTGGAGCATTTGGAGTTGCAATAGCAGCACTTATGGCAGGTGCAGGTTCTGCAAAGGGAGTAGGAATTGCAGGGGAGGCTGCAGCGGGAGTTGTAATTGAAGAGCCTGAGAAGTTCGGTAAGTCATTAATTCTTCAGCTTCTTCCTGGAACTCAAGGATTATATGGTTTCGTAATAGGAATGCTTATACTTTTTAAATTAACTCCGCAATTAGATTTATATGAGGGATTTGTTTTACTTTGTGCTTCTCTTCCCGTAGGCCTTGTAGGATATTTTTCAGCAATAGCTCAAGGGAAAGTATCTGTTGCAGGTATTAATATTCTTGCGAAGAATGAAGAACAACAAGGAAAGGGAATTATTTTTGCAGTAATGGTTGAAATGTATGCAATTTTGGCATTTGCAATTTCATTTTTAATTATGATAAAGGTTCAATAAGGAGGCTTACAGTGTCAAACTTAGACAATTTGATTAATAAAATTGAAACCGACTCTGTAAAAAAATCTGAAGAAATCTTAAGTCAATCAAATCAAAAGGCATCTGAAATTATAAGTGAAAATGAAGAAAGAGCAAAGGCGGAAGCAAAAAAAATTATAGACAGAGCAAATAAAGACTCTGAAAAGATTTTAGACAAAGCCATTTCGGGAGCGGAATTAAAGGCAAGAGATATGGTTTTAGAAGCTAAACAAAAAATTGTAGATAGAGTTTTTGAAACGGTAATTGATAAATTGGAAAACTTATCAGATGAAGAATATATAACGTATGTAAAAAATTCTATTGCAAATGTCAAGCTGACTTCAAATTCAGTTCTAATTGTTCCGGAAAGATATAAGCAGGCAGTAAAAAATGCAGACTTTGGAATTGAGATTTCAGATGAGTCGGTAAAAAGTGGATTTGCACTTTTAATGGGGAATATTTTATACAATAATAAATTTGAAGATATAGTCGAAGTTAAAAGAAGCGATTTTGAAATGGAAGTTTTTGAAAAGCTATTTATCAGTTAGGAGGTAGAAATGGATAGAAATTTATTCATTCAACAATCTGCGATAGTTAGAGTTTTAGAAAAAAAACTTCTTAATAAAAGTGTTTTTGACAGAATGTCAGAATCAAGAAATCTTGAAGAAGCTCTTAGAATTTTGGGAGATTCAGTCTATCAAAGTTATATTTTAAAATTAAATAGAAATGAGGATTTTGAGGAGGCTCTAAAGAGCGAGCAGGAGGATGTCTATAAAAAAGCTTATAATTTAAGTCCTGATGACAGAATAGTAGATATTTTAGTTTTAAAATATCATTATCATAATATTAAAGTTTTTATAAAAGAAAATATTTTAGGCGAAGATTTTAGGCAATTATACATTGAATATGGAAATTTTGATGTTGAAAAAATTAAAAAGCAATTTTTAAATGAAAAAAATTCGTCCGGAGAATTTTATGAGGTTATAAAACTGTCAAAGGAAGAATATGAAAAGACTAAAGATCCTCAATGTATTGATATTATAGTAGATGAATTTTATTTTTCAAGACTTAAAGAATTGGTAAAAGACATTGATTCTGATTTGTTTTACAAATATATAGAAGATCTTATAGATTTTACAAATATAAACACATTGTTAAGATGCCAAAAACAGGAAAGAACTTTAGGATTTTTAAATAGAGTTCTGATTGATGGAGGTAGCATTAAAAAGAATGAGTTTTTTAGATATTTGAATAATAAAATTGACGAAGACAGTATGCTGTTTAAACCTACAAGGATATACAGGTATGTAAAACATGGTATTGAGGAGTATAATCAGACAAATTCACTACTAACTTTTGAAAAAGAGAAAGATAACTATTTTATAAATCTGATAAAAGATGTCAAAAGAATTACTTATGGACCTGAAGTTTTATTTGCATACTTGCTTGCAAAGGAAATGGAAATTAAGAACTTGAGAATTATAATGATATCAAAGATGAATGGACTGGATGCTTCTTTCATTAAGGAAAGGCTACGTGATAGTTATGTATAAAATTGCAGTTGTTGGAGATAAAGATTCTATTTTGGCATTTAAAGCTCTGGGAATAGATGTAGTGGTGGCATATGAAGAAGATGAAGCCAGACAAAAGGTTGATTTTCTTGCACAAAATGGCTATGGGATAATATTTATAACAGAGCAATTGGCTGAAAAGATAGAAGAAACAATAAAGAGATATAATAACAAAGTTACACCGGCTGTTATATTAATTCCGTCAAATAGGGGAACCTTAAATATAGGAATGAATAACATAAATAAATATGTTGAAAAAGCAGTCGGATCAAATATTTTATAAAGGAGGGGCTTTTTTGAAATCAGGAAGAGTAATTAAAGTTTCCGGACCATTAGTAGTAGCAAGCGGCATGGAAAATGCCAATGTGTATGACGTGGTAGAAGTATCTGAAAAAAAATTAATAGGCGAAATTATAGAAATGAGAGGCGATAAAGCTTCTATTCAAGTATATGAAGAAACAACCGGAATAGGACCGGGAGATGAAGTTGTATCTACCGGATATCCGCTGTCGGTTGAGCTTGGACCCGGACTTATAGAGCAGATGTTTGACGGAATACAAAGACCTCTTGAAGCTCTTAAAGATACTACGGGGGATTTCCTTGTAAAGGGAGCAGAAGTCCAAAAGCTAAATCGTGAAAAGAAGTGGGAATTTAAACCTACAGTTAATGTGGGAGATGAGGTATCAGAAGGAGATGTAATAGGCACAGTTGAAGAAACTCCTGTTGTACTTCATAAAATAATGGTTCCAATTGGAGTTAGCGGAAAGGTTTTAAAGATAAGTGAAGGAAAGCATACAGTAGATGAGATTATATGTGTGCTTGAGACTGAGAATGGTCAAAAAGAACTGAATATGATACAAAAATGGCCGGTAAGACGTGGACGTAAGGTTACAAAAAAAATAGACCCTACAACTCCGCTTGTTACAGGACAGAGAGTTATAGATACATTCTTTCCTATAACAAAAGGAGGAACGGCAGCGATTCCGGGACCATTTGGAAGTGGAAAGACAGTTGTTCAGCATCAGCTTGCAAAATGGGCGGATGCTCAAATAATTGTATATGTAGGCTGTGGAGAACGTGGAAATGAAATGACGGATGTACTTATGGAGTTTCCGGAACTGATAGATGCCGGTACAGGACAATCTCTTATGAAAAGAACAGTTCTTATAGCAAATACCTCTAATATGCCGGTAGCAGCACGTGAGGCATCTATATATACAGGAATTACAATTTCTGAATACTACAGAGATATGGGATATTCTGTTGCAATGATGGCGGATTCAACATCACGCTGGGCTGAAGCGCTTCGTGAAATGAGCGGACGTCTTGAAGAAATGCCGGGAGATGAAGGATATCCTGCATACCTTGCATCAAGAGTTGCGGAATTTTATGAAAGAGCAGGGCGTGTCATTTGTCTAGGTTCAGATAAAAGAGAAGGAGCACTTTCTGTAATAGGAGCTGTTTCTCCTCCGGGAGGAGATATTTCAGAGCCGGTAAGTCAATCTACTCTCAGAATAGTAAAAATATTTTGGAAACTTGATTATGACCTGTCATACAGAAGACATTTTCCTGCAATAAACTGGATAGATTCTTATTCACTGTATCAAGCAAAAATGGATAAATATTTCAATGAAAATGTAGATAGAGATTTTTCTAAGAATAGGATAAGAGCTATGACACTTTTACAAGAAGAAACAGGGCTTCAAGAAATAGTTAGACTTGTCGGCAGAGATTCACTTTCCGAATCAGATCAACTAAAACTTGAAATTACAAAATCAATTCGTGAAGATTTCTTGCAGCAAAATGCTTTTCATGACATCGACACATATTGTTCATTGGATAAGCAAAATAAAATGATGAAAGCAATATTAAAATTTTATGATTGTGCAATAGATGCACTTCAAAACGGAGTATATTTATCTGAAATATCACGTATGCCTATAAGAGAGAGGATAGCAAGAGCTAAAAACGTATCTGAATCGGAACTTGTTAAATTAGATGAATTAATTTTAGATATAGAAAGAGAAATGAAAGAACTGAGAATAGGAGGAACTATAAATGCTTAAAGAATATAAGTCGGTAACAGAAGTAGTAGGGCCTCTTATGGTAGTGGAAGGTGTAGAAGGAGTAAGCTATGAAGAGCTTGTAGATATAGAACTTCAAACAGGTGAGAAAAGACGTGGACGTGTAATCGAAATTGATGGGGACAAAGCCATGGTTCAAATTTTTGAAGGCTCAAGCGGAATCAATCTTCAAGAAACAAGTGTTAGATTTTTGGGAAGACCGCTTGAACTTGGGGTAAGTCCTGATATGATAGGAAGAGTATTTGACGGACTTGGACAGCCTATAGACGATGGTCCTCGAATCATTCCTAATGCAAAAATAGATATTAACGGCTCGCCGATAAATCCTGTAAGTAGAGACTATCCGTCAGAGTTTATTCAAACCGGAATTTCTACAATAGACGGTTTAAATACATTAGTAAGAGGACAAAAACTTCCGATATTTTCAGGTTCAGGCCTTCCACATAATAATGTAGCAGCTCAAATTGCAAGACAGGCTCAAGTAAGAGGCTCAAATGAAAAATTTGCGGTAGTATTTACAGCTATGGGAATTACATTTGAAGAAGCTCAGTTTTTTATTGATGACTTTAAAGAAACAGGTGCAATAGACAGAGCGGTATTGTTTATGAATTTGGCGGATGACCCTGCTATAGAAAGACTTGCTACTCCTAAAATGGCACTTACATGTGCAGAGTACTTGGCATTTGAACTTGGAATGCACGTGCTTGTAATAATGACAGATATGACAAATTATGCAGAGGCACTTCGTGAAATATCTGCAGCTCGTAAGGAAGTTCCGGGTCGTCGTGGATATCCGGGATATTTATACACGGATCTTGCAGGTATTTATGAAAGAGCCGGAAGAATTAAAGGAAGAAACGGTTCAATAACACAAATTCCTATATTGACAATGCCGGAAGATGATATAACACATCCGATACCGGACCTTACAGGATATATAACAGAAGGACAGATTATTTTATCAAGACAATTATATAAGCAGGGATTAGAACCACCTATAAATGCAATACCGTCATTGTCGCGTCTTAAAGATAAGGGTATCGGAAAAGGAAAGACAAGAGAAGATCATGCCGGTACGATGAACCAAATATACGCTGCATACACATCCGGAAAAGAAGCTAAAGAACTTTCAGTAATACTTGGAGATTCGGCGTTATCTGATGCAGATAAAGCATTTGCAAAATTTTCAGATGAATTTGAAAAGAGATATGTAAATCAGGGATATTATACAAACAGAGCAATAGAAGAAACTCTTGAATTAGGTTGGGAATTGCTTAGACTAATTCCAAGAGCGGAATTAAAGAGAATAAAGGACGAACTTCTTGATATATATCTTCAGAAAGATTGAGGTATATTATGACAAAATTAAACATCAATCCAACGAGAATGAATTTGTCTATGCTAAAGAAAAGACTTATAACTTCATCAAGAGGACATAAGCTTTTAAAAGATAAGCAAGACGAACTTATGAGGAGATTTATAGAAATAGTAAAAGAAAATAAAAGATTGAGAGAGGAAGTTGAAGCGGAACTTTCAAAATCATTTAAAGACTTTTTATTAGCATCTGCATTTATGAGCCCTGAGATGTTGGAAGCAGCAGTAACATTTCCTACACAAAAGACAAATCTTGAAATAACCACTAAAAATGTAATGAGTGTTGAAATCCCTCAGATGGAATTTAAGACAGAAAAATTGACAGAAGACGGTTCATTATATCCATATGGTTATGCACAGACAACAGCAGATCTTGATGAAGCAATAGACAAGCTGAGCTATGTAATGGATAAACTGCTTAGACTTGCACAACTTGAAAAATCAACTCAGCTCATGGCAGATGAAATAGAAAAGACAAGAAGAAGAGTAAATGCTCTTGAATACAAGACAATACCGGATTTAAAAGATACTATAAAATATATACTAGGTAAACTTGATGAAAATGAAAGAGCAAATATAACCAGATTGATGAAAGTTAAGGACATCATATCAAAAGAAGAAAGTAAGGAAACGAAAAGAGAAGTTGATGTAGAAACACTAACTGTATAAAAATTAAAATGCTACCCTGAAAGGGTAGCATTTTGTATGTATTCGGTCGGATTGAACTTGTGAGAGAAATTGTCAAATACATTGTTTACAATGTCTTAATACTAAAAGTAAGCGAATAACATTCTGAATTTCAATAAAAAATATGCTACTTTTTAAAGTAGCATATTTTTTATGTTATTAAATTATTTAAGTGCAGCTTTTAATTTTTTAGTAGAGTTAAGAAAAGCTGCAAGACAACATACTGCGAATAATATTCCTGCCGGATAAGCTATGCTTATTGGAAGTTTAAATCCTTCAGGTGCTATTAATATATAAGTTGATGTCACAGCAGACATAAATGTTGCCGGAATCATTGTAATGTAGTAGTTTTTCTTATTCTTTAGAAGATATGCACTTGCTGCCCATAAAGCTATCATAGCAAGAGTTTGGTTTGACCAAGAGAAATATCTCCAAATGATATTAAAGTCGATTTGAGATAATAAAGCTCCGACAATTAGAAGAGGAGCAGTAAGTAATAATCTTTTCTTGCCATCTTTTTGTCCGATATTAAACCAATCTGCAATTGTAAGTCTGGCACTTCTAAATGCAGTATCACCTGATGTTATAGGACAAGCTATTACACCGATCATTGCAAGAACTGAGCCTACAGGTCCAAGCAGCGTTTTACAAATTTCATATACAACACCATTTTGTGTAGATTCAGCCAATGCATTTGAAAGACCGCCTGTAGAACCATAGAATGCAACTCCGGCTGCCGCCCATATAAGCGCTATAATACCTTCTGCAACCATTGCACCGTAGAATACTTTTCTTCCATCTTTTTCAGTTTTAATACATCTTGCCATCATAGGAGATTGAGTTGCGTGGAAACCTGAGATTGCACCACAGGCAACTGTAATAAACATAAATGGCCAGATAGGAGTATTTTTAGGGTGAAGATTTGCAAGAGTCATTTCAGGAATATGATATCCCTTAATTAAAATTCCTCCACCTACGCCAATACACATTATAATTAGGCACAACCCGAAAATAGGATATAACTTTCCGATAACTTTATCAATCGGAAGAAGTGTTGCCAAGAAATAATATACAAGAATTATAATAAGCCAAACTTTAGCGTTTAATCCTGTATTAAGCATTGAAAGAAGCTTAGCAGGTCCTGTTGCAAATACGGTACCTACTAAAACCAATAATACGACAGAGAAAACTCTCATTACATTTTTCATTGTATCGCCAAGATAAATACCGGTAATTTCAGATATACTTGCTCCCTTGTGTCTGATAGAAATCATACCACACATAAAATCGTGAACAGCTCCTGCAAGTATTGTTCCAAATACTATCCATAAAAATACGGTGGGTCCCCATTGTGCTCCGGCTAATGCACCGAAAATAGGTCCAAGTCCTGCGATGTTAAGTAATTGAATTAAAAATACCTTTGGAGTACTCATCGGAACATAATCTATTCCATCTCCATGAGATAATGCAGGAGTAGGCTCATCGGTCGGTCCAAATATACCTTCTACAAATTTTCCGTAGATAAAATAACCTGCAATTAAAATAAATAGTGCGATAAAAAAAGTAATCATAATATACCCCCTCTTTATAAATACTTAGAAAACACTTTCTATAATAAATTATAGTACATTTATTATCTGCCGACAATAATAAAGTGATAAAATATTAAATTATAGTAAATTTGATTATAAACCTTTAAAGTTATAAACATTTAATAATATAAAAAGTATTTAATTAAACAAGTTTTAAAGTATGCGAAATATACTTATGATAAGTTATTTGAATTCTAAAACAATAAAATTAACTGTCGTATGTAAACATTTGTTATTGTTAAAGTTATATAAAAAGATTGCTCTGAAAATCAGAGCAATTAAGAATTTTTTATAATATCTTTCAGTTTAGTCTTATCTATGATATAAACACCAAGCTGTGTAATAATAATCATAGTGAAAAAAATAGTTGCTATATTTGTAATTATAAATCCAAAAGCATCAGATTTTGCAATTTCTCCAATACTTAAATAATAAATTTCGGAGGAAACAACAACTGCCGATACGATGGAGTAAACAAGTCCGTTTACATATGGATTTTTTATAAATTTACTTATAGTATAAGTAATAACAGCACATACTCCGCCGACAACCATGTCAATAGCTCCAAATGGCGATGCGAAATTTGCAAGTATTCCGCCAAGCACAAGTGCCGGTACATACTTTCTATTAAAAAATGGAATTAATGCAAAAACTTCTCCTATTCTAAATTGAAGTGCGCCAAAGCCAATCGGATTAATACTTATAAATATGATGTATATTGCCATCACAATAGCATTCTTAGTAAGATCCTTTAAGTTCATAATATTCTCCTTTAAATAAAATAACTCTATTGAGTTTTCTTATTTAAGCTTTGCCACCACTTAGACCAAAGTGCCACTTAAATAACAGGTCTATAATTTTTTCATATCATCTCCTAAATAAAAGTGGAGCTAACGGCGGGGATCGAACCCGCGACCTCTACATTACCAATGTAGTGCTCTACCTACTGAGCTACGATAGCAATTAAAATTTATGCACATATATAATAACATATCAATCTGTTTTTTGTAACTATTTTTATAAATTATATTTTACGGTGCATAAAAAATTAAGACTTAAAGATAGCGATATTATAAATTCTAAGTTTATGTTTTTTTAATAAATAAGCATGAGTTTAGAATTTATAATATTGCATCTAAAAGTCTTAATTCTATATATTAAATTTTCATATAATCGCATTAAATAGGTCCATAGTGGATAACTGTTGCAACCATTAATATTAGTGAACAAGCTACATACCACATTAATAAAAGTTTCCAAATCCACTTCATCCATTTTCCATATACTATACCACCGATAGCAAGGGCAGCCATTAAATCACCTGAAGTAGGTGTTATAAGATTTGTAATACCATCTCCAAATTGGAATGCCATTACTGCAGTTTGTCTTGTAAGGCCAATAACATCAGCAAGCGGAGTCATTATAGGCATACTTACAACGGCTTGTCCTGTACCTGAAGGAATAAATACATTTATAAATGATTGGAATAGGAACATTCCTACAGCACTTATTTGTAAAGGAAGATCGAAAACTAATTTTGAGAATGAATGAACTATTACATCAAGAATATTTCCGTCTTGCATTATTACGGTTATTGCACGAGCAAAACCTACACAAAGTCCTGCATATAGTAAGTTTCCGGCGCCTTTTACAAAATTATCTACAGTTTCGTTTAAAGATAATCCGCCGACCAAACCGCAGATTATTGCAACAGCCATGAATATAGCGGCAATTTCACCTAAATAGAATTCATATACTAAAACACCGTAAACTAGAGCAATAAGACCTAATAAGAATACAAGTAGTGATAATTTTTGTTTTGATGTGAAATTAAATTCGCCTTCCAATAATTCGTTTTCTCTAAAAGGACTCTTTAAATCGCTTTCATAAACTAAGCTTGATTGAGGATTTTTGTGAATTTTGCCTGCGTATATGTATACGTAAGATACAGTTATGATAAGTAAAATTGCAAAAGATACTATTCTTAGTCCCATACCGCTAAATAGAGGAACTTCAGCTATATTTTGAGCAGTTGCAACAGTAAAAGGATTTAAAATTGCACCCATATATCCTATTCCTACACCGCACATTCCAAGAGCAACTCCTGTAATGGAGTCAAATCCCAAGGCAAGACACAGCGTTATTTGCAGTGGAAGAAAAGCTAAACATTCTTCAAAATTTCCTACTATAGCTCCGCCAAGTCCCCAGAAAGTAAGTACGATAGGAATTACAAGCCTTTCACGACCTTTTAATCTCATAAGAGCTACTTGTAGTAGAGAGTCAAGAGCACCTGTTCCCTTTAATACTCCAAAAGTTCCACCTATTATGAATAAAAAGTTTATAATTTCAGCAGATTCATTAAGACCTCTTGGGATTGATTGCAGAACTCCCCAAAGAGATACAGGATTTTTATCTATAGCATGATAGCTTGTAGGATCTACTATTTCTATTTCGGTGATAGGATTTAAGACTCTTGTATATTCACCTGTTGGAAGTACATAAGTTGCAAAGGATACAACTATTAGTAAAATTACAATTAATACTAAGGCGTCAGGAAATTTGAACTTTTTTTGTTTTTTTGTTTTTTCCATTAATATTTCTCCTTTCGATATTAAATTGGGTTGATATATAATCGCGATTATATTATAATCATAGTTGGATAATTTGATATTGTCAAGTGTTTTATGGGGGTGAGATATGAAAAATTTAAAAGAAAAGCGAATGATGACATACTATATAAATGCGACCAGAGAAATAATTGATGAATTTGGTTTTGAAGAGGTAAGTATTAGAAAAATAGCTGATAAATCGGGTTATAACAGTGCAACTTTGTATAATTATTTTAAGAATTTAGAAGTACTTTTAATATATGCTTCAATAGGATATTTGGAAGATTATATAATAGAATTAAGATCTAGACTTAAAGAAGTTAAAACACCAAAAGAGAAATATATAATGGTGTATAAAGTTTTTAATGAGTTTTCATTTAAAAATCCTGACATATATTTTAATATGTTTTATGGTAATCAATCAAAATATCTTCCGGAAATAATAAAGGATTATTATGAAATATTCCCTGAGGAACTTGGAAGTAATGCAGATGAAGATATAAATGATATGTTAAGAGAAGGAAATATATTTCAGCGTGATTTCAAGGTTACAAAATCATTTTTAAAAGAAAATCTTTTAAAAGAAGATGATATTGCTTTTTTGGTTAGTGTTGTTGTAAGAGTTCATGCAACTTATTTGTATGAAGTAATTTATGATAAGGAGATAGAAGTGGAAAAACATTCCGAGAAGTTTTTGGTGTTTATGGAAAAGATGATAGATAGCTTGATGAAAGGACGTGTAAAATGAACGAGATATTAAACAATTTTGACAAGATAAGTAAAATTCCGAGAAAAAGTCATAGTGAAGAAAAGATAAGAGATTACATGTATGATTGGGCAAAGGAAAGAGGAATATACGTAGAAAAAGACGATTATAGAAATATATTCATGAGAAAGAGTGCGTCTAAAGGTTATGAAAATTATCCTGCAATTGCACTTCAAGCTCATATGGATATGGTATGTGAAAAAGCTGAAGGGGTAGTACATAATTTTGCTGAAGATGCAATAAAATATTATATAGACGGAGACATAGTATCTACAAGAGGAACAACTACTCTCGGTGGAGATAACGGACTTGGAGTCAGTGCAATAATGGCTATTTTTGAAGATAATACTTTAGAACATCCTGAAATAGAAGCAATACTTACAAGTTCGGAAGAAGAAGATTTTTATGGTGCGGAGAATTTTGATGCAAGTAAACTTAACTGCAAATATCTTATAAATTTAGATCATTGCAATGAAAATGAAATACTTTGCGCTTCTGCCGGCGGAGTTGTTTTTACTGCTTATAAAAACATAGATTTTGTAGACGTGGGAGAAATGTATGTGCCTTATGAAATTAAAATTTCAGGTCTTAAAGGCGGACATTCGGGAGAAGATATTCATAGAGGAAGAGGAAACAGTAGTATATTGTTATTCAGATTTTTGAATTATATATCGGATTTAGATTTTTATTTAAACTCCGTAAAAGGTGGAAGTTACAGATTAGCTATTCCAAGGGACAGTAAAGTTGTTGTAATGCTGAATAAAGATCAATATAGTACTCTCCTTGAAAAATTGAATGAGTTTAATATTCTAATATCTGAAGAATTTCAAAAATATAAAGGAAAAATAAAGATTGAAGTTGATCCTATAGAAATCGAAGATAAAAAATGTATGTCAAAAGAGATGTTTTCAAATATTTTAGATTATATTTTAGTAAGTCCTGTAGATGTACAAATTATGAGTAATGTCTTTGAAAATATGGTAGATTGTTCTTGTAATTTAGGAGAAATTTATATTGAAGATTCAAAGATTATTTTGATTTCAGATATAAGAGCAAGCTTTAATTCTCAAAAAGAGTTTATTTTAGAAAAACTTAAGAAACTTACAAAAGCCTTCGGTTTAGAATATGAAATTTGGGGAGATTATTTTAATTGGAAATTCAAATCTGATTCTAAGTTAAGAGAACTTGTAAAGAAGGTATATGCAGAAAAAGGAATTGAAAATATAAAAGAATTATCAGTTCATGCAGGTCTTGAATGCGGATTTTTCATTAATAAAAAACCGGAGCTTGATGTAGTTTCAATAGGACCAAATTCTTGGAATTTTCACTCGCCGAAAGAAGCGTTCAGTATAAAATCGACAAATACATTTTATAATTGTTTAGTTGAGATATTAAAACAGGCAAAATTTTAAAAATTTATAAAATAAAAAGAGTTGATTAAAATATAAGAGCTTGGTGAACGGTATTTATACTGTTCTCCAAGCTTTTTTATTTGAAAAATTTAAAATAATTTATTTCGTATAAACTATATTTATCAATATTATGTTATATCAGCACAAATATAGGATAAGAATTATTTATGAAAGTTCATATATATTAGAAATTATAGTATAATTAAATAGAAAGGAGTGCTTATTTTTGAATAGGGAAAATAAAATGGGATATAAACCTATGGGAAAGCTTTTAATAGAGATGTCGTTGCCGATAATGCTTTCTATGTTTATACAAGCGCTATATAATATAGTAGATTCACGATTTGTGTCACAAATCAATGAAAATGCCTTTACTGCAGTATCTATCGCATTGCCGATACAAAATTTAATGATAGGTGTCGGTGTTGGAGCGGGGGTTGGAGTTAATGCTCTATTATCACGTTCACTTGGAGAAAAGAATAACAGACAGGCTAATCTTGCAGCAGAAAACGGATTTTTTCTCTGCATAATTCACTCTATTGTATTTGTTTTATTTGGACTTTTTTTATCAAGAATTTATTATTCTATGCAGACGACTAATATTGAAGTAATTAATTATGGCTCAGAGTATATTTCTATTTGTACTATTTTTTCGATAGGTATATTTACTCAAATTATGACAGAAAGAATTTTGCAATCAACAGGAAGAACTATAATTGCAATGATAAGTCAAACTATCGGAGCGGTTATAAATATAATTTTGGATCCCATATTTATTTTCGGACTTTTTAATGTTCCTGCATTAGGAGTAAAAGGAGCGGCAATTGCAACTGTATTAGGACAAGTTTTAGGAGCGATAATTGCATTTACGTTAAATTATAAATATAATGCGGATGTAGAAATAAAAAGAATATTTCCCGATATTAATACTATAAGAAAAATATATATTATCGGAGTTCCGAGTATGATATTAATAGCAATAGGAAGTGTAGCTATTTATCTTTTAAATGGAATACTTGATAGATTTTCTACAACGGCAGTTGCAGCACTTGGTGCATATTTTAAGGTTCAAAGTTTTATATTTATGCCTATTTTTGGGCTTACTAACGGGATGGTACCTGTTCTTGCATATAACTACGGAGCGGGAAATTCTGAAAGAGCAAAAAAAGTTGTGGATTTAAGTTTAAAATCGGGAATACTATTTATGACATTCGGATTTTTAATATTCCAAATATTTCCAAAGCAACTTCTTGGAATATTTAATGCTTCAGATAAGCTTATTGAAATAGGAATTCCAATGCTTAGAATTATTTCAACCGCATTTATGATGGCGGGATATAATATTGTAAGTGGCTCTACTTTTCAGGCACTTGGAAATGGGATGTTATCACTTATGTCATCAGTGGTAAGGCAACTTTTGGTTCTTTTACCCGTTGCATATATTTTTGCTGCAATGGGAAACTTGACATTAGTATGGTGTAGCTATCCAATAGCTGAAATTGCAGATTTTCTATTTTGTAAATACTATTTGAAGAATTTTGCAATAAATAAAATAGAATCTTTGAATTATTAAAAATTCAAGTACAATGCTAAAAAATTCTTTAATATTGATTTTAGGCGTTCTTTATTGTATCATTAAGGTAACTATAAAAATTTAGGGAGGATATTCATGGCAAAAGCAAAATTTGAAAGAACAAAACCGCACGTAAACATTGGAACAATAGGACACGTAGACCACGGTAAAACAACATTAACAGCAGCAATAACATTAGTATTAAGCAAAAAATTCGGTGGCGGAGAATTCGTAGACTACGCACACATAGACAAAGCACCGGAAGAAAGAGAAAGAGGAATCACAATCTCAACATCACACGTAGAATACGAAACAGCAAACAGACACTACGCACACGTAGACTGTCCGGGACACGCCGACTACGTAAAGAACATGATAACAGGAGCAGCTCAAATGGACGGAGCAATCCTAGTATGTTCAGCAGCAGACGGTCCAATGCCACAAACAAGAGAACACATACTACTAGCAAGACAAGTAGGCGTACCACAAATCGTAGTATTCCTAAACAAAGAAGACCAAGTAGACGATCCGGAACTAATAGAATTAGTAGAAATGGAAGTAAGAGACCTATTAAACGAATACGACTTTGACGGAGACAACACACCAATCGTAGTAGGATCAGCATTAAAAGCATTAGAAGATCCGGACGGAGAATGGGGAGAAAAAGTACTAAAACTAATGGAAGAAGTAGACAGATACATTCCGGAACCGGCAAGAGACGTAGACCATCCATTCCTAATGCCGGTAGAAGACGTATTCTCAATCACAGGAAGAGGAACAGTAGCAACAGGAAGAGTAGAAAGAGGAACAGTAAAAGTAGGAGACAACGTAGAACTAGTAGGCCTAACAGAAGAAAAGAGAACAGTAGTAGTAACCGGAGTAGAAATGTTCAAAAAACAACTAGACCAAGCACAAGCAGGAGATAACATCGGAGCACTACTAAGAGGAGTACAAAGAACAGAAATCGAAAGAGGACAAGTATTAGCAGCACCAAACTCAATACATCCACACACAAAATTCGAAGCCGAAGTATACGTACTATCAAAAGAAGAAGGTGGAAGACACACACCATTCTTTAACGGATACAGACCACAATTCTACTTCAGAACAACAGACGTAACAGGAGATATCCAATTGGCAGAAGGAGTAGAAATGGTAATGCCAGGAGATAACTCAACATTTACAGTAACTCTAATCACACCAATCGCAATGGACGAAGGATTAAGATTTGCGATAAGAGAAGGTGGAAGAACAGTAGCATCAGGAGTAGTATCAAAAATAATTGAATAATATAAAATAAAAATACCTCGAGAAATCGAGGTATTTTTTATGTTATGGATATTAATTCATTTTATATTTAAGTAAGATAATAACTTTTACATCATTCTTATTTATAAATTACTATTTCTTATATTTTCTGTCTCTTTCTATTTCAAAAAGCATATCTCTGCCTGATAACAGTTTTTTTATATTTTTAACATCAAGGATAATTATAGAGCGTTTTAAAAGCTCTTGTTTTGCTTTTTCTGTAAGGAGAGATGTATTTATTACAAGTACGGGTTGAACATTTTTATATACATCTTTAAATAATTCTAATATATACCTGACATCACGTTCATTTATATATTTTTTCTTTTTATATTTTTTTATTTCAACGGCATATTTTCTGTCGGCTCTTCTTGCAAACAAATCAAATTTATCATACAGTTCATTATTGTCTTCATAGTATTTTACTTCATATCCACAAGTTTCAAGAGCTGTTTTTACAAGTCTTTCTTCAGTTAGTTCGGTGTCTAAATTTTTTAGTGCATACAGTAAATTTGACGGTTTTATCTTAAAAATAGCCTTACATTCTTCGCGTTTTCCTGTTACAAATTTATAGTCAAATCCGATGAGCAAATTTTCTACAATTGTAAAGTAACCATGAGCTATTGAGTTTCTGATATGTCGAAGTAGTGAACCCGTTTTAGTTTCATCAGAGCTTTTAGTTAAAATCAATTTTTGATAATTTGGGCATATTTCATACTTATAAAAGTTTTCTGTATAAAAATCAATTTGCTCGGTAAACAGTACATCTTCATCTCTAAGGTGCATGTATTTCATAATTTCTTCAAATGTAAAATCATCATATAAAAAATTTGATACAAGCTCATTTTCTCTTGATTGTATTGAAGCTATATCGGGGACATACCAAAGGAGGTATTCTATTGCTTCGATAAGTTCCTTACTCATTTTAATGGGAATATTTTTATGTAGTATATCATAAGGTATTTTATTTTTTGATTTTTCAAATTCAAACATCTGAGTTAGCATATTAAAAATTCCTCCTATGATATTATTGTAGCTTTATAGATTGGTTTTGTAAAGTAAAGTATGATAAGACTATATTACAATGAATAAATAATTACATATTGCAAAGTATGATATAATAATCTTGGTGATATTCATGTTAAAACTTGATTTAAGTCTAATACAAAAATTAAATTTGACAACTGAATTAATACAGTCAATTGAGCTTATGGAATTAAATTCGATTGAACTTGAATCTTTTTTAGAGCGTGAAAGCGAAGAAAATGTTTTGATAGATTATGAATCTAAAATTGAAGATGAAAGTTTTAGAAACTATTTGAAAAAACTCAGGGAAAATAAGTCTGTAAAATTTTACAGAGATGATGAAGATGTAAAGCCTGAAGATTATACAAAAGCTCCTGTTATTTTAAGTGATGTTTTAATAGAGCAGCTTGGAATGATAAATTTAAGTAAGTCGGAGTATCAAATAGGTAAGTTTTTAATAGAAAATATTGGTGATGACGGATATCTTGATGTTGATATTCAAGAGGCGGCAAAAATATTAAAAACTGAGGTGCATGATGTATTTTACGTTTTAAGAAAAATTTGGGAGTTTGAACCTAAGGGAGTAGGTGCAAGAAATTTAAAGGAATGTCTTTTGATGCAGATAGATGCACATGATACCATTTTGAAAAATATCATAGAATATCATTTGGAGGATATTTATAAAAACAGATTACCAAGCATTGCCAAAAGTCAAGGCATAAGTTTAGCTGAATTAAATGAATATATAGAAAAAATAAAAAAATTGAATCCGAAACCGGGAAGAGGATATGCTGCAAATAAATTGCCGACAGTATATTTGAAACCCGAAATTTTTGTAAATACTGATACAGAAAATATTGAAATTGAAATTGATGAGCAAGTTTCAAACATACAAGTCAATAAATTTTATCTTGATATGCTTGAGTCCGATATTGATGAAGAAACTAAAAAATATTTAAAGCAAAAACTTACAAGGACTCTATTTTTAATAGATGCTCTTGAAAAGAGAAGAAATACAATTAAAAGAGTTGTAACTGAAATTGTAAAGTATCAAAGAAATTTTTTCATACATGGATTTTCCCTCGAACCGATGACCTTAAGTGATATTGCAAACGCACTTAATATATCAGAGTCAACAGTTTCAAGAGCGACTAAAAATAAATATTTAGAATGTAGTTTTGGCGTTTTCCCGTTGAAGTATTTTTTTACAAAACCATTGAAGTTTTCGACAGGAAAAGTTTCAAGAGATTATATAATGAAAAAAATAGAAGATATCATTTTAAATGAAGATTCTAAAAATCCGCTATCAGATAAAGCGATAACTGATATGTTAAATAAAACGGGAATAGAGATTAAGAGAAGAACAGTTGCAAAGTACAGAGATGAGCTTAAAATAGCACCTGCATCAAACAGAAGGAGATATGATGAGTAAGAAAAGAAAGCGAAGGAAGGGAAACACGGGGTTTTTCTTCTTTAGCGGTTTTATATTTATAGTACTTGTATTTTTAGTTATATCTAAGCGGGAAAATAAAATTGATGAAAAGCTTGTATATATTGAAGAGACAAAGTATCCTGCAATTCAAACCGCAAAAAAATACAATCTGTTTGCAAGTGTAATACTTGCCCAGTCTGCTCTTGAAAGCAATTTTGGGAATTCGGAACTGAGTAAAAAATATAATAATTACTTTGGAATTAAAGCAACATCTAAATCCGATTATGTGGAAATGAATACATCAGAATTTTATGACGATGAAGAAAAAATATTGAAACAGTCTTTTAGAGTGTACAAATCAAAATCGGAAAGTTTTAAAGATTATGGAACTTTGATTTCAAAGGCCGGCAGATATGAAAAGGTCAGAGATGCACAAAATCCTTATGATGCGGCAAAAGCATTACAAAAATCGGGATATGCAACAGATCCTTCATATGCTGAAAAAATAATTTCAATAATTGAGAAATACAATCTGGAAGAGTTGGATGGAGAAATCATAGATTAAAATGTGAAAAACAGATGAAATTTTCAGAAAAACATTTGCATTAGTATAAAGGTACTTTAAATTCTCTAAGATAGTGCTATTATATGTACATGTTGAAAGAAGGGATGAGATGAAAGAAACTATTGAGAGCATAATTGATATAGATAACAGAACTGAAGAATTGGTTAAACAAACTGATCTTGAGGAAGAAAGATTAAGAGAAGAACTCAGAAAAAAACTTACTGATATGGAAAGTAAAGCTAATAATGAAGCAAAGATAAAAGCACAGGAAATATTTGACAAGATTATTAGCGAAGCCGGATTGGAAGTTGAAAGGCGAAAGCTTGAAAATAGTAAAAGACTGAAAAAAATAGATGAAAATTATGAAAATAATAAAGACTATTTGATAGAAAAAGCATTTGATAAAATTATTTTAAGTAAGGATGATTGATTATGAGGATTAATTCAAAATTTGCAGTTATAAATGCAAAAATTGACAGTTTGTATTCAAAACTCCTCATGAACACAGATTATATAAAACTTGCTCATTGCAATGATGTGCATGAAATTATAGCTTATCTTAAGGAAAATACTGATATAGGCAGTATTTTTGACAGTTATGATACTGTATATGATATAGAACTTAAAATGCAAAGATACAAGATTGAACAGATTAGAAAGTTCGGTTATTATTTTTCAGGGAATTATAAAAGGTTTTTAAATTCATTATTATCTGAATTTGAAATTTCCGATATAAAGAAAATTTTGCGTGTTTTGCAGAGAAATAACGGATTAAATAATTTAAGAAGCTCACTCATAGTATTGGGTGATGATTCAAGATTTAAGATTGACACTGACAGTACAATCCCCACATTTGTAGAAAAGCTTAAAAATACCAAGTATTACAAAGTTTTACAAGCTTATGAGGATGAAGTAAGCGATGTAATACTTTTTTATATGGAAATGAATTTGGATAAGTTCTTTTATACGGAGCTTATAAACAGTACAAAGGATTTTGATAAAACTGATTTAGAATGTAGTAGAAAGCTCTATGGTAGAAAAGTCGATTTATTAAATATAACATGGATTTACAGAGGTCTTAAATACTATAAAATACTTCCCGAGGAGTTGATTAATTTTTGTATTTTAGGCGGTTGTGATTTTTCTTATGAAAATTTAAGGGATCTTTGTTATTGTGAAAATGAAGAGGAATTTGTAAATAGAATATTAAAAACGGAATACAAATTTCTATTTGAAGGTGAAAATACAGAGTTGTATATGGATAGAAGAATAAACAGATATTTATATTACAACGCAAAAAAAGAATTTAGACGAAGTAATTTTGACATTGGAAAATTTTTGGCGTTTATGTTTTTACTTGAGTATGAAATAAAAGATATAGGAGCTGTAATAGAAGCTACAAGATTTGATATTTCATTTGAAGAAACTCTTAAATATTTAGTAAGAAGTTATAAAGGAAGTGAATTGTAATTGGCAGTAGAGAAAATGAAGATGATGGATGTTGTAGGACAACTTTCTGATATGGATAGCATTATTGTCGATGTGCTTAAAACCAAGGCTGTTAATATTGTAAATACTCGACTTGAAATTGACAATAATTTCTTTACTTTCAGCTTGGAAGATGAAAACAATCTTGAAAGAAATATGGAACTTAATTATATTCAGCCTTTTGAAAAAGATTCTTTAAGGGAACTTAATGTAAAAAGAGCGAAAGAGCTTATGAATTTTTTCGGGATTGATTCTATTGATGAAAAGTATGTAAAAGATGTAGATATGAACGCAGATTTTGATTCTTTTTATGATAAACTGAAAACCAAAATTGACAGACTTGAAAAAATAAATGAAGATTTAAAAATTATAAGCGGAATTAAAAATAATTATGAATTGTTTAAAAATGTAAATGTAAATTTGTCCGATCTTGCCAATCTTAAATATTTTAAAGCTCGTTTTGGAATTTTGGATAAGGACGGAAGATTTAGATTAAAGAAAAATTATGGGAACATACTTGCCATGATATTTCATACGGGAACAATAAATGAAAATGAAGTATATCTTGCATTATATCCTCAAGAAGTTTCAAATGAAATTGATAGAATTTTAAAGAGTCTTAATTGGCAAGATGTAAATATACTTGGAAAATATTGCGGAACTGCTCAGGAAATCTTTGAAAAATTAATGAGTGAACATGAAATTCTTGTTGGTGAAAAGAAAGAAATTGAGAACTTCAGAAATAGCTTAATACAAAATGAAGAAGACAGAGTAAAGAGATATATAGCCGGAATGCTTTTAGCTGAAAAAATAGAAGATGTAAAAAAATATATGGCTAAATCAAAGAAATATTTTTATATGTCCGGCTGGATAGGGGTTTCTGATGTTGAAAATATCAAATCGGTTTTTTCTAAATATGACAATATTGATGTTAATTTCAGAGATCCTGAAAAGGGAGAGAGTATACCGACAAAACTGGTAAATGCCAATTTTTTTAAGCCTTTTGAACTGTTACTAAAAATGTATGGAACTCCCGGCTATAATGAGTCGGATCCGACAGTATTTTTTGGAATTACGTATATGATACTTTTTGGAGCAATGTTTGGAGATTTAGGGCAAGGAGCTATATTTTTCCTACTTGGACTTTACATTGGCAAGAGAGGAAATAAGGGATATGGTGCAATTTTAAGCAGACTTGGAGCATCATCTATGATTTTCGGAGTTTTATACGGTTCGGTATTCGGAAATGAGGAATTAATTCCCGCTATGTGGATGAAACCTTTTGAAAGTATAAATGACGTACTTGCAGGAGCCATAGTATTCGGTATCGGATTACTATTTGTATCTTATGTAATAGGTTTTATAAACAGAATTAAAGTTAAAGACTATGAAGATGCTTTTTTCGGCAAAGACGGACTTTGCGGTTTTGCCATATTTTTATTGGCAATTAATTTGGGACTTTCAGCTATTAAAAATATAAGTATAGTTCCTAAAAAGCTTACGCTTATATTAATTGTAGTTGCATTAGTTCTGATGATATTTAAAAGACCGATTACACAACTTCTTAAGGGAGAAAAAATATCTTATGAAGATGGAAATATGAGCGGATATTACATTGAAGGAGTATTTTTATTACTTGAAGCTTTGATGTCGATATTAAGTAATATAATTTCATTTATAAGAGTAGGAGCATTTGCTATAAACCATGTAGGATTGTTTATGGCATTTCAAACTGTCGGTAAAATGATAAATAATTCGGCAGGGAATTTTGTGATTCTTGTAATAGGAAATTTAGTAATAATTGGACTTGAAGGATTGTTGGTGTTTATTCAAAGTTTAAGACTTGAATATTATGAAATGTTTAGCAAGTATTATTTAGGGGATGGCTATGAATTTATAGCCGATAAAATTGAATTAAAGGAGTTTTAAAATGGAAAAGATAATAATTTTAGCAGTACTTTCAGTTGTATCAGTTATGGCATATGGAGCGTATTTGATCTATAAGGGAACACCTGCAAGTGAAAAAGCGGTTAGAAGGCTTATAAAAATCAATTTGTCAATAGTTGTGCCTGTTCTAATATTTTCTATAATAACTTTGGTACCGCAAATGGTAAGTGCAAGAGAAACAGCAACTTCAGGAAATGGATTAGGCTTTTTAGCAGCAGGACTTTCAACAGGACTTGCAGCATTAGGTGCAGGCGTTGCAGTTGCAAATGTAGGTTCATCAGCTATTGGAGCGGTTTCAGAAGATCCTAAGATTTTGGGAAAATCAATGATATTTTTAGGACTTGCAGACGGTATTGCAATCTATGGACTTATTATTTCAATAATGATTTTAGGAAGATTATAATGAAATCTCTTATTATATCAAGAAGCATGGATATTTTGACCTGGCTTAGACTTGCCGGAGTTGAAGGTTTTTTTTGCAGAAATTCAGATGAATTAAAAAGAAATTTTAAAAACTGTAAAGATGATGAAACTTTGGGAATAATAATTTTAACAGAAAGTGATTTTAAAGAAATAGAAGAAGATGTCATAAAGGTAAAATTATCCAAAAAGCTTCCGTTAGTAGTTACAATTCCTGACAAATGCGGTTTAAAAGATAAAGATTTCATTCTTAAATATGTCAAGGAATCGGTTGGTGTAAAAATTAGTTAGAGGTATAATTATGATTTTACTTGAAAATAAAATTGCTATTTTTAATAAAATAGTTTATTTGGAAACACAAAAGAAATGTAACGAAAAACTTTTACGTGTCAGAGAAAAATGCAATCAACTTATTTTGGATAAAGAAAAAGAACTCAGTAAGATGAAGAGTGACCTTATAAAGAAAAAAGAGGATCTTGCAAAACAAAAGAGCTATGAAATGATAGCAAAGGTAAATGAAGACAGGCGGGTTCTTGAACTTCAAAAAGATGAGGAACTTTTAAATAAGCTGATAGATGAACTTGCAATGAAAATGGAAAAATTCACTGAAACAAATGAGTATGTAATATTTGAGGAAAGCAGATTTGAAACTGTAACAGATGATTTCGGTTCAGGAGAATATATTGTTTCAATTTTAGATGAAGACAGAGAAAAACTAATACCTATATTTGAAAAAATAGCAGGCAGAAAGGCTATGAAACTGTCGTTTGAAACACTTCCTAAAAAGTTGATTGGCGGGTTTACTATTTCAGATGAAGGCAGAACATATAATGTAGACTGTTCTTTGAGAGAAAAGGTAGAAGATTCAAAATATGAAATAGGAAAATTGTTACACTTTACACTAAAAAAAGCTGGTGAAAAAAATTGAAAAACGGATTAATAAAGGTAATCAACGGACCGGTTGTAATCGGAAGTAATATGGCGGATTTTAAGATGAGAGAAATGGTTGTCATAGGAGATAAAAAGTTAATCGGCGAAGTTGTAAAGATAGATGGAGATTTAGGTACTATTCAAGTATATGAAGAAACATCAGGACTTAAGAGAGATGAACAGATAATATCAACCGGTTCACCGCTTTCGGTAAAGCTTGGACCCGGAATGATAAAAAATATGTTTGACGGGATTCAAAGACCTCTTACAAAAATAAGAAGTGAATATGGAAATTTTATGCCGGAGGGAATTGGTCTTATATCAATTGATGAAGAGACCCTTTGGGATGTAAAATTGAGTATTAAAGTTGGAGATAGAGTAGAAGAAGGACAAATTTTTGCAACAGTACCTGAAACTGCAATTATTACCCATAGATTGTTAGTTCCGATGGGAGTAAACGGAACGGTAATAGATGTAGTTCCAAACGGAAAATATAATATAGAAAAAGTTGTTGCCAAGATTGAAGATGACAACGGAAAAATTTATGAATTAAAAATGTATCAGGAATGGCCGGTAAGAATTCCGCGTCCCATAAAGGAAAGACTTCCTATAGATAGGCTTTTGGTTTCCGGACAGAGGGTTTTTGATGTGTTTTTTCCGATAGCAAAGGGAGGAACAGCTGCAATCCCCGGCGGTTTTGGTACAGGAAAGACAATGACACAGCATCAAATAGCAAAATATTGTGATGCCGACATAATTGTATATATAGGATGTGGAGAGCGTGGGAATGAGATGACTGAGGTTCTTGAGGATTTTCCGAAGCTTATAGATCCTAATACGGGAAATCCTTTGATGGATAGAACAATACTGATTGCAAATACATCAAATATGCCGGTAGCAGCACGTGAGGCATCTATATATACAGGAGTAACAATAGCTGAATATTTTAGAGATCAGGGATATCACGTTGCTCTTATGGCGGATTCAACATCACGTTGGGCAGAGGCTCTTCGTGAGATTTCGGGACGTCTTGAGGAAATGCCTGCAGAAGAAGGGTATCCTGCATATCTTCCGTCAAGAATAGCTCAGTTTTATGAGAGGGCAGGATATGTTGACACGCTTTCCGGAGATGAGGGTTCAGTAACGCTTATCGGGGCAGTTTCTCCTGTAGGTGGAGATTTCTCCGAGCCGGTAACTGAGAACACAAAGAGGTTTGTAAATGTATTTTTAGCACTTGATAAAGAACTTGCCTATGCAAGGCACTATCCTGCAATAAATTGGATGAATTCATATTCGCAATATGTATCTTTATTAAAAAATTATTATGATATGCATTTAGACGGCGATTTGGATATACTTCGCTCAAAATTTTTAGACTTGCTTCATCAGGAAGCAAAGCTAAATGAAATTGTTATGCTTGTAGGCGAAGATGTGCTTCCTGATAATCAAAGACTTATACTTGAAATATGCCGCGTAGTCAAGGTGGGATTTTTACAACAAAATGCATTTAATAAAATAGATACCTTTGTCCCGCTTACAAAACAATTTGAAATGCTAAAGACAATAGATTTATTGTATGAGTGCGGTAAGGCTGCGGCGGACAATCATCTTCCGATATCCAAAATCAAAGATGATACTCTATATTCAAGAGTTATAAATATGAAATATGATATAGAAAATGATCATCTTGAAAAGTTTGTAGAATTGAATAACAGTATAAGAGACTATTATGCAAATCTTGAAGCGGTATATGAATAGTAGGTGATAGAATGAAAAAGGAATATTTATTATTAGACAAAGTTGACGGATCTTTAATTGAACTTTCAAACCTACACAGAGTATCTTATGATGAAGTAGTTAAGATAAAATCTACAGACGGAAAAGAAGATTTGGTAGGACAGGTTGTAAAAATAGATGGAGATTCTGCAATAATTCAAGTATTTGGAGAAAATTTAGGAGTTTCGACAAAGAATTCAAAGGTCATATTCGAGGCACATCCATTTGAAATACCGCTTTCAAATGAAATTTTAGGACGTGTTTTTGATGGAATCGGTCGTCCTATAGATAAGGGTGGAGATATATATTCAGACGAGTTTTATAATGTGAACGGAAGGCCGATTAATCCTGTTGCAAGACAATATCCAAGAAACTTTATTCAAACGGGAATTTCATCAATAGATGGACTCATGACACTTATAAGAGGACAAAAACTTCCGATATTTTCAGGGTCGGGGCTTCCTCATAATGAGCTTGCAGCTCAAATAGTAAGACAAGCAAAATTATCTTCAAACAGCTCGGATGAAAACTTTGCAATAGTATTTGCGGCGATAGGTGTAAAACACGACGAAGCCGATTATTTTAGAGAAGCTTTTAAAAATGCTGGAGTGTCGGAAAAAGTAGTTATGTATATAAATTATGCGGATGATCCGATTATGGAACGTTTAATTGTTCCTAAATGCGCTCTTACGGCAGCTGAATATCTTGCGTACAAAGAGCATAATCATGTTCTTGTAATAATGACGGATGTAACATCTTATGGTGAGGCTTTAAGAGAAGTATCATCTTCAAGAGAAGAAGTTCCGTCAAGAAAGGGATATCCGGGACACCTTTATTCAGATCTTGCAATGTTATATGAGAGAGCGGGAATGATAAAGGATATTGACGGTTCAGTTACATTGATACCAATATTGACAATGCCTAATGATGATATAACTCATCCCATTCCGGATCTTAGCGGATTTATAACAGAAGGACAAATTGTACTTTCAAGAGATTTGAATCAATCGGGAGTATATCCTCCTGTAAATGTATTACCTTCACTTTCAAGACTTATGAAAGACGGTATAGGAGAAGGATATACAAGAGAAGACCATGCGGATCTGTCATCACAGTTGTTTGCTTCTTACTCTAAAGTTCAAGAAGTAAGAGCTCTTGCACAAATAATAGGAGAAGAAGATTTATCTGAGTTGGATAAATTGTATATAAAATTCGGAAATGAGTTTGAAAACAGATTTTTAACTCAAAAATTCGATGAAAACAGAAATATTGAAGATACATTAAATTTGGGATGGGAACTTTTAAAGATACTTCCTGTAGAAAGTTTAGACAGAATAGACCCTAAACTTAAAGAGAAATATTTGCAAGGTGAGTTAAATGGCAACTAAAACAGTACCTACAAAAGCAAATTTAATGGCAACAAAGTCAGCTCTTGAATTTGCAAGAAAAGGATATGATTTGTTAGATAAAAAGAGAACCGTCCTGATAAAAGAAATGATGGATTTAAATAAGCGTGCCGAAAGTCTTCAAGATAGAATAGAAAAAATTTTTAAACAATCATATAGTGCGCTTGAAGAGGCGACAGTAACAATGGGAACAGAAGCTATATATGAAATTTCAAAATCAATGGCACTTGAAAAACCTTATGAGGTAATTTCAAAATCGGTAATGGGAGTTGAAATTCCAGAAATCAAATATAGACAAGATGGGCTTAGAACGGAGTATTCTTTCCATAAAACTACTACAGCTTTTGATAAGGCATCTCTCGATATGCATAACATAAGATATTTGATATATGAGCTTGCTCAGGTTGAAACAGGAGTTTTCAGGCTTGCACAGGAAATTAAAAAGACACAAAAAAGAGCAAACGCCCTCAATAAAATTCAAATACCAAAATATGAAAGTATAGTAAAGGAAATAGAAAATATATTGTCTGAGAAGGAAAGAGAAGATTTTTTCAGACTTAAAAAAGTTAAAGATAAAAAGAGATAAGATGATCGCTATGAGCATCTTATCTCTTTTTATTAATCTACTTTCCACAACATCATTCTCTCTAAATAATCATCACCTAAAAATTTTTTAAGTTCTTCGTCTGAACTGTCTTCATATTCCGGAGGGACATTTTCTGAAAAATCATCACTATATTCTTCAGATTCATTTTCAATTGGAATTTTAACTTTAGAAATTGTTTTTAAAGGTTGGGAATCTTCAGCTGTGTTTTTATAAACATCTTTTTTTAAATAACATTTGCAATCTTTTGACAACCTTTTCATAAATATATACAATAATTCTAAATCATCTTCAGAAATTTTATAAACTAAATCAATAATATCTTCTCTTTTCAAATTATCACCCATCAATATAATACCATTATATAGCCATTTTTTAAATATATTTATAGAAATTTAAGAAAATTATATTAGGTTTTTAAAATTGAAAAATTAAATTTAAATAACTATGATTTTTAAAAATTTATTTATAATAAAAAATTTTTTATAAAATATGTTGATGAATATTACAAAAAATTAGACAATATGGTATAATAGTATTCCGATAGGAATAAAAATACACCACTATATATGTAAAGATTACCACAAAATATTTAATGGTGTAAAAACATTCCAAAAATCAGGCAAACATTTTTTTAAGTGTCTAAATATCTGATGTAAAGCTGGCACAAATATTGCTAATAAACTATTTGAAGGTGGATGATTTCTTTGGATATTAAGAGAATAAAAATAATGTTTCACATTAATAGACCTCATTTGACATATGATATACTTACAATTTTGAGAAATTATGACATTTCAGTCATATCCATGGAGGTTTATAGTAATGTGATCTACCTGAAAGTACCCTATATTTCCGAAGACATGATAGAGAGCATTCGGAGAGAATGTGAAAAAGTCTATGGCTACGATTATATGGAAGAAATAGATGTAATGTCTTTTGAAGAAAAGGATATTGAACTTAAAGGGGTACTTAACTTAATAGGAGAAGGAGTGATAATGCTAAGTAGTAAGGGTGTAGTTGAATATGGAAATAAAATTGTGTTTAAGCATATTGAAAATCTTGAAGTAGGAAAATATATTTTTGAATTTATTGATGATGTGGATTTAAAAAATTACATAGAAAGAAAAGAAAACAACTTTATGGATAAGAGCATAAGGAATAAGAATATAAATATTTCCAATTACAGGTTCTTGTTAAATGTTGACAGACTTTATTCTGAAGATGGAATTTTTTGTGGATATCTTCTCACTTTAAAGGAAATAAACGGAGATTTTTCATATGACAGTTTATTAACTTTTGAAGATATTATAGGAGAAGATGAAAATTTCAAGAGGATAGTAGATATTGCTAAATTATATGCATATTCAGATGCATCTATTCTTTTAACAGGGGAAAGCGGTACAGGTAAAGAAATGTTTGCTCGTGCAATTCATTCTGAAAGTAACAGAGCCTCTAAGCCTTTTGTAGGCATCAACTGTGCGGCAATTCCGGAAGAACTTTTAGAGTCTGAGTTATTTGGATATGAACCCGGAAGCTTTACGGGAGCAAATAAAACTGGCAAGAGAGGGATTTTTGAAACCGCAAATGGAGGAACGGTTTTCTTAGATGAAATAGGAGAGATGAATTATCATCTCCAAGCAAAATTGTTAAGAGTGCTACAAGAAAAAAAGATACGACCTATAGGTTCTGATAGAGAGATATCTCTTGATGTAAGGATTATTTCTGCAACAAATAGAAATTTGGAAAAGTTAATAGAGGACGGAAATTTTAGAATGGACTTATTTTATCGTTTAAACATATTCAGAATAGAAATACCGCCTCTTAGAAACAGAGTAGAAGATATACCTCTTCTCACACAATATTTTCTAAATGTTTTATCTCATAGATATAGTAAGGGAAATATTCAAATTGATGAATCGGCAAGGCAAAGGCTCAATTCATATAATTGGCCCGGAAATATCAGAGAGATGCAGAATGTGCTTGAAAGAGCAGTTGTGCTATCAAGAGAAGGACCTATCACGGAAGAACACATAACCTTTGACAAAACAGACAGCTTTGATAATTTAATTTTAAATTATGAAGATTTAAATTCAGCCGTAGGAACTTTTGAAAGAGAGTTTATATTAAAAGCGCTTAGGGAAAACAAAACTATAAGAGCTACGGCAAAGGTGTTAAACGTAACTCACACACTTCTCTTAAACAGAATAAAAAAGTATAAAATTCAAGATGATGAATGGAGAGTGTAATATTTAAAATATTTTAGGAGGGAAATGTATGAACGAAAAGAAAAATAAGGCGAATTTTGTGGCACTGATTCCATTTTTAGTTTTTATAATATCTTATTTGGGAATAGGATTAAAGCTTATAGCTGATGGAGATCCAATGGGATTCTACGGATTTAAATCACCGATAGCAGTAATTTTAGGTATAATCTGTGCATTTATACTTATTAAAGGAAATATTAATGAAAAATTTGACATCTTTGTAAGAGGATGTGGAGACGAAAATATCATTATAATGTGTATAATTTATATACTTGCAGGCGCATTCTCTACTGTTTCTAAAGCAATGGGCGGAGTAGATGCAA
Source organism: Peptoniphilus mikwangii (assembly GCF_000468535.1). Lineage (GTDB taxonomy): Bacteria > Bacillota > Clostridia > Tissierellales > Peptoniphilaceae > Anaerosphaera > Anaerosphaera mikwangii. The sequence continues at coordinate 211,460 of NZ_AUQY01000005.1, read as the reverse complement.
CTGTAAATTTAGGACTTTCAATCATACCACCACAATTTATAACAGTTGGTATCTTTATAATAGCTTGTTTTATATCAATTTCAACAGGAACAAGTGTTGGAACAATAGTAGCACTTGGACCTATTGCAGTAGGATTTGGAGAAAATACATCAATACCTATGGCGCTTATAGTTGCTACACTTGTAAGTGGAGCTATGTTTGGAGATAACCTATCAGTTATTTCTGATACAACAATAGCTGCAACAAGAACACAAGGTGTTGAAATGAAAGATAAGTTCAGAACAAATATTTCTATGGCAGTTCCTGCTATGATAATAACAGTAATTCTTTTAGTTGTATTCGGACAACCTGAAACAGCACCTGTAGCACAAACTTATGAATATGACTTAATAAAGGTACTTCCATATGTATTTGTTTTAGTTACAGCTATAGCAGGTATGAACGTATTTGTTGTACTAACTCTTGGAACAATCCTTTCAGGAGTAATAGGACTTTCATACGGAGCATTCGGATTACTTGAATTTACAAACAATATATATGACGGATTTGTAGGCATGTTCGAAATATTCTTATTATCAATGCTTACAGGAGGTCTTGCAGGACTTGTAACTTATGGTGGAGGACTTGATTGGTTACTTAATAAAATTAAGAGCTTCATTAAGGGAGAAAAGTCAGCAGAAGTTGGTATCGCAGCAATTACTGCATTAACAGATGCGGCAACAGCAAATAATACAGTTGCAATCATCATTGACGGACCTATTGCAAGAAGTATAGCGGAAGAATATAAGGTAGACCCGAGAAGATCAGCATCATTACTTGACTGTTTCGGAGCTATAATGCAAGGATTCATTCCTTACGGAGCTCAACTTTTAATCGCAGCGCAATTTACAGAAGGAAAGCTTAGTCCATTTGACTTAATGCCATTATTATGGTATCAATTTGCACTTGCTTTCTTCGTAATATTATCAATATTTGTTCCATTTGCTAACGGTTATTTAAAGAAAAACCCATGGAACTTTGAAGAATGGAAACCATTATAATATAAAAGTAATATAAGGAGGAAAAATAATGGAAAATATGGAAAACAAAGGATTCTCAACAAGACAAATTCACTCAGGATACGAAAGTAATAAATATGGCGCATTAGCAACTCCTATTTATCAAACTTCAACATTTATCTTTGATTCTGCTGAGCAAGGCGGAAGAAGATTTGCACTTGAAGAAGACGGATACATCTATTCAAGACTTGGAAATCCTACAAATGCAGTAATAGAAAAGAAGTTGGCAGACCTTGAAGGCGCAGAAGCTTGTGTATCAACTTCATCAGGTATGGGAGCAATTTCATCAGTTATGTGGTCAATGTTAAAAGCCGGAGATCACGTTGTTGCAGCTAAAACAATGTATGGATGTACATTTGCCCTATTAAATCATGGATTATCAAAATTTGGAGTAGAAGTAACATTTGTTGACACAAGAGATTTAAACAATATTAAAAATGCAATGAAAGAAAACACAAGACTTGTTTATATCGAAACTCCTGCTAACCCTAATATGTATATTACTGACATTGAAGGTGCAGCAAAAATAGCTCATGAAAAAGAAAATTGTCTATTGGTAGTAGATAATACTTATTGTACACCATATATTCAAAGACCTTTATCACTTGGAGCAGATATAGTAGTTCACTCTGCAACTAAGTACCTAAACGGACATGGAGATGTTATCGCAGGATTTGCAGTTGGAAGAAAAGAATTAATCGATCAAGTTAGATTAGTAGGCGTTAAAGACTGTACTGGAGCAGTTTTAGGACCTTTTGAAGCATTCTTGATAAACAGAGGAATGAAGACTCTATCTGTTAGAATGGAAAGACATTGTTCAAATGCAATGAAAGTTGCAGAATTTTTGGAAGGACATCCTGCAGTAGCAGAAGTTGCATATCCTGGCTTAAAATCATTCCCACAACATGATTTAGCTATGAAACAAATGAGACTTCCTGGAGCTATGATTTCATTTGAAGTTAAGGGCGGAAAAGAAGTAGGAACAAAACTTATGAATGCAGTAAAACTTTGCACATTGGCAGTAAGTCTTGGCGATGCGGAAACACTTATTCAACATCCTGCAAGTATGACTCACTCACCATACACACCTGAAGAAAGAAAAGCTTCCGATATAACTGAAGGTCTTGTAAGAATTTCTGTTGGTCTTGAAGATCCTGAAGATATTATTGCAGACTTAAAACAAGCATTAGACAGCTTATTATAATTAGTAAAATAATATGTGATATAGGTAAGATTTCTTACCTATATCACAAATAACGGAGTTGATGAAAATGAAGGTAGCAGTATTTGCGGGAACAAAAGTAGACACACAAATGGGAGTGGAGCTTTTGGCGGAAAAGAAAATTGAAGCAATGGCATTTCCTATGTCTGAAAGCTGTGAAGAGCAATCCAAGCTACAATATTTTTCTAAGGAAGAGCTTGAAAACCTGTTTATAGAAAAAGCTAAATCGGCAATAGATAAAGGCGCTGATAAACTTTTGATAAATTGCAATTCTCTAAGCTGTGCAATAGACTATAAAAAAATAGAAGAACTGATAAAGCTTGAAATAATAACTCCTCTTGAAACATATAAGAGCCTACCGAAAGGCTGTAATAACATAGCAATCATAGGAGCAAACGGTCTATCAGCTTATACAATAGATAAAATTATAAAAGAATCGGATGAGACTAAGAATACAATATCTGTAGGAAATATGAGTATAGTTCAGATGATAGAAGCAGATTTTACTCCAAAGGAGATAGTTGAAGGATTAAATTTAGACGGTTTTTTAAACTATCTTGAAAATATAAAAATAGGAAAATATAAAGTGGATAGTATAATACTTGGATGCACGCATTTTCCGTACATAAGAGATGAGCTTAAAAAGCGTACTTCACTTATAATTATAGATCCGGCAGAAAAAATGCTGGAAAGGATATGAAATATCTTAAGGGGGAAAAGAATATGAAAAAAATGATGACAATGAATGGTAATACAGCTGCCGCAACAGTAGCTTATGCATTCACTGAAGTAGCACCGATATATCCTATAACACCATCATCGGATATGTCAGAATTAATTGATTCATGGTCAGCTAATGGAAAACAAAATATATTTGGCGAACAAGTACAAGTAACAGAACTTCAATCAGAGGCAGGAGCATCAGGAGCAATGCACGGTGTATTATCAGCCGGAGCACTTGCAACAAGTTTTACATCGTCACAAGGATTGTTACTTATGATACCTAATATGTACAAGATGAGCGGAGAACTTCTTCCGGGCGTAATTCATGTTGCGGCAAGAGCATTATCTACTCATGCGTTGTCAATATTTGGGGATCATCAAGACGTAATGGCTTGTAGACAAACAGGATTTGCTATGATGTCTTCAAGCTCAGTACAAGAAATTCTTGACTTAGGAGCAATAGCTCACTTATCTGCTATAAAGGCAAGAATACCGTTTTTACACTTCTTTGACGGATTTAGAACATCTCATGAATTTCAAAAGGTTGAAGTCGTAGATTATGAAGATTATAAAAAATTGTTAGATACAGAAGCACTTCAAAGTTTCAGAATGAAGAGTATGAATCCTGAAAGACCATATACAAAGGGAACAGCACAAAACCCTGATATATATTTCCAAGCAACAGAATCATCAAACTTAAAATACGAAGGTGTACTACCTATTGTAGAAGACTATATGAAACAACTTGGAGAGCTTACAGGTAGAAAATATAAACCATTTGATTACTATGGAGCGGAAGATGCAGAAAGAATAATAATTGCAATGGGCTCTGTAAATGAGACAATAGAAGAAACTGTTGATTATTTACAAGGCTTAGGCGAAAAAGTCGGTATGATTAAAGTAAGACTTTATAGACCGTTTGCAAAAGAAGCACTTTTAAGAGAAATTCCAAGTACTGTAAAAGCAATAGCAGTTCTTGACAGAACAAAAGAAAAGGGAAGTCCTTTTGAACCGTTACATCTTGATATACTTGGAGCTTATAGCGACAATGAAAATAAACCTGTAATCGTTGGCGGAAGATACGGATTAGGTTCTAAAAATACAACTCCAAGTCAAATTAAGGCAGTGTTTGATAATCTTAAAAAAGAAACACCAAAGGACAGATTTACAATTGGTATCATAGATGATGTAACAAATACAAACCTTGTTATTGAAGAAGAAATAATGACAGAACCGAAAGATACAATTAAATGTAAATTCTGGGGATTCGGTTCAGACGGTACAGTAGGTGCAAATAAGAGTGCGATAAAAATTATAGGTGACGGAACAGATATGTATGCTCAAGCATATTTTGCATACGACTCTAAAAAATCAGGTGGGGTTACAATTTCTCACTTGAGATTTGGAAAAGATCCTATAAAATCAACATATTTAATAACAAAACCTGACTTTATAAGTTGCTCAAAGCAATCTTATGTATATAATTATCATCTTTTAGAAGGACTAAAAGAAGGAGGAACTTTCCTATTAAATACAATTTGGAATAAAGAAGAACTTTCAGAAAAACTTCCTGCAGCAATGAAGAGAGAGCTTTATGATAAGAAAGTAAACTTCTATACAATAAATGCAACTGATATAGCACAAGAAATAGGACTTGGCAGTCGTACAAATATGATAATGCAATCGGCATTTTTCAAATTATCAGAAGTTCTTCCGATAGATGATGCAGTAACAAGACTAAAAGATTCAATTAAAAAGACTTATGGTAAAAAAGGCGATAAGATAGTAAATATGAACTATCAAGCAGTTGAAATGGGATTGGAAGGACTTGTTAAAGTAGAAATTCCTGAAGAGTGGAAAGATGCAACAGAAGAAGAAGTTAAGAGAGATGTTCCAAGATATGTTGCAGAAATTCTTGAACCATTAAATGCACAAAAGGGAGACGAAACACCTGTATCGGCATTTATAGGAGTAGAAGAAGGAATAATGCCGAACGGTACAACAAAGTATGAAAAGAGAGGCGTTGCAGTAAATGTACCACATTGGAATAAAGACAACTGTATCCAATGTAACCAATGTTCATTTGTATGTCCTCATGCTGCAATAAGACCATTCTTGTTAAATACAGAAGAAGTTGCAAATAAACCTGCAGAATTTGAAACATTAGCTGCAAAAGGTAAGGAACTTGCAGGATTAGAATATAGAATTCAAGTATCAGTACTTGACTGTACAGGCTGTGGAAACTGTGCTGATGTATGTCCGGCAAAAGAAAAAGCACTTGTAATGACTCCGCTTGGAGAAGAATTGGAAGAAGCTAAAAATTGGGAATATGCAATGAAAGTAGAACCTAAAGAGGACTTAATGCCTGATAATACAGTAAAAGGTTCACAATTCAAACAACCGCTTCTTGAATTCCACGGAGCATGTGCGGGATGTGGAGAAACACCATATGCAACACTTGTAACACAATTATTCGGAGATAGAATGCTTATAGCCAATGCATCAGGTTGTTCATCAATTTGGGGAGGTTCATTCCCGTCTACAGGATATTGTACAAATAAATTAGGTAGAGGACCTGCATGGGCAAGTTCATTATTTGAAGATAATGCAGAATATGGATATGGTATGGCTCTTGCAGTTAAGAAACTAAGAGGAACAATTAAGCTTCATATGGAAGAATATATGAAGAAAAATCCGAACAGTGAATGTGAAGAAACATTCAAGGATTGGATTGCCAACATGAAAAATCCTGAAAAGACAAAGGCGTTAAAAGATGCAATAGTTAAGTTTACAGAAAATTCTGACGATGAAGATTTAAAAGAAATCTATAAACTTAGAGATTATATAATGAAACAAAGTATCTGGAGCTTTGGAGGAGACGGTTGGGCATACGATATAGGATATGGCGGACTTGATCATGTAATGGCATCAGGTGAAGACTTTAATATACTTGTATTTGATACAGAAGTTTATTCAAATACCGGAGGACAATCATCAAAAGCAACACCAAGAGCAGCAGTTGCAAAATTTGCGGCAGGTGGAAAGAGAGTAAGAAAGAAAGACTTAGGAGCAATGCTTATGACTTATGGCTATGTATATGTAGCACAAGTGGCAATAGGCTCAAATATGAACCAAGTAATAAAAGCATTAAAAGAAGCTGAAAGTTATGACGGACCTGCAATAGTAATTTGCTATGCACCATGTATAAACCACGGATTATTAAGTGGAATGGGCAAGAGTATAGCTCAAGAAAAGAAAGCTGTTGATTGTGGATATTGGCACCTATACAGATACAATCCTGAATTAATAGCAGAAGGTAAGAATCCGTTTATACTTGATTCAAAAGAACCGAAAGAATCATTCCAAGCATTTTTGGAAACAGAAGTTAGATATACTTCATTAAAGAAGACATTCCCACAAATAGCACAAGAGTTATTTGATATGGCGGAAGAAGATTCTAAGTTCAGATATGAAAGATATAAAAAACTTGCAGAAAATTAATCAGCTCCCTAAGATATTGTTAATATAAAAAATGCAAAAAGATACCACAGGTTAATTTTGTGGTATCTTTTTGTATTTAATAATTAAAAAAACATTTAAGAAAAGTAAACGAATAATTTATTTCTCAAATATAAAAAAGGAGCGTTCGCTCCTTTTTATATTACTTGCTTTCGACTACATATTTTTCTATATATTCTTCATATCCCATAGGAACATCTCTATATGTTCCGTCATCAAAAAATTCTATTATTCTGTTTGCGACAGATGATACAAATTGATGGTCAAGAGATGTAAATAGTACATTACCTTTAAAATTAATTAAACCGTTATTTACAGCTTCTATGCTTTCAAGATCAAGATGATTTGTAGGCTGGTCAAATACAAGTACATTTGCAGGTGCGATCATCATCTTTGAAAACATCATTCTGACTCTTTCTCCTCCGGAAAGTACATTTGCTTTTTTTAATGCTTCATCTCCGGAAAATAGCATCTTTCCTAAAAATCCTCTTAAGAATATTTCTGATTGTTCTTCAGAGTATTGTCTCATCCAGTCAATCAAATTCAAATCTATATTTTCAAAATATTCATTGTTGTCTTTTGGAAAATAAGTGTGTGTTATTGTCTGTCCCCACTTATATTCTCCGGTGTAATCATCTGTCTTGGAATTTACTATTTCAAAAAATTTTGTAATTGCAATTTCGTTTCCGATAAATCCAATCTTATCGTCCTTATTAACTCTGAGATTAAAATTATCTATAAGTTTCTTTCCATTATCTTCTACTGTAAGTCCGTTGACATTTAAAATTTCATTTCCAACCTCACGCGACAGATTAAATCCTACAAAAGGATATCTTCTTGATGACGGTTTTATATCATCAAGAGTAATTTTATCAAGAAGTTTCTTTCTACTTGTAGCTTGTTTTGATTTTGATTTGTTTGCAGAAAATCTTTGAATAAATTCTTGTAGTTCTTTAATTTTATCTTCTTTCTTTTTATTTTGGTCTTTTTGCATTTTTAGCGCAAGTTGAGATGATTCATACCAAAAGTCGTAGTTTCCTACAAACATTGTAATTTTTCCAAAATCTATATCGACCATGTGAGTACATACTTCATTTAAAAAATATCTATCGTGGGATACAATTATAACTATTCCCTCAAATGTGGATAGGAATTCTTCAAGCCACAATACGGCTCTAAGGTCAATACCGTTTGTAGGCTCGTCAAGTAAAAGTATGTCAGGATTTCCAAAAAGTGCTTGTGCAAGAAGAACTTTTACCTTATCGGATTCTATTATTTCACTCATGAGTTTTGAGTGCATATCAGTAGAAATTCCAAGACCTTGTAAAATTGTAGATGCTTCAGATTCAGCTTCATATCCGCCAAGTTCGGCAAATTCAGCTTCAAGTTCCGCCGCTCTCATTCCATCTTCATCAGAAAAGTCGGGCTTCATATAGATTGCATCTTTTTCCTTTCCGATATCATATAATTTTTTATTTCCCATAATTACGGTATCAAGTACCACCTCATTTTCAAAGGCATAGTGGTCTTGGTTGAGCTTACTCATTCTTGAGTTTTTATCTATTGCAACATTACCGCTTGTCGGATCTTTTTCGCCTGAAAGTATTTTTAAAAATGTACTTTTTCCTGCTCCATTAGCTCCGATTATTCCATAACAATTTCCCGGATTAAAAATTAAATTTACATCATCAAAAAGTTTTTTATCGGGAAATAATACACTTAAATTATTTACACTTATCATTATTTCACACTCCAATTGCACTCAATTATAGCATAGATTAATAGATTTTTGTAGATTAACCGTATTTAAATAGAAAAATCACTAATAAATACCATAATTCACTTTTTTATTATTTTCGTCATTGTTTTTTCAACTTTTTGTTACAAATCACACACTTTAATATGATATAATAATATAAAATTTAAAGGGAGTGATGTTATGAAAAAATTTATTGCAATATTACTTGCAGCTGTTTTACTTATTCCTGGTATAAATAGTTTTGCAAATGTGGCTTCTGTTCAAAAACCTAATGAAAAAGAAGTTATAAGATTAAAAAAGATGTTTGGAATAACAAATGATTATAAAAATTTTTCGTTTTCAACTTCCGAATCTGAAGAAGATATAGAACCTTATAAATCCAAGGCGTTTAAAACATTGAGTTATTTTTGGTATAGTGATGACAAAAGTGTAAATATTAGGACAGACAAGGATGGAAATATAATAGATTATTATAAATATGATGACACAAAAAAAGGTGATTCAAAATTTATAGAGAAAAAAGAAGTTGAGTTACTTGCAGAAACTTTTTTGAAAAATTTAGGAAATGATATTTCAAAATCTTATAAATTAAAAAATTCTAAAATATATTTAAAATCCGGACATGCTGAATTAGACTACACAAGATTTGTAAACAAAACCGAAGTTTTGAATGATACTATTAATATACAAATAGACTTGAAAACAAGAGAGGTCAACTCATATTCAAGAACATATTCAAGTGAAACATTTAAAGATAATTCTTTTCCTAAAAAAGAAAAGATAATTTCAAAAGAAGATTCTATAAAGTTGCAAGAAGATAATAATCCTGTAAAACTATTTTATATAGTATATAAAGATGAAAATGTTGAGAAATCCGAGATGGTATATGGTCAGCTCAAGCCTTTTAAACCTGTTGACGCTATAAAAGCTTCTTTTGTTACGGATAATATTTATCATTTAGGAAATAATGTATTTGATTCCGTTGCAGCTGCAGAAGAAAAAACTAAAGGAGAAGCTCAGGGGCTTTCTGATGTGGAAATTTCCGAATTTGAAAAAATTAAAGGGATAAAGGATTTTTCTGAAGTAGAAAAAATTATAAAGGCGAATTTCAACATAAAAGGATATAAACAATCTCTAAAACGTCTCAGCAAAAGCGATGAACGATATATATATTCAGTTGAATATTCAAAGGATGGGAAAAAGTATATTCAATTTGCATTTGATGCAAAGGAATTAGTACTTATGAATTATTATTATAGCGATAGTTCGTGGAAAGGAAATAAGAAATTAGATGAAACTGTTGCTATAAAACTTGCAACGGATTTTGCAAATAAATTTAATACAAAGAAAAATATAGATTTTAAAAATCCGATAATAAGTGATAGTGACGGAGAAACTAAAGTCAATTTCTTAAGAATTGAAAATTCTATTCCTGTTTATAGAAATGGGATTCAAATTGTAATAAATAATTCTTCAAGAGAAATAAGTTCGTATAATTTTAAATTTGACGATTGTAAGTTTGAAAAATCTACTCCTAAAATAAATTTAGAAGAAGCAAAAAAAATCTTCTTTGACAGTTTTGAGTATAATTTATATTATGTTTATGTAGGAGCGGTTCCAAAACTTATGTATATGTTTGACAATTATAATACACCTATTGTAAGAGCATCTGACGGCAAAATTGTAAATACTGACGGAACAGTAATTGAATCTGAAAAATTTGAGTATGAAAATATCAATTCGTCCAAATACGCTGAAGAGATAAACTATTTAACATCAATGGACATAGGAATACCCGGTATAAAAGATTTAAAATCGCAGATAACTGTTGAAGATTTTATGCTTCTGCTCAATTTAATATCAGGGCGTGGAGACTATTTTGATGAAATAAGCAAATCAAGTTTGAGCTTCTTTGAAGGTGCTGACCAGGATATGCTTGATAAAAAAATACAGACCAAGTATGCGGTAAGATGGATTTTAAATAACGAGGGATATAGAGATTTGACAAAATTAAAAGATGTATTTGATAAAAAAATATTTAAGGATTCCGCTTCAATACCGAGTGAATTTAAAGCCTATTACTATTTAGGATATGCTCTATCAATATATGATTTTGACGAAGCGATGCCAAATTCATATATTACGGCTGAAGAGGCGCTTCACTTAGCTTATAATATTGTGAAATAAAAAGATGTGCATCATGATGCACATCTTTTTATTTTTTATTGTATTTTTTTAGATTCATTATCTTGAAAAAAATATGATTTTAGTATATCCTTTAATTAACTATGGAGGTTTTAAATGCAAAATAAAAACATTGATAATAAAGATTTTATTGATATAAAAAATTTTAAAAATACACGTTCCACTCTTACTCGTGATGAAATGAGGAAAAAAAGAAAAATTCAAGCGCGAAGAAGACAAATGAAGCGAAGAAGAATACTTTTTTTTGTATTGATCGGACTTTTTGTACTTATAATAATAAAAATTGTCAGCTCTATTTTCACATCTAAGCCTGAAAAGGAAATTAACACTTCAAATTTAGGTTCATGGTATATAGCTGAAATTATGAGAGAAAAATCAGGTAAATTCGATAATTCAAAAGCTATTCCGAAGAATGAGCAAGAAATGTTTTTAGAGGCATACAATAAGGCGACAGGGGTAGAAAAAAGACTTATGCCGGGAACAAATCATTTAATATCTGCAGATGAATATGCTTATGATACAAAAGAAATTCGTTCATACATCAGAGGAGAAAAGGAATATGGAGGAAATGACAAATTAGTATTTTTGACATTTGATGACGGACCTAATAATACAATTACTCCTCAGGTTTTAGACATACTTGAAAAAAATAATGTTCATGGGACGTTTTTTGTCGTGGGAAAAGCTATTTACGAAGATCATTATGATACTTTAAAGAGAATTGTAATGGATGGAAATTCAATAGGACTTCACTCTTTTTCACATGACTATGATATTTTGTACCCTGAAAAAAATGCAGATACAAATAAAATTCTCGAAGAAGCAAGACTTACACTTGGAAGAGTTCAAAAAGTATTTGGAGAAAACTTTAAGGTAACTCCTTGGAGATATCCGGGCGGACATATGTCGTGGCAGGGAATAACTCCGGCGGATCAGGCTCTTGAAAAAATGGGTATGGAATGGATTGACTGGAATTCACTATCCGGAGATGCGGAACAAAAGAAAGTTCGTCCTACAACCGTTGAAGGAGAAGTAAACTATATAGCAAAATCTCTACATCAAAATATTCATTCCAATGTAGCGGTAGTTTTAATGCATGATGCGACAAATAAACAGCTTACTGTAGACAGTTTGCAGAGTATAATAAATTATTTTAAGGAAAACAATTATAAATTCTGTATATTAAAATAAAAGATGCTTTAAAGCATCTTTTTTATTTTTAAAAATCAAAATACTTTGTTTAAAATAAAAATTTAGTGGTATAAGTATACAGAATGAGTAAATTTTAATTTGCAAGATTGACATGTGAATAATCACAGTCTTATCATAAAATCTAATATTAAGGAGGAAATTATGAGTTATTGCGATAGACCGGTAGCTAAAGTTCAAAACACTGAAGCTAAAGAAGAAATTTTAATTAATCAAGAAAATATTAAGGAGGAAAAAAATATGATTTTAGTAGGAAAACAAGCACCGTCATTTACAGCTCCTGCATATCACAAGGGAGAATTTAAGGAAATAAATTTAGAAGATTACAGAGGACAATGGGTAATGTTATGCTTTTACCCGGGAGACTTTACATTTGTATGTGGAACAGAAGTTTCTACAGTGGCTGCTAAAAATAAGGAATTTGAAGATTTAGGAGTACAAGTTATTTCCGTATCTGTAGACAGTCAATTTGTTCACAAAATTTGGAACGACAATGAACTTTCAAAAATTGCCGGAATGGATATTCCATTTCCAATGATTGCAGATTCATCAGGAGCAATAGGGGAACTATACGGAGTATATGATAGTGAAGCAGGTGTTGATGTTCGTGGAAGATTTATAATCGACCCTGAAGGAATAATTCAAGGAATGGAAATTCTTACTCCTCCTGTGGGAAGAAATGTTGAAGAAGCTATAAGACAAATTAAAGCTTACCAATATGTAAGAGAAGCTAAAGGAACAGAAGTTACTCCAGCAGGATGGCAACCGGGCGCAAAGACTCTTAAGCCGGGTCCTGAATTAGTTGGAAATGTTTGGAAAACTTGGACAGTTGATGAATTAGGTAAATAAAAATAAAATAAAACACATTTATATGTCAATTTGTATTTTGGCATATAAATGTGTTTTTTATATTAAAGTTCAATTTTATGATAAAGTTGTCCTTATAATTATAAGGACAACTGTTTAGAAGCGTATAAACTGAGTTATAAATATTACCACTATAGCTATTGGACTTATATATTTTAAACTTAAGATCATCCATGTTTTTATAAAAGGTGACTTTATATTTGCCGCATTTATCGTATTGTCAATTCCCCAAACATATCCGCAAAATATCGCTATTATAAAACATCCTATTACTAATATAAAATTACTTTCTATCTTATCGAAGAAGTTGAATATTGAATTGTAATTTATTGATAAATAAGATATAACAAGAATTATTACAACCGCTATTAGAATAGCTTTTATTCTTGAAATATCAAATTTTTCTATAAATAATCCGACAACCGCTTCTAAAACCCCTACACTTGATGTAAATGCAGCTATATAAAATCCAAAGTAGAATAATATGCTGAGAAATCTTCCGCCGGGAATTAAATTAAACGCATTAGGAAGAGTTAAAAATGTAAGAGCAACACCTTGCTCAGGTTTTAATCCCGTTGCAAAAACTATTGGAAGTATCATAAGTCCTGCTGCAAGTCCCGCAAAAATAAGTGATATACATACAACAGAAGCACTTTTAAAAATATTTTCATTTTTATCTTTGATATAGCTTCCAAATACCATAGAACCGAGCATTGCAAGACCAAGTGCAAAAAATGCCTGTCCTAAACAGGATATTACGGAATTTAAAGTGAACTTTGAAGGATCGGGTTTAAATAAAAATAAAAGTCCTTCTCTGGCACCTTCAAGATTTAATGCACGTACGATAATTATTGTCATAATTCCAAATAACAACGGTAGGAGTATTTTTGAAATCCTCTCTATTCCATTCTGAACTCCAAACGTTATAACTAAGATATTCAAAAATAGATTTACGACGAAAAATAAGAAAACCATATTCTTATTATCACTGAATCCCTCAAAAAACTTTACAACTTGTTCAGGACTTAGCCCTGTAAAAGAACCTTGAATGCTTGCAAATACATATTTTACTATCCATGCATATATTGGAGAGGTATATCCCAAAATTAACAGAGCTGCTGTCAAGTGAAGATAACCTGCCAAATACCATTTTCTTTTTGGTGCAAGCTCCTGATATGCGGCTATTGCTGTTTTTTGCGTTGCATATCCTATTGTAATCTCGGCAGTCATAAGAGGAATTCCGATAATTAGTATGATTGCAATATACATAAAAATAAAAATGGCCCCTCCATTTTCACCGACTATATACGGAAATCTCCATAGACTTCCAATACCGAGAGCAAGACCGATAGCAACTAATATAAAACCTATAATCGAACTGAAACCTTCATTTTTCTTTGCCATATTTTCCTCCTTTTGTATTATTATATAAAAAATATGGTATTTTACAAGAGTTTATATGTATGTAGTACTAAGAATTTTATAGCAATTTTGAGAAAAAATTTATACAATTACATTGATTTTATATTGCTTTAATCATATAAAATCGGGTATCATATAAATATAATAAAGGGGGTTATATTATGAAAATTTTAGTTCCAATAGACGGTTCAAAAATATCGCGTAAATCAGTTGTTGCAGCTAGAGATATAGGCAAGAAGTTTGGGGCGAAATTAATTATACTTACAGTTATTCCTGAGACAAGTATATTTGAACAATATCCTACAAATTTTCCATATACTTTGGAAATTGATAAGGCTAATACAGAAAGAGCTGAGTTTGTATTATCAGATGTTGAAAAAGAGCTTTCTGACTACCCCTATGAGGTTGAAACTTTTTATACAAGCGGTAATCCATCGGGACAAATTTGTAAATTTGCAGAGGAACGTGATATAGATTTAATTGTAATGGGGAATAGAGGACTTGGAGCTTTTTCAAGAACACTGCTCGGTTCCGTTTCAAATAAGGTAATCAATCAGTCTAAGGTTTCAGTCTTAGTTGTTAAAAATGAACTTGAGTTAGATAAATAAGTTTGTAGAGGAGTTTTATTACTCCTCTTTAAAAATTTGTTAAGGTGTGTAGTACTTGAAAAATATCACATTTTAGCATATAATTTAAAGCAATTAAGGCGATTAATAAACTTGTAATAAGTGAACATAAATCATGGTTACAATGTTGCCATCTCCTTCGTCATTTGGCGAGGGTTTATTTTATATGGAGGTAATTATGGAAAAGAAATATTATTTAACTACGCCGATTTATTATCCGAGTGGTAATTTACACATAGGACATACTTATTGTACTGTTGCCGCAGATTGTATTAAGAAGTATAAAAAATTGCAAGGCTATGATGTATTTTTTACAACAGGTACTGATGAGCATGGTCAAAAAATTCAACAAAAAGCTTTGGAAGAAGGATTGGAACCAAAAGAATATGTAGATAATATTGTTGTGTCCATTAAGGAATTGTGGTCTAAAATGGATATAGATTATGATGCATTTATAAGATCAACTGATCCTGAACATGAAAAGAATGTTCAAGAAATTTTTAAAAAACTTTATGAAAAAGGTGAAATATATAAATCTCAATATGAAGGTCATTATTGTACGCAATGTGAGGCTTTTTGGACAGAATCTCAATTAAAAGATGGCGATAAATGTCCTGATTGCGGTAGAGAAACTCACATTGAAAAAGAAGAGTCTTACTTTTTTAAACTTTCTAAATATAGAGACAGGCTTTTAAAATACTATGAGGATCATCCTAATTTTATTGAACCTGTATCTCGTAAAAATGAAATGATAAATAACTTTTTAAAGGACGGGCTTGATGATTTATCCGTAACACGTTCTTCATTTGATTGGGGTGTAAAAGTTCCGTTTGATGATAAGCATATTGTATATGTTTGGATAGACGCACTTAGCTGCTATTTATCTGCAATAGGTTATGGAACAGATAATGAAAAATTTGAAAAATTTTGGCCTGCAGATGTCCATCTTGTAGGAAAGGAAATTATAAGATTTCACACTATAATTTGGCCGGCATTATTAATGGCACTTGATTTACCTCTTCCTGAAAAAATATTTGGACATGGATGGATTTTATTTGACAATGATAAGATGAGTAAATCCAAGGGAAATGTTATATATCCGGAACCGATAATAAAACTATATGGTGTAGATGCTTTAAAATATTTCTTGCTTAGAGAATTTTCATTCGGTTCAGACGGCTCATTTAACAGGGAAAAATTTATGCAAAGACTTAATTCGGACCTTGCAAATGACCTTGGAAACTTAGTTTCAAGAACCGTATCAATGATAGAAAAATATAACGACGGATATATTCCATCTGCAACAGTAAGCGAAGAAGTTGATGAAGATTTAATTAATATCGCTACAACTACAATGACAAAGGTAGACAGTGCTATGGAGCATTTTGAGTTTTCGGTTGCACTTGAAGAAATTTGGAATTTAATTAGAAGATGTAATAAATATGTAGATGAAACAACACCTTGGATACTTGCCAAAGATGAAAGTAATAAACCGAGACTTGACAGTGTGCTTTACAATTTAGCAGAAGCTCTTAGAATAGTTTCTGTTTTGATAAATCCATTTATTTCAGAGACATCAAGACAAATAAGAAAATCTCTTAGAGTAAAAGGTGAAGTTAAATGGGAAGATTCAGCAACATGGGGATTAACTGAAGCCGGAGAACATGTTAAGAATGTAGGAGTGTTGTTCCCAAGACTTGATGTAGAAAAAGAGTTTGTAAAACTCAATGAAGAAAATCAAAAGCTTGCAGAAGAAAGAGAAAGAGAAAAACAACTTTGGACAAAAAAGTCCGAACCCGTAGAAGAAGTTTTAGAAGATAAAACAGAAGAATGTACAATAGATGACTTCAAAAAAATAAAAATTAAAGTTGCATTGGTAGAGTCTGTAGAAGACCATCCGAAAGCGGATAGGTTGTATCTTTTAAATTTAAAACTTGGAGATGAGAGAAGAACTATCGTTTCAAGCATTAAAAACGACTTTACAAAGGAATATTTGACAGGTAAAAAACTTCTTGTAATCACAAACTTGAAACCTGCAAAATTTAGAGGTATAGAATCTAAGGGAATGCTTCTTGCGGCAGAAAGTGAAGACGGAAAGATTTCACTTGCTACAATTTATGAAGATCTTCCTGATGGAACGGAAATTTGTTAGGAGTGATAATGTGATAGATTCACATGCACATTTAGATGATGAGAGATTTGATTATGATAGAGATATTGTAATAAATTCTCTACCTGAAAGAGGAATAGATTTAGTTTATAATATAGGTGCAGATTTAAATTCTTCCATAGCCTCGGTAGAGCTTGCAAATATGTATGAAAATATTCGTGCGGTAATAGGAGTTCATCCTCATGATGCCAAGAGTTATAGCGATGAAGTTGAAGAAAAACTGATTGAACTGGCAAAAAATGAAAAGGTAAGAGCTATTGGAGAAATAGGGCTCGATTATTACTACGACAACTCTCCTCGAGACATTCAAGTGGAAGTATTTAAAAGACAAATAGAGCTTGCTCACAAATTAAACTTGCCCATAGTAATTCACTCAAGAGAAGCTGTGCAGGAAACATTCGACATAATAAAAGAGTCAAAAGAAAAATATCCTGAACTTGTATTTTTAATTCATTGTTTTTCGCAGAGTGTTGAAATGATGAGAGAATATATTAAGCTGGGATGTTATATAGCACTTGGAGGAGCAGTGACATTTAAGAATGCAAGGCATCCTAAAGAAGTTGCATTGGAAATTCCGATTGATAGACTTCTTCTTGAAACGGATAGTCCGTATATGGCTCCCGTTCCCATGAGAGGCAAGAGAAATGAGCCTATGTATATTAAATATGTTGCAAAGGAAATAGCAAATATTCGCGGTATTAAGGTGTCTGAACTCGTAGAGATTACAGATGCAAATACAAAGAGGTTCTATAATGATTAAAGAAGTGATAGTTGTAGAGGGAAAAGATGATATTACTGCGGTTAAGTCTGCGGTAGATGCTGAAATTATTTCAACTCACGGATTCGGATATGGAATGAAACTTATAAAAACTCTTCAGGAGATAAATAAAAGAAGAGGAATAATAATTTTTACAGATCCCGATTATATGGGTAAAAAGATAAGAGCGGATTTATCTAAACACTTAAAAGGTGCAAAGCATGCTTTCTTACCACAGGGCAAGGCAAAGAAAAAGGATAATATAGGCGTTGAAAATGCCAGCGCTTATGATATAAAGATTGCAATTGAAAATGCAAAACCTGAATATGAAGATTCAATCATTATGTTTAATGAAAGAGATTTGATTATGCACGGTCTTTCGGGCAGTATCGGAGCAAGTGAAAAAAGAGAAAAAGTTAGTGAAATTTTAAAAATAGGACACGGAAATTCAAAACAATTTTTAAGTCGTTTAAACAGATTTAAAATTACGAGAGAAGAATTTGAAAATGCAGTGAAAGTGGTGGAAAATGGAAAGACTATATAAACCTGCAAGACTTATAGAACTTTTAAATAAATATGGATTTAGATTTTCTAAGTCTTTAGGTCAAAATTTTTTAATAGATGGAAATATAGTTAGAAAAATTATAGATAGTGCTGAAATCTCAAGTAATGATAATGTGCTTGAAATTGGTCCGGGAGTTGGGACTCTTACAGAAGAGTTGTGTCTTAGGGCAAAAAAAGTAGTATCAATAGAAATAGATAACCATTTAAAAGAACTTTTAAAGGAATCATTGCCTTATGAAAATGTAAAAATTATATTTAATGACGTTTTAAAGACAGATCTTAAAAAACTTACAGAACAAGAATTTGGCGGTGAAACTTTTAAGGTAGTTGCAAATCTTCCATATTATGTCACAACACCGATTATTTCAAAACTGATAGAAGAAGATTTGAATATAGAATCAATAACTGTAATGATTCAAAAAGAAGTTGCAAATAGATTTTCGGCAAGTCCTTCTACAAAAGACTACGGTTCACTTTCGGTATTTATACAGTTTTATTCTGATGTTAAATATGAATTTACAGTTCCCAAAAATGTATTTATGCCAAAACCTAATGTAGATTCTGCAGTAGTCAATTTAAAAATAAAAAAAGATTTACCCGATATAGATAGAGATAAGCTTTTTAAAGTTGTCAGGGCAGCTTTTTCAAAGCGAAGAAAAACTCTTATAAATGCACTTTCAAGCTATGGGTTTAATATAGATAAAAATGAAATATTAAAAGCTCTTTCAATTTCAAACATAGATGAAAAAAGAAGAGCGGAAACTCTCAGCTCGGAAGAATTTATTGTATTGTCGATAAATCTTCCTAGTATAAATATAGGAGGAGAATAATGGAATATGAATTAAAAAGTGATGAGAGAAAAAAACTGTTAGAAGATATAACGAAATTTAAAAATGATGAAAGACTTTTAGATTCGTTATCTTCAATTTTTAAAGCGCTTGGAGATCCGACAAGACTTAAAATAATATATGCACTTTCAAAAAGACCGCTGTGTGTAACAGATATATCTGAACTTTTAGAAATGAGTCAATCATCAATTTCTCATCAACTTGCAATTTTAAGAAGCCAAGAACTCATAAGAGTAAAGAGAATTGCAAGAAAAGCTATATATTCATTAGATGATGAGCATGTACTGAGCCTTTTTAATGACGGATATGAACATGCGGAACATAAAACAAGAAGATAATGATTAAATAAAATATAAGAGGGTATAATAAGATTTAAGGAGGAATGGAAAATGGAAAAAGTAGTAGTTTATACATCAAATACATGTCCATATTGTACAATGGCTAAGGACTATTTGAGAGAAAAAGAAATTCCGTTCGAGGAAAAAAATGTTCAAACTGACAAGGAAGCAAGAACTGAACTTATGGCTAAAGGATACACAGGAGTTCCTGTAATTTGTATCGGAGCTGAAGAAATTGTCGGTTTTGATAAAGCAAAATTAGAATCATTATTGAGTAAATAATAAAAAGGTACTTGCTTTAAAAGTAAGTACCTTTTTTAATGGTCATATTCATCTGAATTTATAAAATAAACAAAAACGACCCGATACGGGCAGAAACTAAAAATGTCATATAAAAAGTAGTTTATTACATCATTTTTAATTATTGCTTTTTAAAAATCGTATCATATTTTGAATGTCAGTAGATTTTTTTATGTGAAATCTATGAATTTTATACGGATCTAAATTTTTAAGCTTTGATGCCGTTTTATTTCCGCCGATAAATCCTATTGTAATACCTGCATCTTTTGTAGCATTTAATATGGCGTCATTTACCATTGCACCGGGATATGCTATTGCTGTAGGGAAAACCGAAGAGCGCTGATAAATTAGAGCATTATTCCAAATCAAATCATTTTTAATTTTTTCATAATACTCTTCATCGGTTTCATTCTCAAGCTTTGCACTCATCCAAGTTTTACCTTTATTTGGACCGTCAAGGAACTGATCATGTAAATTATAGGAGTGATTTCCAAAACTTATATATCCCGACTCTGCCATTTCTTGAATTTGATCCCATGTTAAAAAACCGTCTTTTTCTACATAAGACCCTATTATAAAAATTGCAGCCTTTGCATTATATTTTTTAAGTATCGGAAAAGCTGTTGTATAATTATCTTCATATCCATCATCAAAGGCTACGAGAATAGGGTTTTTCGGAAGAGCTTCATTTCCGTTTATTATATTCTCCAAATCAACCAATGATAAAAATGTAAATCCGTTTTTTGAAAGCCCTTCTATCATTTCTTCAAATTTTTTTGTTTCCAATATATATTCGTTGTTTTGAGGATTGACATCACTTATACTGTGGTATGTTATTACAGGAATACTACCTTTTCCGACAGTTATAATATCTTTAAAAAACACCTTTAATCCAACTATTAATACTAATAAAATAAATCCTAAAATTTTAATCTTGTTTTTCATAAGCACCTCTATGTAAATTTTAGCACATAATTTCCAAAGTTAAAACATATCTTTTATGATATAATATTACCTGATTTATAATAGTAGGAGAGAATATGGCAAAGAGTAAAATTATAAGTGGGAAAGTAATTAATGTTGACTTTCCAAATAGGTGTGAAATTTTAAACGGAGAAAATAGAGTTTCATTTAAAGGGGCGATATTGGGGCAGGAAGTTGAAGTAAAGCTTACAAGAAGGACTAAAGGTAAGCTGTTAAATATACTTAATATCTCCGAACTTGAAAATGAAAACAACTGTCCTCACAGCGAAGTTTGCGGAGGATGCACATATCAAACAATGAGTTATGAATGTGAACTTGAATACAAAAAAAATTTAATAACAAAGCTTTTTAAAGAAAATGACATTGAATTTGAAAAACTGGAATTTATAAGTTCACCTGTACATAAGGCATACAGAAATAAAATGGAATATACATTTTCAGATGAATATAAAGACGGACCTTTGAGCCTTGGACTTCATAAGAAAAATAGATTTTATGAAGTTGTGAATACGGATGAGTGCAACATTGTAAATGAAGACTTTAATATTATAAGAAAATTTACATTAGAATATTTTATGGATAAATTAAAGCCTTATAATCGAATGAGACACACAGGAACACTGAGACATCTTCTTATAAGGCGCTCATCAATCGGGGAAGTATTGGTAAACCTCGTAACCGCAAGTAGTGATTTTAACTTTGATGAATATTTTGAAGAACTTTTAAAATTAGAATTATCGGGTAAAGTAGTTGGCATTATGCATACGATAAATGACTCGTTTTCAGATGCAATAGTGCCTGAAAAAATAATTCAACACTATGGAGTAGATTATATTAATGAAGAATTGTTAGGGCTTAAATTTAAAGTGAGCTGCTTTTCGTTTTTTCAAACTAATACTGAATCTGCAAAAGTTCTTTATACATTGGCAAGTAATATGCTTGGAGATTTAGACAATAAAATTTTGCTTGATTTGTATTCGGGAACAGGAACAATAACTCAAATCTTGGGAAGAAAGGCAAAATCGGCACTTGGAATAGAAATAGTCAAAGATGCGGTTGAATCGGCAAGAAAGAATGCAGAAATAAATAACTTGAATAACGTCAAATTTATATGTGATGATGTGTTTAAGGCGGTAAAAGAACTTGAATACAAAGCGGATGTAATAGTACTTGACCCACCGAGAGAGGGAATAAATCCGAAAGCGATAGATAAGATAATATCATTTAGACCTGAAAAATTTTTATATATATCGTGCAATCCGATAACATTTGTAAGAGATTTAAAAATATTTTTAGAATTGGGATATGAAATAATCAAGTTAAAAGCACTTGATCAATTTCCACGAACAAATCATGTGGAAACAGTTGCATTGTTGGAGAGGAGATAATTTATGAAAGAAGTAATGACGACTAATATATATGATATAGATGAAACTATTATCATAGTTGGTACTTGTCTTAAATATATGCAACCTAAGGGGTACAAAAAATTAGAGAAAATTTCTGAAAATATATATAATTTATGTCTTGAAAATACTCATGTGAATATGGCTATAACAAAAATAGGTGGTATGATTAGAGTAGGGAAAGTACATAATATTATCTTTGCCACAGTTGATGAATCCCCTCATTGTATTCAGATGCATTATATTCAAGATGAATTAAGAGAAATGATGAATTTAGAAAATATTAATATAAAGAATTATGTGGTTGTAAATGATGAATTAATTGAAGTCAGCCCTGAACTTATTTTGTTATCAAAGAAATTATCAGAATTAAAGGAAAAAGTTAAGATTTGATGAATTTTTTATTAAGATTGGGAGGACTATAGATGTATATATAGGAATTATATCAAAGTAATTATTCAAAAGATTTAGTAGCATTTGATTATTTGGAAGAAGGAAAAGAATTTGTATCTAAAATACTCGGATATACTATAGAAAAAGAAGATAATTTTAGAATATGAATAATTTAATCCTAAAAACATACTTGATTATATGGAAATTATCTATAATGAAAATATTGTACCTTTATCTAGATTTATCTTTGAATCTGAAGATAATGTTGAAATTGTTTGGAAAGAAATTTCTAATCTATCAGTCACAAAAGATAAAATTATAGTAGGATTTTTATAAATAGATGCTTATATAATTGATAACGAAGAAGTTAAAGCTTATATTGAAGAAAGAGAAACTAAATATAATATGATAAAGGATTTTTTAGAAAGTAATGGATATGAAGTAGATAGAAGCTATTTCGGAAGTGAAGATGGCGAAACAATTATATACAGAAAAGAAGAAACCAAAGATTGGCACTTTCTACAGCACTTAGATCAATCATT
This sequence comes from Peptoniphilus mikwangii, assembly GCF_000468535.1. Lineage (GTDB taxonomy): Bacteria > Bacillota > Clostridia > Tissierellales > Peptoniphilaceae > Anaerosphaera > Anaerosphaera mikwangii. The sequence continues at coordinate 188,548 of NZ_AUQY01000005.1, read as the reverse complement.
TTTATATATAAAAGATTTAAAAAAATATGTTAAAGAAATAATAGAATATTTCTAGAGGAGTACATATGAAAAAGATAGAAGGTTCACCTAAGAACTTAAAACAGCTATTACAGAATACAAAGTATTCTATTCATTACTATCAGCGTGAATATATGTGGCAACGCAGACACATAGAAGAACTGATAGATGACTTAACACAGGAGTTTATGGATTCGTATAAGCTTGGTGACACAAGACAAGATGTAGCTGACTATGGGGCTTATTTTATGGGTTCTATCGTATTAGCTGGTAGAGAAAATGCAATTATTGATGGACAGCAGAGATTATCGTCCCTAACATTACTTCTGATGTATTTAAACAATCGTCTGAAGTCAATCGGTCAGAGTTATAACATGATTGAAACAATGATTTTTTCAGAGTCATTTGGGACCAAGTCTTTCAATATCAATGTTGAGGACCGTCAAGATTGTATGGATGCAATTTTTAATGATATGGATTTTGACACGTTTGGAGCTGGAGAGTCTATACGCAATTTGTATGGTAGGTATCAAGATATTCAAGATATCTTTCCTGATGCAATTAAAGATGATATGCTATTGCATTTCTGTGATTGGATAGCAGAAAAAGTTTTTTTTATTGAGATTGTTGCCACCACAGAGCAGGATGCCCATAAAGTTTTTGTAACAATGAATGACCGTGGATTAAGCCTTACTTCAACAGAAATGCTTAAGGGATACATCCTTTCTGAGATTAAATCTGATACAGAGCGAGAGAAGATGAATTTCCTTTGGAAGGAAAAAGTGCTTTCATTAAAGAAGTATGATGATAAAGGTGATGAAGCATTTATTAAGGCTTGGCTTAGAGCTCATTTTGCAGATACAATTCGTGAAACTAAGGCAGGTGCTGTCAATAAGGACTTCGACCTTATAGGTGGTTCCTTTCATAAATGGGTGCGTGATGAAAAAGAAAAGCTTGGATTAATAGCTCCGACGGATTTTGAATTGTTTATTAAAAAGTTTGCAAAATTTGCAGAAGTGTATGAGTTCATCCGTAAAGCAGAAATGGTGTTTGATGAAGAAACGAAGTACATTTACTATAATGCACAGATAAACTTTACGCTTCAGTCTCAGTTATTATTAGCTCCAGTAAGCTATGAAGATGATTGGTCAACTATTATTAAAAAGATGAATCTGGTAGCAAGATTCATAGATATACTGATTGTATCCAGAGTAACTAATTATCGTTCTGTAGATTACAATACGATTAAGAACTTTGTATTCAACGTTACTAAAGATATTCGTAGAACAGATATTCCTACACTCAAGCAAAAGTTTGAACAGCAATATATAAATCTTGAATTTGATCCTAGTGCTACTTTTACAGATTTAAGACTTAATAGTTTCACAAAGAAGTACATTAAAAATATACTTGCTCGTGTAACTAGCTATATTGAGGAACAGACTGGTGTTGCATCAAACTATTGTAATTACATGAACACACAAACAAAGAATCCTTTTGAGATTGAACATATAATTGCAGATCATTATGATTGGTTCGCTAGTGAGTATACTGACAATGAAGATTTCAAACGTTGGAGAAATAATATCGGTGCTTTATTGCTTTTACACAAGAGTATTAATGCTAGCTTAAATGATGTAAAGTATGAATACAAGCTGAAAAAATATTGTTCAAACGAAGGTAATATTTATACAGAATCTCTTGGAGATTTGGCATACCATAATAATCCTAGATTCACAAAGTTTATTGCAGACAATAAACTGGGATTCAAACCATATCCTAAATTTGGAAAAGCAGAAATTTCCGAGCGTATTTCTGTACTTATCGATTTGGTAAAACTAGTATGGAATGACAAAATGTTTATTTAATTTGGTGAAGGTATATAAACAATATGGTTTTTAGTATTTTTATGAAATATCAAGTTTACGGAAGCTGAAATAATTATATATTATCAAGTATTTTGCTGATCAAATAAATAAATTATTGAAAATAAAGGCTTATTGCGGTTGTCATTAAAATATATGGATAGCCGGGAGTAAGCCTTATTTTTGTGCTTAAAATTGCTTTGCGAAAACACATTGATAATGTGGGAACGGTTATTTGAAAAATGCCCAATTTGAATTTGTTCGCTAAAATTTACAATTGTACAATAGTTTAATAGACATTATAATGAAAACAAATATTTATCAGTTTGATTTTAATGAAATTATACCTGTATAGAAATATTTGAGGATATAATAAAACCTTAGAAAGTTATAAACTTTTGATAGAAATTCGGGTATTATATCAACTGAACTTGCAAATCAGGTAGGTGTAACAAAAAGAACGGTACATCTATTTATAGGAAGAAAGAATGGAAATAAGTAAACGATTTGAGCGAGAAAAATTAAAAAAGTTTCAAGTCTTTAACGGAGCACAACTAAAATATTTAGCGTTTGTATCAATGCTGATTGATCATGTAAACAATGCATTAATAACACCTATGCTTGACGGTGAAGGATTTTTATTATATTTATCTAACGTATTTTCAGTTTTAGGGAGAATTGCCTTTCCTATTTTTATCTTTTTTATAGTGGAAGGATTTTTTAAGACGAGTAATAGAAAAAAATATTTGATTACTCTTCTTATGTTCGGAGTCATATCAGAAGTTCCGTTTGATATGTTCACATCAAGAACTTATTTTGACCCATATTGGAACAATATGATGTTTACATTAGCTCTATGTCTTATTACAATTTGGATAATTGACAGTCTCAAAGAAAATATTCATAATAAAGTTTTTTGGTATGTAGGCTCAATTATTATTGTAGTAATTTTTGGTTTTTTTGGCAATGAACCTGAGTCTTGATTATGACTATCATGCTATAATTGTCGCTTATCTTTTTTATATCTTCTATGACAAACCGTTACTTGTAGCAGGTTTGGGTTATCTGTCAATTATAAAAGAGCTTTACTCTTTTTTGGGATTTGCCATGACCATAACATACAATGGGGAAAGAGGCAGACAATACAAGTGGCTAAACTACTTTTTCTATCCAGCACACATCCTAATACTTGGAATTTTGCGTCTTTATTTAAATATTTAAAGTCGGTTGTCAATACCATATTGTATTTGACATCATTAATAGTAATGTATTTTAGTGTAAGAAAAAATTTATAAAGCAGTATTGTTGAAAATTAAAATAAAAAAATAGGCGGAAGAATTTTCCGCCTATTTTTGATTTATTATACTCTTTGTCTGTTTTTAACCACAAGCTGTCCTTTTTTATAAACTTCAGTACATAGATTTGTTGCAAAGAAGTATAGAGTGTAATCAAGATTAGGTGCTTCAAATATTGCAATGTCTGCATATTTTCCGGCATCTAAGCTACCGATTTTATCTGCTCTTGCAACAGAATATGCTGCATTTATTGTAACCGCATTATATACTTCGATAGGTGTAAGTTTCATTGCAAGACAACCTAATTGCATTATGAATTGTAGATTTGCCATTGGACATGAACCCGGATTTGAGTCTGTAGTTAAAGTGATTGCCATTCCGTTTTCAATCATTTTTCTTGCCGGTGCGAATCTGTCTGCCATTAATGAGAAAGTTGTTCCCGGTAGAAGATTTCCGATTACATTTGCGTCTGCAAGTTTTTTTATATCTTCATCGGATATTACCATTAAGTGTTCTGCACTTGTTGTTTTTAAATCTGCCGCAACGTCACATCCGCCTATTGATTCAATTTCATCTGAATGGATTCTTGTTTTCAGTCCGTGTTCTGCTGCTGCTTTTAAAAGTTTATAAGATTGTTTTGCCGTAAATACTCCTTTTTCGCAGAAGACATCACAGAATTCTGCAAGATCTTCTTCTACAACTTTTGGGAGCATGTCGATTACTTCGTCAACAAATACATCTGAATTGTCTTTTAGTTCTTGAGGAATTGCATGTGCCGCCATAAATGTTGAAACTAAATCTATAGGAAGATCTTTGTCGAGTTTTTTAACTACTTCCATTTGTTTTTTTTCAGTTTCCCAATTTAATCCGTATCCTGATTTTGCCTCTACTGTTGTAACTCCATGATACATCATGTGATTTAAAAGAGTTTCTGTTTTTTTATATAATTCTTCAAATGAAGAGTTTCTTGTTGCTTTTTGTGTAGATAGTATTCCACCGCCTGCAGCAAGAATTTCAAGGTAAGTTACACCGTTTAATTTTTTTGAGAATTCATTTTCACGACTTCCTCCATAAACAAGGTGTGTATGACAATCTATCAGTCCCGGTGCTGCGATATGACCGCTTAGATCCACCATTTCTGTATTCTCACCTTTTAAGTTTTCCGGTACGTCTCCTTCTCCAACTTCTAAAATTTTTTCGCCTGAAATTGCAATATAACCATTTTTAAGAATTTTGGCTTCATTCATTTCCGCTCCTCTTAGAGGATGACCTAAATCGTTGGGACAGAAGATTTCATTTAAGTTATAAAGTATTTTATCTGCTATCATAGTAAAACCTCCTAATTAATTAAATTAATTTTACGATATTTTAATCTAATTTGTGTCAAATTATCATCAAACTATTTTATATTATATCAATTAATAAATTTTTTAATAAATTTTTTAATAATTTATATATTGACACTTTAAAGACGATAAGCCTGTATAGTTTATTTATAACATAAGGTAAATACGGCATAAAGTAAGTGTTTTTATTTACATAGAATAAAGGAGGAAAAAAACAAATGATAAACAATAATGATATTGCAAATGCAATGAAAATTAAATTGGAATTTGACGAACTGCCTGAAATGCCAAAATTCCAAGAGGGAATTCGTAGAGCACCTGACAGAGGATTCAGATTATCTCAAGAACAAACTGAAATTGCTCTTAAAAATGCTTTAAGATATATTCCGGAAAAATTTCATGAAGAATTAATTCCTGAATTTTTAGAAGAGCTTACTACAACAGGAAGAATCTACGGTTACAGATTTAGACCTGAAGGAAGAATTTACGGTAAGCCAATTGATGAATATAAGGGAAATTGCCTTGAAGGTAAAGCAATGCAAGTTATGATTGATAACAACCTTGATTTTGAAGTAGCTTTATATCCTTATGAATTAGTTACTTACGGTGAAACAGGTTCTGTATGCCATGACTGGATGCAATACAGATTAATTATGAAATATTTAGAAGAAATGACTGATGAACAAACTCTTGTTATGGAATCAGGACATCCTCTTGGACTTTTCAAATCAAGAAAGAATTCTCCGAGAGTAATAATTTCAAACGGTATAATGGTTGGTCTTTATGACAATCTTGAAGACTGGGAAATTGCTGAAGAAATGGGAGTTGCAAACTATGGTCAAATGACTGCCGGCGGTTGGATGTACATTGGACCTCAAGGTATTGTTCACGGAACATTTAATACAATTCTTAATGCAGGAAGATTAAAACTTGGTATTCCTGCTGAGGGAGATCTTTCAGGAAAATTATTCGTAACATCAGGTCTTGGCGGAATGAGTGGAGCTCAAGGTAAGGCCGGAGAAATTGCAAATGCAGTAGCTATTGTAGCTGAAGTTGATATTTCAAGAATTGAAACAAGACTTGAACAAGGTTGGATTTCTAAATTAGCTAAAACTCCTGAAGAAGCAGTTAAAATTGCTAAAGAATACTTAGAAAAGAAAGAAGCTATGAGTATTGCATATCATGGAAATATCGTAGATCTTCTTCACTATATGAATGAAAACAATATTCATATCGATTTACTTTCTGACCAAACTTCTTGCCATAATGTATATGACGGAGGATATTGCCCTGTAGGAATCAGTTTTGAAGAAAGAACAAGACTTCTTGCAGAAGATCAAGATAAATTTAGAAAACTTGTTGATATAACATTAAAACAACACTTTGAAGTTATAAAGGCTCTTACAGCTAAGGGAACTTATTTCTTTGACTACGGTAACTCATTTATGAAGGCTATCTATGATGCAGGCGTTAAAGAAATTTCTAAGAACGGAAAAGATGATAAAGACGGATTTATTTGGCCGAGCTATGTAGAAGATATCATGGGACCACTTCTATTTGACTATGGATATGGACCATTCAGATGGGTTTGCTTAAGCGGAAAGCATGAAGACTTAGTTGCTACTGACCGTGCAGCTATGGAAGCAATTGATCCTACAAGAAGATATCAAGATAGAGATAATTATAACTGGATAAGAGATGCTGAAAAGAATCAATTAGTAGTTGGTACTGAAGCAAGAATTCTTTATCAAGATGAAGAAGGAAGAGTAAACATTGCTCTTGCATTCAACAAACTTGTAAGAGAAGGAAAAGTAGGTCCTATAATGATGGGACGTGACCACCATGACGTAAGTGGTACTGACTCACCATTTAGAGAAACTTCAAATATAAAAGACGGTTCAAATGTAATGGCGGATATGGCTGTTCAATGTTATGCAGGTAATGCAGCAAGAGGAATGAGCTTAATAGCACTTCACAATGGTGGTGGAGTTGGTATCGGTAAGTCAATCAACGGAGGTTTCGGTTTAGTTCTTGACGGTTCAGAAAGAGTAGATGAAATAATTAAATTATCATTAAGCTGGGACGTTATGGGCGGAGTTGCAAGACGTAACTGGGCTAGAAATGAACATGCTATGGAAACATCTATTGAATTTAACGGAAAGCACGAAGACGGACACATCACAATTCCTTATTTAACAGATGAAAAACTTGTAAAATCAGCAGTAGCTAAAATTTTTAACAAGTAATATATAAATAAAAAGCTATCTTAGAGGATAATTCCTTTAAGATAGCTTTTTTGATGTTATAAATCAAAAAATTTAAAATAAATATTTTGAAAGGTGGAAAAAATTTTTTTATTAATGTAAAATGGAAGGGGTGAGGTAGAAAAATGACAAAAATAATAACAGACAGTGGTTGCGATTTAAGCAGTGATATAATAGAAGAACTTGGAATAGATATTTTAAGTATAATAGTTACAAATAATGGAACTGAATACAGAGATATTGTAGATATAAGTTCCGATAAGATGTTTGAAATGCAAAGAGCAGGAGAAAGTTTCAGTACATCCCAAATTCCATTATATGATTATTTAGTAAAATTTGAAGAATTGGCAAAGAATAATCAGGATTTTATTTACATTTCACTATCTTCCGGAGTTACAGGTTGCTACAATAATTCACTTCTTGCAATAGAAGAACTTGGAAAAAAATATCCAGGTGTAAAAATGAAGTCGGTAGATTCCCGGTGTGCTTCAGTTGGAAGTGGACTTATGAATTACTATGCCGCATTAGCAGCAAAAAATGGAGCAAGTTTCAATCAGATTTTAGAAATCATAGAATATTTAAAAGCTCATATAAAACATATTTTTACAGTTTTTGATATGGAACATCTCTATAGAGGAGGAAGAATTTCAAGAGCAAGTAATTGTGTAGGTAAGATTTTAAATATAAGGCCGTTAATTGAAGTTAGAGATGGGAGACTTGAAGTAAAAGAGCTTGTTAAAGGTAATAAAAAAACTTATAAGAGAATTACTGAAATAATAGAAAAATCTACAAATCGAAATAGTAAAAATGAGACAATATTTATAATTTGCGGAGAAAAATTAGAACCTGCTGAAGAACTTGAAGAAAATCTTGCAGGAAAGATAGATTCAAATATTAAGATGCAAAAGGTCGGTTGCACAATAGGAGCGCACACAGGACCGGATATAATAGGAGCTGCATATCTTGATGCAGATTTGCCGGATGAACTTTTAAAGTATTTGGAGGATTAAATGGATAGGAAAAAAATAATTTTTGCCGTAGTTGCAATAGCCTGTTTAGGTTTTTACTTTATGACAAGGCCGAAAGATAACAGTGTTGAGTTGCCAAACAGTTATGATGCTCAAAAAATAACTCAATTAAGTGATGAAATTGTTACAAGTTTACTTGTAAAAGACTATGAGAAAATTTCGGAATATGCGGAATCATCATTTAAAGATAAATTAAACAGCGATGAAACCGAAAGTGTAAGCAAGATAATTGACAAGGCGGAAAAATTTGAGAGTAAATCACAAGTAGGTATAAAAGGATATAAGAATGACAAAGGTAAAATACTTGCCATGTCGATAACAGAAGCAAAGTTCGAAAAAAAATCTATTGAATTCAGATTGTTTTTTAATGAAAAATATGAACTTGTTGCAATATATGTAAAATAAAGGTGGAAAATCCACCTTTTTTGTTTACAAATATTTATAAAATTTTGAACTGAATTTTTAGTTTATATTCAGATTTATATGGAAATTCGAAATGCCATTGGAGTGAACAGAAGAATTTTTTATTTTTCAAATAATCAACGATATTTTTTCTAATGTTGTGTATCGTGTTGTATTATGCTGTGTCATACTGAAAAAGTTATTGATGTACAGGCGTTTTCTATTATTTTGCTCGATTCCATAGTGAGATTTGATTAGGTAAGGTTTATCATGATGTGGTGTTGATAGATTTAATACTGTGTTGATTTTCTGTTGATTTATTGGGCGGTATTCTTCTTTTTGGTTTGGCTGATTATGCACGCCCCCGGAGGGGGATATGCACCGCCACTATAAAGGCGAGGGAGTGCTTCGAGTAGCCAAAAATCATAAAAGGCTTTTTTTACCTCTTGCGAAACAGAATTTCTAACCATATTTTTTGTCTTTTTAGGCTGATAGAAAATCCGATAGACAATAAGACGATAAAGACAATCCTATCGTAAAAAGACAAGGCAGACGAAAAAGACGATATAGACAATAATAAGGTAAACACATTAACTCGTATGTCACACCACAACAAATACTATATATTGTGTATAATAAGAATAATAACAATATTTAATCACAACATCTTGTGTTATTTTTAGATAAACCTCTTGACTTAGATGTTTCTCTATGTTATACTAATAATGCAAACAAAGATTTGCGTTAATTGAATATTATTCGTGCTGTTGTGCTTTGTTATGAATGAGCCGAAAAGGCGTACATATAACACACGCAAACAGTAAAAACACCTTGAGTGTTCTTTGTGGAAACGGATTGATAGCTCCCCACGCCGCATATTCTCAACGAGCTTGTGGGTTCTGTAAAACCGGGCTACCGTTAAAACAAAGTTTAGTATGGGCAAATTGCATTATCGGAGAAAGCAAGGCGTACCAACTGATTTGAAGCTAAAGAGCTTTAGTCAGTTGGTACGCTTTTTCTTTTTCCCGAATTTCGAGGAAAGGAGCAAAAGTCATGTGTATGACAGAACAGGAAAAAATTGAACATGAAAAGGAAATTCGACACAAAATTTTGATGGAACAGCGTGAAAGAAAAGCTGAATGGAGACGCAATAACAAGGAAAGTGTAAGGCGTTCTAATCAGAAATATTACGCAAAGAAGAAAGCCGAAAGAGAGGTACGAAAACATGAGCAACATGATTGATGTGAACCGCCCTGTCTTGGGAACGGTGGATAAAGCCGCAGAAGTATCGGGGTTGTCAAAATGGTATATAAGACAGGGTTTGAAAGCCGGGACAATTCCGCACATCCGCTGTGGTAGAAAAATTCTTGTCAATATCCCACAATTACTGGCTGAATTGGACGAACAGACGAAACGCAGTCCGGTCAATCTGTAAAGGAGGTTGACATACTTGGAAAACGAAAAGGGTTTGAAAATATCATGTTTTTCGGACGTTTCATACGAGCCGCCAAAATGGTTATGCAAGCCATATTTCCCGATTGGCAAATTGACATTGGTACAGGGAGACCCCGGCTGTGGAAAGACCGCTTTTCTGTGTAAGATGGCGGCACTTACCTCTATCGGTGGAAAATTCCTAAACAATTATGTTGCACAGGGAAATGTACTCATATTGTCCGTTGAAGATGATGAAAGTACACTCCGAGGACGAATTGAAGCGTCCGGGGGAGATTTAAGAAAATGCTTTTTTGTTGAAGAAGCATACGATGTGGATTTTTGCCATGAGGGGTTGCAAGAAGCAATCCACAACACACAGGCGAAATTGGTTGTTTTTGACCCGATACAATCTTTTTTCGGAGCTGATATAAACACCAATTTGAGCAATCAGACACGCCCGATATTAGCATATCTTGCTCAAGTCGCAAAGGAAGAAGAATGTGCAATAGTTCTATTAGCACACATGGCAAAGGCTAAAGAGGGAAAAAGTAATGTGCTTCGAGCATTGGGGAGCGTAGATATTCCCGGTGCGGCTCGTAGTGTATTACAGATAGGCAGAAATCCATCGGACAACAAACAATGTGTTGTAGCCCATGTGAAAAGCTCAAATGCCGCTATCGGCGATTCCTTCACTTATACAATCGGTGAGCGTGGCGGCGTTACAATAGGCGAATACACGCAATTAACAGCGTATGACCTTGATACCGCAAGTGCAAGAGCCAATAACGGTGTTCGATATGAGGACGAGCCTGTTGTAAGGGTTGTAAGAAAGCTCATGGAGGAAAATACCGCCATTGAATGTATTGGATATTCTGCATTAACTGAAATTTCCGAGCGTTTGTATGGTAAAGCTCCATACAGCAACGGTAAAGGGTGGAAAGCTGCTATTAAGCGTGTTCAGCGAGAATTAGTAGCAAGAGATAAAATCATCGTTAAGGACGCAAAAACAGTCGAAAGCGAGTATGTAATTTTCGGAGAACATAAGGAAAAAGGAAATACACAGATTCGAGGTATATCTTTGAGTAAAACACTCCCGATAGACCTTGACGCACTTTTAGGAAAGGACGATGAAGAAAATGAGTAATACACTTACAGTTAAGTCGATGGCAGAAGCCTTGACAGAAGATAAGGTAAAAAATGGCTCTAAATCAAAGGTTTATAAAGAGCTGTCGGACGAACACAAAGGGGAACAAATTGCTCAATCTGTTTCGAGTAAAGCATTGTCTTTGAAACAGGCGATTAACGCCCCAAAGGTGGACTTATCGAACACAGAGGAGGTACAGGAAAGATGTTTTATGTATCTTGAAGCCTGTTCCCTCTCCTCCTGCTTTCCGTCTGTTATGGGGTTGTCCGGGGCTTTAGGTTGCTCCCGACAAAATCTTAATCGTTGGTTGCTATCGCACCCCGGACACTCTACAACGGATTTTGTAAACATGGCGAAAGATGTTATGGCGGACATTCTAACAAATGCGAGCTTGTATAACAATGCGAACGCCGTTGCCGTTATTTTTCAGCTCAAAAACCATTTTGAACACGCTGACAGGGTAGAAATTGCCCCGGTGGTTCAAAATCAGCTTGATACTGATGATTATAACGCAGAGGATATTCGCCGCCGCTATTTGATTGATACAGACGATACACAGGAGGAGTAATGATATGGGACGAATTAAATTGCGTTGGTTTTACACCGATTTAGTAGAACACTATTTAAGAATGGTGGTTCGCTATAAGACGGTATCGAAAGCAAGCTCCCAACATTGGTTTGATTTAACCACAGATTGGATTAACAGATTATCCGAAGAAGATAAACATTTTATCCGATTTGTGTTTGATAAGCAATTTTACAGCACCTCCGAGGGGTTATATTGCTATCAGAGCAAAGACGATATATATGTTAAGCGTATTCGTTTGGCAGAGCTTGAAAAGGATTTTGCCCTCAAATGTGGACTGATTGACGAGTACAATACAGACGAAAACGCCTTGAAAGATTAAGGAGGAAATGAAAATGACAATGAACACAAACGAGATTAAGGATTTTGAAAGAATCCACACCACTACTCAAAACGCTCTCAATGAATGGGAAAAAGGAACAATCAAGCCCGGTAAAGTAGATACTTACGCCGGGATTTGGCGAGAAATGAACCGTTACCGTTATTTCATGCAGAATGAGCGTAACGACCAATATGCAGAATTTGACAGACTGGGTAATCTCTATAACCCCTCTGTTGTTGCTCGTGAGAAAAGCCGCTTTGACGGAGAGTTTGAAAAGTTGAGTGCTGTTGTCCGTTCTGCTTTTCAGAAAATGATTAACGATTTTACAGCAGAGCGACATAAAAAGGTTGCTGCAATGCTTCGTACTGCTCCAACGGAAAGTATGCGTAATCTGCTTGAAACGCTGAAAATGCGTGATGATTTGGACGAGGTTGAGCTGTACGACATTATGCCGCTGTTCTATGAAAATTACCACGCTATGAGGGCTTTACAGGCAATCAGCAGACAGAATGGTATTACACTCAATGCCCCTGTTCAGATGGACGCTACCTCAATGCACCAAGCCATTGATAAAGCCGCCGAATATCTGTTAGGAGCTTGTGATGAAATGCTCAAGAGTAAGAGTAAAACCACGCATTACAACGATTTCTTTACCGTCAATGAAACGGAAAAGGATAAAATCTATTCGCCTGTATATGAAGAAATGGTTTCTATTCTTGATACCGTACCGCAGTTACAGGATTTTACAGCGACAAAAACGGCTCTCTCTCCTCTCGAGAAAGCAAAAATTGATTGGTATTTCCGTGGTGTACCCGAAAATGCTAATGAAACACGGCTTGTACAGCGCACAAAAGAGGTCATGGAGAAGCACCCGGATGATGTGTCGATTTTGAAGCTATCAAAGTACGTAGAATATGTTGACATCGTGGAAACCGCTGAAAAGAGCGAATAACGAGACTAAAGAGAAATGCCCTATCCTATTAAGGGCGGGGCATTTTGCTCTTAAATTGCCTATTTTAAGTCATAATAGACACCATTTATCTTTACTCCGACTACGGTAAATTCGCCATTGTCTTGTTGGTCATACCATACATAGCAATACAACCAATTTGATGTTAGAAGACTGCCGTCTGACGCTTGACATTGTACTCCATAACGATTGTCTTCTCGACCATACCCCCATGCGTCATAGTATCGTGAGCTTGCAAAATAGCGGTCTAAAACTGATTCCGTTTTGTTTCTAAGTGTATCAGCCACTTCGACAGATATACTTGATTCTGGAATATGGACTTCATCAAAGTTTTTTAGATAACCGCCCTTGTCTTCATCGTACAAGTCTTCTCCGTTTAGTGATACATAAAAGATTTTACGGTTTTCAACTGTAAACCAAATGGTTCTATCATCGTCCATCACTCCACGGAAAACAACCAAATTGTCGATGGATTCATTAGAAGTTGGTTCGCAAATATCTATTGTAGGTATTCCGCACTGCTCAAGGATTTTGGCGTTATCCATTGCTTCGGATTCTGTGAATCCAAACGACATGAGTTTTTCCACGAATGGGTCGGTTTTTGAATCTATTTCGGGAATAGATTCGTCAACTGGTTCGCCGACTACTTCTTCCGATATTGTTTCACTCACAGATGACGTTTCGATGTTTTTAGAATCTTCGGTACTGGTCTGTGTTTCATTGGAACAGCCGACAGCACAAACCAACAATAGAGATACGATTACAGCGACTTTCAACTTTGCGACTATATGTTTTTTCATAGGTCACTCCTCCGACTATGCCTGTTTTTCCCAAACGACTTTGAAACCGATAATTTCAGCGATTTCTTTCACTTCGCTATATTTTATCGTTCCCCGGGTCAATTTGTTGGAAATGTTCTGTGGTGTGGTCTGTTCGGATTCCGAGCGACTTTCGTTCATCTTTGCGACTATATCGACCAAAGACCAGCCGGAAGCCGCAATATAAGATTTGATTTCATTTCGGATATTTTCCATGAAAGCTACCTCCAATTCGTGTTTTCAGAATTACTGATTCTATTATACCGAATCGAGAAACAGAAAGCAAGAGTTTTCTACATTATAATGCAACGAAAGAAACCAAAGCGAATAAAAATATTTGAAATGGTGTTGACATTCGTTGCATTATAGTGTAGAATGAAACCATAGCAAAACGAAAACAAAATTCAAGGAGGTTTCATTATGAAAATGACAATAGCACAGTTGAGAGAAAAAGCCGTTTATCAGCTTGCCGAACGCAAGAGCCCAACACCAACAGAACAGGACATACAAGACGCAAGGCGAACAATGAACAGTTTTTACAGGTTGTGCGGATTAGATGAACAGCTCTTATATTTAGAGAATGACGAAAGAACGCACAATAAGCCGTACACATTGGAAAAAGCCGCAAAGCGTGACAGATGGTTTGACAGATTAAACAACATCTTCAAAACAGAGTATAACGCCCGATTGGTGTATTTTGGTCACTGCCCCACCATTTGCGAGAATGGCACGACACAAGATTTATATTTGAGACATTTCTATAATTAAGGAGGTAGCATGATGAACATTAACGAAATCATGGCAGAATTAGCCCAATACAAGAGATTACAGGAAGAAGCCGCCGCAATGGTTGAGAGCTTATCCGACACACTTAAACAGTACATGACAGAAAATCAGCTTGACACGCTGACAGGAGCGGAACACAAAGCCACATACAAGACCGTTACAAGCTCCCGAATTGATACAACAGCATTAAAAAAGGCGTTGCCGGAAGTAGCAACAGCATACACCAAAACAACAGAAACACGCCGCTTCACATTCGCATAATACAGGAGGATTGAGAAATGTTTACTGTTATTTGTATTTTGGTTTTCCCTTTCGTAGTTTTGGCAGAATTATTGAAAAACATAAAATAAAAAATAGCCCTTTATCTAATCGCCGCCACAGCAAGACAGATAAAAGAGCTATATACCCGGAGCGGGTACGGTATTATTTTACTTTGTCCGCTCCACAAAATCAAGTAGAGAGGAGCTTTTATAATGGCAAGTGTTACACCACGAAAGAACAAAGCCGGAAAAATAATCAGCTATCAAATAAAAGTCACTCGTGGACGTGATAAGCTGACAGGCAAGCAATTAACCCCATTTACAACAACATACACGCCGCCCGATGGGTGGAGCAAAAAAGCCGTTGAGCGTGATTTAATCCGCTTCATGGGAGAATTTGAAGCCGCTTGTAAGCGTGGCGAAGTTCTCACAAAAGAGGAACAAAAAGAACAGGCACAGAAGCAAGCGGAACAGACCCGAAAAGAACAGGCAGAGGAACAGAAAAAGCCGACATTTAACCAATATCTAAAAGTATTCATACAGGAAAAAGCCGTTAGTTTATCCGCTACCACGATACAGAGTTATAAACAATCGCTTAAACGCCCGGCGGCAGTTTTCGGAGAAATGAAAATGAAAGATATTGATTATCTGACAGTAAAGAAGTTTATAACCGATTTACAAGCCGCACAGAGAAGCAAAAAGAACAAAAAGCCGCTTGCACATGGTACAATCGTTACTTATTACACTACACTACACACGATTTTTGAAAGTGCTGTTGAAAATGGCGTAATAGAACAAAATCCAATGCAACGCATGAAAAAGCCAAAGGCACGAAAAGACGAGATACAGAAAGAAGCTGTTGTTTATTCAGAAAGTGAAATAGCTTATATCATGGATTGTCTGAACAAAGAGCCGCTAAAGTGGAAAGCATTGGTTTTGTTTATGATTGACAGCGGTTGCAGACGTGGCGAGGTTGCCGGGTTGAAATGGGAAGAAATTGATTTCAAAACAGGCAAAGTAAATATTTGCCGTAATGCTCAATACACCAAAGAAAAAGGCGTATATATTAGCACACCGAAAAGCCACAAGAGCCGAGAAATCATTATAAACAAGCCTGTTTTGTTGGTTCTCAAGGAATGGAAAAGACAGCAGACGCTTTTATATTTCGGTCAAGGCAAGTCAACAGATGGCTACTGCTTTACACAGAATGAGGGAGAATTACTTAACCCGAACACAATAACCGGGTATATAAGGGATTTCGGAAAGCGTTATAATTTGCCCGGTATGCACCCCCACGCATTACGCCACACGATGGCAACATTGAGTATTGCAAACGGTGCTGACGTTGTAAGCGTTTCTAAAAAGCTGGGGCATTGTAACCCCTCTGTTACGCTCAACATTTACAGTCACGCCAATGAAGAAGCACAACGCAGAGCTACCGAGGTATTAGCGGACGCATTGTATAACAACAGAAAAGCCAATTAAGGAGGATAACACACATGAACGAAAAGAAAACAGATTACGAAATCGAAGCATTGAAATTAAAAAGCCTTGTTACACTTATCGCCGGATTTAATCCCGACAATAAAGATAATATGTATGAGCTCGTAGAAGTTGCAAAGATGGCGGCAGACATTGCCGAGACGCTTTATTGTGCCTTTGCTGATAAGGAGGTAGCATAAATGTTAGTCGTGATTTGTATTTTATTATTTCCCTTTGTAGTATTTGCTGAATTGCTTAAAAATTTATGATACAGCTTAGAGCCGCCCGGATTCGTTCGGGCGGTTTTTTGTTGCGTTTGTATGGTGGTGTTGACACGAAAAAGAATTTTAGACGGAAATATCATAAAAAATCGTTGTCTTATTTGTCTTTATTGTCTTTTGTGTCCTAAATGTCTTTTTACGATAGGGTTGTCTTTATCGTCTTATTGTCTTTTTGTCTAAGCTGAAACAGATAATACAGAAAAGACAAAAAATATGGATAGAATTTTACTTACTCACCCCATACAGGAACATAAATTGAGCTGTTAAAGAGCTTCACAAGCTCCCACACGTCACAATCGGCATTTTCTAATGTTGTTATAGCACATGATATATTAAGCGTGTAAAAGGCTCTTGTATCGCTTGTAAGGCGTACATATATTTCTATGATTTCTTTCTATCTCACCGCTTTTTTATATCCTCTGTTGATTTTCTGTTGATTTTTCGGGGATTCTGAACCAATCAAAACAGCCTAAAACACCGAAAAAGCCCATAAAATCAAGGCTTTTCAAAAATTACAGTTTATTTTTTCAAATATATTTTTTTCAAATTTCAGCTCTTTTTTAGTTTATGACCTATTGCCCATTTGAAAAATTGAATACCCGGTTTCGGGTCATCCCATGCCCAAGTGGAACTTACTTTAGAGAATCTGTAGTCTCTTATAATTTGACCTATTGTCATCTGATTTGTTTTTAAATATGCTCTTATAGCCGGGATATCTTCATATTTATATTTCCAATATATTTCCATATCTTTTTCTACTTTAACACCGCTATATTCTTCTCCTATTGAGTCTAAAAAGTACATCATAGGAGTGTTCATACCCATGTGGCATTGCAGCTCTGTAAAGTTTACAAATCGCACATTTACTTCTACAAGATAGATTGTGTTTGTCCTTTCATCACGTTTAAGTTCAACTTCTGCAAATCCTCTGTATTTTACAGATTTAAAAAGCGGGACACATATGTCATATAGTTCCGGAATATAATGTTGTTTTGCGTAGGTGCTTGCTCCAAAATTTATAGGCCATTGTCTTATTTTGTTCGTTGTCATATAGCTTACCGGATTTTGGTTTTTATCCATATAAACATCAAATGAATAGCAATTTGTTTCAGGACCTTTTACAATTCTCTGAACGAAAACTTCCTGACCGTCTTTTTTACAAAGTTCAATTTTTTCAATCAGCTCTTCTCTTGAATTTATAAAGAATACCTTGGATCTATATTGATTTACAAAAGGCATTGAATCCTTAGGCTTTACTATACAAGGATATCCAAGTTCTTCGGTAACTCTATCATATAAATTTTCGGCATTCATCGGGATAATCTCAGGTGTCTTAATTCCAAGCGGTTCGGTATATTGAAGCAGAGATTGTTTGTCCATAAGGCTTCGATAAAGACCTTTTTGTTCATTTGGCCACAAATAATATTCCTTTAACTTATCAAAGTTATCTTCCATAAATTCTACATATAAATCGGCTGTGGGGAATAACACAGGTTTGTGTGCCTGCTTTTTGGCATATTCAATTAAAAATTCAACACACTTTTCTTCTTCGTTTTTGTAATGCGGAGCAATGAGTCTTTCTTTTACATATTTTGAAACACCATAGTGAGAATTTTCATCATAGTCAACAGTTACAACTTTAACTCCGCTCCTGCCGAGGTTTCTGACAACGGATAATCCTATGTAGTAATTCGTTCCCAGAACAACAGCTTTATTTTTATATTTCATATTTTTACTCCTAATCAATAATTTAGAATATTATATCATTTTTATTAAAAAAAGTTAATTATTTTGAGCTTTTACATATAGCTGTCTTGATAAAATAATAAAATTAGTGTATGTTGAATATAATAGATTATATGGAGATTTGAAAGGAGAATTATTTTGAAAACATTAATTGTGGTTGATTGTCAGAATGATTTTATTACAGGTACTCTTTCTTGCATAGGTGCAAAAGATGCAATTAAAAATATTGTAAATTTTATAAATTCAAATGAAGCGGATGAGGTTTGTTATTCCACAGATTATCATAATAAGACTAATAAATCTTTTGAGATAAATGGAGGTATTTGGCCTGTACATTGTATTGCAGGAGAATTTGGAAGTGAAATTTCAAATGATTTTGATGAAGTTCAGAGTAAATCGTTTAAACCTCTATCCGAAAATTTATATAGGAAGGGAATAGATGATGAAGTTGAAGAATATTCTGCATACTATGCAAAAAATGAAAATGGAAAAACAATAGCGGATATTGTTTCAGATGAATTTATAGTTTGCGGTCTTGCAAGTGAGTATTGTGTCAGAGAAACTGTTCTTGAATTTTTGAATAACGGTAAAAATGTAAAACTCTTTTTAAATGGTGTCGGATATGTAAATGAAGATGACCATATAAAAAATATAGCAGAACTTAGAAAACTGGGTGTTGAAATTGTATGAACATAAACATTATTGCAGTTGGTCGTGTTAGGGAAAAATATATAAGAGATGGTATAGATGAATTTAAAAAAAGGCTTTCTGCTCATGCGGTTGTAAAAATAGTGGAGGTTTCAGATGAATCTGCTCCGGAAAAACTTTCAGATAATGAGATTAAGCAGATAAAGGAAAAAGAAGCGGAACGAATTTTAAAAAACATAAGAGAAACAGATTACGTAATAACACTTGAAATTAAGGGAGAAAAGGTAAGCTCCGAAAAGTTTGCAGACAAACTTCAAAAAATTCAGCTCTCAGGGAATTCAACTATTGATTTTATAATAGGAGGTTCGCTTGGACTTGCAGAAAATATATCGAAGAGAGCAAATTATAAGCTTTCTTTTTCAGATATGACATTTCCTCACCAACTTATGAGATTAATATTGCTTGAACAGATATATCGTGCATTTAGAATAGCAAATGGATTTCCGTATCATAAATAGTTAAGGAGATATGTTATGTATATTAATATGAAAAATGTAAACAAAGCTAGACGTACATCAAAAATAGAAATTACAATTGGTGTAATTATTCTATTATTTTGGTCTGCCGGATGTATAACTACAAGTGATTTAAAAGTAGTTTTGACTATAATACTTATGATGTTGCCGGGAGTTTGGCTGATATATAGCGGAAATAAAAAAAGAGTATTGTGCAATTATGCAAATGAATATTCAAAATATATCAGAGGTGATTCCGATGGGGAAGTTTTAATCTCCACTATGGCAAAAAGCTTTAAAATTGATGATGAAAAACTTATAAAGATAATAAAAAAACTTATACAAAAAGATTATGTAATGAATTTTCATCTTGATCTTAACGAAAAACCGAAACTTATTCTTTATACCGATAATGAAAAAGTTGAGTTTGTAGAAGTGTATTGTACGCATTGCGGCGCGACTAACAAAGTCAAAAAAGGTTTTGTGGGAAATTGCAGTTATTGTAATTCGGTAATAGGTAAAAAATAATATTGTAAAGACATTTGGCACTTTATAAAAAATTGTATGAGAGGAATTTTTGATGAAGAATTTAAAAGAAATATGCAAAATTGCAGTTGTGCAAGCTGAACCTGCTTTATTTGACAAGAATGCTTGTCTTGATAAAGCTGTAAAATTAATTGAAGAGGCTGCAAAAAAAGAAGCCGAGTTTGTGGTTTTTCCGGAGCTTTTTATTCCGGGTTATCCGTATGGAATGACATTCGGTTTTACAGTTGGGAGTAGAAATGCAGACGGCAGATGTGATTGGAAATTATATTATGACAATTCGATATTGGTTCTGGGCGAGGAAACTGAAATTTTGTCAAAGGCCGCAAAGAGTGCCGGAGTATATTTAAGTATTGGAGTTTCTGAAAGAGATTCCATATCCGATACACTTTATAATTCAAATTTAATTTTTTCTCCTGAGGGAAAGCTCTTATCAGTACATAGAAAGTTAAAGCCTACGGGTTCTGAAAGAGTTGTTTGGGGAGATGCGAACAAGGGATATTTTCCTGTTGCGGATACTCCTTGGGGACCTGTCGGAAGTATGACATGCTGGGAAAGTTATATGCCGCTTGCAAGAGTTGCACTTTATGAGAAGGGAATAACCATCTATATTTCTCCAAATACAAATGACAACGCGGAATGGCAATCTACAATTCAGCACATTGCAATTGAAGGACATTGCTATTTTATAAATTGCGATATGATAATTAAAAAGTCATCTTATCCGAAAAGTTTAAAATCTCAAGATGAAATTTTAAAGCTTTCAGAAATTGTATGCAGAGGCGGAAGCAGTATAATAGATCCATATGGACATTATGTAGTGGAACCGGCTTGGGACAGAGAAGAAATTTTATATGCCGATTTGGATATGTCCAAGGTTTCTATGAGCAGAATGGAATTTGATGTATGCGGACATTATTCGAGACCTGATGTTTTAAAATTGAGCGTTGATGACAAGTAGAATATTATTAAAAAAAATTATTTACTATAAATAATAAAAAATTAAAGCTGTTTTTACTTCTGCGCAGTATTGATTATAGCATAGCTTTTTGATATAATCATGTTGTGAGAAGTCAGAACGTATAGTTTGAGATTGCCACTTGTATAGTCAAGTGGTTTATTTTTTTAAGGAGTTTATATGTGGACTATGCTATGGCCACTTTTAGTGGTAATTTTATCAAATACGTTTTATAACATAAGTCAGAAATCAATACCGCAAAATGCAAATACATTTGGGACATTGATGATTACTTATATTGTTGCGGCAGTGTGTACGGGCATTGCGTTTATTACAACAACAAAACCGCAAAATGCCATTCCTGAACTCTCCAAAATAAATTGGACGGCATTTGCACTTGGACTTGCGATAGTCGGACTTGAAATAGGATACTTGTTTATATATCGTGCAGGATGGAAGATAAGTACGGCAACTGCAGTGGCAAATATTTTGGTTTCGTGTCTTTTAATTGTTGTAGGTGCAATGATATATAAAGAAGTAATAACACCGAGACAACTTGCCGGAATGGTAGTATGCGTTATAGGAATTGCACTTATAACAAAATAAAAGTAAGCGGATTTATAAAAAAATCTGATTCTAATAAATTGAAAATAAAAAATAAAATTTTAGAGCATCTTATATATTTATTATTTGATATTTAACTCTTAATATATGAGATTTAAAAAGATAATTTATTTTACTTATGATATGAGAATTGATAAGTATAGCATTTGTAGTAAAAAATTGAAATATTGTTGATATTAAAGAAAAAATGGCAGGACTAATCCTGCCATTTTTATCTATATAAAATTTGGTCGGAGTGAAAGGATTTGAACCTTCGGCCCCGTGGTCCCGAACCACGTGCGCTACCAAACTGCGCTACACCCCGAAACTAAGTTATAAAAAAAGACTAAGCCGATAAAGCTCAGTCTGTGGTCGGGGTGAGAGGATTTGAACCCCCGGCCCCATGGTCCCAAACCACGTGCGCTACCAAACTGCGCTACACCCCGAAATGATTACCAATTAATTATATTGTATAGTATTATAACTTTCAAGATATTTTTATAAGCAAATATATATTAAAAAAACATTTTATACACTAAAATTCTTTAAATACTTATTTTTTTATAGTTTATCTCAAATTTACTCTTATTTTCTATTCAATATACTTTAATTGACATAAATTTTCTTAAAATATATAATAGTAAAACGGAATGAGGGAAGAAAAATGAAAGCAGTAATTTTTGATTTAGATGGAACATTAATAGATTCAATGCCTATGTGGAGAGATCTCGGAAGAGATTATTTAGAGAGTCTAAATATAGAATTAGAAGATAAAGTTGCACAAAAGATAGCGACATTAAGCCTTAAAATGAATTCAGTATTTTTGAAGGAATACTATAATTTAAAAGATAGTGCCGAAAAAATTTATGATGACTTTAAAGATTTAGTTATGCATTTTTATCTCAATGAAGTAAAACCAAAGGACGATGCATTTAGAGTTCTTGAGGATTTTAAAAAAAGCGGATATGATATCGTACTGGGTACTGCAACAAGTACTGAATTTATAGAGCCGTTATTTAACAGATTTAATATAAGAGAATATTTTAATTTCGTTCAAACTTGTGACATGGTTGGAATTGCTAAAAATGACAGTGAGTATTTTAAACTTATTTCAAAAAGATTGAATCATTCTCCTGATGAAATATTTCTATTTGATGATGCTCCTTTTGCACTAAAAGCTGCAAAAAAGGCAGGTCTTGTGACAGTTGGAGTATATGAGCAGACTTGCAGCGAGCATTGGGATGAAATAAAAGCAAAAAATGATTATCATATAAATAGCTTTAGAGAGTGGGAAGTAAGATGAAACTCTTGTTATTTTTTTCTATGATAGGAATTTTGGTATTTGTATTTACATTTATATTATTTTCTTTAATACGAACAAACTTTTTCAAGAGTTTAAAGAGAAAATCAAATCCTAAAAGAGAGCTTATACTGAGTATTTTTGTTGCATATATTGCCGTAATGTGCTTACTTTTGTTTTTACCTAATGTATTTATGTCAAATCATGGAATAGATTTGACATCACAAAATTTTGATTTTGTAGGCGATTTTAAAGATAGAATAAGTGCAGGTTCATGGGGAGTTAATATAATACCGTTTAGAACTATGAAAAGTTATATAAAATACTCCGGAGTTTTTCATGTGTTTTTAAATATAGCAGGAAACATTTTAATATTTATTCCGTTCGGAACTATGTTGCCCATGCTATATGATGATATGAGAAAATTTTATAGAGTTGCAGTTTTGTCTGCAACATTTAGCTTTTTAGTTGAAATAGTTCAATTTTTTGTAGGAAGATCTGTTGATATTGACGATTTTATATTAAATACTATAGGTGGAATGATAGGATATTTCGTATTTAAGATGATTCAAAATAAATATAATTAAT
Source organism: Peptoniphilus mikwangii (assembly GCF_000468535.1). Classification (GTDB taxonomy): domain Bacteria; phylum Bacillota; class Clostridia; order Tissierellales; family Peptoniphilaceae; genus Anaerosphaera; species Anaerosphaera mikwangii. The sequence goes on along the minus strand of NZ_AUQY01000005.1, from coordinate 165,346 downwards.
AAAATGAGGAAAATGCAATATATTACCCTCATTTTTATTAATTAAGGCTTAAGTTTAAAAGAATTGACTGATAAATAAAATTACCATATAATATGTCATATGGGGGCGAAATTGGCTTCGACGGGGGTTTGGAGCTTTTAGTAGCGAGCTGTTGTGAGGAACAACATAAAAAGTCTCAAACAAAATAAACGAAAACAATAATTTAGCTTACGCAGCATAAATAGCGTCATCTGTTTAGAGAACCCCACGGCTTTAAATCAGGTGTCAAATCAGTGGGAAACAAAGCTCTGTAATTTATCATAGCAGAGGGGGTATTTATGATAATATAGTTTAAAAATCCTGTTTGTCGGAGTTTTAGATCGAATAAAAAAAGATAAACTGCGCTCGGAGAATCTAACTGTAAAGAGCTTTCGGACGCGGGTTCAACTCCCGCCGCCTCCACCATAAAAGTGTAGGTACAGTTTTAATCTTACTTAAAAATGATTAATTTTTTTAAAACAGAAAATTTGATTTAATAAATTAAGTTTTGAGAAAAGTTAATATTAATTATGACTATAAAATATAAATTGGAACTTTTAATTGTAAAAGTTCTTTTTTGTTTCAATGAATAAATTATTTATATGCTATACACATATATTATTAGATGGTATAATCTAAAAAATTAAATTATTTATTAGGATATTGATTGGGAGATTTTATGATAGCTTTTTATTTTATAATAGGATATCTTTTCGGTAATTTTCAAACGGCATATTTAATGTCAAGGTATTTAAAGCATGAAGATATTAGAGAAAAAGGCCACGGTAACAGCGGAGCATCAAATGCTGTTGTAAATTATGGATGGAAATTCGGATTTGTGGTTGCTCTTGTTGATATTTTAAAGGTATATGTTGCGGTTAAATTGTCGAAATATTTAATGGGTGTCTATCTTCCGAGTAGTGAATATATGCTTCATTTATGCGGACTTGGTGTTTTTTTAGGACATAGTCATCCATTTTATATGGGATTTAGAGGAGGAAAAGGAACAGCCTGCATAGTCGGAATACTTTTTTCTATGGGAACAGTTCCTTTAATAGCAGGAGTTTTCGGGATCTCAATAGTAACATTTTTAACTGATTATATTGTAATAGGAACATTTTTTTTAAATATAATATTCATATTTTTTACAGCTAATTTGGGGTATGGAAATGTTTCTGTGGCAATTTCAGTTTTAATTTTCTCGATAAGTTTGATTTATCATTTAAAAAATTATAGAAGAATTTTAAATGGAACAGAGAAGAGATTAAGCGGCAGTTTAAAGAAAAAATAAGCTGTTACATGCTGAATTGATTTATAAATATAAAAAATAGAAGGTATATTTATCTTCTATTTTTTATTTTAGTAGAGTAGTATTTTTAAGTTTTCTGTATTTTTATCATTATTAGATAAGTTTTAAAGCAAAAAACATATAAATAAGGTAGAATACTTGAAAAATAGAGATTTAAAGATTATAATATTATGGCGAATTGTAATATAAAATTGGAGGAATTTATGAAATTATCTAAATTATATATGCCAACACTTAGAGAAGTGCCGGCAGATGCTGAAATTGCATCTCATCAACTTCTTCTTAGAGGAGCCTTCATCAGAAAATCTGCTAGTGGAATTTATACTTATTTACCTCTTGGATATAAGGTTATAAAAAAGGTGGAAAAAATTGTTCGTGAAGAGATGGATAGAGCAGGCTCTCAAGAAATTTTAATGAGTGCTATTCAGCCAAAAGAAATTTGGGAAGCAAGTGACCGTTGGGATAGATTTGGTCCGGAAATGTTTAAGCTTAGAGATAGAAATGACAGGGAGTTTTGTCTCGGACCTACTGCTGAGGAATATTTTACAACACTTATCAAAGATGAAGTTAAATCTTATAAACAGCTTCCTCTAAATTTATATCAAATCCAAACAAAGTACAGAGATGAAAAAAGACCGCGTTTTGGAATTAACAGAGCAAGAGAATTTTCAATGAAGGATGCTTATTCTTTTGATACAACTCCTGAGACTATGCAAGTTTCTTATATGGAAATGTATAGAGCTTATGAAAAGATTTTTGACAGATTGGGTTTGGATTATAAAATTGTAGAGGGAGATAATGGAGCCATGGGAGGAAAAAAATCTCATGAATTTATAGCTCTTTCTGAAACAGGGGAAGGCGTAATAGCATATTCTCCAACCGGAAAATATGCCGCAACTCAAGAAAAGGCGAAAGTTGTATATGAGCTTCCTGAAAGATGTGAAAGACTTGAGCTTGAAGAGGTATATACTCCTGATTCTACAACAATTGAAGCTGTAGCTTCATTTTTAGGACTTAAATCTCAAAATTGCATCAAAGCTATTGATTTAATGGTTAGCGGAAATCCTGTTATAGTATTCATTCCGGGAGACAGAGAACTTAATATGGCAAAACTTGAAGGATATTTGATGACACCCGAACATGAAATTGAAATGATGAATGATGAACAGATACTATCTATTAATTCGGCACCCAGATATACAGGACCGATAGGGCTTTCGGAAGATGTAAGATTGATTTTTGACAAGTCTATAACTCAAATGGATAATTTAGTTGTAGGAGCTAATAAAGTTGGCTATCATATAAAAAATGCAAATTATGACAGAGATTTTAAAGGTGAAATTTGTGAAGACCTTCTTGAGGTGAGAGAAGGAGATATCATTGAAGGAACTAATGAAAAATTTAAGTTTGCAAGAGGGATTGAAGTAGGAAATATATTCCAGCTCGGAACAAAATATTCAGAGGCTTTAAATGCAACATATCTTGATGAGAACGGAAAAGAACAGCTTATTTGGATGGGTTCCTATGGGGTAGGTGTTACAAGAACCGTAACGGCTATCGTAGAACAAAATTACGATGAGAATGGGATTATTTGGCCTATGTCGGTTGCACCTTATCATGTAATTGTAACTGTGGTAAATCCTAAAGATGAAATTCAGCTTGAGCTTGGCGAAAAGATTTATAATTCTTTGGTTGAGTTAGGTCATGAAGTTTTACTTGATGATAGAAATGAAAGAGCAGGAGTAAAATTTAAGGATAGAGATTTAATCGGAATACCTATCAGAATAACAGTTGGAAAGCGTGCAGCAGAAGAAATAGTTGAATATTCACTCAGAAGAGAAACAGAAAAGACAGAGATTTTTGCTAAGGAAGCTATTGAAAAAGTATCCGGCGAGATTTTTAATTCATCAGTTAAAGATAATCTTAGCAAAGCCCTTTTAGATCTTTTTGAAAACTAATTGGGTATAATTAATATAGCTTGAAACGGAGATAAAAATGGCTGAATTTAAATTTGAAATAACAAAGCATATTGCTACCATGTCTACAAATGTAAAGGGATGGAGCAAGGAACTAAATATGGTGTCTTGGAATGGAAGAACGCCTAAGTATGATATAAGAGAATGGAGCGAAGATCATCAGATGATGTCAAAGGGAATTACTCTTTCTGAAGAAGAAATTGAAATTTTAAAAAATGCTCTTGAAGAATTATAAAAATTTGTACTCTAAATTGTCTATATGGTATAATTAGATAATTGTAAAAATATTTATTTAAGTAAATGGAGGATAATATGACTGAAATAAAAAGTAGAGAAAAAAACACTGTAAAATTTGACATGATATTAAAAGCGGAAGATGTAAAAAAGGCAGAAACAGAAGTATATAACAAGAATAAAAAATATTTTCAAATCCCCGGATTTAGAAAGGGACATGCACCAAGAAAAATAATTGAAAATGTATATGGCAAGGGAGTCTTTTTAGAAGATGCTGTTAATGAGTTATTGCCAAAATATTATGAAGAAACTGTTAAGGAACTCGGCATTGAAGTTGTTGACCAACCTGAAATAAACATTGAAGAGGCAAATTCAGGAGAAGATATTAAAGTTGAGGTTTCAGTAACAGTTAAGCCTGAAGTTGTACTTGGTGAATATAAAAATATTGAAGTGGAAGATGTTAAATATGAAGTAACTGAAGAACTTATAAACTCAGAACTTGATAATCAAAGACATATGAATGCAAGGCTTGTAAATATTGATGATAGAGCTGCAAAAATTGGGGATAAAGTAAACATTGATTTCAAAGGTTTTGTAGGAGATGAAACTTTTGAAGGAGGAGCAGCGGAAGGACATGAATTGGAGCTTGGTTCAAATACATTCATTCCGGGATTTGAAGATCAAATAGTAGGCAAAAATATCGGAGATGAATTTGATGTAAATGTAACTTTCCCTGAAGAATATTTTTCTGAAGAACTTAAGGGAAAAGAAGCGAGATTTGAAGTTAAGCTTAATTCAATAAGTTTTGAAGAACTTCCTGAACTTGATGATGAATTTATAAAAGATATTTCAGATTTTGATACAGTTGATGAATATAAAGCGGATATAAAAGAAAAGAAAGAAAAAGAATTTGAAGAAAGAGAAAAGAGAGAAAAAGAAGAAAAAGTTCTTGAAAAAGTCGTTGAAACAATGGAAGTTGAAGTTCCTGATGCAATGGTAAATTCTCAAATAGATTCTCAAGTTCAAAATTTTGACAGAAATTTAAAAGCTCAAGGAATGAGTCTTGAAGATTATATAAAAATGCTTGGAACAACAATGGAAGCATTTAGAGAAAATTTAAGAGCGGATGCGTTAAAGCAAGTAAAAACTTCTCTTGCTATTGAAGCTGTTGCAAAGGCAGAAAACTTTGAAGTAAGCGAAGAAGAAGTTGAATCAGAAATTGATAAAATGGTTAAAGATTATTTTAAAGATGACGAAGAACAACAAAAGAAAATGAAAGAATATATGCTTGAAAACAATAAAGAAGGCTTTAAAGAAAATTTAATCAGCAAAAAAACTGTAGATTTCTTATTTGAAAATGCAAAGTTTGTAGAAAAAAACTAATAAAATAATAAACATAGTTTAGAAGGAAACGGTGATTGTATGGCTCTTGTACCTATGGTAGTTGAACAAACAAATCATGGCGAAAGAAGCTATGATATCTATTCAAGATTACTAAAAGAGAGAATTATATTTTTAAGTGGAGAAATAAATGATGTAACAGCAGATTTAGTGGTTGCACAACTTTTATTTTTAGAGGCTGAAGATCAAAATAAGGATATTCAAATTTATATAAACAGTCCCGGAGGTTCGGTGAGTGCAGGTTTTGCAATATATGATACTATTAAATATATTAAATGCGATGTATCAACTATGGTAATAGGCCTTGCAGCATCAATGGGTGCATTTTTACTTGCAGCGGGAACCAAGGGAAAGAGATTTGCACTTCCAAATGCAGATATAATGATTCATCAACCGCTTGGAGGAGCTCAGGGACAAGCATCAGATATAAAAATTCATGCAGAAAAAATTCTTGAAATAAGAGAGAGAATTAATAAAATATTATCTGAAGAAACAGGTCAACCGTTAGAAAAGGTTGAAAGAGATACAGATAGGGATTATTATCTTTCAGCTAAGGAAGCTGTTGAATATGGTTTAATTGACAAAGTAATTGAAAAGAGAGATTGAGGTGTTAAATGTCAAAATCTGATGAAATACTGAGATGTTCTTTTTGCGGGAAGACTCAAAATCAGGTAAAGAAACTTATTGCAGGACCTGATGTTTATATTTGTGATGAGTGTATAGGGCTTTGTTCAGATATTTTAAATGAAGAGAAAGTTAATACTAAAGATGAAAAATTAGATTTAAAAATACCTGAAGAAATAAAAAGTGTTTTAGATTCTTATGTTATAAAGCAGGATAAAGCAAAGAAAGCTCTTGCAGTTGCGGTCTATAATCATTATAAGAGAATAAATTCTTCTATAAGAAATCCTGAGATTGAACTTCAAAAGTCAAATATATTAATGATTGGACCGACAGGAAGCGGAAAAACTCTTCTTGCACAAACTCTTGCGAGAATATTGAATGTTCCATTTGCAATAGCAGATGCGACTACTTTAACAGAAGCGGGATATGTCGGTGAAGATGTTGAAAATATTATATTAAAACTTATTCAAGCTGCAGATTATGATATAGAAAAGGCTGAAAAGGGTATTATCTATATAGATGAAATAGATAAAATTGCAAGAAAATCAGAAAATGTATCTATCACAAGAGATGTAAGCGGTGAAGGTGTTCAACAGGCACTTCTAAAAATAATTGAAGGTACTGTTGCAAACGTACCTCCTCAAGGAGGCAGGAAGCATCCTAACCAAGAGTTTATACAGATAGATACTACCAATATATTGTTTATAGTTGGCGGAGCATTTGACGGACTTGATAAGATAATTGAATCAAGGATAGGAAAAACGTCAATGGGTTTCGGTTCTGAACTTGTTGATAAGAAGAAACAGAGAGAAAACATATTGGAAAAAATTGAAACGGGAGATTTGTTGAAGTTTGGATTGATACCTGAATTGATAGGCAGACTTCCGCTTACAGTAACATTGGAATCTCTTGATGAGGCTGCGTTAGTTGAAATTTTAACTAAACCTAAGAATGCTCTTGTCAAACAGTATAAAGAGCTTTTAAAGCTTGATAATGTTGAGCTTGAATTTGAAACCAATGCTCTAAAGCAAATAGCAAAAATAGCAATTGATAAAAAAGCCGGAGCAAGAGGACTTAGGGGAGTTATTGAGCATATAATTATGGATATAATGTATGAAATTCCGTCGAGAAAAGATGTTGAAAAAGTAATTGTTACAAAAGATTCTGTTATAGGTAAGAAAAGACCTAAATTAATTTTAAAGAAATAAAAAATTAAGACTCACATAGTGAGTCTAATTTTTGATAGGTGGGTGAGAAAATGGATAAAAAAACCAAATTATCAACAATAGCTCTTAGAGATTTGATAGTGTTTCCAAGAATGGTAACTCATTTTGATTGTGGAAGACCTAAGAGTATTGCTGCAATTGAGGCTGCAGAAATGACAGGTTCTCATGTTTTTTTAATAACACAGAAAAATCCTAATGTCATGGATCCTAAGAGAGAAGATTTATATGATTATGGAACAGTTGCGATAATAAAACAAATACTAAAATTGCCTGGCGGTGTTGTAAGAGTACTTGTTGAAGGATTAAATCGTGCAAAAATTTTAGAATTTTCCTTGGGAGATGAATATTTAGAAGCTGTTGTAGAAAATTTTGAGGAAGAAGTAAAAGAAGATAAGGAAGAAAGTGCGGAAATCACTGCTGCTATGAGATTAGTAGAGGCGGATCTTGAAAAGTACAGCGATTTAGATTCACGATTAATTCCGGGCTTACTTCAGTCTGTGGTTGATAATTCAACTGCATCGGCTCTTGTAGATACATCGGCGGCATATATAAATTTAAAAATTGAAGAGAGCCAAAAAATTTTGGAAACATTAAATTCATATGATAGACTTTTATTATTTCATGGAATATTACAAAGAGAAATTGAAGTATTATCAATAGAGAAGAATATTGATAAAAAAGTCAAATCAAATATGAATAAAGTTCAGAGGGAATATTATTTAAAAGAACAGCTCAAGGTAATTCGTGAAGAGCTTGGAGACGAAAGTGAAGAAGATACATCTCTGAGCTATGAAGATAAAATAGAAAAGAAAAAATTACCTAAAATAGTCAAAGAAAAGGCGTTAAAAGAAGTATCGAAGCTGTCAAAGGTAAATTCCGCTTCGCCGGAATATACAGTAATATTAAATTATTTAGACTGGATATTAGATTTACCTTGGCTTGAGAGTTCGTCAGATGATGCAAATCTGAATGAAGCAAGAAAAATTTTAAATGATGAGCATTATGGACTTAAAAAAGTAAAAGAGAGAATTTTGGAGTTTATTGCGGTAAGAAAACTTTCAGATTCTACAAAGGGACCTATATTATGTCTTGTAGGACCTCCGGGAGTAGGAAAAACTTCTATTGCTACATCAATTGCACATGCTCTTAATAAGGAATTTGTAAGGATGAGTCTTGGAGGAGTAACTGATGAAGCGGAGATAAGAGGACATAGAAGAACCTATATAGGAGCTTTACCGGGAAGTATAATTTCTCTTATAAAAAAGGCAAAAGAAAATAATCCGGTGTTTTTATTTGATGAAATTGATAAAGTTGGGAATAACTATAGAGGAGATCCTGCAAGCGGACTTTTAGAAGTGCTTGATCCTGAGCAAAATAAGACATTTACCGATCATTATTTAGAACTTCCGTTTGATTTGTCAAATGTATTTTTTATAGCAACGGCAAATACAACTCAGACAATTCCAAGACCGTTACTTGACAGAATGGAAGTCATAAGACTTGAAGGGTATACACCTGAAGAAAAATTTAACATCGCTAAGAGTCATTTACTTCCAAAGCAAATAAAAGAAAATGGACTTACAAAATCACAGTTTAAAATTTCTGATACTGCATTAAAAGATATAATAGATTATTATACAAGAGAAGCCGGAGTGAGAGGACTTGAAAAAGAAATTTCAAGGTGTGCAAGAAAAGCCGCTCTTCAAATTATTGAAGAAGATAAAAAGATTGTTTCTGTAACTTCAAGAAATTTAAGTAAATATATCGGTGAAAGGAAATTTTTATTTGATACTGTCGAAAAATCCGATCAAGTTGGAATTGTAAACGGGCTTGCATGGACAGAAGTAGGAGGGGAAACTCTTCAAATAGAAACTACAATAATGCCGGGAAGTGGTAAGCTGACTCTCACAGGACAACTCGGTGATGTTATGAAAGAATCTGCAATGGCTGCAATTTCTTATATAGCAAGTAACAGTGAATATTATGAAGTGGATGCAGATTTCAGAACTAAAAAGGATATCCATATTCATGTTCCGGAGGGAGCAGTGCCAAAGGACGGACCTTCAGCAGGAGTTACAATGGTGACAAGTGTGTTGTCCGCTCTTACTGAAAGACCTGTTGCAAAAGATGTCGCAATGACAGGAGAAATAACTTTAAGAGGAAGAGTTCTCGCCATAGGAGGACTTAAAGAAAAACTTCTTGCAGCTCAGAGAATGGGCATAAAGAAAGTTATTATACCTTTTGAAAACAAGAGAGACCTTGTAGAAATAGAGTCAAATGTTCTTAATTCTCTTAAGATAATTCCGGTTAAGGAAATAAAAGAAGTTGAAAAATTTGCTTTGAAGGAGAAAAAATGAAAGTATTAAAATCTGACCTTGAAAAGGTTGCAGTTCATAAAAATCAATATCCTGAAATGGATTTATTTGAATTTGCCTTTGCCGGAAGATCGAATGTAGGTAAATCATCTTTTATAAATTCCATGCTCGGAAGAAAAAATCTTGCAAGGACTTCATCAACTCCCGGAAAGACAAGAACTATAAACTTTTATAGAGTTAATGACGATTTAAGGCTTGTAGATCTTCCCGGATATGGATATGCCCGTGTATCTAAAACTGAAAAAAGCTCATGGTCTAAAATTATAAATGAATATTTAGACGATAGAGAAAATTTGCTTGAAGTAGTTCTTCTTGTTGATATAAGACATGAGCCTACAGAGCAAGATCTTCAAATGTATGAATATATTTTGAGCAAGGGTTATAGTGGTATAGTAATTGCAACTAAGGCGGATAAAATTTCAAGAGGACAGTATGCAGGTCATATCTCGAAAATAGCAAAAAAGTTAAGTATCAAAAATAGAGATATGATAATTCCATTTTCGTCTGTTGATAAAAATATGGTAGATGAAATGTGGTTTATATTTGAGGATATAGTTAAACATTTTAGTGAAGAAGAGGAGTAATATTATTACTCCTTTTTTTTGATGGAAATTTTGCTCAGTAAGACATAATGAATAATACTGTACTGGTTGTTATAAATATAAAAAAAGAAGACCTGAGTCTTCTTTAATAAATTGGTTTGAAAGTAACTTCAATGTGTGTATTTGTAGTTATTAAAAATCTAAACTCATTATCTAAAACTTTTTTTGGACTTCCGTTTACGGTGAATGTATCTATTTGCATTCCTGCCGGAATTAAGATTTTTATTAGGACTCTCTCATTTTTATAGAAACTATATCCCATTGGAGATTCAAGCCCTTCCGAAAGTGTAAGATTAAATTTTTGAGTAGCTGAATTAGTTAGATATACTGTAATATTTTTATCTTCATTGTCTATTGTTACATAGGTATTTGTACTGTTCATATTTGGAGAACTGATTTTAACAAGATACTTTCCTGGTTTTAGGTGTCCTCCGTTTTCAAATGGCATATCATTTATAAGTAATGATACGGGAAGAATGTTATTTGAGTTATCCAATGCTGTTATTGTAAGAGTAGGTTCCTTTATTATCAGTACTAATGATTTTATTGCATCATTTACATATTTTATCGCAATGTTTAATTGTTCCTCTGTAGCTTCGCCGTCTCTCAGTATTCTATTTGCAGACAAAGTTATAGATTTTAGATTCTCTACTGATTCTTTCGTATAGTTTGATGAATTAATAGACTCCGCTTGCGATATAGAATCCATGAGCTTTGCTCTTAATACGTTTTTATTATCTTGTTGAATTGCTATATTTTTAGAGATATTTCGTCCGTAAACTTTAATACACATTGATATTATCTTAGAAAATTCTGCTCTTGAAATTTTTTCATTAGGTTTAAATTCGTAGTTTTCATATCCTTTTACAATTCCGCTTTTGACTAAAGCGCCTATTGAATTCTTTTCTTCATCCGATAAATTTGAAATGTCTTTAAAAAAATTATAATTTTTTTCGTTGTCTTTCAAATTGTATAAGTATCCTAAAATTTTTGTTACCTCACTTCTTTTTATAGGTTCATTGTAAAAAAAGTTTCCATCTTTTAAATATCCTGCGCTGACAGCTTTTTGAATATCAAAATAGTACCAATCTTTAGATGATACATTTTTAAAACTTAGATTTTTTGTTTCCTTTAAGTCAAAAATTCTGTTTATTATCGCATAGGCTTCAGATTTTAAAATTTCTCTATCGGGTTTGAAAGTTCCATCATTATATCCGAGTATTATGTTTTGTTGCGATATATCTTCAATATATTCCCTTGCCCAATGGTTATTTATATCTTTAAAGCTCTTTTGAGCATATACATTTTTTGAAATTAAAAGCAGTATCAATGTAAAAATAAAAATTTTTTTCATAAATAAATCACTTCCTAATATATATTATACAATATGTAACTTAAAAATAAATCAAATTTTGTTTTAATAAGTTTGAATATGGTATTATATTATTATAAAAAATAGAGAAAGTTTTATTAAATATTTGAATACAATATAGTATTTGTTATATAATAAATTAAGAGATAAAAATGGAGGTAATATAATGGCTTTAATAGAAAATTTAAAAATTCGTGTTAGTGAAAAAATGCCGGTAATAGTATTCCCTGAAGGAGAAGATGAAAGAATATTAAAAGCGGCAAAAAAATTAAATGAAGATAAAGTTTTAAAACCTATTTTGCTTGGAAATAGATCTGAAGTTGAAGAATCTGCTGATAAGAACGGAATAGATCTTTCAAAATTGGAATTTATTGATCCGAGTGAATATAAGGAAATTGACATGCTTGTTGAAAAACTTGTTGAAAGACGCAAAGGAAAGCTTGATGAAGATGGAGCAAGAAAATTATTAATGGATCCTAATTATTTTGGAACTATGCTTGTATATACAGGATATGCACATGGTATGGTATCGGGAGCCGTTCATACGACAGGTGAAACTGTAAGACCTGCACTTCAAATTATTAAAACAAGACCGGGATTTAGTAGGACAAGCGGTTCATTTATAATGCTTAGAGATGAAGAAATGTATTTGATGGCAGATTGTGCTATAAATATTGAACTTGATGAAGACGGTCTTGCCGAAGTTGCAGTTCTTTCCGAAGAAACTGCAAAAAAATTCGGAATGGATCCTAAGGTTGCAATGTTATCTTTTTCAACTAAAGGGTCAGCATCTCATGATCTTGTAACAAAAGTTGCAAATGCAACAGAAAAAGCTAAGAAATTAAATCCGGATATGGCAATAGACGGAGAACTTCAATTTGATGCGGCATTTGTTCCGGAAGTGGGCACTAAAAAAGCTCCAAATTCAAATGTTGCAGGATATGCTAATGTATTTATATTCCCAAGCCTTGAAGCGGGCAATATAGGATATAAAATAGCACAAAGATTTGGCGGTTTTGAGGCAATAGGACCTATTCTTCAAGGGCTTAATGCTCCTGTGAACGACCTTTCAAGAGGATGTAATGCGGATGAAGTTTATTCTCTTGCAATAATTACAGCAGCTCAGGCAGTTTTATAAAAATTAGGGTATTTCAATTTTGAAATACCCTAATTTTTATTTTGAATTTTCAAGTTCAATATTAAAATTTATTATGTTGTTTTTAGAGCTGTTTGCCTCCAGTTTAAAATGTGAATTTTCATCAGGAATTATATTTCTTTCTTTGTCATTATAGATGAAATATAATTCACTGATATTTTTTTTGCCTTGAAGAGCACCTATAATATCCTTTTCTGAATTCAGTTCATATGTTGAAATTTTTTCGTTGTTACAAGAGAGGGTAACACTTAACATTTCTTCATCTTGTATATTTTCAATGCCTTCTCCTGTATAAAGTACATAGGTTTTTGCAATATATTCAGGTCTATCATCAGATAAACTTAAATATGTGTCGGAATTTTCTCCGTAAGTTTCTTTAATTTCTTGAATATCTTCATCAGTGAATTTTGAAATTGTAATTTTTGCGGAATAATCTCCGTCAGTTCCTTCATAAGTATAAGTTGTACTTTCATTTTCATTTATTGTTGAATTGGATTCAGTTGTATTTGTATTATCATTTTTATTTATAGAGTTATTTTGATTTGTTTCCTTTTTACAACCTACAAGCAGTAAAAGCAGACAAAGCATAATTGAAATTTTTTTCATAATCTACCTCCTTAGTTACTTATATTTTACCCGAAAAACATAAAATTTAATAGAATATTTTTATTTTTGATAAAAAGATGATATAATTTACTATTATAAGGAGTGAATTATGATACTGAAAAAATTATTTACACACGAAGAACAATTGAATAATTTTATAAAGTATGGAAAATTTCATATTTTTGTTATAATTTTTATGTTTGCATTTATGTACTATTGCCATAAGAGGAAAAAAGACGATAAGTTTGAAAAGGCAATGATATATATAATTTTTGCCACTCAAATTTTATTATATGGTTGGTATGCGACAGGTGAATTGTTTTTAATTGATGGTTTGCCGTTATATACTTGTAGAATTGCAGGTGTTGCACTTGTAATAGCATACTTTTTTAAAAATAGTTTACTTAAATCTCTTGGTGTATATTTGGGAATTGTAGGAGGAATAGTTGCATTATTTACACCGGCACTATATCCATATAGAATGTATCATTTTACAAATATTAATTTTTTTGTATTTCATTTGCTTTTGCTCGGACTTAGTACTTATCACTTATCTAATGATGAGGGAGAGGTTATTTATAAAAACAGAAGAAGAGTTCAAGCTTTGACCGGAGTTATTTTGATTGGAGTTGCACTTGTTAACCATTTTGTGGGTTCTAATTATTCATATACTGCAAGTCCTCCGATTTTTACAACGGTTGCTCAAAATATAAAATGGATAATTTATTTTATAGTGTTGTTATTTTTATATGAACTTTCAATTTATTTGGAGAGTGTTGTAATAAGAATAATTGCAAAGAGAAAAAAAGTGGAAGAGGAAGAGGAAATACACGAATACTTTTATAAAGATAATTTTTAATATTATATAAAAAGGTTACTTTAATTTTATAAAGAGCTTGGCAAAAATTTATATGTTTCTAATTAGCTCTATTGTATTTGAAAATCTTAATTTAATAACGCTGATTTCTGCAGTTATAATATTATACTAAATATAAAAAATTTGAGAATTTAGAAACTCGAAAAATTAAATAGCAAAAAAAATAAGTAGGAGATTTCCTACTTATTTTAATTTATTTATTAACGGTTTATAAATTATTGTTATAACCACTACGCTTATAACAAGTTCAACTAACATATAGGAATTGTAGCTCAAAGAATATATCCAAGGAGCTACTCCTTCAGGAGCGTACATATAAAATACAAGCCATCCGCTTAAAAAGTGGAAGAAGTATCTAAGAAGTACGGCAACGGAAGTTCCTGTGATTGCTCCGGTTATGTTTTTCGGGAAGAAACCCGCTACACCAAGCACACCGAATGCAAGCAAATAATCAAGTAAAATTGAAAGAGGATTTAGAATGCCTTCTCCTCCAAGTGCAAATTGAAGTATTCCATAGGTTACTGATGCCAAAATTCCCTTTTTGCCACCCCAAATCAGTGAAAAGAATATAATCGGTACCATACTTGCTATGGTTATTGAACCGCCTTGGGGCATTTGAAATACCTTTACATAACTTAGGATTTGTGATAATGCAATCATAACTCCTGCTTCTGCCAACATTTTTGATTTTTCATTTCTCATAATATCACCTCATAGTAACAGGTGCTGAATGAGTGGATAGAATTCACTACGCCGGTATTATCCGGATCAGCTAAAGGGTCGAATATTAATTCCTCTCAGCAAAACGCTCCCCTATTCCTGTAATAATTTAATTACGATATATTATATCATTTATTTTGTTAGTTGTTAATGGTCAACTGTTAATTATTTTGTTATTATTCTGTTTATTTCATATGCATCTCTGTAAGCGTCCAAATAGTTTAGAGATTTATCCTTGTATGAGTCCGCAGTTTCTTTTAAAATATCTTTGTATATTTCGAAAAGTACAGTATCTTTTTGTGCCATTTTTGAAATCATATAATGTGCAAAATATACAGTGCCGAGATCTCTCGGATCTTTTAATTTTTCTGCAAATTCTAAGGCGCTCTTTATATGAAGTACGGAATCTGAATATTTCTTTAGTCTGATTTCAGTAAGAGCCATGTAAGAATCAAGTACAGGACGTTTCCAGAATGAGTCAAACTGACCATATAGGTTGTATGCAAAATTAAAATATTCTTCCGCTTTTTTCACATTATCAAGTGCAAAATATGCTTTACCCATATTTATATAGAAAATTGAAAGGCTTGATAGTGCATTTTTATTTTTTGAAAGGTCTATTGCCGCCTTAAATTGTTCGGTTGCATCCTCATAGTCTCCGGTTGCAAATCTTAATTCTCCTATATAGTTGTAGGCTGCCGCAATATTAATTGCATATCTGTTTGCAACTTCATCTGTAACCTTAAAAGTGTTTATAGATTCTGTTAAAAGTTTTTCGGCGATAAAATAATTTCCTATCATTATGTTATATAGACCTTTAAGTCTTAATAGAATACCAATCTCTTTATGATAATTACATTTAACGGCAAGGTCCAGAGCAAGTTCGATATATTCTATCATATCGTGTGAGTTGTTAGTTTGAATGTTATAGAATATCATTTGTTTATATCCGTCAAGGACATAGTCTCTATTTCCGATTTCACCGGCTTTTTGAATTACATAGCGAATGTCGTCAAGTCCTTCGCCGTAATTTCCATCTCTTATCATATAGCGACCTTTCATATAGAAAAATTCAACTTCAAGAGTTTTAAGTTCTTCAGATCTTTCCTTATTCATAAGTTCTGCAAAATTTTCAGACAGTTTTTCGAACATATCTTGTATTTTATCTCTTGAAATGTAAATTTTTTCATCCTGTTCTAACTCGGAGAAGTTTAAAATAGGGAATAGCTCGTGAGAAAAATTCAAATAATAATTGAGAGTTTCTATCTTATATTTAAGTGCCTTTAAATCTTCGCCTGCAGAGCTGTAATGATATACAAGTTTTGAATATATATACGGATCTTTTTTCTTTTGTTCAAGTTTGGCTTCAAGTATTTCTCCGATTCTTTTGTGAACTATTTTTTTCTTGGAGTTTGGTTGAATCATGTATACATATTCTCTTAATTTAGTATGAGTAAAAATTAATCCTATATGATTTTTATGGACAACTTCTGTTAAAATATTTCTTTTTTCAAGTTCTTCGAGCAGTCCTATTATATCAAATTCTCCTTGACCTGTTATTTCACAAATTGTTTCAATAGGAGCTTCATCATAGAAGAAACTTACTATATCCAAAAGATCTTTTTCTGATTTTGACAAGTATAAAAATCTTGATTTTATTGCATCTACCATTTTGGAAGTCATAAGATCTGTCTTGTCGTCAGACTTGATTAAATTTACATATTCACTTAGGAAAAAAGAATTGCCTTCAGTTTCAAGGTATATTTTTTCTAAAGTTTCTGTTTGGATTTCTCTATCCGGTAATGATTTTAATATGAATTCTAAAGATTCTTCGTGATTAAATCTTTCAAGCTCTATTGTTTCTATTTTATCGTATCTTTCAAGAGAGGTAAGCAGATCATCGACATCTAAATTAAATTGCTTTCTTGCAGTTAGTATAAAAATTGCCTCATCTTTAAGATGCAGTATTACAGATGTTAAAAGTTTTAACGAAGTTTGGTCCATCCACTGTATATCCTCAAAAACAATTAAGAGTTTTTTCTTTTCGTTTATTTTTTTTGCCGCCTCCACTATTACTTGAGTTAGCAAATCGAATTTCAGCGGTTCTTTTGACTCTAAAAGTTTAATATCATGTGAAGATTCATCAAAACTTGGGAATAATTTTGACATTGTAGTACCCCAAAACGTAGGAAGAGGTATTTTGAATTCTTTTAAAACCTTGCTCATTTTGTCAATAATTATTCCAAACGGTCTGAGAGCATAGTTTTCCTCTGCTTGATAGCAAAAAGATTCAAGTATTATAAAATTTTCTTCCTTATTTTCCAAGATCTTTCTCTTCAAGGAACTTTTTCCGATACCTGCTTCGCCTCTTATGAAGATGGACTTTGCAGGTTTATTATCCGAAAATGATTTTAATGTATCCTCTATTTTTGCTATCTCATTATAACGACCATAGAAAAAATAATCTACAATCTTTGGCCTTGAATTATTAATATTTATTTGCTTGATTGATTCCTCGTAGATTTTTTTTGTCTCTCTGTCAGGTTCAACTCCGAGTTCGTTTTGTAACAGTTTTGATAAGTCATAATAAGTTTCAACTACTTTTCCGTTTCTTCCTGTCTTTTGATAAAATTTCATCAAAAGCCTAAAATTTCTCTCATCAAATTCATCTATTTGTGTAAGAGCATTTATATCCTTTTCTACATTTTCATATATGCCGTTTTCTATGTTTGATTCTATTTTTTTGTAGGATATATTTGTAAATTTGTCTTGATAGAGATTTCTCATTTTTGTAATCCAATATTCATATGATTCAGCTTCTTTTAAGAAAAATCCCTGAAGGAAATCTCCGTCATATAAATTTGAATTTTTTATCGGATCTTCAATGAATAAATTTACATCACATTCAATATTAAGATCATCATTTAAAACGAGAATTGATTTTTTGGGAGATATTATAAAGTCCATATCAAGACTTTTTTTAGATTGATATAATGCATTTCTCAAATTTTTCTTTGCGATTTTTTCATTTTCATCCGGCCAAAGCAGACCTGCGATTTCGTCTCTTGATACAACTTTATTAATAAGTATGTAATAAATCAGAGCATTGATTTTTGCATAAGGGAAGAACACTTTTTCGCCATCTTTGAGTATTTGAGGAACTCCGAATAATTTAGCATATATTTTGCTCATATTATACCTCTCTTTAAAAATTTTCTATCTGTAACTTACGTTTATTTTACTATATATAAGTATAATTCAACAAACATAAGGTGTCAATAAATCATAAAAAAATTAGACGTATGATAGATGTAGTATTTGTTTAACAAGATAAAGAGATATCTCAAAACTATGATAAATACTAAGATTTTACAGGTGTAAAAAATAAGAATCAAAAAAAATTAAAAATATTTTATTTGAAAAATTTGACTGTCGAAAAATGAAAATCAAAAATTATAGACGTAAATTTGACGTTAATACACATGAAAACTTAATAATTTGATAATAAAGTTTAGAAAGGCTTATAAATTTTACTCTGATAAAATTCAACTCATATTATAAAAATTAAAAATTTTTTAAATTTTTGACCTATATTTGATGATGGTTATATAAAATAAACTTAGTAAGAAAATATTATTATGTTTCTTTTTTCATTAAAGAAAGTTTTTAAAGACGTTTTTATTTTTAATAATATAGTGGAAAGGTGTTATTGAATTATAACAACAAATTACATAACATTATATTGTAAAAATAAAATGATTTTAAATTATGTACCATACTTTCTTAAATGTTGAAGGTGTTTCAAAGAGAACGGAGGAAAAAAATGAATAAAGTTGTATTGACAGGAAATAGTTTAAAACTTGAAGATGTAGTAGCAGTAGCAAGAGATCATGTTGAAGTTGCAATTTCTGATGAAAAAATTGAAGCTGTTAAAGCATCAAGAAAAATAGTTGATGACATAATTGAAGAAGAAAGAGTAGTATATGGTGTAACAACAGGATTCGGTTCACTATGTAAAGTAAGTATATCCAGAGAAGATTGTTCTCAACTTCAAGAAAACTTAATTCGTACACACTCAAGCGGATTCGGTAATCCATTAAGAGAAGATGAAGTAAGAGCTATTATGCTTATCAGAATTAATTCTCTTGTAAAGGGATATTCAGGAATTAGAATGGAAACTGTTAAAGTAATTCTTGATATGCTTAATAAAAATGTAATTCCATTTATTCCGGAAAAAGGTTCACTTGGAGCATCAGGAGACCTTGCTCCACTTGCTCATATGGTTCTTCCTATGCTTGGTCTTGGACGTGCATATTACAACGGAGAACTTTTATCAGGAAAAGAAGCTATGGATAGAGCAGGTATAGACATCATTACATTACAAGCTAAAGAAGGTCTTGCTTTAATTAACGGTACAACAGTTTTAACTGCAATAGGTGCTCTTGCAACATATGATGCAATTGAATTATTAAAACTTTCTGACATCGCAGGCGCTCTTTCACTTGAAGCACATAGAGGAATTGTTGATGCTTTCTATGAAAAACTTCATACAATTCGTCCACATAAAGGATGTCTTGCAACAGCAAAGAATATGTTAGATTTAGTTGAAGGTTCAACATATACAACTCATACAGCACAAATTAGAGTACAAGATCCATATACACTTCGTTGTATTCCACAAATTCATGGAGCAAGTAAGGATTCAATAGCTTATGTAAAAGAAAAAGTTGAAATTGAAATTAATTCAGGAACTGATAATCCAATTATAACTCCGGATGGAGATGTAATTTCAGGAGGTAACTTCCACGGAGAACCAATGGCTCAACCATTTGACTTTTTGGGAATAGCTGCATCTGAAATAGGAAATGTATCTGAAAGACGTATTGAAAGATTAGTAAATCATCAATTATCAGAATTCCCATCATTCCTTGTAAAATATCCGGGACTTAACTCAGGATTCATGATTACACAATACGCTGCTGCAGCTCTTGCATCAGAAAATAAAGTTCTTGCTCATCCAGCAAGTGTAGATTCAATTCCTTCATGTGAAAACCAAGAAGACTTTGTATCTATGGGAACAATAGCTGCAAGAAAAGCAAGAGATATAATTGACAATTCAAGAAGAATTGTTGCAACAGAAATCATGGCTGCTTGTCAAGCTATTGACTTCAGAGCTGAAGAAAACTTTAAGCTTGGAGTAGGAACTGAAGCTGCTTACAAGGCTGTAAGATCAGAACTTAAATTCATTGAAAATGATAAGGATATTGAAATCTATGATGAGCTTGAAAAAGCAACTGAACTTTTAAAGAACGGCAAGATTGTAAAAGCTGTTGAAAAAAAAGTTAAACTTAACATTCAATAATTTTAAATATGAAGCTGCTCGGGAAACTGAGCAGTTTTTTTATTTTTAATAATATACTTTGACTTTACTGTTTTTTTTATAATATAATATTTATAGATTACATGATGAGTATTTGGAGATACAGATATGAAATTTAATTTAAGCTTAAATATAAGTAAAGAAATATTTATTAAAAAATTATTTAGCGTAATTTTTGGGACTTTTGCATCTTCGATAGCATTAGTTTATATATTGAAACCGAACGGTATGATTTCGGGAGGAATAAGCGGACTTAGCGTACTTATTGAAAATGTAACGGGGATTCCTTTAGGACTTCTTGTATTTTTATTAAACCTTCCGATTATGATCCTCGGATTGTTTTTGCTCAGCAGAGAATTTATGTTTTTTTCGGTTGTGTCGATATTTTTGTTGTCGATTTATATATCATTGCTTGAAAAGATAAATCCGAATTATATTTTAACTGAAAATATTATACTTGCTTGTGTATATGGGGGAGTTATAAATGGAATCGGAGGAGGCATTACCTTTAGGAACGGAACATCAACGGGAGGTTTTGATATAATTGCAGCCATATTAAAAAAATACTTTAATATTTCAATAGGCAGCGTACTCATGATGTTAAATATTGTCATTATAGGAATAAGTTCATTTGTATATTCAACAGATAAAGCACTGTTTACATTAATATCACTTTTTATATGTTATCAAGTTATAGATAAAATTCAGCTTGGCGTAGGAAAACAAAAGCAAGTTTTTATAATAAGTAATAATCATGAGCAGATAACAAGAACAATTCAAAGTCAATTGGACAGAGGGGTAACTTATATAAATGGGAAAGGTGCATATAGCAGTAATGAAATAACAATAATTTATTTGATATGCTCTTCAAGACAGATAGTTAAAGTTAAAAATATTGTAAAAGAGTTAGATCCGAAAGCATTTATGGCAGTAAGTGATACTGCTGAAATTCAGGGAAGCGGATTTAAAACAATAGAAATATAATTCAAATCACCTGTAAAGGTGATTTTTTGTTGTTATAAAAGCTTAATATTGTATAATGAAAATAGTATTAACTTAAAAGAGGGATATCATGGAAAATTTACTTATAAGCGCATGTCTTTGCGGAGAAAATTGTCGTTATGACGGTAAAAATAATTTGATAGTTCAAATAGATGAACTTAGAAAAAAATATAATTTAATAATAGTCTGCCCGGAAGTTCTTGGGGGACTTAGCACTCCAAGAGTACCTGCAGAAATAATAGACGGAAAGGTTATAAACAAAATTGGAAAAGATGTTACATATGAATTTGAATTAGGGGCAAAAAAATCGCTGGAACTTGCAAAAAAGTATAACTGTAAAATTGCACTTCTGAAAGATAAAAGTCCAAGCTGCGGAAGCAAAAAAATATATGACGGTACTCATAGAGGAAAACTTATAAATGGTAGAGGATTTACTGCAAAAATATTACTTGAAAATAATATAAAGATATACGGAGAAGAAAATGTGAATGAACTTCTTAAAAATTGAAAAAATTATAAAATTGATATACATAATTTAAAATAGGTAAAAAGACTAATTAATTAGTCTTTTTTTTATTTATTGTTGTATAATTATATTAATTAAAATTGAGGAGATAACATGAGTATATTAACTGTAAAAAATTTGAGCCACAGCTATGGCGGAAGAGAAATTTTAAAAGATGTAAATTTTAGATTGCTTGCAGGGGAGCATGTAGGTCTTGTTGGTCCGAATGGAGAGGGAAAATCTTCATTTATGGATATAATCACAGGCAAGTTGATTCCGGAAGAGGGAGAAATTTCGTGGGCAAAGTATGTAAGAGCAGGCTACCTTGATCAACATGCAACATATAATGGAGATTATACGGTAAGAGATGTATTAAAAGATGCTTTTTCACATCTTTTTGAAATTGAAAACGAAATTTCAAATTTGTATATGAAAATGGGAGAAGTAGATGAAAAAGAGCTTGATGCTTTGATGGATGAAGTTGGAATTTTGCAGAGTCTTCTTGAAAATCATGACTTTTATATGATTGATTCCAAGATAGATGAAGTATCAAGAGCTATGGGAGTATCACAGATTGGACTTGAAAAGAAGTTTAAAGAACTTTCGGGAGGTCAGAGATCTAAGGTATTACTCTGCAAGTTGCTTCTTGAAAAACCGGATATACTTTTACTTGACGAGCCTACGAATTACTTAGATGAAGAACATATACAGTGGCTTAAAAGATATTTACAGGAATATGAAAATGCATTTATATTAATTTCTCATGACATACCGTTTCTAAATTCGGTTATAAATTTAATTTATCATGTAGAAAATATGGAGTTAAATAGATATGTGGGAGATTATTCTGAATTTGAAAGACTAAGAGAAGCTAAACTAAAACAAATAGAGGCGGCATATAAAAAACAGCAACAGGAAATTGCAGATCTTGAAGATTTTGTGGCAAGAAATAAGGCGAGAGTCGCAACAAGAAATATGGCAATGTCAAGGCAGAAAAAGCTTGATAAGATGGAGAGAATAGAGCTTGTAAAGGAAAAACCGCAACCTGAATTTCAGTTTAAGGAGACAGGTGCGCCAAGCAGACTTATTTTTGAGACTAAGGATCTTGTTATAGGATATGATAAGCCGATTTCAAAACCTTTAAATCTTAGGATGGAAAGGGGTTCAAGAATTGCAATTGTCGGAGCTAACGGACTTGGAAAAACAACTCTTGTAAAAACATTGCTTGGAGAAATAAATGCCATCAGCGGAAAAATAGAAAACGGACAAAATTTAAAAGTCGGTTATTTTTGTCAGGAAGAATTTTATGATGACAAGAGAACTCCGATAGATGAAATTTGGGATGCATTTCCAAGCTGGGAGCAGTTTCATATAAGGGCTGCGCTTGCAAAATGTGGACTTATGACCGAACAGATAGAGTCACTTATAAAAGTTTTAAGTGGAGGAGAACAGGCAAAAGTTAGACTTTGTAAAATTTTAAATACTCCGACTAATGTACTTATGCTCGATGAACCGACAAATCACTTAGACCCTATGGCAAAAGATGAACTTAAACGAGCATTAAAGGAGTACAAAGGCGGGATATTTTTAATAAGCCATGAAAAAGATTTTTACGAGGAAATTGCAACTGAAATTTGGAGAATGGAAGATTATTCTCTGCTTGGATAATTTTTTTTGTAGATAGAGCATAATAGTGTTATAATATTCACTGTGAATTTATTTTGAAATTAGATTTCAGTTGGGGGAAGGCATAATGGAAAAGAAAAAGATGAATATATTCTTATGTTCATTTTTATTGGCAATTTTAATTACGGCAACATCAATATTCATAAGCAGTTATGGATACTGTGATGGCATAATAAATAATTTTTTTGTTGAGTATAAAATTTTATTATTTAACTTTATACCTGCATTTTTAATAGTTTTAGCTTTAGCATATCTTCTAAAATCACTCAGCTTTTCATTTTTGATAAGTTCTTTGGTTATAAATTTAGGAGCGTTTGCAAATTATATAAAGATAGTTTACAGAGAAGAACCTCTTTTTGCAAGAGATATAACTCTTATTAGAGAAGCATTTACAATGTCTCAAAAATATGATTTGAATTTTAGATCACCCAATGCAATTGTGCTGTTTAGTTCTATGTTACTCAGCATAGTAATATTTTTTGTATTAAGAAGGTTTGAATATGGATATAAATTTAGGGCAATAGGTTTTATAGCATCGGCAATAATACTTGCATTTTTTTCTAAGCAGTATCTATTCGATTATAGTGCATATCATTTACTTGGAGCAAAGACAAATTTGAATATGTGGATAGAAATTGACAGTTATAAGACTAAGGGTTTTTTATATCCGTTCATATATTCTATAAAATCGTCAAGACCTTATAAATACAGTAAGTATAATAAAATTAAGGCAGTTGAGGATTATAACAAGTATGTTGAAGAAGATATTCCTGAAGATCAAAAAGTAAATATAGTTTGTATAATGCTTGAATCATTTAAAGATTTTTATAAATATCAAAATCCAAAAATGGAGTTTGAAAGAAACCCGTATGAATATTTTCACAAGCTGCAAAATGAATCAATTCACGGTCAAATATTAGTTAATTCTTTTGGTGGAGGAACATTCTTAACAGAGTCGAATTTTATGACAGGATATAAAGATAACCCGCCATTTAACAGGACAACTCAATCTTATGTAAGGTATTTTAAAGAACAGGGATATAGCTGTTTTGGATTTCATCCGTTTGTAGGTAGCTTTTATAATAGAAACAATGCATATAGAAACTTGGGATTTGATAAATTTTTTGAGTATAATAATACATTTAAAGCTATTGATGAGAATATTTTAATGGATGTTGATTTTTATCCGTTTATACTTAAAAAGTATGATGAACAAACAGAAAAAGGACCATATTTTTCATTTGCGGTAACATATCAAAATCATGGACCATATTCCAAAGATGTATTAATAAATAAAGAACCCGCTATAAAATGGCAAGAACAGTATGATAGAGAATGGTACAATTATTTTAATAATTATCTTGAGGGAATTGAGTGGGCATCAGATACAATGAAAATGCTGACAGAGCATTTCAGAAAGAACGATAAGCCGACAATACTTATAATGTTTGGCGAT
The DNA here is from genome assembly GCF_000468535.1 of Peptoniphilus mikwangii. GTDB lineage: Bacteria > Bacillota > Clostridia > Tissierellales > Peptoniphilaceae > Anaerosphaera > Anaerosphaera mikwangii. The sequence goes on along the minus strand of NZ_AUQY01000005.1, from coordinate 140,821 downwards.
CATTGCCCATCAATGGGAGATAATAAAATAGTATTTGATATGTTTGGAATAAATGATTCAGCGGATAACAGCGAAGGATTGCGAAATTTATATGAAACACCATATATAATTTGGGCAAATGATGCTGCAAAAAAAGTGTTTGATAAAGATTTTACAGGAGAAGGCAGAGATGTAGAACCTGCTTTCTTAATGAACGAGCTGTTTAGTTATGTCGGCTGGAAGGGAAGTCCTTATAATCAATGTATTGACGAACTTACCAAACATGTTACGGTGCTTAAACAAAATTGGTATTGTATAGACGGAGAATTTTCAAATAAAACAAGTGAATATGAAGATACTTTAATAGATAAATATAGAAATGTAGAATATTATGTATCACATATGTTAGATAAACAAAAATAAAAAGCTACTATTAAGTAGCTTTTTTTGCTAAGATAAATGATTTAAATTTTTTCATACTTTCTCTAAAACTATAATACTTAAATTATAATTTCTTTCCACAGTCAGGGCAAAAATTATAACTTTCATTAAGTTTTTCTCCACAATAGGGACAGTAGTTAAACGGTTTTGATTTTATCTTAATAATCCTATCGGTGTCATATTTTGAATTTTCAGAGTTTTTAAATTGGAAGTTACCGAGTGAGTCTTTTTCATCATCTGTTATATCATATTCTGAAAATTTTTCTTTTGACGAAAAGTTTTTAAAAATATATATTGCATGAAAAATACCCATTAGGATACCGATTATTCCGAGTAGGGGAAATGCAAGACTCGTTGGAAATTCTAAGTATTTATATGTGTTTAGAGCTATTATTGTCCACAAAGAGCAAAATAAAATTATACATATTGAACCGATAAAGTTCATAAATGACGGACCGCGTCCGCGTTTGATTTGCTTCATAATAAGCCTCCTAAATGTTGTTTTACATTAAGTATAATAAAAAAACTTTTGTTTTTCAATGTATTCATATTTTGTAAAATATAATGCAGGCAAACATTAAGCTATAAATATAACAGTCAGTGATATATATAGATTGTTGTGTGATTATCAGTTTTTATCTTAACTTAAATATAATTAATAATTTTTATTTTTAATCATATATTGATTTAAAAATAAATTTTTTGATTTTGGTAAAGAAGTTATTAAGTATGAATAGACATATTGCATTTTGAAAAAGATTATATTGTAATTTGATTTTTACTTTTAAGAATAAGAAGAGTTAGTTATGACAATAATTATCGAGTTATGATATAATTAAGCAGTAAACGAATATAGATTGGAGAATAATAGTTGGACGGTAATATACAAATAAAAACTGTTAGAGAAATAGAAAGGTCCTTAATTAAAAGTTATAGAAAAGACATCTGGGTTAAGTTTGTAAGGGCAATAAATGAATTTGAAATGATTTCTGAAGGGGACAGGATTGCAGTTGCAATTTCAGGCGGGAAAGATTCACTTACGCTTGCAAAATTATTTCAGGAGTTAAAAAGACATGGTAAGATGAATTTTGAACTTGAATTTATTGCGATGGATCCCGGATATAGAAAAGAAAACAGACAAGTTCTTGAGTATAATTGTGAAAAAATGGGTATTCCGGTTAAAATTCACAACTCGGATGTATTTGAAGTTGCAAATAGAGTTGCACAAGATAATCCATGCTATATGTGTGCGAGAATGAGAAGGGGAAATTTATATTCAAAAGCACAGGAACTTGGTTGTAATAAGCTTGCATTGGGACATCACTTTAATGATGTTATTGAAACGGTAATGTTAAATGTAATATTTGCAGGAAATTTTAAAACGATGATGCCGAAACTTCACTCTGATAATTTTGAAGGACTTGAATTAATTAGACCTATGTATTATGTTGAAGAAGAGGCAATAAAAAGATTTATGAGATCGACCGGGCTTCATGCACTTGATTGTGCCTGTGCCATTGCAGAGAAAAAAGAAGGAAACATGAGGTTTTATATTAAAGATTTAATAGCAGACATAAAAAAAGTTCACAAAAATGCCGATATAAATATTTTAAGATCTGCTGAAAATGTAAATATGGGTGCAATAGTAGGTTGGAAGAACAGAACTGAAAAGCATTTGTTTTTAGAAAAGTATAATGATAGAGAGGGGATGGATGTTTGAAACTTGTTTCGTGGAATGTAAACGGACTGAGAGCCGTAATAAAAAAAGGCTTTGTGGATAGCTTTAATGAAATTGATGCGGATGTGTTTGCTCTTCAAGAGATAAAACTTTCTGAAGGACAACTTGATTTTGAGCTTGAAGGATATAAAATGTATTATAATTACGCGCAACGTAAGGGATATTCGGGGACTGCAATTTTCACAAGGATAGAGCCTATAAGCGTAAGCTATGGAATCGGGATGGAAGAGCATGATACTGAAGGAAGAGTAATAACTGCGGAATTTGAAAAGTTTTATTTTGTAACATGTTATACTCCGAATTCAAAAAGAGGGCTTGAAAGATTAGAGTATAGAATGGTTTGGGAAGATGTATTCAGAAACTATCTAAATAAACTTAGAGAAACTAAGCCGGTAGTTCTTTGTGGCGATTTAAATGTTGCACATGAAGAAATTGACCTTGCAAATCCTGCCACAAATCATAAAAATGCCGGGTTTACAAATGAAGAGCGTTCAAAATTTACAGAACTTTTAAAGAGTGGATATATTGATACTTTCAGATATTTTTATCCTGACAGAAAGGATGAATATTCATGGTGGAGCAATTTCGCAAAATCGAGAGAGAGAAATATAGGTTGGAGAATTGATTATTTTGTAGTTTCTGAGGAATTAAAGGGAAATTTATCAGATGCGAAAATTCATCAATCGGTTATGGGTTCAGATCATTGTCCGGTTGAGTTAGTTTTAGAATAAAGGAGAAACTATGGAAAATTTATTGACTGAAAAAATAAATGATCATTTATACTACATGGGTGTAAATGATCGTCAAACACAATTATTTGAAAATATGTGGCCACTTCCGGACGGAGTAGCATATAATTCGTACTTAATGACAGGGGAAAAAAATATAGCTCTTGATCTTGTAAAGGTTAATACATTCGGGATATTTATTGAGAAACTTCAAGAAATATTAAATGGAGGAAAATTGGATTATATTGTAATTCATCATGCAGAGCCAGATCACTCCTCAAGTTTAAAGAATTTACTTGAAATATATCCGGATGTGAAAATAATCTGTAATAAAAAGACACTTCCATTCTTAAAAAATTTTTATAATATAGAAGAAAACATAATTTTAGTTTCAGATGGAGAAACTCTTGAACTTGGAAACAGAAAACTTACGTTTTATATGACACCTATGGTTCACTGGCCTGAATCTATGGTTTCCTATGAAGAAGAAACAAAAATATTATTTTCTCAAGATATATTTGGAGGGTTTGGAACATTAAATGGCGCAATATTTGATGACCAGGTTAGATTTAATGACTATTACTACTCTGAGGTGACAAGATATTTTATAAATATAGTTGGTAAATATGCGACTCAAGCATTAAAGGCATTGAATAAATTGGAATCGCTTGAGATAAAGGGAATATGTCCTGTTCATGGTTGTGTGTGGCGTTCAAATCCGCAAAAAATTTTAGAAATATATACAAATCTTGCTAAACAAAAAGTTGAAGATGGAGTAGTAATAATTTACGGCTCTATGTATGGAAACACAGAAAGAATGGCGGAAGCTGTTGCAAGAGGAGTTGCAAGAGGCGGAATAACAAATATAAGGATAAGAGATATAGCTACAACATCATTGTCATACTTGCTTGCAGATACGTGGAGATACAGAGGAATAATTTTAGGATCTTGCACATACAATAACAACATCTTTCCTCCAATGCAATTTTTAATGGATGAATTAAAACATCAAAAGATGAAAAATAATATATGGGGAATTTTCGGTTCATATTCCTGGAATGGCGGAGCACTTAAAAAGCTGAAAGAATTTACCGAAGAATCTAAACTTGAAGTTATAGAAAGGCAAATTGAAATTCAGGGAGCTGCAACAGAAGAAGAACTTGAAGAATTAATTAAGCTTGGTGAAGATATGGCAAGAGCCATAATAAATAAGAGCTGTGAAATTAAATAATAGTCAAAAGAACTCATCACATAGATGAGGTCTTTTTATTTCTTTATAAATTCAAATAAATTTGGTAGAATATAGTTTGAGGTGGACTAATGAAAAAGTTTTTAAGTTTGGTTGTAGTAGCATTTTTGTTATTAACACCTATTACTTCATTTGCAAATGAAATAACTGAAAATACAGAGCAGCAAATAGAAACTGAAATAAGAGATCAGAATATTTTTGTTCCGACTAAAAACGGAGTTCAAAGAGCAACTTATGAAGAGGCCTTAAAAATTGCAGAATTAAATAAGCATCCTCTAACTGATTTGTGTGATGCATATATACTTGGAGATTATAGAAGCGGGAAGGTTTTAGAATCATATAATATTGATGAAGTAAAAGCCATGGCTTCCACTTCTAAACTTGTAAGTATTTTTGTAGTCATGGACAAAATAAAAGACGGAACTATAAAGAAAAATGATATGGTAATCATAGATCATGAATCGTCACTTTTAACAGGCTCAAGTTATAAGCTTAAGGAAAATGATCAAAAAACTGTGTGGCAGCTTATAAAAGCAGCTTTGGTAGTTTCGGGCAATGATGCTATAACGGCGCTTGCTAAGCATATATCAGGTTCAAAAGAGGCGTTTGTATCTTTGATGAATAAGAAATGTCAAGAGCTTGGACTTAAGAATGCACATATGGTTAATCCCACAGGTCTTACGGATTACATGGTAGAGGATTATAATAAGATGACTACCAGAGAAATGTTTATTCTTGCAAGGGAACTTATAAAAGCGTATCCGGAATTACTTGAAATAACATCTCTTACAGAAATTGCCGAACCTGATAGAAATTATTTAGAGTATAATACGAACCCTGCCCTTGGAATAATAAAGGGAGTAGATGGGCTGAAAACAGGATATACAAATGCAGCCGGAAGATGTTTAATTGTGACGGGATTTAGAAAAGGCGATAATACACATACCAAAGATACAAGACTTATAGGAGTAATTATAGGTTCAAGAACCGATTGGCAAAGATATGTTTCAGCTACAAAGCTGATAGGGGAAGGGCTTGACAAATATAAATATACAGTGATTGGGAATCCTGATGAGCCTGTAACACAGATTGAAGTTGAGAATGCAGCCAAGAAAAGTATAGATGTGTATGAAAAATCAAAAGGCACTGTTTTATGGGACGGGAAAAGTGAAATCAGCAGAAGCTTTGAAATCAAACCTAATTTAAAGGCACCTTTATCGGAGGGTGAGTTTGTAGGTGTAGTTAAATATACCATGAATGGAGAAGAAATATTGAAGCAGGATTTGATTTTAAATGAAAGAGTAAGCCAAAAAGGGTTAATAAATATAATAATGAACATGTATAGAGAAATTTTTATCAATATAAAAAAGGAAATGGCATAAAATAACCACCGGCTTCGGTGGTTATTTTAATTTTCATATAGGTATTCTGTTTTGAGTTTATTTATAAATTCTTTGCTTAAATTTTTAAATCCTAAATTTTCGAGAATTTCATCATTTATTTTAAAAGGTTCACCGTTTTTTGCGTTATTTGTTGCAAGTTCGGACAGTTTTTCAATAATAGACTCGAATTCTTCCCTACTCATATCCTTAAGTATACTTTTTTCGCTCAGTTGAGAATATACTTTTGCTTTAATTAACTTACCGAACGGCAACAGAGTTTTAGAACTTATATTAATTTTAAGTTTGTCAAGATTGTCAAAATTTATTTTCTCTATACCGATGCTTTTTAAATTTTTTTCATTTAATGAAAAGCTTTGTGAACTTAAAAATTCTTTTTTAACGAGTGATGCCATTTTTTCGAGAATTACTTCAATTTCCACATCAGTTAAATCATCAAAAATGTCTTTTTTATAGATTGAGGCATAGTCTATACTTACAGATATATCTTCGTTTGGAATATTGGCTTCTTTAATTGCCATATCATCTCTATAACAGCTGCAAGTTATAAGCATAACTAAGATTAAGACTGAATAAATTAATATTTTTGATATTTTCACAGTATACCTCCGTATTCATTGCAGAAGTTAAATATTTTTTCAGCACACTCTTTGGAGTTTGAATTATCTATTCTAAGTGCAAAATCAGCCTTCTTTATTGAGTAGTTTTGATCATAATATTTTTCTATCAGTTCTCTGATAATTGTATCATAGTCCTCATCTTTAATACATTGTTTATATTTTATAAGTCTTTTTTCACTTATATATCTGCTTAGATTATCAAGAGCATCATTGATTTCAGTTTTGAAATTTTTATTTTCAGATGAGATATATTCGTCTTTTATATTTTTAATTCTAAAGTCAATAGATGATGTTATTAAAATTTGGCTGCCTGATTTTGAATAAGCATCGTATAAATATTTTGGGACTGTAATACTTCCGATTTTTGTGCTTTCACTTTCAATAAAAATATTTGTGCCATTCATGTTTCTGAGTTCATCAAATAAAAAGCTTTCAAACATCTTTTGAGACGGTTGTCTGTTAAGCCCTATATGTCCAAGAAGTGAACCTCTGTGGTTTGCAAGTTTTTCAAGATCCAATACATCAGCACCGAGTTTTTTGAGTTCATAGAGTATTTGTGTCTTACCGCAACCTGTATAGCCATTTAGATTTATAAAATTAAATTTTGAAACTAATTTGGGAAGTTCATTCATAACGTATTTTCGATATCCCTTATATCCGAAATTTAATTTATATACCGGTTCATCAAGAGTCTTTAACAGATTAAATAAAACTGTACTTCTATAACCTCCCCTTGAACAGTATAAGACTGTTTCTCTGTTTCTGCAGTTATTTGCAATATAATTGTAGTAATCTGTGAGTTTATGAGATGCAAATTTAACAGCCTTACTTTTTGCTTCTTCAACATTTCCGTTTACATAGAGTATTCCTACAATTTTTCTTTCTTCATTATTTAAAATCGGTAGATTAATACTACCGGGGATTGTTTCATTTGAAAATTCTTCTTCACTTCTAAGATCTATGTAGAGTGGATTTTTAAACTCAAGCGTTTCAAAAAATTCTGTTGATTTAAACATAATTACCTCCAATAAAATAATTATACTACATTGATTTTAATTTTAGGTATGTAAAATAAAAAGCCGACATTAAAAATTCATCCTTAATATAAATGATTATCTCAAGTTGCAAATAAGATAAAATTAAATTTATGATTAATGGTAGTTAATGGAAACTTATAGTGCTAAAATAGAAGAAGGTGATAATATGAAACTTGAAGTTTGCGGAGGCTGCAATGCGAAAATAGGGGCAGGCTCTTTGGATAAGATTTTAAAAAATATAAAAATTTTAAAAAGACCGGAAATTTTGGTGGGATTTGACGGCAATGAAGATGCTTCCGTAATATCTCTCGGTAATGATTTAGGAATTGTTTTTACTGTAGATTTTTTTCCACCAATGGTGGAAGATCCGTACAGTTTCGGAAAAATTGCAGCCGCAAATGCACTGAGCGATTGTTATGCAATGGGAGCGGAGCCTGTTAGCTGTCTAAATATAGTTTGTTTTCCTGAAGAGGAAGATGTAAAAATACTTGAGGAAATTTTAAGAGGCGGAGCTGATAAAGTAAAAGAGGCAGGAGCAACATTGTGCGGAGGTCATTCAATTCATGATCCGAAAATAAAATATGGTCTTTGTGTAATAGGCAAGTTATCTTTAAACAAAATGTATAGAAACAATACTCCAAAACTTGGAGATAAATTAATTTTGACAAAACCTCTCGGTGTTTCTCTGATTTCAAGCGGATATTCTGTAGGTGAAGTTAAAGAAGAACATTTTAAAGAGGGAGTTAAGAGTATGGAACTGTTAAACAAGTACAGTTTTGAAATTTTAAAAGATTATGAAGTAAATGCACTTACAGATGTAACGGGATTTGGACTTTTAGGGCACCTTTGTGAAATGGTTTCGGGAAATTATTCTGCAATTATAAATTCAAAGGATATAAAGATATTGCCGGGTGCAAAAAAAGCTGCCGAAGATTTTTTGTTTACTGCAGGAGGACAGAGAAATAGAAATGCCTATGGTAAAAAGATTGAATTTGAAATAGATGATTTTGCGATGGAGGAAGTTTTATTTGATCCTCAAACATCAGGAGGGCTTTTAATAAGCGTATCTCAAAAGGATTATAAAAAGCTTTTAAATGAACTTTTAGAAAATAATATAGATGCAAGTATTGTGGGTGAGATAATGATGCCCAAAGAAAAAAAGATATATGTGAGGTAGAAAAATGAAAGTTTTAGATGCTAGGGGGATTGCCTGCCCAAGACCTGTTATAATGGCAAAAAAGGCTATTAATGATGAAAAGTTGCTTGAAATTATGGTGTATGTTGACAATGAAATAGCAACTCAAAACTTAAGTAAAATGGGTCAACAACTTGGATTTATCTCTGAGGTAAAAATGATTTCGGACGGAAATTATGAGGTTGTATTAAAAAAGTCCGATAATCTTGAATGTGAGCTTATGGATTTGGAGGATGATTCAGAATATATAGTTGTCATATCTTCAGATTATATGGGAAGAGGAGATGAAGATTTTTCTAAAAAACTTCTTGAGGGCTTTATATATGCACTCAGAGAGCAGGATCTTCTTCCGAAGTTTGTTGTATTTTATAATACGGGTATTCGACTTACTACAATTAATACAAAGACAATTGAAGATTTAAAATTTATGGAATTAAAAGGAACAACTATATTATCTTGCGGATTATGTCTTGATAATTATAATTTGAAGGAGAAACTTGCAGTTGGTGAAGCTACAAATATGTATAGAATTTGTGAATTGCAAAGAATGTATAAGACTGTAACGCCATGTTGAGATATTATTTATTTACATTTGAATCATCAAATCGTGCAATGAAAGCGGAACTTGCAGTTAATGATATGGATGGAGTAAGATTAATTCCGTTATTACCGGAAATATCTGCAGGATGTGGACTTATGATGAAATGTGAAGTAGAAAAGTTTGATGAAGTAAAAAATATTTTTATAAAAAATAATATAGAAATAGCAGGTATATATTCTGTAGGAGAAGATAGCGAGGTATTAAGGATAATATGATTTATTTTGACAATAGTGCGACTACGCTTCAAAAGCCGATTGAAGTTGCAAATGCAGTATATAACAGTATATCATCACAAAAATACGGGAATCCTTCAAGAGGATCACATGATTTTTCGATAAATGCACTTCGCGGATTATATAAAACGAGATTTGAGATAGCCAAATTGTTTTCAATTGATGAACCGTTAAATATTGCTCTTACTTCAAATGTTACGACAGGACTTAATCTTGTTATAAGAAGTCTTTTAAATAATACTGATCACGTGATTTCTACTGATTCGGAACATAATTCTGTACTTAGACCGCTATATCAATTTCAAAGTCGCGGAGGACAAGTTTCATTTTTAAAAATTGATTTTAAAGGGAATATAATTTTAGATGAATTAAAGAAAAGTTTGAAAAAAAATACAAAGGCACTTATAATTACACAAGCGTCTAATGTTTCGGGTATAGCTACAGATATAGAAAGAGTTTTTGATTTTTGCTTAGAAAATAATTTGATTTTAATAATTGACGGCGCTCAAGGTGCAGGAAATTTAAGTTTAAAATTTAAAGGAAGAGAATTTCCAAGAACAGTTTATGCATTTACAGGGCATAAATCTCTCTATGGACCTCAAGGGACAGGAGGACTTATTTTTGTTGGAGATATTGTATTAAAATCGGTATTTTCAGGTGGGAGCGGAATAAATTCATTTAGCAGGACTCAGCCGGATATATTACCTGATATTTTTGAATATGGAACACAAAATGTACATTCTAATGCAGGTCTTTTTGAGGGAGTTAAATATATAAATGAAACAGGAATAGAAAACATCGAGAGAAATTTATATAAACTTACAAAATATTTTTACGACAGTGTTAAAAATATTGACGGGGTTATTTTGTATAATGATTTTTCAAGTAGAATGGCACCGATAGTTTCTTTAAATTTTAAACATTATTCATCATCCGAACTAAGTGATATACTTTGGAATAAATATGAAATCGCAACAAGACCCGGGTCACATTGTGCTCCTAAATATCATGAGAGTATGGGTACAAGAGAAAGGGGTATGGTCAGATTTTCATTTTCCACATTTAATACATTTGAGGAAGTTGATGAGGCTGTAAATATTTTAAGAAGACTGTAGGAAAAAAGTTTTATATATTTTGAAAATAGGTTTGATATATACTTAAATTACATTTTTTTAAAACATAAAAAATTTTAAAAAAATGTAATTTTTTTTGACGTTTTATAGATTAAGCTCTGATATGATTTGTCCGAAAGTTATTACATAGTTGATATATTAGGAGGTAAAGATGAAGAGAGTAATGTGTATTCCTAACTATTCTGAAGGAAGAGATTTAGGGAAAATAGACAAGATTGTAGAATGTTTTAGAGCGAAGGAAAATGTTAAATTAGTCGACTACCAACCGGATAAAGACCACAATAGATTAGTAGTAGAAGTTATCGGAGAACCTGAAGCAGTTATAAAGGCTGTTGTAGAATCAGTTAAAGTTGCATCAGAAGTTATTGATATGACTAAGCATGAAGGTGCTCATCCAAGAATGGGAGCAGTTGATGTTGTTCCTTTTGTACCTGTAACTGAATGTACTACTGAAGATTGCGTTGGATATGCAAAAGAAGTAGGTAAGGCAATCGGAGAAATGGGAATTCCTGTATATCTATATGAAGATGCTGCAACAACTCCTGAAAGACAAAATCTTGCAAAAATTCGTAAAGGACAATATGAAGGATTCTTTGAAAAAATTGAACAACCTGAATGGAAACCTGATTTCGGTCCACAAAAGATGAATGCAAAGAGTGGAGCAACTGCAGTAGGAGCAAGATTCCATTTAATAGCATTTAATGTAAACTTAAATACAGATAAAGTTGAAATTGCAGATGCAATAGCTAAGAAAATTCGTCATATAGGCGGAGGACTTAGATTTGTTAAAGCTATCGGACTTCCACTTGAAGAGAGAGGACAAGTTCAAGTTTCAATGAACCTTGTAAATTTTGAAAAAACAAGAATTTATCAAGCAATTGAAATGGTTAAATCAGAAGCAAAAAGATACGGTGTTACAGTTTACGGAACAGAACTTATTGGTATGATTCCGCTACAAGCACTTATTGATTCCGCTCAATACTATATGCAAATTGAAGAATTTAAGTATGATCAAGTACTTGAAACACTTTTAATTGCTGAATAATTAATTATATAAAATAGGAGAAAAATAAAATGGCAGAATTTAAAACTGATATAGAAATTGCAGAAGAATGTGTAATGGAACCTATAGTTGAGGTTGCTAAAAGACTTGGTCTTAAAGAAGATGAATTAGAAAATTACGGAAAATACAAAGCAAAAATATCTTTTGATGCTATTGAAAGATTTAGCAAAAATGAAGATGGAAAATTAATTCTTGTAACAGCTATAACTCCAACACCGGCAGGAGAAGGAAAGTCAACAGTTTCAATCGGACTTACTCAAGGATTAAATAAAATAGGAAAAAACTCTGTAGTAGCACTTAGAGAACCATCTCTTGGACCTGTATTCGGTGTAAAGGGCGGAGCTGCAGGTGGAGGATATTCTCAAGTAGTACCTATGGAAGATATTAACCTTCACTTCACAGGAGATCTTCATGCTATGACAGCTGCTAATAATTTACTTGCAGCTTTAATAGACAATCATATTCACCAAGGAAATGCTTTAAGAATTGATTCAAGAAACATTGTTTGGAAGAGAGTTCTTGACATGAATGACAGATCACTTAGAAATATAGTAATCGGTCTTGGTGGAAAAGCTTGTGGATTTACAAGAGAAGATCATTTCATGATTACAGTAGCTTCTGAAATCATGGCAGCACTTTGCTTAGCAAGTGATCTTGAAGACTTAAAAGTAAGACTATCAAAGATGATAGTTGCATATAATTTAGAAGGAGCTCCTGTAACAGCAGGGGATTTAGAAGCACAAGGTGCTATGGCTATGCTTTTAAAAGATGCTATCAAACCAAACCTTGTTCAAACATTAGAACATACTCCTGCTCTAATTCATGGTGGACCATTTGCAAATATTGCTCACGGATGTAACTCATTAATCGCAACAAGACTTGGTCTTAAAATGAGCGACTATCTTGTAACTGAAGCAGGATTCGGTGCTGACCTTGGAGCAGAAAAATTCCTTGATATTAAGTGTAGACTTGGCGGCTTAAAACCGGACGCAGTTGTAATTGTAGCAACAATAAAAGCTCTTAAGATGCACGGCGGAGTAGCTAAGACAGAACTTAAGGAAGAAAATGTAGAAGCATTAGAAAACGGATTTGCAAATCTTGGACGTCACATTGAAAATGTAAAAAAATTCGGACTTCCTGTTGTAGTTGCAGTAAATAGATTTGCTCAAGATACAGAAGCTGAAGTTGAAATGCTAATCAAAAAATGTGAAGAATATGGTGTTGAAGTATCACTTTGCGAATGTTGGGCAAAGGGTGGAGAAGGTACATTAGACCTTGCAGAAAAGGTAGTAAACTTAATTGAAAAACAACCTTCAAACTACAAACCGCTATATGATGTAGAACTATCAATTGAAGAAAAATTAAACGTAATTGTAAAAGAAATTTACAGAGGAGCAAAAGTAACTCTTACTTCTTCTGCTAAGTCTCAAGTTAAGAAATTAAAAGAACTTGGGTTGGATAAGATGCCTATTTGTATGGCAAAGACTCAATTCTCATTCTCTGATGATGCTAAAGCTGTAGGAGCACCTACTGATTTTGAAATTACAGTTCAAAACGTAAGAGTATCTGCAGGAGCAGGATTCATAGTTTGTGAAACATCAAATATTATGGTAATGCCGGGTCTTCCAAAAATACCTGCAGCAAATAATATGGATGTAACAGCTGATGGTCATATGAAGGGATTATTCTAAGAAAAATTAAGTTTTAAAACTTAACTTAAGAAGTTTTTAGAAAATACGTCAGAAAATATAGATTATAATTTTATTTGTTATATTTCTAAGGAGGAAATATTTTGTTAAGAGATTTAACTGTAAAGGGATTTGTTGAAGAAACTTATTCAGATTCACCGGCTCCGGGTGGCGGATCTGTAGCAGCTCTTGCAGCGGCACAAGCTGCAGCATTACTTGGAATGGTTGCAAATTTGACTATAAAGAGCAAAAAGTATGAAGCAGTTCATGAAGAAATGAAAAGTATTGCGGAAGAATGTAAAAAATATCAAGATGACTTCGTAGAAGATATAGATAGAGATTCAAATTCATTTAACGGAGTAATGGCTGCGTTTAAAATGCCTAAAGACACAGATGAAGAAAAAGCGGCAAGAAGTGCAAAAATTCAAGAAGAATATAAAAATGCAGCAAATGTTCCGCTAAGTGTTGGACTAAAGACTTTGAATTTACTTTCAATAGCTGAAGTTTTAGTTGAAAAGGGAAACAGCAATGCAATAACAGATGTAGGAGTTGGACTTCTTAACCTAAAGCTTGCAGCAACAGGAGCTTTCTACAATGTTAAGATAAACCTTGGTTCAATTAAGGATGAAGCTTATGTTGAAGAACTAAAGAAAAAAATGAGGGATGCTCTTAAAGAAATTGATGAAAAGACAGCTCCATTATTAGAAAAAGTTGAATCAATGATTGAATAAATTTTTAAAACTAATAGGGACTTATGTCCCTATTTTTTACATATATTTCATCAGAGTTATTTGATATTTTCATATAGATTTGAAAACTTAGTTTCAAGTTTAAAATAGGTAGCACAGATAAAATAAAGAAAGTTGCAGAGAATTCATTTGTTATTTGTGATTAAAAAGGATTTTATTTTAAATTATAAATTATTATGTCGACGGGAAGTATAATATATGGTAAATAAAGAGTGCCGGTGGATTCATCAGCACTTTTTATTGCGATAAGGAGATTAAAGATGAATTATTATTTATTATTGGACTTTGGTTCAACATACACTAAGTTAACGGCAGTAGATATAGAAAAAGAAGAAATTATTGCTACTGCAAAAGATATTACGACAGTAACAAGTGGAGTTATGAACGGTTTTAGGAATGCGCTTAAAAAGCTTAGAGAAAAGCTTCCAAGCGATGTAGTATTTGAAAAAACTCTTGCATGTTCTTCAGCGGCGGGTGGGCTTAAGATGATTGCAATAGGACTTAGCAGAAATTTGACGGCGGAAGCTGCTAAAAGATCTGCTCTTGGGGCAGGAGCGAGAATTTTAGAGACATATAGCTACGAACTTTCAGATGATGATATAAACGAAATAGTAAATTCTGATTGCGACATAATTCTTTTGTCCGGAGGAACTGATTTTGGAAATAAAAGAACTATAATTTATAACGCAAAAAAGCTTGCTGATGCAAAATTGAATATTCCGATAGTAGTTGCAGGAAATATTGGAGCAATAGATGAAATAAAATGTATTTTTGATGCTTCAGCTATTGATTATGTATGTACTGAAAATGTGATGCCGAAGGTAAATACATTAAATGCAGAGCCTGCAAGAGAAGTAATAAGAAAAATTTTTATGGATAGAATTGTAACGGCAAAGGGTATGAATGATGTAGAAGGTGAAATTGACGGAGTTTTAATGCCTACACCGGCAGCTGTTATTAAAGGAGCGGAACTTTTATCTACCGGCACTGAAAATGAAGAAGGTATGGGTGACTTGATAGTTGTGGACGTCGGAGGAGCAACTACTGATGTTCATTCTATAGGGGTAGGATTTCCAAGTGACAGTGATATAAGATTTGAAGGATTGAGAGAACCATTTGCTAAAAGAACGGTTGAGGGAGATTTAGGTATGCGATATTCAGCTCTAAGTCTTTATGAAGCAGTTGGAGAAGAAAGGCTCAGGTCATATTTTTCAGAAGAAATAGATATTTTAGAAAATTGTAAATATAGAGCTGAAAATATTATGATGGTTCCAAACTCACAGTTGGATTATAAATTTGATGAGGCTATGGCGGGATGTGCGGTAGAGGCTGCAGTAATAAGACATGCAGGAAGCATAAGAAAAGAGTATTCTTATAGCAGGTACATTTATTATCAAAGAGGAAAAGATTTGACGAATGTAAAAGTTGTTATAGGAACAGGAGGAGTAATAGTACATTCTAAAAATCCGGTAAAAATATTAGACAATGTAAAATCTTATGACAGTAACATATTGACACCGGCAGATGCAAATTTTTATGTAGACAGTGAGTATATTCTTTCGGCAATTGGACTTTTGGGAATGATTTTACCTGACAAGGCAGTAAAGATAATGAAGAAATATTTAAAAAAAGTAAGCTGAGAAGAGAGGGAATTAAAATGGAAAAGACATTTGATTATTTTAAAGCTAATCCTGCCGGAAATATAACGGGATTTGTAGTATGGCCTGTATATCCGGGATATAGAGTTGCATATGCAAAGGCAATCATGGAGCAAATAGACAGTGATGTTGAACAAGTTGCGTTTATAAGCCCGAGTTATGACGGACCGCCACTCAGAATGGATATGATGGGCGGAGAATTTTGCGGGAATGCAACGAGAACTTATGGACTTTATGCAGCTACATTTTTAGAAGAAAAAGGAGATGTAGAAGTTGAAGTATATGTAAGCGGAGTTAATAAACCTTTGAATGTTTTAGCTAATGTTGAAAAATCTTATGCATCAGTAGAAGTACCTCCGGCTAAAAAAATATCTCAAATTGAAATAGACGGAAGAAACTATATGGTTGTAGAATTTGACGGAATAACTCATACAATTATAGATGACAAATCTGAGGATAAAGAATTTGTAGAGAGAGCAATAGATATTGTCAGAAAAGAATTTGATTCAAGTGCTTATGGAATTTTGTTTTTAAATGAAAAAAATTTTGAATTGATTCCATATGTCTATGTTGTAGGTTCTGATACTATATTTAGAGAAGGATCTTGCGGCTCAGGTTCTATAGCGGCGGGATATTACCTGAATAAAAATAGTCAAGATGAAAATTTTAAAGTAGATATAAAACAACCTAAGGGTTCTATTGAAGTTAAAGCAAGAAAATCAGAAGATGGGCAACTTTTATATTCAATAGGCGGAAAGATTGAGCTGGGAGAAAAGAAAAAAGTTACAATAACAATTTCTCCGGAGCAAGTAAAGAAAATTACTCAGGCACATAAAGAAGCTGTAAAAGAAGGAAGAGAATAAAAAGACTTAAGCAAAATGTACCGACCTCCAATTGTTAGATTTTTCGGTCTAACTTTTTGGGGTCGGTAATTTTTACTGTATCTTTTATTTATAAAACTTTATGTTCTTATAAAATTAATTTAAGTTTTTTTCATTAAGTTTTTTATTTAAAAGTTCAACATCTTTTTTTATTTCTCTATATATTGAAATCCAAATTATAATATATATTGCAAAGAATAAAAAACTTGAAGCTATAACTGTTGCCATATTTATAAACCAGTGTAATGTATATCCGGTAAATATGAAATAACAAAATATTACACTGAGATTTAAAATTGTTCTTAGAAGAAGAGAAAATTTTTCATTTCTGTAAATATAACCTGCAATAACAGACACTACTCCAAATAGTGCATATAATATTGTTTCTTTAGTTACTGCACTTAAAACTGAGTTTTGTGTTGCTATATAACTTGGAACTCCGGGCGAATATGTGCCGGCTAATATGCAAAATAATAAATTTATTGAATTTCCGATTCCAATTCCGATTAGACAACTGTTGATAAAATTTTTAAATGTTTTCATAATTACCTCCTATAATCCTAAAGCTTTTTTAAAAGAACTTAAATTTCTTCTGGAAATATAACTTACATCTCCGTTTTTAAATTGAATTGCAATTGTTCCTTTAAAGCTTAGATCTAATTTTTTAATATAGTCCAAATTAACTATTTCTCCACGGGAAACTTTGATAAAATTTGAGTTTTTAAATTTCTCTTCAATTTCATAAATTCTGAGTCGACAGAGGAATTTATCTTTTTCGGTTTGAATAAAAGTATTTTTATCTTCGGTAAAAAATCTTACTATATCATCTGCATCTATAATAAAAGCCTCATCGTCTTTAAAACCTATAATTTTTGGAGTATTTGTCTCGTAAAAAAAATTCTCAATCATTCTTACATCTTCATTTATTGAAGAAGAAAAAACTTTAAGCAACGTTTCTTTATAAATTTCATCGATTATTATTTCTAATTTCATTTTTTCCCTCCTTATAGTTTTAGTATAAATTATAAGAATATTTTTTCAACAAATATCAGATATTCGGTATTTAATTTAGGATAAACGGAAAACCATATATGATAAATTATTTATATTCTTGAAAACTGCTTGAAAAATTCTCATATTGAAAACCGTACAATATATTAAAAAATAGTTTTATAATAAGCAGATAATTATGGTAAAATATGCTATTAAATCAGCATATATTTTTTGTACGGAAAATATAGAGAAAGATTTTTTTATAGTGGTATATTAATAATGTAAGGAGGGATACAATGAATATTATTGAATCATTTAACAGGACTATAAATTATATAGAATCTGTACTTGATGATGAACTTAATGAAAAAGAGATTGTACATTTATCCGGATATTCTTTTTCTATGTTCAGTCGAATTTTTTCAATTTTAACCGGAACTACATTGACAGAATATATCAGGAGCAGAAAACTTACACAGGCAGCTATTGAACTTCGTGAAACAAAGTGTAAGGTGATAGATATTGCTGTTAAATACGGATATGAATCAACTGATTCATTTGGAAATGCATTTAAAAAATTTCATGGGTATACTCCTACCGAAGTTAGAAGAGGAAAACCGTTTAGAATTGTTTCTCGTGTACAACTTGCACTTAGTATAAGGGGAGGAAAAGCAATGAATATTAGAATTCAAAAAAAACCTGCGTTTAAAGTTGCGGGTAAGAGTATAAGAAATATAGAATCTGCACTATGTCCTAAAGCCTGGGAAGAATTATATTCTAAGTACAGTCATGAAGTATTGTCCGAATTTGGTAGCGGTCAAAGCTTTGGGATGTGCTTTGATGTAGATAATATAAATAATATAAATTATATGGCTTGTTATGATGTTGTAGATGTAAATAAGGCAAAAGAAATGGGACTTGAAGTTTTTGAAATTGAGGAAGGAGATTATGCGGTTGTAAATCTTAAGGGGAAAGTTCCTGATTGTATACACGAAGGCTGGAAATATTTAATGGAAGTATTTTTCCCTGAACATGGATATATGCATTCCGGAAAACCTGATTTCGAAGTTTACAGTGAAGGTGATATGGATAGTGAAAATTATGAAATGGAGCTTTGGGTTCCTGTAGTAAAGGATAATAAATAATTTAGTGCTTATAATATTGTTTAAATTTTCAGATTAATTAAAAATTAGAAAATATTATAAAAAGGCGGATTCGCTTTAATATATTGACTAATAATTACAAAGTTATTACTTGGGTTGCATAATATTAACTGTAAGGAAATGTATATAGACACAAAAAAGGAGAATAACGCACCGGGAAATATCGAACCGAAACGCTATGAACAGTTATCGGGGAAATGTTAGGTAGATTTGAAAATGAACTGACAAGACTGATAGAGCCGGCAGAACAGAAAATTATACAGATGAGAGAAGAAATCGAAGAAGCCAAGAAAGAAAAATCAAGAGCTTACCATAGGGCATATTCCAAAGAATACAGAGCTAAAAATCTTGAAAAATTCAGAGAGTATGAACGAATAAAAGCAAGGAAATACAGAGCAAGAAAGAAGCTACAAGCTATAACCTAAAATCAATATCTAAAACGAAATACCAACCAATATGAAAAGAGGTTTCCTAAGTACAGGAAATCTTTTTTTGTGCAAGTCGAAGGGAGGACTAAATGGCAGAAAATGAAAAAGCAGATATTAAAGAAATACAGACAGAAGAACAACCACAACATCAAAAGCCTGATGGTATTCTAACAAAAAAGATAAACGGAAAGACCTTTGTAACACAGATATATTTTGACCCAAACAGTAAGGATACATTTAAAGAGAAGTTATTAAAAGTAGTACAGTCGGAACATAAAGAATGAAAGAACAGAACGCAGTGGGCGGCAAATATAGTAATGGTAAAATTAACCTAAATTCGTTATAATACTATATATTGAAAGATTTAGAAAGGTAGAGGAATCATGAAAAATTCGTTATGCGAAAAGATAATATGGTATGCCTTATCGCCTACCATATTTCAATTTATAAAACAATATTGGAAAGATATTGATATAAAGAATGTAAAAAGGATTTCTAAAAACAATTATAAGGATATAATCAAACGGACACCGGATATAGGCAGCCTTAGAAAAAATCCTCTGAGAGTGTGTCTTACAAGCGGGATCCTGTGGTTGTCCATATATGAAGCGATGGAAGGAAAAATGAATCAAGAACAGTTTGAAGAAATGGTCAGCGCTACAATAGAAGCTCCTATGTTAAAGAAAAACTTCCAAAAACAAAAGGCTTTTGATATAAAAACGCAGAAAAAGAAAACAGAAAAAAACAAGATTGCAAATGCAGCTTCTGACAGTGAGTTTAATTGGAATACAGAACTCATTTTAGGTAGAGATGAAAACGAATATACAGTGATATATCATAGATGCGGGCTTTGCGCCTTAGGCAAACAGGAACATCATGAGGAATTGATACCATATATGTGTAAGATGGATTATGAGACTATAACTATGATGGGCGGTGTACTAAAAAGAAAAGGAACAATAGCTACAGGTGCAGATTGTTGTGATTTTTATATATGTAAAAAAGGTTCAAAGTGGGATAAGTAAAAGATCTTATGATTGGAAGTTTTTAGAGCGTAGTTAACAAATAACACGATATACCATAGTAATTCACAAAGCAGTAAATCAAAAATGGTTTGTTGTTTTTTCTTGCTCAAATTTAGAAAGAGAGAAAAACAGAAAATGAAAAAACAGATAATAAAGAAATACAGACAGAAGAACAACTACAACATCAAAAGCCTGATGGTATTCTAACAAAAAAGATAAACGTAAAAACCTTTGTAATATAGATATATTTTGATAAAAATAGTAAGGAAACATTTCAAGATAAATTGTTTAGCGTAATTCATTCTAAGAGGAAATAGTAGCGAGTGAGTAGGAAATTTGGCAATAGAAAAAATACTTAAAAAATTCTATTATACTAAATAATATGGAAGTGGGAGGAGAACCAAAATTGAAAAAATATATTAGAATAGTTCTAGTTTTGAGTTGTATATCAGCTTTAACTGCTTGTGGAAATAAAAAAGAAATAGTGTTACCAGAAACTAAAAATATAACAGAAATTGAAATCATGGATAATGTTTCTGAGACTGCTAACAAAATTATTGATGAAAAAGAAATATCAAAGCTGATTAGTGATATAAAAGATAATCAAAAGGTACTAATGCTAAGAGTGTAAATGACCAACCTACGAACATTGAAAACTATATCATAGTAAAATTTTATCATAAAGGTGCAGAAAAAAGTCCAAGTGTAGCATATCTATATCAGAAAAATGGGAATAGTTATGTTGAACAGCCATATCAGAGGATTTGGGATTTAAAAGAAGAAATCTTTAATAATATTATAGGGTTGATTAGTGAAAGCGATAATATAAAAGCTGGAACAGAAGCATCTTATAAACCTATGGTTAAAATAAACGATGAAATTTATGGTTGGGTTAGAGATTTGGGAGCAGTTAAATTAGGTGATATGAAATTTTTAGGAGAAATTAAAGGTTCGAAAGGCTCTTTATCAAAAACTTTAAATGATGAAGATGAAAATTTCACGAGTAACATTTATCCAATAGGAGCAAAAATATACAAATGGGATGAAAAAAGTATATTGATTGAATCTAATGATGTTTTTAGCGTTTGTGAAATTATTGAATAAAAATATTAAAGTAGACAAATCCTAACTTGCTGAATTAACAATTTAATAAAAACTAACACAGGAACAGTAAATCAAAAAAGGTTTACTGTTTTTTCTTTGCTCAAAACATAAAGAGAGGAAAACAGAAAATGAAAAATATAGACGAAAAAATTTTAATGGAAGAAGAAATCAAGCAATTACAAAATAAAAGAAAAAAGCTCATCAGTCAACAGAAACAGGAAGAACGAAAAAAGAGAGATAGACGGATATATGAAAAAGGAGCAGTCTTTGAAAGTATATTTACCTAAAGTAAAAACTTCACCAAAGATGAATTTTATCAGCTAATCACATCTCTAATTCGTAAAGAAGAAGCCAATCTTAAAATACTAAAAATCATTGAAAGCAGAGAAGAAACAGAAAGTAAAAATATAGAAAACCAAGAGACTGTAACGGACATCGAGGAATAGTCCCTTGTTTACAAGGGCGCACATATACACCCTAACAGGTGTGTGCGTTCTCCGAAGGCTCTTAGCAGAGGGCATATCGGCTAACGCTGATACAGGGGAGCTACACTCCCCTACGGAAATAAATTTCCTACCCCTTGTGTACTTCCCAAAAGAAATCGGATAAAAAGCTATCCGATTTTTTTAGGAAGTTCTATCTATCGCCACCATAACCATATCGGAAAATGGAAAGGAGGTTTTTTACTATGGCGATATATCATCTTTGCATAAAGATTATTTCAAGAGGCAAAGGCAAAAGTGCAGTAGCAGCTTCCGCCTATCGTAGTGGCGAAAAGATAAAAAATGAGTATGATGGCGAGGTTCACGACTTTACAAGAAAAGGCGGAATAGCCCATACTGAAATTCTTTTACCACAAAATGCACCACAGGAATTTTCAGATAGAGGGACATTGTGGAACAGTGTTGAGAAAATAGAAAAAAGTAAAAACTCACAGCTTGCAAGAGAAATTGAAGTTGCCCTACCTAAAGAATTAGACCGAGAAAAACAAATAAATCTTGTAAGAGAATATGTAAAAGAAAATTTTGTAAAAGTAGGTATGTGTGCCGATATTGCCTTACATGATAAAAATGATGGAAACCCACATTGTCATATCCTACTAACCATGCGACCACTAAATGAAGATACAACATGGGGAGCAAAATCAAAAAAGGAATATATCCTTGATGAAAACGGAGAAAAGGTAAAACTTAAAAATGGCAATTACAAAACAAGAAAGATAAATACAACAGATTGGAACGAGCAAGAGAAAGCGGAACACTGGAGAAAAGCATGGGCAGATATTACA
This sequence comes from Peptoniphilus mikwangii, assembly GCF_000468535.1. GTDB lineage: Bacteria > Bacillota > Clostridia > Tissierellales > Peptoniphilaceae > Anaerosphaera > Anaerosphaera mikwangii. Next base: position 118,427 of record NZ_AUQY01000005.1, on the reverse strand, counting down.
AACAAATATCTTGAAGAAAACAGCATACAAGACAAAGTGGATCACCGCTCTTATCAAAGACAAGGCATAGAGCAAATACCAACAATCCACATGGGCGTATCAGCAACCCAAATGGAGAAGAAAGGCATAGCCACAGACAGAGGAAATATCAACCGAGAAATCAAACATCAAAATATGATTTTAAGAGAAATCTCAAGAAGAATAAAGGCATTACTAAATTGGATAAGAGGAATTGGAAAAGAAGAAAACGCAGAAATAGAAAATACAAAATCCACCCTTCCACCAAAAGAAAATCTAATATCCATTTTTGAAAGTCTTATCCATAAAAACGCAGATAACCATAATGCAGACTTAGAGAAATACACTGAAAGTTACCAAATTCTTAAAGAAAAAAATATCACTTCCTTATCTGAACTTAAAGAAAATATAGTTGCTTTAAGAGATAAGAACTACAAAACTACAAGAGCCATCAAAGACAGCAAAAAGAGAATTGATGATAAAACAAAACTTATTGACCAAGCCGAGAAATATTTGAAGCATAAAAATACCTATAAAGCCTATACCAAAACCAAGAAAAGCAAACAGGAAGATTTTTATAACGAGCATACGGCAGAGATTCTTTTATTTGAAAGTGCCAAGAAATATCTGAAAAAGCATTTAGGTGAAAGTAAGACCTTGAATATATCAAAATGGAAATCAGAAGTTGCCAATTTGAAAAAAGAGAAAATGAGCCTTTACAATCAGATATTAGATATACGAGAAGAAGTAGGACAGGCAGAAAAAGTTAAGACCTGTATAGAGCAGTTACAGGAACGAGAAAAGCGACCATCACAGGTAAAGCAAAACGAGTTAGACCTATAAAACTAAGTGAAAAAATGCTATAATGATTTAATATAAACAAAATTTGAATTTGGCGGAGAATAGAAAATGAAAGTATTTCTTGAGAAAATAAGAATACCTCAAAAAGGTGTTACTTCAAAATATATATTGGCAACGGTAGGGTTCATGTTATTTGGGTTTGCACTTGGAGTATTTCAGAAATGGATTGATGGTACAGCAAGCAATTATTTCCCAATGATTTTTCAACAACTTGATGTTGTAAATTATTTTGGCAGATTATCTATATGGATTTTGCTTGGAACAATAATATCAGTTTATTCTAAATCTCCTTTGAGAGCATCAATTAACACATTTTCGTTCTTGATTAGTATGCTGATGGGGTATTATTTATATTGCAATTATGTTTTAGGTTTTCTGCCGAAAACTTATATGATGATATGGGTAGTGATTGCTTGTGTATCCTTTTTTATGGCATACATGTGCTGGTATGCAAAAGGAAAAGGGGTTTTTGCAACTGTTCTTTCTGGAACAATTATTGGAGTGTTATTTGCGCAGGCTTTCAATCTTAATCCCCTACAAGGCTTTTATATGTATGACCTTATGGAGGTTATAACATGGATAATAGGTGTTCTAATCTTGTATAGAAAGCCAAAAGAATTTGTTTTAGAATTAGGAGTATCCGTTATAGTTGCATTTATATTTCAATTGATTATTCCACATTGAGGATAACTAAAAATCCTAGCTTTTGTAAAAAACAATTTTTTAATAAAAACTAACACAGAAACAGTAAATCAAAAAGGTTTACTGTTTTTTCTTGTCCAAAAGTGAAAAATATCCTACAGAAAAAGCATCCATAAATATAAAAAGGTACTTGACAAAACGCTTCCTGCGGAACATGTTTAAATTAAAAAATGAAGTATCTATTTAATAATAGATACTTCATTTTTTATTAAAATATTTTTCGATTATTTATTATTTTTTTAAATTTATTATTTCATTAAATAAATTTGAATGTTCTTTAATTTTTTCTTCTCCTCCGATTACACACAGATAGTTTTTATCCATTGCTTTTTTAATTAAAGGTGCGAATTTTTTTAGATCTTCAAGTGTTGCGGATAGAGCTTCTTTTTTATGTTTAGAGAGTTTTTCTTCTGTGATATTTGACAAGTAACGCACAAGATTTATATCACCTTTTGCTGATGGACTTAAAAGTGGGTCAAAACTATTTACAGAGCCTATTATGAAATTTTTAAGTTCTGAAGCGCTAAGTGTCAGCTCTTCCAAGAATTTATACATATTGTCATATACATCAATAGTATTTTTTAAATGTGGATCTCTGTAAGAATAGCTCATCATGTCAGAAGACATTGTAAATTTAACTCCTGCACCATAAGCGCCACCTTTTGCACGAATATTGTAGTGCAAATAATTTGTTGAAAGTATGCTTCCGAGAACTGTAAGAATACCTGAATATTCTTCTCCAAGAGCTTCTATGTCGTATCCCTTAGATACATACTGAACACCTGCTGATGTTGTAAATGCTTGGTTTTTAGGTGTAGGCTCCATTTCAAATTCACTTATTTCATATTTTGAGTCATCTAATTTTTCTGTAAGTTCTAAGATATATTTCTTATTTATTTCAAGTGATTTTCTTGAACCTGTGTAGTTTATTACTAAGTTATTCTTGTTAAATACAAGTTTTTTAAGTTCTATGAGCGAAACTTTAAATTTTTCAAATTCTTCTTCAAAATTGTTTATCAAGTCGGAAAGGTAGAAATAATTTTCAAGTCCGTTAAGCTGTGCGTTGTATGCAGCTTGTCTTGAAAAATAGCTTTTTACTGTTTCCATTACTATATTATGACCATTTTGTAAAATTGTAGCTTCATCAGATGACTTTTCCATCAACAATAATTCTCTTATTCTGTTTTTATCATCAAATGTCGTAGAATTTATTATTTCTTCAACAAGTTGAACTGATTTTTCAAAGTTTACGTCGAGAGTTTTAAAACTCAAATTCAATCTTGGGGAGAAATTGTTTTTTGTTGAGTAGTCTTTGTAAGTCGTAGGGTTTATTACAAAACCGCCCATTGTTTTATAGATTTCGGAATCTAAGCAATGATAGTTGTATTTTTCGGTTGATAATTTTCCGATGAGATCTGTCATAATTGACATATCTTTTAATTTATCTTGTGATATATGTGCTATGTCAAAACTTAAAGTTATATATGAAATTTCATTTGTAAATTGTTCATTAAATAACAGTTTTGCATGTTTTTCATCATAGATTTCATGAGGTATGTGTGTTATACCGTCTTTTATATCGGATAATTCAAGAGAAGGAATTGTATTTTTATCTTCTTCGGAGTCTTCGGTCATTTGAAATTCAATAAGTTCTTGATGTTGTTTGATTATGTTTTCAAGTTCTTCATCCGATAGAGTCTTTTTATATGCTTCAAGTTTTTTAGCGCATTCATTTTCTTCAATAACACTCTTATTAACTTCAGGAACAACTGAAATTAAGATTGAATAGTTGTTGTTTAAAAGTTTTTTTTCAATGTAATCTTCAATGAAGTTTGAGTTTATTTTTTCCCTTATTTCATTGATTAAATCATTTGCCTTTAATCCGTCTATTGGACTTAAATCATACAGCCATAAATTTAGAGCACGTATATAATATATAATTGAGCGTTGCGTACCGCCGCCTTCCCTAAAAGCAAATTCAAATTTGTTTAGTGTAGCTTCAAGTAAATTTTTATCTATTCCATTTTCAACTACTTTTCTTAGACAGTTTTCTATGATGCTTTTAAACTCATTAATTTTTGAACTGTCGGTATTTTTGGCAACAATTGATAAATCAAGAGCTTTTGAAGTTGATGTTTCCGCATATACATCTTCTGCAAATCCATTTTGAAGCAGTGCAGTTTTTATAGGAGATGAGTTTGAGTCGATTAAAAGCTCTGCTAAAAAATTTCTCATAAATAAATCAAGTTGATTATCTGCATTTCCAAGGCACCAACTATATCCGAGAAAATCTTTATTTTCTCCGAGTTCATTTTCAGATACGCTATATGTTTCTGTAACTCTTTCTTGTTTTTGAATAGGGTCATTTAAAATTATTTCAGAGTTAATTTTTTTATATTCAAAATTACTTAGATACTCTCTGTCGATATAATCAAGAGCTTCTTCCATATCAAGATCACCGTATAAATATATATATGAATTTGAAGGATGATAGAATTTTTTATGGAATGCTAAGAAGTTTTCATAGGTCAAATTAGGAATATCTTTAGGGTCCCCGCCGGAGTCAATTCCGTAAGAGGAGTTTTTGTGTAAATTAAATGTAATTGCATCAGATACTATATTTTGAGGATCTGAATAGACACCCTTCATCTCATTATACACAACACCGTTATATTTAAGAGGGGCTTCCTTATTTTCAAGTTCATAATGCCAGCCTTCTTGTAAAAATATTTCTTTTTTTTCATACATTCTCGGATAGAAAACGGAATCTAAATATACATCCATTAAGTTATAAAAGTCTTTTTTGTTTCTTGAACTCACAGGATATATTGTCTTATCGGGAAAAGTCATAGCATTTAAAAAAGTTTGCATACTTGACTTGATAAGATCCATAAAAGGTTCTCTTGTCTTATATTTTCTTGAACCGGAAAGAACACAATGTTCTACTATATGTGCAACACCGGTTGCATCTGTCGGAATAGTTCTAAATCCTATACCGAATGCTTTATTTTCATCATTATTTGATAGAGTGAGGATTTTAGCTTTTGTAGATTTATGTTCATACACTCTTGCAGTTGATGCAACCTCACTTATATATTCTTCATTTAAAAGTTTATAATTGTTCATACTTGCCTCCTTAAAATTATATTATACTCGAAAAAAATTATTTTAGTATAAAAATACAACATTTTTAAAAGATATTTTTCTATAAATTTGTTGAAAAATAAATATTCCAAGAGTCATAAAAATCTTTTTTTTGTAATGCCTATGTGATATTATTAAGAAGTAATATTTTTGTTTGTAAGTGATTTCCGAAGTACCGAAATTTATTTAAATAAGAATATTATAGTATGTTTATAGGGACTTATTAGCATGAGGAGGGAAATTTTTTATGGAGAGTAGCTTTTTTGAGAAGAGATTTAAGCTCAGTGAAAGAAAGACTGATGTAAGAACTGAAATTGCTGCGGGACTTACTACATTTATGACAATGTCATATATTTTGATTGTGAATCCTAGTTTGCTTTCACAAACAGGAATGGATAGAGGAGCTGTATTTACTGCAACTATAATTTCTTCGGTAATTGCAATTTTGATTATGGGATTTTACGCAAATCTTCCGTTTGCATTAGGACCAGGTATGGGACTAAATGCGTTTTTTACATTTACAGTTTGCATGCAAATGGGGAAACCTTGGGAATTTGCATTAACAGCAGTATTTTTAGAAGGTATCTTATTTATATTATTATCAATGTTTAAAGTTAGAGAAGCAATTTTTGAATCAATTCCATTAACTTTAAAAAAAGCTGTATCGGTAGGTATAGGACTTTTTATCGCACTTATAGGATTTACAAATGCTAATATAATAGTACCGGGAGAAGGCGTAATTTTATCTCTTGGAGATCTACTTACACCGAACTCGCTCGTATTATTTTTTGCATTATTTTTGATGGGATTTTTAACAGCTAAAAAAGTTAAAGGAGCTTTACTTCTTGGAATAATAGGATCGACAATTTTAGCTCTTATTTTAGGTGTATCTCAATTACCTCAAACTGCAATATTTTCATTACCACCGTCAATTGAGCCGATAGCATTTAAGCTACAATTAAACAGTATCTTTACATTTGAAATGTTTTCGGTAATGTTTACATTTTTATTTGTAGATTTATTTGACACAATAGGAACTCTTACAGGAGTAGCTACTAAGGCGGGATTATTGGATGAAGATGGAAAGTTACCGGATGTAGGAAAGGCACTTCTTGCAGATGCAATAGGTACAGCGGCAGGAGCAGCTCTTGGAACAAGTACAGTAACAACATTTGTAGAAAGTGCAAGCGGGGTTGCAGATGGAGGAAGAACGGGACTTACTTCACTATCGACAGGATTTTTCTTTTTGATTTCACTGTTTTTCTTTCCGCTATTTTCAATAGTGCCAACAGAAGCTACATCAGCAGCTCTTATCGTAGTTGGATTATTTATGATGAGCCCTATAAAGGAAATAGACTTTGATGATTTTACAGAATCACTTCCTGCGTTTTTAACAATTTCAATGATGCCCTTTGCATACTCAATTGCAGAAGGTATTGCATTTGGAATGATGAGCTATGCATTGTTAAAAGTAACAACAGGAAGACGCAAAGAAGTATCTCCGATAATGATACTCCTTGCAGTAATATTTTTGCTTAGAATATTAAAACCGTTATTTCCATTTTAACGGAAAAAAAGAGTATATCACAGTAAATGATATACTCTTTTTTGTATAACCTATTTTGTAACAGTAATTTAATATACTAAATTTATAATACATAATATAATATAAATAGAGGGGTGATTATGTGATAAAAATTAGGAATATGATTGTATTTGTTTTTTCCATATTATTAATTACAATACAAGTATATGCAAAGGAAGATATTCAAGTTGTGCTCGAGCATCCTGCTATATATTCTGCGCAGGAGGGGGACAAGTTAAATTACCAATTGAAGATAAGTCTTCCGGAGAGCTATGAAAAGTATTATAAATCATTTGCAGTAACTGTACTTATGGATTCAAACCTTTCTGTAGTTGAAAATAAACTGGACGGAATAGAACTTGTCGACAGTAAAATTGAAGTTAAAGTTACAAGTGTAAAGAAAAATACTCAAAATTTAGTTACACTATCTATAAATGATGTAAATGTGTTAAATGGACTTAGAAACTTTACTTTAAATATATCTACAGTAGTTAAAAAGGACACGGTATCCGGAAGTAACTTTAATAATTCATTTGTTTTATCCTATGTTGATAAGACCGGTTCAGAAAGTTCACAACAAAAAGATATTACATCAAATACGAAGGTACAAGACGGCAAAATAGTAGTTAGTGATGTCTTTTCAAAATCAACTGAGGTAACAGGAGTAACTGAAAAAAATTCAAAGATAAAGATTTTGATTGAGGGTAAAAAAATTGCAGAAGGAATAAGTGATAAAAATGGCAATTTTAAGATTGGAATAGAACCTCAAGAAGTGGGAACTAAATTAAATATTGTAAGTTATTTTACAAAAGATGCAGAAGATAAGACGGCAAGTATTATAGTTGTTGTAAAAAATAAAGAGGATTCTTATGTGGCGGGAAGCATGGTAGATGAAAGCATTAAAAGTTATGATGAAAATAAAATGAAACTTTTACATGACTATGTTGCTATGGCAAGAGATCTTAATGTATCGTCAGTAGAGAAAGAACATGCTGCAAGACTTATGGCTGCTGTTGCCAACGGACAATATATTGAAGTTAAGTCGAAAGTTTCAGGAGCTGAAATTGAAGATGCCATAACAAAATTGAAGGAAGCTGTTGCCATTATAAGAAAACCGTTCATGAACGGATATTCAAAAACGACCTTCGGACCAAAAAATAATATGAAAAGGGCGGAAGTTGCAAGTGTACTTACAAAAATATACCTTGGAAAAGATGCACAGGGAGTTTTCAGTTCATTTAGTGATGTAAGTCAAGAAGCATGGTATGCAGATGCAGTTGGATTTATGGAGAAAAAGGGTATAATTACCGGATACAACAATGGTAAATTTATGCCTGAAAAGTCTATAACAAGAGCAGAATTTGCAAGTATAATTTCAAAATTTGCAAATATAAATATTGATAATACGCCTTTATCATTTAATGATGTAAATGAAGAACATTGGGCAAAAAATGCTATAGATGCGGTAACATCAAAGGGGCTCATGAATGGAAGAGGAAAGAATTTATTTGCTCCGAATGAGCCTATAACAAGAGCGGAAGTTGCAACTGTATTAAATAAACTCCAAAATAGGACTCCGAATAAGGCATTTATGGATTCATATAGTAAAAATCCATTTAAAGATGTCAACAGCAAGTTTTGGGCATATTATGAAATATTGGAAGCGACAGGGAATTAAATTTATATTAAAAAGTAATTAAATTTAAAAAAATATATAAAAATAGTGTAAATTTTAATAAAAGGGGTATTATTTAATTAAGTTATAATATGGGGGTAATAAAAGTATGAAAAAATTAACAGAAACAGTACAATCAGGAGATTGGAAAAATGAAAAACACGTGCCTGTAATACACGTTGAAAATAATGGTGAAGAGCTTGTAGTAAAAGCATTTGTAGGAGAAGAAATAGCACATCCAAATACTTTGGAACATCATATTTCTTGGATTAAGTTATTTTTCCAACCTGAAGGAGCAAAATTTCCTATTGAAATAGGAAGTTATGAATTTAAGGTTCATGGAGAAGAAGAACTATTTACTAAACCTGAAGTTGTTTCTACATTGAAAACTACTAAAAAAGGAACATTATATGCAATGAGTTATTGCAATATTCATGGACTTTGGGAAAATTCACAAGAAGTTTAATGCTTTATAGAGGATCCTCTTTTGAGGATTCTTTTTTATAGGGGGTATGTCATAAGTGAACGAAACAATAAATATGCAGCTTAATCATAGAACTATCAGAGAGTTCGATAACAGAGCGGTTGAAGATGAAGTATTGGAAGAGTTGTTTGAGGTTTTTAATAGAGCGCCAAGTTCAACGGGACTTCAACAATGTTCAATAATAAGAGTCACTGATCAGAAAATAAAAGATGAAATAATGAAAGTATCCACTCAAAAATATCTTGCAAAATGTCCCGAATTGTTAATATTTATAGTAGATATTTATAGAAATTCGAGAATAGCAATAGAAAACGGATTTAAAGATAATTCATATAGAGATATGGATAGATTTTTTCAAGGATTTACAGATGCGCTTGTAGGAGCTCAAAATATGGTGAATGCCATTGAAAGTTTAGGACTTGGAGCAGTCTATTTCGGATCTATTTTAAATGATTATGACAGGATTTGTGAAATCTTGAAATTGCCTGAATTAACATTTCCAGTTGTTGGACTTGGATTCGGATATCCTATGCAAAATCCTCAAATTAAACCTAAAATGCCTGTAAATTTAAAAATATTTGAAAATAAATATAAAGTATTTGATAACTATATGGATTCCATTAAAGAGTATGATGATGAAACGACGAACTACTATGACACAAGAGATGAGGGAAGAAGATCAGATTGTTTTTCAAAGCAAGTTGTTAAGAGATTTGAAGATATAGTTATAAAGAGAAAAGATGTTTTAAAATCTATTGCCAAGCAAGGGTTTAATGTTGAATAGAAAAAAGCTATTGTCAAAACAAAAGTTTCGACAATAGCTTTATATATTTATGATATTTTTATCAATTTTTTCAGCTAAAACAGCTTCATCAATTAAGCTTATTGTATTGTACATACTTTTTACAGCACTAATTGAAATTCTGAAATTTCCGTTTTCATTTTTCCCCTTTAATACTAAAGCATTCGGTTTTTTATCATAATAAATTGATTTGAAATCAGAGTATTTTATAGGTAGATTTCCAAATATAATTCCATCTTCAAAACTGCCTATCACAGTTCCGAACATTTCTCTGCCGTATTTAAAAGAATTTGTATTGCTGATAGAATACACATTTATATTTTCAGAACCTTCTTTTTTAGGGAATATACCACATAAAAGATTAATTATAAATGTCATTAGTATAATTATAACTACAATAGGTCTTGCAACTGTATTTAAAGCTGAATTATCTCGGATATATAATTGCTGTATAAAGTAACAGTTAATATAAATTAAAAATGCTATGTAGACAAATAAATTCATTATGAAAGTAGTTTTTGATATTACAAGTTTTTTTAATTTAAACATTTTGCTATAATTTGAAAATAATTCAATCACAGTTGATAAAAATAGATAATTCATTATAACCCAGAATCCTACAAACATTCCGGAGCCTTTTATAAAAGCACTATCTCCCATAGTAAATTGGCAATACATAGGTAAAATAGCTGATATTAAAATAGTTGCACCCATTTTTACGTTTTCGTTCTTCATTTTGCACCTCCATTATGAAATTATAACATATATTTAAAAAAATAATGAGAAAAAATGATAATTTAGTTTAAAATTGATTTAATGGGGTATTATGATAATAACACTTGTGAATGAAAATTGTGTAGACAAAAGAAAGCGTGATACCAATGAAGATTTTAAGTAAGACATTGCTTTAGAATTTAAGGTATGGTGATTCCATTGAAAATACAGAATAAAAGCCTTTTTGAAAGAGAAAAGGCGAGCAGACAATCACAATAAAATAAGATTGAAGTAGTTAAATACTAAAAGCTGAAACACTTATGTTTATATAAAAATATTGTGATCTAAAAAAACTTAATATTAAATTTAGTCCGACATATTTTGTCGGATTTTTTATACTTAAATTTATGAATATAAAAAGTTAAAATATATCTAAATATTACAAAATTAACTTTTCAAATATGGTTTATAGGTATATAATTTAGTGTAATAAAATTTTGAGGAGGGAATTATTGATTATGAAGAAGAAAATTTTATCATTAATTATGATTTTAGCTATGATGTTTTCTTTAGTAGCATGTACTCCAAATATGAAGGCATATGTTGCTGAAGCAAATAAAGTAGCTGAGTGGAAGGGTTATGACGTAGATGCAAAAGCTGAGATGAAAGTATCTATGCAAGATGAAAAAAATGGTACTATGACATTTTCAGTTCCTATGACTATCAAAGGAAAAAGCTCAAAAGATATGGCTGAATTAGTAATGAATTTAAACGTTAAGTCAATTAAGGAATTGGCAGCTAAAGAGGGAGAAGATGTTAAATCTGTTCCTGACAGCATAGAATTTAAAGTTGTAACAGACGGTAAGAAAGTTTATATTGCAAAAGAGGTTTTTATCAAACTTCTTGGAGATGATGTTCCGAAGGCAATAAAAGAAGCTAAAGAAGAATATATTGCTCTTGATACTCAATTTGCAACTGCACCAATTCCGGTTGCCGCATCAGAAAAAGCTAATACAGGAAATATGGATATGAAATATCTACAAAGTGCTGAATTTAAATCTGATGTTATGAAAATTTTTGATGCAGCATTCGCAGATTATAAACCTGTTGTTGATTTTAAGGTTGAAGGAAACAAATTCAGCTATGAGGCAACTATCGACGAACTTACAAAAGAGGCGGTTAATGTTGCAAGTACAATAGCCAAAAATTGGGAAAAAACTGAACCTACTTTAACTCCTGTATTAAATAAGATGGGAATTAAAGTAGCTAAGGAAGACCTTAACAAGGGAATGTCTGAATTTAAAAAAGATGAATTTGAAAAATCCGCAGAACAAGTTAAGGAAACATTAAAAGGTTCAAAAGTTAAATATAATGTAGAATTTAAGGAAAATTCATTTGTTCAAAATTATGACATTACATTTAACATTGATAAAGTAATGAAGATGGAAATGAAAATACAGGAGACAGACACAAAACTTGAAAGTGTAAATATAGCTATTCCTACATCAGTTAAAAATATGACTATGGAAGAATATGTAAACTTATTTATGCCTGAAAGCAAAGAAACTGCTATATTAGTTGCTTATAATGGAGAAATGATTGAATTTGAGGATCAAGAGCCTGTTATAAAAAATGACAGAACATTAGTGCCATTTAGAGCATTACTTGAAAAAATGGGTGCTGAAGTTAAATGGGACACAGCAACTAAAAAAGTTACAGCTGTAAAAGACGGTAAAGAAATCATTCTTGAAATCGGAAACAAAACAGCGGTAGTGGACGGAAAGAAAGTTGAAATGGATGTTCCGGCACAAATTCTTAATGACAGAACTATGATTCCTTTAAGATTTGTATCTGAAAATTTAGGTTACAAGGTTAAGTTTGATAATTCTACAAAAGGATTATACTTAATTGATATTTACAATATTAGCGATGAAGAGTTAGCAAATAAAATTAAAGGTGACTCTAAAAATTAAAAAGTTTATTTTAAAAGCTCTCGGTTTAGAACTGAGAGCTTTTAAAATATAAATAAAAAGTATATGTATAAAGACATTTTTGTAAATCGATTAAAAAATTTCCACAAAAAATTTGTTCTTAATTTTGTGGATAATGTGTATAACTTTGGGGATAAAGTAAATAAGTGCATTAAGAGGAAATAAGAACTGGGGATATATAAAAAACGAGTAAAATGGCTTTAATTACAGAAAAACTTATATTATGAATGATATTGTAGATGATAATGAGATGTTTAGCTATGTTAAACCTGTGGATAAATTGCCGGGTTAATAAATTTATTAACATAAAAATTAAATCTAAATATATAGCTGTAGATATTTATTAGATACAATATTAAACCAAAATTGGATTACATAACTTAGGGGCAGTTTGAAATGAAGAATCAGTTCTCCATTTCAAACCAGGCTTCATATAAATTTTCAAGTTCTTCATTTTTGACATTTCTTGTTTGAGATAATTTTTGAACTTTTTCTATGTTATTATATATTTCGGGGACAGATAGTTCGATATCAATTTCATTTATTTCAGATTCAATTTTATGGATTGCTTCTTCAAGATTTTTACGTTTGGCTTTTTCTTTTTTCAGCTGTTCATTTTTTTGTTTTTCAAGTTTTTTAATATTATTAAGTTCAGTTTTTGAAATATATTTTTCTTCATCGTCTGTTATGGGAGAGGTTTTTTCTAAGTAGTAATTATAATTTCCCAGATATTCATCTATTCCGTTTTCAGACATTGCAAATATTTTATTGCAAACTGAGTTTAAAAAATATCTATCATGTGATATTGCTAAAATTGTTCCGTCATATAAACTTAAAGCTTCTTCTAATGCTTCTTTTGAATCAATATCAAGATGATTTGTAGGTTCATCAAGGAACAGCAGATTTGCCCCTTTAAGCATTATTTTAAGCAGAGATATGCGTCCCTTTTCTCCACCGGACAAATCATCAATGAGCTTAAAAACATCATCACCTATAAACAAAAATTTTGCAAGATATGAGCGAATTTCATAGTGATTTAGATGTGGATATTCATCCCATATTTCATCAATAACTGTATTTTGAGAATTTAGATTTTCCATTTCTTGGTCAAAGTATGCAGTGCTGACTTTTGCACCAAAATTAAATTTTCCGTTATAAGAATCTATTTTCCCTGTCAGTATTTTGAAAAGAGTTGATTTACCGACACCATTTGGACCGATAAGACCGATTTTATCTTGCTTGTATACATTAAAATTTATATTTTCAAAAATTTTTGTTGAGTTATAAGATTTAGAAAGTTCTTCGACTTTTAAAACCTCTCGTCCGGATTCATATTTTGGTGAAAATCTAAAAGATGTTTTTTTAATATCTTGCGGGGGAGGAAGTTTTTTCATTTTATCAAGCAGTTTTTGTCTTGATTTTCCCTGCCTTATAAATCTGTCTCTTCCAAGAGAAAGGTATCTTTCTATTATTTCTTCCTGACGTTTAATTTCTTTTTGTTGATCTTCAAATTGTTTTTTTAGAAGTTCGAGTTGGATTTTACGCTGTTTTACATATACGGAATAATTGCCTTTAAATGTTGTTACAGTATTATGTTCAAGAAGTGCTATTTTATTTACGACATTATCTAAGAAATATCTATCATGAGATATTATAATCATAGCACCTTTAAAGTCTTTGAGATATTTTTCGAGCCATGATATTGCATTGATATCTAAGTGGTTTGTAGGCTCGTCAAGTAACAATAAGTCAGGTTCACTTAAAAGTAGCTTTGCAAGAGATAACCTTGATTTTTGCCCTCCTGAAAGTTCATCTACATTTTTGTCAAAATCTTCTGTTGTAAATCCCAATCCTATCAATGTGCCACGTATTTTAGACGGATATGAATAGCCGTCAAGCTCTGAAAATTTTTCTTGTAGTATACCATACCTGTTTACATCTTCATCAAAATTTAGGCTGTCAGGATTTGAAATTTTGATTTCCAAATCTCTGAGTTCTTTCTCTATTTTTATTAAATATTCAAATTCTTTTTCACATTCAGCATATATGGAGTTTTGACCGGTGCTTTGTAGGTGTTGTTTTAAATAGCCTATCTTTAAATTTTTAGGTATAAAAATATTTCCGCTATCCTTAGAAATTTCATCTGTAATTATATTAAACAAAGTTGTTTTACCGCTTCCGTTATTTCCGATAAGACCTATTTTATCTCTGTCTTCCACTATTAAATTTACATTTTCCAAAATTAAGTCGGTTATGTATGACTTATTTAAATTAGATATACTTAATAACATAATTCACCTCGGAATTTTATTGTATCAAAATTTACAAATTAATAAAAGATTGATATAATACTATGTGAAAAATATAGGAGGTGTGCAGGTGGCAAATAGGGTTAACAGAGTTTCGGAAACTGTAATTAGAAGATTACCTATATATCATAGATATTTAACGGAAATTTTAGATAAAAAAATAGAGAGAATATCATCATCTGAACTTAGTAATTTAACAGGCTTTACAGCATCTCAGATAAGACAGGACTTAAATAATTTCGGCGGTTTCGGTCAGCAAGGATATGGATATAATGTTTCTGATTTAAGAGATGAGATTGGAAATATTCTTGGAATGGATCATATCTATAAAACTATAGTCATAGGAGCAGGTAGATTAGGTTCTGCAATTGCAAGATATAGCGGTTTCAGAAAAAGCGGTTTCAAAATTCAGGCGCTTTTTGATTCCGATAAAGACATTGTCGGAAATGATATAGATTCAATACCGATATTGGATGCTGATGATTTAGAGGAATATGTAAGAACGAATAAGATAGATGTTGCTATAATAACAGTACCTAAAGATCATGCAGTTGAAGTAATAAATGATCTTATAAGCTATAAAATAAAAGGTATATGGAATTTTGCACCTATAGATATAAGTGTTCCCGATGATGTGGTAATTGAAAATGTAAGACTTAATGATTCTCTTTTAAAATTATCATATTATTTAAAAGAAAATAGTTTAAAATAGAGGTGCTAAATGTACCTCTAATTTAATTAAAAGGTAATGAAATGAATATAGAGATTAAAAAAAATGAATTGATAATAAAAGATTTATCTTTCTTTGAGCCCGCTCATATATTTAAATGCGGTCAAGCATTCAGATGGAAAGAAGAACAAGATTTATCTTTTACAAATATTGCATTTGGTAAAATATTAAATATTTCTAAAATCGGTGAAAATGTAATTTTAAAAAATACTTCTATTGAAGAATTTAATGAGCTTTGGGTGGATTATTTTGATTTGAATAGAGATTATTTTTCACTTAGGGAAGAGTTGTCATTTGATGAAATATTAAGAGCTGCACTTGAGTATGGGAATGGAATTAGGATTTTAAATCAGGATCCGTTTGAAACAATAATAACATTTATAATTTCTGCAAATAATCAAATTCCAAGAATAAAAAAGTCGATAGAAAAGATTTCTCAAATGTATGGGGAAAAAATCGGAGAGTATCTCGGAGAAGAGTATTATAATTTTCCGAGTGCAGATAAATTAGCTTTGGCAGATCCGAAAGATTTAAGAGAATTTGCTAAGGTCGGTTTCAGGGATGAGAGAATAGTAAAAGCATCGAAGATGATTAGAGATAGAGAGATAGATATTGGACTCTTATATGATTGTCCGATTGAGATGGCTAGAGAAGAACTTATGAAACTTCCGGGTGTAGGTCCGAAAGTTGCGGATTGTGTGCTTTTGTTTGCATTTAAAAGACAAGAGTCATTTCCTGTTGACGTTTGGATAAAGAGGGTAATGGAAGAACTATACTTAAAGAAGAGTACAAACAAAAATAAAATCGCTGATGAAGGTAGGAGAATTTTTGGGAAGAATGCCGGATTTGCTCAGCAATATTTATTTTTCTATGGCAGAGAGAATCAACTTGGAAGGTGAGTAAATGATAGCAGCACTTGTAAACGGAATAGCAATAATTATATGCTCAATATTCGGGAAGTTTGTCGGAGGAAAATTTAGAACTGAACTTCAGGACCAGTTAATGGATATATTAGCTATATGTATTTTTTTCATAGGAGTTTCAACTTCGCTATCGGGAGAAAATGTAACTCTTGTTGTACTTTCATGTATAATTGGAGTTATAATAGGAGATGCGATAGGAATAGAAGATAAGCTTTATTTATTTGGTGATAGAGTTAGAAATTTAGTTATGAAAAATAGAAATGATACTTCATCTAAATTTGTTGAAGGATTTATAACAGGGTCCATATTATTTGCAATGGGAAGTATGGCAATACTGGGTTCAATAGCGGCAGGAGTTTCTAAAAATTATTCCGTATTGTTTGCAAAATCAATAATAGATGGAGTTACGGCAGTGGTTTTATCATCTATGTACGGAATAGGCGTATTGTTTTCCGGTATAGTAGTATTTTTATATGAAGGAGCAATAGCATTATTTGCAGGTTCACTTCAGTCGTTTTTCACACCTACAATAGTTGCAAATATATCAGGAGTTGGGGGTATATTGATTATGGCAATAGGAATAGATATGTTAAAAATAAAGGAAATAAAAACATCGAATATGATGCCGGCAATATTAATTCCCATCGTTTACGAGATACTTTTAAATTTAATTAAATAATAGAAGAGAGTACATTCAGTACTCTCTTTTTATAAGTTCAGATAAAATATAATTATATTGTTTGACAATTTTATACTTGTTAGCATGACGATTATTATTCGGATTTTATTTTATAATTCATATATGATAATCTGAAGATGTATAATTACTTTTCATATCTATCCTTTAAATAATTTATAATATCACGTGATTCATACATGGGTTTTTCTCCGATAAAAAGACATGGCACTTGTCTCATTCCACCTTTTTCTATAAGATAATCTCTTGCATCTTTATCTTTATCAATGTTTATAATTTCGATATCTGAAATATTATTTTTACTTATAAAAAATTCTACTCTCTTACAAAATGGACACCATGTTCCTGTAAATAATCTTAAATTTTCCATAAATCCTCCTAAATTTTAATTCTTATGAATTATTTACCCCATAACAATACGTTCAATCATTTAAAAACTATGTATTTTTTGATATAATAACATAGATTAGAGGTGAATTATATGAATTTATTTGATGACTTTGCAAATAATTTTAGTGATGTTACTAAAAAGATTAGAGAAAATTCTAAGGAAATAAAAAGACAAACTCTTATTAAGATTGAAATAGCAAAAGAAGAAAGACGCTTAAACAAGTCTTATGAAGAGTTAGGAAGAGAATTTTATAAAATTAACAAAAGACTTTCAGATGGAAATTCAAATTATATAGATAATATAATGGATAAAATAGATATTTCTATATCCAAAATAGAGGCGTTAAAGACAAAGCTTTCTACAGTTTTTAACAATGTTAAAAGTGAAAAATTTGATAAATATAAACCTGATGAGTCTGTGATATATATTGATGAAAGAGATTTAAAATAATTTCTTGGAGGATAAATGGAAAAAGAAAAGATTAAAGTATTTGATACTCTTCTTAGCTATATTGAGATTGGAGAAGGAGAACCTCTTGTAATACTTCACGGATGGGGGGCAAATATTGAGTCAATTATGCCGATAGTAAATTGTGCTCCAAAAAAATTCAAAGTATATGCTTATGACGCAGCCGGATTTGGAGACAGTGAAGAGCCTAAAGATGCTCTTTCTACCGAAGATTATGAAAGGTATCTAGTTGAATTTTTAAGGCTTAAAAATATAAATAGGGCTACTTTTATAGGACATTCATTTGGAGGTAAGACACTTAGTATCTTTGCAGCTAAACATCCTGAAAGAGTAAATAAACTTGTTTTAGTTGATGCATCCGGTGTAATCCCGAAGAGAACTTTAAAATATTATTTAAAAGTATACAGCTTTAAATTTTTAAGGGGAATTTATACAAAATTAAATTTTTTCAAGGATAGGGAAGAGGTATTAAAAAAATTTTATGAAAAATTTGGTTCTGATGACTATCAAAATTCTAAGGGAATTATGAGAAAAACTTTTGTCAAGGTTGTGAATGAAGCTACAACACAGTATTTTGATAAAATTATTGCGCCGACTTTATTAGTTTGGGGAGAGAACGACGATGCTACTCCGCTATATATGGCAAAGGTTTTTGAAAGTAAAATAAAAGATAGCGGACTTGTAGTTTTAAAAGGGGCAGGACATTTTAGTTATATAGATGATTACTCTACGTTTAGTGCAATTATAAATTCATTTTTAGGATAGGAGAATTTATGTTATATATTTTTTTGATTGAATTTTTAGTTATTTTTGTTACACTTTATTTTTCAATAATAAGAAGTAATTATCCGATTCATATGCTACAGCTTGAAGGATATGAAAATGATGAATATTTAAAGTGGATTTCAGAGAATAAAGATAAAGTGACAAAACTCTGGTATAAAAAGCAAGATGAAGAAAAAAGTCCTCTTGTTTGGACTGATAGGGCGAAAAGGCTTATGAAAAAGCATGAGCTGGTAAATATTATTATAGTTTTTATTATTTGTATAGTAGCAGATATAATCTATTTATTTTTTGATAATATTGCATTTTTAGTTATATTTCTTTTGATAACAGGATTTCTGCTGTATTTTTATCAATATAAGTTGATTGTAGTTTCGAACAAGTTTGCAATACCGAAAGAGTTGGAAATAAATATGGGATTTTATAAACAGGCCCAGGAAAAGATTAGAAATTATAAAGAAAATTATGACCTTAAAGTACTTGGAATAACAGGTTCATTTGGTAAAACATCAGTTAAATTTATTTCAAACACAATATTATCTGAAGGGCTTAGAGTTAAAAATACTCCTTCATCATTTAATACCCCAATGGGACTTTCAAAAATAATAAATAATGAGCTTGAAAATACTACGGAGGTATTTATAGCAGAACTTGGTGCGAAGAAAAGAGGAGAAATTGAAGAAGTAGCAGCATTGGTTCAACCTAATATAGGAATAATTACAGCAATAGGACCTACACATATGCATCTTTTCAAGACGATAGATAATATTCAAAATACCAAGTATGAATTAATAGAGATGTTACCTGAAAATGGAGTTGCAATTTTTAATTATGATAATGACTATGTAAAGCCTCTTGCAGATAAGACTGAAATAAAGACAATAAGGTATGGAATTAAAGATGTAGAGAAACTTGATGTATATGCAACCGATATTAGTGTAGATGAAATGGGATCTAAATTTATTTTACACATAAGAGAACTTGGAGAGATTGAGTGTGAGAGTAAACTTTTAGGAGTGCATAATATTTCAAACTTACTTGCAGCTGCATCGAGTGCATATATTCTTGGACTATCATTGGAACAAATAGCAAACGGAATGAAAAAAGTTGAACCGGTTGAACATAGGCTCAATATTGTAAATTCAAATTCAGGAGTAATAGTAATTGATGATGCTTTCAATTCAAATCCGGTTGGATTTAGAGCGGCACTTGATGTAATTTCCGAGTTTAAAGATGGCAGAAAAATTATAATAACTCCGGGAATGGTAGAACTTGGAGATATGGAAGAAGAAGAAAATTATAAGATAGGTTTTGAAATCGCAAAAACATGTGATTTTGTAATACTTGTTGGGAAAAAGAGGACTGCTCCGATTTATAGGGGACTTGAAGATGCGAAATATAATTTGGAAAATGTATTTAGAGTTAACAGTCTGAATGAAGCTACACAGGTGTTAGGACATTTAAGTGCACCTAAGGATGTGGTTTTGTTTGAAAATGATTTGCCTGATAATTATAGTGAGCAATAGGAGGAAAAGATGGAAAATATAGCAGTAGTATTCGGGGGACGAAGTGTTGAACATGAGGTATCCATAATTACGGGGATGCAAATAATGGAAAATATGGATAAGAGTAAATATAATCCAATTCCATTATATATAACTAAGGAAGGTAAATTTTTAACAGGAGATTGTTTAAAGAATTTTTCAACATTTAAGAAAAATGATTTTTCTGAGGCGATAGAAGTATTTTTTAAAGGATATACAGGGGATTCAAATATGTATACTATAAAAATGCAAAAATCGGGTCTTTTTTCCAAAGAAAATTTCGGGATAGAAGTATATGCTAAAATTGATGCGATATTCCCCGCACTACATGGGACATATGGTGAAGATGGATGTTTTCAAGGTTTGCTTGAGCTAATTCAAGTTCCGTATGTCGGATGTGGTGTAATGAGTGCAGCAGTCGGTATGGACAAGGTAATAATGAAAAAAGTGTTTCAATCAGAAGACATACCGATGACAGAGTATTTTTATTTTTATCGAGACGAGTGGAAAAACAGAGATGAAATAATAGAAAAAGCTGAAAAATTGGGATACAGTTTATTTGTAAAACCTGCCAATTTAGGTTCTTCTGTAGGAATATCAAAAGCAACAAATAGAGAAGAATTTGTTGAGGCGGTTGAAATTGCAGTTCATTATGATAGAAAGATTATAGTTGAACGTGCTGTTGAAAATCCGAGAGAAATAAATGCTGCAGTTATGGGCTATGAGGGAGATATAATTGTTTCTGCGTGTGAAGAGCCTATCGGTTGGAAAGATTTGTTGAAATATGAAGATAAATATATTGCAGGCTCCAAAGGTTCTAAAGGGATGAAAAATAAAAAGAAGAATTTACCTGCAGATATACCTGAAGATGTAAGAGCTGAAATTGAAAAATATGCACATCTTGCATTTAGAGCAATAGATGGTATGGGAGATGCAAGAATAGATTTTTTACTTGATGGAGATAAAGTTTATGTAAATGAAATAAACACTCTTCCGGGTTCAATAGCATTTTATCTTTGGGAAGAAAGCGGAATTTCGTTTAAGGAATTAATTACAAGACTTATTGAGCTTTCAAAAATAAGATACAAACAAAAATCTGAAAATATAACATCGTATAATTCTGATTTATTGACAAAAACTTCTTATGGAGCAAAATTGTAATGATAAAAGAAAAAATCTTTGAGAGTATAAAAGATCGTGCGCCAATGACAAAAGAGCAAATTGCTAAACTCTTTGAAATAAAAAATAAAGAAAAATCTGAATTTTACAAATTACTTCAAAAACTTGAAAATGACGGTCTATTGTTTTTGCTCGATCATAAATATATTGCTATTGACAATAAAAGATATAGATATGGAAAAGTTCAGGGAAATGAAAAGGGATTCGGATTTTTATTACAAGACGATGAAGATGTTTTTATTTCTGAAAATAATATGAATTCAGCATTAAATGGTGATGAAGTAGTTGTTAAAGTTCTTGATAGAAAAGCCGGAGACAGCATTGAAGGAAAGATAATCCTCATAGTAAAAAGATCCAATGAAAAGGTAGTCGGTACATTTCAAAATTGTCAAAAATTTGGTTTTGTAGTTCCTGATGATAATAAAATTTCCTTTGATATATTTGTTTCAAAAAAAGATTTTTTAGGAGCCAAGGATGGACAAAAAGTTCTTGTAAAAATTGAAAAATGGCCTGAAAAAAATAAGAAGCCCGAAGGGAAAATAATTAAAATTTTTGGTTATGAGGGAGAAAAAGAAGTTGATATTTTAAGTATTGCAGCAAGTTTAAATCTGCCTATGGAGTTTAGTAATTCTGCATTATCTCTTGCAAAGTCAATACCTACATTTGTAGCTGAAAAAGATTTAAAGGATAGACTTGATTTAAGAGATATAACTACGTTTACAATTGATGGAGCGGATTCAAAAGATTTTGACGATGCTGTTTCAATAGAAAAACTTGAAAATGGGGGCTATAGACTCGGTGTGCATATTGCGGATGTATCGCATTATGTAAAAGAATCTGATGAAATTGATAAAAATGCTTACGAAAGAGGAAATTCGGTTTATCTTATAGATAAAGTAATACCTATGTTGCCGGAAGAACTTTCAAATGGCATATGTTCGTTAAATGAGGGGGTAGATAGACTTACTCTTTCAGTTATTATTGATTTGGATAATAATGCTAAAGTAATTGAACATCAGATTGTGCCTGCAGTTATCAGATCCTCTAAACGATTAATTTATGACAATGTTTCTGATTTAATAGAAAAAAATATTGTAGATGAAAGTGTTTTAAATATTAAAGATGATTTACTTTTAATGAATGAGCTTGCTCTTAAACTTAGAAAGAGAAGAATGGACAGGGGATCTATTGATTTTGATTTTCCGGAGGCGAAAATAACAGTTGACAATAATGGACGACCTACAGATATAAGACGTGAAGAGAGAAGAAGTGCAAATAAATTAATAGAAGAATTTATGCTGTTATGTAACGAAACAGTTGCGGAACAATATTTTTGGATGGAACTTCCATTTATATATAGAATACATGAAGAGCCTGATGAGGAGAAAATTGAAAATTTAAATAAAATATTAAGACATTTAGGCTTGAAATTAAATACTCAAAATTTGGATTCTAAAGAAGTTCAAAGCCTTATAGAAAAAGTAAAGGGAAAAGAGTTTGAGTTATTTGTGAGTACTCTAATTTTAAGAAGTATGAAAAAGGCGAGATATTCAGAACAAAATGATATACATTTCGGACTTGCGGCAAAATATTATTCACATTTCACATCGCCGATAAGAAGATATGCCGATCTTACAATACACAGAATAATAAAAGACTCTATAAAAAATAAATTGACAACAGGAAGAATAAACTATTTTGAAAATGTACTTTCGGATTTTGCAAAACATATATCTGCAACAGAGAGGCTTGCACAAGATGCGGAGAGAATGGTTGAATCAGTTAAGATGGCTGAGTACATGTCTGATAGAATAGGAGAAGAATATCCTGCAATCCTTTCTTCTATTACAAGTTTTGGAATGTTTGCTCAACTTGAAAATACAATTGAAGGGCTGATAAGCTATCAAAGCCTTTCGGATTATTTTGAATATAATGAAGAAGAATATTCTGCAGTTGGTAGAGATACAGGAAAAGTTTATAACATAGGAGATAAAATTACCGTAAAAGTTGTAAATACAAATATTACAAGAGGAACTATCGACTTTGAGATAGTAGGTGATGAAAATGGCAAAGAGTGTTGATAATGCCTTAGCTACGAATAGAAAAGCAAGACATGATTATTTTATTGAAGATACAATTGAAACAGGAATAGAACTTAGAGGAACAGAGGTAAAATCTCTTAGAAAGGGAAAGGCAAATATTTCAGATGCATATGCGGAAATTAAAAATGGAGAAGTTTTTGTGGAAAATATGCATATCAGTCCTTATGAACAGGGAAATATTTTTAATGTAGATCCGCTTAGAGTTAGAAAATTATTACTTCACAAGAGTGAAATAAGACGTCTTGAAAGAGATACTACTTTGAAGGGATACACTCTTATTCCGCTTAAGTTATATTTGAATAGAGGTAGAGTTAAACTTGAACTTGCCGTTGCAAAAGGTAAAAAATTATATGATAAAAGAGAAACCTTGGCAAAGAAAGATGCTCAGCGGAAAATAGAGCAGGCGATGAAGGAAAGATATTAAAAATATTGTGTCTAATATGAGTAGAGCCTAAACGGCTCTATTTTTTATAATTAACAGTATAATTGATTTAAATTTAAAAGATTAATATAATTAAAAACAGGAGATGATTTTATGAAAAAAATAAAAACTGTGATGACATTAACTTTACTTTTATCGTTAATTTCGACAAGCGTATATGGAAAAGAAAAAGTAACGCTCCCGACATTTAAAGTTAAATTAAACGGAATTGAAATGAAAAATGACTACTCAAAATATCCGTTAATTGTCTATAAGGACGTAACATACTTTCCGATGACATATCACACAACAAGATTTTTAGGACTTGAAACAAAATATACAAACAGTGAAGGGCTTAGAATAGAAAAGATAAATTCAAACAGTAAGGCTGAATTTTATGAAGGCACAATAAAAAACGATAAAAATCAATTGGCAGATAAACCTATATTTAAAGTAAGACTGAACGGAAAAGAAATAAAAAATAATGAAGAAAAATATCCATTATTAGTTTTTAGAGATGTAACATATTTTCCTATGACGTGGAGATTTTGTGTAAATGAGTTTGGCTGGGAATATAGCTTTGATAAAAATAACGGGCTTGTTATTAATTCAAAGAATATTTCTGAAAAAGATGTCTCTAAAGATTTAATAGGTAATATTTCCGGAGACCTTACAATAAATGAATCAAAGGATAAGGCAAAAATCAAACTTGGGAAAAGTGATGTAATAGCAGTTAAAAATAATGTAGTTTATTATACTTTAAACGAAGTATTATATTCGGCTCCGGTTGATAAACTTGATGAGAAAAAAGAAATTTTAAAATTAGATACCAATTCTATTAATATTACAATTAGAGATGTAAACGGGAGATTAATTTTATATTATCAAAGTGGATACAGTCCGATTATGTCGAGTTCAAAACAATTTGAATTAAAAGAGTCAAAGGCGGAAGAACTAAAATACAATCCGAGTTTTTCGGCATCTGTATATGGAAGAGATTATTGTGTTGACATTGACAGATTTATGGGAAGTAATATTGAGAATTTATATGAAATTGGAACTTATTCAAATAAGTTGGTTGGAGAAAAGGGATATAGCTATGGATATATTACAGTAAATAATTTACAATCTTCGGCAATCAACTATAGTTCTGAAAATTTAATAGGGTATAATGGAAATTTATATGCAATTTCAAATCATCTAAATAAGACAAGATTGTCTAAGATAGATGTTGTGAAAAATACAACTAAAGTATTAAATACCACAGATACATTTGGGATATTCAGAGATAAAAATTTAATTTACTACACAGATTTGAAAAATGTTTATACTTATAATATGGATAACGGAGACAATGTAACTATATTACAAGATATAAATGCAAATAAATCATCAAATATGATTGAAAATAAAATGGCAGTTTTAAACTCAAATATATATTATAGAGGATACGACTCATATTTATATTTAAATAAAAATAAGATTGCAGATACTAATAATTTATCCGATTTAAGAATAATGGGAAACAATAACAAATATATTGTTGCGACATTTTCAGATACAGGCAGTTCTTCAAACAAGATAATGGTATTTGATGAGCTTGGAAGGATTGTCTTTAAAGCTGCAGATGCAAGTCAGAATATTTCGATAGATGGAAATAAACTGTATTACCATACAATTGACAATAATAAATTAAATAGTGTAGAACTTAATAAATAATAGAAAAAAGTAATTGACAATTATTTAATGATATAGTAAAATATAAAATTTGACTTTTTTGCTTGACTATATTATAATGGTGTAAGTCATTGGATTATAGTATAGAGGTGATATCTGTGAATCAAATGATGCTGATAAAAAACAAGCTGGAAGAGAATTTAGGTAAAAAAGTCATAATTAAGGCTGAAGTCGGAAGAAAAAAATATACAACCAAAGAAGGTATTTTAAAATCAGTGTATTCGAGTATATTTTTAGTTGATATTCAAAACGGTGATGATTTTTCCGCATCTACATTCACTTACTCAGACGTTTTAACACAGACAGTCAAGATTATTATTTTGGATGATGTAAAAAATAATGACATAAAGAAAATTTCTTAAAAGAGAGCAAAGGCTCTCTTTTTTCCTATGTAAAGAATAGGGGTTGTGCTATAATTAAAATAATGAGGTGCAATATGAAAGCTAAATCATACGCAAAAATAAATCTTTCTTTAGATGTTGTAGGAAAAAGAGAAGACGGATATCATAATATAAAAACTATAATGCAGAAAATTTCTCTATATGATGAAATTGAATTTAGAAAAATAGATAGAGGGTTTAATTTAAAATCAAATGTAAGCAGTATTAATAATGATGACAACTTGATATACAAAGCATGGAAGTGTATGTGTGAATATAAAAATCGGGAACTGCCGATAGAAGTTAGTTTGAAAAAAAACATACCGATAGCAGCAGGGCTTGCGGGGGGAAGCGGAAATGGAGCGGAAACTTTAAAGGCAATTAATAAGTTGTATAATATTGGACTCAGCATAGAAGAACTTAGAGAAATGTCTTTAAAAATCGGAGCGGATTTTCCGTATATGTTAACCGGAGGTACAGTGCTTGCAAGCGGAATAGGAGAAAAACTTGAAAGGCTTACAGATTTTAACGGAGTAAGTGTTTTAATTGTAAATCCTAATTATGGAATTTCCACAAAAAGTGTATATCAAAATATTTCAATTGAAGATAATAGGATAGATTTTGATAAAATAGTGGAAAGTATGAAATATAAAAGTGCAAAAAAGCTTAAGGGATTACTTGAAAATAAGATGGAAAAAGTTGTATTTAAAAATCATCCCGACATAGCTTTAATAAAATGTGAGCTTGAAAATTTTGGAGCGACTTCTTTGATGAGCGGATCAGGCTCAACTGTATTTGGATTATTTGATGATGATATTGCTTTAAATAAAGCCTACTTATATTTTTTTGAGAAATATAAAAATTGTTACAAGGCAGTTACTGTTGGAGGAGAAGATGAGATTTAATGTTGCTATAATTGGCGATGGAATAGGGACAATAGAGTTATACAGAAGTCTTAGAGAAAAAGTATCTGAAAAATTCGTAATCACAATTGATAACATAAATTATCCATATGCTCTCAGAAAAAATGCAATAGCTGAAAATTCGCATAAGCTTCAAAATTTTGCACAGAAGATAATTAAACTTATGATTATTTCAAGCCCTTCAATAGCTCTTAACATAAATAGAGATGTAAGATATAAGGTAGCAGATGGATTGGCGGAATTTTATGATAAATTTGAAACTGCAGGGGATAGACTTGTTTTAAGTGATGCTTATTTTAAAAGCTATCTTGAAGAAAAGTATTTTGCAATCAATGTAAAAGATGTACAAATACTTTTAAACAGTATAAATGATTTTGACTTTAATAGATATATAATTTCAGAATTACTTAAGTGCTACATTGGAAATGAAAAAAATATCTTTGTGATGGATATATCACTTTGCCTCATAAAAGAATATTTTTATGAATTATTTCCGGACAAGAACTTTTATTTTTTAGATGAATTTATTTTGGAAGAGATAAATAAATTAGATGTACTTAAAAATAATGAAGAAAAGTCTACTGTAAAATACAGAGTCAGTGCATATAGGCGAGGATTTTATTTAAGTTGTGAAGAAATTTTTAAAGAAGATTTCAGCTCTGTAAAAGAAGTATTAATAGATGAGAATTAAACAGAGGTAAAGATGGAAGATAGATTAGATGAAGTTGAAAATATTTTAAATGAAATATATGATGAAATTCCGCAGAGAATGTTTAAGTATTTAAACGGCGGTATAATAATAGAAGAGAATATTTGCTATCATCCGGAGTCAAAAAATGATGATTTAATATGTCTCGGAGCATATAAACGCAGCATGCTCGGTAACAGCATTATAATATATTATGGTTCATTTATGAATATGTATGGGTATTTATCACATGAAGAACTTAAAGAAAAGCTCAGAGAAACTTTACATCATGAATTGACACACCATCTTGAATGGCTTGCAAAAGAAAATGATCTTGAAATTGAAGATAGAGAATTTATAAATAGATATAAGGAGAGAGAATGAATAAAATTTTAGGATATTTTAATAAGGCTATAGGTACATTAATAGATTATATACTTCAAGGATTTATATACATTGTAAATTTTTTAGTCAGCATCTTTTCATCATTCAGGCAGATTATCGGATTGATGCTTTCTATGAGCGGTTGTCTGGTATTACTTTTTATTTTTAACCCTATATTTTTTGGTTTTTTACTTTCAAATCCGTTTATACTTACAATAATAATACTTTCTGTTGTAGTCCCGTTTATAGGGAAAATTGCAGTTAGCTATTTAAAATATATTAAATATATGGCGACAGAATATTTTTATGATAAGGCGGACTTTTATTTGCTTGGCAGAAGAGCTTCATTTGAAAAAATGGAAGATTATGGCAAAAAATATAGAGATGATATGGAAAGAGAAAGAATAAAAAGAGAAGAGGCAAGACGCAAGAGAGAGGAAGAAGAATTTAAAAAAAGATTTGAGAATATGGGTGGAGGTACTTATTGGACATTCGGAAATTATGGCGATTTTAAAGAATTTTTCAGACAAGCCCAGCAAGGCGGAGGATATTATCAAGGTAGCTATAACGGACAATATCAAAATCAAGGAAATTATCAGGGATATACATCTTCATCTTTTAAGTCTCAATATGAGCAAGCTTGTAATACATTAGGAGTAGGTTATAATGCCGATAAATATGAAATAAAGCTCGCATACAAAAAAATGGCAAAAATGTATCACCCCGATATCAATAAAGAGCCGGGGGCAACGGAAATGTTTCAAAAAATTAATAGTGCCTACGAGTTTTTAAATGATACCAATATACAAAAATATAAAACTATGAATTAAAAAGTTCCGACATTGTCGGAACTTTTTGATATCTGAATTCAAATTTTATTTAGAAGTATGTGTATCATCTTAATATAAAGATTAAGACCTATTGTTAAAACTTCTTCATTATAGTCAAATGCTTCATTATGGTGAGGAGCTTTAAGTGTTGTACCGAGTAAAAAGTGAATTGATTTTCCGCCTTTGTCTTCAGTACTTTTTAATAAATAACTCACATCTTCGGAAGCATTTAATCTTGGATTGAGCGTAGTCTTAAAACCTATTTCATTTAGCTTTGAATTTATATATTTTGTAAATTCAGGGTATTTAGTTTCAAAACATATGGCTTCTCCGACGATTTCTATTTTATATTCAAGACCATAGCTAATAGCAGTACCCCTGACTGCATTATTTAGCTTGTCATATAGGTCATTTAAGATGATTTCGTTTTCGCCTCTTATTTCAACTTGCATGTAACTGTTTTGTGCGATTATATTTCTGGCATTTCCGGAGTGGAGTGTGCCGACATTTATTCGAGCCATTCCATTTGAATATTGAGCGAAGCTGTGAAGTGTAAGTGCAAGAGATGCAGCGCCGAGTAATGCATTTCGACCGAGTTGAGGATTTGCTGCAGCATGAGACGATATTCCGTAAAAGGTTATATCTATTTTTTTTGTAGCAAGAAAACCTATACTTCCTACTCCTATAGTAGAATCCGGCTGATTTAATCCTATATGTGAAGAAATCATATAGTCTAAATTATCAGTGGCACCTGCGCCATCAATTGATTTTCCGCCACGAACTTCTTCTTCTGCAGGTTGAAATATAATTCTAAATGTTCCGGATAGGTTGTCTATATTATCTGCAATATATTTGCAAAGCGAAAGTCCGATTGCAATATGACCATCGTGGCCGCATGCATGACATGTGTTTTCATTTTTTGAACGAAATGACAGCTTATTTGGAGTATGATCAATATTTTCTGTTTCGTGAATTGGAAGGGCGTCTATGTCAAATCTAAATCCGAAACTTGGACCTTTTTCAGGCGATACCATTTCAGCAATACATCCCGTATATCCTTCAAAGATTTCGGATGTATCAAAGTCTACATCATCAAGCAAGATATGCTTGGAATGATTTTTAAGTTCTTCATTTGAAGGAACACCCATGCGTTTTGAGTGAATGGACTTTCCGTATTTTACATTAAAGCCCATATTTTTTAATTGTTTTATTATTTCTATTGTGGTTTGCATTTCAAGAAATCCGATTTCGGCAATTTGTCTAAAAAACCTTCTATTTGCAATTGCATTTTCAATATATTTTTCCATTTTATTACCTAATCAAATAAAAAGAGGAGCTAAGTCCTCTTTTATATTATTTTTCTATTGATGCTTTGTAGATAGATTCTATTGAGCTGTCAAGAAGCTCATCAAATTCTTTTTCAGTTTGATTTACATTAAGTCCTTCTGAAAGAGCTCTTGAGAAACTTGCTATCATATTTTGATTTTTAGAAAGCAATTCATTTGAAAGTTCTCTTGAATATCCGCCTGAAAGAGCTACTATTCTAACAACTTGTTCAAAATTCACCAAATCGGAATATAAATTTTCAACTGTTGGGATTGTGAATTTGAACATTACATATACATCTTTTTCAAGAGCTTCAAGTTGTTTAACAACTTCCTTTTTTAATATTTCTTCAATTTCAGATTTTTTTTCTGCATTAATATCAACTTCAGGTTCAATAATAGGAACGAAGCCTGCTTTTGATATTTTCTTTGCATATTCAAATTGTTGTTCAACAATTTCTTTTATTCCGTTTTCATTGAATTCTTTAATTACAGATCTCATTTTAGTTCCGAATATGTTTCTTTCTTTTGCATTTTCAAGAAGTTCATCTAAATTTTTCATAGGTTTCATAAGTTGAACTCCGTTATTTAAGTCTGCTAAGCCTTCATCTACTTTTAGGATAGGAACTATGCCTTTTTGTTCCCAAAGGAAATCTGCTGTGTAAAGGTCATCTATTTTTGAATTCATAGTAACTTTAAATAATATAGCTGCAAGAATTCTTTCACTTGAGAATGATGGACTTTTTATAATTCTTGTTCTCATATCGTGAACTAATTTAAACATTTCTTCATCATTATTGTAAGAATCTTCCATTACACCGTAAAGCTTTAAAGCTTTTGGAGTGGAACCGCCACTTTGGTCAAGTGCAGCTACAAAACCTTTGCCTGTTCTCATTCTTTCAAGTTGTTTAGTATTCATTTAGTACCTCCATATTTAATATTTATTTGTAATATTAATCATATTAAGTATATCACAAAAACACTCAATGTTATAGTTATTATTAAACTTGTATAATCGGTTCTTTTAATATAAAATTAATTTAGTATAAGGAGAATATAATGTATTACGCAGTAAAAAAAGGAAGAGAAGTAGGAATATATACTACATGGGATGAATGTAAAGCGCAGGTTATAGGATATAGCGGTGCGGTTTATAAAAAATTCAATACAAAAGATGATGCCGTTTTATTTATTAAGGGCATACCGGAAGAGCAGACAGAAATACAGTTTGAGGAAGATATCAAGGATGGCGAGATAATTTCCTATGTGGACGGTTCTTATTCGGTTATTGACGGAAGTTTTTCCTATGGAGCTGTTCTATTTGACAATAATATATATGAAACTTCATCCAAGAGATATTATGATGAAGATTCTACTATGAGAAATGTTGCAGGGGAACTTAAAGGTGCAATGTATGCCATGCAAAGAGCGGTAGAACTTGGGAAAAAAAGGATATATTTACATTATGATTATGCAGGTATAGAAAATTGGGCGACTGAAACTTGGAAGGCAAATAAAAAAGGTACTATTGAGTATAGAAATTATTATAAATCCATTAAGGATAAAATTGATGTTGTCTTTATAAAAGTAGCTGCACATAGTGGAGTCAAATATAATGAAATTGTAGACAAGCTTGCCAAAGAAGCAAAGTGAGGTATGTATGAGAAAGTCTTGGAACGAATATTTTATGGAAATAACAGAGATGGTTGCTATAAGATCTACTTGTGACAGAGCTTTTGTAGGGTGTGTCATAGTAAATAAAGATCATCGAATAGTATCAACCGGATATAACGGTTCGCTTGCCGGCAATCCTCAGTGTGATGAAATAGGACATACAATGCGAGACGGTCATTGTATAGCTACGATTCATGCTGAAATGAATGCCTTATTATATTGTGCAAAAGAGGGAATACCGGTAAAAGATTGTGTTGCCTATGTTACTCATTTTCCATGTTTAAATTGCACAAAATCACTAATTCAGGCAGGAATTAAAGCGATTTATTATAAAGAGGCATACAGAGTAGATGAATATGCCTTGGAACTTATAAAAAAGAATAACATAGAGCTTAAACAAATTAAAGGATGTAAATAGTGCAGGGATTTGTGATGTACAATTTAAAAAATAGCAGTTTCGACATGGCTGTGAATTGTACTGGTGAATAAAACAAGACATTATAGAATTAGAATAAGGTGATTATAATATGTACGGATTAGTTTTAGAAGGAGGAGGAGCAAAGGGAGCCTATCATATAGGTTCCTATTTTGCTCTAAAGGAGTTAGGATTTGAATTTGAAGCGGTAGTAGGGACTTCAATAGGGGCAATTAACGGAGCTATGATAGTGATGAATGAGCCGGATAAGTGCGCAAATTTATGGAAGAGTATGTCATTTCAAGATTTTAGCACGGATGATTCAGACACAACGAATGCTATAGTTGCATTGATGTCAGAAAATACACAGGATGGAAAATTTTCATTTGAAAAGTTTAAAGGTATAAAAGAAACATTAAGCAGCAGGGGAATACCGGTTGATCCGTTAAGACAATTAGTTACAACTTATATTGATGAAGAAAAGGTTAGAAATTCAAAAATAAAATTTGGGCTGACAACTTTAAATCTTACAGATAAAAAAGGAGAAGAGTTGTTTATAGATGAAATTGAAGAGGGAAAACTTCATAACTATATAATAGGGAGTTGTTATCTTCCGATATTTAAACTTGAACCGCTTGACGGTAAATACTATTTAGACGGAGGATTTTTTAATAAAATTCCATATAATATGGTGCAAAGATTAGGGCTTACTCCTGTGATAGTCAGAGTCAATCCGTCAAATTTAAGAGATATCGCATTTCCGGATGATGCAATAGTAATATCACCAAGTAAAAAATACACGACATCTATGGATTTTGATCCAAAAAAAGCTGATGAGATAATGAGAATAGGATATTTTGATACTTATAAAAAATTAAATGGATTATTTGGAGATAAGTATTATATAAATCCATTTGATGAAGAAATGGCGTTTGAAATTTTACAGAATATGTACTTTGACAGATTAGATGAAATTTTAATTAGCGGTAAGTATAAAAACACTTCAAAGTATAGAGTTTTTTTTGAAGAAATAATCCCGGGCCTTGCGAAAGAGTTGGGACTTAAGAGCGGTTATAACTATGTAGATTTGGTAGTAGCTATGATTGAAAGAGATGCACAAAAGTATAATATAGACTTCTTGAGAATTTATAATGTAGATGAGTTACTTAATGAAATTATGTCAAAAGAACCTATAATTAATCGAGAGATAGAGGTAGGAACTATAAATAAATTAGTTAAAAAGATGATTAAACAATGAGATTAAATAAGATAGAAGAAATAGTAAAAAAATTAAAATCAGAACCAATGGAAATAAAAAATAAATATTCAATTTTTGTACCATTCATAGAAGTAGAAAAACAGACACATTTGTTATTTGAAGTACGCTCTAAAAATCTCAACAATCAGCCGGGCGAAATTTGTTTTCCCGGAGGAAAAATTGAAAAACATGAAGATTATATACAGGCGGCGATAAGAGAAACCTGTGAAGAATTACTAATATCAAAAGTAGATTTAGATGTGTTTAATGAGGGAGATTTTTTAGTAAACTCCTATGGTTCTGTGATATATACTACCGTGGGAGAGATAACTAAAAGCATTGAAAATATATTTCCGAATAAAGAAGAGGTTGAAGATATATTTACTGTTCCCTTAAATTTCTTTTTTGAAAATGAACCTGATATATATGAAGTAGAGTTAATTGCAAAGAGAAATGATAAATTTCCATATAGTTTAATACCAAATGGAGAAAAGTATGATTTTAAAAGATCAAAAGATAGAGTTATATTTTATCAATATGAAGATAAAATAATTTGGGGATTCACAGCAAAAGTCATATATAATTTAATAAATAAATTAAAAAGTAACAAAATTTAACAATTATTATAGTGATATATTGAGTTTATATTCTTGATTTATTACAAAAATCAATTTAAATTTTAGAAATAAAATGTTGGAAAATAGCCGTTTTCATCTAAAGGTAACAAAAAAGTTACAAAAAACTTGACAAAATTATCAAAACCTTATATACTTAACAAGTGAGCAAAAGTTACAAAAAAGTTACAGAGTTTACAACGATGTAATTTTTATGGGAGGTTATTGGTAATGAATTTAACACAAAATAGTCTTAGAAAAAAAGCTGCTACTTTGTTAATAGGAGCTGTACTTTTATCTTCGACTATAACAATGGGTTTTTCAACTGTGTTAGGTAAGAGTGTAAATGTTATAATAAAGGGAGAAGAAAAGAAATTTATAACATATTCTGCAACAGTTGAAGATTTTTTGAAATCAGAAAAAATAATACTTAAGGATAAAGAAGTTATAACACCGAGCTTGAATACAGAAATAAAAGATGACATGGATATAATAATACAAGCTCCTAAGAGTTATCAAATTAATAACGGTAACGAGATTTATATTGCAAAAGCAGTAGGAGAAACAGTTTCTGAAGTTTTAGAAAATTTAAATATTAAGGTTGACTCTGACGATGTAGTAACACCTAAGCTAAATGCTAAGGCAAGTACAGAAAAGCCGATAGTAATAGAGAGAGTTTTTAAGGAGAGTTCAGAAGTTAAAACTGAAATTCCGTTTGAAACAATAAAAAATGAAAATGCTTCTTTAGTAGTCGGAGAAACAAAGATAATAAAAAAAGGTAAAGTTGGAGTAAAATCTGAAGTAATACAAAATACATTTGTAAATGATAAGCTTGTATCGATAGATGTATTGAAATCGGAAATTCTTGAAAAACCTGAAACTGAAATTGTTGAAATCGGTACTAAGAAAACAGCCGCATCAGCAACTCTTGAGGGTAAAAAAATTAAAAAAGTAATAACAATGCAAGCTACAGCTTATGATCCTACTGCAGGTTCATTAACTGCACTTGGAACAAAAGCAAGAGTAGGAGCAGTTGCAGTTGACCCTAAAGTAATTCCGCTTGGTTCAAAATTGTATATTGAGACAATGGACGGATGGCCATCATATGGATATGCAGTTGCAGAAGATACGGGTGGAGCAATTAAGGGAAACAGAATAGATTTATTTTTCAACTCAAATGCTACTGCAAATGATTTTGGAAGAAGAAATGTAAAAGTATATGTAATAGAATAGTAAAAAGGCTTAGGATTTAATCCTAAGCCTTTTTAAAGTTAAATCACCATTGAGATTTTAGTTTAAGGATATGAGAAAATATACTTGAAACTTCCATTATGTAAAGTGTTTTGCAGTGATATAATTTAAAGAGTTAAATTTTAAGTTAGTGGTATAAAAATAGGCAGAAGATTTTTTCTGCCTATTTTTATTTCATAAATATCTGAAGGATTGATATTTTTAAATTTTTCAAAAATATTTTATATGTTGAGCTCTGTATGATTATTTTAGGATGCCTTTTTTAATCTTCGATTTATTATTTTAACTACATCTCTGATTTCCCTAACACCTAAATGATATAGACATAATCCATAAATTATAGCTGCAATTCCGACAACAATCATAAGTAAGAGTAATTTTATAATTATTGATGAACCATGAGAATGCATTAATGGTGTAAGGACTTTTTCTATAGGGAAATATATCAGACAGAAAATTCCCATTGCTGTTGATGACATTAGAGTTTTAACTAATGCTTTTACGTAGGATTTTATTCCGAGATTTCCAATTTTTTCTCTAAGTAAAATAAATGATATTAACACTGCTATTGTTGTTGCGATACTAACAGATGCTGCAAGTCCCCTTGTACCGAATTTATGTGCCACAAGTAAATTAAGTCCGACATTTATTGAAACATTTATAAGCCCTATTATGAAGGGAGTTTTTGTATCGGCTATTGAATAATATACTCTGTTTAAAACATTGCTAAGTGATATTGAAATTAGCGCAAGAGTATAAAATCTAAGTGTTGCAGTAGTATCTATTGCATTTTGTAATGTAAATTTTCCGTGGAAGAAAGCAACATCTACAATAGGTCTTGCTAAAATAAGCATTCCTATTGTTGCAGGTACTGTTAAAAATAATACAGTTTTAACTGAGGCATTCATTACACGTTTACCGTGAATCATATCTTTATTTCCGAATGCTCTTGACATTGTCGGAAATATTATAGCTGTAATTGCAGTTATGAAAATTCCGAGAATCATCATATTCATTTTATTTGCATAATTTAAAACTGATGCAGAGCCTTCTGCCATACCCATTGCAAGTCTTCTGTTTACGATTACATTTACATCATTTACTGCTGTACTTATAAGTATAGGGACTGCAAGAAGAAGTGCTTCATTTACATATTTATCTTTTAGATTAAAGACAAATTTCGGTCTATATCCCGCTTTAAATGAATCCGGCAATAGAAATATTACCTGTGCCAATATACCTACAACAGATGCGATTGTAAGTCCGACTATACCGGCGTGCGGGGAAATAAAACCAAGATATATAATGTAAACTAAGTTTAGCGGAATTGCAACAGCACCTGCTGCAGCAAACTTTCCTTCATATTGCAAAAAACCTGTAAAAACTCCGACTACTGCAGAGAATATAACTACCGGCATCCCTATTTTTATTAGTTTCACTACAAGTTCATAAGCTTCAAGTTTTGATTTAGGAGTAAATAAGATTGAAAGTGCCGGAGCAAAAACAATACCTAAAGCTATAACTATCAATGAAATTAATGAAATAATCATTAGCATATTGTTTGTAAATTTAAGCTTTTCTTCTTCACCAAGTTCTCTTTCGGCTTTTTGCAGACTTGGAATAAAAATAGTAGCAATGGCTGCTGTTATTAGCATAGAAATAGTAGCTGTTGCAGACTGACTTGCGGTAAAAGCATCCATTTCAAGAGTTGCACCGAATCTTGCAGCTGTTAAACTTTCTCTAACGAATCCTAAAATTTTTCCTAAAAGAGAAAATACAATTATCGCAAGAGTAGATCGGGCTAATTTTTTAGTAGTTTCCATTTTTACCTCCTAAGTTTCTTATGTGAGTATATTATTGATTTTATTTAAAGTCAACAACAAAAGAGTTACATTTGATAAATGTATCTATATAATGTAGAATAAAAGAGGTGATTTTATGAAGAATATACAATTAATTAAAAGAATTTCTCCTTATTTTAAAAAATATAAGTCAATTTTATTTATAGATTTATTATGTGCAGCTTTTACAACTGCATCTGAAATGATACTTCCATTAATTTTGAGGTATATATCAAGTGTTGGAATGAAAGATATCAAATTGCTCAATGTAGAGCTGATAATAAGACTTGCTTTGTTATTTTTAATTTTGAAGTCTGTAGATTTGGTTGCAGCATATTATATGGCAAGTATAGGTCATATAATGGGAGCTAAAATTGAAACTGATATGAGAGCTGATGTATATGCCCATCTTCAAACTATGAGTGATTCATACTACAATGAAACTAAAATAGGTGTATTGATGAGCAGGATAACAAATGATTTATTTGATATAACGGAATTTGCACATCATTGCCCGGAAGAATATTTTATAGGCGGTATAAAAATTTTAGTATCATTTATAATTTTATCATCTGTTAACTTGAAAATGACAATTTTTATTTACCTTATGATACCTATTATGGTGGTATTTGCATCTAAGTACAATCATAAGATGAGAAAAGCACAAAAGATGCAAAGAGTTCATATTGGAGATTTAAATTCATCGATAGAAGATTCGCTTCTTGGAATAAAAGTTGTTAAGAGTTTTGCAAATGAAGAAATAGAGGCAAAAAAATTCAATATTCAAAATGCAAAATTTTTAGGAATTAAAAAGAAATTTTATAAAGCTATGGCAGGATTTACAGTAATTACAAAGCTTTTTGACGGATTGATGTATTTGATTCTGATAGTATCTGGCGGTTATTTTATGATGAAAGGAGAAATCAAGCCGTCTGATCTGATAGCCTATGTAATGTATGTAACATCACTTCTTGCAACGGTTAGAAGAATTGTAGAATTTACAGAACAATTCCAGAAAGGTATGACGGGAATTGAAAGATTTTATGAGATAATGGATACCAAGTCGGAGATAGAAGATTCTGAAAATGCAATCGAACTGAAAGATGTTAAGGGTAAAATTGAATTTAGAGATGTTACATTTAAATATGAGAAAGATACTGAAAATGTACTTGAAAACTTTAATTTAAATATTAACCCGGGAGATAATATTGCAATAGTAGGACCGAGCGGTGCTGGAAAGACTACAATATGTAATCTGATTCCAAGATTTTATGATGTAAGTTATGGTGAAATTTTAGTAGACGGTGCAAATATAAAGAATGTAACATTGAAATCGCTTAGAAATAATATAGGTATAGTGCAACAGGATGTATATTTGTTTTCCGGAACGGTTATGGATAATATAAGATATGGGAATCCGTCGGCAACGGATGATGAAGTTTTAAGAGCAAGTGAACTTGCGGGTGCAAGAGAATTTATAGAGCAGCTTCCTGAAAAATTTGACAGTTATGTCGGAGAACGAGGAGTAAAACTATCAGGAGGACAAAAACAGAGAATATCCATAGCAAGAGTGTTTTTAAAAAATCCCCCGATTTTGATTTTAGATGAGGCTACATCTGCACTGGATAATAAGTCTGAGCAAATAGTTCAGGAGTCACTTGAAAAGCTTACAAAGGGAAGAACAACACTAACAATAGCACATAGACTTACAACTGTTCAAAATGCCGATGAAATTTTAGTCATGAGAGATAGAAAAATTATAGAAAGAGGAACTCATGATGAACTTATGAAGAATCAAGGATATTATTTTGACTTATACACTAAGGGCGGACTTCTGGAACAATGAGTGTTTACAATAAAAAAAGGAGATGATTATCTCCTTTTTTTGTTAGAAATTTTCTCCTGTAAGCATTTCGATTATTTTAATTACTTTTGAAGGAGTTTCAATTGAGTATGTTCCCGGCTTGAATTTGTAGAAACAATTTAAGTCTTTACATTGCTTTTCAAAAGCTTTTGCTGATTGGATTGCTCCTATTTTTTCGAGTTTAGCTCCAACTGCATCTGCCGCTGCGCCTTCACTTATTGTAATTTCGTAGTTTTTAATGGTTGAATTTGTAATTGTTAATATAGTATTTTTTATTTTATTGTCTTTAGGTATCTGATAGGTGCCACATACAAATTTATCGGTAAGTCCCATACTATCCACAAGTGCTTTAAAATCAGGTATGCTTGTCATTAGTTTTTTATTTAGAAGTTCATTTGCAATATCATCTATACTTGCACCTTCAGGTATCGTAATTGAAACCAAATCTTCCTCTTTATCTTTGATTATTTCAATCTGTGGAGTAGATTTTGGTTCATCTCCGTTTAGATATAGTTCAATATCGAGTTTTGTCTTTTCAATTTCATCAAGTAGAGTAAATTCAATTTCATCTCCTGCAATATTCTCCATATAAAGTGTATCAATTTTCCACCTTATAACTAATGCAAGTCCTATTATTATTGACAGTAATA
Source organism: Peptoniphilus mikwangii (assembly GCF_000468535.1). Lineage (GTDB taxonomy): Bacteria > Bacillota > Clostridia > Tissierellales > Peptoniphilaceae > Anaerosphaera > Anaerosphaera mikwangii. Next base: position 79,070 of record NZ_AUQY01000005.1, on the reverse strand, counting down.
CTACTACTGAAATTATTTTAAGTAAAAAATCAGTTAAATTTGTAAAAAATTTCAAAATGACCCTCTTTTCTAAAATTAATTGCTATAATATATTATAGCAGATAATTTAGGTAAGGTGAAATAATATTGATAGAAATTTTTGTGAATGAAAATGATGAAGGTCAAAGAATAGACAGATTTTTAAAAAAGTATTTTGAAAAAGCGACTTTGTCCTTCATATATAAGAATTTAAGAAAGAAAAATATAAAACTAAATGACAAAAAAGCAGAGCCTGAAGATTTATTATCAAAAGGAGATTGTATTAAGTTATATCTTAGCGATGAAACTATTGAAAAATTTAAAAGAGAGCCTATTAATTTCAAAAATAACAAATTTCCAAAAATTATATTTGAAGATGAAAATATGATTTTAATGAATAAGCCTGCAGGAATTTTATCACATAATGATTCTAAAGATTTTAAAAAGAATATGGTTGATATGATGATAGATTATTTAATTGCAAGGCAGGAATATAATCCGAGAAATGAAAATTCTTTTAGACCGGCAATTTGTAATAGACTTGACAGAAATACCTCCGGAATTTTAATCGGAGCAAAAAAAGCCGGAGTACTTAGAAGCTTAAATTATGAAATTAAAAAAAATAATATAGATAAATTTTATCTTGCACTTGTAAGTGGAGAAGCAAAAGAGCAATTTAGTGATAGGTCATATCTTTCAAAGGATGAGGATAGAAATAAAGTAACAGTACTTAAGAAAGATAGTATCGGAGCAAAAGAATCTATTACAGAATTCAAGAGAATTGCTATGCGAAATGATTACAGCTTATTAAAAGTCAATTTGATTACAGGGCGAACTCATCAAATCAGAACAGTACTCAGCAGTAAAAAGCTTCCGATTGTAGGAGATATAAAATATGGAGATAGCAGTGTAAATAGATTATTTAAGAATAAGTATAAGTATGAGAGTCAGTTTTTGCACAATTATTCTATTCATTTTAATAAAATTGAGGGAGAGCTTTCTTATTTAAGCGGGAAAACTTTTTATTTAGTACTTCCGAAGCTTGAATCAGATATATTGGAGGATATTTTTGGAGATAGAAATATATGGAAAAGCTGAAGGTAATTTATAAGGCGAATTTATATGCTGAAAATGTAGAAATAAAAGAAAAAATTTTGGAATATATTAGAAATGGTAAACAAGTATTTTATATATTGCCTACAAAGGCATCAATACATCAATATAAAAAAATGTATATAGAAGAACTTGGAGGAATTTCAAATTTAAAATTTCATACATTTGATTCACTCCGAAGAGAAAATAATAATAAGAAAATAATTGATGATCCATTTAGAAGTTATATACTTAAAGACATTATTCAAAAAGGAAATTATAAATTATTTAAAAATTATAGGGGGATAATAAATTCCGTTTCAAAATTCATATTAAGAGCAAGAGAAAATCTTGTAAGTAGTGATATGATAACTGCAAATAATTCTCTATTTTCTGAACTTAAAGATATTTATGTAAAATACGAGCAGTTTTTAAATGAAAAAAATCTTACGGATTTAATAGAACATGTAGATCTAAATGATAAGAATATTGATTTAATAGTCATAGATGGATTTTACTCTTTTAAGGAAATAGAGTTAGGGCTTATAAAAGATTTTTCAGATAAAATAAATGTAATAGTGAACGTGCCGTTTTTTTTAAGTGATTTAAATTTTGCAGAAAAGATGGTAAATTCACTTGAGCGGATTGGCTTTGAGACTAAATCATTTCTTGAGGATAAAAGTATTCAAGATTATATAAATGATTTAGTTCGAAATAACAGAGTTTTTTTAATTGAAGAAGAAAATAGATTAAGTGAATTTAAAACTGTATTTAAATTTTTAAAGAGTTGTTTAATTGAAAATGAGAAGTGTGATTTAGTTTCTCTAAGTAAAGACATGAAAAATTTAAAACAGGTAGAGATGTTTGAAAATTTAACTTTGAATGAAGAAACGATTTATTCAAAATATCCAATAATTGAAGAGTTTTTGTCTCTGATAGAATATTTAAGAGTTCAAAGCAGAAAAAATATATTAAGTAGGATAAAACTTAAATATTTTGAAATAACAGATTCGGATGAAATGGAATATGAGATTTCGAAGATGAGTTTTAGAAATTTAGATGAGCTTGTAGGAAATACAAGGACAAGTGTTGAACTTGATGAAAAAAATTTAATTGAGTTTTATGAACTTTTAAAAAAGTTAAAAGTTAATTTTGAAGGTAGAGAAAGTTTTAAGTACTATAGTGAAAAATTGGAAGAGTATCTTGAAACTGCAGAATTAGTTTCCGAAAGAGTATACGCATCTACAAGAGATGAGATTATTCTGAAAAGAGATAGACAAAATATAAGGTCTATAAAACTGCTACTTGATAAGTTGAAAAATTACGATGTATATTTTAAAAAAGTTAGTTTTGGATTATATATAGACTTTTTAAACAGCTATTTAGATATGATTGCATTTGACAATACAAATGAATATGCACCATCGGTTATGAGTATGGATAAAAGTCTATACTTAAGATTTAACAATGTTTTTATAACTGATTTCAATCTTGAGTTTCCATCGTATCCAAGTAGAGATTTTATCTTCAATAAGACAAATAATAATGAACTTATAAATATGGGATTTGTAATTGAATCGGATAGACAGATATATGATAGAGAACTTCTGAAGTTGTTAAAGCTTATTTCTCTTTCAAAAACGGCTTATTTATGTTATGCGAGGGAAGATGACAGTTCTGTTTATAAAGATTTGTTTAAGAAAATAAAAATTGCTTCAAGTGTAGAGATATCTACCGTTGAGCAACTTTCACTTGAAATTATAGATGAGATTGAAGAGAATAAGGTTGATGAGAATAAGATAAAATTATTTAATTCATTTTCAAATTATAATCTGTTGAATGAAAAAATCGAGCTTGAAAACAAGAGGCTTCTTGGGAATAAGGAGATAATTTTAAGCGGAGATGCATTAGTAAGTCTTAGAAATTTAATAGATAGGCGAGGTTTTAAAGTTACAGATTTTGATTTGTATGTAAAATCTCCATATACATTTTTATTTGAGAGAATATTAAAAATTGAAGAAATGTTGAGAAGACAAAAAGATACTTATCACATTGATATTGGAAATATATACCATCATATATTGGAGAGATATTTTAAAAAATATCCTAATGAATTAAACGAAACAATGCTAAAAGCGATTATCAAAAGCGAACTTATAGATGAGTTGCCGGTATCCGGAAAATATACGGCTCTTAATAGTGCAAAGGTAGACGGGATATTTTCCATACTAAAAAATTTTATAGAATTGGATTTATCTCTAAGAGATGATTTTATACCGGTAGGATTTGAAGTTCCAATAAATATTAAGCTTGATAAATACCAAATCAATGGCAGAATAGACAGAGTAGATAGAAAAGGAGACTATAAAACATTAATAGACTATAAAAAAAGTGATTACGGTGTTCCCACTCAAAAAGATATGGCTAATAAAGAGGCTTTTCAATTTCCTATTTACATTATGGCGGAAGATAAGTGTTCTATTGTAGAAGCTAAGTATGGAGTTATAAAATCGGCAGAATATAAGAGTGCATTAAGGGATGAGAAGTATTTTGGACGTAAGATGATGAAAATAGAAAACTTTGAATTTTTTATTGATGAACTTAAACAGGAAGTAATAAGACTTTGCAACGAAATATATAATGGTAATTTTACGACAGAATCTGTTGATAATGAAATGTATATAGATATTTTCAGGCAGGTGAAATAGTGGATAGATTAAATAGAATACAAAATATAGCTGTAAATACAATTGATAAAAACATATGTCTCAGTGCCGGAGCGGGAACGGGTAAGACTAAAGTTTTGACTGAAAGATTTTTAAATATACTAAAAAATGGAAATCTTACAAAAGGATACGAACTTGAAGAAATATTAGCTATAACTTATACAAATAAGGCTGCTTTTGAAATGAAGAGTAAAATAAAGGATGCTCTTTCTAAGTCGAAAGATGATAAGTTAAAAGATATTTATAAATTTTTTTCAAATGCACAAATTTTTACAATACATGCATTTTGTGGCGAATTAATCAGAAAATATCCATTAGCTGTTGAGGTTGACCCGGAATTTGAAATTTGCGAACCGCTTGAGGCGGAAGATATTTTACGAGATGCAACAAATACGGTATTTAAAAAATATGAAAATGATATGAGATTGTATGAACTTTTGATGGAGATTTCAGAAATTGATATAAGGAAATTTAGCGATGCAATAATTTCACTGTATGATGATTTAAAAAACAAGTCTTACAGCATAGATGAAATTGAAATTAAAAATTCTGAATTTTTAAATGAAATTTCAAAGATAAAAACAGATTTTTCCACATTGATTTATTGGATTCATGAGCTTGGAAATCATAAAAAACTCGCTTCAAATTCAAAATTCAGAAAATTATATGCGGGAGATGACATCAAAAAATTTTTTGGAAGTCCAAATTTTGATTTTTTTGAGAAAATAAGAAGTTGTGTAAAAGACTCTAAAAATAAAGAGATCTATGAAATTATGGGAAAAATACGCTTGGAAATGTTAAGATTGGAATTAGTTAATGAACCTAAAAATCAGAAGTACTATGAGCTCATCACGGATATTTTAAAAGATATTGAAATTGAATATACTTTCAAAAAAAGAGAAAAAAATTATTTAGATTATGAAGATTTACAAAAATATGCTCTGAAAATTTTAAATTCTGAAATAGATATTGAGTATAAGTACATTATGGTTGATGAGTTTCAGGATACGAATAAAATTCAAACAGAAATTCTTAAAAAACTTACAAACAATTTATCTGATAATGTAAATTTATTTGTAGTAGGAGATGCAAAGCAGAGTATTTATGGGTTTAGAGGCGGAGATTTAGCACAGTATAAAAAATTTGTAAAAGAAATGGAAAGTAAAGACTGCATTTCACTTGATATGAATGAAAACTACAGAAGCAGCAGTAGCCTTATAGAGAGTTTTAATGAGTTATTCCCAAAAATTTTAGGTAAAGAATACACAAACCTTAATGCAAATTTAAAAGGAGACGAAAAAATAAAAATTTTGGAATTTTGTGATGATTCAAAGGAATCCGTAGTTGCTGCAAATTATATTGACAGCTTGATAAAAGCGGGAATAGATAAAAAAGACATAGCAATTTTATTTAGAACTGCAAAAAATATGGAATCTTTTGAAAGTGAACTTATAAGCAGAAATATAAGCGTAAATAATACTGCAAAGAAATTTTCGGAATTTAGAGAAATTAGAGATATTATTGTTTTACTTAAGGCATTATCAAATAATAGAGATATTTTAAATATACTTGCGTATTTTAAAAGTCCGCTTGTTGGACTTAGTGAAAACTCAATTTTTAAACTTGCACTTAGAAGCAAAGATACTGATATTTTAAATTTTGAACTTGAAAAAGAGCTTGACGATAGAGATAAAGAATTATTTAAGAACGGGCTTTCAAAATATTTTACTCTTAGAGAATATAAAAATGTTTTAACTCTTAGTGAATTTATAGCAATGGTGGTAAAAGAACTTAGATGCTATGAAATTTTTAGAATGTGTTTTGGAAAAAATTCGATTCTAAACATTGATAAGTTGATTTTATTATCAAATGAATTTGAAAAGAAGTCATTAAACCTTGAGGAGTTTATAAATTATGTGCAGAATGTTGTGCTTGATGGAGAAAAAACAGAAGATGCTGTTACTCTGATGACAATTCACAAATCAAAGGGTCTTGAATTTGACCATATAATATTATCTGATTTTAAAAAAAATCTATTAAAGAAACCGACTGAAAATATAATTAAAATTGGGGAAAATGGACTTGGAATAAAAATTAAAAACAGAGAATCGAAGTACTATTTTATAATAGAAGCAGAAAAACTGAATGAACTTGAAGAAGAAAGAAGAATTTTTTATGTTGCTGCAACAAGGGCAAAAAAAACTCTGACTTTTTTAAATTGTAAGTATAAGGAAAAAGAAGATATAGAAAAAGGAAATGAAAACAATGTAAAAAACAGCTATCATGAATTATTAAAAAATACACAGTTTAATAATTTAAAAATTATTTCTCCATCATATGAAGAAGTTTTGAGAAATAGTAAGCCCAATATCTTTGAAAAGCTGAATATGACAGGTGATTGTGAAAATAATACGTTAATAAGAAATGAATATTTTGACAGGAATAAACAGTTCAGATATTATTCAGCTTCAGGGTATATGGCATTTAAAAAAGATCCTGTTAGTTTTTATCGGACATATATTCTTGGAGATGAGATTGAATATAAATCTGATGGAAGTGAATATGAAGGAATAGACCCGATAAAAAGAGGGATTATAGTTCATAAATATGCACAATTTTGTCCGAGTGACATAGATGAATTTTTAAAGAGAGAGCTTGAGCAAAATGATATAGCTGTGACAAATGATGTATTGGATTTATTAAAAGATAGGATTAAAAATGTAGATAAATCTCAAAGAGGAACTATTTTGCACAGAGAGTATGAATTTTACTATCCTGTAAAAAATGGGATAATAAACGGATTTATAGATCAGATTCGTGAAGTTAATGGAGACATTGAAATAATTGATTTTAAAACAGGACACCTTACAAAAGAATCAATAGAATATTATAAGTTGCAGCTTCAAATTTATACAAGGGCATATGAAAGCATAAGCGGTAAACATGTTAAGTCTGCAATTTTAATATCACTTGCCGATAATACCGAGCATGAAATTGATATAAGTAAAACATCGGTAGATAATACAATTGCGGATTTTGAAAAGTTTATAGACTTTGTAGAAACTCACGATAAAATCGAAAATTATTATTAAAATTGGGTAATAAATATTTGAGGTGATTGTGTGAAAGAAAAATATACTGTTACAGGAATGACTTGCTCAGCTTGTCAAAATGCAGTTGAAAGAAGTGTTAAATCACTTGATGTTGAAAGTGTGAGTGTAAATTTACTTTCAAACACTATGAATGTAGAATACGATGAGTCGAAAGTTTCATCTGATGATATTTTAAAGGCGGTTAAGGATGCAGGGTATGGAGTTATTGTAAAGGGAGAAAAAAGTAATAAATATAAAAACTCTAAAGCATCTGATCCGTATGCAGATGAGATGAAAACAATGAAAGGTCGTCTGTATACATCTCTTATATTTATGATTCCGCTATTTTATATTGCAATGGGTGCCATGATTGGATTACCGCAACCTGATATTTTAAAGGGTTATGAAAATCTATTGATACTCGCAATTTCTCAAATGTTGTTATCCATACCTGTTATAGCTATAAATTTTCATTTTTTTAAGAATGGGTATAAGGCATTATTCAGAAGAGCACCTAATATGGATTCACTAATAGCAATAGGTTCTTCGGCATCATTTGTTTACGGAGTGTATGCTATATTTAAAATATCATATGGAATGGGACATGAAGATATTCAGCTTGTTCATAAATTTGCCCATGATTTGTATTTTGAATCGGCAGCTATGATACTTGTGTTGATTACACTTGGTAAATATTTTGAGGCGAAGGCAAAGAAGAAAACTTCATCTGCAATAAACGGACTTATGAATTTAACTCCGAAGGTTGCGACAATTGAGAAAAATAATGTTCAAGTTGAAATTCCGGTCGATGAAATAGAGATAGGGGATATTGTAATTATAAAAGCGGGAAGTAATATACCGGTGGACGGCATAATTATAAGTGGAAGTTCCACTGTAGATGAATCTGCGCTTACGGGGGAAAGTATACCGGTTGAAAAAACTGTTGGAGACAAGATAATGGCGGCTACTACAAATAAAACCGGATTTATAAAATTTAGAGCAACAGTAAATTCCGAGAATACGACAATAGCAAAGATAATAGAGCTTGTAGAAGATGCAAATACAACTAAAGCTCCTATAGCAAAGCTTGCAGATAAAATTTCCGGTAAATTTGTTCCGATTGTAATAGCAATTTCGATTATTACTTTTATAACTTGGTTTTTTGTGAAAGGAGATTTTGAATTTGCACTTTCAATGGGAATATCTGTTCTTGTAATAAGTTGCCCGTGTGCACTGGGACTTGCTACACCTGTTGCTATAATGGTTGGAACAGGCATAGGAGCAAAGCTTGGGATTTTGTTTAAATCAGCAGAAAGTCTTGAAAATTTACACAATATGAACGTTGCATTATTAGATAAAACAGGAACTATAACTACCGGAGAATTTGAAATTAAGGAAATAGTTTCAAATAGATTTTCCGAGGAGGAGTTTTTAAGACTTGCCGCATCCATTGAAAAAAATTCAGAACATCCTTTGGCAAAGTCGATAGTTAAATACGCATTAAGTAGAGATCTTGAGCTTACAGAACCGAGTAATATTACAACTCTTGCCGGTATGGGAATAGTTGCGGAGATTGATGGAAAAAATTATTTGACGGGAAATGAGAAGCTTATGGAGGAGGAAGATATTGAGCTTGATGAATATAAGACTTACACGTCAAAGTTTACGGAAGAAGCTCAAACTTCGATTTATTTTGCGGATGAAGATGGAATTATAGGGGTGATATCTCTTTCCGATACTATAAAGTCAAGTTCAAGTGAAGCTATTGAAAAATTAAAGAAACTTGGATTTGAGGTTTGTATTGTGAGCGGAGATAATAAAAAAGCAGCTAATGTGATAGGAAACAGGCTAAGAGTTGACAGAGTTTACTCTGAAGTATTGCCACATGATAAAGAACAAATAGTTAGAGAATATATAGAGAATGGAAAAAAAGTATTATTTGTTGGAGACGGAATTAATGATGCACCGTCTTTAGCAAGAGCGGATATCGGAGTTGCGATAGGAGCAGGAACAGATATTGCAATAGAATCTGCCGATGTAGTGCTAATTAAAAATGAGCTTTTAGATTTAGTAGGTGCAATAGAATTGTCAAAAGCCACTATAAAAAATATAAAACAAAATTTATTTTGGGCATTTTTTTATAATACTATAGGTATTCCGATAGCGGCAGGATTGTTATTTAACAGCTTTGGATTAAAGCTAAATCCTATGATAGGAGCTTTTGCAATGGGTTGTTCATCGCTGTTTGTTGTTACAAATGCACTTAGATTAAATAAATTTAGGGTTGATTAAATATCACTTCTACGTGGTATAATATTATATAAATAATTTATGTCAGGAGGCAAAAATGGATTGTAAAAATATTTATAAAGATAAACTTATAAGTGCAGCTAAAGCAGCTTCATTTGTGAAAAGTGGAGATTACGTTGATTATGCTTGGGGAGCTCAAACTCCTGTGGCTATTGATAGAGAACTTGCAAAAAGAGCAGGAGAACTTAAAGATGTTGTAGTTAGAGGAGGAGTTTTACTTTGGACTCCGGAAATTTTCAAAGCAGATCCCAATGGAGATTCTTTTATATGGTATTCATGGCATTCAGGAGGAGCGGACAGAGTTAGAATAAATACAACAGATGCCGGATTTTATGCACCTATAAGATATTCTGAAGTTCCAAGATACTATAGAGAAAATTGTAAAGTAGACGTTGCGTATATTACAGTTACTCCAATGGATGAGCATGGATATTTTAACATGGGACTTAATGCATCGCATATGATGGCTATATGTGAAACTGCTAAGATTGTAATTGTAGAAGTAAATGAAAAGCTTCCGGTTGCACTTGGAGGCTTTGAAAATACAATTCACGTTTCTGAGGTTGATTATATTGTTGAGGGAGATAATCCTGAAATGGCAGAGCTTCCTGCAGGAGCATTCGGTGATGTTGATAGAAAGGTTGCGGAAATAATAGTAAATGAAATTCCAAATGGCGCTTGTATCCAACTTGGAATTGGCGGAATGCCGAATGCTGTAGGTTCACTCATAGCAGAATCTGATTTAAAAGATTTAGGTGTTCATACAGAAATGTTTGTAGATGCATTTGTAGATTTATATAACAAGGGAAAAATTACAGGTGCAAAGAAAAATATAGATAGATTTAGACAGACATATGCTTTTGCGGCAGGAACTAAAAAGCTTTATGATTTTATAGATAACAATCCTCAATGTATGGCAGCTCCGGTTGACTATACAAATGATGCAAGAGTTATTTCAAAAATAGATAACTTTGTATCTATAAATAATGCGGTAAATGTAGATTTAGTTGGACAGGTATCATCAGAAAGTTCGGGAAAGAAGCATATTTCAGGAGCGGGCGGACAACTTGACTTTGTTCTTGGAGCATATTTATCAAATGGAGGAAAGAGTTTTATTTGCCTTTCATCTAAATTCTATAATAAGAAAACAGGTAAGGAAGAATCCAGAATAGTTCCGAATTTTGAAACTGGAAGTGCAATAACAGTTGCAAGACCTAATACACATTATATTGTAACAGAATACGGGTTATTTAATTGCAAAGGTAAATCAAATTGGGAAAGAGCGGAGGGAATAATTAATTTAGCAGCTCCGGAATTCAGAGATGATTTAATTAAAGAAGCAGAGAAGTTTGGTATTTGGAGAAATTCAAACAGAAGATAAAAAATACGTCCTTGGTTTAAAAACTAAGGACGTTTTTATTATTTCTTTTTTTGTTCGTAAGTAAATCCTCTGCCTTCTACTTCCGTTATGTGTGAAATATACATAAACGCATTAGAGTCTGCTCTTTTAACGAATTCTCTTAACAAAATATAATCTTTTCTATCTACTATTGTGGTTAAGATTTTCTTGCTCTTGTGAGAATAACCGCCTTCTGCAACATAAATTGTACTGCCTCTAAACAGATCGACTAAGATAAACTGATTTATATCTTCTAATTTTTCAGATATTATTGTTATGTTGTATTTTGAATCAAATCCTGCGAGCATTTTATCAATTATAAGTGAATTCATAATTACACCCATAAGAGCATACATACCAAGCTTTGGACCATAAATTAAACAGGCTCCCAAGGTTATAATACCGTCGCTCATTACAAGACCGTTTCCGAATGAAAAATGTGTATATTTTTCTACAATTTTTGCGACTATATCAGTTCCGCCGGTAGATGCGCCTTTATTTAATACAAGACCTACACCGATACCCTGAATGAAAATACCGAATACTAAATTTAAAAATACATCATCTGTAAATGGAACTTTCATTGGAGTAAATACTTCAAAAATTCTTAAGAATGCAGAAAGTGCAACTGAGGCATAGATAGTATATGCACCGAATTCCTTGCCTATTGTAAAAAAACCGAGAACAATTAAAAAGATATTTATGAATAATAACGTTCCGCTGACGGATAAAAATTTAAAGACCGATGCAAGGAGAATTGCAAGCCCTGCAGCTCCTCCAACGGCTAAATTTGAAGGAACCAAGAAAAAGTGAAGTGCAATTGACAAAATTAGAACTCCAATATTAACGATTATGAATTTTTTTATATTATATAAGCTGAACATATTTTTAAAATTAACAGACTCCATATTATCACCCTATTATATTATATTTGCTTAATGCAAATTGAACAAGAAAAAATATTAATAAAAAACAAAAAAATACTTGCATTTTTTGACAGGTGTGACTATAATAGACAAAAGCGTTGAAGAGAAGAGTAGAATTCAAAACGATTTTTTAGAGAGCATTAGGTTGGTGTAATTAATGTAAATTGTTGGATTTGAAAGAAAGGCTCTGAGTTTTTTGAAGGATAGTTTGATTTCAAAACGTGAGTGACCTACGTTACAGGGCAGAGGTATGATAGTACCTTGTGAGGCATATATTGTGAAGTATATGTGAATATGGGTGGTAACACGGATTTTACTTTCGTCCCAAGGATGGTTCCTTTGGTGCGAAAGTTTTTTTATTTTGTAAATTAATTAGGGAGGAAAGAAAATGAAAAATTTAAAGGGAATGACGGTATTATTAATTGTTATGGTATTTTTAACTGCATGTGGAGGAAATGCAACAAGTAAGATAGATGTGCAAGAAAAAGAAAATATCTTAAGAGTTGGTATGGAATGTGGATATCCGCCATATAATTGGACTCAACAAGATGATTCAAACGGTGCAGTTGAAATTGAAGGTTCATCTGAATTTGCAGGAGGATATGATGTTGAACTTGCAAAAAAAGTTGCAGATGCCCTTGGTAAAAAACTTGTTGTAGTAAAAACTGAATGGGATGGACTTCCGCCGGCAGTCCAATCGGACAAAATAGATATGATTATGGCAGGTATGAGTCCTACAGCACAAAGAGCGGAAGTAATAGATTTTACAGAACCTTACTGGGTAAGCGACTATGTAATGATTGTCAGAAATGATTCTAAATATGTAAATGCAACTTCAATTTCAGACTTTAAAGATGCGAAGGTAACAGCACAGCTTAATACCGTTCACTATGAAATAATTGATCAAATAGATGGTGTCTTAAAACAGGAACCTATGGAAAATTTCACACAGCTTAGGGTTGCACTTCAAAGTGGAGTGATTGACGCTTATATCGGAGAAGTACCTGAAGGTAAATCTGTTGAAGCAGTTATGCCGGATTTTAAAATGGTAAAGTTTGAAGATGGAAATGGCTTTGTAGTTAAGGATAATGAAAATAGAATAGCTGCAGGGTTAAAAAAAGGTAATGACGAATTAAAGACAAAGGCAAATGAAGTTTTTAGTGCAATAACAGAAGAAGAAAGACAACAAATAATGGATATGGCTATTAAAAATCAACCTGCAATGAATTGAGGGATATTATGGAAAAATCTATATTGATATTTAACAAGTATAAAATGATGTTTTTAATTGGAACGGTAAATACATTAAAAATTTCAATTTTATCTACAATAATTGGATTATTAATAGGACTTATAGTTGGAGGAATAAGGACAATTCCAAAGCAAAAGGGACTAAAGGGAGTAATACAAAAATTTGTAAATTTAATATTATCTATATATATTCAAATTTTTAGAGGAACACCGATGATAGTACAAGCTATGCTTTTATATTATGGATTGGCACAATTTTATTCGATTCAAATAGATAAGATGCTTGCAGCATACATTGTAGTTTCTGTAAATACCGGAGCATATATGTCTGAAGTGGTAAGAGGAGGAATAATTTCAATTGACAAGGGACAATTTGAAGCTGCACAGGCAGGTGGAATGAGTCATCTGCAGCTCATGTTATATGTAATAGCGCCACAGACTATGAGAAATATACTTCCTGCAACAGGAAACGAATTTGTAATTAATATAAAAGATACTTCGGTATTAAATGTAATATCTGTAGGAGAATTGTTTTTTGCGGCAAAGACTGTTGCAGGACTTTCATTCGATACTTTTAGCACTTATTTTATAATTTTAGTAATATATTTAGTGCTTACAAGCGTTATAACTCAAATTTTAAAATTTATAGAGATGAGATTGGAAGGACCAAAATCTTACGAACTTAAAATGGGAAATCAAATACAGGTGTGAGGTATGATATGGCAGCAATACTTAAAATAGAAAATTTAGAGAAGAATTTCGGAAATAACAAAATTTTAAAAAATATAAGTTTTACAGTTGATAAAGGAGATGTAATTTCAATAATAGGTTCTTCGGGTAGCGGTAAATCTACATTGTTAAGATGTATAAATCAGCTTGAAGAAGTAAACGGAGGTACAATTTTATTTAAAGATAAAAATATTTTAAATGGAGAAATTTCACTTCGTGATTTGAGAACTAAAATCGGGATGGTATTTCAGTCATTTAACTTATATAACAATTTAAATGTATTGGATAATTGTACTATAGGACCGAGAAAAGTTTTAAAAATTTCAAAAAGTGATGCTGAAAAGACAGCTATTTTAAATTTGACTAAGGTAGGTATGCAACAATATGTAAATGCAAAACCGTCTCAGCTTTCAGGAGGACAGAAACAAAGAGTTGCAATAGCGAGAGCACTTTGTATGAATCCTGATATACTTCTCTTTGATGAGCCTACTTCGGCGCTTGATCCGGAAATGGTAGATGAAGTTTTAAATATTATGAAAGACCTCGCAAAAAGCGGTCTTACTATGATAATAGTAACTCATGAAATGAAATTTGCCCGTGAGGTTTCATCTAAAGTAATATTTGTAGATAAAGGTATAATTTTAGAAAGTGGAAGTGCCGAAGAAATATTTGAAAACCCGAAAGAAGCGCGGACAAGAGAATTTTTGAAAAAATAACGTAAAAAATCCCTTACATTAATGTAAGGGATTTTTTACAATTGTCATTCTATTGAAGTAACAGTATATCCTGCAGTTTCAACCGCATTTTTTAAAATATCGTCACTTAGATTTTCGCCTTCAACAACAGCTCTTTTTCTGAATAGGGATACTTTAACATCGCAAACTTCATTTAAATTTTCAAGAGCTTCCTTAACATGAGCAGAGCAGTGCTCACATGTCATATTACTTATATTAATTATTTTTTTCATCGCTATACCTCCTTTTATTAAACCATACTACATAAATATTATATCATACTGTTTAATTATATTTTTTACAAATTTCCATCATTTCTATAATGGCATAAATTTATAGTTAAATTTAAGACAGATAAAATTATTAATGGAATTATTAAATAAATTATTGAGCTTTGACTTTTTGTATAGCAGTTGTTTAAAAATAACAGTGCAAGATAGGAATAGCTTGTTTTTATATTTACAGCAGTTATGGAAATCATTGAAAGTAAAATTGTAAGCGGCATATAAATTAAGAAGTATTTTCTGCTCAATAATTTTATTAACAGTAATTCATATAGGTATATACAAATTATATATAGTAAATATTTTTTTATATCTATATCTATAAAGTGTTTCAACAAAATTAAAAATAATCCTGAGTTTATCAATATAGCTGCCAATATAAAAATCGATTTATTTTTTCTTCCATTTACGGTTTGAAAGTATTTAGAATTACTTTCTAATATAAAGTAATCATAAATAGTAAGTGTATTTAAAGCAAGTATGAGCAGGCTTGAAGTTTCAAATAATGGAAATACTTTTCCGGAGAATTTATCTTCATAATTAAATGAAAAAGTTTGTTTAATATATTTATCGTATAGAGTTTTATATTTTTGTTCATCTAATTTTAATAGGTTTTTTGTATATTCCGATGTAGTTATTTCAAAATAATTTGAATAAATATCTTCTCTTGCAATTCCCGAAAAATTATCATCAAATGAATACTGTATAAATTTTTCATCAGAATTTAAGTCAATTTCAAATCCATAATTTATGTTTTCGGATTTTAAATCCTGAAGCAAATTTTCTTCATTTGAATATTTTATATATTTAAAGTATCCGCTTGAAGTTAATAACTTGTCAATTAAATTTTGAGAAAGACAGTTATCTGTTTTATCAATAATTCCGATTTTTAAATTATCACTTGAATTTAAGTCAACTGTAGTATATAGAAATGCTAAAACAAAAACACATAGTAAGGAGAGATAAAATAATTTGCTTTTTAAATATCTCTTCATAAAAATTAAAAGCTTCATTCAAAATTCCTCCTTATTAAGTAATTTGTGAAAAGCATAAAACAGATAGTATATGCCGATATTAGAATATAGCTTTTTGGAGCGTCTTTTAGTATCAAGCTTATAGGCATAATGGAGAAAGCTTTTATAATATAAGTAGGAATAATAGAACGTGAGATTATAATTCCCGAATTTAAGATTGATAGTATTGAGATAATTAATATAGCAAAAATACAGGATTCTTTAAATAAAATCAATAACAGTTCAAGTAAGGCACCGATGAATGCAGAGATAATTAAAATTTTTATACTGTCTGTAAGCATGTTCAAGGGTTTGTTAGCTATATTATAAGAAACAATAAATATCAAAAATAAAATTATCGTGTTGGATACAACTTCATACAAGTTTAATTTGAAAATAGAATTTCCTCTAACTTTCAAATAGGCGTATGTATTTATATAGTTTGTATTTCTAAGTGCAATGATAATAATTGATGATATTAAAATTGAAATATAAATTTCAACCATACTTACATTGCTTTTAATATAAACTTTTTTAAAAAGTTTTTCTCTATTTAGAGATTCACTTAAAAGTTTTTTATTTAATTCTTCATTTCTATAGCCCTGTTTACCGTCTTTTATGTTATCTGAAATATAGATATTTGCTTGTGCGGAAGAAAGCATTTTTACGGAACTTTCACTTAGAGATTTAAAAACTCCTTTTACAATTTCTGCAGAGTCTGAAAAATATATGGTTGCACTTTTATTTGTACCGTCAATTATGCTTTCATAAAAGTTTTCGGGTACATTTATAAGTATATCTGTTTTTCCGTTTTTCAAATCACTAAAAGCATTTTCAAGATTAGTTTCAAGTTTTACATTTATTGCATTTTTTACGCTGGCAGTTCCCTTTACAAGAAATAGAATTAAATTATTTTTATTCGATTGTTCTTCAAAATGAAGTGAAAGATTTATTTTTTTTGCCTTAAAATTGTTTTTTAATATGTAAAAACTGCCCATAAAAATGAGCATAACAGCACATAATATGGGCAAAATTTTAAATTTACTTTTTAATCTTAATAAAAAGTATTTCATTATAATCACCTTTTAATACAGGTACTACATTCCAAGTTGTTGTACTGCAATCATAAATGATTGAACATTTCCTTCAATTTTTGTCATGAGTGATTGGATTTCGCTTTCGTCAAGTTTTAAAATTTCTATTGCATTTTCAGGAGCGTTTATTTCAGGAGTTTCAGTTGAGAAATTTAAATTTCCGCTCAAATTAAACTCAATACCCGGAATAGAAATATTATCAAATATAAAATTATATCCCTTTCCCTTTTCAATATTTTCAAATTTTCCTGATAGAGAAATAACTTCTTCGTTAAAATTACCCTCAACCTTTAGAGTTTTATCTGTAGGGTTATAAGTTTCGGTATAATTTAT
This sequence comes from Peptoniphilus mikwangii, assembly GCF_000468535.1. Classification (GTDB taxonomy): domain Bacteria; phylum Bacillota; class Clostridia; order Tissierellales; family Peptoniphilaceae; genus Anaerosphaera; species Anaerosphaera mikwangii. The sequence goes on along the minus strand of NZ_AUQY01000005.1, from coordinate 62,069 downwards.
TTCGTCATACTCTGATTTAACATTTACATTAATGATGTTTGCACTGTCTGATAATGACATGTTAGAAGAGATTGTAGTTTTTTCCTTGTCATCTTCAAGTATATTAAGGATCATATTGTCTGTTGTATTTTTAGAACCTAAGAAGTATATTTCTGCTGAAATTTTTTCTTCTTCGGAAATATTTGTATTGATTGCAACTACCTTTCCGTTTTCGATAAATACATTTATTATATATGGATCCGCAATTTTCATTTCATCAATTTTTTCTTGAGCTTCTTTGATTGAAGAACTGATATCTTCAAGTGCACTTTCATCATTAAATCCTATTGCGGCAAGTTCTCTTTTTTGTAAATCCACGATATATTCTGATGACTTTTTCATTACTGCTTTAATATCATCTGCCTTAAATTTCAGTTCGAATTTTTCAGGAGTTATTTTTCTTGATGAATCAGTTAATAAATTATTAATTTTTGCAGTTTCATCATCAGATGCAGAAGATTTTGTAACTTCAAGATTTTTTATTAATGAATTGGATTCTGTTTTTATATAGTTTGAAAAATCTTTTTTAAGTTCATCTGTTGTGCGTGGTAAGGAAGTAAAATCAAATTTTAAATCTTTATACTCAGATAAGTCAGCTCCCAAGAACTTTACAAGTGCAGAATCTTGAATATCGGCTCCGACTGTGTCTCCGACAATTTTAAATGCATTGTCATATAGCATAGGAATATTTAGATATACGTCATTTTTAATAAGTGTAAGATCTGCTGAAGCTGATAGACTTCCACCGTTTGCATCTAAGGTAAGACTGTATAAATTTTCTTTCGGATTGTTTTTTATAGAGTAAGTTAATCCTGCACTATCTATACCTTGGGATTTAAAATAATCCGTATTTAGATTTATATCTGCAGAAAAAATTCCGTCTTTAGAATATTTTTGCATCATTTCTTTTGTTCCGAAGTCGGGAGCAAAATCATTTATAGTATTAGAATATTCATCTTTTAATCCCATAAGAGCTTTTGCAACTTCCGCTTTTGATCCGGAAGCTCCTTTTGTAAACGCAAATATTCCGCCTCCGACTACAAGTACTGCCAATACCGCAATAATCAATTTAGAATTTATTGCACCTTTTAATTTTTTCATACCATGACCTCCAATTTTCCGTCTTTTAAATAAAGTTTAATGTCTGATGCGGCAGACATGTCATTTAGGTGAGAAGTGTATAAAATAGAAAGTCCATTTAGTTTTTTTGTTTTGAATATATCCAAAAACAGTGATTTATTTTTTGAATCTAAGTTTGCAAAAGGTTCATCTAAAATTAATAAATCATTATCTTCCATTAAACTCAAGCATAGAGAAACTTTTTTCTTTGTCCCTCCTGAAAGTGAAGACACCTTATTTTTGAATATCTTGTCTATCTCAAATAATTTTATGTATTTGTTGTTTTTAATATCAGATGTATTATTTAAAAACAGTTTGATATTATCATATACATTTATGTCTTCTATCAATACATTATCTTGAGGCAAGTAATAGATTTTTAGAGAGTCGGAATATTTTATTTCTCCCGAATATTTTTTGAGACCGCAGATTGATTTCAACAAAGTTGATTTTCCACAGCCGTTTTCTCCTAAAATACAAATACTTTGCCCTTTTTCTATAGTAAAATATATTGAATTCAGAATTAAATTTTTCCCATAGGATGCGCTTAAATTTGAAATTTCCATCAACATATAATCACCTATTCTAATTATATCATAATGTCTTAAAAGATAATACAGTAAAAGAACTCTGTTAATGGGATTAAAAATATAGTATAATATATAGTATCCCATTTAATAAGTTATAATATGACTATGCTGAACTGCAAATCGTATTGTTTTCCTAATATTTAAAATTTAAAGGTTGGCACGAAAATTGCGTTATAAAGTTAATGATCTCATAAAAAAGGAGGGAGCATGAAAAGGATTACAATTCTTTCTATTGACGAGGAAGCATCAATTTTTTATAAAGAACAAGTAAATTCAATATTTAAAGATGTCTTGGTAGATTATAGAAATTTGGAAATGGAACCGGTACCGCCGGTTAAAGATACAGATTTAATATTATATACGGATCCCGAAATTATAAATTTGCTTATTAAAAAAATCAACTGTGATGCACCGCATCTTATGATGAAGCGTACAATTACAAAAGCAGCGCTTAAAGAATTGAATAAGATAGAAGCGGACAGTAAAGTTTTAGTTGTAAATATAAATGAATTTATGGCGAATGAAACTATGGCGCTTATATATCAGCTTGGAAGAACAGATATATTTATGGAACCGTATTTTCCGGGTAAGATACTTACTTCAAAAGAATATGATTACATAATTCACGTTGCACCGGAAAAAATGGATTTGGAAGATGGAATTACAGGTAAGGATATTATAATAGGTCATAGGATTTTAGACGTATCTAATGTTCTTGATATAATTTATATTTTAAATATTGAAGAAAAAGTTGCAAGGGATATAGTGCTTAAGATGGTAAATTTAGTACCTACTTTTTGGTACGGAATTAATTATTCGCTGGAACAAAAGTATGTTTCAGAAGCGAAACTTGAATTTGCCATAGATTATCTTGATGGAGGAGTTTTGATTGTAGACTCCGATTTTGACATAAATACTATAAATGGTGTTATGTGTAAAATTTTAGGCATTAGCAAAAAAGATGTTCTTTATAAAAATTTATATGAGGTTTTCGAAAGAGAAGAAGAATTTTTAAAAATAATACGAGATCAGGATGTTAAAGAAGAACTGATAAAGGTAAGAAATGTTGAATGTTTTATAACTGTGAGAAATATAGAATACAAATCTGAAATCTTCGGCAAAATGATAATTCTAAGAGAATATTTTAATGTTGTTGAACTTTATAATAAGACGAATAAGATTTTTAAAAGCGGATATTTTTCAAAGTATACATTTGACAATATAATCGGAAATTCATTTAACATAAAAGAAAGTATAAAAATAGCAAAGGTGTATTCTAAAACGGAAAATCCGGTATTGATATTAGGGGATACCGGAACGGGAAAAGAACTTTTTGCAGGTTCAATTCATAACTACTCGAATAGAGCAAAGGAACCGTTTGTTGCTATAAACTGTTCTACTCTATCAGCAACACTTCTCGAGTCTGAATTATTCGGATATGAAGAAGGTGCATTTACAGGGGCTAAGAAGGGCGGAAAGATAGGACTATTTGAAAGAGCAAATGGCGGGACTTTGTTTTTAGATGAAATAGGGGATCTTCCTATGGAACTTCAACCGAGACTTTTAAGAGCTTTAGCTGAAAAGAAAATTATGAGAGTAGGTGGAGACAAACTTATAGATGTGGATGTTAGAATAATAGCGGCAACAAATAAAGATATAAATAAAATGGTCGTAGACGGAAATTTTAGAATGGATTTATTATATAGGTTAAATGCTTTTGAAATTAATATTTCTCCGCTGCATGAAAGAGGTAAAGACACTTATTTAATAATTAACAGCTATATGAAAAAGAAAGGCATAACAAGAAACTTTACCAGAGATTTTGAGGAATTTTGCATAAATTATAATTGGCCGGGAAATGTAAGAGAATTGAAAAACATACTAAACTATATAGAGGTTATGACTAAAAAAGAAGTCGGATTTGATTCTATACCTAAAAATTTACATCTTGACAGATATCTTTCCAAAGAATGTGAATTTGCTTTAGTTTTAAAATTGATATATGCTTTGCAAATATTAAACAGAGGTCCCGGAAGAAGGACGATTGAAAAGCTGTTTACAACAATCTATTATAAAATATCTGAAAATGAAATAAGAAATATTCTCAAATATTTAGAAGAGAAAAAATTTATAACTACGAATGTTGGAAGACGTGGTAATGAGATAACATGTATCGGAAGGGAATATTTGCTTAAAGAAAGATATATTTTAGATTATGAAACAGAATTTATTGACAAGATAGAAGAAACTATAAGGAGTATAGACTAATGGATATCAAAAATTTGGAAGCAAGGGTAGATGAGGTCATAAAAAGTACTCAAAATCTTATAGGAGTTGGAAATGTTGCCACATATATTCCTGAACTTGCAAATGTAGATGCAGATAACTTTGGACTTGCCGTAGTAACGGTTGATAGAGAAAGAGTTTTGAGAGGAGATACAGAACTGATTTTTTCTATGCAATCAATATCAAAAATAATATCTTTAATAATGGCACTTGAAGATGCCGGTGAGGAAGAAGTTTTTTCGAGAGTTGGAACAGAAGCGACAGAATATAAATTTAACTCCATAAGACCTATTGAAGACAGAGCTGCAAATCCTTTGATAAATGCAGGTGCTATAACCACAGCATCATTAATCAGAGGGAAAGATGTGGACGAGAGATTTAATAGAGTTGTTGAAAAAGTAAAGATTTTAAGTAATAGCGATGAAGTGACATTTTTAGAGACTGTATATAATTCTGAAATGCAGACTACGGATATAAATCGTTCGATAGCATATTATCTAAAGAGTAAAAATATCTTTTCAGAAGATACGGAAGATGTGCTTGATCTGTATATCAGAAATTGTTCTATAGGAATAAATATAGAAGGGCTTGCAACTATTGCTGCAGTTCTTGCTAATGGTGGAATGTCATTAGATGGAAAGACACAGCTTATATCAAAAAAGGTTGTTAAAATTACATTGGCACTTATGGCTGCTTGCGGGATGTATGAAGAAAGCGGAAAGTATCTTATGGAAGTAGGATTTCCGTCAAAGAGTGGAGTTAGCGGAGGAATAATAGGAATAGTTCCGGGGAAATGCGGAATTTGCACATATTCTCCAAGGCTTGACGGATCCGGCAACAGTGTAAGAGGTAAGAAAATATTGGAAGAATTATCAAATTCTTTGGATTTAAATATATTTATATGATTAATAGGAGGAAATATGGAATTTTTAAGTAACATCATAGGAAAATTAAATGGAGTGTTATATTATCCTATATTAATAATTTTGCTTTTAGTAATAGGTTTATATTTTACAGTTAAAACCGGACTTATCCAGTTTAAGTATTTAGGTGAAACATTTAAGGTAGTAATGGAAAAACCGAATAAAGAAGGTTCTGTATCATCATTCCAAGCTCTAATGGTATCAACAGCATCAAGAGTAGGTACAGGTAATATTGTCGGAGTTTCAACAGCATTATGTCTAGGTGGATATGGTGCAGTTTTCTGGATGTGGGTTATAGCTATAATAGGCGGAGCATCTGCATTCGTTGAATCTACTCTTGCCCAAATTTATAAGAGACAAGACAGTGAAGGAAATTACTATGGGGGACCTGCATATTATATTGAAACAGCATTAAAGAACAAAGCTCTTGCAATAATTTTCTCAGTTAGTTTAATTGCAACATATGCTCTTGGTTTTAATATGTTGGCGGCTTTCAATTTACAAACAAGCTTTAGCAGTTATTCATTCTATGATGCAAATATTACACCAAAAATTATAGGCGGAGTTTTAGCTCTTATAACAGCATATTGTATTTTTGGCGGCGGAAAGAGAATAATTAAATTTACATCTGTATTAGTTCCTGTGATGGGTGTTGTTTATATCGCAGCGTCAATTATAATGATAATTTTAAATATAGGAAATATGCCTATGGTATTCGGAAAAATCTTTAGCGATGCATTTGACTTTAAGGCTATATTTAGCGGTATAGCAGGTTCATCAATGATGTATGGTATTAAAAGAGGACTATATTCAAATGAAGCAGGTATAGGTTCTGCACCGAACGCTGCGGCATCAGCAGATGTATCTCACCCTGTAAAACAAGGTCTTGTACAAATGCTTTCAGTATTTTATAGATACAATATTAATTTGTTCTGCAACAGCATTTATGGGATTGAGTTCAGGAATTGAACCGAATGCGGAAATGAGCGGTGCTCCATATATTCAAAATGCATTAGCAACAAGATTTGGCGGTATGGGATTCTATTTCATAACATTTGCATTAATTCTATTTGCATTTACAACATTAATTGGTAATTTATACTATGTAGATAACAACTTAGCGTATATTAACGGAAAAGTTCCAAGCAAGACATTTATGACAATCTATAGAATAGTAGCAGTTCTAATTATATTTGTAGGAGCTACTCAAGAAGCCGGATTCCTATGGGATTTAGGGGACTTGTTAATGGGTATTATGGCATTAATCAACTTACCTTCAATTTTGATGTTGGGCGGAGTTACAATTAAGGCATTAAAAGACTATGCATCACAAAAATCACAAGGTAAAAATCCTGTGTTTGTAGCTAAAAATATTGGAGTAGATGAAAAAGAAGCTCCTTGCTGGAAATAATTAAAAATTAAATATAAAAACAAAAACTTGCGAGAAAAATAAACTCTCGCAAGTTTTTGTTTTTATATAAATTTAATTAAACATAAAATTTACAAATTGTAATAATTATGTATTTTAAATGATACATAATTAAACATAAGATAAAAAATGTGATATAATTATTAAATAAATAGAGTTTTGGAGGACGAAATGGCATTTATAGAAGTTAAGAATTTATATAAGAGATACACTATGGGTGAAACTGTAATTTTAGCAAATAATGACATCAGTTTTGAAATTGAAAAAGGTGAATTTGCATTAATTTTAGGTCCATCAGGAGCCGGAAAGTCCACTTTGTTAAATATTTTAGGCGGAATGGATACTCCGTCGGAGGGAAGTATTAAGGTTGATGATAAAGAAATTTCCAATATGAATAAGAGAGAGTTGACAACATATAGACGATATGACATGGGATTTGTTTTTCAATTTTATAATTTAATTCCAAATTTAACTGCTCTTGAAAATGTTGAACTTGCAAATCAAATTGTAAAAAACGCAAGAAATTCTAAAGAAGTTTTAGAATCAGTAGGACTCGGAGATAGAATAAATAATTTTCCATCACAGCTTTCAGGCGGAGAACAACAAAGAGTAGCTATTGCAAGAGCAATATCAAAAAATCCAAAGATTTTATTATGCGATGAACCTACCGGAGCGCTTGATTATAGAACCGGTAAACAAGTTTTGAGAATTTTACAAAATTTAAGTAGAGATATGGGAACAACTGTTGTTGTTATAACTCACAATAAAGCGATAGCTCCTATTGCAAATAGGGTTATAGAAATATCGGATGCAAAAGTGAGAAGCATAAGTTTAAACGACAGTCCGTGTAGTATTGATGAAATAGAGTGGTAGGTGGATGTTGTGAATCTTTTGAATAAAGACACTCTCAGAGAAATCGTGAGGACTTTTTCAAGGTATCTTTCTATAATAATTATAGTTGCACTTGGAGTGTTTGTATTTGTGGGTCTTATTGTAACAGGCTCCATAATGAGATACACAATAGATAAAGTGGTTGATAGGCAAAATATAGAAGATATTTTGATAAAATCTCCTCTTGGATTTGAAGATGAGGATATAAAAATTATTGAATCACAAGATGATATATCAGAACTTGAATATGGATATGATACAGATCTTTCGGTAAAGGGAAAAAATTTACTGATTAATGTTTCAAGTATGCCATATAAAATTGACATGCCCATAATTGTGAAAGGAAGAGTTGTAAATGGAAATAGAGAGATTATTTTAAATGAAAAATTGGAGGAAAAAGGTATTTCAATAGGAGATACCATCCATTTTCAGCGTGAAATTAATAAATTCAGTATGGAAGATGATAAAAAACCGTATTTGAAAGATTATGATTATGTTGTAACAGGTTTTTTTAAAAGCGCAAATTATGCTTCAAATCAAGATTCGAAAGGACAGTCAAACAGAGGTCTTGGAGATATAAAGGGACTTGCATATATCAATTCTGATGAATTTGATATTGATGTAACTACTGCAAAAATAAAATTTAAGGACACTGTAGGACTTTTAACAAGTTCAAATAAGTATAAAAAAGCAGTTGAAAGCCATAGAAATTCTTTGGAGATAGATTTTAAATACAGACCGGATAATAGGCTTGAAGATTTAAAGTCTGACATATCTGATGAAATTTTTAAGGGAGAAGATAAAATAGCCGATGCTAAAGAAAAATTATCTGATGCCAAGACTAAGCTTGAGGATGGAAGAAAAAAATTAGAAGAAGGAAAGAGCGAATATAAAAAAGGCAGAGCAGAATTTGATTCCGAGACATCTAAAGCTAAGGATAAACTTGATGATGCAAAGAATAAGCTTTATAAATCCGAGCAGGATATAAAAAAAGGTGAAACGGAACTTGCGGAAGGATATGACAAACTTGTAGAAGGAAAGAATGAACTTGATGACGCAAAACGTGAGATAGCTGACGGAGAAGAAAAATATATAAGCGGAAAAGCTGAATATGATGAGGGACTTGGTAAGCTTAAAGCAAGTGAAACTCAGCTGATTGAAGGAGAACAACAGCTCATTGAAGGAAGAAAAAAACTTGATGATGGTTGGAAAAAAATAGAAGAGTCAAAATTAAAGCTTGAAGAAGGAAAGAAAGAGTTATCTGAAAATGAAAAAAAATTAATTTATGCGGAAAAGGAACTTAATGACGGAATTAAAAAATTAGCAGATTCCGTTGGATTAAATACTACCGATTTATCACAAATCAGAGAAAAGATATATTCTTTAGATGCAGCTCTTGGACAGGCTAAACAGGTAGTAGACGGATATAATCAAGTCATTACTGGAATAAGTACTGCGCAGGAAAATATTACAACTTTGAATGCACAGAAGGTTCAGATAGAAGAGGGAATTGCGCAAATTGTTCTTGCATTAGAAGATCCTTCGTTGACAGAAGAACAAAAGGCGGAGTTAAATGCAAAAAAAGCCGTACTTGAGCAAAATTTAGCACAAGTTATTGCCGGTATAGAAACGGCGACTCAAATGTTGACATCATTAGAAGGTAAGAAGGTCGAGCTTGAAGCGGCTATAAGTAAAATAAATGCTCAATTACCTGCAGGAACAGATATATTAAAAGATTATGATACTCTTAAAGCTCAAATCGGACTTGCAAAAGCGGGAATTTTAAAGATAGAAGAAAGTAAGGGAAAACTTGAAACAGCTAAGATTAAGCTTGAGGCAGGTAAAGAGAAATTAGCTGAGGGAGAAAAACAACTTTTTTCAGGAATTGAACAGGCTAATAAAGGAGAACAGGAATACTTTGAAAATAAAAATAAGCTTGAAGACGGAAAGAGAAAATATATAGAAGGTAAGCAAAAACTTGATGATGCTAAGGTAAAACTTGATGATGCCAAAATAAAGCTTGAAGATGGCAAAAAAGAGTATGAAGACGGTAAGAAAAAATATGATGAAAATTACGCTAAGTATATAGAGGGGAAATCCGATCTTGAAAATGGAAGAGAAAGATTTAAAGACGGTAAGAAAGATTACGAAGAAGGATTAAAGAATTATAATGATGAGATAAAGAAGGGACAAGATAAATTAAATAATGCAAAATCTAAGTTATATAAATCTGAAGTGGATTTAAAAAAAGGTGAGCGTGAGTTTATAGATAAATCAAAAGAGGCAGATGAAAAAATATTTGACGGAGAGAAAAAAATATCAGATGCGAAGAGGATTTTGAAAATTTTAAAAAGACCGAGCTATTCTATAACTCCAAGAACTTCAAACTTTGATTTGAATATGTATCTTGATTTTTCACGAAGAGTAGATAAATTATCATATATATTTCCTGTATTTTTCTTTCTGATTTCAATGCTTGTATCATTTAATACGATGACGAGAATGGTAGAGGATAACAGAACCATAATCGGAACATATAAAGCACTTGGCTACACAGAAAGAGAGATATCTAAAAAATTTTTCAACTACGGAGCATCAGCTTCAATACTTGGCGGAAGTATAGGAGCAGTACTTGGCAGTTATATACTTCCTATGATTATTGGAGGCGCTTATTATGCAGGTAGTGTTTTTGAAAATGAGATAATTTATAAAATATATCCTTTCAGAATTTTGTTATCTATTATAACGGGACTTTTGTTTACAGCGGTTGCAGCGAAAATTTCTGTAAATGCAAGCCTTAGAGAAAATACGGCAAGTCTTTTAAGAGTTAAGCCGCCAAAAAACGGAAATAGAATTTTGTTTGAAAGATTAACTTTTATTTGGTCAAAACTTGATTTTCTACAAAAAGTAACGGCACGAAATTTATTCAGATATAAAAAGAGAATGGTAATGACCATAATTGGAATTATGGGTTGTACTGCACTTCTTGTACTTGGTTTTGGAATAAAAGGTTCTGTAAGAGGAATTGCAAATATTCAATTTGATGAGGTTTTAAAATATAATCTTTCAGTGATCTATGATAGAGATATAGATGAAAATTCGTATGATGAATATAGAAGATTTGTAGATAAAAATAACATAGAAAGCGGACAGTTTTATCAGGAGAATTTAAAAATTGAATATAAGGGAACAAATCAGGCAGTGTTACTTACAGTTCCAAGCTCCGATAAAGTGTATGATAAGTATTTTTCCATTAGAGATAGAGTGACTAAAGAGCCGATTGAATTATCTGATAACGGAGTAGTAGTAAGTGAAAAATTTGCAAAAATATTTAATCTTAAGGTAGGAGATATTTTAAAATTAAATGATGATGAAGATAGAGAATATAAAATGATGGTTTCGGGAATATGTGAGATGTATACCGGACATTATATCTTTATGAATATTGAATATTATGAAAAAATATTTGGAAGAGAATATGCGCCTAACTCAGATCTGATGAATTTAAAGATGAATAATGATGAGATTGATAAGTTAAGCTCTGAATTTTCAAGTTATAAATCTGTAATATCGGTTATGGATTTAAGTGTAGTTAAAAATTTGATGGACAGATTTATGTATTCAATATCTAAAGTTGAGGTTGTAATTACAGTTGCATCCAGTCTGCTTGCCATGGTGGTTTTATATAATCTTACAAATATTAACATAGAAGAGAGATTAAGAGAAATTTCAACAATAAAGGTACTTGGATTTTATGCAAGAGAAACTACTCAATATATATATAGAGAAACATGGATACTTACAGTTATCGGCATAGTAATAGGTCTTTTTGTAGGAAAAGCTCTTCACTATGGAGTATTGCAAGTAGTACCGCCGGATCAAGCTATGTTATCGCCCAAGTTATTAGTATCAAGCTATATAATAGCATCTATGATTACTGTAATAGTAAGTATATTGATTATGGTGATTTTCCATGAAAAATTGAAAAATATTGATATGATAGAATCTTTAAAATCTAATGAATAAGCTCTTTATATAGAGCTTATTTTATTATTATTGAGTATAAAACTATGTTATAATTATGCATAAACAAAAATATAAGGAGGTAGGATGTTTGGAAAGACATATCTTTAATGTTGTTCAAAGAATGAAAGACAAAGTTGTTTTTTCTATGCCGGGCCATAAATCAAAAGATATTTTTGACTTTGATTATAAAAATGATATAACAGAAACTGTTGGTACTGATAATTTACTTAATCCAAACGGATGTATATTAAAATCACAACAAGAAATTGCTGAAATTTACGGTGTCAAGAGAACTTATTATGTTGAGAACGGTTCTACGGGAGCTCTTCATATTGCTATTTCAGCTGTTACTAATCCTAATGACCATGTTCTCATACAGAGAAATTGTCATAAGTCCGTATATAATTCTCTTGTAATAAACGATTTAGTTCCAAGTTATGTATATGCAAATTATAATAATAAATATAATTTAATTACGGGGATTGATCCTGAAGATATTAGAAGGCAGTTAGAGAAAGACCCGATGATAAAAGCAGTTGTATTAGTTAGTCCGAATTATTTTGGAGTGTGTTTGAAATTAAAAGAGATTGCAGATATAGTACATAAGTTTAATGCTTATCTGATAGTTGATGAGGCTCACGGCTCTCATATGGCATTTTCGGAAAAATTAAGAGAGTATTCGGCAATAAATTGCGGAGCCGATATAATTGTTCATTCAACCCATAAAACAATTCCAAGTCTAACACAAACGGCACTGCTTCATGTAAATAATGATGAAATTTCCCACAGAAAAATAATTAATAGAATGAATTTGGTATCAAGTACGTCACCTTCATACTTACTGATGCAATCTTCTGAATTTGCGGTTAGTTATATGCAAGAACATGGAGCGAAAAGACTTGCTGAAAATAGTAAATTTATTAAAAAAATGAAAGAGAATTTAAAGGGACAGGTTAAATTTTTTGACGGAGATAAGAATGATGATACAATAGCTTGTGTTGATGACAGTAAGATACTAATGAGAATAGATGGATATACAGGTTTTGACGTTGTTAAAAAATTATTTATGAGTTATAATATTAGATTAGAGATGGGTGATTTATATTATGTTCTTGCACTGAGCAGCGTAGTCGATGAAAAAGATGATTTTAAGGTACTTGAGAGTGCGTTAAAAAATTTATACAAGAATATTGATGAAATTTGCGAAGTGAAAAGTATAAACATAATAAAGCCCGGATTGATTACAACTCCAAGAAAAGCATATTACAGTGCGAGTGAAGAAGTAGATATAAAAGATGCAATAGGAAGAGTCAGCGCATCTATTATAGCGGCATATCCGCCGGGAATTCCGGTAGTCTCTTATGGAGAGTTGATTACTGAAAAAATAGTTGAAGAAATACTAAACTATGAAAATGTCGGTATAGAAGTTGTTGGAATTGCTGACAATAAGGTTGAGGTTATATTATGAGAGGAATTTTTGTGACATTTGAAGGACCTGATGGTTGCGGAAAAAGTACAATAGCAAATTTAGTATATGAAAAATTAAAAGCTGAATATGATGTTGTAAAGACAAGAGAACCGGGTGGTACAAAAATATCTGAAAAAATAAGAAATATAATATTAGACAATGAAAATATTGAAATGACATCAAGGACAGAAGCACTTTTATATGCAGCTTCTCGTGCGCAGCATGTTGAAGAAAAAATACTTCCGGCGTTAAAAAATGGAAGCATAGTTTTATGTGAGAGGTTTGTACTTTCATCTATTGCATATCAAGGCTTTGGAAGAGGACTTGGTAGAGAAAGTATAGAAAATATAAATAAGTTTGCTACAGGAGAAGTTGAACCTGATGTGATATTCTTGTTTGATACCGGAAATATAAGTTCTGAGAATAGAAAGCTTGAGTTTGGAGGAGACAGAATTGAAATTTGTGGCAATGAATTCCACAGTAGAGTTAAAGAGGCTTATAGAGAACTTGCAAGAGAGAAAAAATATTGTGTTATTGATGCTACAAGAGGCATAGAGGAAGTTTTAAATGATTGTTTAGATATTCTATATAAAAAATTGGAGGGATGATTTATGAAACTTGTAATAGCGATAGTACAGGATGTAGATGCGGATCATCTTATAGAGGAACTTACTAAAAACAACTTTAGAGTTACTAAAATGAGTACAACAGGCGGATTTTTAAAAAGCGGTAACACCACACTTTTAATAGGCGTAGATGATAATGAAGTTGAAGCACTTTTAAAATTAATAACCAACAATTGTAAGACAAGAGAAGTTACAAAGACAATTCAAACAATAAATATACCGGGTCAAGCTATGATTCCTGTTCCTATACAAGTAAGAGTAGGCGGAGCGACAGCATTCGTATTAAATGTGGAAGAATTTAAGAGATATTAGGTGATACTATGAAAATGATTATTGCGATAGTTCAAGATAAATTTATAAATGATTTAATGGATAGATTTTTAGATGACGGAATTTATGTAACAAAAGTTTCTTCAACTGGAGGTTTTTTTAAAAGTGGAAATACTACTTTATTACTTGGAGCAGAAGAATCTGAAATTCCTCATATAGACAGTATATTTAGAGAAGTTACAAAAACCGAAGAACTTCATAATGAGTATGGAGATTTCAAAATAAGCGGAGCTACGATTTTTATAGTTAATGTAGAAGAAAGCTTGAGAATATAATGCTGATAGATTTTGTTGGAAATTCAAAGGTATTGCAGGAACTTGAGCAGAATATTATAAATAGAGATATTTCACATGCATATCTATTTCTCGGTAGTGAGGGTGTAGGTAAATACACTGCAGCCAAAGCTTTTGCAAAAAAAATATTATGTGGAGAGGACACGATAAGCTGTAAAAAAATATTCGATTTCAGTCATCCTGATTTGAGAATTATTAGAAGCGAGGATACTATAAATAAAGAGGATATTGAAAGGCTTATTTCAGATGCGGCAAAAATGCCGTATGAATCAGAAAACAAAGTATTTATAGTTGATGGATTTGATGAGTTTACAATAGGGGCACAAAATGCTCTATTAAAGACACTGGAAGAACCTCAATACTATTTAAAGATAATACTCATAGCAAAAAACATTAATAAGATATTACCAACTATAATATCGAGAACAAGGATTATTAAATTTAAAGATGTTTCAAATGAAGAGATAGAAAAATTTTTAATAAATAAAGAGGGGATAGACGAAAAAAATGCTCGTCTTTTCTCAAGAATATCCGTTGGCTCTGTAAAGAGGGCAATCAGGTATTCAAATGATCCAAAATTTTTGGCACTTAGAGATAAGAGTATAGAAACACTGGATAGAATTATAAATTTAAAAGCATTTCCATTTAGAGAATATAGTTTTTTCAAAGAAAATGAAAAAGAGATTAAAGAGATATTTAATATTTTTATAATCTTTTTAAGAGATATAGCACTTTTAAAACAAGGTATTGATGCCGGATATGTCATAAATATTGATAAACTTATATTTTTGAATAAACAGACAATATCATCTTCCGATGCAATCAGCATGGTTGATGAAATTATAAATACGTCAAGACTTTTAAGCAGCAATACGAATTTTGAATTGACTATTGAAAAGATGCTTATAAAAATAGGAGGAATTTGATGATAGATGTTGTAGGGGTCAGGTTTAAAAAAACCGGAAAAATTTATTACTTTGATCCCAATTCAACCGGAGCCGAAATATCAGACTATGTAATAGTTGAAACTATTAGAGGTTTGGAATATGGCAAAGTAGTTGTATCTAAACAAATTGATGAGAGTGAGATATTTTCTGAACTTAAACCTGTAATTAGAATTGCAACTATTGAAGATGAAAGTAAGAATATTGACAATAGAAATAAAGCCAAAGAGGCACTTATAATCTGTGAGCAGCAATGTCAAAAACATAATCTCGATATGCACCTTACAGGATGTGAATACACATTTGACAATTCAAAGTTGTTATTTTATTTTACAGCCGATGGAAGAATTGATTTCAGAGATTTGGTTAAGGACTTAGCTTCTGTATTTAGAACGAGAATAGAACTTAGACAAATTGGAGTAAGAGATGAAGCAAAAACTGTTGGAGGACTTGGATGTTGCGGAAGAGCATGTTGTTGTTCCGCATTTTTATCAGAATTTACACCGGTGTCTATAAAAATGGCAAAAGATTAAAATCTTTCGTTAAATCCTACGAAAATATCGGGAGTATGCGGAAGACTTATGTGCTGTCTTAAATATGAACAAGACGGATATGAGTGTATTTTAAGGAAAATTCCAAGAGTGGGAGAAATTGTTGAAACTGATAGAGGAAAAGGCACAGTTGTTTCGTCCTATACTATTCAGGAATTAGTGAAGGTAATATTTACTGATGGAGACAGCTCTGAATATGCTCTTTACGGAATGGATGATGTTAAAAGAACAAGAAAATTCAATAAAGATTTTGAGACTTATTCGTCAAATCTATATGAAGAAGAGGCTAAACCTGAAGAATTAAAAGAACTTGAAAGGGAGTGATGGTGAAAGGTGGGATATCTCACTTTTCACTTTTTTTATGAAAATAGATAATATAGTAATAAAAATTTATTCTAAGTTTAAGAATCTTTTACTGAATAAATTTGGTAATACCGAAAAAGCAAATATATTTATAAAATTTATGATAGCGGGAATTTTAAGTTCACAGTTTTATTATTATATAGCAGATCACGGTTTTTCTAATATACTGACATTTTGTTTACTGACTGTAGGATTTTATATAGTTATATCCGTTTTGGTTCCTATTATAAAAATTGCAGTTACTATATTTAAGAGAATGGGAACGAAAAACATAATACTATTTAGCTTATTATATGCAGTTTTATATTTTGTTATAGATGAATTAAGTTATGATGCATTTTTAGATGATTGGCATATATATATGTTTCCGTTAATAATTGCGGCAGTAATTTTTATTTTATTTAAATCATTTATAGCAGTGGTTTTAAATAAAAAAAAGCTTCCAATTTTACTGCTTGTACCGTCAATTGTACTTATAGGATTTTCGGTATTTACATTGTTGTTTTTTAATAAATCTTCGACTGATTCGGCTATGAAAATAGCAGAAACGGGGACAAAAAAACTTGATGGGAATATAAATTATTCCGCAGCATCATATGAATATGGTCAGGACCTTAAAGATACAGTATCACTTATGAAATATGTAAATTATAGCGGAACAACTAAAAAGATAAGGGACAAATATTTTGGTAGAAGTCTTGGAGCAGTTCCTATTAAGGGAAAGGTTTGGTATCCGGAAAATAAGGAAAATTCTCCGGTGCTTTTTATAACTCATGGGAATCATAGATTTACAGAGCAAAATTATTTAGGTTATGATTATCTCGGAAAGTATCTTGCAAGAAGAGGTATTATAGTAGTATCAGTTGATATGAATATGCTAAACGGATTTTTAAAATATGGAGTTGGCAAAGAAAATGATGCAAGAGCAATATTATTGCTTGAAAATATTAAATATATATTAAAGGAAAATAAAGATTCAAAATCAGAGCATTATAATTTGATTGATGAAAGTCAAGTTGCAATAGCAGGACATTCGCGTGGTGGAGAAGCGGTTGTGGCGGCACAAAATTTTAATGTTCTTGAGTATAATCCGGATAACGGAGATAAACTTGACTATAATTTTAATATAAAGGCTGTTGCGTCAATAGCACCGACTGAAGGACAGTACAATCCGTCAAATAAGGATCTTGCAATGAAAGATGTAAATTTTTTTACAATTCATGGAAGTCACGACAAAGATGTGGAAGGCTTTGACGGTATGGTGTTATACAATAATGTAAAATTTTCAGAAGGTTCAAATAATTTTAAATCTGCGGTATATGTAGGATATGCAAATCATGGGCAATTTAATGAAAAATGGGGAAGCGCCGATGCAGATCCTCCATATAGTTTATTTGTAAATACGCCTGCATTGATTTCGGAAGAAAGCCAGCAGGAAATAATCTGTGAATATATGTATTCATTTTTAGCAAATAGTTTTGGTTTTATAAACGATAGAGGTCTATTTAAGAATCCGTATAAATATGCGATGCCTAAAACATTTTACTATTCAAGGTATTCAGACGATACTTTTGAAAGCATATGTGATTTTGAAGAAGATTATGACCTTACAACTTTTAAATACGGAACTTCAAAATTTAACGGTTTCAACTCACTGTATGAATCTGATAAGAAAATAGGAAACAGCAGTTCCGATACATGTTTAAATTTGAGGTATAGCGGTTCAGGGGACTATGAACTCTTATTTGACAAAGCACCAAAAGTTAAAAAGTATCTTCAAGTTGATATTGCAAACGAAGAAAAACTTGAACTTTATAATAAGGTGAATTTTAAAATTAGATTAACGGATAAATACGGTAATGAGTCTGAAGTAAATATTTCAGACTATATCACGTTATATCCTAAGGTGAAGGTTGAAAAGTCAAAGCTTCAGTTTATTTCAAATGAATACGATTATAACGGATCTTATCAGACATTAAGAATTCCAATTTCTGATTTTAAGACGAAATCCAAAATAAATTTAAATGAGATTAGATATTTGAATTTTATATTTAAAGGAGAAAGCGGAAAAATAAGCATAGATAATATCGGCTTTTCTGATTAAAAAGTTTATCATAGTTTAAAGTGATGTTCTTAGGGTATGAATAAATCAGATAGGAGAAGATGGTTATGAGAACATTACTTATAAATCAATTTGACTTTCAAACAGACGATACGGAGCATAAAGTATTTTTTATGATAGGAAATATGGATACTGTTAGAGAATTATTGCTTGATAATTTTAACAGTTTGGAGTCAAAATATTACGGAAAGGGAATGCTGAAATATAATGGGCTTAGGCTATATATAACGATAAAAGAAATTCCTGAAGTTATAAAGATGTTAGTCGGCTTAGGTGTGAATATATATGGCATATATGAGTTGTATGAGCCAAAGTAGGGGTTAAGGCATAAATAGATAAGTATATGTAAATAAATGTGGTGTAAATTTTAATAATAAATAAAAAACAAGATTTTTGTATTTTGAAATCTTGTTTTTTTATTTTTAATTGTAAAATTAATTTAAAAATAATATTGTTTGAAAAGTAATAACTTTAATATTTGTATTGAGATAAATTTGTATGATGGTTATAATATAAAGTAAGAAGATAAGAAGAGGTGTGGTTAAATTAATGAAAGTTTCTGTTATCCTTGCAGCAGGTGAGGGGACAAGAATGAAGTCTAAATTGCCCAAGGTACTACACAAAATTTTGGGGGTTCCAATGCTTGGATATGTAATAAACAGTGCAAAAGAATCAAATGTAGAAAAAATAAGTGTAATAGTTGGGCATGGGAAAGAGAAAATAAGAGAGTGTTTTGATGAAAGAGATATAGTATTTAGAACTCAGCCGGTGGGAGATGAATTTCCGTATGGAACGGGATATGCAGTGATGCAGGCTCTTGATGATTTTGATGATGAAGATACTGTATTGATTTTAAACGGAGATACTCCTTTAATAAAGTCTGAAACCTTGGATGGATTGTTACAATATCATGAGCAAGGTAATTTTTCGTGTACAATTTTAACGGCAGAACTTGAAAATCCGTTTGGATATGGACGAATTGTAAGAGATGATGCTGCTAAAATTTATAAAATTGTAGAGCAAAAAGATGCGAGTGAAAAAGAAAAACTGATTCGTGAAATAAATTCGGGAATATTTGCATTTAATGGTGGAGATTTAAAAGAGGCAATAAAAACTTTAGACACAAATAATTCTCAAGGAGAGTTATATCTTACAGATGTAGTATCTGCAATATTTAATTCTCACAAGAGAATAGGCGGATATAAGTTAAAAGATAATTGTGAAATACTTGGAGTAAATTCAAGAGACGGACTTGCCGTATGTACAGATATAATGAAGAAGAGAATAAATAAACAGTATATGCTTGATGGTGTTACAATGATAGATTCAAATTCAGTAATAATAGAACCTACTGTCAATATCGGAAGAGATACTGTAATTTATCCGGGAGCTGTACTTCAAGGAAATACCACTATAGGAGAAAATTGTACCATATATGGAAATACAAGAATAGTTGATTCGGTAATATCTGACAATGTAGTTATAGATAATGCTTTAATAGAAAGTTCGAGTGTAGGAGAGAATACTACAGTTGGACCGTTTGCACATTTAAGACCTAATGCAAATATTGGTTCAAATGCAAGAATCGGAAATTTTGTAGAGGTTAAAAATTCAAAATTCGGCAATGGCTCAAAGGCAGGACATCTTGCATATATAGGAGATGCGGATGTGGGTGAAAAGGTAAATATAGGCTGTGGAGTAGTATTTGTAAACTATGACGGAAAGAATAAACATAGAACTATAGTAGGAGACAATGGATTTATAGGTTCAAATGCAAATTTAGTCGCACCTGTAATTGTTGAAGATTATGGATATGTTGCAGCAGGTTCGACTATAACAAAAAAAGTATGTGAAGGTCAGCTTGCAGTTGAACGTGCAAAGCAGACTAACATAGATGGTTGGGTAGATAAAAAAGGATTAAAGTAAAAATCAGGAGGAACAAAATGAATTCATGCGGTGGAGAGATTATAGTATTTACAGGTAATTCTAATCATAGTCTTGTAGATAGAATATGTGATGAATTAGGTATTAAAAAAGGTAAGTGTGAAGTAAAAACTTTTTCTGATGGGGAAATTGCTATCGATATAGCTGAAACAGTAAGAGGTAAGGATGTGTATGTAATACAGTCAACTTCCAATCCTGTAAATAATAACCTGATGGAAATATTAATTTTAATCGATGCACTTAAGAGAGCATCAGCGGGTAGAATTAATGCGGTTATTCCATATTATGGATATGCAAGACAAGACAGAAAGACAAAAGCAAGAGAACCTATTACATCAAAACTTGTTGCCGATTTGGTTACTGTTGCAGGTGCTGACAGAGTAGTTGCAATGGATCTTCACGCAGGTCAAATTCAAGGATACTTTAATATTCCGGTTGACCATTTAACAGCAATTCCATATCTTGCAAGATACTTTAAAGATATTGTAAAGAAAGAAGATTTTGTTGTAGTATCTCCTGATCTTGGTGGAGTTACAAGAACAAGAAAATTTGCAAATGAATTAAATTTGCCGATAGCAATTATTGAGAAGAGAAGACCGAAACCGAATGTATCTGAGGTAATGAATATAATAGGAGATATAAAAGGAAAGAATTGTATCTTAGTTGATGATATTGTGGATACTGCAGGAACTATATGTCAAGCTGCGGAAGCATTAAAAAAGAAGGGAGCTAAGAAAGTATATGGTTGTGCCACTCATGGCGTACTTTCAGGCCCGGCTATTGAAAGATTAAGCGGCAGCGTGATGGAAAAGTTCATAATAACAGATACTATTGAGCTTAAAGAAGAACAAAAAGTGGAAAAACTTGAAGTGGTAAGTGTTGCTCCTTTATTTGCAAGTGCAATTAAAAGAATTAACTCAAACACTTCAATAAGTGAAATGTTTGATAACAGGTGATAAATTGTATATAGTAGCAGGTCTTGGAAATCCCGGTAGACAATATGAAAACACAAGACATAATATGGGATTTTTAGCAATAGATGAGCTTGCAAGGAAGCTGAATGTCAATGTAAACAGAATTAAGTTTAAGGGACTTGTAGGAGAGACAAATATAGCAGGCGAAAAAGTATATTTAGTAAAACCGCAGACATACATGAATAACAGCGGTCAGTGTATTTACGAAATATGTAATTTTTACAAGGTAAATCCTAAAAATTTAATAGTAATTGTAGATGATATAGACATAGAATTTTCAAGCTTGAAGATAAAGAAAAAAGGTTCTGCAGGGACACATAACGGACTTAAGTCAATAATATATATGCTCCAAAGTGATGAATTTCCGAGAATTAAAATCGGAGTTGGGAAACAAGGTCAAAATGAGGATTTAGCAGATTTTGTTTTGAGCGGTTTTTCCAAATCAGAACAAGCGGAGATGAATAACACAATAGAAAATGCTGCACAAAGTGTTATTGAAATTATTGAAAATGGCATTGAATCTGCCATGAATAAATATAATAAAAAGATGTCAAAATAAAAAATCGGGGAGAATATCTTCCCGATTTTAAAATTAAAGCGAGGTGATAGAGTGAACTTTTTGATAGACAGTGTAAAGAATATGAGCGGATTTAAGGATATACTGTCATCTATAAAAAACGATATAACTCCAATCGGAGTTTATGGAATAACGGATGGACAAATAGGACATATGGCATTTTCAATACTGAGTGAAATAAAAAAGCCGATTCTTATAATAGCTCCTGATAATTTAAAAGCAAGAAAAATATACGAAGATTTATTAAATCTTGGAATAAAAGACTGTGATTTATATCCTAAAAGAGAAATATTTTTATATGATAGAGATTCAAAGAGCCTTGATAACATAAAAATTAGAATAAGGGCAATGCAAAATCTTACCATGAATAGAAATAGAGTCTTAGTAGCAACAACAGAAGCGCTTAGAGATAAAATTGCAGATAGAGAAGTATTTAAGAAATATATTCTAAAGATAACACGTTCAGATGAGCTTGATATAAAACTGCTTGAAAAAAATTTAATCACCATGGGATATGAAAGACGTTCACAAGTTGAAGGAGTAGGACAATTTGCAATAAGAGGCGCAATAATAGATATATATACTCCGATCAGTCCATATAGAATAGAACTGTTTGATGTTGAAGTTGATTCAATACGTTCTTTTGATATAGCAACTCAAAGATCAATAGAAAATTTGACTGATGTAGAAATTGGACCTGTAAGTGATTTTTTACTACTTGATGAATATAGACAAACTATATTAAAAAATCTCAATGCAGAATTAAAAAAATCAAAACTTTCCGGAAATTATAGGGAAAGACTTAATGAAAAATTTTCTAAATATATAAATAGTTTGACGGAAAATTTGACAATAGCAAACATGGATTTGATAATGCCATTTGTTGAAGAAGAAAAATTAAATTCAATAATTGATTACTATAATGAACAACCGATAATTTTAATCGATGAACCGAACAGGTGTATAGATAGAGCAAGAGTACTTGAAGTAGAGCAAAAAGATAATTTGAGTGAACAGATTAACTTTGGAGAAGCGCTGAAGGCTCATGAAAAAGTTCAATTTGATTTGAATAAGATAATTTTAAAAATTAAGGAATTAAGCATAATAACATTAAATACACTAACAGTTGAATCAAAGGAATTCAGTCCAAGAGTAATTGTAAATTTTAGAATGAAGTCCATAACAAATTACAGAGGTAAAATGAAACTGTTTGTAGACGATTTAAAAGATTATACTTATAGAGGATATAAAGTTGTAATATTGGCAAGAAATGACAATAAGGCAAAAAGACTTTGCAATACTTTAATTGACTTCGGACTTACTGTAAGATACGAAGAACATTTTGATGCACAGATAAAAAGTTCGGAAATAGTAGTAACAACAGGTACGCTTCATGACGGGTTTGAAATATCGGATATAAAATTTGTAATTATAAACTACTCTGAAATTTATGGATTAAAAGAAGTAAAAAGAAAGCCTAAGAAAAAAAATAAAGTTATAAATTTTAAAGATTTAAATATTGGAGATTATGTAGTACATGAGGCGCATGGAATAGGAAAATACATTGGAACAAAAAGACTTGAGGTTCAAAATGTAAAGAAAGACTATATAGTAATTGAATATAAGGGTGAAGATAAGTTATTTTTACCGATTGAAAGTCTAAACCTGATTTATAAATATGTCGGTTCGGAAGGTAAAGCACCTAAGGTAAATAAATTAAACAGTTTGGAATGGAGTAAGACAAAATCTAAAGCAAAGAAAAGCGTTGAGGATATGGCGGAAGATTTAATAAAGCTATATGCAAAGCGACAAGAAGTAAAGGGATTTGCCTTTAGTGAGGATACTCAGTGGCAAAGAGAATTTGAAGATGCTTTTGAATATGAAGAAACACAAGGACAACTTGAATCTTCCGAAGAGATAAAAAATGATATGCAAAGTGACAAGCCTATGGACAGACTTTTATGTGCGGATGTAGGGTATGGAAAGACGGAAGTCGCGATAAGAGCTGCTTTTAAAGCTATAATGGACGGCAAGCAGGTGGCATTTTTAGTTCCGACTACAATTCTTGCACAACAACATTACAACACAATGATAGAAAGATTTAAAGACTTCCCTGTAAAAATTGCATTGCTTTGTAGATTTAGAAGTAAGATGCAACAGAAGAAAGATCTGGAAGATTTAAAAAAAGGGTTTGTAGATATAATAATAGGGACACATAGAATACTCTCAAAGGATGTTGTATTTAAAGATTTAGGACTTCTTGTGATAGATGAAGAACAGCGTTTTGGAGTAAGGCATAAAGAAAAGCTTAAGATATTAAAAGAAAATGTTGACACTCTTACACTAACAGCAACGCCTATTCCGCGAACGCTACAGATGTCTATGGTGGGAATAAGGGATATGTCAGTTATAGAGGAACCGCCGGAAGAGAGATTTCCGGTTCAAACCTATGTGCTTGAATACAATGACATGATGATCAGAGAGGCAATTTTAAAAGAAATCGAAAGAGGAGGACAGGTTTATTTTGTATATAATAAGGTTGCCAATATAGAAAATAAATTAATTGAACTTAGAAATCTTGTACCGGAGGCGAAATTCAATATTGCACATGGTCAAATGAGCGAGCAGTTGCTTGAAGATACAATGATTTCCTTTATAAATCACGAATTTGACGTGTTGTTGTGTTCGACTATAATTGAAACCGGAATGGATATTCAAAATGCAAATACTATAATAGTTTCAGATGCAAATAGATTGGGTCTTTCACAGCTTTATCAGTTAAGAGGAAGGATAGGACGCTCAAATAAGATAGCATATGCATATTTCACATATGGCAGAGATATTTCACTCTCGGAAATTGCACAAAAAAGACTTAAATCAATAAAAGAATTTACAGAATTCGGTTCAGGCTATAAAATAGCACTTAGAGATTTGGAGATAAGAGGTTCGGGAAGTATACTCGGTTCAAGACAGCACGGACATATAGATTCAATAGGATATGACCTTTATATAAAGTATCTTAGAGATACTCTTTCAAAGATGAAAGGGGAAGAAGTAAAAGAAGAAGATGATACAACAATAGATGTAAAGGTTGATTCATACATTCCTGCAAGTTATATAGAAGATGAAAATAACAGAATAGAAATTTATAAAAAAATTGCTACTATTGAATCGGATGATGATTATTCAGATTTAGTGGATGAGCTAATAGACAGATTTTCCGATATACCATATCAGGTTTCAAATTTAATGGATATTTCACTTATAAGATATATGGCAAGAGAAGTCGGAGTAAAATCCATAACACAAAAGAAGGATGAATATGAATTTAAACTCTCATATCTTCCAAATTTAGAACTTATAAACGAATTGTCGGACAGTTTTAAAAAGATTAGCTTTAATCTCGGATCAGAGCCGGGCTTTACAGTGAACAACTTGAAATATCCGCTTGATGAGCTAAAAAGGGCCATAGAAATTATAAAATTACACAAAAAACTCACACCAAATACAGAAAATTAGTGTATAATAGAAAAAGATTATTAAAAATTAAGAAAGGATGAATATTTTGATATTGAAATTTTTAAAAAACAAACAACTAAATAAAAAAATAGTTGCAGTATCTTTAGGAGCATTAATGTTTGTTACAGCATGCGGTAAAAAAGGACCTGAAGGAGTAGTGGCAACAGTAAATGGAACAGATTTAACTGAAAAAGATTATGTAATGCAATATGCTGCACAAAGAAATCAATATGTTCTTACAGCAGGTTCAGAAGACGTATTATCACAACCGTCAGCAGATAATCCTAAAAAGACAGTTGACCAAGCTATAAAAGAAAACACTTTAAAAAATATGATTCAAATGGAATTAGTTAAGCAAGATGCAGCTAAATCCAACATAGCAGTTGATCAATCAAAGGTAGATGAAGAAATTAAAGCTATAATCACTCAAATGGGCGGAGAAGAAATTTATAAACAAAAGCTTGAAGCTTTAGGTTCAACTCCTGAATTTTACAAATCATATTTAACAGAACTTCAACTTATGAAGAGTTACTATGAAACAAAAATAAAAGAATTTGAACCGACAGATGAAGAAATTCAAAAATACTACGATAAGAATAAAGATAATTTCTTTAAGGCAAAAGCATCTCATATTTTAGTTGAGACAGTGGAAGAAGCAAATAAGTTGAAAAAAGAACTTAATAAGGGAGCGGATTTTGCTGAGATGGCAAAAGAAAATTCTAAAGATCCGGGTTCAGCGGCAAATGGAGGCTCACTTGGAGAATTTAAGAATGGAGATATGG
Source organism: Peptoniphilus mikwangii (assembly GCF_000468535.1). Classification (GTDB taxonomy): domain Bacteria; phylum Bacillota; class Clostridia; order Tissierellales; family Peptoniphilaceae; genus Anaerosphaera; species Anaerosphaera mikwangii. The sequence continues at coordinate 36,273 of NZ_AUQY01000005.1, read as the reverse complement.
TAGCTGAATTTAATGATGTAGTTAAAATTTTAAAAGTAGGAGAAATTTCAGATCCGGTTAAGAGCAAATTCGGATATCATATCGTAAAAGTTGACGAAAAATCAGCGAGAACATTAGATGAAGTAAAAGAAGAATTAAAACAACAACTTACTCAAGCTAAGTTTACAGATTATATTGAAAAAATGCAAAAAGATGCAAAAATATCTGAATATTTAGATGCGACTAAGGAAATACAAATTCCTGAGGAATATCAATTAAAGAATGTTCCGGGAAAAGATGCGGAACAAAAAACAGAAGGCAATGCAGCTAAAGAAGGAAATAAGAAAGACGAAGCTGCAGATGCTGAAAAGAAAAATGAAAGTAAGAACTAAAAATTAAAGTAAAAGGTGAGCTGTAGCTCACCTTTTTGTGTAGCAACGGTTCCAAAAGGATTAACCTCATAGGGACAGAGAAAATAAAAGAAACTTGGAAAGGAGGTAATTCTCATGTCAAATACGAAAAGAACAGGACAAGCCATCATTGATGAAGAAACATGGAATAACGCCCAAAGGCTAAGAAAAACAGTAAGAAGAAGTCCAAAGTACGGAACAACCTCACACCCCTTTACAGGACTTTTAATTTGTTCCGATTGAGGAGGAAAGCTAAGTTATCGAGAGCCGGCAGAACATAAAGAAAAGAAATACGATAGTGATTACTCTTTTGTATGTCAATATTACAGACACAGAAAAGGCACTTGCAGTATGCACTATATCAAAGTAAAAAACAGTCAATGAAATTCTCCTAAAATCCATCAAAGAAATAACAGACTTTGCCAAAGAAGATAAACAAGAATTTCTAAACATGATGAACAAGTTATCCGACGAAAAAAGAGAAGAAAAGTATCAAGGAGATAAAGAAAAGTTAGAAAAACTGTCATCAAGAAATGAAGAACTAACAACCCTTATTACAAAGCTATATGAAGACCATGCACTTGGGAAAATTCCCGTAAAACACTTTGATAGATTATTCAATACCTATGATACGGAGCAACAAGATTTAGAAAAACAAATACAGTATTTTGAACAGGAAATTGAAAGCTATCATCAGAGAAAAGTTGATACCGACAAATTCCTAAAAATGATAAAGAAATATACCGATATTGGGGAACTGACAGTACCAATGATGAATGAGTATATAGAAAAAGTTGTAGTCCGTGAAGCAAAAGGAGGAAGACAAGGCAAAGACCGAAAACAACAGGTTGATGTATATTTTAATTTTATAGGCAACTGTCAAGTGCCGCAAAAAGCCGATATAGAAAAAATGGCTTAAAAATGGTATAATAATACCAATTATTAAGAGAAAAATGACGAATTAAAGAGGTAGAAATGAACAAAATTACTTGTATTTGTTTAGGTGTTAAAGATATGGAAAGGTCAATCAAATTTTATAGAGATGGCTTAGGCTATAAGACTGATTGCAAAGAAAATAATCCATCGGTATGCTTTTTTGATACTCCGGGAACAAAGTTCGAACTATTTCCTTTGAAACAATTAGCGAAAGATATTGATGAAAATAATCCACCAAAAGGAAATGGATTTTCCGGAATTACATTAGCGTACAATGTTGAACATAAAGAAGATGTTGATAGTGTAATTGAATTAGTACGAAGTGCTGGCGGAAGAATTGTAAAAGAACCACAAAACACCTTTTGGGGTGGATATCACGCATATTTTTCTGATTTAGATGGATATTATTGGGAAGTTGCATGGGGTCCAAATTTTAAGTTTGACGAAAATGGACTATTGAAATTTTAGTAATTAAGGGAGATTGAAAAAATGGCTTCAAGTAAAGAATATTTAGATTTCATTTTAGAACAACTATCCGAGTTGGAAGAAATAACATATAGATCAATGATGGGCGAATATATTGTTTATTATCGCGGAAAAATTGTTGGTGGAATTTATGATGATAGGTTTTTAGTGAAGCCTGTTAAATCTGCAATAGCATATATGCCAAATGCAAAGTATGAGTTACCATATGATGGAGCAAAGGAAATGCTATTGGTAGATGATGTTGACAACAAAGAATTTTTAACCGGATTATTCAATTCAATGTATGATGAGTTACCTGCACCAAAACCAAAGAAAAAGAAATAATAAACTCCCAGTTTGTCGAAGTAAAACAATTAAATATTAGAAATACGAGAAGAGGTAGAAAAAGCAGAAAAAAGCAAGACTTGTATAGAGCAGTTACATGCACAAGAAAAGCGACTATCACAGGTAAAGAGAAACGAGTTAGACCTATAAAACCAAGCGAAAAAATGGTATAATATTGTAAATGTTGAGTAAAACAAATTAGAAGTTGAGGTGGAAAATGAAAATTACAATAATTCATGGTCAAAACCATAAGGGTTCGACATTCCATATAGCTCACTTGCTTGCTACTAAATTGGATGGTGAATTAACTGAGATTTTCCTTCCGAAAGATTTCAACGAATTTTGTTGTGGATGTACAAGTTGCTTTATAAATGGAGAGGATAAATGTCCCCATTTTAAAAAGCTCTTCCCTATAACAGAGGCAATTGACAATGCTGATGTGATAATACTTGCAAGTCCGGTTTATGTTTTCCACGCAACAGGTGCCATGAAGAGCTTCTTAGACCATTATGGTTACCGCTGGATGTCTCATAGACCAAAGGACTCAATGTTTAGAAAGCAGGGAGTCTGTATTTCTACCGCTGCCGCTGCAGGGGTTAAGTCAACTAATAAGGAAATGGCGGATAGTCTCCTCTTCTGGGGCGTTGGAAAGATATACCAGTTTGGAACAGGCGTTGCAGCTACAAGTTGGGAACAGGTAAGCGATAAGAAACGGAGATACATTGAAAAGAATATTTCCTTGATAGCAAGGAAAATACTAAACAAACGAGATAAGGTTCGCCCCGGAATAAAGGTCAGAATACTATTCTCTGTGATGAGACTTTTCCAGAAAAAAGGACTTAATCCAATTGATACTAAGTACTGGAAAGAGCAGGGGTGGCTGGACGGAAAGAAACCATGGGAAAACTGAATTCATTAAATAAAATCCCAGTTTGTCAAGATGAAATAATTAAATAAAAACAATAACATAGCAACTTACGAAACAGTAAATCACAAAGGTTTACTGTTTTTTCTTTGTCTAAAAGTGGAAAGGAGGACATATGGAAGAAGAAAAAAGAGAAATAAAAGAACCGGCACATAAATAGTTAATTATGGATATTGGAAAGACAAAATATACTGTAAACTTACATTTTAAACAAGATACAGGAGAAACATACAAGGATAAAATACTAAAGTTAATCAAGAGAGAAACAGAGAAGATATAAATTTGTCAAAGAAATTTTATTTATGTCCTTGACAAATCTTCCCAAAAGGAATAATAGTAACAAATAAATCCCCACATCAAACAGCAGGGATTTATTTGTCTTTATAATACATTTTATATATTTTTTATAGATGTACATAATATTTTTACGATGGAATTTTCTAATTTTATATTTATTTTAATTAGTCACTTCTTATCGCTTCAAGCGCCGATAATTTCATAGCACGTCTTGCCGGAAGATATCCCGAAATAACTCCTATGGCAGTTGAAAATAATAGAGCAATCAGTATAAGCCAAAATGGGATATATGAAATTTTAGGGTCTACATTTGCAGAGCCTATTTCAGACATTATAAAACCTTCGGCTAATTTGTTAAACAGAGCGGATAGTAGAAGTGAAGATATTACTCCTAAAAATCCTCCGAATAATCCTATAAAACCTGCCTCTACTAAGAACAGCTTTTCAATATCTTTAATAGATGCGCCTATTACTTTCATTACTCCGATTTCTTTTGTTCGTTCATAGATCGACATTATCATTGTATTTGTAATACCTATTGCCGCAACTAAAAATGAAATTGCACCTATTGCACCGAAAACAGCTTGTATTATTACAATTTGTTGGTTGCCCTGTTTTAAAAATTCGGCATACATATTTGTCGCATTGTATCCCAAGTCTTTAATTTGTTTTTGAACCGCATCGACATTTTCCATATCGTCAACTTTTACTTTTATATTGGAATATGCTTTGAGGGCGGAAGTTTTTCCATTTACAGTTTCAGATGCTTTTTTTAGTTTTTTAAAATATTCGATTGTCATGTATGTTGTATTGTAATTAGACCAGTCATTCGGATTTTCTTCAAGCACACCTACAACTTTAAGTTTTTCAACATATGATTTTCTTTCGAATCCATCTTCATCAAAATAGCTGCCGCCGGAATATTCGTTATTCGAATTTTGAACTTGGAATTGTTTAATTTCTATTCTTGATTTTAAAGCTTGTATTTTTCCTGTAGAATTGATGTACGGTCTTTTGTCATCTCTAAAATTTTCATTTGCACACCCGAAAGTCATTACAACTCCGCCTGAATTGTCCTGTGAATTTAATAGTCTTCCTTCTCCTATTTTAAAGCCGAATTTCTCCATTGCATCGGCAGGAATTGCGACTATATCAACGCCGTTGTTTGAAAATCTTCCGCTTGTAAATACTGCACTTGCTTTGTACATAGGCATAATTGCAATTACGTGCGGGATTCTTTTTATTTCATTTATCGCCTGATCATTTAATGTTTTTTTCTTTTTTGAGGCTTCTTTTTCCTGTTCATCGGACCAGAACATATCAGTATGCAAATCAAGAGTCGTTAAGTCACCCATTGATTTATACATATCTGTATTTATTTTTTGAAATCCAAAACCGATAGAGAGCATTACAATTATAGATGTAGCTCCTATGACAACTCCGAGAACAGTTAGAGCAGTTCTTAATTTTCTGCTGTTTAAATTTTTAAGAGCCATCATTATCAAATCTTTTAATTTCATTATAATGTTAAATCCTCATCTTCTTGTTTTTTCTTATCTCTTCTTTTTTTAATCAGTACACCTGTACCGATAACAGCAGCAAGTAAAATTATTCCTCCTGCTATTTTAGTTATTTTATTTTTACTTCCAACATTATTATTGATATCGTCCGGCATATTTTCATCAATCATCATTTTTTCTACAGTAAAGTCAAAATCTCTTGTTATAGTTTGAGTTGTACCTGTAGAATCTTCAAATGTGAAAGTAAGAGTAAGTTTTTTCTTTCCGTCAGTTTCCGGATTTACGTTGACAGAAAATTGATCAGATGAACCGGGTTGGAAATTTCCCTTGTAATACGTCGGAGTATCAAATTTTACTCCATCTCCTGTAATTTTAATTAATACATTGTATAAAGTTGCCTTTCCCGTATTATAAAAATCAACTGAAAGAGGAGTCTCCATTCCTATGCTAAAGTCACCTTGTGCAATTATTTCTCCAACATCAAGTTTGGCTTGTTGCACCACAGGTACACCGATTTGTTCTGTTGCCGTATATTTATTTGCCTTTGAATCCTCATATTCAAAATTTGCAACTACAGTATAGGTTTTTGCGGCAGTATCGGGAACAGTTGTAAGAGTAATTTCTTTGTCAACCCGTTTTCCCGGATTTATATTGTCAATGTAGAAAGTATTTGAGCTTCCTACCGGGGTAAAAACAGATGCGGTTGAATTGGAAGAACCCTTAGAGTCTGATGAATTTCCGGTTGCCGATTCTTGAGTATCGGATGTTAAAAATATTTTTATATTTCTTACAGCTTTATTTGCATTTGTATTATAGAGCTTAAGATACATTTTAAACGGTTTGCCCGCTTCAATTATTTGCGGATCAAAAGAATATTCTTCTATTATTAACTTTGGAACTGGAGATTCATCTTTTGCATTAGGATCTTTTTCCTTAGGTGCCTTTACAAATACACCGACTATTTGTGAAGCTTCTTGTGAACTATCTGTTGATTCGTCTGAAAAAACAGCCTTAATTTCTACCGGATAATTTTTAGTTTCCGCTGACGGAGTAGAAATGAAGTCGAAGACAAAGTGAGCAGATTCGTTAGGTTTAAGTGACTTATGGTTTATTTGTGAAACCGACTTTGATGCAAGACCTGTTTGGTCTTGAGAATTTGCAGTCACTTTTATATTTTCTGCGACAAATTTTCCCGTATTAACTAAGTCAAATGAAATTTTGGCATCTTGATTTCTGCCTATTGCTCCTGTCGGGAAACTTACATTTTTAAACTCGAGTGATGAAGGAGTTATTTTTGATTTTAAAAGATCAATTGAGAATTTATATTTTCCCTCTATCGGAGCGGAAGTTTCCTTTTCTCCTGTAAATTTATAGTCTAAACCAAGCATATATGAACCTGCAGGAGTAGAGCGGGATGATTTTAAGTTAAAATATATAAATTGAGATTGTCCGGGATTTAATCTTGTTATATCCGCAGTTGAAAGTCCGTTTGCAAGAGTTATTTTTCCGCTTTCAAGTCCTTCAAGAGAAACCTTTATATTCTTTGCGACAGAATCTCCTGTATTTTTAACCTCAAACGGAACTTGGAACTCACGTCCCGCATCAACTGAGTTAAGCCACAAGGAGTCCACTTTAGAGATTTCAATTGCAGGATTTACAGCTTTTTCCGGAGCGACAACACGAACATAGATAGTTTCTTTTTGTTCCACATATTCATTAGTTTTTTCAATATAATATCTTAATTCAATTTTTATGGGTACTGTTTTAGTTGTAAAATCAGCATCTGTTCTTATTCTGAAATTACCTATGTTATCAGATGAGTTATTAAAATTATATCCGGCGCTCAATATATATCCATCGCCATCAATATAAGCTTTGTCCGGATTTTCTATAAATGCTTGGGCTGTAACTCTTTTTACAGGTATATTTGAATTGTTTTTTATATTAACTCCGACAACAACATATCCTCCCTCACCAACTTCTTTCGTCTGGTCGGCTATTACGGTTAATTTATTAGATACGCTTGTAGCATAAGTTTTTTCCGATACCGTGCCGATTAAAATTAATAATGCCATAAAGATGCTTAATATTCTTTTCATTTATTTTATTCCTCCATTTATGCTTTTGGTATTTTAGGTTGATTTTCTTTTATACTTACAATTTTTCCGTCACGCATATCGACAATTCTATCTGCATAGACAGATGTTTCAATATCATGCGTTACTATTATAAGTGTCTGATGATAATCTCTTGCCATTTGGCACATCAGATTCATTATTTCAAAAGAAGTTTTTGTGTCGAGGTTTCCTGTCGGCTCGTCGGCAAACATTATAGGCGGTTTATCTACAAATGCTCTTGCGATAGAAACACGCTGCTGCTGACCGCCGCTCATTTCACTCGGTTTATGATATAATCTGTCTCCAAGTCCCACTTTAGTCAGGATATCTTCCGATAGAGCATTTCTCTGTTTTATCGGAACGCCTTTGAAAATCATGCCGAGACTTACATTTTCAAGAGCATTGAGTGTAGAGATCAGATTATAAGATTGAAATACAAAGCCTACATTTAACTGTCTGAATTTTGTGATTTGGGTTTCGTTTAATTTTTCAAGATGAACACCGCCGACTATAATTTCTCCGCTTGTGGGTTTATCAAGACCTGCCATCATATTTAGCAGAGTCGATTTTCCGGAGCCGGAGGTACCTAATAGACAAAGTATTTCTTCTTTATATATGTCAAGGTCAATGCCATTTAATGCAAAAACTTTTTCATTTCCCATTTTATAAATGCGTTTTAAATTTTTTATACTTATTAGAGTTTCTATGATATCACACCCTCTATTGTAAATTAATTTCATTTACGATTATATCACAACCTTTTTAAGAAGTGTTATTTTTAATAAAAACTTAAAACTATCTTAAAATAAATTTTATTTTTATGGAAGATAGCACAAATATGTTGAAGAATTATATTATTTCGGATTAAAATATGTCGATATAATTAGAAAGTATATTCTAAAAAATGTAATACAGATGTGAAAAAAATAAAAATTAAGGGTTTATAAAACTTCAATTAAAAAACAAACTTTAAGATAAAGCAAAGATTTCATATTAGTGTAGTTAAGTGGTAGACAGATTATTTTTGATATGCTATATTGTTACAGAAATTTATTTATAGTTTGATTTTAATTGTGCGTCTTGATAATTAACATTTTTACAAGAATTGCGTCTTTTATTGATAATTAAAATCAAACTATATAAGCTGAATATGCAATAAATTTGAATTATTTATAGTGTGTACGAATAATAGGAATAGGTTGACATATTCAGTATATTTAAAAAGTAAGGAGATAGAGTATGTATAAATTACAAAAAAGTAAATTTCGTAAGACTTCAAATATTAGAACTTTAGTTGTTTCAACTTTTGTTGCGGCTTTTATAATGTTATTTATGGCAGGCGTTTTTGAGGTGGTAAGTCTATCGATATTTAAATCCGGAAATGGATATATTACGATAGGCAGTACAGTGGCAATGATTTTAAATGTTATTGTAAGCGCTTTTGTCATGTGTAAAATATCAAAAATAAAGTTTCAGGATTTAGGTTGGCATAGAGAAGGAGCAATAAAAGAAATTTTTCAAGGCGTAGTAATCGGATTAGCAGCTATAAGTTCGGTTGCACTTTTGATATTTATGCTTGGAGGTATCAAGTTTGAATATATATTTACTACAAAGTCGATTTCTCCTATGATTCTCGGTTTTATATTTTTTATGTTTCAGGGAACTTTTGAAGAGTTGGTAATGCGTTCTTATTTGATGCCGAATTTTGCAAATGTTATGGGAGATAAATGGTCAATTATTATAACCAGTATTTTATTCTCCGTTTTGCATTTTGCAAATCCCGGAATTACTGTTATTCCAATTATCAATCTTGTGTTATTTGGAATAGTATTTGCAGCTTTATATTATAAAACCGGAAGTCTTTGGGTTTGCGGAATAAGTCATGGAGTATGGAATTATACTATGGCTTATGTTTATGGAGCAGAGGTATCGGGAGCATTAATGGGCAGTGCTGTATTGCATTCAATTCCGCAGGCGGGTAAAGATTTTATATCCGGAGGAAAATTCGGATATGAGGGTGGGATAGTAACTACGATTGTAGGTATTATACTTATTATTCTCATATTTAAATTTTATAACGAAAAAGAAGTGTCGGCATAAGTATTGTAAGTTTATAGAATGTATTATTTTATAAAAAATAACATATAAGAGCTTAATTATGAATTATAAAAAAATAAATATTATATTGGATAATTTTATATATTGTTGTAATGGATATATAAAACATCATTGCAAATAAATATTTTGAAGTTCTATGTAGGGCGGTACGTCGAAGTGATGTTACCGCTTATTTCAATTTTGGAAAGATGAAATCGGCAATTAAAAAACAGTTGGGATTTTTCGGGATAGGATATTTGTATTTATTGTTGATTTAAATTATTTAGTGAAAGTTTAAATAGGAGTTAGGTACAAATATATTAAATTTTAATCAGTTTATTCTTAGAATAAATAGAGTTTATAAATAAATTATTTAAATTATTTGAAATGTATTGACAATTAGTCTTACATCTGATATTATATCAACGTTAAAATTAACCGCAGACAGTAGGGAGTTATACTTTAAAAATCCTACCGAGGTAAGTATCGATTTTTTTAATATCGAATTTCTTAATCTCATCAGGTCTGCGATGAGATTTTTTTATATTCAGGGGGTGAAAGAGTGAAAGAAGAAAAGCTTCAAATGAAAACCCAAACAGTTGATGAAATTAAAGAAAAAATTGAGGCTGCAAAGAGTATAGTACTTGTAAACTATAGAGGTCTTAATGTTGAAGAGGTTACTGAACTAAGAACAAAGTACAGAGCTGCAAATGTAGATTATAAAGTTTATAAGAATACTATGATGAGACGTGCCTTTGAGGAACTTGGCTTTGACGGAGTTTTAGAGTTTTTAAAGGGACCGAGCGCTGTTGCATTTTCAATGGAAGATCCTGTTTCAGCAGCAAAAATTTCATCTGAGTTCGCTAAGGATCATGAAGAACTTGAAATCAAATCAGGTATAGTTGACGGCAAAGTAATTACAGTAAAAGAAATTGACGACCTTGCAAAGCTACCGCCAAAAGAAGTTTTAATAGCTCAAGTATTAGGTGGATTGAATGCTCCAATTCAAGGTTTAGTAAATGTTTTAAACGGAAATATCAGAGGTCTTGCAGTAGTGCTTCAAGCAATTGCAGACAAAAAATCAAACGAAGCTACAGCTTAGTAGCATAAAAGAAATTATCGGAGGTATATAAAATGTCAGAAAAAGTACAATCACTTATTGAAGAAATTAAAGGTTTAACAGTTTTAGAATTATCAGAAGTAGTTAAGGCTCTTGAAGAAGAATTTGGTGTATCAGCAGCAGCTCCAATGGCAGTTGCAGCAGCTCCGGCAGCAGGAGCAGCAGCTCCAGCAGCAGCTGAAGAAAAAACTGAATTTAACGTAGTTCTTAAAGATGCAGGAGCTGAAAAAGTTAAAGTTATCAAAGTAGTTAAGGATGCAACAGGACTTGGATTAAAAGAAGCTAAGGCTCTTGTAGATGGAGCTCCAAAAGCTGTTAAAGAAGGCGTAGCTAAAGAAGCAGCTGAAGAATTAAAGGCTCAATTAGAAGCAGCTGGCGCAGTTGTTGAAATTGCTTAATTAAATTTTGATTAAAACAGTCACTAAGGTGGCTGTTTTTTTATGCTTTACTTTCTAAATAATATGGTATAATATTTTTGTATATTATTTACGGAGGAATTCGATTGGAGAAAATAGTTGTAAAAAAAAGTCCCAAGTTAAGTGGGGTTGTTAGAGTAAGCGGTGCAAAAAATGCTGCACTTCCTATTTTGGCGGCTTCAATTCTTGGAACAGAAGATATTATTTTAGAAGACGTACCACAGCTTAAAGATGTTGAAATAATGATTGAAGTACTTAAATCATTAGGTTGTGTTGTAAATAAAGCAGGTAAAAATAAATTAGTTATAAATTCAAAAAATTTAAGTTCATATGTTACAAGTTATGAACTTATGAGTAAAATGAGAGCATCATTTTTAGTTATGGGACCTCTTCTTGGCAGAATGGGCAAAACTGTAAATTCACTTCCGGGTGGTTGCAATATAGGATCAAGACCTATTGATTTACATCTTAAAGGATTTGAGGCACTTGGAGCTGAAATTGAAAATAATGTCGGAGATATTACAGCTTCTGCTGAAAAGCTTATAGGATGTAGAGTTTATCTTGACTTTCCATCTGTCGGAGCAACAGAAAATATTATAACTGCCGCTGTTTTGGCTGAGGGAGAAACTGTAATTGAAAATGCTGCAATGGAACCTGAAATTGTAGATCTTGCAAACTTTTTAAGAAAGATGGGAGCTGCTGTTATGGGGGCAGGAACTTCTACGATAAGAATAAAAGGAGTAAAAGAGTTAAAGGGATGCTCACATCAAATTATTCCCGATAGAATTGAAGCTGGAACCTTTATGGTTGCGGCTGCAATTACAGGAGGAGATGTTATTGTAGATAATGTTATTTCATCTCATATGAAGCCTGTTATAGCTAAGCTGGAAGAATGCGGGGCAAAAATAATCGAAGAAGACGATAGGATAAGAGTTATAGGAGAGGATGCAATTATCCCGATTAACATAAAGACTCTTCCATATCCGGGATTCCCGACTGATATGCAAGCACAGTTTTTAGCTCTTATGACAAAATTAAAAGGTAATAACATTGCAATTGAAACTGTTTTTGAAAATAGATTTATGCACGCTGATGAACTTGTTAAAATGGGAGCGGATATTTCCGTAAACAACAGAGAGGCAATAGTTGTGGGCGGAAAGACTCTTTTTGGAGCAAAGGTTCGGGCAACTGATTTGCGTGCGGGCGCTGCACTTATTTTGGCAGGACTTGTTGCAGAGGGAGAAACTGAAATTTCTGATATATACCATATTGACAGAGGTTATGAAGATATTGAAGAAAAATTTAGAAATCTTGGTGCAATAATTGAAAGAATAGATGACTGAATTTAGACGACAGAGTTTATTGTAAGATATTTAGGATGAATATATTATTTATTTTGAGAGAAAGTGTTATGTAATTAGGAAGAAACTTTTATAAGGAATTTTCTAAATATATAATAACTTAATTGAGTAGTACTAAAAAGAGTGTGATGTGTACACTCTTTTTTAATTTAACGTTTAATTTGATTTTAAAAATTTAGTTGTGTACGGTAAATGAAAAGCTCGTAGAGAGTAATAATGATAAAAATCTGAGGAGATAAATGATTTTATCAATCTACTATGAGAAGATATTTTTCGGTGTACTTAAACTTATGTTATGCTGAATAAAATGAAAACAAGATAAATTTATTAAAAAGTTCAATTTATTATGACCTTTGAAATGGTATTAATTTTGTATTTGTATATTGACAATATTAAAATAATTAATTAAAATATAATTGAACATTGTTCAAGTTGGAGTAAGGAGGATTTATTATGAATACTTCTGTAACATCTAAGGAAGCTATTTTAGAAAATTGTAGAAAGTTAGTATCGGAAAAAGGTCTTTCTTCTTTGAATATGCGTACAGTAGCAAAAAATTGTGAAGTTGCACTTGGTTCACTATATTATTATTTTCCGTCAAAAAATGATTTATTAATTGCGACTATTGAAAGTGTATGGGAAGATATATTTCAATTAAGTGATAGCGGAATAAATAATTTGTCTTTTCCTGAATACATAGATCAATGTTTTAAACAGATTCAATTGGGAATAAAAAAATATCCGAATTTCTTTACAATTCATTCAATCAGTTTTTCAACTAAGGGTCAAAATAGAGCTCGTGATTGTATGGAGCATTATATCGCCCAGATAAAAGAAAAAATGTTATGCTCATTACATAGTGACAAGTATGTCGGTAAGAGTATTTTTTCGAATGAATTCACCGAATCCGATTTTATTGATTTTATACTGTCAAGTGTAATTTGTCTGTTGGTACAAAAGAAGAAGAGTTGTGATACACTTTTGGAAGTTATTAAACGCACAATATATTCACATTAAAATCTCGCCGTTATTTTGTGGCGAGATTTTATGGGGCTTATATTGAACAAAGTTCAAAATATAAGGAGATGTTTACAATGCAAGCTGTTTTTGAAACGATTTTTGATTTTATTTATTTATGTACGGTTATTTTCTTGGGTGTAAAAATTATAAGAGAAAGTAACGGAAAAAGGCAGTATCTTTTGTATGGAATAATGGCTGTAGTTTTAGGATTTGGAGATGCATTTCATTTAGTTCCACGAGCAGTTGCTTTATGTACAGCAGGACTTGAGGAATATACTTTTGCTCTTGGAGTAGGAAAGCTGATTACCTCTGTTACTATGACACTTTTTTATGTGCTGTTGTACTATGTATGGCGTGAACGTTATCAGATTACAGGAAGGAGAGAATTAACTATAACCGTATGGATATGTGCGATTTCTCGTATTATTCTTTGTCTTATGCCGCAAAATAAATGGCTGAGTATAACACCTCCTCTGTCTTGGGGAATTTACAGGAATATTCCGTTTACAATTTTAGGGGTTTTAATTGTAGTTATTTTTTATCAAAGTGCAAAACAGAGAAATGATTATAAATTTCGATTTTTATGGATAACTATTGTTTTGAGTTTTGGTTTTTATATTCCGGTAGTTTTACTTTCAGATTCCATACCTGTTGTGGGAATACTTATGATTCCTAAAACATGTGCTTATGTATGGACTGTACTTATTGGATATAATTCTATGAAAGGGGAATTAAGATGAAAAAATATTTAAATTTTTCTTTAATATATGCTATTATAGCTATGATAGGTGGAATATTTTATAGAGAGGTTACTAAATGGAATGAATTTTCCGGAGTTACCGTACTTGGAAAAGTGCATACACATTTATTTTTACTTGGAATGATGTTGTTTTTGATTGTTGCATTATTTGCCGAAAATAATAATCTTCATGAACAAAAGTCATTTAATATTTTTATCTATGTCTATAATATCGGTGTTGCCATAACAATTGTTATGATGGTAGTTCGCGGTGTTTTGCAGGTTTTAAATATTTTACTTTCATCGAAAGTTGATGCTGCTCCGGAATTGCAGGAATAGGACATATATTAGTCGGTGTCGGCATAATTCTTTTGTTGGTAGCACTCAAAAATAGTAAGAGGTTGAAAAATTTTTATGAAAAGATGTCTTAAATTCGGAGTAAAAAAGCGAAATCTTTTAGCGATAGCCGGAGTTGTTTGGATAATTGCGGGCGTAAATGTTGCAAGACTTGGAATAAATGCTCATAAACTGATTGAGAAAGTTTCTTTAATTAATTTACTTTTATCACTGATAGTATTTTCGGCGTTCAGTGTTATGTTTTATAAGATGAGTTTAAAACATTCAAGGCGTATACATTCATATGAGGAGGACATAAAACCGTTTTGGTATTTTTTTGACTTGAGATCGTATGGTATTATGGTTTTTATGATGGGAGGCGGCATTTGGTTACGCTCATCGGGATTAGTCTCGTCAAAATTTATCGCTGTATTTTATACGGGAATAGGACTTGCGCTGATTTTTGCGGGAATATCATTTTTGCGAATATATTTTAATTATTTAGACGGCAATAAACAGCTTTAAATGTGTAAAAATTAAAATTGTAGTTAATAATTAAAAAAGGAGTGTGTTATAACACACTCCTTATAATTTTTATTAATCTTCATATGGTTCAAAATCTTCTTTTCCTGCTCCGCATAGAGGACATTCCCAATCTTCAGGAAGATCTTCAAAAGCTGTACCTGCTTCGATTTCCCCTTCTTCATCGCCAAGTTCAGGATCATAAATATAACCACATAGAGTACATTCGTATTTTTGCATTTTAAATTCTCCTTTCACATTTTCAAATTATCAGTTATATTATACCCTTTTTTCCAAAAATAACATATATTTTTTATAAATATAAAATTATTAAAACATAAATTTTAAGACAAATAGTACTTTGTTTAGTTTAATTAAAAGATGAAAGGGTAAAAATAAATCAAAGGAGGTGGAATATGAGTGCGTTGTACAGATTTAACGGCTCTATCTGTAGTGATTTAGATGAGCTGAGAATATTTTTGGAAGATATTTTATATAGCTTAAAGAAATACATATGCGATGAAGAAACCATATATGATATAAGATTAATACTTGATGAGCTTATGGTAAATGGTGTTTTACACGGAAATAAAAAAGATAAATGCAAATGTGTATGCCTTGAAATTGTGTTGCATTCAGATTCCATAACTATAAGAGTTTCTGACGAAGGGTGCGGAGTTAAATTCGACTTTGATTCTTATGACTATAACAGTCTGAAATGTTCCGGCAGAGGTCTTATATTGGTAAGAGCACTTACCGATGATTTGGTTTTTAATAAAAATGAAATAATCGTTACAAAAAGAGTTAGTTTATAATTTATATTGCAATTTTATTCTAAAATAGTACTTTTGATATCAAAGGTACTATTTTTTTGAAAAAAAATTACTTATTATTTACAAATCATTACAATATACTATAAGTCTATGTTATAATTTAGTGTTGAAATAGATTGGATGTGAATAAAAATGAATAAATTTAGAGAAGATGTTCGTAATATTGCTATAATAGCCCATGTTGATCATGGCAAGACCACTCTTGTAGATGCACTTTTAAAACAATCGGGTGTATTTAGAGAAAATCAGGTTGTTGAAGATCGTGTTATGGATTCAAACGATATTGAAAGAGAAAGAGGTATAACCATTCTTTCTAAAAATACATCCGTAAAATACGGTGATGTAAAAATAAATATCATTGATACTCCCGGACATGCAGATTTCGGCGGAGAAGTTGAACGTGTTTTAAAGATGGTAAACGGTGTAGTTTTATTGGTTGATGCCTTTGAAGGCCCCATGCCTCAAACCAAGTTTGTACTTAAAAAGGCGTTTGAATTAAAGCTTCCCGTAATTGTGTGTGTAAATAAAATTGACAGACCCGGAGCAAGGCCTGAGGAAGTTGTAGATGAGGTACTTGATTTATTTATAGATCTCGGCGCTGATGAAGATACACTTGAGTGTCCTTTTGTATATACATCTGCAAAACAAGGTATAGCTATGAAAAATTTAGGGGATAGCACTGAAAATATGAATGTTCTTTTTGATACTGTCATAGATTATATACCTGCACCTGCAGGTGATGAAGATTCTCCGTTTCAGCTTTTAATTTCTACCATTGATTACAATGAATATGTAGGAAGAATTGGTGTAGGAAAAGTTGAAAGAGGAGTATTTAAAGAGGGAGACAGTGTTGTTCTTACAAATGCACAGGCGGCACTTGAACCTAAAAAAGTAAAAATATCTCAGATTTATGAATATGAAGGACTTGAAAGAGTTCCGGTTTCTATTGCAAGAGCCGGTTCGATTGTAGCAGTCTCAGGAATAGAGGATATAAATATAGGAGATACGATTTGTTCTATAAATGATCCTACTCCACTTGAATTCGTAAAAATTTCGGAACCGACAATTTCCATGAACTTTTCTGTAAATGATTCTCCGTTTGCGGGGAAAGATGGAAAATTTTTGACATCAAGACAAATCAGATCAAGACTTTTCAGAGAACTTCAAACTGATGTAAGTCTTAGAGTTGAAGAGACATCTACCACTGACAGTTTTAAAGTATCGGGAAGAGGAGAACTTCATTTAAGTGTGTTAATAGAAAATATGCGTCGTGAGGGATATGAATTTCAGGTATCAAAGCCGCAGGTTTTATTTAAAGAAGAAAACGGAAAAAAACTTGAACCTATGGAATATGTTACAATAGATGTATCAAGTGAGTTTGCAGGTTCAGTTATAGAAAAGCTTGGACGCAGAAAAGCTGAGCTTGTTGCTATGCAAGAACCTACCGGCGGATATGCAAGGCTTGAATTTAGAATGCCTGCCAGAGGTCTTATAGGATACAGAAACGAATTTTTAACAGATACTAAAGGAAACGGCATATTAAATTCTATTTTTGACGGATATGAATTGTATAAAGGAGATATACCGCGAAGAGTTGATGCATCAATAGTTTCATTTGATACAGGCGTTGCATCTGCATACGGACTTAACAATGCACAGGATAGAGGTCTTTTATTTGTAGAACCCGGTGAAAATGTATATGAAGGTCAGGTTGTAGGACAATCTCCTAAAGGAGTTGAAATTGAAGTTTCAGTAACCAAGACAAAGAAACAGTCAAACGTAAGGGCATCCGGTTCGGATGAGGCATTAAAGCTTTCACCTAAAAAGAGTATGAGCTTGGAGGAAGCTCTTGAATTTATTGAAGATGATGAACTTATTGAGGTTACTCCTTCCACATTCAGAATCAGAAAACAAATTTTGAATTCACAGACAAGGTACAAGTCTAAAAAGTATTTAAAATAACGGTGATTTTATGTTTTTAAAGGATTATATAGAAACAATAATAAGATTTGTGGAGCTATATGGGTTTATTTTTATAATAAATATAGTGTTTTCTCTTGTAATTGTTTTTATAGAGAAGCGTAAACCTATATCTACCTTATTGTGGGTAATGACTATAAACTTTCTTCCGATATTGGGATTTCTTTTATATTTGATTTTAGGACAGGATTTATCTCGGAAAAGAATGTTCGATAAAAAGGGAAAAGCCTTTAAAAAAATGAATCAAATAGCAAAAGTGCAGCTTAGTATGATAAAATCCGGAAAAATATCTCTAAAGGAAAAGACTAAAAGATATGTTGAAATAATTGAGATGTTTAATCACGGAGAGGATGAAATCCTATATAGAAATAATGAGATTGTAAAATTTAACAATGGAAAAGATATGTTTGAAAGTCTTTTTAAAGATATGAGAGCTGCAAAGAATTCAATATATCTTGAGTCATATATTTTCAAGTCGGATAATCTGGGCAAAAAAGTTATGGATCTGTTGGTTCAAAAGGCAAAAGAGGGACTTGAAGTAATTTTGCTTGTAGATGGAATGGGGGCAAGAGGTTTTAAACCCGGAGACAGAAAAAAATTAATTGCAAACGGAGTTAAGGTTGAAATATTTTTCCCGGGGATTTTTAAAACAATAAACACAAGAATAAATTTTAGAAATCACAGAAAAATTGTCGTCATAGATCATAAGATAGGATATGTTGGAGGACTTAATATAGGAGATGAATATGTATCCGAAAATAAAAAGTTCGGTTTTTGGAGAGATACACACCTCAGAATTGCAGGAGATGCGGTAAGAGGACTCCAATTCAGATTTTTCCTTGATTATAGATATGCATCCGACAGATATGACGGCGGATTTATTTCATTACTTCCCGAGTATTTATACAGGGAAGGTGCTGATAAAGAGATATGTATTGTTACAAGCGGTCCCGATACAAAAGTAAATTCAATTAGAAATGGATACGAGAAAATTATAACAAGAGCTAAAAAGAACATATACATTCAGACTCCTTATTTTGTTCCGGACGAAGGACTTTTAAATGCACTGAAAGTTGCATCATTATCCGGATGTCAGGTAAATATAATGATACCGAGAAAAAGAGACCATTTTTTTGTACATTGGGCATCACTTTCATTTATAGGAGAGTTGTTGCAATGGGGAGCAAAGGCGTATTTTTATGAAGAAGGTTTTTTACACACAAAAGTAATATGCTGTGATGATTATATATCGAGTGTGGGAACTGCGAACTTTGATATTCGTTCATTTGAGTTGAATTTTGAAGTTAATGCATTTGTCTTTGATGCGGAATTAAATAGACAGCTTGTAGAAGATTTTAATAGAGATGTAAAAAAATCAACTGAATTAACTCTTTCAGATTATGAAAATAGAAATATAATCATAAAGGTAAAAGAGGGAATAAGCAGACTTCTCTCTCCGGTGCTTTAATATGGAATATGAAATTATAATAAATAAAAAAAACATAAAGACATTGAGGGTTTCAGCAACTGCTGAGGCTCTTTTGGTATCTGCACCTGAGAATATGAATAGAGAAATTATAATGAATTTTATCGAAAAAAATAAGATACAGCTTGAAGAAATGATAAGTTTGAAGAGAAATATGAAATATCAAAATGATATTGGAAATAAGATTATCTATTTATTCGGGAAAAGATTAGATGAGATGCTTGTTGAAAATATAGATACCGAAGAAAAGTTGGAGTTATTATACAAGAAGGAGCTTTTGAAAATTTTACCGATGATTTTTGAAAAGTATAATAAGCTTACAGGGTTAATGCAGAGAGAATTTAAAATAAGAAAAATGAATGCACGTTGGGGGACTTGTTATCCAGATAGAAAGCTTATAAATTTAAACTTGTATCTTGCAAAAAGACCTATAGATGAAATTGAATCAGTTGTATTACATGAACTGGTACATCTCAAGATAGCAAATCATTCAAAAAAATTCTATACGGAAATAAAAAAATATATGCCGGATTATGATGAAATCCATAAAAAACTGAACAGTTAGATTAAGACTTGGAATGAAATCTAAGTCTTTTTTATGTTGTTAGTTGAAAATAAATATTTGTTCAGGTGTACTGTTAATTTTTCAAAGTAGTCAAAACTTCTGAAATCAATACTTTGTTAAATATAATGAATTACATATTCTTTGTTTCTTATATCATAATTTTCGTATCTTTCATTTTTCCGAATACTTTGATTTTGGTATCTTATTTAATTTTTTAACGAAAGCGGAACAGCTTTCCGAGTTTGTAGCTATTTAATATTTATGTTAATATGCTATAAAATAAAAAACCTTGAAACTATTAAATTTCAAGGTTTTATATGGTGCACCTTCACGGACTCGAACCGTGGGCCCACTGATTAAGAGTCAGTTGCTCTACCAACTGAGCTAAAGGTGCAGGAGTAACAACGAAATATATTTTACTATCAATTGTATATTTCGTCAATACTTTTTGCGAAAAAAAGTTACTAAAATCTAAACATTTTATAGTCACTTTGAGTTTCAAGCATAGGATAAATTCCTGAAACATATTTATAACTTATATTGTATGCACCTTCGCCGTCAAGATTTTTGATTGCTGAAAAAATTGCATTAATTTCTGTGTAGACATCTTTAACATTTTTTTCATCTCTAAAGATAAAATTGGCAAATCTATACAGTTTTTCATTCACGATATTAAGTGTGTCTTTAAGAATAGGATTTTGAGTTAAGTTTATAAGAGAGATATTCCATTCAATAATTTGTTCTTTTACAGTTTCAAGATCTCCGTTTTCATAAGCTCTTGTCATTTTTGAAATTATGTTTTCAAGTATGACGGTTCTGTTTGTGATACCTTCTTCTGCAATTTCCCTAACTGCCATAGGTTCAAGGGCAGTCCTTACCGAGTACAGATCTCTTGCATCTTTCATAGAAATTTTTGAAACTATGTATGACTTTCGCGGAAAGTTTTCAGCAAGTCCATCTTTTGACAGTTTTGCAAGAGCTTCTCTTACAGGAGTTCTCGAAACTTCAAGTTCTTTTGCAATTTCCATTTCAATTAATTTATCTCCAGGTAACAGTTCATTATTAAGTATTTTTGTTTTTAAATAATCATATACACCGTTTGATAGTGATTTTTTTTCTTTTTGTGTTGCCATAATTTCTCCATTCATAAATTTAGTTTTTAAATTAACAACATTATATAATATATTGAAGTGAAATTGTATTATTTTCTTAAAAAAACTAAAATTTATTTTATTGACTAAAGTATTAAATGCATATACAATTTTTTTATGGAGGTGTGTTATGAAAATTATAGTATCAAAATTTGGAGGTACATCACTTGCCAATAGTGAACAATTTTTAAGAGTAAAGGAAATCATCAATGCGGATAGTGATAGAAAATATATAGTTGCTTCCGCACCCGGTAAATCAAATAGCGAGGATACGAAAGTTACAGATCTTTTGTATTTATGTTACGATCTTGCAAAACATAAGATAAATTTCAATGATATACTTGAAAGAGTATTTAATAAATATAGAGAAATTATTGACGGATGTGGAATAGAACTTGATTTAAGTGAATATTTTGAAGAGATAAATAATAATCTTATAAATTTAAATGGCAAGGATTATATTGCGAGCAGGGGAGAGTTTTTAAACGCACTTATTTTATCGAAACTTATAGGCTATGATTTTGTAGATGCTAAAGAACTGATTTTTTTTGATGAAAATGGAAATTTTGACGAGCAAAAATCATACGATGCAATTTACAAAATGAGAGACAGTCATAAATGTGCGGTAATTCCGGGATTTTATGGTAAGATGCCTAATGGAGATATAAGAACTTTTTCACGTGGCGGCGGAGACTTGACCGGTTCTATTATATCCAGGGGAGTTAAGACAAATTTATATGAGAACTGGACAGATGTAACCGGATTTTTAAGTGCGGATCCAAGAATAGTTAAAGATCCGAAGGAGATAAAAGTTATAACATATAAAGAGCTGCGAGAGTTATCTTATGCCGGAGCATCGGTGCTTCATGAGGAGGCGATACTTCCTGTAACTGCTGCCGGAATTCCGATAGAGATAAAAAATACTTTCAATCCTGATGCAAAAGGGACATTAATATTACCTGATGGCGATGTTTCCGAAAATACATTTGGTGAAATTACAGGAGTTACAGGCAGAAAACACTTTTCTGTTATAAATATAGAAAAGATAAAACTTAATTCCGATAAGAGTTTTCATAGAAATCTTATGAGTGTGCTTGAGGTAAATGGAATTGTATTAGAGCATATGCCGACATCAATAGATTCAATTTCGCTGATAGTGGCTGATAAATTTTTAATCGGGAAACAAGATACATTGCTTAGTGAAATTAAAACATTTTGTAATCCTGATAAAATAAGCATCAAATCCGGTATAGCGTTGGTTACGGTTGTGGGCAGAGGAATGAAAAATAGTATAGGAGTTTCTGCAAAGCTGTTTAAATCTTTAGCAGATGGAAATATAAATGTACAAATGATTATTCAAGGCTCAAGTGAGCTAAATATCATAGTCGGAATTGATGTTAAAGATTATGAAGCTGCAATAGAAAGCATATATAAAGCATTTATGAACTGATATTTTTAAAGCTGTTGCTTGATTTTGATTTTATGAAAAAATATATAAAAAGTGACAGCTTTAATGTTATAATTTTGTAGGGGTATATTATGTCAGGGAAAAAGATAATTCAATGTATTGAGGAAAATCCAATAATACTTGCTGTAAAAAATGAAGATGAACTGAGACTTGCACTTAAAGAAGATGCAAAGATAGTTTTTTTACTTTTCGGAGATTTATTGAATATAGCAGATGAGGTTTGCAAGGTCAAAGAGTGCGGGAAGTATGCAATAGTACATATTGATTTAATAGATGGTCTTTCATCAAAAGAAGTAGCTGTTGATTTTATAAAGAAATATACAAAAGCCGACGGGATAATTTCTACAAGACCTAAAAATATAAAAAGAGCAAAAGAACTTTCACTTTTTACTGTGCTTAGATTGTTTATTCTTGATTCGATAGCACTTCAAAATTTGGAAAAAAATATAGAAACTTCAAAGCCCGATATGGTAGAAATACTTCCCGGAGTAATACCTAAAATTATTAAGAAGGTAACATCCGAAAATGATACTCCTGTAATTGCGGGAGGACTTATTTCCGATAAGGAAGATGCTATGAATGCACTAAAATCAGGTGCGGTTGCAATCTCGTCGAGTAACCCTAAAGTATGGAGACTTTAATTGACACTTAAAAACTTTTAATATATAATTTTCATTGTAGATAACATTCAAAAAACCATGAGAGAGTGAGCGGAGGTTTTTGATTAATTTTATTGATCAGGGACTTTTGCTATTTTTTTATATGTAGGTGATAGTATGACTTTTGAACTTTATTTTAATATAGATTTATTTTTAAGAGTGATAGTTTCATGCCTATGCGGATTAGTAATAGGATATGAGAGAGAAAATAGAAATAAATTTGCAGGAGTTAGAACTCATATTATAGTTGCGCTCGGTTCCTGTTTGGGAATGATAATTTCTAAATATGGATTTTCGGATGTATCAGGTTTTGATCCGTCAAGAATTGCATCACAAGTTGTATCCGGGATAGGATTTTTAGGAGCCGGAGTAATTTTTGTGAAGAATAATTCCATAAGCGGTCTTACAACTGCTGCCGGGATTTGGACGACATCAATTATAGGAATGACTTTTGGCAGCGGATTGTACATAATGGGACTCTTGGGGACATTTTTAATAGTAATAATTCAATTTCTTTTATACAGAAATGAATATTTTAAGTTTAAAAGAAAAATATACACTGTTGTTGTGGATTGTAACAGTGCAGAAGTTATAAAAAATTTGAGAATGTATTTAAGCGTTAATTCAATAGATTATAAAGCGCTGAATATTGGATATGCAGATGATTTTTTCAAGATAACACTTAAATATCTTTCGAGAAATGAAAATGAATCTGATGAATTTATGAAATTTTTAGGTTCTGAATCCGAAATTGTAAAATTTAAATTTTTATAGGAGGTATTATGTTAAATATAGCACACAGAGGTTTTAAATCAAGATACCCTGAAAACACAATGCTTGCATTTAAAAAAGCGGTTGAAACGGGAGCAGACGGAATAGAATTTGATGTACATTTATCAAAAGATGGAGAAATAGTCATAATTCATGATGAAAGGCTTGACAGGACAACCGATAAGAGCGGAAGAATTATGGATTTTTCGTTAGATGAGCTGAAAAGTGCAAATGCTGCAAACCTATATAAAGATATTGAATTTGAAGCAATTCCGACATTAAGAGAGTACTTTGAATATATTTCGGATAAAAAATTAATTACAAACATAGAATTAAAAACAGGAATATATTGGTATGATGGAATAGAAGAAAAAGTTTACAGAATGATAAAAGAATTTGATATACAAGATAAAATAATAATTTCGTCTTTTAATCATAACAGTGTATTGAAAATGAAAGAGATTGATAAAAATATAAAGTGCGGACTTTTAGTAGCATGTTGGTTAAATAAGCCGTGGGAATATGTAAAAAAACTTGGAGTTGAATACTATCATCCGGCAGCTTATGCAGTAGATAAGGAAATGGTTAAGGGACTTCATGACAACGGAATAGGCATTAATGTTTGGTATGGAATGGAGCCTTATGATTTTAAAACTACCTTTGATTTGGGGGTGGATGCTTTAATTACAGATTATCCTGATGTAATTAAAACTTTTAAGTAGGATTTTATTATTTATAATAAAATTAAAATTAGAAAGGGGAAAAATCAATGAAGAAAGCAAAAGTATTAGGACTTTTACTTGCACTTATGCTGCTTGCAGTAGGATGCGGTAAAAAGAACAACACAGCAGAACAGGCATCTGCAAATGAGCCTGCAAAAGAAGAACAGTCAGCAGAAATTAAGGACTTTAAAATAGTTCTTAAACTAAGCCATGTATTTGCTCCTGAAGAACAACTTACAAAGTCAACAGATGCAGCAGCAAAGGCAATTTATGAGAGAACTAACGGGGCAGTAGAAATTCAGACTTATCCTCAAGGACAACTTCCGACATATAAAGATGGTTTGGAACAAGTTTACAACGGAGCGGATTTTATATCTGTTGAAGACCCTTCTTATTTAGGAGACTATGTACCGGACTTTAAAGCATTAGTAGGACCATTCATTTATTCTGATATTGATCAATATACAAATATGATTAAGACAGATCTTGTTCAAGATATGATCAAGAAAGCTGAAGATGAACATGGAATCAAAGTTCTTGCACTTGACTATGTATTTGGATTCAGAAATATGATGACAAATAAGGAAATTAAAGAACCTGCAGATTTAAAGGGAATGAAAATCAGAGTTCCGGGAAGTCAAATTTTTATTGATACTATTAATGCAATGGGAGCAACAGCTACACCAATGGCATTCTCAGAAACTATAAGTGCTGTGCAACAAGGCGTTGTAGACGGACTTGAAGGAACAGTAGATGCCATGACTGCAAACGGCAGTGCTGAAGTAGTTAAAAATGTAGGACTTACAAAGCACTTCTTGGGAACTTGCGGAATTTATATTAATAAAGATGTATTTAACAAAATTCCTAAAGAGTATCAAGAAATAATTCAAGAAGAATTTACAAAGAACGCTCAAGAAATGACATCAAATGTTAAGACAAATTATGATGCACAAGTAAAATATCTTGAAGAAAAGGGAATTGCATTTAACGAAGTAAATCTTCCGGCATTCCAAGAAGCAACTAAGGTAGTATTTGAAAAAATGGAAGGAATTTCACCTGACATCTATCAAAAATTATTAGATGAAATTGCAAAAATGAAATAATGTAATAGGGGGAGAGTCTCTCCCCCATTATTTATAAAGAAAGGGCTTACTACTTTGAAAAAATTATTTAAAAATCTTGAAGAGATTACATCATCAATTTTTATGATGGTTACTCTTATATTAGTTCTTTTGAATATTTTTACAAGATATTTTTTAAAAACAGGGATACCGTGGTCTGAGGAAGTTGCAACAGGCTGTTTTGTGTGGACGGTTTATATAGGAGCTGCGGCAGCATATAAAAGAGGACAGCACATAGGTATAGATCTGATAGTAAAATATTTAAACGGAAAGAACAGAGACATAGTTCAAATAATTGTGGATTTGATATTACTTGTAGTAATGATATTTTTGACAATACTTAGCATAAAATATGTTCAGACAACATATAAAAAACCTACACCGGTTCTTGCTATATCATCAGCATATATATCTTCTGCAATAGTTATAGGATTTGTACTTATGACACTTAGGACAATTCAAATTTTATTTAAAGATACTAAAAAATTAAAGGGAGGATCTATATGAATACTACTTTTATATCTTTACTTCCGATACTTATAGTATTAATACTATACTTTTCAAGCGTTCCTATTGTATTTGCCTTATTCGGCTCAACGCTATTTTATTTTTTATTTATAGATTCAGGAACAAGTGCAGTATTAGTATTTCAAAAATTTGTAAGCAGTACTCAAAATTTCTCTCTGCTTGCCATACCGTTTTTTATAATGGCAGGTTCAATAATGAATTATTCAGGAATTAGTGAAAAGTTGATGGAATTTGCAGATGTACTCACAGGACACTTAAAAGGCGGACTTGGACATGTAAATATAGTTTTAAGTTTGCTCATGGGCGGGGTTTCAGGTTCTGCAAATGCGGATGCGGCTATGGAAGCTAAAATGCTTGTGCCTGAAATGGAGAGAAAAGGATATTCAAAAGAATTTTCTTCAGCCATCACTGCCGCATCATCAGCAGTTACACCTGTGATACCTCCGGGAATAAATCTTATAATTTATGGAATAATAGCCAGTGTTTCTGTAAGTAAAATGTTTATTGCAGGTTATGTTCCGGGAGTTTTGATGAGTGTTGCACTAATGATAACAGTTGCATTAATAGCTCATAAGAGAGATTATAGTCCTACAAGAGAAAAGAAAGCTACAGCGGGAGAAATTTTTACCCAGGCGGGTAAATCAATCTGGGCATTGTTATTTCCGTTTGGGATAATAGCGAGTATAAGAATAGGAATGATAACTCCGTCTGAAGCCGGAGCAATTGCAATTTTATATACTGTTATTGTAGGTAAATTTATATATAAAAAGCTTAAGTGGAGCGATTTTATTGAAATATTTAAAGAAACGGTATACGGTACAGGTTCTGTTGTGCTTATAATAGTTGCGGCAAATGTATTCGGATACTATTTGAGCTGGGAAGGAATACCTCAAAAACTTACTCAAACCATGCTCGGAATAACAACAAATAAATATTTAATGCTTGCATTCTGCAATGTTATACTTTTGATACTTGGAATGTTTATAGAGGGTGGAGCTGCAATGGTTATAACAGCACCGCTTTTAGTACCGTTAATGGTACAACTTGGAGTTGATCCGTTACATTTCGGTATGATAATTATAGTAAATATAATGCTTGGGGGAATAACACCTCCTTTCGGTTCAATGATGTTTACAGTGTGCGGAATAACCAACTGTACGATAGGCGGATTTGTAAAAGAAGTGTGGCCGTTTATTTTGGCACTGTTAGTCGTATTATTGATAGTGACATATTGTCCGATATTAATTACATTTTTACCGGAGTTGATCGGATGATTAAGGATTTTGAAGTTTTTTTACTGGATATGGATGGAACTGTGTATCTTGGAGATAAGCTTATAGACGGAGCGGATTATTTTTTTGAAAGCTTAATTAGAAATAAAAAGAAATATATATTTGTGACAAACAATTCTTCAAAAAACGCTGATGATTATGTAAAAAAACTTACAAGGTTAAAAATACCTGTCATTAAAGAACAGATTTTTTCATCAGCAGATGCAACTATAATTTATATAAAGAAAAATTATAAAGATGCCAAAAATATATTTTTACTTGGAACGGAGAGCTTGGAAAATTATTTTTCAGAAGCCGGATTTAATGTAATAAATAATTCAAGGGATAATATTGATTTAGTAGTTCTCGGATTTGACACGACACTTACGTATGAAAAACTGTGGATGGCATGCGATTTAATTAGAGATAGGGGATTTTATATAGCAACACATCCGGATTTTAATTGTCCGCTTGAAGAAGGAAAGTTTATGCCGGATGCAGGCGCAATGATTGCGTTTATAGAAGCGTCAACAAATATAAAGCCGCTTGTCATAGGAAAGCCGAATGAAATGATAATAAGTGCCTTATGCGAAAAATATGGATATGATAAAAGTAAACTCATTATAGTGGGAGATAGATTATATACTGATATTAAGACAGCCGAAACTTCGAATATAAAATCTGCATTAGTATATTCGGGAGAAACTACAAGACAAATGTATAATAATTCAGAGATAAGAGCAGACTATGAATTTAATTCTGTATATGATATAGCAAGGGAGCTTGATAAATAATGAAAAAATATGTCATGGCATTTGATGCCGGAACTACAAGCAGCAGGACTATATTATTTGATAAAGAGGGAAATATTGTATCAACAGCCCAAAAGGAATTTATGCAATATTTTCCGTTGCCGGGGTTTGTAGAACATGATGCAAATGAAATTTGGTCTACACAGATAGGTACTGCTGTTGAAGCGATGTCAAAAGTTGGAGCGGATGCATCTGATATTGCTGCAATAGGAATAACAAATCAAAGAGAAACTACAATAGTATGGGATAAAAATACAGGAGAACCTGTTTATAATGCAATAGTTTGGCAATGTAGAAGGACTTCAAAATATTGTGATGAGCTTAAAGAAAAGGGACTTACAAATTTTTTTAGAGAGAAGACGGGTCTTGTAATTGATGCATACTTTTCTGCAACAAAAATAAAGTGGATTTTAGACAATGTAAAAGGGGCAAGAGAAAAGGCTGAGAACGGCGAATTATTATTTGGTACGGTAGATACATGGTTAATATGGAAATTAAGCGGCAAGAAGGTTCATGTAACAGATTATTCAAACGCATCAAGGACGCTGTTATTCAATATAAATACATTAACCTGGGATGATGAAATTTTAAATCTGCTTGATATTCCAAAAACAATGCTGCCTGAAGTTAAAGCGTCAAGTGAAATTTACGGATATAGTGAATCGAAATTTTTAGGGGATGAAATTGCAATAGCATCTGCAATAGGAGATCAACAATCAGCTCTATTCGGTCAGGGATGTTTTGAAAGTGCAGAGGCAAAAAATACTTACGGTACGGGTGCATTTTTGCTGATGAATACAGGAAATAAGCCTATTTTTAGTAAGAACGGATTAGTAACTACAATTGCGTGGGGTTTAGACGGAAAAATAAATTATGCGCTTGAAGGTTCCATATTTGTTGCAGGTTCCGCAATACAATGGCTGAGAGATGAATTGAGAGTGATAGATTCGTCAGATGATTCCGAATATATGGCAAGAAAAGTTAAAGATACAAATGATTGCTATGTAGTTCCCGCTTTTACGGGATTGGGTGCTCCATATTGGGATCAATATGCAAGAGGTGCAATAGTTGGACTGACAAGAGGAGTAAATAAATATCATATAATAAGAGCAACTCTTGAGTCACTTGCGTATTTATCTTATGATGTCTTAAACGCTATGGAACAAGATTGCGGTTTTAATTTAAAAAGCTTGAAAGTGGATGGCGGAGCAAGTAAAAATAATTTTTTAATGCAATTTCAATCAGATATAATAGATTGTGATGTAATAAGACCGTCATGTGTAGAAACAACGGCGCTTGGAGCTGCATATTTGTCAGGGCTTGCAACAGGATTTTGGAAAAATTTGACAGATTTAAAAGAAAATTGTAAAATAGATAAGGTTTTTAAACCTGATATGACTGATAAAAATAGAATAGATAAGCTCAATCGTTGGCATAAGGCGGTAGAATGTGCGAAGAATTGGGCGTAAGCCGTGAGATTACGAGATTGGCAAGATAGAACTTTAGGTAGTTTTGTCTTGCCGTTTTTTATGGAAGGAGAGAACTATGATAGATGTAATCATAATAGGTGCAGGGGTAAGCGGAAGTGCAACTGCAAGAGAGCTTTCAAGATATAAGGGAAAATTTTTGGTACTTGAAAAAGAAGAAGATGTCTGTAGCGGAACATCAAAGGCAAATTCAGGAATTGTGCATGGGGGATATGATGCAAAAGAAGGCTCGCTAATGGCTAAACTGAATGTAGAGGGAAATAAAATTATGGGAGATTTATCGGAAGAGCTTGATTTTCCGTTTGAAAGAATAGGTTCTCTTGTAGTTTGTTTTGAGGAAGATGGAATAGCCAAACTTCACGAGCTTAAAAAACGCGGGGAAATGAATGGAGTTGATGGACTTGAGGTTATAGACAGAAAAAGACTCCTTGAACTTGAGCCGAATATAGGAAATGAAGCAATAGCAGCGCTTCATTGTAAAGTTGCCGGAATAGTTTGTCCATTCAGTTTAAACATAGCACTTGCGGAAAACGCACATACAAACGGAGTGAAATTTAAATTTAATAAAGAGGTAGTAGAACTAAAAAAGAGAAACTACGGTTGGGATGTAATCACAAAAGATGAAATATTTCAGACTCGTGCAGTAGTAAATGCTGCCGGAGTATATGCAGATGTGTTTCACAACATGGTTTCAGATGAAAAAATCCATATAACAGCAAGAAGGGGTAATTATTTGCTGCTTGATAAGGAAGCAAAAGGACACATTAATCACACCGTATTTCCACTACCCACATCAAAAGGAAAGGGAATACTTGCCAGTCCTACAGTAGATGGTAATTTATTGATAGGTCCTACAGCGGTAGATATTGAAGATAAAGAAAATACATCGACAATCAAGGAAGATTTTGACACTTTAATTAAAGAAGTACAAAAATCTGTAAAGAATATACCGTTTAATTTAGTCATAACATCATTTTGCGGACTTAGAGCTCATGAAGACAAACATGATTTTATAATAGGCGAAGTAAAAGATGCAGAAAACTTTTTTGACATTGCGGGAATTGAATCACCGGGACTCACAGCATCTCCTGCAATCGGGAAAATGATGGCAAAAATACTTTCAGAAAAATATAAGTTTGAGATAAATGATAATTTTATCGCCAAAAGAAAGGGAATTGAATTTACAAGAAATATGACAATGAAACAGCATTCTGAAAAAATAATTGAAAATCCTAAATATGGCTCAATAGTTTGCAGATGTGAAAAGGTAACGGAAGCTGAAATTATAGATGCAATAAGAAGACCGCTCGGTGCAAAAACATTAGATGGAGTTAAGAGAAGAACAAGAGCAATGGCGGGAAGATGCCAGGCGGGATTTTGTACACCGAAAATAATACAAATACTTGCAAGAGAATTGGGAATTGATGAAGCTGAAGTTGTGAAAAATTCACCTTTATCAAAAGTAGCAATCGGTCATACTAAGTGAGGGATAGCCATGAGAGAATATGATATAGTAATAGTAGGAGGAGGCCCTGCCGGATTAAGTGCTGCAATTAAAGCAAGAGAAGACGGAATAGAAAGTATATTGCTTTTAGAAAGAGACAGAGTGCTTGGAGGAATTTTAAATCAATGTATACACAACGGTTTTGGACTTCACACATTTAAGGAAGAATTAACAGGACCTGAATATGCAGATAGATTTGTAAAACAGCTTGTAGAAAAAAATATAGAATATTTACCGAGTACAATAGTTTTAAATATAACAAATGATAAAATACTTACAATAATGAATGAAAACTCTATTGAAAACATAAAAGCAAAAGCTGTAATACTTGCAATGGGGTGTAGAGAAAGGCCACGAGGTTCGCTTAATATACCGGGATATAGACCGGCAGGAATTTATACGGCAGGTACGGCACAAAGGCTTATAAATATGGAAGGCATAATGCCCGGAAAAGAAGTGGTAATACTCGGTTCAGGTGATATAGGACTTATAATGGCAAGAAGGATGTCTCTTGAAGGGGCAAAAGTAAAAGTTGTAGCGGAACTTATGCCCTATTCAAGCGGACTTAAGAGAAATATAGTTCAGTGTTTAGATGATTATGATATTCCTTTAAAACTTAGCTATACAATAGTTGAAATAAAGGGAAAAAATAGAGTAGAAGGAGTAGTAATAGCGGAGGTTGACGAAAAATTAAGGACAATTGAGGGAACAGAAGAATACTACAGCTGTGATACAATTTTATTGTCATGCGGATTAATACCCGAAAATGAACTTTCAAATATGATGGGAGTAGAAATAGATCCTGTGACAAGAGGGCCTGTAGTATCGGATAATCTTATGACAAACATAGACGGGGTATTTGCATGCGGGAACGTATTGCATGTTCATGATCTTGTAGATTATGTTTCAGAGGAAGCTGCCATGGCTGGATTTTTTGCAGCAAAATATGTAAAATCCGGAATGAAACAAGGAAGAGAAAAAATCGTGACAATTCCGAGAGATGGAGTTAGATATATAGTTCCGAAATATATAGATAAGCAAAATGAAAATGAAAAAATTACATTGAGATTTAGAGTTTTGAACGTATATAAAAATAAAAATATCTGTGTATATTTTAATGATGAAAAAATAATGACAAAAAAGAAAAAAATACTTGCTCCTGCAGAAATGGAACAGATAATTATAAAGAGAGATGAACTCAAAAAATATGGAGAACTTAAAGAAATAAGAATATCTGTGGAGGATGCGGAATGAAAGAATTAAATATGACTTGTATAAGCTGTCCGATGGGTTGTATGATGAAGCTTAAAGTGGATAATGAAAAAAATCTTTTATCAATTGAAGGAAACAATTGTAAAAGAGGAGAATTGTATGCAAAAGATGAAGTTAAGAATCCAAAGAGAATGGTATGTTCAACCGTAAGAGTAATTGGTGGAATAATGCCGATAGTCAGTGTTAAAACTGAAATGCCGATACCCAAAGATAAAATATTTAATATAATGGAAGAAATAAATAGAGTACAAATAAAAGCGCCCGTTGAAATAGGCTATATAGTTTTAAAAAATGTATGTAATACAAATGTGAATATTATTGCAACATCAAATGTTATCATAAAATAAAATTAAAATAAAAAAGGTTGAGTTTGGGAGGACTCAACCTTAATTTTTTTATTTTCCGTCCATACGAATATGAAAGGAGAGGATGGAAAATAAGACTGGTATAAAATTTTATTTTTAATCTTAAGGGGGGTATCCTTTAGATTAATTAGTATAGCTATGTTATGCAACATTAGCCATAAATGGGTGTAATATAGTTAATTGATAGTTAATATCACTAACTGTACTTAGTATAATATAAATAAATTAGTTTGTAAAGAGGTAAATTGAAAAAAGTTGTTAAATATATGGTCGTAATTTAAGAAAAATAATTTAAATCAGATTATAAAATAATGATTAAATTGAAATTAAAGAAAAGATGTAGATTGATGAATAAGTGTGAAATAAAAGAAAAATAAAGAGTTGGAAAGAGCAAAAATAGATCTAATTAAAAAGCAAAAAAGTGGGATTATAAGAACGAAATATTAAACTAATAAATTGAATATTAAATGAGAAATTAAACATTAAGAAAATTAAAACAATTCTTGATTTTAAAATTTTTAATTGGTTGTCAAAGTATTTTTTAAGTTTGATATATCTCTACAGTTAAACTAAACGGTTTTTTATAAGTGTATGATAATTAGATTGAAAATATACTTATTTGATGATATTATAAAAGTTAACTAATAATTAATATTAAATATGTAGGAGGATTTTATATGAATAGTAAGAAAATACTATCTTTTATGCTTTCATTCATTATGATGTGCAGTGTGTTGTTCCAGGCAGGATCTGCATATGCAAATATGGATAATTTCAATTTAAATGGAATGGAAGCTAATGAGATGCAAAGATTCATGCCGCCGATGCATGGAGAGGTATTTCCGGGAGAAATACCACCTGATTTTCCGCCACATGGCGAAATGATGCAAAATCCACCGGGATGGGGTATGCAGCCACATGGCGAAATGATGCCTATAGAGCAGATTCCAAATTTTATACCTCCAAACGGAGAGCCGATACCTATGGAGGAGCCGGACTTCATATATCCGGATGAGAATGAAGTTCAAAATAACGAATTGGAAGCTGCAATACCGGAATTAAAAAATGAAGATTCTGATAAAGAAGCCTTACCGGAAATAGGAAAAGCTGATATGAATGACGAAATAACAGAATCTGAAAATAAGAGTGAAGTGCAGCCAAATTCAAATAATGTAAATATTGACGTAAGAGTGTCGCCTGAAGATGCAATTCCACAATTTTTAAAAAATATTAAAA
Source organism: Peptoniphilus mikwangii (assembly GCF_000468535.1). Taxonomy (GTDB): domain Bacteria; phylum Bacillota; class Clostridia; order Tissierellales; family Peptoniphilaceae; genus Anaerosphaera; species Anaerosphaera mikwangii. The sequence goes on along the minus strand of NZ_AUQY01000005.1, from coordinate 2,437 downwards.
GTATGGAAGAGGGAAATATTTTAAAGAACGAACTTGGACTTGAAGTAAAAACTGAAATTACAGTGGGTGAACCTGACATCAATCAACAAGTGCAATTGACAATTAAATGGGATGCAAGTATGTATGGTGCCGACTTAAAAGAAGGGGATTTCTTTAATGTACTTTTACCGAAAGAATATATTTTTACTTATGGGGAATTTGATATACCAACTCCCGACTATGCAGATGTTATTGCAAAGGCTGTAATTACACCTGAACCAACTGGAGGCGGTAACATAAAAGTAACCTTTACGAAGTATGTAGAGGAAAAAGATAATATAAAAGGAGAAGTATTTTTAGAAGCGACTGTTGCACCTCAAAATATTCCTGAAGTATCTGAAGATATAAGAGAGGAATTGAAAGATGTAAAGACAGAAATTACAGTGTCTGAAATAGTTGCACCGAAAGAAAATACACCGGAGGATGAATCCAATATCAATCAACAAGTGAAGTTGAAAATGAAGTGGGATGCAAGCATGTATGCCGGCTTAAAAGAAGGAGACTTCTTTAATGTACTTTTACCGAAAGAATATGTTTTCGCTTATGGTGAATTTGATATACCAACTCCCGACTATGCAGATGTTATTGCAAAGGCTGTAATTACACCTGAACCGACCGGAGGCGGTAACATAAAAGTAACTTTTACTAATACTGTAGAGGGGAAAGAGGATGTAAAAGGAGAAGTATTTTTAGAAGCGACTGTTACACCTCAAAATATTCCTGAAGTACCTGAAGATACAAAAGAAGCATTGAAAGATATAACGACGAAAATCATAGGACCTGAGGAGCATAATATATTTGAGAACATACCTGACATCAATAAACCTGTGCAGTTGACAATTGAATGGGATGCAAGTATGTATGGTGCCGGCTTAAAAGAAGGAGACTTCTTTAATGTAACTTTGCCGAAAACATATATTTTCACTGACAGGGAATTTGATATACCAACTCCTGACGGAACAGATGTTATTGCAAAGGCTGTCGTTACACCGGAATCAACCGGAGGCGGTAACATAAAAGTAACTTTTACGAAGGCTGTAGAGGGGAAAGAAGATGTAAAAGGAGAATTCGTTTTAGAAGCGACTGTTGCACTTCAAAATCTCCTTGGAGAAGCGAAAGATACCGGACCATTAAACTGTGTAGACGTAAAAATTACCAAGTTTGAAATTAAGGATAAAGATGGCAATACTATCCCTCCGGGAACACAGCTTGGCTATTGGAGTACGTTCCGTTTGGAAATGGATTGGGATGCAAGTTCTTATGGAAAAACATTAAAAGAGGGAGATTATTTTATTGTCACCCTGCCCAATCAGTTTAAATTTCCGACACAACCGGCAGCGGTAGTAGATTTTCCACTTTATGCACCGGATGGTACTACTGTAATTGCTAATGCACATGTTGACTCTAATGGTGAAGCAGGCGGAGGAACAGTAAAGGTTACTTTTACAGATTATGTAGTGAATAGAGAAAACATACATGGAGACATGTATTTAGGAGCAACCTTTGCGCACCATAATATTAATGCGGGGCAGACGAATACTATTACTGTATCAATCGGGGGAAATTCCATCAGCATAGATGTTCCCATAGGGCCAAAGCCCACTCTCAATAATGAAGTGTTCAACAAATGGGGCGAGAAGGTAAACGGAAATGAAAATCAGGCACAATGGGTTCTCCGTATCAACCACAAAAAAGGAAATTTCAACAATGTGGTAATAAAGGATGAGCTTTTTGTGGATTCGGGAAGTCTTCCTCCGGGAATTCATTACCTACCTGACACCTTTGAGTTGAAAGAGGTGGAAATGGATGAATTTGGTGCCGCAACAAAGATTATAAAGACCTATAATTATAATCAACTGAAAAATCATATAACATTTTCAAACAACAACACTAAGTTTGAGTTTAAATTTAGCCAAATGCTTGGAAATACCAGTGGTAAGCAATTTATGATGGTATATAAATCCACATATATTCCTCAGCTTAAATTGAAAAATAAAGGAAGTTTTACAAGTAATGAAGAGAATGGTTCATCTAGCGGCTACTTTTTAAGTGCACAAGCCGGCGGTGGCGGCCAGGGTGACTTAAATCAAAAAATCAAAATAATTAAAATTGATGCAGATGATAATCAAACCAAATTAGCTAATGCGAAATTTAAAATTACAAAAGTTGCTGACGGTTCAAGTTTTGAATTGACTACAGATGCTAACGGTGAAGCTGTTTCTCCAAAACTTGATCCCGGAAAGTATAAGATTAAAGAAATAGAGGCTCCTTTGGGTTATATACTTGACGGAACGGAACATGAGTTAACTATAGTTGGAGGCGAGGCCATATTCTATGTGGTTAAAAACGAAAAGAAAACAATTGATGTCGAAGGCGAAAAGACCTGGAACGATAACAA
>NZ_AUQY01000004.1 GCF_000468535.1 Peptoniphilus mikwangii | reverse complement strand
CTGACTATACAACACAAATAAACGGCTATAACGTAACAAACAACCACACACCTGAAGAGACAAGTGTAAAGGTAACCAAGAAGTGGGATGATGCGAACAACCAAGACGGAAAGCGTCCGAATAGTATCAAGGTGCAGTTGTATGCAGATGATAAAAAGGTAGGAGATGCAGTAGAACTTAACGACGGAAATAGCTGGACTTACACATGGGAAAAGCTTCCTAAGAATGCTGCAGGAAAACCTATAGCTTACACTGTAAAAGAAGTCGGAACAGTAGACGGTTACACTACATCATATGGTAATGATAGTCAGGGAAATGTGATTATCACAAATAAACATACTCCTGAAAAAGTAAAGGTTGAAGGAGAAAAGACTTGGGATGATGCAGAAGACCAAGACGGAAAGCGTCCAAAGGAAATCATAGTAAATCTTCTTGCAAACGGAAATAAGATAAAAGAAGTTAAGGTTACGAAAGATGATAACTGGAAGTACAGTTTTACCGACCTTCCAAAGTATGAGAATGGACAGGAGATAAAGTACACCGTAACAGAAAATGTCGTATCTGAATACAAAACTGAAATTACCGGCTACAACATCAAGAATAGCTACACGCCTGGAAAAACAAGTGTAACAGTAACTAAGAACTGGGATGACGCTAATAACCAGGATGGAAAGCGCCCTGAAAGCATCAAGGTGCAGCTGTATGGAGATGATAAAAAGGTAGGAGATGAAGTAGAACTTAAGAAGGAAACCGGTTGGACTTACACATGGAATGACCTTCCTGAGAAAAAAGCAGGAAAAACCATAAAGTACACTGTAAAAGAAGTTGGAGAAATAAATGGTTATATCACATCATATGATGATGCAAATCATGGCAATATAATTATCACAAATAAACATACTCCTGAAAAAGTAAAGGTTGAAGGAGAAAAGACTTGGGATGATAATAACGACCAAGACGGAAAGCGTCCAACTACAATTACAGTTAAATTGCTTAAAAAAGTTGGTGGTGGAGCTCCTGTAGTTGTACAAACAAAACAAGTTTCAAAGGGTGATGACGGTAAGTGGAAATATGAATTCAATGATTTACCAAAATATGAAAATGGTAAAGAAATCATATATTCCATAAAAGAAGAGCCTGTAGACGGTTATGAAACCGAGATTAACGGCTATAACATAACAAATAAGCATAAACCTGAAAAAGTAGAGGTTGAAGGAGAAAAGACTTGGAATGATAATAACAACCAAGATGGAAAGCGTCCAACCAAAATTATTATTAAGCTGTTAAAAAAAGTAGGTAATGAAGCTGCTGTAATTAAGGAAACGAAAGAGGTTACAGAAGGTGCAGACCATAAGTGGAAGTGGAAGTTTGAGAACCTTGACAAGTACGAAAACGGAAAGTTAATAACGTACTCCATAGAAGAAGAAAAAGTAGATGGCTATGAAACCGAAATTAACAATTATGACGTTACAAATAGCCATACTCCTGAAAAAATAAATATTGAAGGTGCAAAGACTTGGGATGATGCGAACAATCAAGATGGCAAGAGACCTACAGAAATCATCATAAATCTGTTAAAGAACGGAACAAAAATAGATTCCAAAAAAGTAACAAAAGCAGACGGTTGGAAATGGAAATTTGAAAATCTTGACAAGTATGAAAACGGACAAGAAATCACTTACACAATAACGGAAGAAAAAGTAGAAGGCTACTCCACAACAGTAAAAGGTTACAATGTCAAGAATTCATATACACCGGGCAAAACAAGTATACAAGTTACAAAGGTATGGAGAGATAATAATGACCAGGACGGAGTAAGACCTGACAGTGTAATCATTCAGTTATTGGCAGACGGAGTAGAAGTACCCGGAAAAACTTTAACTCTAACCAAAGCCAACAATTGGACAGGAAGTTTCACAAACCTTGATGAATACAAGGATGGAAAGAAAATAAAGTATACTATTAGGGAAGTTGCAATCGGAAACGGTTATGTAAGTGTAATTACGGGAACGGCAGAAGAGGGTTATGTAGTAATTAATACCAGAAAGCCTTGGAGACCGCCTTATGAACCGCCGACACCGCCGACACCACCTGAAGTGCCACCATATACACCACCGCACACACCACCTGAAGTACCACCTACACCGCCGACACCACCGGAAATACCACAGACACCTCCGGAAGTACCAAGTACACCACCTGAAGTACCGCAAGAGAAAAAAATTCCTAAGACAGGATTTATGGATCAAACGGCATACTTGGGAATAGCGACAGTTATTGCGGGAATATGTGGCGTTTATGTATTTAAAAAGAAAAAAGAAGATTAAAAAAATAAGGTGAATTAATTCACCTTATTTTTTTTATGATTATGGTAGCATGTTGGTTTGTATCGACTTATCCTGATGATAGGTCGTTTATTATTTTGCGTTTAATGCTGCCATTGTTATATAATTGTACGGTTTGTTGAAGTGTGGTAAAAAGAAAATATCAAGTAATTTTAATTTATCTACTGTAGTTTTTTCTTGTATTGCAAGTGAAAACATATGAATTCCCATGGACATATCATAGTATGATGCAATTTGTGCTCCAAGTATTACTCTTGTTTTTTTATCATATACTATTCTGATTTTTACTTCAGGATTTTCTGTTTCAATAAATTCCGGTTTTTGCAGGTCGTTAAAGTCGACATATTCAACTTCAATTCCGAGAGAATTTGCTTTTTTAACACTAAGCCCTGTTGATACCATTTTATAGTCGTAGATTGAGATTCCGTTTGAACCTTGTACTCCTATTGTTTCAAGTTCAGTTCCTACGATATTGCTTGCGGCAACTATTCCGGAACGTACCGCATTTGTTGCAAGTGCAATGTAGTTTCTATCTCCGATGGTATTGTCATATACTGTTGCACAATCCCCGATAGCATAAACATCTTTAATGCTTGTCTCTTGTTTCTTGTTGACAAGGTATGCACCATTTTTAAATAATTCAAGTTTTTCTTTTCCAAGTTCGTTGTTCGGTTTAAATCCTATTGAAAGAATTACCATATCAGATTTATATTCACCTTTATCTGTAACAACCGATTCTACTTTCCCATCACCTTTTATTTCTATTACCGTTTCTTCAAAAACAGTTTTAATTCCATGATTTACAAGAACATCTTGCATCTTTTGGCTAAATTCTTTGTCATAGTATGATGCAAGTACAGTATCACAAACATCAATTAAAGTAACATTCTTTCCGTGTCTTTCAAATGCCTCTGCAAGTTCAACGCCGATATATCCCGCTCCTACAACTGTAATGTTTTTTATTTCAGGATTTTTTAATTTTTCAATTACTTCTTGTGCATTTTGATATAGTTTTACAAGTTGTACATTTTCTAAATCTTTTCCCGGAATATTTGGCACGATAGGTATTGAACCTGTAGCTAATACCAATTTATCATAGCTTTCTGAAACTGTTGTTCCGTCTTTTAAGACTGCGTTTACTTTTTTGTCTTCAAAGTCAATTGATTTTATTTCCGACTCCATATTTACTTTTGCACCTGCTGCTTCAAGTTTTTCTTTATTTGAATAGAAAAGACCGTCTCCGCTATGAATTTGGTTTCCAATCCACAATGCCATACCACAGCCTAAAAAGCTTATGTTGTTGTTTCTATCAAATACTACTACCTCATCTTTTGTTTTTGCTCCAAGTATTGTGTTTATACATGCAGTACCGGCATGATTTGCTCCTATTACTACAATTTTACTCATAATATCCTCCCTGTTTATGTTCTTAAAAATAATTCGTCAACATTTTAACATATAGTCAAACAAAAGTAAACTGTTTAAGTATAGTTTATTTACTTTTTAATAGCAGATGTGATTTATTTATTGTAAATTTTATATGAGATAACTTTTTCCTGAAAATATTTGTATTTTATTACAGATATTTTTTACAAGGTGTAAAAATTTGTTATCTTTTTAACTCATTGTGATTAGAATCACATATCTATATTTAATCTTGTACTATACTTATTTTGAAATTAAGAATACCTTTTCACAAATTACATATAGGAGGAAGATATTATGAACGCATATGAAGGTTTTAAAGGAACTAAATGGCAAGAAAATATAGATGTTAGAGCTTTTATTCAAGACAACTACAAGCCATATACAAATGATGAAAGTTTTTTAGAAGGAAAATCAGAAAAAACCGCTAAATTATGGGACAAGGTTGATAAACTTATTCTTGATGAAATAAAAAATAATAAGAGAAAAGCTGATACAACTAAATTTTCGGCTATTGATGCTTATGACGCCGGATATATTGATAAAGATAATGAGGTTATAGTCGGACTTCAAACTGATGAACCTTTAAAGAGAATTGTAAATCCTTATGGAGGATATAGAATGGTTCAGGAATCTTTAGATGCTTATGGACTAAAGATGGATGAAACTGCTCAAAAATATTTTAAGGAATTTAGAAAAACTCATAATGAGGGAGTTTTTGATGCATATACAACTCAAACAAGAAAGGCAAGAACAGTAGGTCTGCTTACAGGTCTTCCCGATGCTTACGGTCGAGGAAGAATAATTGGCGATTATAGAAGAATTGCCCTTTACGGTATAGACAGATTAATTGAAGAAAAACAAAAGGACAAGGAAAATATTACGGGTAATGCGCTTGAGGCAACTATTAGACTTAGAGAAGAAGTTTCTGAACAAATAAGAGCTCTTCAAAAAATTAAGGATATGGCGATGAAATATGGAGTAGATATTTCTAAACCTGCTACAAATGCAACAGAAGCTGTTCAATATTTATATATGGGTTATCTTGCAGCGGTAAAAGAAAACAACGGAGCTGCAATGAGCCTTGGAAGAAATACAAACTTCATTGATATTTATATTGAAAGAGATATGGAAAGAGGAATTTTGGATGAAGTCGGAGCACAAGAGCTTATTGACCAATTCGTTATAAAATTGAGAATTGTAAGACATCTTAGAACTCCTGATTATGATGAATTATTCGGTGGAGATCCGAACTGGATAACAGAATCAATAGCGGGAATCGGTTTAGATGGAAGACCTTTAGTAACAAAAACTTCATTCAGATTTTTGCACACACTTATTAACTTAAATCCTGCACCGGAACCGAATATGACTATACTTTGGTCTGAAAATCTTCCGGAGGCGTTTAAGAAATATTGTGCAAAAATTAGTATTTTAACAGATTCTATTCAATATGAAAGTGATGAGTTGATGAGACCGTTATATGGCGATGATTATGCAATAGCTTGTTGTGTAAGTGCCATGAAAGTCGGAAAAGAGATGCAATTCTTCGGAGCAAGAGCAAATCTTGCAAAATCACTTTTATATGCTATCAATGGCGGAGTAGATGAAATTAAGAAGGACAAAGACGGAAATCCGATAAGAGTATTTGACGGAATAGAACCTATAACTTCTGAAGTTTTGGATTTTGATGAAGTATTTGCAAACTATGAACGTGTTATGGAAAAATTGGCACCTCTTTATATAAATACTTTAAATACAATTCACTTTATGCATGATAAATATGCTTATGAGGCAGGTCAAATGGCGCTTCATGATACGAATATAAGAATTAATATGGCATGTGGAGTTGCGGGGCTCTCAATAGCGGCAGATTCGCTTTCAGCAATTAAGTATGCAAAGGTAAAGCCTATTAGAGATGAAAACGGATTAGCGGTTGATTTTGAAACTGTCGGAGAATTCCCTAAGTATGGAAATGATGATGACAGAGTGGATGACTTGGCAGTAGCAATAGTTAAAAAATTCAGTTCTGAATTAAAAAAGACTCCGACATATAAAAATGCAAGACACACTCTTTCAATTCTTACAATAACTTCAAATGTAATGTACGGTAAAAAAACAGGTACAACACCTGATGGAAGAAAGAAGGGTGAACCATTTGCACCGGGAGCTAATCCGATGCACGGAAGAGATGAAAACGGAGCATTGGCTTCACTTAACTCGGTAGCAAAAATTCCATATGAAGAAATTTGCGAAGACGGAATTTCAAATACGTTTACAATTGTACCTGATGCACTTGGAAAGAGTAATGAGGCAAAAGTAGATAATTTAGTTACAATAATGGACGGCTATTTTGGACAAAAGGCATTCCATTTGAATGTAAATGTTCTAAATAAAGAAAAGTTGATGGATGCTTATGAAAATCCTGAAAAATATCCTAACTTAACTATAAGAGTAAGCGGATATGCAGTACATTTCAATCGTCTATCTGATGAACAAAAGAGAGAAGTTCTTTCAAGAACTTTCCATCAAAGAGCTTAGATATAATTATTATGGAGGGCAACCATGGCAAAATTACATTCAATTGAAACATTTGCAGTCTTTGACGGACCAGGTGTAAGAACGGTGTTTTTCTTGCAGGGTTGTCCTTTAAGATGTGCATTTTGTCACAATGTAGATACTCAAAATCCCTTTGGAGGAAGAAATATAACTGTTGAAGAAATAGTTGAGAGGTCAAGGAAAATGAAACCTTATTTTAGAAACGGTAAGGGAGGAGTAACTTTTTCGGGAGGAGAACCGACACTTGACGGCAAATTTTTATTAGATGCGATAAGAGCGGTAAAAGCTGAGGGAATTCATGTTACAGTAGATACATCGGGAGTCGGAGATCAGAAGTATTATGATGAGATAATTGAAGAGGCGGATTTAATTTTGCTTGATATAAAGCATTATAATGCTGTCGGATTTAAAGATATAACAGAAAGAAATATATCTCCTCTTAAAAAATTTATTGAGGCGGTAGAAAGACATAACACACCTGTTTGGATAAGACATGTTATGATGCCGAAAGTTACCGACAGTAAATATCATATGGATAAGTTGTGTGAATTTATTGCTCCGATAAAAAATAAAATTGAAAAAATAGAAATTCTTCCATACCATACAATGGGAGTCCATAAGTATGAGGATTTGGGGATTGAATATAAGCTGAAAGATATGGAAGCTATGGACAAGAATGTAGCCAAGGAACTTGAAGAATATGCAAATGATGTGTTACAATCTTATGAGGTAAAATATCATAAGGTGATTTAGGATGGATACTATAGATTACAAAAAAACACCTTTACTTAAATATTTAACTGAGGAAGAGATAAAGAGATTTATTTCAAAACCCCAGATTAAAGAATTTAAAAAAGGAGAATATATATTCAGATCTAAAGATGAAGCAAGGCAAATGTATATAGTTTATGATGGTTTTATGAAAATTTCCATGTTTTTATCAGACGGAAGAGAGCAAATTCTCTATATATACAAGGAAGGAGATTTTGTAGGCGGATTTAATATAATTTCCGGAGATCGTTATGTATATACATCGGTGGCACTCACAGATACTAAAATAATAATAATTCATAAAGAAGATTTTGAAGATATATTGTTAAAAAATGTAAAAATTTTGCGCAAACTTTTAGATCAGTCTTATTACAGGATAAGAAAATCGGAAGAACTTATAGACAGATTGTCTGTAATTAATGCGGATATGAAAGTGGCAAAGCTTCTTATAGACTTAATAAAAATATGTGGAAAGAAGAAAAATAATAAAATTTTATTAGATTTGAACATAAATAGAGAAGAACTCGGTTCATATACCGGAGTGTCAAGAGAAACAATAAGTAGAAAACTCAATCATTTTGAAACTATGAATATAATAAGTTTGTTGCCGAAAGGAAAAATATTAATAGAAGATCTTGAAGCTTTATATGATATGACTATTTAAATATAAAAAGGAAGATGATTTTATCATCTTCTATTTTTTATGCTTAAATTTTTACTTTTAATTGCAGATATGTTCTTTAATTTTTTTATTACTTTATTTTCAAACAGCATTTTAATTGAGGATTTGTTAAGGTTGTTTCCGATTACGACAACTCTGTTATCCGGCATTGGAGTACAACCTGTTATTGCATAGCTGCCGTCAACAAGGTCAAATTTTATCCAATCACGACCGGCTTTAAAGTATCCTTTTGCTCTTACAATTTTTCCGAGAGCGCCGGAAATAAGTATGTTTAATGCGATTGTAAGCGTTGCAGGATTAGTTATTCCTATATTTGTTATACTGATGTTATCAAGTTGTTGCTCTTTTGTAATTTCGATGTTTGAAATTTTATTTTCTCTCGTATAATCTATATTTCCATTTAGAAGATTAAACCATATATCTTCGCTCCATTTTGAATAGTGAGTAGTTGGAAAAAAAGTTTTATCGTCTATATTAAGTTCATTTTTTATGGACAAAAAATTATTATAATCCATCGATTCCGACTTGCTTAATATAATAGAGGATGCGTTGTTAAGTTGATCATAAAAATAATCGGGAAAATCTTTTTTACTGTTTTTGTAATGATATGCATCTATTATTGTAATCAGGGGCAACAGTTCAATTCTTTCATAACATATTTTGCGCAATTGGGATATGATTTTACTTGGGAAAGCTACTCCGCTCGGTTCAACGATCAGATAGTCCGGATTTAATGTATTTGCTATTGTTAAAACTGAATGTGTAAAGTCCAGGTTTAGTGAACAACATATACATCCTTCTGAAAGCTCCCAAATTTTCATATCTGTATTTTTAGAATTCAAAGTATCGGATTTTAATATTTCTCCGTCAATTCCCATATCTCCAAATTCATTTTCGACTATTACGAATTGCCTTTTTGTGGCTTTTGACATTGCCTTTATAAAACTGGTTTTTCCCGAACCTAAAAATCCGGATATCAATAATATTTTCATTCTATCACCTAAATGAGAGGTCCGAAGACCTCTCAGAAAATTTATAAAACTACAACAGGTTTAATTAAATCGCTTGGCTTGTTTTTCATTAGCATCAAAGCATCTTCAACATGTTCAAATCCTTTGAATTTATGTGTAAGCATTGGTTTTACATCAAGCTTTCCACATTCGATAAGAGATGCAAGTTTTTCAAGTCTTAAACGTCCGCCCGGCATTAAACCGCCAAGAATTTGTTTATGTCCCATACCTACACCCCATTCAACACGAGGAATATTGATGTAAGTACCGCTTCCAAGATAGTTTACATTACCGATTTTTCCACCCGGTTTTAAACATTTGATAACAGGTTCAAATGTTTCAACTCCGCCACCGGCAATAATTGCCTTATCAACGCCTTTTCCATCTGTTAGAGCAAGAACCTGTTCGTCAATAGAACCGTCTTTATATCCGATAAAGTCTGTAGCGCCATATCCTTTAGCAACATCTCTACAAATTTGTCTTGTACCGACACAAATTATTCTTGAAGCTCCTCTTAAGTTTGCTCCGGCAACTGCCATTAATCCGACAGGACCGATTCCAACGACAAGAACTGTATCTCCGAATTGTACATCTGCAAGTTCTACGCCATGGAATCCTGTAGGAACCATATCAGATAACATACAAGCTTCTTCAGGCGATATTGAATCAGGTAAGTGTGCAAGATTTCCATCTGCATCATTTACATGAAACAGTTCTCCGAATACTCCGTCTTTAAAGTTGGAAAATTTCCAACCTGCAAGCATTCCGCCGGAGTGCATTGAATATCCGGCTTGTGCCTCAAGTGAACTCCAATCGGGAGTTATTGCAGCAACCATAACTCTGTCGCCGGGTTTAAAATCTTTTACAAGAGAGCCTACTTCTTCAACTATTCCACAGCCTTCATGACCTAAAATCATATCATGTCTATCACCGATTGCGCCTTCCCATACAGTATGAACATCTGATGTACATGGGGAAAGAGCTAATGGTCTAACTAAAGCATCTAACGGACCGCAAACAGGACGTTCTTTCTCAATCCATCCGGTTTGACCTATACCTAACATTGCAAAACCTTTCATAGTAAAACCTCCTTATATCGTTTGGTAATATTTTAATACATTAGCATATGCATTACAATATATTTTGAAAAAAAAACTAAAGTAATACTTAGTATATTATATCAAATCATTTGGAGATAGTTACAAAATATATACTTTTATTTATAAAATGGAACTATGTAGGAAAATCTAATATTAAGTTTAATTTAGTATCTTGTATTAAAAGGTACTAAATGATATAATGCAATTATAAAGTGAGGTAATAGTATGAATATTCAATTTAAAAAAGGGGTATTAGAGCTGCTTGTACTGTCTCTTTTAATGGAAAAAGATATGTATGGCTATGAGCTTGTAGAAGAAATTTCCACACACGTAAATATATCGGAAGGAACTATATATCCTCTACTTAGGAGATTAAAAGATGAGAGATATGTCGAGACATACCTTGAAGAATCTCAAAGTGGACCGCCGAGAAAGTATTATAAGCTTACTGATGCCGGAAAAGATGAGTGTATCTTTCAATTGAAAGAGTGGGATGATTTTATAAAAAGTGTTAATTTTATTTTAAGGAGACAGATATGAAAAAGAAGGAGTTTTTAGATTTACTTAGATATTATTTAAAAGATATGCCGAGAATAGTAGTGGATGATATTATTTCAGATTATGAAGAACATTTTTCTTTTGCTGTTGAAAGGGGAAAGAGCGAGGAACAAATATGTGATGAGCTTGGAGCACCGGAGTTAATTGCTAAGGATTATATGAAGAATGAAGGTAAAAAGTTAAAGGTTCAGATGCAAGATTATGATTACACTGAGAATAGAGAAAAAAAGAAAAAGTCTTCTAATGATACGATGTTAATTATATTAATAGTAATTGGCGGTATTATATTTTTAGGACCGATACTTGGAGTTGGGATGGGTATATTTGGAGCGATATTTGGACTTTTGGCTTCTATAATAGCGATTGGCGGAAGTTTTATACTTGTCGGATTAGCTCTTCCTTTATCATTAATACCGACGGTAATATATCCTAATTTTATTTCAATCCCTTCAATTTTTATGGAGATAAATCCGATAACAAAAATTTTTGCTACTATTTCACTGATAACAATAGGTGTATTATTTATAGGTCTTGCAATTAAATTATTTAAAACTGTTATAAAGGGAATAAAAAATATTTTCGTTGCAATAAGATGGAAGATTAACAAGAGGAGAGAAATGTAATGAGAGATTTTATGACAAAAACAGCTATAGTGGCAGTTGTATTTTCGTGTTTAACAGTAGGTTCATTTTTTGCATTTGATTATAAAAATGTAAAAGATAAAGTTTTTTGTGAAGATTATTGGAATAATTCTATTGCTAATCAAATGGATAGAGAATATAAATCGGTTTTAAAAGAGAACGGAAAATTTGACAGCATAAAAATAAACTCTACCAATTTATCTATTGCAATAGTTGAATCTGAAGAAGACAAATATGAATTATATTCTAAAATACCTAATGCGGATTTTAGAAAGTATATAAATATCAGTACGTCAAAAGATGATGGAGGCTTTGAATGCAAGGTCGATGAAATCAAGTCCACTAATAAAAATGTATTTAAGATTGTATTTTATACAACTGATCCTAAAAGTTTAGCTGTAAAGATTGATTCTGTAAATGGAAGTATTGATGTGGATGGAGTTTTGAAAAATTTGGATGTTGATTTTACAAATGGAGCTATAAATTTGAATGCAGAAGAATCTTATAACGCAAATATAGAGACAATAAATGGTATTGTTAGTATAAACTTTAAAAAAATAGATGCGGTTATAAGTGTGGAAGCTGTAAATGGAGTAATAAAATTTTTAGATGAATCTCGTATCTCCGTAGGAGGTGTACATGAATTTAATAAAAAAATTGGAAATGGGCGTGATGAAATTGATATAGAAATGGTAAATGGAGAAGTTTATATATCTGAATAGCTATAGATTTTATTATAACTATATCTTTAGACGCATGTGAAAGCTATGAAAAAATATATATAATATAATTTGTGAGTTTTTAATAAATATAAATAGATTTTGAGATTAATGTAATTTTGTTAATTAAGCTATAATTACAGTTAATAATTAAAATTAAAGATTTAATGGCAGCACTGATTGATACGGGTGCTGTTTTTTTATGCAAAAATGTCTGATCAGGCTAAAAATATCTTTTTAGAGTAGACATGAGATTATAATTAGTTTATTATTATGATAATGAATATCAAAAAAAGGTGATTTTATGCTTGGACTTGATTTTATAATAAATGTTATGGATATTAAAGGTCTCCGCTTTGTGGGAGAAGAAAATAAGTTTTATAAATTTACAGGGAAAAATGGCGAGAAACTTGATATGTATTGTGCTGAAATATTTGATGGTGTACTTGTTGCTATTACAGATTATGAGGATGTTGTTTCATGTATATCGCCGGAAGAGATTTATATAGAAAACTTAAATTTATCTTATTGTTTAGAGGGAAGAATTGAGTGGGGACTAAAAGATAATAGATATACGTACTTGTCTAAAAAGTCTTTTATGGTAGATACGTGTCCCTTATCTGTACAGTCGTATAGTTTTCCTATGAAAAAATTTAAGGGAATTACCTATATGATATCTATAAAGAATATAAACGAACATACTAAAAATATATTTAGCTTGTTTGGAGTGGATATATTAGAAATTTATGAAAAGTTTAAAATTCATAAAACTTATATGAAAAGAGATAATCCGAGAATAAATGAAATTTTATATGGATTTAATTCACATGATTTTTTGAATGTAAATACATATAGAATAAAGCTTATTGAAATTTTAAATTATATTCAAAATTTAGACATGTCTGAGAAAGATGTTTTGACATATTATAAAAGTTCTCAGGTGAAAAAAGTAAAGGATATAAGAAATTTTTTGATTGGCGATTTATCTAAGAGATATACTATTGAATTTATTTCAGAGAAATTTAATATCTCGATGACTACTCTTAAAAAGTTGTTTAAAGAAATTTATGGTATGCCGATAAATTCATATTTGATTGATTACAAGATAAATGAAGCTGAAATTTTGCTTAAAGAATCTGAAAAATCCATAACTGAAATAGCAAATTTACTTGGATATTCAAATGTAAGTAAGTTTTCAAAAATTTTTAAGGACATGAAAGGATGTAGTCCTTCTAAATTTAGAAATATGAGGAGGTAGTATGAATACTTATAAAAAATTGTTGAGTTATGTTCCTGAAAAAAAGCATGATGCGTATATTTCAATGATATTGTCGGTTATTTCATGTTTTTTATTAATGGGCCCATATTGGTATTTTTGGAAATTTTTAAATGAACTTATAGTAAACGGTAATGTAGAAAATTCAAAATATTATGCTGTACTAATAGTAGTAATGATGATTGCCAATTCGATAGTATATTTCTTTGCGCTTTGGGCATCACATTTGCTTGCATTTAGGCTTGAAACAAATTTGAGAAAAGTAGGAATAAAATATCTGATGAATTCATCATTTGCATTCTTTGATATGAATTCATCGGGAAAGATAAGAAAAATTATAGATGATAATGCGGCAGAAACTCATATGATTGTTGCGCATTTAATTCCTGATCTTGTTGGAGCTGTAATAACACCGATTTTAATGGTAATGATAACTTTTATGGTAGATATAAAGTTTGGAATAGCTATTATAATTTTGATTTTTATAGGTGGAATTGAAGTAAATTGGATGATGGGTAATAAAGAATTTATGGCAACATATATGGCATCTCTTGAAAAATTAAACAGTGAAGCTGTTGAGTATGTTAGAGGTATGCAAGTGGTAAAGATATTTAGAAGTACAATTCATTCATTTAAAGCATTTTATGAATCTATAATGAGTTATTCCAAATATGCCTTTAACTATACAATAAGTTGTAGAACACCATATGTTGCATTTCAAGTTTTATTTAATATTTTTGCTGTAATTTCAATACCTTTTGCAATTTATTTTTTGAATAGAGGAGTAAATCCGAAGTTCATATTAGCTAAGACAGTTTTCTTTATGTGTTTTGCAGGGATTATGTTCACATGTTTTATGAAAATAATGTATGTTGGAATGTATCAATATATGGGAGTATCAGCTGTGGAAAAACTTGAAAAACTATTTGAAGGGATGTCTGTTGAAAATTTAAAACATGGAAATATAGAAAAATTTGACAGTTATAACATAGAATTTAAAAATGTATCTTTTAAATATGAAGATGATTATGTATTAAAAAATGTAAGTTTTTCATTAAAAGATAAAAGAGTATATGCACTTGTAGGTTCATCAGGAAGCGGAAAGTCAACAATAGCAAAGCTTATTTCCGGATTTTATAAGGTGGATGAAGGCACTATTTTGATTGGAGAAAGAAATATAAGTGAATATTCTCAAAAAGCACTTATGAGTAATATTGCCTTTGTATTCCAAAATTCAAAGCTGTTTAAAACAACAATATTTGAAAATGTGAAGATGGGAAATGAAAATGCAAGCTATGAGGATGTTATGAATGCCTTAAAAAGTGCAAGATGTGATGACATTCTGGATAAGTTTAAGGATAGAGAAAATACGGTTATAGGGTCTAAAGGAGTACATTTATCCGGTGGAGAAATCCAGAGAATTGCTATTGCAAGAGCAATTTTAAAAAATGCAAATATTATAATACTTGATGAAGCATCAGCTGCGGCTGATCCTGAAAATGAATACGAAATACAACAAGCTTTTTCAAACCTTATGAAAGATAAGACTGTAATAATGATAGCACACAGACTCAGTTCTATTAGGAATGTAGATGAAATTTTAGTAATTGAGGATGGAAATGTAATAGAAAGAGGAACGGATAAAGAGCTTATGAATATTGAGGGAAAATATAGTGCATTGCAAGCTTTATTTGCAAAGGCGAATGATTGGAGGATTTATGATTAACAGAATAAAAAAGATGTTTGGGCTTACTGAAACAGGAGCAAGAGGTCTTGTTAGAGCATCTATATCTTCATTTTTTATGTATCTTGCATATATGGCTCCGATAATTTTAATTATGTATTTTATACAGGGATTAATTGAAAATAATCTAAACGGAATTAATTTTTATATAGTCGGAATTTTAGTTATTGCTGTTGCGATGTATGTGATTATTTATATAAATTATAATACTTTATATATGGAAGTTTATAAGGAAAGTGCAAACCTTAGAATAGAAATTGCAAATATTTTGAAAGCTTTGCCGCTATCTTATTTTTCAAAGCATGACATATCAGACTTATCTCAAGCTGTAATGAAGGATGTATCGGATATAGAACATGCAATGAGTCATGCTATTCCTCAAGTTATAGGATTTATAATTTATCTTATAGTAATAAGTATAATGATGCTTACAGGAAATTTTAAATTGGGACTTTGCGTAATAATTCCGGTTGTTTTAAGTTTTATAATGCTTATTTTGTCTAAAAAGTTTCAAATTTATGGAACTACCAAGTACTATAAAAATTTGAGAGAAAATTCAGAAAGTTTTCAAGAGGCTATAGAACTTCAGCAGGAAATTAAGAGCTATGGACAAAGTGAAAAAGTGGCGGAAGATCTGAATAGAAAGGTTGAAAAGACTGAAAAAATTCATATAGCATCTGAATTTTATCAAGCAATACCTGTTTCACTGTCAAGTTCCGTTCTCAGATTTACTTTAGGACTTACAATTTTATTCGGAAGTATTTTATATATTAGAGGAGAAGTATCTTTGTTATACTTAATCGGATATTTAGCTGCCGCTTCAAAAATAATAGACGGAGTTAGCGGGCTATATATGAACATTGCCGAAATATTGTATATAGATGCGAGAATTAAGAGAATTCAAGAGCTGAGAGGTGTTCAGTTACAAGGCGGAGAAAAGTTTGATATTAAACAATATGATATTGAATTTAAAGATGTAGAATTTTCTTATAATGATGATAGAAAAGTAATAGATAAAGTTTCGTTTATTGCAAAACAAAATGAAGTTACAGCTTTAGTAGGACCGTCAGGTTGCGGTAAAACTTCAATACTAAGACTTATGTCAAGGCTTTATGACTATGACAAGGGGCAAATTATTATCGACGGAAAAGAAATAAAGAATATAGATACAGATTCGCTTTTTGAAAAAATTTCAATAGTATTTCAGGATGTTACCTTATTCAATACATCTGTTATGGAAAATATCAGAATAGGAAATAAAAATGCGAGTGATGAAGATGTAATAAAAGCTGCAAAACTTGCAAATTGTAATGAGTTTATTGAAAAATTACCTGATGGATACAATACATTTATAGGAGAAAACGGAAGTAAGCTTTCCGGAGGAGAAAGACAGAGAATTTCTATTGCAAGGGCGATATTAAAAGATGCTCCTATAATAATTTTAGATGAGATAAGTGCTTCGCTTGATGTAGAAAATGAAATGAAAATACAGGAAGGATTAAACACTCTTATAAAGAATAAGACTGTTGTAATAATTTCTCATAGATTAAAGTCAATTGAAAAGGCTGATAAGATAGTTGTTTTGGAAAATGGAAAAGTAGAATCCATAGGTAAACACGATGAATTAATGAAAACTTCAAAGCTGTATAACAGAATGATTCAAAGATCAAATATAACGGAAGAATACTTATATTGATAAGATAGTTGAAATTGAATTTGTTTTTTTGATAAAGTTATAATAGTAAATTAATTTATATTGTATACTGAAGTTATTAATTAATATAAAGAGGTTTTATGAATAAAAAAATTTTTTGTATTAACTATATTTTTTGTATTACCTATTATAATAGTGCTTACAGTTTTATTTAAAGTTAAGAGCGGGAGTAAAGCGGAGGAAGAATTTTTAAGTTTAGCTACTCAGCCGATTTATGCGGAAGTTCTTATGGGAGAAGATGCAAGAAAATCTTTAAGTGATAATAATGTGGCGGATGCAACTAACGGGGAAGAAATTAATGATTTTGTAAAAATGTCCTATAATGAAAAACGTGAGAAAATCAAAGAAAATATTTTAAAGGCGATTAAAGAAAAAGAAGAAGGTAGACAATTTGTTTGGACTCCTACGGGACTTGAATTGATGAAAAAATATTATCCTGACTTGTATGATAGACTAAGTGAAGAAGAAAAACAGGGAGAAGTTATGTCATCTGAAGGTGAACAATTGAATTAGTAATAAAAATTTGTGTAAATTAAAAAAGATATGGCTATTAGCTATATCTTTTTTTGATAATTGAAACAAAAATAAATTTCACAAAAATTTCACATAAAAACGAAAAAAAATTAAAAAAATTCTTTACAAATATAGTTGTATTTTGTATAATATTAGAGCGTTTGAAATGAATTAATTGCGATGATTTCATAAGTTGCTTGAAATCTTGTGGAAAAAAGGGATTTCAAGGTAATTATGAATGAGAAGTCTAAACTTGATTTAGGCGATGGGTTATTTTTTCTTTTATTGTGCACCCGATGAAACACCGGGGCGCGTTTATCGATAACCCTTTCTCGCAAGAAGCGTATTTATGCGAATAGGAGGGAAATTATGTCAAACAATAGCAAACAAAAAATTAGAATCAGACTTAAAGCTTATGATCATGAACTTATTGACAGTTCTGCTTCAAAAATCGTAGAGGCTGCAAAACAAACAGGTGCAACTGTTTCGGGTCCAATACCTCTACCTACAGAAAAGGAAGTTGTAACTATATTAAGGGCAGTTCACAAGTATAAGGATTCAAGAGAACAATTTGAGCAAAGAACTCACAAACGTCTTATTGATATCATCAATCCAAATCAAAAGACTGTTGATTCACTAATGAAGCTCAACTTACCGGCTGGTGTTGATATAGAAATTAAGCTATAGATAATTGTTCTTTATAAGATTGTTGATACAATCCGCTGTAAAAATTTAGGAGGTTAAGCATTGAAATTATTAATTGGAAAAAAGATTGGGATGACTCAAATCTTTGATGAAGAAGGTAAAGTTACTCCAGTAACAGTTATTGAAGCTGAGCCTAACGTAGTAGTTCAAAAAAAGACTGTTGAAGTAGACGGATATAATGCTGTTCAAGTTGCAACAGGATTTGTAAAAGAAAGAAGAGTTAATAAACCTTTAAAAGGACACTTCGCTAAGGCAGGCGTAGAATGCAAAAAGAATTTAAGAGAATTCAGAACTGAAGAAGTTGAAAACTATAATATCGGAGATGAAATTAAAGTTGACTTATTCTCAGTTGGAGAATTTATTGATGTTACAGGTACTTCAAAGGGTAAGGGAACACAAGGTGTTATAAGAAGACACGGCTTTGGACGTGGTAGAGAAACTCACGGTTCTAAGTTCCACAGAATGCCAGGTGGTATGGGTGCCGCTACTTATCCGGGAAAAGTATTTAAAAATCACAGAATGGCTGGAAAGATGGGAAATGAGCAAGTTACAGTTCAAAACCTTGAGGTAGTAAGAGTTGATCTTGAAAAGAATTTAATTCTTGTAAAGGGTGCGATACCGGGACCTAAGAAGGGAATAGTAACTTTAAAAGAAACTGTTAAAGCTCATAAGTAGTGAAAGGAGGGTATAATATGCCTAAAATTCAAGTTGTCAATATGGAAGGCGCTGCCGTTTCAGAAATTGAACTAAATGAAAATATATTTGATATTGATATAAATGAGCATGCTGTATACCTAGTAGTTAAAAACATTTTAGCTAACAGAAGACAAGGCACTAAGAGCGCAAAGACACGTGCAGAAGTGCGTGGAGGCGGAAGAAAGCCTTGGAAACAAAAGGGAACAGGACGTGCTCGTCAAGGTAGTATAAGATCTCCTCAATGGAGAGGCGGAGGAATTGTATTTGCACCGAAGCCAAGAGATTTCTCATATACAACACCTAAGAAAGTAAGAAGACTTGCACTTAGAAGTGCTCTTACTTCAAAAGTACGTGAAAATGAAATGATAGTAGTTGATGATATTAAGATGAACGATGCTAAGACAAAGAACTTTGTTCAAATGTTAAAGGCAATAAAAGCGGATCCGAAAGCACTTGTTGTAGTAGCCGGATATGATGAAAAAGTAAAGATAGCTGCAAGAAATATTCCTAATGTGAAGACAACAATGGCGGAAAATATTAATGTATATGACATCTTAAAATACAACTCACTTGTTATAACAGAGGACGCTTTAAGAGTAATTGAGGAGGTGTTCAACTAATGAATGCATACGATATTATTAGAAGACCGATAGTTACTGAAAAGAGTATGGATCAAATGGAACACGGAAAATATACATTTGAAGTTTCAAAAGATGCTACTAAGGCTGAAATAAAGAGAGCTGTCGAAGAAGTGTTTGGAGTAAAAGTTAAGACGATAAACACTATGAATATGCGTGGAAAATTAAAGAGACAAGGTGCGCATCAAGGAAGACGTCCATCATGGAAAAAAGCAATAGTTAAACTTACAGAGGATTCTAAAGCAATTGAATTCTTTGAAGGTATGGAATAATTGAGGAGGTAAAAAGATGGCAATTAGAGGATATAAACCAACTTCTCCTGCTCGTAGACAGATGACTGTCTCAACATTTGAAGAGATTACAAAAAAGGCACCTGAAAAAAGCCTTACTATAAATCTAAAAACAACTGCCGGTAGAAATGCTCAAGGAAGAATAACTTCAAGACATAGAGGCGGCGGAGTTAAGAGAAGATACAGAATAATCGACTTTAAAAGAAATAAAGACGGAGTTCCTGCAACAGTAGCTTCAATTGAATATGATCCATACAGAACAAGTTATATAGCTCTATTGAACTATGTAGATGGTGAAAAGAGATATATCCTGGCTCCTAACGGATTAAAAGTTGGAGATAAAGTAGAATCTGGAGAAAACGCTGATATCAAAATAGGAAATGCGTTAAAATTAAAAGATATACCTGTAGGTACAACAGTTCATAATGTTGAAATGACTCCCGGAAAAGGAGGACAACTTGCAAGATCGGCAGGTTCTGAAGCTCAATTAATGGCTAAAGAAGGAAAGTTTGCACAATTAAGACTTCCTTCAAGTGAATTTAGATTGGTAAGTGTTGATTGTAAAGCAACAATCGGACAAGTTGGAAATCTATCACATGAACTTATAACTCTTGGTAAGGCAGGAAAGAGCAGATATCTTGGAAACAGACCTCATGTAAGAGGATCTGCAATGAACCCTGTAGATCACCCTCATGGTGGTGGGGAAGGTAGAGCTCCGATAGGTAGACCGTCACCGGTAACACCTTGGGGTAAACCGGCTCTTGGACTTAAGACAAGAAAGAAGAACAAGAAGAGCGATAAATATATCGTAAGAAGAAGAACGAAGTAAGCGGGAGGTAAAAAATGAGTAGATCAGTTAAAAAAGGACCTTTTGCAGATGAACATTTGCTAAAGAAAATCGACGCATTAAATGAAGCAAACGAAAAGAAAGTTGTTAAAACTTGGTCTCGCCGCTCCACAATATTTCCTGAAATGGTACAACATACAATCGCCGTTCATGATGGTAGAAAGCATGTTCCAATATATATAACAGAAGATATGGTTGGTCATAAACTTGGTGAATTTGTTCCTACAAGAACATTCAGAGGCCATGTAGGCAAGAATGAAAAGACAACTGGATTAAAGAAATAAGAGAAAGGGGATTAAAATGGAAGCAAGAGCAATTGCTAAATATGTGAGAATTTCACCATTAAAGGTGAACTATATTTGTGCTGAAATTCGTGGAAAGCAAGTTGACGAAGCCCTTTCTATTCTAAAGTTCACTCCTAAGAGAGGAGCAAAGGAACTATATAAGGTGCTTAATTCTGCAGTAGCTAATGCTGAGAACAACTTAAATTTAAACAGAGATAATTTATACGTTAAAAAGGCCTATGCCAATGATGGTCCTACAATGAAGAGATTTCATCCTAAGGCAAAAGGTATGGCATATCCGATATTAAAAAGATCAAGCCACATTGGCGTTGTAGTTGCAGAACAAGAGTAAGGAGGGTAAATAATGGGCCAAAAAGTTAACCCACATGGACTTCGTGTTGGTATTATCAAGGACTGGGATTCTAAATGGTATGCTAATAAGAAGAATTTCGCAGACCTATTAGTTGAAGATAATAAAATTCGTAAATATATAAAGAAAAAACTTTATACAGCCGGAATTTCAAAAGTTGAAATAGAAAGAGCTGCAAATAAAGTTAAGGTTTCAATTTCAACAGCTAAACCGGGAATGGTTATCGGTCGTGGAGGAGTTGGAGTAGAAGAACTTAGAACAGAACTTGAAAAATTGACAAAAAAGAGTGTTGTTCTAAATATTGAAGAAATTAAAAATCAAGATTTAGATTCTCAATTAGTAGCGGAAGCTATAGCGGAATCACTTGAGAGAAGAGTATCTTTCAGACGTGCAATGAAACAAGCTATTCAAAGAACAATGAGAGCCGGAGCACTTGGTATAAAGACAGCGGTATCGGGTCGTCTTGGCGGAGCTGATATGGCAAGAACAGAAGGATATTCTGAGGGAACTATACCTCTACAAACTCTAAGAGCTGACATTGATTATGGTTTTGCAGAAGCTGATACAACTTATGGTAAGCTTGGTGTAAAAGTATGGTTATATAAAGGGGAAGTTCTTCCTGAAAAGAAAGATGAGAAGAAAAATAACAGAGATAATAAGAGAAGAAGACCTCAAAACAAAGATAACAGAGATAATAAAAGAAATAATAATAGAAAAAACTTTAGAAATGACTCTAAAGATAAAAAAGAAAACTAAGCTACCGAAGAAAGGAGGAAACATTTATGTTAATGCCTAAGAGAGTAAAGTATCGTAGAGTTCACAGAGGCAGAATGAAGGGTAAGGCGTTACGTGGAAACACATTAACTTACGGCGGATACGGACTTCAAGCACTTGAACCTGCATGGATTACTTCAAATCAAATAGAAGCGGCACGTCGTGCAATGACAAGATATATAAAAAGAGGTGGAAATATCTGGATTAAGATTTTCCCGGATAAGCCTGTTACTGAAAAACCAGCTGAAACACGTATGGGATCTGGTAAGGGAGCTCCTGCTTATTGGGTAGCTGTAGTAAAACCTGGTCGTATAATGTTTGAAATGGATGGCGTAGATGAAGAAACTGCAAGAGAAGCAATGAGACTTGCAGCAATGAAATTGCCTATAAAGACAAAGTTTGTAATGAAAGAAAAGGATGGTGAATCAAATGAAGACTAAGGAAATTCGCCAAATGTCAAGTGAAGAATTAAATAAAAAAGTTATTGAATTAAAAAGCGAGCTATTCAACTTGAGATTTAGGTTGGCAACCGGTCAACTTGATAATCCATCAAGCATAAAGAGTGTAAAAAGAGATATCGCCAGAGTAAAGACGATAATCAGACAACGTGAATTAGCAGTGGGAAAGGAGGCTTAATCTCATGGAAAGAAACAATAGAAAGACTATTGTTGGTACAGTAGTAAGTGATAAAATGGATAAGACTATTGTAGTGGCTGTTGAGACTTTTGTAACTCATCCCATTTACAAAAAGAGATTTAAAAAGACTACAAAATTCAAAGCTCATGATGAGAAGAATGAATGTGGTATTGGCGACAAAGTAAAAATAATGGAAACAAGACCACTTAGCAAAGACAAGAGATGGAGATTAGTAAGTATTATTGAGAAAGCTCAATAAATCTTAGAAGGAGGAAGTTCATGATTCAACAAGAAACAAGACTACGTGTTGCTGATAATTCCGGAGCAAAAGAACTACTTGTCATAAAGGTACTTGGTGGTACAAATAGAAAGACAGCAAGCATAGGAGATGTAGTAGTTTGTTCTGTAAAGACTGCAACACCGGGTGGAGTTGTGAAAAAAGGAAGCGTAGTTAAGGCTGTTATAGTTAGAACAAGTAAAGGTATTAGTCGTAAAGACGGTTCATATATAAGCTTTGATGATAATGCGGCAGTTATTATAAAAGACGATAAGAGTCCGGTAGGGACACGTATCTTCGGACCTGTAACCAGAGAGTTAAGAAATGGAAACTTTATGAAAATTATCTCTTTGGCTCCAGAAGTACTTTAATCAGGAGGTAATTATATGCGTATTAAAAAAGGTGATACAGTAAAAGTAATTGCCGGAAAAGATAAAGGAAAAACCGGTAAAGTATTAAAGACTTTTCCTCGTGAAGATAGAGTAATCATAGAAAAAGTTAATATGGTTACAAAACACATGAAGGCTAAAGGACCACAAAACCCAGGCGGGATTGAAAAGAAAGAAGCTCCAATTCATGTTTCAAATGTTATGTATTTCGATACAAAAACAAATAAAGCAACAAGACTTGGATATAAAATAGAAGATGGTAAGAAAATCAGATTTAAAAAATCAGATGGACAACCTATAAAGTAAGGAGGTAGACTATGACTTCAAGATTAAGAGAAAAATATGAAAATGAAGTAGTAAACTATCTACTTGAAAAATTCGGATATAAGAATGTAATGGAAGTTCCAAAACTTGAAAAAGTTGTCATAAACATTGGACTTGGAGAAGCAAAAGACAATCCAAAGGCACTTGAATCAGCTGTAAATGATCTTACTTTGATTTCAGGACAAAAGCCTATAGTTACGTTAGCAAGAAAATCAATAGCTAACTTTAAACTACGTGAAGGACACAAAATAGGATGTAAAGTAACATTACGTGGAGAAAAAATGTATGATTTCTTAGATAAATTAATGAATGTTGCACTTCCTAGAGTAAGAGACTTTAGAGGAGTTAAGGATACATCATTTGACGGAAGAGGAAATTATGCACTTGGCTTGAAAGAACAATTAATCTTCCCTGAAATAGAATACGATAAAGTAGATGCTATCAGAGGTATGGATATAATTGTTGTAACAACAGCAAAAACAGACGAAGAAGCTAAAGCTTTCCTTGAGAGAATGGGAATGCCATTTGCAAAGTAATAGGAGGTAACATTTGTGGCAAAAAAATCTATGATTGCTAAACAAAAGAGAAAACCGAAATATAGCACTCGTGAATATACAAGATGTAAGATTTGTGGAAGACCACACTCTGTTTTAAAGAAATATGGAATTTGTAGAATTTGTTTTAGAGAATTAGCATATAAAGGACAAATTCCAGGTGTTAGAAAAGCAAGTTGGTAATTCTACCATTAGGAAAGGAGGCAAAAAATTATGATGACAGACCCTATTGCAGATATGCTTACCAGAATAAGAAATGGTAATAATGCAAGACATAAATCTGTTGATATTCCGGCTTCAAATATTAAAAAAGAAATATCTGAAATTCTTCTAAAGGAAGGATACATTAAAAATTACGAAGTAATTGAAGATGATAAGCAAGGTATTATTAGAATAGATTTTAAGTATGGAGATAATAAAGAAAGAGTTATAAGTGGAATAAAGAGAATTTCAAAACCTGGACTAAGAGTTTACGCTCAAAGCAGTGATATTCCTAAGGTGCTTGGAGGACTTGGAATTGCAATAGTTTCAACTTCAAAGGGAATTTTAACTGACAAAGAAGCAAGAGCCAATGGTGTTGGTGGAGAAGTTATTTGCTACGTTTGGTAACAGGAGGTGTTAGCATGTCAAGAATCGGTAAAAAACCAATTGAAATCCCTGCTGGCGTAGAAGTTAAGGTTGAAAATAACACAGTAACTGTAAAAGGACCTAAGGGAGAATTAACACAAAGTTTTGATCGTGACATGATTATTGAAATTGAAAATTCAGTTTTAACAGTAACAAGACCAAGCGATAGCAAAAAGCACAGAGCTATGCACGGTTTAGTTAGAACTTTAATTAACAATATGGTAATCGGTGTTGCAGAAGGATATAAAAAAGAATTAGAAATAGTGGGAACAGGATACAGAGCAGCTAAGACAGGTAATAAACTTGCATTAACTCTTGGATTCTCACACCCGTTAGAATTGGAAGATCCTGCAGGAATAGAAGTAGAAGTACCTGCACCTACAAAAATTATAGTTTCAGGAATTGACAAGCAAAAAGTAGGAGCTTATGCAGCTCATATCAGAAGCTATAGACAACCTGAACCATATAAGGGTAAAGGTATTAAGTACGTTGATGAACATATCAGACGTAAAGTAGGAAAAACTGGTAAGTAAAAGGAGGAGAATTAATAGTGTTTAATAAAATTGATAGAAACGCAAATAGAATAAAAAGACACAAGAGAATAAGAAATAAAATCTCCGGAACAACAACTTGCCCACGACTATCTGTTTTTAGATCAGGTGCGCATATTTATGCACAACTAATAGATGATGTAAAAGGACACACAATGGTATCTGCTACAACTCTTGACAAGTCACTTGGACTTGAAAACACAAAGAATATGGAAGCAGCCAAGAAAATTGGAGAAACAATAGCAAAGCGTGCTCTTGATGCAGGAATTGAAGAAGCAGTTTTTGATAGATCTGGATATCTATATCATGGTCGTATAAAAGCACTTGCAGAAGCAGCAAGAGAAGCCGGACTTAAATTCTAAAAAAGGAGGGGAAAAATGGAACGTTCATTAATAAATGCAGCAGAACTTGATCTTGAAGAAAGAGTTGTAGCTATAAATAGAGTTGCAAAAGTAGTAAAGGGCGGTAGAAATTTTAGATTCTCAGCTCTTGTAGTAGTAGGAGATCATAACGGACACGTTGGAGTTGGAACAGGTAAAGCTCTTGAAGTACCTGAAGCAATTAGAAAAGCAGTTCAAGATGCAAAGAAACATCTTATTGAAGTAAATCTATTAGATACTTCTATCCCTCATCAAGTAACCGGAGTTGTCGGTGCAGGTAGAGTATTCTTAAAGCCAGCACATGCCGGTACAGGAGTTATCGCAGGTGGAGCAGTTCGTGCGGTTTGCGAGCTTGCAGGAATAAGTGATATTCGTACAAAGAATCTTGGTTCAAATAATCCGAGAAATACAGTAAATGCTACTATAGAAGCACTTTCTCAATTAAAGACAGCTGAAAAGGTAGCAAGACTTAGAAATAAATCTGTAGATGAGATTTTAGGATAAGGGGGTAAGAACTATGAAAATAAAATTAGTAAAGAGCCCTATTGGAAGAATAGAAACTCATAAAAGAACAGTAAGAGCACTTGGACTTAAAAAAATTGGACAAGTAGTTGAAAAAGAAGATAATCCTCAAATCAGAGGAATGATTAAACAAGTATCATATATGCTTGAAGTTGAAGAATAAGGAGGTGTGAAACTTGAAATTACATGACTTAAGACCGGCAGAAGGCGGAGGAGTAAAGGCTAAGAAAAGACTTGGTAGAGGTATCGGTTCAGGTACAGGAAAAACTTCAGGAAAAGGTCATAAAGGACAAAATGCTCGTAGTGGCGGTGGAGTAAGACCTGGATTTGAAGGAGGTCAAATGCCTTTATTTAGAAGACTTCCAAAGAGAGGTTTCACAAATGTATTCGCAAAGGAATATGCTGAAATTAATATTTCTGCGTTAAATGTTTTTGAAAATGGAACAGAAGTAACACCTGAAACGTTAATAAGCAGAGGAATAATTAAAAGTGCAAAGGCTAAAGATGGCGTTAGAATCCTTGGAAATGGAGAGTTAAATGTAAAGTTGACAGTAAAGGCTCAACATTTTTCTAAGACTGCGGCAGAAAAGATTGAAGCTGCTGGAGGAAAGGCAGAGGTGATCTAATGATTTCCACATTTAAAAATGCATGGAAAATACCACAATTACGTAAGAAGATGTTGTTTACACTTCTAATGTTATTGATATATAGATTAGGTTCACATATAACAGTACCTTATATGAATGCACAAGAGGTTCAAAAGCTTTTTAGCGGAGCAAATCAAAGTGTATTTTCATTGCTTGACTTGATGGCAGGGGGAAATTTTAGAAACTATACAATATTTGCTGCAAATATATATCCATATATTACAGCGTCAATTGTTCTTCAACTTTTGACAATAGCAATACCTTCACTTGAAGCACTTGCTAAAGAAGGGGAAACAGGTAGAAAGAAAATTGCAAAATATACAAGATATCTTGCAATAGCAATGACATTTGTACAAGCTATAGGATATTCTTTCGGTTTTTTCAGACAAGCAGTTTTAGCTGACAACTTTTTTGAAAAAACAGTAGTTGTATTATCAATTGTAGCGGGTACTGCACTTTTAATCTGGATAGGAGAACAAATTACAGAGCATGGAATAGGAAACGGTATTTCGTTATTGATTTTTGCCGGTATAGTTAGTAGATTCCCTACAGATATAATAAAATCAGTTATGATGGTAAAAGCTGGACTTGCAAGTCCTATAGCTTTAGTGATATTTTTAATACTTGCCATTTTAATAGTTGTGTTTGTAGTTGTTTTTAACGAAGGGGAAAGAAGAATTCCTGTTCAATATGCAAAAAGAGTGGTTGGAAGAAAAATGTATGGCGGACAATCTACTCATATACCTGTAAAAGTATTAATGAGTGGAGTTATGCCGATAATATTTGCCAATTCATTGGTAGCAATTCCTGCAACAATAGCACTTTTTGTAAAGAGTGAACCGACAAGAAAAGCTATTATGAAATATTTCACAACTGAAGGAACGGTCGGAGCTGTACTATATATATTATTTACCGTATTATTAATAGTATTCTTCACATATTTCTATACTTCAATTCAATTTAATACAGTGGAATATTCTAAGAGTTTACAAACAAATGGAGGTTTTATACCGGGTATAAGACCGGGAAAACCTACAAGTGATTATCTTCAAAGAACAGTAAATAGATTGATACTTCCGGGAGCGATAGCACTTTCAATACTTGCTGTACTTCCAATAGTATTAACTAAACTATCCAGTTTACAATTTAACTATGGTGGAACAAGTATGATAATAGTTGTAGGAGTAGTGCTTGAAACTACAAGAGTATTAGAACAACAATTATTAATGAGACACTACAAAGGATTCTTGAAAAAATAGGAGGTAATTAAATGAAATTAGTTATTTTAGGGCCTCCAGGAGCAGGTAAAGGTACTCAAGCGGATTTTATTATAAAAAAATACAACATACCTCATATTTCAACTGGAGATATTTTTAGAGAGAATATAAAAAATGGAACTGAATTGGGTAAAAAAGCTAAATCATATATGGATAAAGGATTGCTTGTACCGGATGAAGTAGTAATAGAAATAGTACAAGACAGAATTTGTAAAGATGATTGCAAAGACGGCTTTTTACTTGACGGTTTTCCAAGAACGGTAGCTCAAGCAGTTAGTCTTGATGCGGAACTTGATAAGCTTGGAACAAAACTTGATAGAGTTGTAAACATAGATGTAGATACAAACATCTTAGTTGACAGAGCAGTTGGTAGAAGAGTATGTAAAACATGTGGTGCTACTTACCATATAGAGTACAATCCTCCTAAAATTGAGGGAATATGCGACAAAGACCAAACTCCTTTAATTCAAAGAGATGACGATGTTAAAGAAACAGTAGAAACAAGAATTAAAGTATACTTTGATCAAACATCACCTCTGATAGATTACTATCATGCACAAGGACTTCTATTAAATATTGATGGAACAAAAGATATTAAAGAAGTATTTGAAAGTATAGTAGAAGGCTTAGAAAAGTAAGTATGGACAAAACTTTTTTTATAGAAGTTGGACAGGTAGTAAAATCAAAATCAGGCAGAGATGCAGGATTAATATTTTTAGTTTATGAAATTCTGGATGACAGCTATGTATATATAGTTAACGGCTCGAATAGAAAGCTTAATAATCCTAAGAAGAAAAAGATTAAGCACTTAATTAAGTACAATGGAAAAGTTGATTTACAAGTAGAAAATTTTAACGATAGCTATATAAGAAAAGCATTAAAGAATTATAACTAAAGAAAAGGAGGAGCCTTTTAATGGGCAAAGAAGATGTAATTGAAGTTGAGGGAACAGTAGTAGATGCACTTCCCAATACTAATTTTAAAGTTAAACTTGAAAATGGGCATATAATACTTGCTCACATTTCGGGAAAGCTTAGAATGAATTATATAAGAATACTTCCAGGGGATAAGGTAACAGTTGAACTATCACCTTATGATTTGTCTAGAGGCAGAATAACTTGGAGAAAGAAATAGATAATCCTATAAAATTAGGAGGGATATAAATGAAAGTTAGACCATCTGTTAAGAAGATGTGTGAAAAATGTAAGATTATAAAAAGAAATGGTAGAATAATGGTAATTTGCGAAAACCCAAAGCATAAGCAAAGACAAGGATAAGAGGAGGCTTATTAATGGCAAGAATTGCTGGTATTGACTTACCCAGAGAAAAACGCGTTGAAATTGGTCTTACTTATATATATGGAATCGGCAGAAAAAGATCTCAAGAGATTTTAACTAATGCTGATGTAAACTTTGATACAAGAGTAAAGGACTTAACTGAATCTGAACTTGCTCGTATAAGAGATGAAATAGATAAGTACCATGTAGAAGGAGATCTTCGTCGTGATATAGCAATGAACATTAAGAGATTAAAAGAAATCAATTGCTATAGAGGAATGAGACACAAAAAAGGACTTCCTGTAAGAGGTCAAAAGACAAAGACTAATGCAAGAACAAGAAAAGGTCCTAAGAAATTAGTATCTAAGAAGAAGTAAAGGGGGGAATAACATGGCTAAAAAACAAAAAGTAACACGCGTTAGAAGAAGAGAGCGTAAAAACATTGAAAAAGGACAAGCGCATATAGCTTCAACTTTTAATAATACAATGGTAACTCTAACAGATATGAGCGGAAATGTTATTTCCTGGGCAAGTGCTGGACAACTTGGATTTAGAGGTTCAAGAAAGTCAACACCATTTGCTGCACAAGAAGCTGCAGAATCTGCAGCAAGTAAGGCAAAAGAACATGGTCTTAAATCAGTAGAAGTATTTGTAAAAGGACCTGGTTCAGGAAGAGAAGCTGCAATAAGATCGCTTCAAGCATCAGGTCTTGAAGTTACAATGATAAAAGATGAAACACCAATTCCACATAATGGATGTAGACCACCTAAGCGTAGGAGAGTTTGATTAATTACACTCCTAATAACCCATGATAAGGAGGGTAACCCATGATAGAAATAGAAAAGCCAAGCATTGAGAAGTTAGAGTTGGATGAATCCGGCGTATATGGGAAATTTGTAGTTGAACCCCTTGAAAGTGGATATGGCATTACAATAGGAAACTCTCTTAGAAGAGTACTTCTTTCCTCTCTTCCGGGTGCAGCAATTTCATTTATAAACATCAGGGGAGTAGAGCATGAATTTGCTACTATTCCCGGTGTGTTAGAAGATGTTCCGCAAATTATTCTAAATATTAAAGGAATTGTCTTAAAGACAAATGAGGATGAGCCGGTAAAAGTTATAATTGAAAAAAAAGGCGAAGGAGAAATACTAGCCTCTGACATCCAAACAGGTGGAGATGTAGAGATTATAAACTTGGATCATCACATTGCAACATTAAATGAAGATGCGGATGTTTATATTGAACTTACTATAGAAAGAGGACGTGGTTATGAACCTTCTGAATTAAAGAAGGATGAAATTACTGAAATCGGAGTAATTCCAATTGATTCTAATTATACACCGATAAAAAAAGTAAATTGGAAAGTAGAAAATACAAGAGTTGGAAACAGAACCGACTATGATAGACTTATACTTGAAGTAACAACAGACGGTTCAATGAAAGCTGATGAAGCAACATCTCTTGCAGCAAAAATACTTACAGAACACTTGAATTTGTTTATAGGACTTACAGAACATGTAAATAATGTAAACATTATGGTCGAAAAAGAAGAAGATCAAAAGGAAAAAGTATTAGAGATGACGGTAGAAGAACTCGACCTTTCAGTTAGAAGCTTTAACTGTTTGAAACGTGCAAACATAAATACAGTAGAAGAGCTTACTCAAAAATCTGAAGACGATATGATGAAAGTTAGAAATCTTGGAAAGAAATCATTGGAAGAAGTTGAAAATAAATTAGCTGAATTAGGCTTAGGTTTAAGAAGAGAAGACGAATAAAGGAGGGTTTAAAATGGCAAAGTTAAGAAAGCTTGGTCGCCCAACTGCTCATAGAAAGGCTATGCTTAGAAACCTTGTAACATCATTGTTAAGAGAAGAAAAGATTGTAACAACAGTGACACGTGCTAAGGAAACAAAGAGAATGGCAGAAAAAATGATCACTTTAGGCAAGCGTGGAGATCTTCATGCAAGAAGACAAGCATTATCATATATTTACGACGAAGATGTTGTAACAAAATTATTTGCTGAAATTGCGCCAAAATATGCAGAAAGAAACGGCGGATATACAAGAATATTAAAATTGGGTAATCGTCGAGGCGATGGAGCGGAAGAAGCAAGAATTGAATTAGTATAATAAAAAAGAGAATCCTTTAAGGATTCTCTTTTTTATGTTTATATTAATTTATAAGAATTTAGTCTTTAAATTATCCCAATAAGTGTCTTCTGAAAATACAAGTCTTTTTATGCTTTTATTTGACAGTCTTAAATTTATTTTCTTTAAATTTGAGAAAAAATATTCGTTTCCGTCAATTAATATAAGGTTTGAATTCATATATCTTTTTTCGGGAACCAAAGAAACTACAAATGAACCGGGAACTATAATTGAGCTTGATAATGCTCTGTATGCATTGCTGTTTGCAGGAGCAATAGGAGTTACTTGAAGTATATCAAGGCTTGGGTGTATTATTGAGCCCTTGCATGAGTAATTGTAAGCGGTTGAGCCGTATGGGGACGCTACAAGCATTCCGTCTCCGGAAAATTTTTCTACATGATTTCTGTTTATGAATACATTTATGTGAATCATTTTAGAATGTTGAGCTTTTAGAACTATTTCATTTAAAGCGGTCAATATATAATTTTTATTTTTTGTAAATACCTCAGCACCTATCAGTTTAAGTTCTTCTATTGAGTAATTTTTATTTATATAAGAATCTACAAATTCATTTATATTTTCGGGACTGACTTCTTGATAGAATCCTAAATGACCTGTGTTTATTCCGACAAATGGGATTTGAGAAAAATTATTTTTATGAGCAGCTTTCAAAAAAGCTCCGTCACCGCCTACACAAATTGTAAGTTCTGCATTTTCATTAAAGAATGTAGTTGGGAAAAATCCTCGTTCTTTTAATATATCTGTCAATATAGATGATGTTTTTCTTGATTCGAAATTTGAATTTGAAATTATGTTAATTATTTTTTCTTTCACTTTATCCTCCAATTGTCACTTTACTAAGTATATAATATAATAAATTTAAAAATAAGAAAAGAGGATATGATGAATTACTTTAATTCTTATGAAGGTTTAAGTTTTAAAATTTTAGACGGTAATATAAAAATAAGAGATTTTTTAGTACAAAATGGGTTATCTTCAAGATTTATAAGAAGATCCATTGAAGAAGAGAATATATATCTTAATGGAAAGAAAATATATAGAAATGAATTGCTCAGAGAAAATGATGAGTTGTTTGTAAAATTTTCAGATGAATCATTAAATGCAAAAGTACAGCATGGAAAGTTGGATATAATTTATGAAGATGATGACATTATTGTCGTAAATAAACCGCCCTATATGGTAACTCACACTGCAAAGGATGATGTTGAAAATACACTTTTAAATTTTGTTGCGGGATATTTTGAAGATAATAAAATCAGAAGGAAAGTTAGAATTGTAAATAGACTTGACAGAGATACATCGGGAATAGTAGTTGTTGCAAAAAATTCTTTTTCTCACAGCAGTATTCAAGAACAATTTGGAGACAGTGTTAAAAAGGAATATGTTGCAATAGTAGACGGTATTATAAAAAATGACAGTGGAATTATAGAGGAACCGATAGATATTGCAAAGGATGGAATAAGACGAATTGTAAGTCCGGATGGGAAATATAGTAAGACATCCTATGAAGTAATAAAGAGAAATGATTTTTTTACACTTGTAAAACTTAGGTTATATACAGGGAGAACTCATCAAATAAGAGTTCATATGAGTCATATGGGAACTCCGATTTTAGGAGATCCACTCTATGGAAGTACATCTAATTTAATACTAAGACAGGCTTTGCATTGTTATGAGATGGAAATAATACACCCGAGAACTAAAAAGCTTTTAAAATTTATCGCACCTGTTCCTAAGGATATGGAAAATATAGTAAGTTAGTATACAAAAATAATACTTTTTATGCTATACTGCATACAGGAGGTATTTTATGAAAAATTTTAAGAGAAAATTAGGATTAGCAGCATTATCGGGAGTTATGATGCTTTCAATTGTAAAGCCTGCATATGCGGTATGGTATGATGATGCAATTAATTTCATCAAGGGGGAAAAAATTGAACTTAGTGATGAAATTACAAAGGTAGAAGCTGTAGAAAAGCTTTATAAAGTGTTGAACTTAGATGTAAAAGACGAACTTAAGGATAAAGCAAATGATGCTATATCAAGGGAAGAACTTGCAGGATATATAGTAAAGGCTCTTGTAGAAAAAAATATTATATTGAATGATGATGATGAAATTATAAAAAATATATCTGATTATAGTACTATTGCCGATTCTTACAAAAAAGATTTTGCAAAATTATATAATTTAAATATTTTAGTTGGAGATGGTGTTAAGTTAGCACCTAAAGAAAATTTAACTAAAAATCAATTTGCACAAGTATTAAAGAATATTAGTGAATTGAAATATTTGGAGGGCAAGGTTACTGAAATTGCAAAATATGGAAATTTGACAATTTCGGTTAAACAAGATGATGTTAAAAATGCTAAAATTGAGGCAGGGGATATTTTAACGATTGTTGCGGGAGATAAACAGATTACGGCTCCTTTTGGAGATACTTATTCAAACGTGGATAATAAAAAAGAAATAGTAATACCTGAAAAGAACGGAAATATAATTGTTGCAATTAATATGGGTAATTTTGCCAAAACTTATGGAATCAAGATTGATGATACAGTAAAACTCATGTTACAAGGTAAAAAATTATATTTAGAAGAGTACAAAATCAGAAGTATAGATAAAAATAGGACAAATAATAGAGATGATTATGCATCAGATGAAGTTTTTGCAAATTTTAGAGAAGTTAAAACAGGATTAATAGCACCGGGAGTTTTATATAGAACATCATCACCTATTAATCCGGGATTAAAGAGGGCATCATTTGCAGATACATTAATAAAAAAAGCAAATGTAAAAACAGTTTTAAATTTTGCGGACTCAGAAGATGAGATTAAAAAGTATATTGCGGATAAAGAATTTAACTCACCATATTACAAAGGGTTATTTGAAAGCGGAAAAGTAATAGCACTTAATATGGGAGTTGATTTTATGGCGGATGAATTCGGCACTAAATTAAAAGACGGTTTAGAATTTTTTGCCAAGGGAGAAGCTCCTTATGCAATTCATTGTACAGAGGGAAAAGACAGAGCAGGTTTTGTTTCAATATTGCTTGAAATGTTAGGCGGAGCAACAGTAGAAGAAATAAAAGAAGATTATATGATATCATATATGAATTTCTTCCATGTAGAAAAAGGTTCTGACCAATATAAGAAAATTGCTGAGTCAAATGTTTTAAAAACACTTATGACAATAACAAAAACGACAAATATGGAAGAGCTTAACAAGGCTGACTTAAAATCTTGCGCAGAAAATTATTTAAGAGAAAAAATAAAGCTTGAAGATGTGACAATAAAGGCAATAGAAGGTATTTTAACAACTGGTAAAGAAGTTAAAAAGGCGGCATAAAACTTTGCCTGAATCTTGAAAAAATTCATAGATTAAGTTATAATTTTAATATACTCTACGATGTACGACAGATTTTCATTTAATTCAACCGACAAAAAAGATCCGGGAAACTTTCTATTACAGAATATAACAAGCCATCTTGGTGTGGAAGTTAGAAAATGGGATGAGGTTACCCACCTACTTATGGGGGCGGGTCTGAATTAATGGAACAACGGCATTGTGGAGTTTTTTGTAACTAAAATTAAAAGACAGTAGGAATTAAAAAGACCGGGGGTAACAGAACCGGTCTTTTTTTAGTTTAGTATAATTTATAATTTTTCAGCCAATTCTAAAATATATTATTAAATAATACCTTTTAATTTTACTTAGCTTATAGTATTATACAACTATAAGAACTATAAAAAATTAGAAAAACATCGTTATATTTTCAATATTGATTGAAAAGCTTAATATAGGGTATTAAAGATATAACGATAATTGATTAAGGAGAGATATTATGGGATTATTTGATTATTTAGAAAAAAGAAAAAGAGAAGCTGCAAGAAAAAGAAAAGTAGAAGATGCGGGAAAGATTGTTGCCGGAGCATCACTTGGAGCATTTATGGGAATTTTATTTGCTCCTAAATCAGGAAAAGAAACAAGAGAAGATATTAAAAATAAGGCTCAAGATGTTGCTGAAAGTGCTATAAGTGCAACTAAAGATGCTTCAGAAAGTATTCAGTTTAAAGCGTATCAAGCAAGCGAACAAGTGAAAAAAACTTATGCCGATTTAAAAGAAAAGGCAGCGGATGTAAAAGTAGACCTTGAGGGAAGTATTGAGGTTGCCAAGGCAAAAGCTAAAGCAATCGGAGAAGTTGTTCGTGAAAATGCGTCAGATATAAAAGAAGAAATAAAAGAAACTAAAGAAACAATAGATAAATCTGTAGAAGATGTCAAAGAAAAAATTGAAGAAACTTCAGATGAATCTAAAGAAGACTAATTTAGGAGGAAATTAATGCAAGCTACAATTACTCTTCATGATTTGCTGAAGATCATCCTATATTTAGCGGGGACAGGAGTTCTCATATACCTTGCTCTTGTACTTAAAAACCTACTTGAGATTTTAAAAAGGGTAAATGAAACTATTGAGGAAAATCAAAATATAATAGATGACACTATAAAAAAAGTTCCTGCATTAACTGATAATGCGGTTGAAATCACAAATAATTTAGGGACTATCAGTTCGGAAACATCTGAAATTATGGTTTCTGCAAAGCCTGAGATTGAAAAATTAATATCTTCGGTTGGAAGCATAACAAATACAGTTAGTGATATTTCAAGGAGCGTAGATACTACTGCGCTTAAGCTTACAAACACAGTATCGAATGTATCTGATACAATTTCGGATACTGCAAAGACAATTTCTGTTAATGCCAATAATGTAATAGACTATTTCTATATTTTAAAAGAAATAGTAGAGTCATTAAAAGAGGTTTTTCTAAGCAAGTAAAATAAGGCGGAATTCTGTAAAAAAATACGGGATTTCGCCTTATTTTTACTTTAATTTTACTATATTTTAAGATTGTAATCTTGTATAATATATCTACGGAGGAAGACATGGAAAAAATAAAAATTATAGTAAATCCGAAGTCGGGGAGAGAACAATCTATTGCAAAATTAAGCGCTCTTATAGGTTTAATAAGCAAAGACGGATATAAGATAGACTTGAGATTTACAACAAAAAGAGGAGATGCCTTGCGCTTTGCCAGTGAGGATGAGGGTGAAGACTTAATAATTTCCGTAGGCGGAGATGGGACTTTAAATGAAGTTGTAAATGGAATGTATTTTGCAAATAGAAAAACTCCGCTTGCAGTACTACAGTGCGGAACTGTAAATGATTTTGCTACAGTTTTGAATATACCATCAAATATTAAAGATTTTTATAATATGATAAAAATTGGAAAAGTTATGCCGGTAGATCTTGGAATGGCTGGAGACAGAGTGTTTGTAAATGTAGCAGCAGGAGGATTTTTAACAGATATAGCATATCAGGTGTCGGAAGATAAAAAAACTATACTTGGAAGAATGGCATATTATTTAGAGGGAATTAAAGAAGTATCAAAAATTGGAATAATAAATGATATAGAATTTAAAAAAATTAAATTTGAAAGCCAAGAATACAAACGAGAAGAAGAAACACTTATGTTCATAATAGCAAACTCCGGACATATAGGAGGATTTAAAAATTTGGCTCCGGATGCTGAAGTATATGACGGATACTTGGATGTTTTGATAATAAAAGCAATAAATATTACTGATTTGCCGACTCTTTTAACATCAATATTAAGCGGTTCTCATGTTAGTCATGAAAAAGTCGAGTATTTGAAAACTAAGGAAATAAAGATAAGTACAAAAGAAAAAATTGTAATAGATGTAGACGGAGAAAAAGCGGGCAAATTACCGATGACATTTAGAGTATTGGAAAAAGCATTAAATCTGGTTGTAAATTAGAAGGAGTGATAAAAATGGCATCAACTATTAAAGATGTGGCCAAGATGGCAGATGTATCTATCTCAACTGTATCAAGAGTAATAAATGATTCTAAACCAGTCAGTCCGGAAGCAAAAAGAAGAGTTCTTCATGCAATAGAAGTATTAGATTATAGACCAAATGAAGTTGCAAGAAGCTTAGTTACAAAAAAATCTAATATAATAGGAGTAATAGTAGATGATATAGGAAGTGCATATGCAAGTAAGGTTCTGAGAGGCGTTGAAGAAGTAGGAAGAATGTATAATTATGATATTTTATTATCAAGTTCTTATGGAGACCCTGAGATAGAACTTAAATTTGCAAAACTTTTTGCGCAAAAGCAGGTTGAGGGAATAATATTAATATCTGCAGTACTAAATCAAAAACTTATGTATAAACTTGAGGAGTCAAGAATACCATATATAAATATAAACAGATTTTATGATATAGAAGAAAATCTTACTGTTAGGATAGACTATGAAAAAGCAAGCTATGATATGACAAAATATTTAATTGAACAAGGACATGAACATATAGCTGCAGTAGTGATACAAAAAGATATAGACAGAACAGAAGAAAAATATAAACTAAATGGATATAAAAAAGCAATGAAAGAAGAAAAGTTGCATGATAATATCGTTTATACAATGGGAATAAAAGAAAATGACATTGAAGAAATTTTTGAAAAAATAGATGAAACTATAAATTCGGGAATAACTGCATTATTTTGTTCACAAGATGAAATTGCAATACACATAATAAATCATTTAGTAGATAAGGGATTAAAAGTACCGCAAGATGTTTCTGTAACCGGATTCGGGGGAACAGATTTAATGGATATATACAGACCTCGTCTTACTACTGCAAAAATATCATATTATGATATAGGGGCAGTAGCAATAAGAAGAATTTTAAAGAGAATAGAGAATAAAGAAGTGATAGATGAAGAAAGGATATCACTTCCGGTGCAAATTCTAAAAAGAAATAGCGTTAAAAGTTTAAAAAAATGATAACGATATATCTCAGTATAAAAGAAGAAATATTTAGAATTGGAATAGAAAGAGCATTAGAAGAAAAATATAACATAAAATATTACAGCTCTAAAGAAAACACTGATAAAAGCAGTGTGATAATAAGTGATGAGGAAATTAAAAGAGAAAAAACTATAACAATATTTGAAAATAAAAATATTGCTGCATACTCTAAAAGTGAAAATAAATTGCTTAAAAATGTATCTGTGAAAGAATTGCAAAAATCAGTTGAAGAAATTTTAAAAGGTAACACTTATGTACAATATGAGATTGAAGAATTAAGTGAACAGCTTAAAAATTTTGAAAAACAGTATGCCGATCTGACAATTAAAGATAGGGAAATAATAAGAGAAATTTTAAGCGGACATACAAACAAGCAAATTGCTAAGGGCATGTATTTAAGTGAAAAAACGATAAAAAATAACATCACTGAATTATACAAAAAATTAGAAATAAATAACAGAACAGAATTAATTAAAAAATGTAAAATTTGTATTGACATAGAAAAATAGAAATGATAAACTAATGAAGTCGACGAAGTAAGTTGACAAAAAGCCTGAAAAAAGTTCTTGACAAAAGAACAAAAGGCGTTATATAATATTAAAGCTACTTTAAGAGTGGCAAACCTTGATAATTAAATAGTGTAAGAGAAAGAAACACAAGCAAAGCAAAAAGCTTAGCGGAAAAAGTCAGTGAAAGAAACTGAAAGCTAAGGATACAAATTTCAATTGAGAGTTTGATCCTGGCTCAGGACGAACGCTGGCGGCGCGCCTAACACATGCAAGTCGAGCGATGAAAAGGATTTGGAGTTCTTCGGGACAAAGAAACCTTGGATTAGCGGCGGACGGGTGAGTAACACGTGAGTAACCTGCCTTTGACATGGGGATAGCCTCGGGAAACCGTGATTAATACCCAATAACATTTCCAAGTCGCATGACATGGAAATCAAAGCGTTTAGCGGTCAAAGATGGACTCGCGTCTGATTAATTAGTTGGTGAGGTAACGGCTCACCAAGATAGCGATCAGTAGCCGGCCTGAGAGGGTGAACGGCCACATTGGAACTGAGAGACGGTCCAAACTCCTACGGGAGGCAGCAGTGGGGAATATTGCACAATGGGGGGAACCCTGATGCAGCGACGCCGCGTGAGCGAAGAAGGTTTTCGAATCGTAAAGCTCTGTCCTATGGGAAGATAATGACGGTACCATAGGAGGAAGCCCCGGCTAACTACGTGCCAGCAGCCGCGGTAATACGTAGGGGGCTAGCGTTGTCCGGAATCACTGGGCGTAAAGGGTTCGCAGGCGGAAAAGCAAGTCAGGTGTGAAAGGCGAGGGCTTAACCCTCGTAAGCATTTGAAACTGTTTTTCTTGAGATGTGGAGAGGTAAGTGGAATTCCTAGTGTAGCGGTGAAATGCGTAGATATTAGGAGGAATACCGGTGGCGAAGGCGACTTACTGGACACAAACTGACGCTGAGGAACGAAAGCGTGGGGAGCAAACAGGATTAGATACCCTGGTAGTCCACGCTGTAAACGATGAGTGCTAGGTGTCGGGAGTAATCTCGGTGCCGCAGTAAACACAATAAGCACTCCGCCTGGGGAGTACGTACGCAAGTATGAAACTCAAAGGAATTGACGGGGACCCGCACAAGCAGCGGAGCATGTGGTTTAATTCGAAGCAACGCGAAGAACCTTACCAGGGCTTGACATATAGTGGACATATTTAGAGATAAATACTTTTCTTCGGAAACCGCTATACAGGTGGTGCATGGTTGTCGTCAGCTCGTGTCGTGAGATGTTGGGTTAAGTCCCGCAACGAGCGCAACCCTTACCTTTAGTTRCCAGCATGTAAAGATGGGAACTCTAAAGGGACTGCCGATGATAAATCGGAGGAAGGTGGGGATGACGTCAAATCATCATGCCCTATATGCCCTGGGCTACACACGTGCTACAATGGTCGGAACAAAGGGTAGCAAACTTGTGAAAGTAAGCAAATCTCAAAAAGCCGATCTCAGTTCGGATTGTTCTCTGCAACTCGAGAACATGAAGTCGGAGTTGCTAGTAATCGCAGATCAGAATGCTGCGGTGAATGCGTTCCCGGGTCTTGTACACACCGCCCGTCACACCATGGGAGTTGGCAATACCCGAAGCCTGTGAGCTAACCTTAGGGGAGCAGCAGTCGAAGGTAGGGTTAATGACTGGGGTGAAGTCGTAACAAGGTAGCCGTATCGGAAGGTGCGGCTGGATCACCTCCTTTCTAAGGAGATTAACTGTTGGACTGTAAAAGGAAAGGCAGTAATCAAAAGTGAAGGACACACAACAAACCAAAGAGAGCTTGGTTCTAAGCTCTTACACTATTAATTATATATAAAAAAATCCAATTCAAAACTATATAGTTTTGAATTAATTTATGGACTTGTAGCTCAGGTGGTTAGAGCGCACGCCTGATAAGCGTGAGGTCGGAGGTTCGAGTCCTCCCAGGTCCACCAGTAATGATGAAAATCATTAAAAGAACCATGAAAACTACAAATCTAGAAGAAAGTCAAAACTTAAATTTCAGAAGAAATAAAGAAAAGACAAGAACACTGGAAAAGAAGTTAAATTTAGAAATAAATATAACAAAGGTCAAGTAAAAAAGAGCATTAGGTGAATGCCTAGGCACCAAGAGGCGAAGAAGGACGTGACAAGCTGCGA
Organism: Peptoniphilus mikwangii; assembly: GCF_000468535.1. Classification (GTDB taxonomy): domain Bacteria; phylum Bacillota; class Clostridia; order Tissierellales; family Peptoniphilaceae; genus Anaerosphaera; species Anaerosphaera mikwangii. Next base: position 3,775 of record NZ_AUQY01000004.1, on the reverse strand, counting down.
AAAGCTGTGGTAAGGAGCAAATATCCATCGACCCACAGATATCCGAATGGGGAAACCCACCTTAAAAAGGTATCTTTAAGCGAATAAATAACTTAAAGAAGCGAACCGGGTGAACTGAAACATCTAAGTAACCCGAGGAAAAGAAAGAAAACTCGATATCCCAAGTAGCGGCGAGCGAACAGGATAGAGCCCAACCGTGCATAAAGTATAAATAGCCAGTAGAATCATTTGGGAAGATGAACCAAAGAAGGTAACAGTCCTGTAAACGAAGGCGAAGAAATACCGGCACAAAAGAGTACCACGAGACACGAGAAACCTTGTGGGAAAATGGGGGGACCACCCCCCAAGGCTAAATACTACTTGGTGACCGATAGCGAACAAGTACCGTGAGGGAAAGGTGAAAAGAACCCCGGGAGGGGAGTGAAATAGAAACTGAAACCTAATGTTTACAAGCAGCGAAACTGGCAAAAGCCAGGATCGTGTACTTTTTGTAGAACGGGCCAGCGAGTTATGATATCTAGCAAGGTTAAAGTATAAAGTACCGGAGCCGTAGAGAAATCGAGTCTTAATAGGGCGAAAGTTAGATGTCATAGACCCGAAACCGTGTGATCTATCCATGGGCAGAGTGAAGTTGAAGTAAAATTCAATGGAGGCTCGAACCGGGTAGCGTTTAAAAGCTATCGGATGACCTGTGGATAGGGGTGAAAAGCCAAACGAACACGGAGATAGCTGGTTCTCCTCGAAATAGCTTTAGGGCTAGCCTTTAGTGATCAATGATGAGGGGGTAGAGCACTGAATCGTAGAGGGGTCTGTAAGATTACTAATACGTATCAAACTCCGAATACCAAATCAAGCACTAAGGAGTCAGACAATGTGGGATGAGCTTCATTGTCGAAAGGGAAACAGCCCAGACCACCAGCTAAGGTCCCAAAATAATAGTTAAGTGGGAAAGGATGTGGAGTTACTCAGACAACCAGGATGTTGGCTTAGAAGCAGCCATACATTCAAAGAGTGCGTAATAGCTCACTGGTCAAGTGACTCTGCGCCGAAGATAACCGGGGCTAAACTATATACCGAAGCTGTGGACTACGAAAGTAGTGGTAGAGGAGCAATGTGTAAGAGACGAAGCATAAGGCGTAAGCCGATGTGGATTTTACAGAAGAGAGAATGCTGGCATGAGTAGCGAAAGGTGAGTGAGAATCTCACCCGTCGAAAACCTAAGGATTCCTGAGGAAGGCTCGTCCACTCAGGGTAAGTCGGGACCTAAGGCGAGGCTGAAAAGCGTAGTCGATGGACAACAGGTGGAAATTCCTGTACCGATATGAAGCGTAAGAAAGTAAGTGGGGACGCAGGAGGATAGTAGCAGCGCCCAGTTGGTGAGGCGTGCAAGCACAAAGGTGGGAATAGAGGCAAATCCCTATTCTAAGAACACTAAAGTGTGATGCGGATCGAAAAACAAGTAGAGAAGGATATGACTCCACACTGCCAAGAAAAGCCACTATCAAGTAACATATCGCCCGTACCGCAAACCGACACAGGTAGGAGAGGAGAGAATCCTAAGACGAGCGGAAGAACCTTTGTTAAGGAACTCGGCAAAATGACCCCGTAAGTTAGCGAGAAGGGGAGCCCCTGTAAAAGGGGGCCGCAGTAAAAAGGCCCAAGCGACTGTTTACCAAAAACATAAGTTTCTGCAAAGTCGAAAGACGAAGTATAGGAGCTGACACCTGCCCGGTGCTGGAAGGTTAAGGGAAAATGTTAGGAGCAATTCGAAGCATAGAACTGAAGCCCCAGTAAACGGCGGCCGTAACTATAACGGTCCTAAGGTAGCGAAATTCCTTGTCGGGTAAGTTCCGACCCGCACGAAAGGTGTAACGATTTGGGCACTGTCTCAACAAAGGATCCGGTGAAATTGTAGTAGCGGTAAAGATGCCGCTTACCCACGACAGGACGGAAAGACCCCGTGGAGCTTTACTGTAGGCTGACATTGGATTTTGAGTTTAAATGTACAGGATAGGTGGGAGACAAAGAAGCTAGTACGCCAGTATTAGTGGAGTCAACCTTGGGATACCACTCTTTTAAGCTTAGAATTCTAACCTAACCCCTTGAATCAGGGGAAGGGACACTGTCAGTCGGGCAGTTTGACTGGGGCGGTCGCCTCCCAAAAAGTAACGGAGGCGTTCAAAGGTTCCCTCAGCACGGACGGAAATCGTGCGAAGAGTGCAAAGGCAGAAGGGAGCTTAACTGCGAGACCAACAAGTCGAGCAGATAGGAAACTAGGACTTAGTGATCCGGTGGTACCGAGTGGAAGGGCCATCGCTCAACGGATAAAAGCTACCCCGGGGATAACAGGCTTATCTCCCCCAAGAGTCCACATCGACGGGGAGGTTTGGCACCTCGATGTCGGCTCGTCTCATCCTGGGGCTGAAGTAGGTCCCAAGGGTTGGGCTGTTCGCCCATTAAAGAGGCACGCGAGCTGGGTTCAGAACGTCGTGAGACAGTTCGGTCCCTATCCGTCGTGGGCGTAGGAAATTTGAGAGGAGCTGTCCTTAGTACGAGAGGACCGGGATGGACTAACCTCTGGTGAATCAGTTGCACTGCCAAGTGCACGGCTGAGTAGCTAAGTTAGGAAGGGATAAGAGCTGAAGGCATCTAAGCACGAAGCCCCCCTCGAGATGAGATTTCCCCTGAAAAGATAAGACCCCTTGAAGAAAACGAGGTAGATAGGCTCAAGGTGTAAGAGCAGCAATGTTTTAAGCTAAAGAGTACTAATAGGTCGAAGACTTGACCAAGAAAGAAGAAAGATTTGTAGTTAAATGGTATCCGGTAACGAAAGTAAGAGGGAAACACCTGTAACCATACCGAACACAGAAGTTAAGGCTCAATACGCCGATGGTACTTGGCTGGCGACGGCCCGGGAGAGTAGGTATTGCCGGATTGTAAAAACAAAAGAAGTCGCTAAATAAGCGACAAATGATCTTAGGTAGCTCAATGGTGGAGCAACCGGCTGTTAACCGGTAGGTTGTGGGTTCGAGTCCCACCCTGAGAGCCAGAAATGCCGGGGTGGCGGAACTGGCAGACGCACAGGACTTAAAATCCTGCGGTGGTAAAACACCGTACCGGTTCGATTCCGGTCCTCGGCACCAAAAAAAGGTGTAAAAAAAGAATGGCGCGGGATGGAGCAGTCCGGTAGCTCGTCGGGCTCATAACCCGAAGGTCGTAGGTTCAAATCCTGCTCCCGCTACCAAAAAAATGTATTGACATAATAATATTATTATGTTATACTAACAGAGTTCTGTGAGCGTAGCTCCAATCTAAATATGTGGCGGCGTAGCTCAGTTGGCTAGAGCATGCGGTTCATACCCGCAGTGTCAGCAGTTCAAATCTGTTCGCCGCTACCAAAAAAATCAGGCCCTGTGGTCAAGCGGTTAAGACACCACCCTTTCACGGTGGTATCCCGGGTTCGATTCCCGGCAGGGTCACCAAAATAAATGGGCGCATAGCTCAGTTGGGAGAGCATCTGCCTTACAAGCAGGGGGTCATAGGTTCGAGCCCTATTGTGCCCACCATTTAAATAAAGAGAGAGTTCTAACGAGGCCTGGTAGTTCAGTTGGTTAGAATGCCAGCCTGTCACGCTGGAGGTCGTCGGTTCGAGCCCGATCCAGGTCGCCAAAGAAAAAGGGAAAAGAAGTGCTGGTGTAGCTCAATTGGTAGAGCAACTGACTTGTAATCAGTAGGTTGGGGGTTCAAGTCCTCTCACCAGCTCCAAGAGAAATCA
>NZ_AUQY01000003.1 GCF_000468535.1 Peptoniphilus mikwangii | reverse complement strand
CTCAGTTGGATAGAGCAACGGACTTCTAATCCGTGTGCCGGGGGTTCGAATCCTCCTAGGTGCACCATTAGAATTTAATATAAATATTTTTCATGCACCTATAGCTCAGTTGGATAGAGCAACGGACTTCTAATCCGTGTGCCGGGGGTTCGAATCCTCCTAGGTGCACCAAATTTTGGGGTGTAGCCAAGTCGGTAAGGCACCAGACTTTGACTCTGGCATTTCGTAGGTTCGAGTCCTGCCACCCCAGCCATCAAAAATATGACCCATTAGCTCAGTCGGCAGAGCACTTGACTTTTAATCAAGGTGTCGCGCGTTCGAATCGCGCATGGGTCACCATTTGTTGGAGAGGTATCGAAGTGGTCATAACGAGGCGGTCTTGAAAACCGTTTGGGTTCACGCCCACGTGGGTTCGAATCCCACCCTCTCCGCCAATTTAATTAAACCTATATACGAAAGTTTATAGGTTTTTTTTGTTTGTTTTTTTATTGATATTTAAAGAGGTTTTAAAATTTGTATATTAGTTATATAATAAATAATGGGTAATAATTATAAATATAGTAATTGATTGAAATATATGGAGGAAATATGACTATTCAAAAATATAACGTAAATAATAATTCTAAAGTGTCTAAAATTATAGGTGTTGTTAGCGGTAAAGGAGGAGTAGGTAAAAGTTTTGTATGTGCAAATTTGGCTACTGAATTAAGTCGTAGAGGATATAAAGTTGGAATTCTTGATGCAGATATAACTGGTCCTTCAGTTCCCAAAGCTTTTGGAATTAGTGAGAAAGTCACATCTGACGGAGAAAATATAAATCCTGCTATAACTGATGGAAATATTAAAATCATGAGTGTTAATTTAATATTAAATAATCCAGGACAACCTGTACTTTGGAGAGCGCCTATAGTTGGAAGTGCTATTGCTCAATTTTTTGAAAATGTGAATTGGGGAGAATTGGACTATTTATTTGTAGATATGCCTCCGGGAACAGGAGATGTCGCTCTTACTGTTTTTCAATCTCTTCCGTTGGATGGAGTTGTTATTGTAACTTCTCCTCAAGATTTAGTTACTATGATTGTTGAAAAAGCTGTAAATATGGCGAGGATGATGAATATAAGAATATTAGGACTTGTAGAGAATATGAGTTATTTTAAATGTCCGCATTGTGATGAAGTAACCTACATTTATGGGGAAAGTAAAGTTAAGCAGGAAGCTCAAAAGTTTGGTATAGAAGCTATAGCGACACTTCCAATTAATAAAGATTTTGCTTCATTGGTAGATGAAGGAAAGGCGGAGTTAATTAATGTCGATGAGTTAAAAAGTTTTGTAGATACACTTGAGGAGAAATAGTTATGGTGTATGATTTAATAATTGTAGGTGGAGGACCGGCAGGTCTTTCGGCTGCGGTTTATGCAGGAAGATCTATTTTAAATACTCTTATTATTGAAAAAAAATTTTTTGGTGGAAGACTTAAGGATACTGCGGAAATAGTAAATTATCCTTCTGTTATAAGTAGTTCCGGAATTGCTCTCGTAGAGGATTTTAGAAAACATGCATCAAGTTATACTACTAATAATTTTATCTATGGAACAGTTGTAGAGATATGTAAAGATGAGCATGAAGATGTCTTTGAGGTTAAAACTCTCAGAAAGGGAACATTCAAGGCAAAGTCTGTAATATTGGCACTTGGGACTGAGTCGCGCGTTCTTGGAATAGAAGGAGAAGAAAGATTTCAAGGTCAGGGAGTAAGTTATTGTGCTACTTGTGATGCGAATTTTTTTTCAGGAAAAGATGTTCATATTTTAGGCTCAGGTGATGTTGCACTTGAAGAGGCTGATTATATATCCAAGTTTGCAAATCATGTGACTGTCATTGTATTACATGATGATGGAATAGTTGACGGTAATGAAACTCAAAAGAGAATTGTATTTGATAATCCTAAAATTAGTTTTATGTGGAATAGTTCTTTAGACAAAATAATTGGAGAAGATTGTGTAAATCAAATTGTTGTAAAAAATTTAAAAACCGGAGAGAAAAAAACAGTTTTAAGTGATGGAGTTTTTCTATTTGTGGGATTGAAGCCACAAACAGATATTGTGAATGGATTATGTAAAATGAATTCAGACGGGTTTATTATAGTAGATGAAAAGAAAGAAACTTCAGTTTCAGGACTTTTTGCTGCCGGAGATTGCACACATACGTATTTAAGACAAGTTGTCTCTGCTGTTTCTGATGGAGCTGTTGCAGCGGTAGCTGCGGAGAGATATATCAGAAGAAAGGAGAAAATATGAGTTATCCTACAGGTACAGTAATATATTTAAAAGATAAATGTTATAGTGGATATAATATAGTTTCTACGATAAAAAGTGGAGTTCTCATATTTGACATGAATGGTAATGAAATTCGTAGATATAAGATGAATGCAATGCCGGCTAAATTATTTAAGGGCGGTAACGTGATGGGAACTTCAAAATTCAGAAGTAGTGACTATTCGTTGCAAGATGGAGTTTCATTAATTGAAATAGATTATGATGGAAATAAAAAGTGGAGTTATGAAAATTTCAGATTTATAGAAGATGGAAATCCTATGTGGGCAGCAAGAGCCCATGGAGATTATCAAAGAGAGGGAAATCCTGTTGGATATTTTGTTCCTAATATGGAAGCAAAATCTAATGGAGGAAATACTATTATTCTTGGTCATGATACTATAGTAAGTCCTGCAATATCTGATAAAAAAATACTTGATGAAGTAATCTATGAAGTTGATTATGAGGGAAATGTAATTTGGAAATTTTCTTTTTCGGAGAATTTTGAGAGTTTTGGATTTTCGGAACAAGAAAAAAATGTGATTTATAGAAATCCGAATATGAAAAATATTTCGGATGGTATAGGTGATTATCTTCATATATCTTCAATATCTGTTTTAGGGCCAAACAAATGGTATGATCAAGGAGATATAAGGTTTTGTCCTGAAAATATAATTTTTTGTTCGAGGCAAGGTAATTTTATAGGCATAATTGATAAAAAAACTAAAAAGGTATATTGGAAGATAGGACCCAATGTAAATGATGAAATATTTAGAGGGCTTGGGGGAATAATAGCACCGACGCATATACAATTAATTCCAAAAGGATTGCCCGGAGAGGGTAATATTTTGCTTTTTGAAAGTGGAGGAACATCAGGATATGGATATCCGAATTTAATAAGTTCTACGGGTCTTAAAAACGCTATAAGAGATTATTCCAGGGTGATAGAGTTTAATCCTATAACGTGGAATATTGAATGGGAATTAAACCCTGCAAAACTCGGTTTTTCTAATGCAATAAATGGATATAAATTTTATTCACCATATGGTTCGTCAGTTCAAAGACTTCCAAACGGGAATACACTTGTAACCTTGGGAACAAGCGGTACGATGCTTGAGATAACTGAAGAAGGAGAAATAGTTTGGAAATGGATATGTCCATATGCATCAAATATAAATGCTTATGCATTTACCAATTTTATATACCATGGATATAGATATCCCTATGACTATCTTCCGGAAGAAAATCCTGTTGAAATTGAGATGAAACCTGTAAATAAATCAACATTCAGGCTTGAAGGAGCAGGAGAATTTAACAAAGCAAAGGTAATAGAAGTTGAAGGAGCGGAAATTTCAAATGATATAGATCTAATTACTATGGCAATGGAAAATGATGAAGAAATTGCATATCAGAAGAAAATAATATCTATGGAAAATTCTAACATAAAGAGTATAAACTCCAAGAATTTTGATCGCAGACTTGAAGAAAAAGAAAATGCAATAGTAATTTTTGGGGCAGTCAGATGTATTCATTGTAAAGCTCTTAGAGAAATAATTTCAGAACTTATAGAATCGGAATTTAAAAACATTAATTGCTATTACTTAGATATTGATGAAAATAAATCTATGATAAGAAAACATGACATAAAAAGTGTACCGATAACTATGTTCTTTAAAAACTCGCAAGAGGTATATAGATTTATTGGCGAGAGCAGTTATGATGAAATAGCTCAGGCAATAGAAAAGTATTTTAAAATAAAATCAAAAATATAAAAATCTTCTTATTTTAAAGAAGATTTTTTTATTTCCATGTCAAATTATTATATCCATTAAATTTTTTATTGGAATTTATTAAATATCTGTTTTTTACCATTTCAAGCATGGGTCTATCTGAACTATATGAATCTGAAAAAGCACAAGAATTATCGTAATCTATTTCGTAACCAAGATTTGTAAGATGATTATTTATACGTTTAACTTTTTCGGTAAATCTGTTATTTTCACCCTTTAGTAAAAAGTTTTCATCCAATTCAGTTCCGATGATAATATCAAAATTTAGATATTTTTTAAAATATTTAAGATATGTTATCGGCGATGCCGATACCAGCATTGCATAATCTCTATCCAAACTATTAAAATATTTAATACCATCTGTTAGCATATAGTTTGTATATACATATTCAGCGAATTTTTCAAGTTCGGATTCACTAAAGTAATTTAAAACCGAACAAATTTTATTTTTAAAAGTTATTCTGTCTTTAATTATAAGATAACTATTCATAGAACTTATTATATTTTTGTAAAAATATAATTTTGATATTTTGTCTATTTTTACAGCATATTCCCAAAGGATTAATATTGAGTCTTTTCGTGTTAATGTCTTGTCAAAATCAAATAGTAAGATTTGTTTTTTCATATAAGCACCTCAACTTAATTATAACTAAAAAGAATACAAATATAAAGCAAAAGTTGACAAACATATGTTTGTAGTATATTATTTAAGGGGTGATAGTATGAAAAATAGTATTTTACATATTGATATAGATGCATTTTATGCATCTGTTGAAGAACTTGATAATCCTTCATTAGTTGGGAAACCGGTAGTTGTAAGCGGACTTAATGATAAATCGATAGTTACAACTGCAAATTATGAGGCGAGAAAATATAAAATACATTCTGCTATGCCGCTGTTTATGGCAAAAAAATTATGCCCACATTTGATAGTAGCTCCGATGAGAAGGAATAGATATATAGAAAAATCTGATGAAGTATTTAAAATATTTTCAAAATATTCTGATATTATAGAAAAGGTTTCTATAGATGAATGTTATATGGATATTTCAGAAAACAAAAATCAACCTGTCGACATAGTATTTTCAATTAAAAAGAAAGTAAAAAATGAAACAGGACTCACGGTAAGTGTTGGATTATCATATAATAAATTTTTGGCAAAAATGGCATCAGATTGGAATAAACCGGACGGAATGATGATAATTTCAAAAAGTGAAATACCTCAACTGTTGAGCAAAATTGATATAGGAAAAATTCACGGACTTGGAAATAAGTCACAAGAAAAATTGAGAAATTTAGGAATCAACAAAATAGAAGAACTGCTTGAATTAGATAGAGAATTTTTATTTGAGCTATTTGGGAAAATGGGTTATGAGGTATATGATAGAATCAGGGGAATAGATAATAGAGCAGTTACTCCGAATAGAGAGAGGAAAAGTTTAGGGATAGAAAGAACATTTTCAGATACGAATAATGTAAAAGAATTAATTTCTTATTTAGATAGGTATTCATTTGAACTTGCGGAAGATTTAAAAAATAGAAATTTGGGTTTTAAAACGATAACCTTAAAAATAAAGACAGATAACTTTAAAGTTTCGACATATTCAAAGACATACTCAAGAGCAATAAGCGAATATGAGGATATATTTAAAAATGTAAAAGACATTTTTGAGTATAATTATAAAAACCAAAAGCTTAGACTAATAGGTATAAGTGCTTCAAACTTAATAGGACTGGATAAAATACAGCTTAGTTTTATAAAATAAGACCACTTTTAGTGGTCTTGTTTTAATATATTTTATTTTTCTTCAAATTGTAATATTGAATTTACGTTGTAAGGTTTTAATTTTTCGCGACCTTTTAAATCGACAAGTTCAATTAAAAAATCAAGAGCAACAACTTCTCCTCCAAGTTTTTCTATTAAATCAATAACCGCTTTTGAAGTTCCTCCGGTTGCAAGAAGATCATCAACAATAAGAACTCTTTGTCCCTTTTTAATAGCATCTACATGCATTTCAACCTTATTTTCTCCATATTCAAGAGAATATTCCGCAGAGACTTTCTCTGAAGGAAGTTTTCCGGGTTTTCTGACAGGAACAAAACCACAACCGAGAGCATAAGCTACAGGAGAACCTACGATAAAACCTCTTGCTTCAACTCCGACAATAATATCAATATTTTCATTATTATGTAGACTGATTAAATTATCAATAGCTGCTTTAAAAGCATCTCCATCTTGAAGTAAAGTAGTAATATCTCTAAAGATTATTCCGTCAATGGGATAATCATAAATTGCTCTGACCTTATCTGCTAAATACATAAAAAATCCCCCTTTTTTCTATACTATAAGTATATCATAGAAAAAAGGAGGATAAAAGTATAAATTAAGTTCTTATAATAAATTCATTGCCACATTTTTTGCATTTGACTTTAATCTTTCCTTTTTTTCTTGGTACCCTAAGTTCTTGTTTACAAATTGAGCATTTAATATATTTGTGTTTTCTGTCCTTTATAATAAGTGATATTTTTGAAAAAGATTTTCGTATCGGACTTATCAGTTTTAGAAATTTTTGATTTTCTTCATAGCGTGCACTGATATTTTTAGAAAAAGCTCTAAAATACAAAATTGCAATCAGAACAAAGTTAAAGTAATAGATAAAATCTTTAAATCGTGAATTTGTCAATATAGGAGATATTATTATAAATAATAACAGAAATTTTGATAGAGCATCTACACCGTAATATGCTATATATCTTCCTTGTATAAAGTTTTTAAATTTTTCTTTCAAGATAATCACACTCCTCAAAGCATTATAACATTTTTTAATGAAAAATCAAAAAAACTATTGCAAAGATGACAAAAAGTATATATAATAAATTTTGTTGTTAGATGAAAGTTATTAAAAAAGTTCTTGACAAAGTAAAAGGAAACATTTATAATAGTTTTTGTTAATCACTCATGCGGGAATGGCGGAATTGGCAGACGCGCTAGACTTAGGATCTAGTTCCAACGGAGTGGGGGTTCAAGTCCTCTTTCCCGCACCAGTTATCCATGACTTAGAAATAGGTCATGGATTTTTTAATATAACTATATAGGTAAAAAAAGCTAATAATTTTATTATTAGCTTTTTTTGTCGTTAAATCATGATATTTTTATATAGAAAAATTAGAAATAGATGTATTTTTAAAAGTAAAAACTATGTTATAATTTAAAAGATTAACGATATGTTAACGATTGAGATATATAATTAACGTAGTATGATATTAAGGAGTGATTAGTTTGAAAAATTTACAAATTTACAAAAAAAATAATAAAATTGTTTTACTTGACGGAACTGAGGCTGAAATTCTTTTTGATTTAAATAAATATAATGATGTATTAGAAAATGTTTCTAACGATAAATACAAGTTTTTTAGAATTATTCACGAAGAATATAAAATTTCAGATAAAAAAGAAATAGAAAGTAAATTTTTATATCTATTTAATTTTATTTTAGTTAATAATATTTCAAACTATATAATTGATAAATACAATGAAGGAGAAAATTCTGAAATTATATTTGAGGATTCTATAAAGGAAAGTGGAAAGCAAATTATTAAATTGACAGGTAAACTTGATACTGAAGATGTATTGGGTGATATTATAACTTGTCTAATAAATTCAGATGCGTACTTAGATGGTAATTTAAAAATGAATTACGGAAAAATCAATGTTGATACTGATGTTAATACAATTAACAGAGATATAGAATTCTTCTTTTATTATATTGCCAAGGAAAGTTTAGATTTGAGAAATAAATTACTTGAAGATTTAATAGCCTTTAAGTATGTAAAATCAAGCAAAAAAAATGATAAAGATAGATTTATACTTCCTATTTATGTTGATGAAGAAGTGCTAAAGAAAAAGGGTGTCATAAATTATGAAGATTATCTTGTAAATTGGATTTCCCTTGCATACTTACAAATGTTATACAAGATACATGATTATTTTGTAGATTATTACGGATTAAAATTTAATAAAGGTCTTGAAAATGATAGTTTAATGCTTGCTCTTATTGATTTATTGGATGTTGAAATTGAAGATTATCCTAAAGGATTGAATAAGTCAATAGAGGTTGGACGATCTACAAGTGGAAAATGCTACTTTATAGATTCCATAGTTACACCTATGGCACTTTCTCAAGACTTGGCACTTATACTTCAATCAAAAGATGCATTTTCGATAGTTCCAAAAATTTTTAAGAGTAATAGATAGTAGCTAATTAGGAGTGAGGCTATGACTAAGATAAGTTGTAGAATGTTTGGAGTTCCATCTATTCTGGAAGATGGCAAGGATATTTTTATACCTATTGGGAAACTAAGTGGCTTAGTATATTATATTTTGATAAAAAAGATAGTTAGTAGAGATGAAGTTGCTGGATTATTTTGGTCATCATCAAATGATGAAAGATCAAAAGTAAGTCTTAGAAATGCTCTCCATAAGATTAGGAAGTTATTTAAAGAAGAGATAATTTTGTCACCTAACAAGTCAACTCTTATGCTAAACGAAAATATAGAATTTGAGATAGATGTTGAAAAATTCTCCAATAATCCAATTGAAAATTTGGATTTGTATACAGGGGAATTTATGAAGGGTTTTTATATAAAAGATTCTGCAGACTTCGAATATTGGATAATAGAACAGCGAAATTATTATAAAGAACAATTTATATCAAACATCAAGAAAAAAATCAAAGATGATTTTGACACAAAAAATTTTAAAAATTTTGAAAATGAAATTAACAGTCTTTTAGCGGTAGATAATTTTAATGAAACGGCGTATATGTATTTGATGAAATATTATAAACTGAGCGGAAGATATGACAAGATAATTAATGAATATTATAATTTTCAGAAATTAATGGAAGAAGAACTTGGAATTTATCCATCGGATGAAATAGAGACCCTGTATAATGATGCAATAGAAAATGTAAATAAATCAAAAGGTTCTAACTTTAGGGATAAAATTTTAGAATTTTATGACAGAGATTATGAACTCAAAATTATGCAGGAAAATCTTGATAATTTTTATAATGGCAGGGAATATAAGTCAATTTTGATAACCGGAGAATCAGGAATCGGAAAGACGGTCTTGAAGAAAAAACTGCTCAGTAAAAATAAGGGGAGATTTAAGATATTTGAATCTCAATGTCATGTTGTTGAAAAAGATTTTTTATATTCTCCGTGGATGAAAATTATAAGTGCAATAGAAAATGAACTTTCAAAAAATCATTTAAAGAGACCATATATTTGGGATGATGTTTTGAAAAATTTATTTTTTGACGGTAAGAGTGAATATCAACCATTATCCAAGATATTAGAAAATAAGGAAAATTTTAATATAGATTTAATATATAGTTCCATATATAGCGTGCTTGAAATTTTAAATACTGATAAGAAAATATTAATAATTATAGAAGATATTCAATGGGCAGATAATTTGAGTATAAAATTGTTAATTAATTTTATACTTCGCATGAATAAAAATGTTTTGTTCATATTGACAAAATCTGACGAAAGTGACGAAAAAGTAGATAGACTTTTAGCAACGCTTAAAGATATAAATAAGCTATTACTTATAGAATTAAAGAGATTTAACAGAAGAGATGTATCTATAATTGTAAGAAAATCTTTTGAAAATAAAGAAATAAGCGAAGAAGATATTGATGATATTTATGAAAAATCAAAGGGCAATTCCTTTTTTTTAAGGGAATATATAGAACTGTATAAGAAAAATGAAAAAGAAAATTTAATAATCCCAAAAATGCAGAATATTTTACAGGAAAAATTTTCCGGTTTAAATGAAAAGGAAATTAATATATTAGAAATATTGTCTGTATTTTATGGAGATGCAACTATAGATAATTTAATGAAGCTTTTAGATTTAAAGGCATTCGATGTTGTAAAAAGTTTAAATTTTCTTGTAAAAATGAATGTAATAGAAGAGAAAAGGAAAAATAATGAGATAGTGATAGGCTTTGTATATTCGGCATACAAAGAATTTATATATAATGGACTGTCGGATGTGTCGAAGAAGATAATTCACGGGGAGATAGCAAAAATTCTTGAAGAAGAATTATTAAATAACATCGACATAACATTATATATTAAACTTAAACATCACTATTCCAAGGCAAATGAAGACGTAAGGGCATTAAAATATGAAGTGTATATTTTAAATTATTATTTGAATTTCAGCCATGAATTATTTCCGGACTTAGATGATTATGATTTAAGCAAACAAGTAAAACTTTTTGTAAAAAATGATAAGGCGTTAAAGTGGATACATGATGTTGAAAAAGAAATTTTAAGAGTTAAAAATTTAAGAAAAAATAATTTTAATTATGAAGAAATAAGAAAAATAGAACTTTTATTTTTATATTGCAAGGGAAGATATCTAATAAGAGGAGGAAATTACTTTAACGGAATTAAGGTGATGGACAGGGTAATAAAACTTGCAATAGATTTAAAAGATGAAAAAGCGGAGTTGCTCGGATATAAACAAATGGCTATATATGGAATACAGATAAATGATCCGAATGTTATGCTTAAACATATTATTTCAGGCATAAAAGTAGCAAGAAAATTGAAAAATAATTCTGATATGGGAGTTTTATATAGGCTTTATGGAGTTTATTATCTAATGCAGGGCAATTTTAAAAGTGCTGAAAATCTGTTTAATAAATCAATAGAATTATTTTCAAATTCAGGTGGAATTGAAAATAGTAATTCAATAAGTATTGCAGCAGATTATAATTACATAGGAGAAATAAGAAATTCCGAGTGTAATTATGATGAGGCTATGCAATATTTTAAGAAGTCGATTGATTTATGTGAAGATACAGACGCATCTTGCCTTTCAATATTTTATATAAATGCAGGAAAAACTTGTTTTTTAATGAATAACATAGAAGATATGAAAAAATATTTTATGCTGTCTAAACAGATAGTAGATCGATTTGACTCATATTGGAAAAACTCTGTACTGGATGCTTTTTTGGCATTGGTTTTATTTTTAGAATGCGATTATATTTCTTCGATTCAGTATTTAAAAAATGCAGTTGCAGAGGTTAAAACAATAAACAATCCAAGGGATATAGGTATAGTTTATTTTGTTGAGGCTATTATGGCTTTTATAATAAAGAAACAAAATATTTTAGAGCTCAGAGAGATAAAAGAATTTTTATCTGAGACGGCTGATGTTTATTATTACAACGCTATTAAATATTTAGATGCAAACAGAGATAGAGCTGAGATAGAGTATCTTAAGCAAAATATTATATGTTAGAGGGGACGTTTATGAATTGCTATATGCTTGTTGATTTTGGAAGTACCTATACAAAACTAAGTTTAGTAGATATAGATAATGAAAAGTTGATAGCTAAGTCAAGTGCACATACAACTGTAAATACAAATATAAAATTCGGATATGAAAAAGCACTTGAAAAGCTCAAAGAAGAAATTTCGTTTGAAAATATAAAAATTGTAGATATACTTGGATGTTCATCTGCGGCAGGTGGACTTAAAATGATAGCAATAGGTATAACACCTGAGTTTACAGTTGAAGCTGCAAAAAGAGCTGCTACCGGAGCGGGAGCGAGACTGTTAAAAAGTTACAGCTATTTTCTGAAAGAAAAAGATATATTAGAAATAGACAGCTTAAATCCTGATATCATATTGTTGACAGGAGGAGCGGAAGGCGGAAACACAAAGTATATATTATATAATGCAAAGCTTTTAAATAATTTAAAGAGAGAAATACCTATAGTAGTAGCAGGCAACAGTTATGCAAATGAAAATATAAGAGAAATATTTAATGGCGGAAACATTAAATATGAAATAACTGAAAATGTAATGCCGGATGTTAATAGAATTAATGCAGATCCTGTTAGAGAAGTAATAAGAAAAATATTTATGAAACAGATAGTAACTGCAAAGGGAATGGAGGATGTTGAAAAAATTACAAGTGAAATACTAATGCCCACGCCTACAGCAGTTTTAAAAGCAGCAAAATTGTTATCATATGGTACGGAGAAATATGAGGGGATAGGTGATGTAATGGTAGTGGACATTGGAGGAGCTACTACAGATGTTCACACCATATCCGAACCGATAAAAGATAAAAACTTTTTTATAGACGGATTGGAAGAAACGTGTGAAAAGAGAACGGTTGAGGGAGACCTCGGAATGAGGTATTCGGCACTGAGTCTCTATGAAAGTGTAGGAGAAGAAAATTTCTTAAAATATAACTCCAATATAGAAAATATAAGAGAAAAATGTGAATTCAGACACAATAATCCGTCGGTATTATCGGATAAAGAAAGTGAAATAGAATTTGATGAAATAATGGCAAAAAATTGTGTTGAAATTTCAGTAAAAAGACATTCGGGCAAAATCAGAAACTCATATATCGGGGGTAAAAATGTAATAGTCCAGAAGGGAAAAGACTTAAGAGAAATAAAACTTGTAATAGGAACCGGAGGCATATTAATAAACAGTAAAAAATCTGCAGAAATACTAAAACAATGTAAGAATAAGGAAAAAAATTATCTTCTTCCAATTGACCCTAAATTTGCAATAGATAAAAAATATATAATGTCTGCTATGGGAATTTTGAGTATGAGAGATGAAAATCTGGCATATAAAATATTAACGGAAAATATTATAGATATAAACGATTAAAAATACAGGCAATAAGCCTGTATTTTTAAAATATAATAATTATAATAAATAGAAAAAAATATATAAAATATATAAAAAAATGACAAATATAAACGATAAATTAACGCCGAGAAATTATACTTTAATTAGATAATGAAAAATCAAGACAAATTATGACAAATTGATAAGAATTAATTTTTCATTTAAGTAAGTAAAATTAAATTTATATTTTAAGGAGGAGTTAGTAAAATGAATGGTGAATACGGACTATATTATAGGGAAAATCCTGAAATTCTTTATGAAGTAAAGGCACAAGGCGGCGGATTAAAGGATACTGAAACATTGAGATGTAAAGGATGGCGTCAAGAAACAATCCTTAGAATGCTTGAGTTCAATATGGAAAATGCTGAAATTCCTGAACTGCTTGTAATTTATGGTGGAAACGGAAAGTGTGCAAGAAACTGGGAATCATATTGGGCAATAGTTGACTCTTTAAAAAATCTTGAAGATGATGAAACATTAGTAGTTCAATCAGGAATGCCTGTAGCAATCTTTAAGACACATAAAGAAGCACCTGTAGTAGTAATGGCGACAACAAATATAATGAAGGCAACTTGGGAAAGATTCTATGATTTACAAGATAAGAACCTTACAATATTTGCGCAATACACAGCAGCTCCATGGGAATATATAGGAACTCAAGGAGTTATCGAAGGAACATTTGAAACATTATCAGCAATTGCAATGAAAAAATACAATGATGATTTGACAGGAAAGATCTATTTAACTGCAGGAGCAGGCGGAATGGGTGCAAATCAAACATGGGCAATGAAGATGCACGGCGGAGTTTGTATCGTAGTAGATGCAAATGAAAAGATACTTCAAAAGAGAATTGAAAAAGACTATCTTGATATGATAGCAGATTCACTTGAAGAGGCTGTTGAAATAGCAAAAGAACACGCTAAAAACAATGATCCTATATCAGTAGGTATAGTAGGAAATGCAGCAGACGTTTATGAAAAAGTATTGGCAAGTGATTTCAGACCTGACATCTGTTCAGAAATGTGTCCATGCCACGATCCTATTTCTTACATTCCATCAGGATATACACCTGAAGAAGCAGATCAATTGAGAATTGAAAACAGAGAAAAATACTTGGAATTAGCAAGAACAACAATGAAAAGACAATTAGCAGCAATGATTGCTCTAAAGGAAGACGGAGTAGAAGTATTTGAATACGGAACATCCATCAGAAAGGAATGTATGGATGCAGGTTTCCCAAGAGAAGAAGCACTAAAAATCGGCGGATTTGTATATGAATATATCAGACCGCTATTCTGCGAAGGTCGTGGACCGTTCAGATGGACATGTCTATCAAGAGATCCTGAAGACCTTAAAGTATCAGATGATATAGCATTAGAAATTTGCAAGGGTGACAACTTAGTAGAAAGATGGATTAAGCTTGCAAGAAAGAATCTTCCAATTGAAGGTATGCCGGCAAGAGTATGTTATATGGGATTTGGAGAAAGAAAGAGATTCGGATTAGCAATAAATCAAGCAATCAAAGAAGGAAGAATTAAAGGAACAGTAGCATTCTCAAGAGATAATCTTGACTCAGGTTCAATTGTAAATCCTACATTTGAATCAGAAAAAATGCCGGATGGCGGAGATTATATCTCAGACTGGCCATATCTAAATGCACTATTAGATTGTGCAGGAGGATGCGACTTAATAGCTATACAACAAAACTACTCAATGGGTGAAGCAGTACACACAGGAGTAACAATGATAGCCGACGGAACAGAAGAGGCAGACAGAAGATTAGCAGTAACATTGACAACAGACTCAGGAATCGGTGTAGTACGTCACGCACAAGCGGGATATCCGGCAGCTAAAGACGTAGCAAACGGAAAAGGAAAATACACAACAGATTCTATAAAGATTCCTCTATGGTGGCAACCGGCAGACAAAGTTACATTTGGTCCTGAAGGAATGTATAGATAAAATTAAAAAATAAATTTTAATAGGCAGTTAAGTGGTGCAGAATAGTTGCTATTTTGCACCACGTTTAAAATAAGGTTAAATAAATATAATCAAGGAGGGAATTTTATGATACTTTTGAACCCTATAGTAATATCTGTAATAGTACTATCTGCACTATGTTTGTTAAAACTTCCGGTACTTGCAGCGCTTTTAATAGCGGCGATAACAGCAGGTTTGGCTGCCGGCAGCACAATTTCAGAAACTATGACTACATTTGTAGGCGGTATGGGCGGAAATGCAAATACAGCACTTAGTTATGTATTGCTTGGTGCGCTTGCATATACAATAAATAAGACCGGTGCGGCTAATATTTTGGCTAAGAAAATTTCAAGACTGGTAAATGGCAATAAATTTACATTATCTATAATAATAGTTTTAGTTGCAATGGCATCAGGTACAATAGTCCCTGTTCACATAGCATTTATTCCGATTCTTATTCCACCGCTACTAATTTTAATGAACAAAATGAAAATGGACAGAAGAATGTTGGCAATATGTTTTGGATTTGGACTTAAAGCACCTTACATAACTATTCCTATTGCATATGGAGCAATATTCCATGGAATAATTAAGGATTCTGTAAATGCTGCCGGATTGGATGTAAGCTTGGATTTAATTTGGAAGACAAATTGGATGGCGGGCGTTGCAATGCTTGTCGGTTTGATATTAGGATTAATATTTTATTCAAGAAACAGAGAGTATAAGGAATTATCAGTTGTTGTTGAAAATGATGATGAAGAAATAATTATAGAAACTAAACACTGGCTTACACTTGTTGCGGGAATTATTGCACTTGTAATTCAGTTAAAGACAGGTTCTCTTCCTCTTGGAGCTTTGGCAGCGTTAATATTTATGGTTGTTACAAGAGTAGTTAAGTGGCATGAGATTCAGGAAATACTTGACGGCGGTGTTTCACTTATGGGATTTATAGCATTTGTAATGCTTATTGCATCAGGATATGCAACAGTAATAAATTCATCAGGAGCAGTTGAGCAATTGGTTGATGCGGCGTTTAAGTTCTTGGGCGGTTCAAAGATTGCAGGTTCATTTACAATGATTTTACTTGGACTGTTAATAACAATGGGAATAGGGACATCTTTCGGTACAGTTCCTGTTATTGCAGCTATTTATGTACCTCTTGCACAAAAACTCGGTTTTTCACCGGCAGCAACAGTATTTATGATTGCAGTTGCAGCAGCACTTGGAGATGCCGGTTCACCTGCATCTGATACAACACTTGGACCTACAGCAGGACTTAATGCGGACGGACAACATGATCACGTTTGGGATACATGTGTGCCACAATTTTTATGCTATGATATACCGTTAATGATAGTCGGAACAATTTGGCCACTATTCTTATAGTACAGCAAGGAGGAAAATATGAGCTATATTCTGTTAAAAAATTGTAGAGAACTTTTGACCGTAAAGGAAGATGCTAATGATTTAATAGGCTTATTAAATGGAAAGTCATTGCTTATTAAGGATGAAAAAATAGAAAAAATAGGCGATTATGATAAGTTGATATCTTTAGTAAATGGAGCTGAATGTAAAGAGATAGATTGCAGTAATAAGGTTGTTTTACCGGGTTATGTAGATTGTCATACACATCTTATTTTTGGAGAAAGCAGAGTTGATGAGTATGTAGCATCTCTTACAATGGGTCCTGAGGATATAAAAAAGGTAGTACCGCGAACAGGACTTGAGGCATCTATTTATTCTACAAAAAATGCAACGGATGAAGAGCTTGTTAATACTTCTTTGACAAAACTTAACAGAATGCTTAGGCTTGGAACAACTACTGTAGAGATAAAGTCGGGTTATGGTATTGATAAAAAAACTGAGCTTAGGTTATTAAGATTATTAAATAAAGTAAGACAAAATACATCTCAAACAATTTTATCTACCTATCTCGGGGCTCATTATTTTGACCTCGAGATGGGAAAAGATAAGTATATTGATTTTATGATAAAAGAGGTTATGCCTATAATAAAAGAAGAGAATTTGGCAAGTTTTTCTGATGTTTGGTGTGATGACGGATATTACACAGCAGAGGACTCTTATAAAATTTTAAAGGCAGGTCTTGATTTCGGAATGATTCCTACAATGCATACCGAGTGCTATTCTGCAATAGGAGGGGCAAGAGTTGCGGCGCAGCTTAAAGCTGCAAATGTAGGACATTTAAATTATCTTACAAGAGAAGATACTGAATTGCTTAGAGATGCGGGAGTAGTTGGAGTTCTAATTCCGGGAACCGATTTTTCTGTAAAACATAAAAGACCTTTTGATCCAAGACCCATGATAGAAGAAGGGCTTACTATTGCAATAGCAACCAATTTGAATCCGGGCAACTGGATTGAGTCGATGCAACTTTCTATGGCACTTGCTTGCAGAGACCACTGTATGACTGAAAGAGAGGCGATTAGAGCGGCAACTCTCGGAGGAGCAAAGGCTCTTAGAATTGATAATGAAGTAGGTTCACTTGAAGAGGGCAAGTTTGCTGATATTCAAATACTAAATTCAGACAGTTATAAAAATTGTATATATAAATTAGCAGTAAATGAAGTTGAAAGTGTAATAAAGAAAGGCAAGATTGTAATTTAGTTTGACATAATTGAAGTTAGTATGTCTATATTAAATATTTAACATAAGGAGATTTTAATGGATTATAAAGAGATATTTGATTTAATTTTAGACGAAAATGATTTTACAGTTGGAGGAGGTTCATCTTCAGCTATTGCAGGAGCAATGGCGTGTGGACTTATGGGTATGGTTGCAAATTTGTCTAAAGGTAAAGCTTACGGTTATACTGATGAAGAGTATGATGCTATAATAGCCGAGCTTAATGATATGAAGGCAAATTTTTTGCAAAGTGCGGTTGATGATAATAAGGCATATATGTTGATAGTAAATGCTTATAAATTACCTAAGGAAACTGATGAACAAAAAGCTGAAAGAAAAAAAGCAATTCAAAATGCGGGTATCGAGGCTGCAAAGGTTCCTTTACTTAATGCACTTTTGAATAAAAGAGTTAACGAAATAGGAAAAGATTTACTTGAAAAGTCAAATCCTGCTTGCAAGACTGATTTAAAAGCCGGAGTAGATTTATCAAAAGTCGGTCTTGATTCCGGTAAAGCAAATGTTGAAGTAAATCTACCTCTTATAAAGAATGAAGATATAGTTAATGAATTTAAAGAAAAGATGGCACAATTATAGGTGTTAATTATGAAACAAAAAAATCAATTATTAATTTCAGAAGATGAGAAGTATATAGCTAGATGTTCAAGAGCTCCTTATCTTCCGATAGTGGCAAATAGAGCTAAGGGAGTAATAGTTGAAGATTTAGATGGAAATGAATATATTGATATGATTAGCTCGGCCTGTGTTTTAAATACAGGCTACAATCATGAAAATGTATTAGATAAAGTAAGTAAACAGTTAGATAAATTTATTCATTTTTCAAATGATTATTTTTATACGGAGCCTCAAGTTGAATTGGCAAAGAAACTTGTAAAAATAACTCCGGGAAATTTTGAAAAGAAGGTAATTTTTGGTTTTTCGGGTTCTGATTCTATAGATTCCGCTATAAAAGCGACAAGATCTTATACCGGAAGGAGTAAAATAATTTCATTTGTAGGAGCTTATCATGGTTCTACATATGGGGCTATTTCAATAAGTGCAATCGATTTGAATATGAAAAAAAGAATAGGACCGTTATTGCCGGATGTATTCCATTTTTCATATCCTCTGATAACAGAAAAGAAAAATGATGAAACAGAAGACGAGTATTCAGATAGAAAATTTGAAGAATTTAAAAAACCGTTTGACTATTATCTTCCGGTGGAAGAAGTAGCTGCAATATTTATTGAGCCGATAGCGGGAGATTTGGGGTTAATACCTCCTCCAAAGAAGTTTATGAAACTTTTTAGAAAATTTTGTAGTGAAAATGGAATTTTATTGGTAGCAGATGAAATTCAGCAAGGTTTCGGAAGAACCGGAAAGTGGTTCAGCATTGAGCATTTTGATATTGAGGCGGATTTAATTGTAATGGGCAAAGCTATGGCATCGGGTTTTCCGATGAGTGCTGTTGTCGGCAGAAGAGAAATTATAGATTCGATAGCAATGCCGGGTCAGTTATTTACATTACAGGGAAATGCGGTGTGTTCCGGTGCGGCTATTGCAACTATTGAAATAATAGAAAATGAAAAACTTTTAGATAGAGCTGTTAAGCTGGGAGATTATATAAAGGAAAGATTTAAACTGATTTCTAAAAATTCTTCAGTGATAAAAGATGTGAGAGGATTAGGATTAACAATAGGCGTTGAATTGGAAGACAGAAATAAAATAATAAGTTCTTCCGATATAGCAAAAAAAATTTGTTACAGATGCTTTGAAAAAGGTGTTATACTGATTTATATAGGCGGAAATACGTTAAGAGTTCAGCCGCCTCTTGTAATGACGAATGATGAAGCTCTAAGGGCTATGAATATAATTGAGGAAGTTTTTTGTGAATATGAGAATGGAAAGATTTCAGATTCTATTTTAGATAAAATTCAAGGTTGGTAAAGGAGAATAGCAATGGAGAGAGTAATAAAAATTAACGGAAACGATTTAACAATTGAAGATGTAGTTGCAGTTGCAAGATTTGGGGCTAAAGTTGAAATTGATGAGAATCAAAAAGCAGCTATTTTAACATCAAGACAATACGTTGAAGATGCACTTGCAAACGGACAGGCCATTTATGGAATTAATACGGGATTCGGAAAATTTTCTACAGTATCAATTTCAGAAGAACAACTTGATTTACTACAAAAAAATTTAATATATTCTGATGCTTGCGGAGTAGGAGAACCTTTTGATACAGAGGTTGTAAGAGCTATGATGATTCTTAGAGCAAATGCTGTATGTAAAGGATTTTCAGGAGTTCTGATGACAACAATAGAATGTTTGGTAAATATGCTTAATGCAGGAGTTCATCCTATTGTAAGATCTAAAGGTTCAGTAGGTTCATCAGGAGATTTGTGTCCTCTTGCACATATGGTTCTTCCTATGATGGGAGAGGGAGAGGCGGAATATAAGGGAGAGGTTCTTTCAGGTAAAGAAGCTATGCAAAGAGCCGGAGTTGAGACAATAGTTTTAAAAGCAAAAGAGGGACTTGCTCTTATAAATGGTACACAAGCCATGATGGGTAATGCGGTATTGGCTGTTTATGATGCTGAAAAGTTATTAAAACAGGCAGATATTGTAAGCTCTCTTACAGTAGATTCCCTTGAAGGTATTATAGATGCATACGATGAGAGAATTCAAATTATAAGACCTCATCAAGGTCAAATAGATGTTGCGGAAAATATGAGAAGGTTGCTTGAAGACTCAAAGAGAGTTACAAGACAGGGAGAAAAAAGAATGCAGGATGCTTATTCTTTAAGATGTATTCCGCAAGTTCACGGAGCATCAAGACTTGCATTTGAATATGTAAAGAAAACAGTGGAAACAGAAATAAATTCAGTTACAGATAATCCGTTAATTTTCCCGGGAGAAAACGGGGCTTGTATATCAGGAGGAAATTTCCATGGACAACCTATTGCAATTGCAATGGATACACTTGGAATTTTAGCATCTGAAATTGCGAATATTTCAGAAAGAAGAATTGAAAAATTAGTAAACCCTGCACTTTCTCACGGACTACCGGCATTTCTTGTAAAGCATGGCGGAATTAATGACGGATTTATGATTCCTCAATATGTTGCGGCAGCATTAGTATCTGAAAATAAAGTTCTTGCTCATCCTGCATGTGTAGATTCAATTCCTACATCTGCAAATCAAGAGGACCATGTAAGTATGGGTACAATCGGAGCAAGAAAGGCAAGAACAATAATAAATCATGCACAACACGTTATAAGCATTGAACTTTTATGTGGAGCTCAAGCAGCTGATTTTGGTGAAACAAACAGTTTAGGAAAAGGTTCAATTGAGGCATATAAATTATTAAGAGAAAAAGTAGACTTCATGGAAAATGATGTTATTTTCTATCCGGATATGGATAAGGCATTTGAATTGGTAGAGTCAGGAAAATTATTAGATAGAGTGGAACAGGCAGTAGGAAAGCTTAAATAATAAGGGAGATAATAATGAGTAAAGTATTAATGGCTGAAGTAAATATTAGTGAAGGCACAAATTTAGATTTAGTAAATGAGGTTAAAGATGCTTTTTTGTCTGTTGACGGAATAACTGTTGTAGATATAGATTCAAATGAAGATCATAACAGAACTGTATTTACTTATAAGGGAGAACCTGAAGATGTTTTAGAAGCAACAAAAAGACTTGCAGCAAAAGCGGTAGAGCTCATAGATATGACGAAGCACAAAGGGTCACATCCCAGAATGGGTGCGGTAGATGTTGTACCGTTTATTCCTGTTAGAGAAGTTACAACTGATGAGGCTGTTGAAATTTCTAAGAGATTCGGTAAATACTTGGGAGAACTTGGAGTTCCTGTTTATTTCTATGAAGATACTCAAGAACGTGAATATAGAAAAGCTCTTCCTAAAATCAGAAAAGGTCAATATGAAGCTCTTGAAGAAAAAATGAAAGATCCTGAGTGGGAACCTGATGAAGGACCTAAGGAATTTAATCCTAAGTCTGGAGCAACTGTTACAGGAGCAAGATTTCCTCTTGTAGCATTTAACATTAATCTTGATACACATGATATTGAAATAGGTAAAAAAATAGTTAAATCGGTAAGAGCTGCTGCAGGCGGATATACTTTTATAAGAGCAATAGCATTAGAGCTTGAAGAAAGAAAACAAATTCAAGTTTCTATGAATATGATAAATTATGAAAAAACTCCTATACACAGAGTTTTTGAAACTATAAAATCAGAAGCACAACGCTACAATGTAAATGTTGTTGATACTGAACTTGTAGGTCCGGTACCTATATATGCACTAAGAGATGTATTAGATTTCTATTTGAGAATTGCTGACAGCTTCTCTGTAGATCAAATATATTTTTAGTAATATAACTTACCTGTAAAAATATGGAAGGAGAAATTCCTTCCATATTTTTAAAATATAATTAAATTTAGTATTGACAATATTGTTTTGATACCCTATAATGAATAAAGTAATTTAACAAAAAATAACCGACTAATTGGAGAAATACTCAAGAGGCTGAAGAGGCTCCCCTGCTAAGGGAGTAGGGCTCGATAGGGTCGCGAGGGTTCAAATCCCTCTTTCTCCGCCAATGGTGAGGGCCTTTAGCTCAGTCGGTTAGAGCGCCCGGCTCATAACCGGTAGGTCCGGGGTTCGAGTCCCTGAAGGCCCACCATATTTTGCCTGATACTTAGCCTTTGGGCTAAGTATTGATGGCAATATTTTTAAGTTAAGACGAAATAAATTTGTTTAAGAAGAAAACAGTAAAATTAAATATGCCCAGATAGCTCAGTCGGTAGAGCAGAGGACTGAAAATCCTCGTGTCGCTGGTTCGATTCCGGCTCTGGGCACCACAAGGCTACAGATGTCGGTTTGATGTCTGTAGTTTTTTTATGAAACAATACATTTTAAATTATTTTTATAATTTAAAATGTAGGTTGAAAAAGAAGAGTAACTTAGGTACAATGAAAGTGTATGAAGATGTAGTGGATACATAATAATAAGTTAAAGGAGAGATTTTAATGAAAGCATTGATTATTGACTACATGTCGGATATTATTGATGAAGAGTTAGTGAAACTTGGTTTTGAGGTTGATAAGGTTATGCTACCTACTGCTGAAAAGTTAGCAGAGATAATAGCACCCTATGATCTACTTTGTATGAGAGTTGACCCACATATTAGAAAAGAAGTTATAGATGCAGCTACAAATCTAAAAGCTATAATGGTAGGTTCAACAGGAATGAACCATGTTGATGTTGAGTATGCAAAGTCAAAGGGAATAGAAGTTTGCAATTCACCGGGACTAAATGCAAACGCAGTAGCAGAACTTGTAATCGGAAAGATGCTTGAAACTTATAGAAACTCATTCCAAGCAATTGATGAAGTTAAAAATAAGCATATTTGGAATAAATATAGATGGATTGGTAGAGAAGTTAGAAATAAGACTTTAGGTATAATCGGATTTGGAGCAATTGGAAGAAGAGTTGCTGAAATAGCACATGTACTTCATATGGATGTTATTGCATATGATCCTTTTGTTAAACCGGAAAATAATCCGATTGAATATGTAAAAATTATTTCTCTTGATGAAGTAATTGAAAATTCAGACATTATAACATTGCACGTTCCTCTAACTCCTGATACAAAGGATATGTTAAATGCTGCTGCAATGGAAAGAATGAAGGATGGAGCAGTTATTATTAACTGTGCAAGAGGTGGAATTGTAAACGAAGCTGACCTTTACAAATATATTAAGAATGGTAAACTTGGCGGAGCAAACTTAGATACTCTTGCAGATGAACTTGGAACAGGCGGACTTGATTCACAAGATGCTCACATCGAGTCTCCATTATTTGAATTAGATAGAGTTTTTGTAACTCCTCATGTTGGCGGTTCAACAATAGATGCACAAGATGACATCGGAAGAGTTGTAGTTCAAAACGTTAAAAAAGTTTTTAATTTATAATTAAAATTGAAATTAAAATGCACTTATACTTTGATTGTAAGTGCATTTTTTATTTATAAATTTGAAAAATTTTTAAACAAATAGTATAATTTTCACATAAACTATAGTTTAGGGAGATAATAAAATGAAAAAATACATGGTATCGTTAATGTGGTTTTTTGTAGGTATTGTTTTTATTATTGTCGGATATATTCAAAAACAGAGTATTTATTATATATTGGGCATTGTATATATATTTTTCGGAATTAGAACTCTTCGCAGTGTTTTGTAAAGTATTAATTATGAACTTGGAGTTGTTTTTCAACATAAAACTATGACTATAATTATTTTTATATTTTTTGTAAAATCAACTATTATATTTTTTAGTAAAAACATAACAGGCAGTATTTTACTGTAATAAATGAAATGATTTTTTTAGCGGACTAATAATATTTATATAAAATCGATAGATGTAAAAGAATAGATAACATACTATATTTTGGAGGATAATATAGGGATGGATAATTTAAAAATGTATGACGGATTGCAATATTTTTTATTTATAATAATTTTTATTATCGGATTTCTATTTATTGCTGAATTTTTAAGAAAGGCTAAGTATCTAAGATTGTTAAGAGAAAAAGTCTATTATGACTTTGGCAGAAGTCCATCTGATGACAATAGAAATTTAAAAGTTATTTCAAAGCTGTACGAACTTGGCGAAAAGTCTGATTACACTATTGACGATATAACTTTTAATGATTTGAATATGGATAGTGTGTTTAGAAAATTTGATCATACGAAATCTACAATCGGTTCACAATATTTATTTAAGTTTTTGCGAAGTCCGGTGTTCAATAAAGCTCATCACGATAAATTAAAAAGTATTAGAGAGTATTTTATTGAAAATGAAGAACAGGCAAAGGAAATTCAACTTGAATTTGCAAAGGTCGGCAATTTTAAGAGGGATATAATTCAAATTTTTTATGAAGGTATAGATTATGAAAGATTTGCGGCATACAAGTTGCCAACATATGTACTTTCGTTTTCAGTTCCTTTAATTTTAATCGCAGGATATATAAATAAAGGTTTTGGAATTATAGCAGGAACTTGTCTGATACTTCTTAATATATATTTTTCAAATAAGATGAAAAAGGCAACTTTAGGTAGGGTTTTAGATTTTATAAATATTTATGATGTTTTATTACTTGCAAAGGATATTGAAAATATAAATTGCGATGTTATTTCCGAAGAATTGGATAGAATTAGAGAAATAAATGTCACTCTTAAAAGTATAAGAAAAAAAGTCGGCAGTGCAAGAATTGCTTCAAATTCACAGGATACAGATTTGTTAAAGAATCTAATAGATGTTTTAATAATGTATAATGCGAGAAATTTCTTTAAAACAGCAGATGCAATAAATTTAAACAGAGATATTCTAATTGAATTGTATGAGCTGCTTGGGAAAATTGAGGTATATATTGCAATGACATCTCTATATTTGGCGATAGATGCAAAAGATGTGGAATATGTAGATGAAGATTTTTGTCTTAGTGCTAAAAATTTAAGACATCCTCTTTTAAATCGAGAAACTCAGGTTCCATCAAATTTTAATTTTGATTATGAGAATGTTTTAATTACAGGTTCAAATGCATCGGGCAAGTCAACTTTTTTAAGAAGTATTTCAATTTCAAATATAATGGCTATGACTTTAGGGTTTGTAATGGCTGATGAGTATAGAACATCTATGTTTTATTTGCAAAGTGCGATAGATATAAGAGATTCTATTGAAGAGTCGATGAGTTATTTTCTTGCAGAAACTCTTGCAATAAAGAGAATGATAGATGAAAGTAAAGTTAAAAAATTAGTTGTACTTGATGAAATATTTAAGGGGACTAATACGGTAGACAGAATATCTGCGGCATATAATACATTAAAATATCTTGCGAACGACAGAAAGATTATAGCGGCTACTCATGATATTGAACTTACAAACTTATTAAAAGATACATTTAAAAATTATCATTTTGAGGAAGAAATTAAAGATGATGATATATTATTTGATTACATTATAAGAAAGGGGCCTGCAATAAGCAGAAATGCTATTGAGATTTTAAGGGTTAAGGGCTATCCTGATGAGATTGTAAATAATGCAAGAAAAATGGCAGAGGAGCTTTTTGAAGAAAAATTATGAAGATTTATTTTACAAGACATGGACAAACTTATTGGAATAGAGAAAATAGAATACAGGGACATTTAGATTCACCCTTAACCGAGGATGGAATAAAAATGGCATATTCATTAAAAGAACAATCAAAAGATGTGAAATTTGATCATATATATTCTTCGGATTTAGGGAGAGCATATGAAACTGCAAAAATAATTGCGGGAGAAAGAGATATAATTCAAACAAAGCTGCTTAGAGAAATAAATGTGGGAAGTTGGAGCGGTGAACTCTTTGAAGATATAAAATTTAAGGATAAGGAATTATATGAAAAATATTTTAATGAACCGCAGAATTATTATAGAGCTGACGGAGAAAGTATACATGACTTGAATGACAGAATTCAAAAATTTTTTAAGAGTTATGTTTATGAAAGTAATGATGAAAATATACTTATAGTAAGTCATGGAATAACTATAATTTCAATTTTAAATTTAATAGAAGGGGTTGGAGTAGATAAATTTTGGACTAACAGAGTAAGGAGAAATGCAAAATTTAATATTGCCAGCTATGAAAACGGAGAATTCAAAATGTTAGTTAAAGCACCTAAAAATGAAATTATGACCATTTAATTAAGAATTACTATTATTTAATTAGACATTTCTTTGATATTTTTAATAAAAAATACACATTTCTTTAATTAAATTTGCACAAAACTTGTTTAATATAGACAATGTAATTTATTGATGTTCTCTTCTTCAATAAATTAATTCCTCTTGTTAATTATATTTATATGAAAAGTCCTCTTACATAAGAGGGCTTTTTGTGTTGTAATTTTATTTGAAATAATTTTAAAAATAGTATCATAAATATTATTATAAGAAATAGTTTATAGTAGTGAGATTATAATCTTACTATTTTTATAAAAAATTCACTATATTGGTTTAAATGGGTTTACAATTGTTCTAATTTGTGTTAAACTTTAAAAAATTATTAAAAATAATATTAGAATTGAGGGGATTGCATTATGAAAGATAAGAAAAACTTCTCTTCCCAATGGGGTTTTATACTTGCATGTGTGGGAAGTGCCGTAGGTATGGCAAATGTTTGGGGATTTCCATTTAGAATAGGTTCTCTTGGAGGAAGTGCATTTCTAATAGCATATTTAATTTTTGTTGCGATATTCAGTTATGTTGGTCTTAGTGCGGAATATGCAATAGGCAGACATACCGGAACTGGAACTTTAGGTTCTTATGAATATGTATTTAAAAGCAGGGGACACAAAAAACTCGGTAAAATTGTAGGATGGATACCTCTTATAGGTTCTTTTTGTATAGCGGTAGGATATTCTGTAATAGTTGCATATGTTTTAAAAGCTTTATTTCAATCTGTTACCGGAAGTATTATGTTGGTAGATACAAAGGCATGGTTTGAGTCATTTGCACTGACCAAGTATTCAGTAATCCCGTATCATTTAGTTATTGTATTTGGAGTTATAATAACACTTGTAGTAGGTACAAAGGGAATTGAAAAGACAAATAAAATAATGATGCCGTTATTTTTTATATTGTTCTGTATCTTAGCAGTCAGAGTTTTATTTTTAAAAGATTCTTTTGAAGGGTATAGCTTTATGTTCAGACCGGAGTGGAAAGATTTGACAAATCCAAAGGTTTGGATATTTGCAATGGGGCAAGCTTTCTTTTCACTATCAGTTACAGGAAGCGGAATGATTGTATACGGAGCATATTTGCCAAAAGAAAGTGATATAGTAAAAAGTTCGGTAAATACTGCATTTTTTGATACAATAGCAGCTATTGTTGCATCTCTTGTAATAATTCCGGCATGTTTCTCTTACGGAGTAGATGTTTCATCAGGACCGGGACTGCTTTTTGTAACACTTCCTGCAATACTTCAAGACATTCCGTTTGGAAGAGTATTTGCAATAGTTTTGTTTTTAGCGGTTGTATTTGGAGGAATTACTTCATTACAAAATATGTTTGAAGTTGTAATTGAGTCAATTATGTATAAATTCCCAAATTTTAAAAGAAGAAATATCTTGGCGGTACTTGCAATATCATTATTTGCTATAAGTGTAAATATGGAAGCAATATTTATTTGGGGACCGTGGATGGATTTCGTATCTATTTATATAATACCGATTGGAGCATTACTTGGAGCACTAACTTGGTTCTGGATACTTGATCCGAAAGAATTATTATCTGAAATTAATGTCGGAAGTAGTAAAAAATATTCTTCTTCATGGCATTTTATCGGAAAATATATTTATGTACCGCTTGCGGCAATATTGTGTTTTATTGCAGTTGTAAAAGGCATTTCATTTTAATATGGAAACAATTTAAATTTTGAACTTAAAAATTAAAAGAAATATTATATTGTGATTTAAGAAACAGTAAGTCAAATTGATATGATACTCCATAAGTAGACAAGATAAATAACCAAAACTACTTATGGAGTTTTTTATTGTTCAAAATGAAAATATAGGGAAAAGATTTCAAACAAAGATTAATTTATTAAGTATTTAATATATTATCAATAATTGTAATAAATAAGTAAGGACGCTTCTATAGCGTCCTTGTTAATTTCTTATTTTATGTCTTGACATTTAGGGCATATACCTTTTAATTCTATGCTATGACCTGTAACCTTATAACCT
Organism: Peptoniphilus mikwangii; assembly: GCF_000468535.1. Lineage (GTDB taxonomy): Bacteria > Bacillota > Clostridia > Tissierellales > Peptoniphilaceae > Anaerosphaera > Anaerosphaera mikwangii. The sequence goes on along the minus strand of NZ_AUQY01000003.1, from coordinate 26,712 downwards.
GTAGTACTTGATACTTCTTTTTCAAACGGTTCCATTGGACATTCTGAAATAGGTTCTATTTCACCGCATTTTGTACAAACTATGTAATGTTTATGAGAATGAGTGTGCATTTCATAATAGCATATACCGTTTTGTTGTAAAGTTTTTCTTAAGATACCCAAATCTGCAAGCTGATTAAGTATTCTATATACTGTTGCAATACTTCTACAACTTGAATGTGGTATTTTTGAGTAGACTTCATCAGCAGAAATTGCATTATTACATTTACTTAATAACTTTAGGATTTCAACTCTACCCTTAGTAATCTTTAAGTTATGTTTCTTCAACAATTTTTCCATAAAAACACCTCTTTTGACTATTATACGATAGAAATATGAAAATATAAATAATAATTAACTTATTAAAAAATACTCTTTACAATAATTTAAATAAAAGGTAGAATTATAAAAGCAAACAATTTAAGAATGATTATTATTTATATTAAGGAGGAAGAAAGATGAATAGAAAATTAAAATTGTTTTCAATAATTATAGTGCTTATTGTATTTACTGTCGGATGTGGCAATGTTGGAGATAAAAATAATAAGACTGATGAAGAAACTGAAGGTAAATTAAAGGTATATGCTTCTATATACCCTATGTATGATTTTGCAGATAAGATTGGTGGAGATAAGATAGATTTAAATCTTGTAATACCTAACGGACAAGAACCTCATGATTGGGAGCCTAGTCAAGATGATATAAAGAAACTTGAAAATGCGGATGTTTTCATTTATAATGGAGCTGGACTTGAGTCATGGACAGATGATGTGTTATCTTCTGTTAATAACAAGGACTTAGCTGTTGTTGAGGCAAGTGATAGAATAGAGTTAATTGAAGGGCAACATCATCATCATGAAGAACATGAAGAAGTAGAAGAGCATAATCATCATCATGAAGAACATGAAGAAGCAAAAGAGCATAACCATCACCATGAAGAAGAACATGAACACGGACTTGATCCACATGTTTGGATTTCTCCTAAAAATGCAATAATTGAACTTGAAAATATAGCAAAAGCATTTTCTGAGAAGGATCCTGGAAATGCACAATACTATAATGCAAATCTTGAAAAATATAAGGCTGAATTTGAACAATTAGATAAGCTTTATGCAGAAGAACTTGCAAAAGTTCCAAATAGGACTATTGTAGTTTCTCATGAAGCTTATGGATATTTATGTCATGAGTATGGTCTTGAGCAAGTTGGTATTGAAGGAGTTAATGCCGAGTCTGAACCTGATGCAAAAACTATGGCGCAAATTATTGAGTTTGTGAGAGAAAAGGGAATAAATACGATTTTTACGGAAGAATTAATTGAGCCTAAGGTTGCTGATACCATTGCTGCTGAAACAGGCGCAAAGACAGTGGTCTTAAGTCCGTTAGAAGCTCTTTCTGAAGAAGAAATTGAAGCAAAAGCGGATTATGTTTCAATAATGAAGTCTAATTTAGAAAAGTTAGTTGAGGCTTTAAAATAGTGAATGATGTAATTCTTAATGTATCTAATTTGAGTTTTGGATATAACAGAGAAAAAATTTTTAATAATGTGAATTTTGAAGTCGACAAGGGTGATTTTGTTGCTCTTGTCGGGCCAAATGGAGCCGGAAAATCCACTTTGATTAAACTTATTTTAGGACAGCTAAGTCCAAATGATGGTAGAGTGGATTTATTTTTAAATGAAAAATTGGGATATAGAGATGTTGGATATGTTCCGCAACTTGGAATTGGTTCGAGTTATACTTTTCCAATTACTGTTGGCGAACTCGTTTCATTATCATTGCATGATGAAACAAGAGGATTTAAAGTCTTTAAGTGTAATTATAAGGATAAAGTTCTTGATGCATTGTTGCAAGTTGGAATGGAAGATGAAATAAACTCACTTTATTATCAGCTTTCCGGCGGACAAAGACAACGCGTCTTAATTGCAAAAGCACTTGTTTCAAATCCAAGTTTTTTGATTTTGGATGAACCTACTAATGGGATAGATTTTGAAACAAGACAGAAATTATTTAGTCTATTGCATCATTTAAATGTGGCTCACGGAATAACAATACTTATGATTACTCATGAATTATCGGATATTGAAAATTATATAAGTAAATTATATAAGCTTTTTGACGGTAGAATTGAGAGGTGCAAATAATGGAGATTTTCAGATATTCATACATGATTAAAGCCATGCTTGTAGGATTTGTACTTTCGATAATAATACCATTTATGGGAATCGTAATAGTGAATAAAAAAATATCTGTAATCGGAGATGCATTATCTCATGTTTCTCTGGCAGGTGTTATGATTGGTCTTATAAGTGGAATCACACCAACTTTAGGTGCAGTAGTAACATGTATTTTTGCAGGACTTATGCTTGAATATATAAGAAAAAAATTTCCGAGTTATCAAGAAATTTCAACAGCAATTATTATGTCGACAGGAATTGGACTTGCATCAATTCTTTCAGGTTTTGTTAAGAAAGCTGCAAATTTTGAGTCCTTTTTATTTGGTAGCATAATTGCCATATCTCCTGTTGAATTTTATCTTATAATAATTATCTCAATAGTTGTATTTTTTACATTTTTATATTTATATAGAGATCTTATGCACATATCGTTTGATGAAACCAGCGCAAGACTTTCAGGAATAGATGTGGATAGAGTTAATACTATATTTATGATATTAATTGCAATTACAATTTCTGTTGCCGCCAAGACGGTAGGTATACTTATAATTTCATCTCTAATGGTTGTACCGGTAGCATGTGCTATGAAATTTGAGGTTGGATATTTTAAAACTATAATAATTTCGTCATTATTTGGAGTTCTATTTACAATGTCAGGGCTTGTAATATCCTTTTATTTAGGATTAAAACCGGGAGGTACCATAGTTTTAATTGGAGTAATTACACTTCTTGTTATTTTGGCATTTAGCGGCAGAATAAGTAAAAAAAGATGAAAAAGTTTATAATATGTTGTAAAATGAAGTATATATTCTATACTTCATTTTTTTTGGAGGAAAATATGAAAAAAACTAATGCAGTGAGAATTTTGGATAGCAATAAAGTTGAATATGACATAGTTGAATATTCTATTGATGGAGGAATTTCGGGGGTAGAGGTTGCAAGTTCACTTGGAGAGCCTGTTGAATGTGTATATAAAACATTGGTAACAGTTTCTAAAAATGAACATTATGTATTTGTAATACCTGTTGCATGTGAACTTGATTTAAAAAAGGCTGCATGCATAAGCGGAGAAAAGAAAATAGAAATGCTACATAGTAGAGATTTGTTAAAGACTACAGGATATATACATGGCGGTTGTTCTCCCATCGGTATGAAGAAGCAGTTTAAAACTTACCTAGATATAACTGCTGAGGATAGAGAATATATCTATGTAAGCGGAGGTAAGATAGGTATGCAAGTGAAGTTAAAACCGGCTGATTTAATGAAGCTTATAGATGCAAAATTTGAAGATTTAACAAAGGAAGATGAAAATGTATAAAGAAAGAATGAATGCTTGGCTAAATAGTCAAGTGATAAGTGAAGAATCAAAAGAAGAGATAAGAAGTATTAAAGATGAAACAGAACTTGAAGATAGATTTTATCAAGATCTTGAATTTGGGACAGCAGGTCTTAGAGGTATTGTAGGGGCAGGAACTAACAGAATGAATGAGTATGTTATAGCAAGAGCATCTCAAGGGCTTGCAAATACAATTAAAAATCACGGTGAAGAAGCGGTTAAGAGAGGAATTGTAATAGCTCATGATGTCAGATTTATGTCGGAGGAATTTACAGAAATAGCTGCAAGAGTATTTGCAGCTAATGGAATAAAGACATATTTATTTGACGATATAAGACCTACACCAATGCTGTCTTATGCCGTAAGATATTTAAAGACGGTTTCAGGTATTGTAGTAACCGCAAGTCATAATCCGAAACAATATAACGGATATAAAGTTTATTGGAAAGAAGGCTCACAAATATTAGATGATATAGCAAATGAAATATTATCTGAAATAAAAAATCTTGACTTTGAAGATGTAATTACAATGGACTATGATGAAGCAATTGAAAAAGGATTAATTGAAATATTAGATCATACTATAGATCAAAGCTATTATAAAGATACACTTGCAAAGGGAATTAATGATGATTTAGATAAGGACATATGTGTAGTATATACTCCATTAAATGGAACGGGAAATAAACCTGTAAGACATATATTGAGAGAAAGAGGATTTACAAATATAAATGTGGTACCGGAACAAGAAAATCCCGATCCTACATTTGCAACAGTAGGATATCCTAATCCGGAAGATATTAAAGCATTTAAATATTCGGTTGAACTTGCAAAAAAAATAAATGCAGATCTTATTGTAGCAACAGATCCGGACTGTGACAGAGTTGCAATTATGGGAAAACAAAAAGACGGAGAATATTATGCATTCAACGGAAATCAAACGGGAGCATTATTATTGTATTATATACTTAATTCACTAAATCAAAGGAATTTAATTTCTAAAAATGGTGCAATAGTAAAATCTATAGTTACGGGAGATTTAGGAAAGACGATAGCGGAAAGTTTGTCCGTCAAATGCTATGAAACATTGACAGGTTTTAAAAATATCTGTTCACTTCCAAATAAGTGGGATATATCAAAAGAATCTGAATTTATATTCGGATATGAAGAGAGTATAGGATATGTATTCGGAAATCATGTAAGAGATAAAGATGGAGTAATATCATCTATGATGATAGTTGAAATGGCATCCTATTATAAAAAAATGGGTAAAAACCTTGTAGATGTATTATACGAAATATATGAGAAATATGGATATTTTAAAGAACATTTAATGAGTATTGTACTTGACGGAATGGAAGGAAAAGAGAGAATTTTAAGGATGATGAAATTCTTTAGAGAAAGCGGTTTTAAAGAGTTTGCAGGACTGAAGGTAAAAGAAGAAATAGATTATAAGAATGGATATAAGGATGTGGGAAAATCCAATGTTCTTATATATCACCTTGAAGATGGTTCATGGTTTGCGGTAAGACCGTCAGGTACAGAGCCTAAGATAAAATTATATATATATGCAAAAGATGTTGCAGAAGATGTTGCAGAAAATAAAGTAGGAGAAATTAAGGAAGATGTTTTAAGTAAATTATACAGTGTAAAATAGGAGGGAGCTATGATAGTTTTTTGCGACTTTAATCCTAAATTGACAAGAAGCTACAAGGTTGTCGACTTTGTAAAAAATTCTGAAAATGTGTATAGTGAAAGCAGAACTTATGCAAGCGGATATGGAATTGATATGCTTACATTTCTTATGCAGCTTGGAGATAGACCGAGATTAATTACTTTTTTAGGCGGACAAAATGGAGTTTTAATTAGAGAAAACCTTGATGCTGTTAAGGCTGACTATGATTTCATAAAAATCAAAGATGAAAGTTCAGAGGAAATTTTAATTAAGAGCAGAAGCTTGAAGACAATAGTTCGTAGTAAATTACCGAGAATCACAACAGAAGATGAAGAGAATTTATATACTATGTTTGCTCGTGAGATATCTTTTGAAAAATTTGTGTGTATACCGCAAAATGACAGTTTCATAAGAGATGAATTATATGAAAGCTTGATAAAATTATGTTATAAAGAGGGAATTAAAGTTGCAGTAGTTGTTACTGAACTTGAAAATTTAAAAAATTCTAAACCATATATGATGATAGTTGACAAGGAACAGCTTGAATATTATACAAATCTTAAAATAAAAACTCAGACGGAAGTTGTAAGTGCAGCCGGTGTAATTTTAGATAGCGGTACGGGAATAATTATAGTAAATTCTGAAAAAGGATGTGTAATAGTAACTAAGAATAAAAGTTATGGTGTGAATTTTGAAGAGTTAAAATATTCCGTTTCAAGAATTAATAAAAATTTAATGCTTGCAGCAATAGCATTTGGTATTGAAAGAGAATATGATTTTGAAACTACAATAAAACTTGGAATTGCATCTTCAATAATTGAAAATTTTATAAAGTTCAGAATGATTACAATGGCAGATATCAAAAAGATTATGGCGGAAATTGAGCTTAAGGAGATAATATGAAAAATTTTAGTTTAGATAGAGAAAAAACATTATTCTTATTTGTAGATATACAAGATAAGTTACTTGCAGCAATTGATAACAGAGAAGAAGTACTTAAAAATTCAAAAATTTTAGCTCAAATGGTAAGTATCATGAATATCAACAGTATGATAACTGTTCAATATCCTAAGGGACTTGGATATACAAATAACAGTATAAAAGAATTTTTAAAAGATACTGAGGAAATAGAAAAGAAATCATTCAGTTGCATGTTAAATGATGAATTTAAAAAGAAAATTTCTGATTCAGGAAAAAGTCAAGTGGTGTTGTGTGGAATCGAGGCTCATATTTGTGTACTTTTAACTGCGAGAGATTTAATAAAAGCGGGATATGAAGTTTTTATTGCAAGTGATGCGATAGGCTCAAGAAGTAAATTTAATTATAAAAATGCAATGAGTCAACTTAAAGAAATGGGTTGTGTACTTTCTAATGTTGAGTCGATTATGTTTGATTTAAATTCGGTTGCAGGAACAGAAGAATTTAAATCAGTTCAAAAATTAATACTTTAATTAAATGCTATAAATTGATATAATAATAAAGATTACACTTAATATTTTAAATGTAATCTTTTATTATTTATAAAATTTGATTGAGGGCGGTGATATTTTGGATAATAAATACAGCAGAGATAAATTCAATACAGGATGGGGTTTTATATTAGCTTGTATAGGTTCGGCGGTTGGAATGGGAAATATTTGGATGTTTCCGATAAGAGTTCATAAATTCGGAGGGGCTGCGTTTCTAATTCCGTATTTACTTTTTGTATTATTGATAGGAAGAATAGGAATAATAGAAGAAATGTCCCTTGGAAGAGCGTTCAAGTCAGGACCGCTTGGAGCTTTTAATGCAGCTACAAAGACAAGAGGAAGTTCCGTTGGAAAATATATAGGTATTATTCCCGTAATAGGTTCTTTTGGAATAGCCGTCGGGTATAGTGTTGTAGTAGCATGGATAATTAGATTTGTATTGGGAGCTTTTACAGGTTCAATGTTAAATTCTGCTAATAGCGGAGAATATTTCGGAGCTATAGCAGGTCTCTTCGGGTCTATTATTTGGCACTTAATAGCAATTATAATATGTTTTATAATAATGGTATTTGGAATATCTAACGGAATAGAAAAAGTAAATAAAATTATGATGCCGGCATTCTTTGTGCTTTTTGTCGTACTTGCAATAAAAATTGCAACGGTTGAGGGAGCGGCGGATGGTTATAATTATTTATTAACTCCGGATTGGTCTAAACTTGCAAATTCACAAACTTGGATTTATGCACTTGGACAATCTTTTTTCTCGCTTTCTCTTGCGGGGAGTGGAACTGTAGTATATGGTTCATATTTAAACGATAATGAGAATGCACCGCGTTCTGCAAAATTTACTGCAATCTTTGATACAGCTGCCGCTATTCTTGCAGCAATGGTAATAACTCCTGCTATATACGCTTATAAGATAGAAACATCAGGCGGACCGCCATTGATGTTCATAACAATGCCTGAGATTTTTAAAAATATGTATGGCGGAAGAATATTTTCAATAATATTTTTTGTAGCAGTATTGTTTGCGGGAATAACATCACTTATAAATTTATATGAAACACCGGTTGAAATGATAGAGCAAAAATTTAAACTTTCAAGAGCGACATCAGTGGGTATAGTTTTATCCATCGGATTTATAGTCGGAATATTTATAGAAAATGGGAACACACTTGGAATGTGGATGGATGCAGTCAGCATTTATATAATTCCGTTTGGTGCGCTTCTTTCGGCAATAATGTTTTCTTGGATATGCAGTAAAGAGTTTGTGCTTAAAGAAGTATCAAAAGGTTGTTTAAATCCGGTGCGGGAAGGATATTATTACATGTTAAAATATTTGTACTGCGGAGTTACACTTGCAGTATATTTAATAGGATTATTTAAAGGAAGTATAGGATAGTTATGAGATTAATCTCATAACTTTACTTTTTGTTAAGTAAATATTAGAATAAATTAGAGGTGATTTATTTGATAAATATTGTAGGACTTGGGGCAACGGATAAATATGGATTAACTCTTGAAGCTGTCGAAGCTGTAAAAAATGGAAATAAAAATTTTATAAGAACCGTTTTTCATGAAGCTGTAAAATATTTTGAAGATGAAAAAATAGAGTTTACATCTTTTGATTATTTATATGAGGAGAAAAACAGCTTTGAAGAAGTATATACTGAGATAGTAGAGGTTCTTTTAAATGAGGCAAAAGATAAAGATATAAATTACTTTGTTCCCGGGAATCCGCTTATTGCAGAAAGTACAGTTGTAAAGCTTATGGAAAAAACACAGGACTATAATATAATTATGGGTATGAGTTTTATAGAACCTGTTTTAAGAGCGGTAAAAAGAGATCCGTCAAAGGGACTTTTATTAATAGATGGCGATGATTTTAATCCGCTTGATATAGATGTCAAGTGTGATGTAATAATAACTCAGGTTTATAACAATAGAATAGCAGTTGATTTGAAACTTGCATTATCTGAAATATATGGAGATGAATATAAAATTTATTTAATTACAGATGCAGGTTTAAGAGATGAATATGTATGTTATGTTCCAATTTATGAATTAGATAGAATAGAAAATATAAATCACCAAAGTGCAATATATATTCCAAAGTGTAATGATATAAAAAATTTTAGAGATATAATTTTAAAAGCTGATGAAAATATAGCTGATTTTAAGAATAAAGAAGATATAGAAGTAGATGTAGACAGGTTAATTACTGATGCTATTGATGTTATAAACAGATGTATAATTTTAAACGATGAAGGATTATACTATTTTTATGAAATTTTAGAACAATTAGACAAAAAATTGACTAAAAATAGGGAATTTCTAAAAAATAGTGTGGAAAAAACAAATAACATAGGGTATAATGACAATAGTCTAAGGTACAACAATAGGGCATTTGTTAATAGCTTGAAAAATTTTTCAGGCAGTTCAATCAATAGAGCAGCATCTGTAATAGATAGTGTAGTATCTATTGGATTTGTTTGGGATGATGTCAATGGAGTCTTAGAGAAAGTCGCTGAGGAGCTAAATGAATTAAAATTAGCTTTAAATAGTAAAAACTCAAGAGAAATATCTGAAGAAGTAGGAGATTTAATATTTACTTCTGTAAACTTATGTAGGTTTTTAAAAGAAGACCCTTCACAGGTTTTAGACTCTACAACAAATAAGTTTATTGAGAGATTTTCTGTAATGAGTAAGCTGGCCTCAGAGCATAATATGGATTTAAAGGCCTTAAAATTAAATGAACTTGAAGATCTGTATAACGAGGCCAAAGAAATTCTGAAAACAAAGAATAACTTATTATAAGGAGGATTTTTAAATGAACAAATCAGAATTAGTTGCAAGTATTGCACAAAAAAGTAATTTAACTAAGAAAGACGCTGAAATGGCTCTTAATGGATTTTTAGCAACAGTTGAAGAAGCATTAGCAGGTGGAGAAAAGGTTCAACTTGTTGGATTCGGAACTTTCGAAGTTAGAGAAAGAAAAGCTAGAGAAGGAAGAAACCCAAGAGATCCTAAGGAAATCATTAAGATTCCTGCATCAAAAGCTCCTGTATTCAGAGCAGGAAAAGCTCTTAAGGAAGTAGTTAATAAATAATGTATTAGAGGAGCGAAGCTCCTCTTTTTAATTTTGGTGGTAATATGAGAGTAGATAAATATTTAAAAGTTTCAAGAATTATAATAAGGAGAACTATTGCAAAGGAAGCTTGTGAAGGTGGACGAGTTTTGATAAATGATAAGGTTGCAAAGCCGAGTGATGAAGTTAAAGAAGGAGATATTTTAAAGGTGTCATTTGGGAATAAACCTTTTAAGGCAAAAATAATTGATGTTAGGGAAACAGTTGCAAAAAAAGATGCTTCATCTTTATATGAAATAATAGAGTAATTATTCAAGATTATACTTGAAAAATCAAGTGTTAAATGCAATAATTAAGATGGAGGTTGTTATAATGAAACAGAAAAAATTTTTCCCTATATTATGTGCAATTATAATTTTAAGTTCTGTTATATATGGAGCTTTTGTTGTTAGTAATTCTGCATCAGAAAAACACAATAAGATGGCAGAAATTTTAAGCAATGATAAAGAAATAGAACAATTAAAAAAAGATATTGAAAATCTTAAGGCAGAAATAGGAAATTCTGATTCGACTGAATTTATAGAAAAAGTTGCAAGGGAAGATCTTGGAATGGTAAAGCCGAGAGAGATAATCTATATTGATAAGGAAAAAGTTTCTAAGAATGATAACAATCTTTTAGAATCAAATTAACGGGAGGAAGTATTTTTTTATGGCATTAGCTGTAGGACAAATAGTTGATGGCGTTGTATCCGGCGTTTTGAAATTTGGAGCATTTATTAATTTACCTGAGGATAACAGTGGACTTGTACATATATCAGAAATTTCTGATTCTTATGTTGAAAATGTGAGTGACTTTTTAAAAAAGGGACAAAAGGTAAAAGTAAAGGTTTTATCTCTTGATGATAGGGGAAAAATAGCTTTATCCATAAAGCAAGCTCAAGTTAAGAGTTCTAAACCTGCAGAGCTTGATTTTTCAAGACGTGATGAAAATTTGTCTTTTGAAGACAAGCTTTCAAAATTTTTGAAGGATTCCAATGAAAAATTTGAACAAGTAAGGTCAAGAGAGAATTATAAAATGGCCGGTCAAAGATCCAGAAATAAATCAAATTAAGTTTAAATATGGTCATCTAAGATGACCTTTATTTTTTAGTAATATTATGAATAAAAAATTTTTAGAAAACATAAAAAAATTTAATATGTTATGTAAAAATGAACATATAATAGTTGCTGTTTCCGGAGGAGCAGATTCTATGTTTCTGCTAAGTAATTTAGTAGAATTAAAAACTGAACTCGGGTTAAAAATAACGGTAGCTCATATAAATCACGGAGTTAGAAGAACATCATTACGAGATGAAAATTTTGTAATAGATAAGTCCGAAAAATTTGGTGTTGATGTAAAAATAAGAAGAGTTGATATGGAAGCCTATGCAAAAGAACAAGGGCTTACAGATGAAGAGGCAGGAAGAGTTTTAAGATACAAATTTTTTCGGGAATTATCAAAAGGAAAAGACAAAATTTTTTTGGCACATAATGCTAATGATCAGGCTGAAACCGTACTTCAGAGAATTATAAGAGGAACGGGAATAGATGGACTTTCTGCTATGGACTACGTGTCTTGTGATTTATATAGGCCTATGTTAAACATTAAAAGAGATGAAATAATAGACTATATAAATAAAAATAATATAGAGTATGTTGATGATGAAACTAATTTTATGGATATATATGGAAGAAATAAAATAAGATTAAATGTAATTCCATATATAGAAGAAAATTTCAATGAAAATTTTGTAAATTCGCTTATTCGACTGTCTGAAATATCTTCTGAAAATTTTAAGTTTATAAAAAGACAAGTTGATGATTATATAAGTTACAATTATTATGATAGTTCATTAAATATATCCGATTTAGTAAATAAAGATAAATATTTTATAAGTGAAGTTTTGAGGGGATTTTTAAAGATTGAACTTGGTACAATTGAAGGAATATCAAGTGTAAATATTAATGATATAATTGAAATGCTATTAAGTAAAGATTCGTCGTCAGTAACTTTAACTAAGGGTAAAGAAATCGAATTGTCATATAATAAAATTTATTTAAAAAGAGAACATTCTTTACAAAATGAAGAATTTATTCCGTTGAAAGAGGGTATAAATGAAACTGTATTCGGTAAAATCAGGTTGGTATATAATGGAGTGTATACCAACAGTAAGAATTTGGTTTCAATAGATGCCGATAAGCTCAATGGAACATTAAATATAAGAAGTAGAAGGAATGGGGACAGATTCATTCCGCTTGGTATGACTAATTATAAAAAGCTTAAAGATTTTTTTATTGATGAGAAAATAGAGAGGCGAAAGCGGGACATAATTCCGTTGGTCTGTGATGATAATGAAATAGTATGGGTTGTTCCATATAGATTAAGTGGGAAATATTCAGTTAATAAGGATACAAAGAATATCGTGAATATAATTTTGGAGGAAAAAAATGACAGATATTAAAGAAATTCTATTTTCAGAAGAAGAAATAAGAAAAAAGTGTATAGAGCTTGGAAAGAAAATAAGCTCAGACTATGACGGAGAAATTGTAGTAGTTGGGATTTTAAAAGGAGCGGTTCCTTTTATGGCAGAGCTTATAAAGAGAATAGAAAATCCTGTTGTAATGGATTTTATGGATGTTTCAAGTTATGCCGGGAGTACCACATCCGGAGAAGTTAGAATTTTAAAAGATTTGGAATTTAGAATCGAAGGAAGAGATGTTCTGATTGTAGAAGATATAATTGATACAGGACTTACACTTTCATATCTAATTGAAATTTTGAAGAAAAGAGGAGCCAAGTCTATTGAAATATGTGCTTTTTTAACTAAGACTGCAAGAAGAAGAAAGAATGTCGATGTTAAATATGTAGGATATGAAGTAGAAGACTATTTCGTTGTAGGATATGGAATGGATTATAATGAAAAATATAGAAATTTACCATATATAGGAATATTGGACGAATCAGTATACAAATAAAAAATATAGAAAATTTTATTTATGCTATAATCTCATTTTGAGGAGTGATATTTTGAATAAAAGAGTAAGTGGTGTAACACTATATATTGCACTAATATTTTTAATTTTAATCGGATTTAAATTATTTAATCCTCCGGTTGAAACTATACCTGAAACAAGTGTTACAGAATTTGTAAGAGAATTAGAAAAGGAAAATGTAAAAAGCATAGATTTTGAATCGGGCCGTGTAACATATATAACAAAAGATGCAAAGTCATATGTTACTATACTTCCTGATGAAGCAAGATTATCAATATTTGATAATTACGTAAGTAAGCAAATGGAAGATGGTAAAATTGAAGTAAAGGGAATACCTATGAAAACAACCCCTATTTACATTCAATATATTCCGGAAATACTTACAGTAGTTGTAATTATAGGAGTATGGTATTTTATAATTCAACAATCACAAGGAGGAGGAAAAGCAACCAGTTTCGGAAAAAGTAAAGCAAGAGTTATAAAACAGGATGATAAAAATCTTGTTACATTTAATGATGTTGCAGGACTTATGGAAGAAAAGGAAGAGCTTGAAGAAATAGTTGACTTTTTAAAAAATCCTAAGAAATTTGTAAATATGGGAGCACGAATTCCAAAAGGAGTTTTAATGGTAGGACCTCCCGGAACAGGAAAAACTTATCTATCAAGAGCAGTAGCGGGAGAAGCTAAAGTTCCGTTTTTTATAATGAGTGGATCCGACTTTGTAGAAATGTTTGTAGGTGTAGGTGCAAGTAGAGTAAGAGATTTATTTGAAAATGCTAAGAAAAATGCACCATGTATAATTTTTATAGATGAAATTGATGCGGTTGGCAGAAGACGTGGAGCGGGACTTGGAGGAGGACATGATGAAAGGGAGCAAACTTTAAATCAGCTTCTTGTAGAGATGGACGGGTTCGGCTCAAATGAGGGTGTAATAGTAATGGCAGCTACAAACAGAGCAGATATACTTGACCCTGCATTGCTAAGACCGGGAAGATTCGACAGAACAGTTTATGTTGGAAGACCCGATGTAAGAGGAAGAGAAGAAATATTAAAAGTTCACTCTAAAAATAAAAAAATTGCAGAAGATGTTGATTTTAAAGTTGTAGCAAAGAGAACTCCGGGTTTTACTCCTGCAGATCTTGAAAATCTTATGAATGAGGCGGCTCTTCTTGCTGCAAGAAGGAATGAAGAAAAAATTCATATGGAAGATGTTGAAGAAGCTTCTATAAAAGTTCAGGCAGGACCGGCTAAAAAATCAAAGGTAGTTACAGAAAAAGAGAGAAAGCTTACAGCGGTGCATGAGGCAGGACACGCAGTTGTATCAAAGTCACTTCCAAATTCAGATGCTGTTCATATGATTACAATAATTCCAAGAGGAATGGCAGGAGGATTTACATCATATATTCCGGAAGATGATATTTCATTTATGACAAAGGGGCAAATGGAAACGGATCTTATTTCACTTCTCGGAGGACGAGTTGCAGAATTGCTTGTATTAGAAGATATTTCTACAGGAGCACAAAATGATATTGAAAGAGCGACTGCAATTGCAAGAGCAATGGTAACTGAATATGGAATGAGTGAAAAACTTGGGACAATAAATTATGGTTCTGAAGGAAATGAAGTCTTTATCGGAAGAGATATTGGAAAGAGTAAAAATTATTCAGAAAAAACTGCTGCAGAAATTGACGAGGAAGTTTCAAGACTTATAAATACAGCTTACGAAAAAGCAAAACAAATTTTATCAGACAATATGGATAAACTTATAAGAGTTTCCGATGCGTTGCTTGAAAAGGAAACAATAGATAGAGCTGAATTCGAAAGATTATATGATGGAATAGAAGAACTGAAGACAGAAAATACTCAAGAGAATAAAGAAACATCAGAAGAAACAGATACAATTTAAAACGGTACTGAAAATACACTTTGATTTAAAATATTAGAGTGTATTTTTATTTTACAAATGTTGACATGACCCTAAGGGACAGCTGTATTCTAATAGAGAGGTGATACTATGAAAATACAAGAAGTAAAAAATATGACAGGACTTACCAGAAAGGCAATAGAATATTACATTGAAAAAAACTTGTTGGAAGTTAAGTTGGATGAAAATGGTTATAGAAATTATTCATACGAAAATATAAAATTGTTGAATAAAATAAAAATACTCAGGAAGTTTAATTTATCAATATCACAGATAAAAGAAGTTTTAGAAAATCCTAAAAAATTCGAAATGATCTCAAATAATCATTTGAGAAATATGGAGCGGAATCAAAGAAGAATGGAATTATTTAAAAAATATTTAGAAAAAAATGATGATGCTAAAATTTTACAGGCATTGGAACAAATAGAAAACGAAAAAATGCTTGAAGAAAAGTTTTTGGAGGCGTTTCCCGGAGTATATGGACAACTTATTTTTATGTCATATTTACCGTTTTTAAAAATTAATATAGAGAGTGAAGAACAACAACAAATATATAACGAACTTATTGATGTGGTGGATGAACTTCCTAAATTTGAACTGCCGAAAGAATTGGAGGAAGAATTTGAAAATGAGTTTTCCGATTATGAATTGTTTCAAAAGATAAATGAATCAAAAATTGCTGCAGTCTCAAATTTTGATAGATATCTAAATGAAAATAAAGATATCATAAGTGAATATATAAAATTTAAGAATACTGATGAATATAAAGATATTTCAAGTGTAAAAATAGGAAATTTATTAAAAGAGTACATGAAAAACTGTAACTATTATGAAAAAGTTATACCATTGATGAGGAAACTATCACCTGATTATAATTTATACTATGAGAATTTGGAAAAGGCTAATAAAAAATTTTTAGAAAAATATCCTTACTGTGAATTTGAACGTTAATTAAAAATATAGATAAAAAGTTAGTTTTTATTACTAACTTTTTTTATTAAAAAAAATTAACCTAAAATTAGAAAAAACTTAACATTATATCATTTAAATTTCGCATAAATAATATATTATTAAACAATACTTGAAAGTAGACTTGCATATATAATTTTTATGTGATATCATAATAAATTTTACTTTTAAAATTCTTTTTGGTATACTATTATTGGGCGTATATCAGGAGGGATAGTATGTTTGATATAGGCGATAAGGTTGTTTATCCAATGCATGGAGCCGGTGTTATTGTAGCTATTGAGGATCGTGAAATTTTGGGAGAAATCAGAAAATATTACATACTCAAAATGCCTATAAATGATATGAAGGTAATGGTTCCTGTAGAAAATGCAGATGAAGTTGGAGTTAGAGAAATTTTAGACGAAGATAAAATGAATTTGGTACTTGAAGTTTTATCGTGTAATGAAATTACAAATATGCCCAAAAATTGGAACAGAAGATATAGATTCAATATGGATAGAATAAAATCCGGAAATATTGAAGAAATAGCTAAAGTTGTAAGATGTTTAGAAAGATTGGACTCAAAGAAAAGCCTTTCTACCGGAGAGCGAAAGATGCTTAACGGTGCAAAGCAAATAATAGTATCTGAAATGGTCTTAGTCTACAATAAAAGTGTTGAAGAAATCACTGAACTTGTTGATAAGAAGGTTTTGGATAATTAAGGGAGTGATTAGTATTAGCAATAACAAAAACATAGTAAATAAATTTTTTAAATTTTTGTTTACTATTATAGGAGCAGGTCTTGGAATAGTAATTGTAGCATTTATAAAAAACTTTGATTTTATGTATGGATTAGATAGCAAAATAACTTTAGCAATATCTATTCTAATAATTTTATTATTCGCACTTATATTTTTTATTTTTTCTCCAAAGGCCTTGAAATTAATTGAATCTTTACTTGATAAATGGGAGGATGAGCTTAAAGACAGATCTTTTTCTGAAATAGCAGTAGGGTCTGTTGGACTTATTATTGGACTTGTAATAGCTTTTTTGTTAAGCCAACCCGTATATAAGATTCCGGTTCCATATGTCGGATTTGCAATATCTATAATTTTATATGGTATGGTTGGATATTTAGGAGTTAAGATAGCTCTTAGAAATAGAAAAGATGTTGCATTAAAGGTAAAAGAAATAGCAGGTTCTGTGAAGGCTCCTTCAAAAGAAAAGGTGAAGGCTCAAAAATTTAAAGGTGTACCTAAAATATTAGACACGAGTGTAATAATTGACGGTAGAGTAAAGGATATTTGTAAGTCCGGATTTTTAGAAGGACCGTTAGTAGTGCCGGTATTTGTGTTAGAGGAGTTACAGCACATTGCTGATTCATCTGATGGATTAAAGAGAAATAGAGGAAGAAGAGGTCTTGACATAATAAAAGATATGCAAGATGATGATGCCTTGGAGATTATAATATTTCAAGGTAAATACGATGATATAAAAGAAGTAGATTCTAAACTTTTACAACTTACAAAAGATTTGAATGGGAAAATAGTTACAAACGATTATAACTTAAATAAAGTTGCGGCGGTTCAAGATATATCGGTTTTAAATATAAATGAACTTGCAAATTCTGTAAAACCCGTTTACCTTCCGGGAGAAGAAATGCAAATACAAATAGTAAAACTCGGTAAAGAACACGGTCAAGGTTTAGGATATCTTGACGATGGAACTATGATAGTTGTTGAAGCTGGTAAACCATATCTCGGTGAAACAATAGACGTTGTAGTTACAAGCGTGTTACAAACATCTGCAGGAAAGATGATTTTTGCAAAGCCTTGCTGAAAATTAAGCAAAAAGGAGAGATGATATGGAACAAAATATATATATTGACAAGGAGCGCTTAAATGAAGCGAAAGCCTTAGTGGAAAGTCTTGGTGAATCTCTTTGACCTCTCAGAAATGAGAAATAAGGTTAAAGAATTGAATGACAAGCAAATGGACGTCGGCTTTTGGGATAATGCGGAAAATGCGCAAAAGGTAATAAGAGAACAAAATCACTATCAATCTAAAATTGATAAATATGATAAACTTATAAAGAGCATAAATGAAGCTGAAGATTTAATAGATTTGATGGAAATTGAAGATGATTATTCATTTTATGGAGACTTAAAGCTTGATTTAGAAAATATAGAAAAACTTTCTAATGATTTTAAACTTGAAACGCTTTTAAATGGGGAATATGACTCAAATAATTGTATTATTTCAATTCATGCGGGAGCAGGCGGAACGGAAGCTCAAGACTGGGCGAGTATGTTAAACAGAATGTATGTAAGATATGCTGAAAAAAGAGGATTTAGAGTTGAGACTTTAGATATGTTAAAGGAAGAAGAAGCGGGAATTAAATCAGTTACACTTTTAATTACCGGAGATAATGCCTATGGATACTTAAAAGGTGAAAAAGGAGTCCATAGATTGGTAAGAATTTCTCCTTTTGATGCAAATAAGAGAAGACATACATCATTTGCATCACTTGATGTATATCCACAGCTTGATGATGATAATGAAGTTGAGATTAAAGCTGAAGATTTAAAAATAGACACATACAGATCTTCAGGAGCCGGAGGACAACACGTAAATACAACAGATTCGGCAGTAAGAATAACACATATTCCTACAGGTATAGTAGTGCAGTGTCAAAATGAGAGATCTCAAATTCAAAATAGAGATAAGGCTATGAATATGTTAAAAGCAAAGCTTATAGCTTTAGCAGAAGAAGAAAAAAAAGAAAAGATAGAAGATTTACAAGGTAACTACTCACAAATTGCGTGGGGCTCACAAATTCGTTCATATGTATTTCAACCATATACATTAGTAAAAGATCATAGAACAAATACGGAAATAGGCGATGTAAATAAAGTTATGGATGGATACCTGGATGAATTTATAAACAGTTATTTGCAATTAAATGCTTCAAAATAAGAAAACACTCTCTCGTAAAACGGGAGAGTATTTTTTATATGTGATAAAATTTAATTTTACATATAATTATAGTTATATAAGTATACTTTAATATTAAAAATAGTATATTGACTATAAGTGGCTATATTAGTAAATAGAGGAGTTTTTATTCAAAATTAAAGCTCTTTTTTCTTTGAATTTCAATTTACATTGTAATACAATTAAATCAAGATTATTTTAAGGAGCGATTATTATGGAAAATGTATATGAAGTTGCATTAAAAAAACATGAAGAATGGAAGGGAAAGATAGATACAAATATTAGATGTGAAGTTAGAGATGCAGAAGATTTATCTCTTGCATATACTCCCGGAGTTGCAGAGCCATGCAGAAAAATACATGAAGATGTAGAAAATGCTTACAAATATACTTGGAAAGGTAATATTGTTGCTGTTGTATCTGACGGTACTGCCGTACTTGGTCTTGGAGATATAGGACCTGAAGCGGCACTTCCTGTTATGGAAGGAAAGAGTGTGTTATTTAAAAAATTTGGAGGAGTAAATGCAGTACCAATTGTTTTAAATACGAAAGATCCTAAAGAGATTATTTCCACTGTAAAAGCTATTGCTCCGACATTTGGAGGAATTAATCTTGAAGATATTTCCGCACCGAGATGTGTTGAAATTGAAAGAACTCTTATTAAGGAACTTGATATTCCTGTATTCCACGATGATCAGCATGGTACAGCTATAGTTGTAACAGCAGGTCTTATAAATGCATTTAAGCTTTTAAATAAGGACCCTAAGGATAGTGTTGCTGTTGTAAGCGGAGCAGGCGCTGCAGGTTCTTCAATTATTAGAATGATGAAAAGTTTGGGAGTTGGAAATATATACGCTTTTGATTCAAAGGGTATTCTTTCAAGAAAAAATTTTGAAAAATACAATTTTGTCAAGAAAGAAATTCTTGAAATAACAAATAATGACGATGAAGATTTGACTATTGCAGAAGCTATGGCTAAATCCGATATATTTATCGGAGTGTCAACTGCAGGAGTTATTAATGCAGATATGGTAAAATCTATGAAGAAAGACTCTATTGTACTTGCAATGGCAAATCCGGAACCTGAAATAAATTATTATGTTGCTAAAGAAGCAGGAGCAAGAATTGTGGGAACAGGAAGATCAGATTTTCCAAATCAAATAAACAATGTACTTGCATTTCCAGGATTATTTAAAGGGGCATTGTCAGTAAGAGCTTCTAAAATTACTGAAGAAATGAAAATGGCAGCCGCTGTGGGTATAGCATCAATGGTTTCTGATAAAGAATTGTCTGAAGAACATATAATTCCTTCAATATTTGAAGAAGGAGTTTCGGATGCTGTTGCTGAAGCAGTGTCTAAATGTGCAATAGAGCAAGGACTTACAAAATAAATATAATTAAAACAATCCTCGTAGTTTTTTACGGGGATTGTTTTAATTTATTGCTATGGCAATTTACTATGAGTGTAGGGTATAATCATAGTATAAGAACTTTATGGAGGAGAGTATGAAATATTTAGTTTGTATTAAACAAGTTCCTAAAATCAATAAGGTTAGCATAGACCCCATTACTAAAAATTTAATTAGAGATGGAATTAAGACTATAATTAATCCTGCAGATGTAAACGCACTGACTTTAGCATTAAAATTAAAAAGTCAAACAGGGGGAAGTATTGCAGTGCTTACTATGGGACCGCCACAGGCTATAGATTCTGTTAAAGAATGTATTGCTATGGGAGCTGATGAAGGGTACATTTTAAGCGGACGTGAGTTTTCAGGTGCAGATACTTTAGCTACATCTTATTCTCTTTATAAGGCAATAGAATATATAGGAAATTTTGATGTAGTATTGACAGGAGATAGAACTTTAGACGGAGATACTGCGCAGGTTGGTTCTGAGATTGCAGAATTTTTAAATTTTAATCAAGCTACCTTTATCAAGGATGCAAATTTTAAGGATGGATATTTTCAAGTTGTAAGAAAACTTTCCGATAAACTTGAAAAACAAAATTTAAGAGGTAAAGTACTATTTACTGTTATCAAGGATGCCAATGAGCCTGTAAATATCCGCAAAAAAGACATGGAAATGGTAGATGAATCTAAAATAAAGATTATAGGTTCAAAAGATATAGGTGCGGATTTAGAAAAAATCGGAACTAAAGGTTCGCCGACAATGGTATTAGAAACATTTTCTCCAAAAGAACACGAAAAGGGATTTTTTCTTGAAGGAACAAATGAAAAAATGGTAGATAAGTTGATTGAAATTTTAAAAAATGAAGGATTCGCAGGGTAGGTGCTTGTATGAAATATGAAAATATACTAATTGTGATTGAGGCTGAAGATAAAAAACTTTCAAAACTTTCAATTGAAATGCTTTCAAAGGGAAGAAACCTTGCGGATGAACTTGATCAAAAGCTTTTTGCGTTAATAATTGGAAATAAAAACGAAAATATTTTGAATGATACAATTATGTATGGAGCCGACAAGGTCATAAATGTAGATAATAAATTTCTTAAAAACTATACTACAATGGCATATACAAAAGTTTTAAATAACATAATAGATGAATTCAATCCTCTTATAATTTTAATTCCTGCAACTGAAAACGGAAAAGACCTTTCCGGCAGAATTTGTGCAAGGAGAAATATAGGACTTGTTGCAGATTGTGTAGATATAGTACTGACAGATAAAAAAGATAACTTTAAGTGCATAAGACCGACTTTTGACGGAAGTCTTTTATCAGATATAAGAATTTCAAGTTATCCTAAAATTGTAACTGTCAGTGAATCTAATTTTAAAGCATCAAGGAAAGACATAAACAGACAGGGTGAAATAGTAAATTTTGATAGTGAAATAACAGAAAGTGATATTTTAACAGAGATAGTTGGAGTTATTAGAACCAATAAAAAAGTATCTATTGAAGATGCAAATATTATAGTTGCAGGAGGTCTTGGACTTGAGCAGCCTAAGAATTGGCATCTTGTAAGAGAGCTTGCTGATGTACTTGGTGGAGCGGTGAGCGGAAGTAAGCCTATATCAGATCAGTTGTGGATACCTGCTGATGCCTTTGTCGGAGTAACAGGTTTAAAAGTTAAACCGAAATTGTATATTGCAATAGGAATTTCCGGGTCTGTTCAGCATCTTCAAGGGATGAGAGAATCAGGTATCATAGTTGCAATAAATAAGGATCCGGATGCACCGATATTTAAAGTGGCACATTATGGAATAGTCGGAGATTTATTTGAAGTTGTTCCTATGCTTATTGAAAAGCTTAAAGAGTTAAAAATTAATGGATAGTTATCACAGAATAAATTACTATAATTTATTAATAATTTTAATACAATAGTTCAGTTAATGCTAAATTTATGATAGAATATATAATGTAATTTATTAATATGAAAATGTGAAAAGGGAGGATATTTTATGAAAGTATTATTTCATGTAGTTGAATTGGATAAGTGGGAAGCAACTTTGTCTAATGCAAGAGATATATTGCAGAATGATGATGATGCCGTTATTGAAGTTATTGTAATGAGTAAGGCGGCAAGCTTATTTGGTGGCTATTCAGGATATAATTTTGAAGGTTTGTTCGGAAATCCGAGAATTAGGTTTACTATTGGAGAAACTGCTCTTCAAGAAAATAATCTTGACAAAAATATGCTTCCAAATGGTATTTTTATAGAAAAATCTGCGATAACAAAAATGGCAAGACTTCAAAATGAAGGATATGCCTATATAAGACTATAATTATTATGGGCAATATTACGTTGTTGATTTATCAGCATGGTTAATATTGCCCAATGGTGTTATTAAAATTAATTAAAAGGGAAGAGGAATTATGAAAGCAGTAATTACATTCATAGGAAACGATAAGATGGGAATAGTTTACAAGGCTACTGAGCTTGTGGTTAAATATCATTTAAATATAGTTGATATAAATCAAACTATAATGGATGAATATTTTACAATGCTTATGATTGTAGATATTTCTGAAAAAAATGTCAGCTTTGATGAAATAGTCGATGGATTTACAAATCTTGGAAAAGAGTTGGGAATGTATATAAAAGTACAGCACGAAGACATTTTCAAATCAATGCACCAACTGTGAGGTAAAAAATGGACAATAGAAAGATACTTGAAACAATTAGAATGTTGGAACAAGAGAATTTAGACATTAGAACAGTTACAATGGGAATATCTCTTTTAGATTGTATTGATTCAAATGCTGAAAATGCAAATAGAAAGATATATGATAAAATGATGAGATGTAGTGAAAAATTAGTAGATACTACATCTGAAGTTTCAAAACTATATGGAATACCGATTATAAATAATCGTATTTCAGTAACACCTATATCATTAATAGCAGGTGCAACTGATTTGAAGAACTATGTATCTTTTGCAAAAACTCTTGATAAGGTTGCAAAAAATGTTGGCGTAGATTTTGTCGGAGGATTTTCTGCGCTTGTGCATAAGGGCTTTAATAAAGGTGATAGAATTTTAATAAATTCAATAGCAGATGCTCTTTCGCAAACAGATTTTGTATGTTCAAGTGTAAATGTGGGTTCTACAAAAGCCGGAATAAATATGGATGCGGTTAAAATAATGGGGGATGTAGTTTTAGATCTTTCATATAAGACAAGGGAAAATGATTCAATTGGATGTGCTAAACTTGTAGTTTTTGCAAATGCGGTTGAGGATAATCCGTTTATGGCGGGAGCTTTTCATGGAGTCGGAGAGTCCGATACTATAATAAATGTCGGAGTATCAGGTCCAGGAGTCGTTAAATGTGCTCTTGAAAAGGTAAGAGGAGAATCATTTGATGTAGTTGCTGAAACAATTAAGAAGACAGCTTTTAAGATTACCAGAATGGGTGAATTGGTTGGTCATGAAGTATCCAAGAGATTGAATACAGGTTTCGGTATTATAGATTTATCTCTTGCACCCACTCCTGCAGTTGGGGATAGTGTTGCCAGAATAATTGAAGAAATAGGAGTGGGAAAAGTTGGAGGACATGGAACAACCGCCGCTCTTGCAATGTTAAATGATGCAGTTAAAAAAGGAGGAATTATGGCAAGTTCACATGTTGGGGGACTGTCAGGAGCTTTTATACCTGTATCGGAAGATGAAGGAATGATAGCAGCTGCAAATACAGGTACAATAACATTTGACAAACTTGAAGCTATGACTTCAGTGTGTTCTGTCGGATTAGATATGATAGCAATACCCGGAGATACTCCTGCTTCTACAATATCTGCAATAATAGCCGACGAGGCTGCAATAGGAGTTATAAATAATAAGACAACAGCTATAAGGGTGATACCTGTATATGGGAAAAGTGTTGGAGAAGAGGCAAAGTTTGGAGGTCTTTTGGGATATGCTCCTATTATGGATATAGGAAGTACAACTTCTGAAGTTTTTTCAAATAGAGGGGGAACAATACCTGCTCCTATTCACAGCTTTAAAAATTAAGGAGATATAATGGGATTTTTGTCACTGATACAGGAAATGTCAAAGAGTACAAGTGCAATAATTTTAATACTTCTATTGATTGGTATAGTAGTTATAAGCGGATGGACTGATGCTCCAAATGCAATAGCCACATGTGTATCTACAAGAGTAATCTATATTAACTATGCAATTTGTATGTCAGTAGTATTTAATTTTATTGGAATATTATTGTACGAAAAATTTGGCGGAAAAATTGTGCTTACGGTTTATGAAATGTTTGATTTTTCCAGTTCAAAATTTTCAGCAGGTGCGCTGATTGCAGCTTTTGTAACCATAATAATATGGGGACTTGTAGCTTATATTAAAGATATACCTACAAGCTCAACTTATGCATTAATCGGAGCATTGACCGGTTCATCACTTGCGATTCACGCAGGTGTCGGCGGGATTAACATATACAGCTTTATTAAGGTTATCGCAGGTATTGTCTTATCTACTACTATGCCTGTTATCTTTGGATATATAATTGTAACTTTAATAAAGAAAATTTGTAGAAATAAAGATAGAAATAAAGTAAAAAAAATGTTTGATAGAGGACAGATTTTAAGCGGAGCGTTAAATGCACTTATGCATGGAGCGCAGGATGGGCAAAAGTTTATAGCATTGTTTTTACTTGTAATATATTTATTTAAAATAAGTCCGACCATTAATAGCGGGCTTGTAGGTATAGCATTGTTAATAGCCATATTGGTTGGTTTAGGAACAAGTCTTGGAGGAGTAAGGGCAATACGAAATACCGGAGTAAACGTAGTAAATCTTGAAAGTTATGAGGGAATATCATCGGATTTTGCATCTTCTTTAACATTATTTATATTAACTGTAATGGGAATACCTGTAAGTACAAATTATGCTTTTTCATCAGCATTAGTTGGAGTCGGAGTTTCAAAGAGAGTTAGTAATGTGAATTGGTCTTATGCTAAGTATATATTTTTAATAAGACTTTTAGCTTTTCCTCTTTGTATTTTATGCGCATATATTTTTACAAAAATTATTATGATAATAGGAGGATAATATGAATATAGAAAGCTTTGATTACTTTAGAATATTTACTGAAATGGTAGAAGGGTCAATGGCGGCGGCAAGATTATTAGATGAAATAATAAAAGAGTATGATCCTCTTACACTTGAAGTTAGAATAAAGCAAATGCATGATATAGAACATTCAAATGATTTGATAGTACATGAGGCTATTACTCATCTTATAAGGGATTTTTTACCGCCTCTTGAACGTGATGATATATCGTCTCTTTTAGAAGAACTTGATAATCCGACAGATTCAATAGAAGATGTTTTGTTTAGTTTGTATATGTACAATGTAAAAGAGATTAGAGCTGAGGCACTTGAGTTTTCATCTCTTATAATTGAGGCCACAGATGCATTATATGACGCTTTTATAGAATTTAAAAAATTCAGAGGAGAAAATTCTACAAAGGAAAAGATAATAATAGTAAATGATATTGAATCCAATGGAGATAAACTTTATATTAAAACAATGAGAAATTTGTACACTAATTGTAATAATGATAAAGAAATAATAATTTGGACTAAAATATTTGATAAACTTGAAAGATGCCTTGATGATTTAGAAAGAGTTGCAAATTCGGTTGAATCAATAATGATAAGTAGTAAATAGAAAATAAAGATAGGTTTGAACCTATCTTTTTAATTGTTTGCATAAATATGCTAACTTGCATTTTAACTTTAAAGTTTTGATTATTTATTTTATGGGTATATCAATTGACAATGATTTTATATTATATATGAGTTGCAATCAGCAGTATATTTAAAAAAATTTTTAAAAAATTTTAATAGTTTAACTCGTGAAAATATTAAAGAATTATTACAATTATGAAAAAAAGTATACGAATATAGAATTTTTTAATCTTTTTGGGTATAATATCATAGTGTAGATTTTGTAAAATAAAAAAGGAGAGATAGTAATGAAAAGTAACAAAAAATTAGGTACAATTTTATTAGCAGGCGCTATGGTTTTGAGCGCAGTACCGACAGTGACATTTGCTACTGAATCTAATGCAGCATTATATACATCTTCATATGGCTGGCCATATAATAATCATACTGTAAAATATTATCTTAATGGATATGAATGTAATGATTCAGATGTAACAGTTAGAGATTCAGCAGGAAATTATGTTTATAATATTCATAATCTTAAAAATGGAGAGTATACTGCAACTTTAAGAAGAAACGGATATTCAGATGTAACATACAGATTTACTTTAACAAATAGCGACAGCAATGTTAATATTGAATTTGGTAGAGGTAATTCTTATAATTCTTATGGAATTGCAATTAGAAATGTTTCAACATCAGTTAGAAATAGAATAACAGGTTATACTGAGTCTTATGCATCAGTAGCATTGTATGACGGATATTCAAAATTAAAAGAAGTAACTGCTGATGGAAATGGATATTTTACAATGGATTATAATTTAGATAGTTATGGAAATGGATATAATAACGGATACAATAACGGATATTACAATGGATATAGAAGATTAA
>NZ_AUQY01000002.1 GCF_000468535.1 Peptoniphilus mikwangii | reverse complement strand
GCAAAACACGATCCGAAGGGAAATGAATTTGAATACTACGCAAAAGAAGAAAACGTACCGGCCAACTATAAAAAATCAATAGAAGGGCTAAAAGTTACAAACACTTATGTATCACCGATAGTACCACCAACAATTTTAAAAGGGGATGTAACTGCAAATAAAATATGGAGAGACTATAAAGCGATACATCCAACAATTTGGTTCAAGTTATATAGGAACATAGTAGGAGGCAATTTAGAAGAAGTACCAAACGCAGAAATAAAAGAACTAAAAGAAGGGACAACAAAAGTAACTTGGACAAAACAGAACTTGGAAGATAAAAAAGGTAACAAGTATATTTTTAGTGTAAAAGAAGTAGATTCAAATGGAAGAGATTATGTACCATACGGCTATGAAAAAAGTGAAGTGGGACTAACAGTAATAAACAGTAAAAAAGAAAAAGACTCTTCAAGTGTGATAGTAACACCTGCACCAAAACTGAACAAAAAAGATCACTTCCCATACGTAATGGGATATCCGGACGGAAGTTTTAAACCGGAAGGAAACATAACAAGAGCAGAAATGACAGCCATCTTCTCAAGACTACTAACAGAAAAGATGCACGTAGGAGATAACTATCCATTATCATTTAGTGACGTGGCAAGAAGCAGCTGGTATGCTGAATATATAGGACAATTAACATCAGTAGGAGTAATTGCAGGATATCCGGACGGAACATTCAGACCGGAAAATTCAGTAACCAGAGCGGAATTTGCAACAGTAGCATCAAGATTTATAACAAGCAAAAAATCAACAGGTGGATTTGCAGACATACTAAATAATCACTGGGCAAAAGAAAGTATTGAAAACGTGAGAGCAGAAGGTTGGATATCAGGATATTCAGATGGAAGCTTTAAACCGGATCAATATATAACCAGAGCGGAAGTAGTATCAATAGTAAACAAGATGCTAGATAGATACGCAGACAAAAATTATGTAGATAGTCATGCAATGGAATTAACAAACTATACAGACTTGTCAAAGAATCATTGGGCATACTATCCAATAATGGAAGCAAGTAATGGGCATGATTATGAAAGACTTTCAAATAATCAAGAAGTTTGGAAAACATCATGGAAGCCTAGAAAATATTAAAATTGAAGAAATCAAAGAAATTTGATAGAAA
This sequence comes from Peptoniphilus mikwangii, assembly GCF_000468535.1. Lineage (GTDB taxonomy): Bacteria > Bacillota > Clostridia > Tissierellales > Peptoniphilaceae > Anaerosphaera > Anaerosphaera mikwangii. The sequence goes on along the minus strand of NZ_AUQY01000002.1, from coordinate 828,577 downwards.
AACAAAAATCTCAAGATTAAATCTCTTGAGATTTTGTTTTTTAGAATAAGAAATTTATTTATAGAAGTGTTTATTAAAAACTTTTATTATAGAATTTATATTAAGCACTGACTAACTATGTAAGAGATAGTATAATAAACTTGTGAAAATACTAAATACTAATAATGAAATAGAAAATTTTGTAAAGCTTATAAATGAGTTATCACAAAAATAAATAAAAGGTAGAAATAAATTTAGTAGTTATTTCTACCTTTTTTAATTTTCTTTTAAAATTGTCGATTGCCATGATACAAACTGAATAGCTATAAAGAAAACTATTGCAGCTAAGGAATTTGAGAACAAATTTCCCCAAAAGACTGCATTTACACCAAGAGATTTTTTAAATGCCAGTATGAATAAAAATCTAAATAGCCAAATTCTAAGTACTCCCATGAATAGAGGAGCTTTTGTTCTTCCGAGTCCTATATATGTTCCTTGAATTATCATGTAAATTGCAAATGGAAATACGGAGAATGTATAAATATTCAGTGCATGTGTTGCAATTTTCATTATTTCTTGATCTGGATTATTTTTTTGGAACAGTTTTACAAGTTTTGGAGCAGTAGGCCAAAATATCATGACTATGATCACGCCGATTATAAGGGATGCGATTAGTGCTTTATACATTATAGACTTAGCCTTTTTAGATTCGCCAATACCTATATTCATTGAAACCATAGTTGTAACTGTTGTAGAAATTGAACTTGGCACAGTAAATGCCAGTGAATTTATATTACTTGCAATACCGGAAGCATTTAAAACTTTTGCTCCGTATGATTGCACTTCCATATTAATTAGAAAAAATCCGAAAAATACAAATGTAGATGCAAACATTGAAGGTATTCCTATTTTTATTACTTCTCTAATTGCAATATAGTCAAATTTATAGCTTTTTAGATTTAATTTTGTTTCACTTTCTTTGATAAACAAATCATAAAACATCCATATACCTATAATTACATAAGATGATAGCGATGCAAGTGCGGCACCTTTAACTCCGAGTGCTAAAATTTCAAGATATATGAAATTAAATATTATCTTTAAAATTAGCAGTATTATCATTCTAATAAAAGTTGCTTCGGGCTGGCCGGTTGCATTTTTAATTCCGTTAAATATCGCTGCTAAAAATAATAACGGCATTACAAAAGAATAGGTTGCCAAGTAATTATAAATATATGGTGCAACCTGCGGATCTACATTTTTTGAAAGTAAAAATGCTATAAGTATACTGAGCGGTGTAGTTAAAATTCCCATTCCAAAAGAAAAAATCAATATCTGTAACGAAAAATGCTTTACTTTTTTTATTTCCGCCCGTCCGTTATATTGACCTATTATTGCCATAGATGCAACACCAAGTCCTTGAGAAAGCCCCATCAATATATTTATGACAGGTTGAGAGAAACTTACTGCACCTGCAACTAAAACTCCGCCATAATTATTTAAAAAATATCCGTCTATCAAAGGTATAAGAGATTGAACAAAAGCCATCAGAATGGTGGGCATGGATAAAATTAAAAGACTTTTAAAAATATCTCCGTTCAGTATCATATCTCTTCTGTCTGAAACTGTTTTTGACATCATAATATCACTTCTTTAAGTAGCCTTCTATTTCAAGCAATTTTGCTTTGATATCAAGTCCACCTGCAAAGCCTATCAATTTTCCGTTTGCACCTATAACTCGGTGACAAGGGACTACAATCGGAAGTTTATTTTTATTGTTTGCAAGTCCGACCGCTCTGTATGCTTTCGGGTTTTTAATATAAATGGCAATATCCTTATAGCTTCTGACTTCTCCATAAGGAATTTTTAAAAGAGCATTATAAACACTTTTTTCAAAATCAGTTCCGGAGAGTTTAAATTTAAATGTAAAATGTTTAAGTTTGCCATCTAAATATTTTGAAATTTCATCAAAGCAATTTTTTATTGTTTCATTTTCTGCATAATTTTCATCGGGAATAGTTTTATTAAAATTTATTTCGGTTATGTACCCGTTATCCTCATAAATAGTTAGAGGACCGATTTTAGTATCATAGGAATATTTCATACGGATACCCTAAACAAAATATTCAGGCTCAGCACGCCTTTGGTACATATCTTCAAGTTCTCTTGCATGGAACAGATATCCTTCGTCGTCAAAATATTTTGCCCCTGTAGGACATTTTTTAATACAAGCACAACATTTCATACACTTGCCGGGAATTTCTTCGACATTATCAAAATTTATTGAGCCGAGAGGGCATTCTCTTGCGCAAATTTTGCAGTCGATACAAAGGGACATATCGGTTTTAGGTTTTATCTTTACAAAGTTAATTCCATTTCCGTGTCTGTCTCTCGGTGTATAATATGGTCTGTATGGAACTTCGCCTATCATATTAGGCTTTGAAAGATTATTAGATTTAATTTTTTCAGCAACATCTTTTGCAAAGTTATCAACGATTTCAAAATCTTTTTCATCAGGTCTACCCTTAGCTAATATTTTTGAAAAAGAATGTTCAGCTACAAAAGCTCCTCCACCAATTACATTTATACCGCCGTTTTCCATTAAATCTCTAAGTTCAACCAAGCAGTCATCTACATTTCTATTACCGAATAGAGAAATTGCAACTCCCAATGCGCCCTTTCCATTAATAGTATTTAGATATGGAAGAAGTAAATTTGGTACTCTTCCTGCTATTGTAGGGACACCTGCAATGACGATATCACCATCTTTAAACACAGGCATACTTTCACGCATTTTAGGTGTTGTGAAATTGTAGTCGTAAAAATTATCTATTGAAAGATATTTCCCGAGGCTTCGAGAAAATCTTCTTACAACTTTTTTTGTGGTATTTGTTCCCGTAAAATAAAAAGTACATATTCTATTAATCATAAAAACCCCCCCATATGTTTATTATAACAGAAATGGGATATAAAACTCATATTTTTTTAATTGCAGCATAAAATTGATTGGAGTTAAAAAATAAACTTAATAAGCCGGTTGTAAAAAATTTTTCTATGCTTTATCATTAAGAGGGTGATAATATGATTAAACTTAGACCACATCATTTGCTATGTACTCAGAGCTATATGGGAGCAGGATATAGTGACGGTTTTGTAGAAAATATGAATAAGATAGTTGATAATCTTAGAAGTGATAAAGATTTAAAGATAGAGATTGTTTTTGAAAATGATAATATATGCGGAGCATGTCCTCACAATATCGGAGGAGTAAGTTGTGAAAGCGATGATGTAGTTTTGCCGATAGACAATAGAGTTAAAGACATATTAGAATTAGAGAAAAGAGAATATTGTTATTCGGATCTTATAAATAAGCTGAATGAGAAGATTACAAAAGATGATTTTAGAGGTTTGTGCTGTGAATGTCAGTGGTGGGATGGAATTTGTAAGGATATATTTATGAATAAAATTTTAAAAAAATATAAATAGAAGTTTTTAGACTTCTATTTTTTATGTAATATTCAATTATAAAAGTGAGTAATAATATATTATTGTAAAAGTTTATGATAGATATGGAATAAATCTTTATGGTATTTGATTAAGAGTATTTTCTATTGTATAATTACAACTATGTGGAGAGGTTAAAATGTTAGTACAAAAAATATTAAAAGCTGGAAATTATGGAACAAAAAATGAAAGTAGATTAAAAATATCGGTAATGACTTCTATAGCCGGAATGCTTGCAAATGTATTTTTGTGTATTGTAAAAGTTATTTTGTTTTTGTTCACAAATTCACTTTCAATACTTGCAGATGCAATAAATAATTTAACTGATTGTATTTCATCTGTATCTACAATTATAGGAGCGAAGCTTTCAACTATGCCCGGAGACGAAAAGCATCCATATGGACATGGAAGAATTGAATATATAAGCGGACTTGTAGTTGCGATTTTTGTCTTTGTAACAGGGGTTGAATTTATAAGAATTTCAATAGGAAGAATTATTCATCCGAAGCATATAGAATATTCGACCGCTACTGTATTTTTAATGATATTGTCAATTGCGGTAAAATTATATATGGTAGTATTTTATGATGAGATTTCAAAGAAAATAAATTCACTTCCGGCTAAAGCGCAATCCAAAGATTCTATGGGAGATGTAATTATAACCGGTGTTGTAGTAATTTCGATATTTGTTCATAAAATGACAGGTTGGCTTGTAGACGGATATGTAGGAGTATTAATAAGTCTTTTTGTGATTTATTCAGGATATGAGCTTATAAGAGATACACTTAGTGAAATAATAGGAGAAGCTCCAAGAAATGTAGTAAAAAAAATTAAGGATAGTGTAAAAAAATATGATGAAGTATTGGGAGTTCATGATATTATAGTTGTAAACTTTGGGCCGCAAAAGACGTATATAACACTTGATGTTGAGCTTAGATATGATATGTCTCTTGTAAGGGCACATAGTATTATAGATAGGATAGAAAGAGAACTTGAAGCAGAATTTAATTGTATAATAAGTATTCATGTCGATCCGGTTGGAATGTATTCTGAAGATGAGGAAAAATTTGCAAGGGTGCTAAAAGACATTGTTAAAAAAAATCCTACAGTATGGTCATTTCACGATTTATACTATGAGAACGGCGTACTTAGGGTAGATATAGTTGTTGATGGAAATAAAGTCCACAATGACATGGAATGTGATGAATTAAAATTGTATATACAATCTGAGTTTAAAAAGATTTTAAAATGCAATTATGAAATAAATATAGATAGATATTTTTAATTAGGGGAAAAATTATGAAAGTTTTAATAGCAGGTGCCGGTAAACTCGGTTTTAGATTAGCATCGGCACTTATTTCTGAAAAATGTGATGTAACAATGCTCGATAGTAATGAAAAGGTAATTGAAAACATAAACAATTCATTAGATGTACTTACGGTAAACGCAAATGCACTTGATTTTGAGATATTAGAAGAACTTGATATGCAAAGCTATGATTTGCTTCTTGCCACAACAACAAGTGACGAAGCGAATGTACTTATAAGTACAATTTCAAAAAAACTTGGAATAAAAAAGGTTATAGCAAGAGTTAGAAATCCTGAGTATCATAATCAAATTAAGTTTATAATGACAGAACTTGGAATAGATGAAATAATAAATCCTGATTATGCAACAGCAGTCAGCATTGAAAAGTATCTTTTGAAAAAATATCTTTTGATGAGTGATGATTTTGCAGATGGACGTGTTAAACTTGTCGATTTTCATATAGGGGCAGATGAAAATTTTGTAGGAAGAAGACTGATGGATTTAAAGGGGTTCGACGGGCTTTTGATAACTGCCATAACTCGAAATGGGAATACTATTATTCCTAACGGTGCAACTGTTTTAAAAGAAGGAGATGTTATTTTAATAGCAGGAGCAAGTCAAGATATAGAAGATTTTGACAGAAAACACTCGGGAATTAATAAGCATAAATCTGTAAAGAGAGTTATGATTTTAGGAGGAGGAAAGCTTGGATTATATCTCGGAATTCTTTTAAATGATGCGGGAATAGAAACCACTATTATTGAGATAGATAAGAACAGATGCATAAAACTGAAAGAAATGTTGCCGAATGCAATTATAATAAACGGAGATGGAACAGATTATAACTTGCTTGAAGAAGAGGTTGTAGAATCATATGATGCTTTTGTTGCAACAACGGGGTTTGATGAAACAAATTTACTTATGGCGCTTACTGTAAAGCAGGTGGGAGTTTACAAATCTGTAGCTAAAATTTCGAGGCCGAATTATAATAAGATAATCGGAAAATTAGGAGTAGATGCCGCTTTTAATACATCATTTATAACTGCAAGTGAGATATTAAAAATAATAAGAGGAGAAGGTTCATTAAGTGTGAGTTTAATGCTTGACGGTGAAACTGAATTTACTGAAATAAGATTGGGAGAAGACCTTGATATACTTAATGTTCCTATAAAAGATTTAAAGTTGCCTAATGGCGTTTTAATAACTACAATAGTTAGAAAAAATGATGTAATAATTCCAAATGGTAACAGTATATTGCTTCCGGAAGACAGAATAATAGTTTTCTTTATGCATGATCAAATAGATAAGGTGAAGGGATTTTTTTATCCCAAGCATAGAAGAGGTGGATTAATAAGTGAACTTCGCAATTATATTTAAGGTACTGAGCTTGCTTTTGCGTATAGAAACAGTATTTATGTTGCCACCTTTAATTTTAAGTTTTTATATCAAAGATGGTGCTACATCTGCATTTTTATGTACAATAGGAATAATTTTAATAACTGCGTTTATAATGGAAAAAACACCTTCATCAAGTGGAAGAATATCACCGAAAGATGGTTTGTTTATAGTTTCTATAGGTTGGATTTTTGCATCTATATTTGGAGCATTACCATTATATATTTCAAAATCATTACCTACATATATAGATTGTCTTTTTGAAATAGTTTCAGGTTTTACAACGACAGGGGCGAGTGTAATAGAAGATGTGGAAGTAATAGCTCCTTCAGTTGTGCTTTGGAGAAGTATTACACACTGGATTGGAGGTATGGGAATACTTGTATTTACAATAAGCTTGCTTCCAAAACTTGGCGTTGGCGGGTTTCAGATTTTTAAGGCTGAATCTCCGGGGCCTGTTGCGGGAAAGATCGAGCCAAAGGTGAGTCAAACGGCAAAAAGATTATATTCAATATATATGATTATAACAATTGTGTTGTTTATACTATTATTGATTGGGGGAATGACTCCATTTGATGCAATAATCCATACACTTGGAGTTGTAGGTACAGGAGGTTTTTCATCGAAGACTGCATCGGTAGCACATTATAACAGCTGGGGATATTACATTCCCATAGTAATGAGTATGTTTATGGTATTTTGCGGTACAAATTTCTCATTATATTATTTATTATATAAGAAAAAAATAAAGAGTATTTTTCAAGATGAAGAATTTAGAATATTTTATGGAATAATAATTTTTTCAATAATAATTGTCGGATTTAATTTGTATTGTAATAATTATGGAACACTTGGAAGATCTATGATAGATTCATTATTTCAAGTTACGTCAATTTCATCCACTTCGGGATTTGCAACAGCAGACTATGATATGTGGCCAAGTTTTTCAAAATATATATTACTTGTGTTATACTTCATCGGATCGTCAGCAGGTTCTACTGCAGGAGGGATGAAAGTTGTAAGAATTGTAGTAATGTTTAAGCTTGTAAAAAGAGAAATTCAAAAGGTATTACACCCAAAGGCGGTAATTCCGATTAAACTGAACAATAAAATTTTAAATGATGAAATTGTCATGGGAATAATGTCTTTTTTAGGAGCATATATAATAATATTTATAACAGCAAGTGCAATAGTTGCATTAAGTGGAGTTGATATTTTGACATCAATATCTTCCGTGGTAACTATGTTATCAAATGTAGGACCGGGATTTTCCGCTGTGGGACCTACAAAGAATTTCTTTTTCTTTGGAGTAGGATACAAGATGTTATTCTGTATGCTTATGTTACTTGGAAGACTTGAAATATTTACGATGCTTGCCCTTTTGAGTTCAAATTCAATAGGCAATAGATATGTTAAAGGAAGTACAAAATGAAAATATTGATTGTAGGAGCAGGAAGAGTAGGACAGAAAATTATAAAATCACTTGTTGATGAAAATTATGAATTAACAATTATAGACAATGACAATAAAGCGCTATCTGAAATTGAAAAATCACCTCATATAAAAACATTACTTGGTGATGGGCTCAATCGTGAACTTATTATGACGCTTAACATTTCGGAGTATGAATTTATAGTTGCCGCTACAAATTCCGATAAGACAAATATTTTAGTAAGCACTCTTGCTAAGACACTTGGAGCAAAATATACAATAGCAAGAATTAATCAGGCTGATTCAGTAGAGCAGCTTTTATATTTGAGAGATTCACTTGGTATAGATTATATTGTAAATCCTGCACGTGAGACAGTTAAAGAAATTGAAACAATATTAAAAAGTGATATAAACTATCAGGCGGACAGTTTCGGGCGTGGAAAAATTGAAGTTGTAGGTCATAATGTAAAACTTGATAAATCATTTGAAGGATTGAAAATAAAAGATATAGGAAGTCTTTCAACAATACTTGTAGTTGCAATAGAACGAAAAAATAATCTCATAATTCCGAATGGAGATACAATTATAGAATCGGGAGACTATTTATATTTAATGGGTCTTACAAAAGATATAAGCAACTTTAAAATGAAGCATTTTCAAATTTACAATAAGAAAAGAAAGAGAGTTGTTATTGTAGGCGGCGGAGGAATATCTGAGCAACTTGCTTCATCATTACAGGATCATGACATTACGATAATTGAAAAAGATAGAAAAAAAGCAGATGAGCTTAGAAGAAAAATGTCCAATGTTTTTATAATAAACAAAGATTTTTCCGGAGCAGAATTTTTTGATGAGAGTCAAATTGAGCAGTGTGATGTATTTATTACATTGACGGAGAATGATGAATTGAATATGGTTCTTGGTATGATGGCATTAAAGCTCTCTATAAATCAGGTTATGGTAAAAGCAACATCATTAAACTATTCTAAACTGCTTGATGGGTTGGATTTTACGGCAGTATTAAATCCGCTTACAATTACAAGCAATAAAATAAGCAAGAAACTCAGATTTGATAGAGGAATTTCAATTTACCTTGCATTTAACGGAGAAGCTGAAGTATCTGAGATAAAGCTTTCAGATAACAGTCCTGTGATAGGAAAGAGTCTTATGGAATTAGAAATTCCTAAAGGAGTATTAATTGGAGGAATAATAAGAAAAGACAATACTGCAGTGGTACCTCGCGGCAAGACTGTATTTGAAAAGGGAGATACTATTGTAGCTTTCTATAAAAATGAGAATAAGAAGGGACTTGAAAAATTTATAAATCCCGGATTAAATAGAGGATTTTTAAGTGATTTATGGTATAGTTGAGGTATGTATATGAAAGATATATTCAAAAATGATTGGCAAGGTCTTTTGGCAGAAGAATTTAAAAAACCATATTATTTAAATCTAAGAGAGCTTTTGATAAATGAATATAAGAATTATGAAATTTTTCCACCTGCAAATGAAATATTTAATGCTTTTAAATATACTCCTTATAGTGATGTGAAAGTATTGATATTAGGGCAAGATCCATATCATAATGTAGGACAGGCGCAGGGACTTTGTTTTTCTGTAAAAGAGGGAGTAAAACTTCCACCGTCATTACAAAATATATATAAGGAATTAAATTCCGATTTAGGCATAGAAATTCCTACAACAGGCTCTTTGATAAACTGGGCTAAGCAAGGAATAATGCTTTTAAATACCACCTTGACAGTAAGAGCACACAGTCCTATGAGCCATGCTAAAATTGGTTGGGAAATTTTTACAGATAGAGTAATTGAGCTTATAGATGAGAAACAAGAGCCGGTTGTGTTTATACTTTGGGGAAATCATGCAAAATCAAAAAAAATTCTTATAAAAAATGAAAGACATCTTGTAATAACGGGGGCACATCCGAGTCCGCTGTCTGCAAACAGGGGATTTTTTGGCTCAAAGCCATTTTCAAGGGCGAATGAGTTTTTAAGACAAAATGGAATTGTTCCGCCAAGTTGGGAGGTATAGAACTATGGAATATTTAGTATCAAATTTTACAACTGTTGAAAAAATATATATTGATAAAGTTCCGGCATATGTAATAACTCCAAAGACAGACGAAAAAAAATACAAGACTATAATTTTCTATCATGGATGGAGCAGTTGTGCTAAAAATCAAATTTTTAGAGCGTCAATATTTGCAAATTATGGTTATCAGGTAATACTTCCTGAAGCACAGTATCATGGAGAAAGAGGAAGCCTTGACTATGATGATTTGGATATTACAAAAAGATATCTATTGGAAGTTATAATGCATAATATTGAAGAATTTCCAAGCATATTTGAATATGTTGTTAAAGAATTAAATGCAGATGAAAAAAATATAATAGTTGCCGGACATTCCATGGGAGCTATGACGGCAGGAGGTTTATTTACATTTAAAAAGAGTTTAAAGGCAGGGCTTATATTCAATGGATGTATGGATTGGAAGGCTCTTGTTAATGAACTTATTAAGGATGAGGATGAAATAAGCTATGAGAGAATGAGAATAAACGATTTTATGCTTCAAATGAATCCTATGATACATTTGGAGGACATAAAAGACAGAGCTCTACTTTTGTTTAATGGAGAAAATGATGATGTGGTAAATCCGCTTCCACAGGAAAATTTTTACAAAAAAGCAGTTTGTGAATATGAGAATAAGGAGATAATATGTTTTGAAAAATTTGAAAAAACATATCATCAACTTACAACTCAGATGCTTGAGGAAGCAATAATTTTTTTAAAAGAGAAGGTTGAAGTCATTGACTGATATGGTCAATGACTTTTTATAAATAATATAAATTGACAAGCGACTATAATAAGGTGTATTATTAGACGTGGATAAAAAGAAGACATAAAAAGATATCTGATAATGTTATAAGTGATATATGATGTTATGAGATGACATTAATTTAAAACAACAGAGTAGGAGAAACTACGTTAAGTGTTCGTGGATGGGATGTTGTCACGAAACGAAATGACAGTTCATGCGATAGTTCTCCGCTTCCGCTGGTTATAGCCTAAAAATTATGCGGGAGCACTGTTTCAGTGCTTTTTTTTATTTAATTTTAGGGGGTGTTTTATGAAAAAAATAAAATTTTATCACTTGCTTGCAATACTTGCGGCAACAATTTTGATAGGGATATTAAATCCTTTTGATATGGAAATTTTTCAAAGAATATTACTTTCAGCATTGATATTTACGGTAGCGACTTGGGCAATAGAGGCTATGAATAAAAGTATAGCTTGCATAATTTTGCTTACTACATTTATTTTCTTTGGAAAAACTAAAGCGGTAGATGTAATAAATTTTGCATGGTCACCTACATTGTTTTTAATAGTGACATCAACATTATTATCGGTTGGTATAATGAAGACGGGAATTATACATAAACACTTTGAAAAGCTGTTTAGAAAAAGCTCCTCAAGTATGTTTAAAATTTTATTACTTCCATATATATTTGGAATAGTCTTGGTATTTTTAATTCCTCAAGCATTCGCAAGGGTAATTATTATCGGAGCTATTTACAACAGCTTGTTAAAAGAATCAAGTGAAGATGAAAAAAAAGCAAAACAGGCATTGATATTTAACGGATTTATTGGAATAACAATGACATATATGCTATTTAGCAGTGGAGATATAGTATTAAATCAAGCTGCAATTAATTTTTCAGGAGATGAAGTAAAAGCCGTACTTACCTTTGGCAAATGGTTTGAAATGATGGCATTACCATCGATTGTCTCATCAGTTATAGTTTTATTTTTGACATATATAATATTTAAAAAAGAACTTAGTAATTTTAATGAGCACATGATTGAAAAATCTAATTTTGAAAATAATGAGCTTTCCAAATCAAAACAGCAGCTTGGAATAGGAATAATGCTTGTTGTAATTGCATTTTGGATGACAGAATCAATGCATCACATAGCTCCGTGGATAGTTGCTCTTCTTGCAGTAATAATTATGTTTGCGGCAAAAATATTATCTAAAGAAGATTTAAAGTTTGTAAATCCGCATTTCTTACTTTTTTTAGTAACAGTGTTCAGTATAGGAAAAGTATTTGGACAGGCAGGAGTTACAAATGCGATATTTGGTAAGCTTGAAACTTTAATTCCAAGTGTAAATACATCAGAGTATTTAATAGTAATAGCCATAGTTGCAATGGTGCTTCACATCTGTATAGGCTCGTCAGTTGCTACAATGTCGGTTGTGTTGCCTATACTTATACCGTTAGCACAAAGTTCGGGATATAGACCGGAAATAATAACACTTATGATATATATTATTGTAAATGTGCATTTCTTATTACCGTTTCATCATGCAACAGTAATGATAGGAGCTGGAAAGGGATACTATCCTGACAAGTATATGTTTAGATTCGGAAGTGTGATGACAGTAGTAAGTTTAATACTTCTTGCATTATTTTACTTCCCGTGGTGGAGAATATTAGGAGTTTTATAAGATAAGAGGTAAAAATGGAAAGAGTATTTAGATATAAAAATGTAGAATTATCAAGTGGAAATTCCACAAAACTATGTGCGATAGTAAATGTAACACCGGACTCATTTTCAGACGGCGGACTTTGGTATGGAAAAGACCTTGCAGTTAATAGAGCCTTGGAGCTTATAAAAGACGGTGCTAAGATGATAGACATCGGAGGAGAGTCAACAAGACCTGGCAGTACTCCCGTAAGCGTCAACGATGAAATAGAAAGAATAGTTCCTGTAATAAAAGAACTTAAAAAAATTACAGACATCCCGATTTCAGTAGACACATGGAAAGCGGAAGTTGCAAAAGCTGCAATTGAGGCAGGGGCAGATATAATAAATGATATAACAGGATTTTTAGGTGATCCTGAAATGGCAAAAGTGGTAGGTGATTCTAAAGTCGGAGCTATTGTAATGTTTAATCCGATAATTGCAAGACCTAATCATCCGGGTTCGAAGATATTTCCTTCATTTGGCGGAGAAGGAGTATTCAGTGAAAAAGAATTTCTTGAAATGGAAACAATGCAAATAGAAGAAGTAATGAAACTATACTTTGAGAAGTCACTTCAACGAGCAAGAGAATGTGGAATTGAAAAAGAGAGGATTATGCTTGATCCGGGTATAGGATTCGGACTTACTAAAAGAGAAAATCTATGTCTTATAAAAAATATAGAGTTAATTCATAAAATGGGATATTTTGCCTTTTTAGGCGTGTCAAGAAAGAGATTTATATGCAACATAATTCAAGATGCGGGATTTGAGATTGATCCTGAAACGGAAGATGGAAGACAAAATAGAGATTTATCATCCGCAAACCTAACTGCAATAGCATCGTTTTTAGGAACAGAAGTGGTTAGAGTACACATGATAAAGAGCCATCTTATGGCATCTGAAATAGGAGATTCTATAAGACTTGCAGAAAAAATGGAAGATATTAATTTTAAATCTTATTCAAAAAAATAGAAAAAGAACCTATTAAGGTTCTTTTTTATATGTAAAAGATAAGAAGTATTGAAAAATATATATTAAATTATCAAGGTTGAGCATATAGATGATACAAAAGGATATGGAAAAATTAACAAAAATAAATTCATTGTTATTTTGACGACTGTAATGTTAAGATGAAAAAAAGTATAGCTTAGTAAAAGAAAAAGTTTTAGCTTTAAATAATTTGAATGTAGGAAAACATAAAATTTATTTTGAAGCAGCATTTTAAAATGTATACCTTTTGTGATAAGATATCATAAGAGGTGATTTTGTGGACTATCAAGAATATAAAGAGTATGAAGATTATTTTAGAAAGCTTATAGAAGAAAAGCAGCTAAAGGAATTAAAGAGTTGTATTACGGAGCTTAACGTTGTTGATATAGCTGAGATAATTGAAGACTTGGACGATAAAGATATGCTCTTGATATTTCGTATGCTACCTAAGGAAATCAGCGCAGAAGTATTTTCACATATGGAAAGATATAATCAGGTAAGAATTGTAAACTCAATTACAGAACCTGAACTTAATTCAATTGTAGATGAGCTTTACTTTGACGATATGATTGACCTTCTTGAGGAGGTACCGGCAAATGTTGTTACTAAGGTACTTGCAAATGCTCCTGTAAATGAGAGGAAATTAATAAATGAGTTTTTGCGTTATCCGGAGGATTCAGCAGGCTCTATTATGACAATAGAGTATGTTGTTTTTAAACCTGATATGAGTGTAAGGGATGCAATGAGCCATATAAAAGAGATTGGCATGGATAAGGAAACTATTTATACCTGTTATGTTGAAAATGAATATAAGATGCTGATCGGATTTGTATCGCTTAGAACTCTTGTAATATCTGATGAAGATAAAAAAATTAGTGATATAATGATTGATGATGTTGTATGTGTAAATACACTTGATGACAGAGAAGATGTTGCCGATAAGTTTAAGAAGTATGGATTTATTGCTCTACCTGTAGTTGATGGTGAATATAGGCTTTGTGGAATTATAACATTTGATGATATAATGGATGTTGTAGAAGAAGAAGCTACAGAGGACTTTCACAGAATGGCTGCCATAAATCCGTCTGAACATGCGTATCTTGATCAGTCTACTTGGGAACTTGCAAAAAATAGAATTCCATGGCTACTTGTACTTATGATTTCTGCTACATTGACTTCAGGAATTATCGAAAATTATAATTATATTATTGCACAGTTTTTAATCCTTACCGCTTTTATACCTATGATTACAGATACAGGAGGAAATTCCGGTTCGCAGTCTTCGACAGTAATAATAAGAGCACTTGCTACAGGAGAGATAAATTTATCGGATGCTTTCAAGGTAGTTTTTAAGGAAATAAGTGTTGCACTTATTTGTGGCGGAATCTTAAGCTTTGTAAATTTTATGAGGATGATTTTTATTTCTAAAGTAGATTTTGGAATTTCACTTTTAGTTTCGCTCACTATGCTCGTAACAGTTGTACTGTCAAAATTTTTGGGAGCGGCACTTCCGATGCTTGCTAAGAAGATAAACATTGACCCTGCAATTATGGCGTCTGCTGTTATTACTACTATAATTGACTCTGTTGTACTTATAATTTATTTTAATTTGGCAGTTAGATTATTACCTATTATTTAGAGGTGTTTTATGAAAAAAATATTAAAAGAAGAATTTAAAACTACGAATTGGTCGGGAGGAACTACTTCACAATTGTTTATAAGTCCGGAAGATGCCGATGTATCAAAAAAAGATTTTGATTTTAGAATATCATCTGCAACTTGTGATTTAGATGAGAGTATATTTACTCCATATAATGATTATATGCGATATATAACTCCGCTTGATGGAAATTTAAAGCTTATAAATAATGGTGCGGATATAAATATTGAACCTTATGAAATTTATTATTTTGATGGATCGGACAGTGTAGCCGGATATAGTAAAGTTAGAGATTTTAACCTTATTATAAAAAAAGGCATTGATGGAAAAATGTATAGTATAGATGTGAAAAATGAAGTCGAAATAGTGGGCACATCTGAAGTTACAATAGTTTTCAACTATGATGGAAATTTATTTGCTGAGGGAGATAAATTCAGTGAGTTTAGTGCAATTTCTTTAGATAATGGTGAAAAAGTAAATGTTAGCGGAAGCGGAAGAATTTTAATTTGTGAAGTAAAATAGAATCGTAAAAAATGGACATGGGGAATGTCCATTTTTTAGTTATAAGGTTTTAAAATTTCAGGATTTATTTTGCTTGAATCAAACCTATAATGTCCCGAAATTTTTCCAAAGTCTAAATTATCATTTTCTCTTTCGCTTTGGCCTGCATTGTGAATTAGATAAGCTCTGCCGTCTTTATTTTTGATATCTGAAACGATACCTATATGTTGCGGTTTGTCAAGATATGTTATTATGTCCCCAGGATTAAATGCATCGTAATCATTTATGTCGGTTGTTAAAGATACGGCATATTTTTTAAAAAATTTATCCAAGTTGGGTACTCTTCTAAAATCAATATTGGGATCGGGTTTTTCTATGTGATAGTATGATTTATCTCTTGATATATCGGCATCTATCATATCTTTTAAATTATACCCGGCTTCTTTAAATGCTCTCCATACAAGGTCTGTACATACTCCCTTATTATCAGGTGGATATCCGCCGTCTACATAAGAACCGTCATATTCCGGATGGTTTACGGCATCTTTTTTTGCTCCAATCAAAATATCACTATAATCATCTATTCCATTTTTATTATAGTCAATTGTACTTTTGATATAATTTTTTTCTAAAATTTTTTGCTTTGCTGTTTCATTGTTGTATGTATTTGGATTTTTATTGCATGCTACTGTAATTGCAAGTATAAAAATTATAAGAAGTCTTTTCATAAATATCTCCTTTTTGTTATGTAACATAATAGATTATATCAGAAAATTTCTAAAAAGTAATTTTTAGTTGACGTATTTTGAGGTTTAATATATAATATTTTAGATTCATATTGAATCCTTGCTCATGTTTAAATGAGCCGATAGTCCACAGGGAGGTGAATAAAATGAACAAATATGAAGCAATAGTTATGTTCTACCCAGATGTAGAGGAAGAAAAAAGAGTTTCAAGCTTTGAAAGACTTAAGGGTATTATTGAAGAAAATGGAACTGTTTCTAACGTTGATGAATGGGGAATGAGAAAGTTAGCTTATGAAATTGAATACTATAAGGAAGCTTATTACTATCTTGTAGAATTTGAAGCAGTACCTGAAACTGTAAAAGAATTTGACAGAGTTTCAAAAATTCTTGACTCAGTTATGAGACACATGGTTGTCAGACTTGATAAGTAGGTGATTAAATGAATATTGTATGTTTAACAGGAAGACTTACAAGAGATCCGGAACTTAGATATACTCCAAATGGAGCGGCGGTAGTTAGATTTACTTTGGCGGTTGATAGAAGACTTTCTAAAGAAAAACGCATTGAGGCGGAATCAAATAATCAGCAAACAGCTGATTTTGTAAGTTGCATTGCATGGAATAAAACAGCGGAATTAATTGCTAACTATTTACAAAAAGGCAGAAGAATCGGGGTACAAGGACGTATTCAAACAGGAAGCTATGAGAGAGATGGTCATACAGTTTATACTACTGATGTAATGGTAGATACTATGGAATTTTTAGATACTGTTCAACAGGGGCAACAAATGCAAAGACCGGCGTTTAATCAAGCACCGGCTTCAAATAATCAACCTGTAAATTCAGCTTATTCTAATAATTTCAGCAAGCCTTCTAATAATTTTGGTTCAGTTAGTGAATCGGATGATGTAGATGGATTTTTTCCTATAGACAATGATGACATCCCATTTTAAGGAGGGTAGAATATGCAAAGAAGATTTAGACCAAGAAAAAAAGTTGATCCCTTTGAAAAGGATAAGACTAAAAAAATCGATTATAAAGATATAGCGTTATTAAGAAATTATATAAGTGAAAGAGGAAAGATTCTTCCAAGAAGAATTACAGGGCTTAGTGCTAAGCACCAAAGAGCGATAACAACTGCTATTAAACGTGCAAGACAAGTTGCTTTACTTCCATATAGCGCAGAGTAATTTAAAGTTTTGAGGATTAGATTATTTCTAATCCTTTTTTATTGGAAATTAAAAAATATATAAATTATAAAAATATATATACATTTTTAAGATAGTTATATTGATATTAGCATGACCTAATTTGTTTAAACAGAGTAAATACAAGGATTTTAGAGTTTGAAAAAATTAATGATATATAATATCAAAATTATAAAAAACTACAATAAAAATTTGAAAAAATTATTTGGATATGATAATATATAGTTAATAATTAAGAGATTGTAATTAATTGGGATATAAGATTTCTTAATGGTATAAAATTTAGGGGGTGCTATTATGGCATATCAAATTAACGATAGTTGTATAGCTTGTGGAGCATGCAAGCCTGAATGTCCGGTTGATTGTATTTCTGAAGGAGATATCTATTCAATAAATGCGGATCAATGTATTGATTGTGGTTCTTGTGCAGCAGTTTGCCCAACAGGAGCACCAAATCCGGAAGATTAATTAGATAAAAAAATGAAGCTTTAAGCTTCATTTTTTTATTTATAAGCGCATTTAAGATTTATTTTATATATTTAATAAATAATTATGAAATCTGAAAAAAATTATTTAATGATATAGATGATGAAAATTGTAATATTATAATTTAGATAAATATGAAATTTTTGTTAAAGTGTTTGTATTATAAGAATCGTTTACAATGTTAATTGTGTAAACACTGTTAAAATTTTATATATTTGAATTATTTTTGCAAGAGAATAGTTATAGTGATTGCTTATTCTGTGAGTAGTCACTATTTTTAGATAAAATTTAATAATGTAAAAAAAATAATAAAGCATTTAATACTTTAAAGAAATAAAAATTTCATACAAATATCATATTTTAGTATTATTATGTAATCTAAGATTTAGAATATGTATATGCTTGTGTTGAAAGGAGCATTTCAAAAAAATGAAAATTCACATGGGACTTGATATTGGATCAACAACAGTAAAGCTTGTAATTTTAGATGATGATTACAATATTTTACATTCAACGTATAGAAGACATTTTTCTGATGTGAAAAACACTGTAAGAGATGTAATAAATGAGTGTTATGATAGGTTTAAAGATGATATACTTACAGTTTCAGTTACAGGATCGGGAGGTTTGTCAGTTCACAAATTACTAGGCATAAATTTTATTCAAGAAGTTGTTGCAGGAACTGAGGCGATTCAAAAATATATACCTCAAACTGATGTTGCCATAGAACTTGGCGGAGAAGATTCTAAGATAACATATTTACGTGGAAGTATCGAGCAGAGAATGAATTCAATTTGTGCAGGAGGCACAGGTGCATTCATTGATCAGATGGCAAGCTTGCTTCAAACTGATGCATCCGGTCTTAATGAGCTTGCCGGCAATTATAGTAAATTATATCCGATTGCATCAAGATGCGGAGTTTTTGCAAAAACGGATGTACAGGCTCTTATAAATCAAGGTGCAAGTAAATCCGACATAGCTATATCGGTTTTTCAATCAGTTGTAAACCAAACCATATCAAATCTTGCATGTGGAAGACCTATAAGGGGTAAAGTTGCCTTTTTAGGAGGACCTTTACATTTTTTACCCATGCTCAAGGATAGGTTTGTAAAAACTCTTGAACTTAAAGATGACTGTATAATATCACCGGATAATTCTCAGATATTTGTCGCACTTGGAGCGGCTATTTCAAGTTTTAATGATGATGACATTCCGTTTAAAAAGCTATATTCCAAAGTAAATTCTAATGATGTAATTGAAGAAAAAAGTTCGGTTATTTTAGAGCCCCTCTTTAAAAATGATGAAGAGATTTTGGAGTTTAGGGA
This sequence comes from Peptoniphilus mikwangii, assembly GCF_000468535.1. Taxonomy (GTDB): domain Bacteria; phylum Bacillota; class Clostridia; order Tissierellales; family Peptoniphilaceae; genus Anaerosphaera; species Anaerosphaera mikwangii. Next base: position 809,503 of record NZ_AUQY01000002.1, on the reverse strand, counting down.
AGCTCATAAGACTAGAGATATACCAAGAGCAGAACTGAAAGAATATGAGGGAAAAATGTATCTTGGTATAGATTCGGGATCTACTACTTCAAAACTGATACTTATTTCTGAGAATAATGAAATTTTATATTCTCATTACGGTTCAAATAAAGGAAATCCACTTGAAATAGTTATTGAGCAGTTGAAAAAAATATATGATGAAAAAAATGAAAAATCATATATAGCTTCAGCGGGGTGCACAGGATATGGAGAAGATTTTTTAAAGGCTGCACTTAATTTGGATTTTGGAGAAGTTGAAACTATCGCACATTTTAAAGCTGCGGAATTTTTTGATCCTAATGTCGATTTCATACTGGATATTGGCGGTCAGGATATGAAAAGTATGAAAATTTCAAATGGAATTATTGAATCTATTCTTTTAAATGAAGCATGCTCTTCAGGCTGCGGTTCTTTTCTTGAAACTTTTGCACATACTGTAAATATGACTCCAAGTGAATTTTCAAATGCCGCTTTAAAATCAAGAAGACCTGTTGACCTTGGGAGCAGATGTACAGTATTTATGAATTCAAATGTTAAACAAGCTCAAAAAGAGGGAGCAAGTATTGAGGATATTTCAGCAGGACTTGCATTTTCGGTAGTAAAAAATGCAATTCAAAAAGTAATTAAGGTGAGAGATCCGAAAGAGCTTGGAAATAATATTGTAGTACAAGGCGGTACCTTTTTAAGTGATGCAGTTTTAAGAGCATTTGAAATTATAACCGGGACAAAGGCAACGAGGTCACCTATTGCAGGTCTTATGGGAGCTCTTGGAATGGCTCTTATATCTAAGGAAAAGTCAACCGGGGTTTCAAATATAATAAGTAGTGATGAACTTGATAAATTCACATATAAATCTATATCAACCAACTGTCATCAGTGCACTAATAACTGTAGATTATCCGTAAACATTTTTTCAAACGGTAAGAGATATATAACGGGTAACAGATGTGAAAAAGGAGCAGGAATAATAAAAAGAGATGAAGATGAGCTTCCGAATTTATATAAATATAAATATAATAGATTGTTCAGTTATGAGAGTTTAAGAGAAGACGAGGCATACAGAGGAACGGTAGGTATACCGCGTGTTTTAAATATGTATGAAAATTTCCCGTTTTGGCATACCTTTTTTACAAGCCTCGGATATAGAGTTGTACTTTCGGATAAATCATCAAGAGAAATTTATGAATCCGGAATTGAATCAATACCATCTGAAACTGCATGCTATCCTGCTAAGATAGTTCATGGACATATAGAAAATTTAATTTCAAAGAATGTTAAGATGATATTTTATCCTTCAGTATTTTATGAAGAGAGGGAATATAAAAGTGCAGATAATACTTTAAATTGTCCTGTTGTCGCAGGATATAGTGAGGTAATAAAAAATAATGTAGAGAATTTGAGAGATAGAAATATAAAATTTTTAAATCCGTTTATATCATTTGACAATCGTAAAAAACTTGAAAATAGACTTTCAGAAATTTTTGTAGCAATACCGTTGCATGATATAAAGGAAGCGGTTAAAAGGGCATATAGTGAGTCTGACAGGTACAAGATGGATGTACATGCTGAAGGCATTAGGGCAATGGAAGAAATTAAACTTAAAAATATTAAGGGAATAATTCTTGCCGGAAGACCATATCATATAGATCCTGAAATAAATCATGGAATACCGGAACTAATTAATTCATTGGGACTTGCTGTAATATCGGAAGATAGCATAGCAAATCTTGTGGATGTAGACGGAAGACTTAGGGTACTTGATCAGTGGAATTATCATTCGAGATTATATAGGGCTGCAAAATTTGTCGGAACTCATAAAAATCTTGAAATGATACAATTAAATTCTTTTGGGTGTGGAATAGATGCAGTTACAACGGATCAAGTGAATGAAATTTTAAAAGGATATCATAAAATTTATACCGTATTAAAAATTGATGAAGTAAACAATCTTGGCGCGATAAAGATAAGGATAAGATCATTGCTTGAAGCGACAGAAAAAAGAAAGAATTTTGAAAAACCTATACTCATTGATGAAAAGCCTGTTCTGTATACTAAAGATATGTCAAAAACTCATACTATACTGTTACCTCAAATGGCACCTCTTCACTTTGAAGTTTTTGCATCTGTTATGCAGGCGGAAGGTTATAATGTAGAAGTACTTGAGGATTTAGATTTTCATGTGGTAAATGAGGGGTTAAAGTATGTAAACAATGATGCCTGTTATCCGTCGATTTTTGTAGTAGGTCAGTTTATAGATGCATTGAAGAGCGGCAAGTATGATACAGACAATTTGACACTATTAATATCACAAACAGGGGGAGCATGTCGTGCGTCAAATTATGTGGGATTTATAAGAAAAGCGCTGAATGATGCAGGATATGGGAATATTCCCGTGCTGGCACTTTCTTTTCAGGGAATAGAATCTCATCCAGGTTTTGAAATAGGTAAGAAAAAAGGTATAAGGATTTTACAAAAGTTAATAGTTTCAATGCTCTATGCAGATTTAATTATGAGGCTGACTCAAGCTACAAGACCTTATGAAAAAATTAAAGGCTCGGCAAACCGATTAAGCAGAAAATGGATTAGTATATGTTCTGATCCAAACAACAGCTTTTCTATGAAAGAGTTTGAGAAAAATGTGCATGATATAATTTCTGAGTTTGAAAGTCTTGATGTGAACAATATTAAAAAACCGAAAGTTGGAATAGTCGGAGAGATACTTGTAAAATATTTGCCGGCTGCAAATAATTATATTGTAGATAAACTTGAAGCTGAGGGAGCGGAGGTTGTGATTCCTGATTTAACGGATTTTATAATGTATTCATTCAAAAATGCACAGATTAAGCATGAAGAACTTTCTAAATCGATACTTTCATCAATTTTTTGTAATATGGGGATATGGTTTATTGAAAGATATAGGGAAGTTATAAGAGACAGACTTGCACAATCACGTTTTGATTGTCCCAAGAAAATCGAAGAGATTATGGAATATGCAAGAGAATATGTTGATCTTGGAAATCAATATGGAGAAGGATGGCTTTTGACAGGAGAAATGGTTGAGTTAATTGAGATGGGAGTAGAGAATATAGTATGTGTTCAACCGTTTGGCTGTTTACCTAATCATATAACAGGCAAGGGTGTTATAAAGGCTGTGAGAGAAACATATCCTAATTCAAATATTGTTCCGATAGATTTTGATGCTTCGGCATCAGAAGTAAATCAATTTAACCGAATTAAGTTAATGTTATCTCAAGCAAGAAAAAATATGAACTAATAAAATAAACAGCTCTGTTATTTTACAGAGCTGTTTATTAATTTTACAAACATTAGAATTGCATCATCATATTCGGATTTGTTAAATTCAAATACATTATTTTGAAGAGTAAGCAATAATCCGTTGAATAGAAGCTGGAATAGTTTTAAAAGAGCATCCGAATTCATTTCATGTTTTTTTCGTTCATTTGCCCTTTCAATTTCAATAGAGCTTTTTATTTTTTCGGCTTGTCTTTTTAAAAAGTCTACATACTCATTATATGATTCCTTAGGACCATATTTTATTATATCTTGTTGCCAATGAAAAAGTTCTTTATTGTGTAAGAATATAAGATCCATTATTTTAACAATCCTATTTTCAATGGAAGATTTATTGTACAGAGCTATGTCAACTCTTTTATCATATTTTTTAAGGAGCATTTTAAGTGCAGCTCTGTGTAAGTTTTCTTTATTTCCAAAATGATAGTAAATTGGAGTTCTTGAAATACCGCATATAGCAGCAATTTCATTTATATTTGTTTTAGTATATCCGTTTTTTGAAAATAGATCATAGGCAACTGTCAAAATACTTTCTTTAATTAATTTTACATTTTCAACTGAATTGTTCATGCACATCTCCTTAATAGGTAATCTATATTTTATTTAATAAATTTTTTATAGTTTGGTCTTCAAGCAAGTTTGAAGTTTCATTAAATGATTTTATATCTTTGTCAGGTTCATATATTTTTCCTTCCAATTCAGCTTCCAATGCCTTTTTAATCTCTGCAAGTTTAATTGCAAGTTTAGTTTGAATGCTGATTACTTTTTTGGCGGAGTCGCTATTACCGTCAGATAATGCAGATGTAAATTCATTTACCATGTCTTTAGTAAGTATTGCGGCTTCTTTTAAAAATCTGTCAGAATTTGTAAATTTTTTAGGAGCATTTAAGGAGTTTATTTCTGCTGCTAAATTTTCGATTTCTGATTTTAAACTGTTATACTTAACTGCAATTTCTTGAGGAGTATATTTGCCTGCATCCTCAAAGTAGTATTTTTTAAGTTCGTTAAAATTAGTTTGTAGTTTTGTAGAAAGTGAAGTTATTTTTGAAATATATTCTTTTTCATCTGCTGACAAGTTTTTGTATTTATCAGTTGAAGAAAGCTTTACAATATAATTGTCTTTATCCCAATCTACTGTAACACCGAGATTTTCAGCTATAAATCTTATCGGGACGAAAGTTCTGTCCTTTGTAATTTCCGGCGCAACATCATTTTCTTTTGCAGTTCCATTTACGAGTACTTCTGTTTTGTCAATAGTAAGCACAATAGTTGTCATATTATTTGAAACAGTAACTTCTCTTTTTTCTGCATTCCAATCCACTTTGTAATTTAGTGCTTCAGAGATAAATCTAAGAGGAACTAAGGTACGGCTGTTTTTTATATATGGCATTACATCTGTCTTTATTTCTTTGCCGTCTAATTCTATTTTAATAGGTTTAGCTGCATATACATTTGTACCGATTATTAGAATTAAAATGACAAATAATAGATTTATAAATTTTTTCATAATTTCTCCTTTAATTTTTGTGTAATTTATCTGTTAGAGGAAGTATTATTTTTCACAGTGGGCATATCATTTTTTTGATAAATTGATTCAATGTAATTTAATGTTGCATCGTTTCCGCTTTGAACTTCAATAAATGATTCTGCTCCTCTTACAGGTTCAATTTTTCCGTTTACATTGTCTCTATAAAAAATTATATATTCTCTATTTTGTAGAAGATTTTTCGGAAGTTCTATAACTACACTTGACAGATCACCTTTGTAATCTTCCAAGAAGCTTACATCTGTAGTGTTATCCTGTCCTACTTGAATTCTTACTCTTGAAATATAGTCCGAATTGTCCATTAGATTTTTAAGTACTTCTCTGCTTAACTTTACATTTTGACCTGTGATTTGAGTTTCGTTTTCTACAGGTTCATCTAAAATGTCAGTGTTTTCTGAATCTGCATCTTCTACATTTTTACTTTTTTGTTCATTAGAGACATCGGTATTTTTATCATTTGCAGATTTATTTGTTTGAATTTTTGTTTCCGGCTTTTCCACTTCCGTATTTTTATTTTTGCCGCAACCAATCAGCAAAATACTAAAGCATAAAATAATTATTAATAAAAATTTTTTGTTCATATTGACCTCCTATTTGATTATAATTATAACACATTTATATAAAATGTCTTGTTAAAATAGATTTATTATGTGAAAATTATAGAAAAGTTAATTAAATTATTTAAAAGATTAATAATTGGTTAGAGCAAGATAATGCAGTATGGTATAATTTGGACTATAGGGTGATACTATGCCAACGGAAATTTTAGAAATATTGAATATATTAAATATGAGAGGGCATCTTGGATATATAGTGGGAGGTTCTCTTAGAGATATGCTATTGGATCGAACTCCATTTGATTTTGATATTGCGACTGATGCAAAGCCATATGAGATAGAGGAAATTTTTGAGGATTATTTGTTTTATTCTACTGGTAAGAAGTATGGGACTATAACCATAAAGTATAAAGACTATATTGTAGAACTTACTACTTTTAGAAAAGAAGGCGTTTATGAAAATCACAGATATCCCACAGAAGTATTTTTTACCGAGAATATAGAAGAAGATTTAAAACGTAGAGATTTTACAATAAATGCAATGGCGATGGATGGAAATGGGAATATTATAGATTTATATTCAGGAATCAGTGATATAAAATCAAGAGTAATAAGAACGGTAGGAAATGCAGATGATAGAATTTGTGAAGATGCACTTAGAATTTTAAGAGCAATCAGGTTTGCAGGCACACTTGATTTTAAACTTGATTGTGATTTAAAAGATGCGATTATCAAAAATAGATCTTTGCTGAGTAATATTTCAAAAGAGAGAATAGCATCTGAATTTAATAAGATTTTACTTAGTGAAATGCCGTCAAAATCTCTTAAACTTATGGCGGATACAAAAGTGCTTGATATAATTTATCCTAAACTTTATAATACTGTAGGATATAATCAAAAAACTCCTTATCATAATAAAACGCTTTTTGAACATTTGTTATGTGTTGTAGATAATGTTCCAAAGAATTTTGAACTTAGACTTGCGGCATTATTTCATGATATAGCAAAACCAAGTACACTTAGTGTAGATAAAAATGGAATAGGACATTTTTATGGACATGCGGAACTTGGAGCAAAAATGGCTGAGGAAATTTTAAGAGAAAACAGATATAGCAACAGCACTATAAAAAAAGTATCCACTTTAATTTTGTATCACATGAAGGTTCATGATAATATGACAGATAAAGCTCTGCGTAGGCAGATTAGAAAAGTTGGAGCAGAAAATATATTGGAGCTTTATGAACTTATGATTGCAGATAGATTTTGTACTATGACAAATAGGGATACAAAATTTTTACTTGATAGAAAAAACAGAATTACTGAACTTTTAAAAGAGAGTACATCCAAAGAAAAATTTTTAGCTGTTAATGGTAGAGATATAATGACATTAGGCTTTAAAGAGGGTAAAATAATAGGAGAAATATTGGAATATATAACAGAAGTTGTTTTAGATGATCCAAGTTTAAATAACAGAGAAGAATTAGAAAAAATAATAATAGAAAAATATGGGAGATAAAATTGGGAAAATTATTTGGTACTGATGGAATAAGAGGAGTTGCAAATTTAGAACTCACACCTGAACTTGCATATAATGTAGGAAGAGCTGCAGGATATATCCTTTCTAAGGATACTAAAGGTAAAATATTAGTTGGCAGAGATACGAGACTTTCCGGGAATTTACTTGAGAGTGCACTTATATCGGGGATTATGTCAATAGGTCTTGATGTTGAGCTTGCAGGAGTGATACCGACACCTGCTGTTGCATATCTTACAAGAAAAGGTGATTATTTGGCGGGAGTTGTTATTTCCGCATCACATAATCCGTTTGAATACAATGGAATAAAATTCTTTTCAAGCGAAGGGTATAAGCTCCCTGATGCTGTTGAAAATCAAATAGAAGAGTTAATATTTTCAGATACTAAAATTTACAAGAATGCAACATATGGGGATGTCGGCACAGTAACATACAGTTTAAATTTAAAAAAGGAGTATGAAGATTACCTTGTATCTATTTCAAATGTTGATTTAACGGGTAAAAAAATAGCAATAGATACGGGCAATGGTGCGTTAAGTGAAATAGCAGAGCATGTTTTGAGAAGACTTGGTGCTGAGGTATATGTGATAAATAATACTCCAAACGGAGAGAATATAAATTTAAGCTGCGGTTCAACAAATCCGAACCTTATAAAAGAACTTGTAATACAAACAGGTGCAGATATCGGCATGAGTTTTGATGGAGATGCTGATAGAATTATTGCGGTAGATGAAAAAGGAAATATAGTTGATGGAGATCATATACTTGCAATTTGCGCAACTTATCTTAAAAAAGAAAATAGGCTTTTAAATAATACGGTTGTCGGAACTATAATGGCAAATATTGGATTAAAGAGATATCTTTCAGAAATAGGAGCTGATTTGGTTTATACACAGGTTGGCGATAGATATGTACTTGAGGAAATGCGCAGGGGAAATTTTGTTATAGGTGGAGAACAATCGGGGCACATAATATTTTTAGACTATAATACAACCGGTGACGGACTTGCAACAGGACTTCACATATTGGAAGTTATGGGAAAATTAAACAAGCCTTTATCTGAGTTAAATGAACTTATGACAAGTTACCCTCAGGTTTTAGTAAATGCCAAGGTAAGAAATGATTTAAAAAATAAATATATGGAATTTGAAGACATAAGAGCAAAGGTATATGCAATCGAAAGTGAATTTAAAGGCAAGGGCAGAGTTGTAATAAGGCCTTCCGGAACCGAAAGTTTAGTCAGGGTAATGATTGAAGGAGAAGACGAAGACGTCTTAAAAAAATATGCAGGTGAACTTGCAAAATATATAGAAAATAGATTGAGTTAAAGGAGAAAATATGGATTATAGAATAGTAGTTGATACGGGTTGTGATATAACAGAGGAAATGGAAAGGGAAATGAATATTTTATCTGTTCCGTTTAAGATAACAGTGGACGATGTAGAATTTGTAGATGATGAAAATATAAACTTAGACGAATTTTTAGATTCAATGATTAAAAGCAACAATCCTATAAGAACATCATGTCCATCTCCTTATGACTATTTGGAAAAGCTGAATAAGTGTGAAGAAAAAAATATATTTGTAGTTACGATTTCGTCAAAAGTTTCAGGTTCATATAACAGTGCCGTTATTGCTAAAAATGACTATGTCTCTGAACATCCTGATAAAAATGTTTTTATAGTAGATTCAAAATCTGCAAGTGCCGGTCAGACATCGGTAGTTTTAAAATTGTGGGAAATAATAAATGAGGCCAGTTCATTTGAAGAAAAGACTAAAAAAATAACTACTGAGGTAGATAACAATAAAACATTTTTTATTCTTGAAAGTTTGGACAATCTGATTAAAAATGGAAGAATAAAGAAAACTGCGGGTCTAATTGCAAATATTTTAAATATAAGACCTATAATGACAACCGATGATGGGGACATTTGTCTTTTTGAAATGAACAGAGGATTTAAAAAGAGTTTGTCAAAACTTGCAAATGCAATTGGAAATGTAGCCTCTAATTTGGAGGAGAAAGTTCTTGTAATATCTCATGTAGATGCACTTGAAAAAGCAAAAGACTTAGAAAAAAAAGTGAGAGAGCTATATAAAATTAAAGATGTAATTATAATTCATACAAGAGGATTATCTTCGGGTTACGCAGATAATGGAGGCATAGTAATAGGACTATAAAAAGATATTAAAATTTTTATATTGAAAAATCCCCACATATTGTGGGGATTTTACTTTTGAACGAGAATTATACTTGTATGAAATATTATTTTTTAAATTATAAATTTTCTTATGTCTTTTATTAAATACAGAGAACCGCACCACAGAATCATGTCATCTTCATTTGCAAGAGAAACAGTTTTATCAAATGCAATTTTTCTGTCTTCAAATGCATATACTTCATTCGAGTATTTTGAAACCTCTCTCTTTAAAAACTCAAGTCCTGCAGCTCTTGGATTATCTATTGTGGTCAGTACAACAGAGCTCGCAAGAGGAATTAAATTTTTTAGGATATAGTCTATGTCCTTATCACCAAGTACACTGAATCCTAAAATTAATTTATTATAAGAAAAAGTTTTAAGATTTTCTATAAGTGCATCTATGCTTTCTGCATTGTGACTTCCGTCAAGGACAAAAGTAGGATTTTCCTTAATAACTTCAATTCTTCCTATATTTTTTGCACTTGATATTGATTTTCTTAGATTATCATCTGAAATAGAAAAAAATTTTTTTAAATAGTCAAGGGTCATTATTGCAAGAGAAGCATTATATACTTGATGTTTGCCAAGCAAAGATGTTCTCATATTTTTATGTTCTCTAAATGAGAATTCATTATATTTATCGGTAGAAAAAATATCTTTTACATCATCAAGGCTAAATGTATGAACCGGGGCATTTTTTTCTTTTGCTATTCTAATTAATTCTGTCATAACTTCTTCTTTTTGCGGATAAATAAAAACCGGAACATTATCTTTTATAATTCCACCTTTTTGCCAAGCAATTTCTTTTAAAGTTTTTCCTAAGATATTTATATGGTCTAATGAAATAGAAGTTATAACTGTTGCAATTGGTGTGTCAAAGATATTTGTGGCATCAAATCGTCCGCCCATACCGACTTCCATAACAGCTGTATCTACTTTATTTTCATAGAAATATAAAAATGCAACCGCTACGAAAATTTCAAAAGATGTAGCATAGTATCCTTCGCTGTCTAATTTTAATACTATAGGATAAATAACTTCCATGCACTTTACAAAATCGTTCTCTGAAATATACTCTCCATTAATTTGAATAGTTTCTCTTATGTCATCAATATATGGAGAAATAAATAATCCGCATTTTAAATTTGAGCCGGATAAAGTATTTTGAATATAACTGCATACAGAACCTTTACCGTTAGTGCCCGCAACATGAATTATCTTGATTTTATTTTGAATGGAACCAAGTTCTTCTAAAAGTTTTTTTACATTATCCAAGGTGTAATCACCTTGAGGATCGCCTCTATTTAGCATCCAATCCAAGTAATTTTTGTAATCCATAAAAACCTCTTTTATTTTCAATTATTAAAATTTTTTTGTTGTGTTTAATACACTGCAATTATATAATGATGTTAACAGAGTAGATAAAGAGCGTCAAGTGTTAAGAAATGGGTTGTTGTTCTTAAACGAATTTATATGATTCTTTATCGCGGCCGCTGTATTTTAACGTGCCCTCTACTTTGAATTAATTGAAAGGGGCTTTTTTTAATGAAAAAAAGTAATACGAAAGTTATTGTAAGAGCAGCATTTTTAGTTGCACTGTCAATAGTTTTAACAAGATTTTTGTCAGTTATGGTTACACCGCAATTGAGAGTCGGCATAGGTTCAATGCCTATAATTTTATCAGGTATGTTGTACGGACCTGTTGTTGGTGGAATAGTCGGATTAGTTACAGATGCAATAGGAGTAATGATTAATCCTCAGGGAACCCCTCATTTGGGTTTCACATTAAGCTCAATATTAACAGGACTACTTCCGGGACTTATCTGTATGAAGATGTTGAAAGATAATGACGAAAAATTAAATGTTGCAACTATAGTAAGTTGCGTCATAGTTATGCTAATAGTTCATATAGGTTTAAATACCTACTGGTTATCTCAACTTTTTGGAAAAGCATTTATGGCAATGCTGCCGATTAGAGCACTAAAAGCAATCATAGAAACTGTAATAACAATAATTCTTATAAGGGTATTATATAAAATACTAAAAAAATAAATCTACATATAAATCTACATAATGTAGATTTATTTTTTTATGAGTTAATCAATATATGTGTAATAATTAGTTTGGGTTATATAAAAGAGATAAGACCGTTTTTGAGATGGGAAGGAGAAAAACGACAGCTTTTAAAGTATATAAGTTTATACTATCCGTTTGATGGAAACATTACAAAATATGCAGGAATGCAAGTTATTAAAATGAGACAAATTAACAGTTTAAAATATGCCTATTTCAAGCCGTTCAACGAAATATGATTTATACAGGCCATTGCACAGAGGTCTTTTTTATTGTTCATTTTAAGGTTTATCTTTTATGCACACCCCTATAAAATAAAGTATTGTACTTTTTAATGTTGCCAATGATATGTTTACAGAAAAGAATAATGATGATTGGAAATACAAGAAAGTAGCAACTCAGAATGATTTTGATAGGTTTTAACTACTTATTTAAATGGGTATATAATATTAGAACATTTATAGTCTGGAGGTAGATTAAATGAAAAAAACAGCAGTTTTAATATATGATTCCTTTTGTAACTTTGAGTTTAGTGTAGCTCTTGAGTCATTATCACTAAGTGGGAAACAAATAACTGTATTTTCAAAAACAAAAGAACCTATCCAAAGTGAAGAAGGCTTAATAATGCAGGCTGAAAAAACTATTTATGAATTAAATATCGATGAATTTGATAGTCTACTTTTAACAGGAGCAACAGATATCAGAAACACAATTGAAGATGAAAGCATAATAGAGTTTATTAAAAATTTTGATGGTAAAATTATAGGAGCAATTTCTATCGCACCAATTTTATTATTGAAAGCTGGAATGCTTAATGAAAAATCTTTTATGGCAGGAGTAAATAAGGAAGATTTATTAGAAGAGGGTTTTGATGAAACTGATTTATCTAATATGGTAGGCTGGAATGACAATTTACAAAATCCGGTAGTGGATGGTTATATCATTGATGATAATATAATAACATCTGTGTCTTATAATTTTGTAAAATTTGGTTTAGCATTCAGTAAAATGCTTGGTTTAAACATATCTTCTAAAACATTTGGAATGTAAAACTTCAGGTTTACACTTATAATCATGTAACTTTTAAGCACTTACTATTGGTAGGTGCTTTTTTGATGCCCAAAATTAAGAAGGTGAGATATTGGCAAATAGAATAAAAGGGGCATATGATTCCAATGTCGTTTGAAGTTATGAAAATTTTTGAAAAAGCAGGTTTTAAATTAAAAGAACTTATAATAAAAGAACAACATAATTGTAGAGCGACAGGTTTTTGGAAAACTAATAACATAAAATATAATTTTTTATTGATAGCACATGAATATTTATTTATATTTAAAAAATAAAATTTCTCCTTTACTTAAAGGAGATTTTTATTTTTCTATAAATTTGATTTTACATATACAATTCTGTTTGTATTTGAATATTCTTCCGACAGTCTAAATTCAAGGTAACTGAAATTTTTAAATATTTCTTTTTCAAATGATTTATTTTTAATAATTTCTGCTGCAAGAGCTCCTCTTAATTTTTTTACAGTTGTGGAGTGTGCATGTTTATTTTTTTCAAAGTCTTCAAAAAATTCGATGTCAATAAAATTTGAAATTTCTTTATTTATGAGAGATGAAAATTCATATGATGCAAGATTGTAAATGCTGTAGTCTTTGAAGAAATTATCATAGTAGTTCTCCCAAAAATTTTTCAATGACAAATTATCTATTTTTATCGGCACGTTAAAGTCAAGTCTGTAAGGTGATATAATTTCTTTTGAAAATATTGGGCCGTATAGAGCGGACAGTATTATCAGATTTTTATATGCAAATTCAAAATCTTCATCGGTAAAGTTTTTTAAATTCATATTTTTAAAAGCAATGCCGTTATATGTTTTAAGTGCTATATTTCCGCAAGATGTTTCTATGGAATGAAATCTATTATAGTTTAGCGTTGCAAGCGCAGTGCTTATTTTAAAATATTTTTCGATTTCCTCTATATTAAGTTTTTTTAGTGAATTTAAAATTGTTTTGGTTTCATCTTTTAATGAAATGTTAAAGTCTTTTGAAAGTTCTATCATTTCTTTAGAAGGCGACATAATTATTATATTTTTCATAGTTAGATTATATATTAAAAACAGGCTTAGGTAAATATTGATATATAGATATGCTAAGCTATTTAATTTGGATATTTTATGTTATAATAAACAGTTGTTCGGGTATATTATGAGAAGGTGATATTAATGGAATTTAAAATACATTCAAGCTATGTTCCAACCGGAGATCAGCCACAGGCAATAGATGGTCTTGTAAATGGAATTAATAAAAATTTAAAGCATCAAACTCTACTCGGTGTTACAGGCTCGGGTAAGACTTTTACAATGGCAAATGTTATAGAAAGAGTTCAAAAACCGACTCTTGTTATTGCACATAACAAGACGCTTGCATATCAGCTTGCAAGTGAATTTAAGGAGTTTTTTCCCGACAATGCGGTTGAATATTTTGTGTCCTACTATGATTATTATCAGCCGGAGGCATATGTTCCTCAAACTGATACATTTATAGAAAAGGATTCTTCCATTAATGATGAGATTGATAAGCTAAGGCATTCTGCAACAATGAGCTTGTTTGAAAGGCGAGATGTAATTATTGTTGCATCAGTTTCTTGTATATATGGACTTGGAGATCCGATAGATTATGAAAATCTTGTTGTATCCTTAAGACCGGGAATGGAAAAAGATAGAAATGAAATTATGAAGCGTCTTATAGAGATTCAGTATGTCAGAAATGATCTTAATTTTGTAAGAGGTACATTTAGAGTTCGTGGAGATATACTTGAGATATTTCCATCATGGTCATCTGAAAATTCCATAAGAGTTGAATTTTTTGGAGATGAAATTGATAGGATTTCTGAAATAAATGCACTTACAGGGGAAGTTCTTGGATATAGAAAACATGTTGCAATTTATCCGGCATCTCACTTTGCGACAACGGAGCAAAAGGTTAAGCGAGCCATTGTTACAATTGAAGAAGAGCTGAATGAAAGAGTTAAGGAACTTAAAGATCAGGAAAAGTTACTTGAAGCACAAAGAATTGAACAGAGAACAAGATATGATATAGAAATGCTTTCCGAAATGGGTTTTTGCAGTGGAATAGAAAATTATTCCAGACATCTTTCAGCAAGAGAGGCTGGTTCAAGACCCTATACTTTGATAGATTATTTTCCTAAGGATTTTTTGACTATAATAGATGAATCGCATGCAACTGTTCCTCAGATAAGGGCAATGTATAACGGAGACCGTTCAAGAAAGCAGACGCTTGTGGATTACGGATTCAGACTTCCATCTGCTCTTGATAACAGACCGCTTAAGTTTGAAGAATTTGAAAGCATAATGAATCAGTGTATATATGTATCTGCAACGCCGGGTCCATATGAAAAAGAGCATGAACAGAATAAAGTTGAGCAGATAATTAGACCTACCGGACTTTTGGATCCTGTTATAGAAGTAAGACCTACAAAGTATCAAATAGATGATTTAATAAATGAAATAGAGAATGTAAAAGAACGCGGTGAAAGAGTTTTAATTACAACACTTACTAAAAAAATGGCAGAAGATTTAACTGATCATTTTAAAAAAATAGGTATGAAAGTTACTTATATGCATTCTGATGTTGATACTATTGAAAGGATGGAAATCATTAGAGATTTAAGGTTAGGTAAATATGATGTACTTGTGGGAATAAATCTTTTGAGGGAAGGTTTAGATTTACCGGAGGTATCACTTGTTGCAATACTTGATGCGGATAAAGAAGGGTTTCTTCGTTCGGAAACTTCGCTTATCCAAACTGCAGGACGTGCTGCGAGGAATGTAGACGGTAAAGTAATAATGTATGCTGATTTTGAAACAAAGTCAATGAAATATACTATTGATGAAACAAATAGAAGAAGGTTTATTCAAGATAAATATAATGAGGAAAACGGAATTATTCCAAAATCAGTTGAAAAGGGAATAAGAGAAGTAATAGAAGCTACTGTTGCGGCTGAGGGAGTTGAAAGCTATAGTAGCATTAATGAATTTAGTGATAAAGAAATTTTAGCAATGATAGATGCTCTTAAGAATGAAATGTATAAATCTGCAGAACAGCTTGATTTTGAAAGAGCTGCAGAAATAAGAGATAAAATAACTGAGCTTAGAGCTGAAATGGAAAAGATGAAAGATAATTGAGGGTGAAATTTTGTCAGAAGAGAATATTGTAATTAAAGGAGCACATCAGCATAATTTAAAAAATGTTGATTTAACAATTCCAAGAAATAAATTTATAGTTTTTACAGGTCTATCAGGTTCAGGGAAAAGTTCGTTAGCATTTGATACAATTTATGCGGAGGGACAAAGAAGATATGTAGAGAGTTTGTCATCTTATGCAAGACAATTTTTAGGACAAATGGATAAGCCGGAAGTTGATTATATTGAGGGAATGAGTCCGTCAATATCCATAGATCAAAAAACTACAAGTAAAAATCCGCGTTCAACAGTGGGAACCGTAACTGAAATTTATGATTATTTCAGACTTTTATATGCAAGAGTAGGACATCCGTATTGTCCTAAATGCGGTAAAGAAATAAGTTCTTTTACAGTGGATCAAATGGTAGACAGGGCAATGACTCTTGAAGATAGAACCAAAATTCAGGTATTGGCTCCGGTAGTTAGAAGGAGGAAGGGGACTCATAAGAGAACTCTTGAAAATATTAAAAAAGACGGATTTATAAGAGTTATAGTCGATGGAGAAATTAAGGACATATCTGAAGAGGATATAGAACTGGAAAAAAATAAGGTGCATGATATTGAAATAGTTGTAGATAGAATTGTCATAAAAGATGGAGTCGAATCAAGACTTGTGGATTCTATCGAACTTGCACTTGGATTATCTGAAGGTATGGTAAACATTGATGTGGTTGGAGGAGAAAAAATTACATTTTCTTCAAAGCTGGCCTGTCCGGACTGTGGAATTGTAATTGAGGAAATATCTCCGCGTTCATTTTCGTTCAACTCTCCGATAGGAGCTTGTGAGACATGTAAGGGTATAGGATTTTCAAAGGAAGTAGATCCGGAACTTGTGATTCCGAATAGAGAACTTTCAATAGATGAAGGAGCTATAGTTTGTTATTCCGGAGCAGAAGGAACTTACTATACGGAAATGGTTAAACAACTTGCCAAGGAATTTAATTTCAGCACAAGTAAACCGATAAAAGAAGCACCTGAAGAATTTATGAATGCGCTTCTATATGGAACTGAAAGAGAAATAGAATTTGATTTTGATTCACATTTTTCAGGAGCAAAAACATACAGGGGAAATTTTGAAGGAATACTTAAAAATTTAAAAAGAAGATACATGGAAACTTCTTCAGATTTTATAATAGGTAAAATAGAAGAGTTTATGAATGAAGAACCATGTCCGCATTGCCATGGAGCAAGACTTAAAGAGTCATCGTTGTCGGTAAAAGTAAATGGGCTTAATATATTTGAGCTTACGGAACTTTCTGTGTCTGATGCTGTTAAATTTTTTGAAGAATTAAAGCTTACAGAAAAAGAATCCATAATAGCCAATCAAATTTTAAAAGAAATAAAGGCAAGATTATCATTTTTACAAAATGTTGGACTTGAATATCTTACACTTTCAAGAATGGCGGGGACTCTTTCGGGAGGAGAAGCACAGAGAATAAGGCTTGCAACTCAAATTGGCTCACAGCTTGTCGGAGTTATATATGTTTTAGATGAACCGAGTATAGGACTTCATCAACGAGATAACGAAAAACTTTTAAAGGCTCTTAGAAATTTAACTGATATAGGAAATACACTTATAGTTGTCGAACATGATGAGGACACAATGCGAATGGCGGATCAAATTGTAGATATAGGACCTTTGGCGGGAAGAGACGGAGGAAGAATTGTTGCACAGGGAAGTGCCGATGAGATAATGCAAGTTGAAGAATCCATAACAGGGGCATATCTTTCAGGACGTAAGAAAATAGAATTACCTGAGCAAAGACGCCCTTATACCGGAAAAAGTATAAAAATTTATGGAGCAAGAGAAAATAATCTTAAAAATATAAATGTTGAAATTCCGCTTGGTCAGTTTGTTGCAGTAACAGGAGTATCAGGGAGCGGAAAGAGTTCTCTCATAAATGAAATACTATATAAATCACTTACACAAAATTTAAACGGATCAAGAGTTAAGCCGGGTAAGCATACAAAAATTGAAGGAATTGAAAATCTGGATAAAGTTGTAAATATAGATCAGAGTCCAATAGGAAGAACTCCAAGATCTAATCCTGCAACTTACACAGGAGCATTTGATTTAATAAGAGATATATTTACAATGACAAATGAATCGAAGATTAGAGGGTATAAAAAAGGCAGGTTCTCCTTTAATGTTAAAGGCGGAAGATGTGAAGCTTGTAAGGGCGATGGAATAATAAAGGTTGAAATGCATTTTTTACCTGATGTATATGTTCCGTGCGAAGTATGTAAGGGAAAGAGATATAATAGAGAAACGTTACAAGTTAAATATAGGGATAAGAATATTTCAGATATACTTGATATGACTGTTGAAGAGGCACTTGTATATTTTGAAAATCATCCGAGAGTTTTAAGGAAAATTGAAACACTAAGAGATGTCGGATTGTCTTACATTAAATTGGGACAGCCGTCAACACAACTTTCCGGAGGAGAAGCACAGAGAATTAAACTTGCAACGGAACTTTCAAAGAAAGCTACAGGAAGAACAATATATATATTGGATGAGCCTACAACAGGTCTTCATAGTGAAGATATAAGAAAATTATTAAAAGTTTTAAATGAACTTGTGAACAGAGGAAATACCGTAGTTGTGATTGAACATAATCTTGATGTTATAAAGACGGCAGATCATATTATCGATATTGGACCTGAAGGAGGAAATAATGGCGGAACAATAATTGCCACAGGTAGACCTGAGGAGATTGCCGATATAGAAAAATCATATACAGGACAATTTTTAAAGAAAATTCTATTGTAATTAAGGTTTGACTTGAAAAATGATTTATTATAAAATAGTACCATTGATGAATGGAGTGTATTAATTGAAGATAAAAAATAGTTTTGGTTTAATTGTATTATCAGCTTTGATGTTGTTTCCTACATCAGTAAGAGCTGAATATGTGAGGCCGAATCACTTTATGGATAAGAGTGGTGCGGAGAAAGTTGCTGAAATTAAAAAATTTCAAGCACTGTCAAATCTGACGGTAACAGGAAAAATAAATGATATTACAAAAAAAGTTTTATATAATTCTAATATGGTTGTAAAGGATGACATTCAAAACGCTCCTACAAGCGGAGAATGGATAGTTGTAAATAAGACTAAAAAGACATTAACTTTCTATAGCGGAACAGCTCCGATGTATAAATTTCCAATAGCGTTAGGGACTAATGAAACTCCTACACCATCAGCAAAGGGAAAGATTCAAAGTAAGCATGTAAATCCTGCATGGGGTGGAATGAACGGAAAATATAAGCCGGCAAAAGCTGATGATCCTAACAATCCTCTTGGAGAACGTTGGATGGGACTTAGTCTTCCGGGATATTCGGGTTATGGAATTCATGGCACAATAAAGCCTCATCAGATAGGGACGTATGCATCTAACGGTTGTATGAGAATGTTTAATTATGATATTGAAACATTTATATTCCCAAGAGCAAGAGTTGGTATGCCTGTTTGGATAGGGACTGATGAAGAACTTGCAAGTTGGGGTGTAAGACAAATTGTAGAGGAGAAAAAAGATAATTCTGTTGCTCCTATAAATACACCTGTAAATTCAGAACCGGTTGAAGAAAATTACACTGTAGATGAATTATTAGTATTTTAAATTAAAATTGAGTTGGCTTTTATTGAGAAGGTCAACTTTTTTATTTAGAGAATAAAGAATTTAGCTCTGCTAAATTAGCTTAAGATGTATTATAATTATATTATATTAAAAATTTAGGAGGTAAAAATGAACTTAAATATTGAACCTAAAGAAGTATTTAAATGGTTTTATGAAATAAACCAAATTCCAAGATGTTCAGGAAGTGAAAAAAGAGTTTCTGATTTTTTGGTAAATTTTGCAAAAGAAAGAAATTTAGAAGTATTTCAAGATGATGTATACAATGTAATAATAAAAAAACCTGCAACAAACGGCTATGAAAATTCAAAACCTGTAATAATTCAAGGACATATGGATATGGTTTGTGTTAAAGAAGAGGACTCAGACCACAATTTTGATACAGATCCGATAGAGATGATAGTAGACGGAGATTTTGTAAAAGCAAATAAAACTACACTTGGAGCAGATGATGGCATTGCTGTAGCTTATGCACTTGCAATTTTAGACTCAAATGAGTATAAGCATCCTGCACTTGAGGTTTTAATCACTACAAATGAAGAAACGGGAATGGATGGAGCAGCTGCTCTAAAAGAAGGTATGTTAAATGGAAATATGCTTTTAAATATTGATTCTGAGGAGGAAGGTATCTTTCTTGTAAGTTGTGCAGGCGGTTCATCAATGAATGTTATATTTGATATTGAAAGAGAACATTTTAAAGGAGAAGCTTTAAGAATAACTGTAAGGGGACTAAAGGGAGGACATTCCGGAGGAGAAATAATAAGACAAAGAGCTAATGCAAATAAAATTCTTTCAAGATTATTAAGTGCCGTAAGAGAAGTTACAGAACTTAGAATTATCTCACTTAAAGGAGGAGCAAAACATAATGCAATTCCGGATTCTGCTAAAGCTGAAATATTGGTAGAAGAAAAGGAACTTGCAATAGATACAATAGAAAAGCTTGCAGTTACCATAAAAAATGAATACAGAGTAGAAGATGATGGAATAGTAATTGATATAGAGTCTTGTGAAAATAGAGATTCATATACAAAAAATCTTACAGATGATTTCATAGATTATTCAATGATTGTGCCTGACGGAGTAATTTCTATGTCAAAAGATATAGAGGGATTGGTAGAAACTTCACTTAATAATGCGGTGTTATTTGAAAAAGATAATAAGATTGTATATACAACATCAGTTAGGTCTTCAACAGAATCTGAACTTGAAAGAGTTTTAGATGTTTTAAAGATTTCTGCTAAGAGATGTAATGCCAAAACAATAGAAAGTAACAGATATCCTGCATGGCAATTTGAAGAAGAAAGTATTTTAAGAGATATTTCCATAAAAACTTATGAGGAGCTATTCGGTAGTAAAGCAACATATAGTGCAATTCATGCCGGACTTGAATGCGGTTTATTAAAAAAAGTTCTTCCTAATTGTGATATGATTAGTTTTGGACCTGAGATGCATGATGTACACTCTCCAAAGGAAAGGGTAAGTATTTCATCAACAGAGAGAATGTGGAAATTCACATTAAAACTTCTTGAAAATTTAAAATAAAAAGAGTGGATCACCACTCTTTTTTTATTTAGAATTCAAAAATTTGATTTTCTTTTTGGATTACGTGTATAATTTTTTGCGGATATATATTTTTATATTTATTTTTTAATTTTTGTGATATCGAGTAATTTTCCCACATATGCATCGGAAAGTAATGTTTTGCGGAATTTGTCCTTAAGAAATAATCACAAGTTAAATAATAATTGTCTTTAAGTCTTGGATCGACAGGAAGCATTATTGCAAAGACATTTTCATTTTTAAATTTGTCCGCTTCAGATTTAAACCATCTGTCCATATTTTCAATATCTGATTTAGAATATTCCGGCCATATCCAATAGTTTAAATCTCCGCAGTGAACTATTCCTGTTCCATCAACATTTACATAAAAGCTTACACCTTCATCAGTTGAGCCGTGAGTTTTAACTTTAATTCCCAATAGATCAAGTTCATTATCGGGAGAAACTGAAGTTATGTTTTCAGCTTTTTTAATATCTACATCATCACTTATTATATAGTGATCAGCATTAAAGTTAAAAATTTCTTTTTTAAAGTGATCTGAATGTCTGTGACTTACAAAAAATATTGAAATTTTATTTTCGGGTAGTTGCAGTTTTCCGCCTATGTAGTCAAAAATCAAGAAGTAATTATCAGTTTCAACTGTATAGCAAGAATGTCTTATAAATGTTATTTTCATAGAGTACCTCCTTTTCACATTATAACATTTTTCAAATGTATTATAAAAAAAACACACTCTTTTCACATAGTTTTTTTAGAATGGGTATAAATTTCTATGTGAAGGAGGAAAAGATTATGGAAAACGAAACTTTATATCAAGAACAAAAATATGAATATAATTATGAAAATGAGAATAATAGAAGAAGAAAAAAGAAGAGTAATAAATCCGTAATAGTTCTTGCGATAGTATTTTCTCTTATCGGAGGAATAGTAGGTTCATCAATAACTTATGCATTGTTTGGAGAAAAAATGTCATCGGAGACGAACTTGGCATCGGCTAATGGAAATAATGCAGTCACAATAAGCACAAAAGGCGAAGTTAATGTTGCACAGGCAGTAGCTCAAAAGGCAATTCCATCAGTAGTTGGAATTACAACTAAAGGACAGGTAAATAGCATGTTCGGAGCTGTTGAGGCAAAAGGAACAGGTTCAGGAATAATTGTAGATGAAAGAGGATATATTCTTACAAATGCGCATGTTGTTAAAGTGGGATCTCAAGTTGTAGATACAGCAACTGTACTTTTGGATGACGGAACAACTTTAGAGGGAAAGCCTATTTGGGTGGATTCAAATATTGATATTGCCATAGTGAAAATTGAGCCTAAGGGAAAATTAACGGCGGCTACACTTGGCGATTCAAGTACACTTCAAATCGGTCAAACGGCAATAGCCATAGGTAATCCTATAGATATAGCATATCAAAGAAGTGTTACACAGGGTATAATTTCCGGACTTAACAGATATGTAGGTCAGGTAAATGGCGGAGGATATATGACAGGTCTTATTCAGACGGACGCCTCAATTAACGGAGGTAATTCAGGAGGACCTCTTTTGAATGAAAAAGGAGAAGTAATAGGAATAAATACAGTTAAGGTAAATTCTGCCGAAGGCCTTGGTTTTTCAATTCCGATAAATACTGTAAAGCCTATAATTGAGCAGGTAATAAACACCGGAACATATAATATTGTGTTCATGGGTATAGAAAATCCTGTAAATGCAGTTGACGTTCAGAGATATTTGAATAAGGATCTTGGAGTTGACAAGGGCGTGTTTGTATTTGCCGTCAGAGAAAATTCACCTGCTAAACAGGCTGGAATAGAAGCGGGCGATGTAATTACAAAGATAGGTGATACTGAAATTGAAAATGAAAGTTCACTTAGAGTTGCATTATATAAGTATAAGGTGGGAGACAGAGAAAAGATAACAATAGTTCGAGACGGAAAAGAAAAACAAGTCGAGATTGAGTTTGGAGAGTATCTAAAAGATACTGAAAGCATAGAAGGTAAATAAAGAAGGAGAAAAAGATACCCTCTTTACCGGTCATTCGGTAAAGAGGGTATTTTTATACGCACATGCCTCCGTCGGCACATATAATTTGACCTGTCATATATGAATTTTTATATGATATTAAAAAGCAAACCAATTCTGCAATTTCTTCCGGCTGAGAAATTCTTTGCATCGGTATTTCATTGCATATTATTTTCATGTCATCAGCGCTGTATGATTTCATCATATCTGTGTTTACAGTTCCGGGTGAAATTGCATTTACTCTTATGTTTGAAGGAGCAAGTTCAACTGCAAGTGATTTTGTAAGCGATTCGACAGCACCCTTACTTGTGGAGTATGCAACTTCACAAGACGCTCCATGTGAACCCCATATTGAAGAAAAGTTCAGTATTACACCTTCATGGTTTGATAACATTTTTGGAAGGACGGTATATATTGTATTATACATCCCGGTTACATTAGTGTTTAATATCTTGTTCCAAATATCAGGAGATGTATCCTGAAATTGTCCTGTAAAAGAAATTCCGGCATTATTTATAAGGATGTCAACACTTCCGAATGTTTTTTCGATTTCGGAATACATATTTTGGACTTCTTCGAGTTTAGATACATCTGCTTTTATTGCTATACAGTTTTTGTTTGTAATTCTTATTTCATCTCTTAGTGACAAAGCCGATTTTTCACTGTTGTTATAATTTAAAACTAAATTATAATTTTCAAGCGAAAGTCTTTTTGCAATGGCAGACCCAATTCCACGAGATGCACCGGTTATTAAAACAGTTTTCATAATATCACCTACTTTAAATTTGCCCATAGGATTGAATTTTTAAGAACTTTAAAATTAAAATATTTACTCTTAAATATTTCTCCGTCACAGTTTGCGTATATTTCATTTTCTGAACAAATTTTTCCACTTGTAACTTCATATATTGCAACTTTTTTATTATTTAAATGAGTTCCTTTTTTATATTTTGGAAGTAAGTTTAATATCTTTAGAAGGGACAGTTTTTTTACAAGTAGAAGTTCTAAAATACCATCATCTAAAATCGAGTTTGGAGATGGATTAAAACCGCTTCCGTAATATCTGCCGTTGCAAAGTGCTGTTATAGTGTAAGTGTCATTTAAAACTAATGATTTTCCATTTGCTAAATTAAGTTCTACATTTAATGTATCACTTTCAATATTTAGCAGAGAATAAATTGCACCGAGCATAAAACTGTGTTTTTTAAAAAAAGGATATTTTTTTAAAATCATATATACATTTCTAAGCACTGAGGTATCAAAACCGAGGCTCATTACATTTACACTTATTCTATCATTTATTGAAATGATATCAATTGGTGAAATTTTTGGATTTATTGTCTGTTCAATTTTAAAATTTGAGTAGTCAAAATTTTTGGAAAAGTCATTTCCCGTACCCATTGGAATTAATCCAAGAGCAGTATTGCTACCATATACTACCGATGCAACTTCATTTAGTGTTCCGTCTCCACCGCAGCTGTATATTATCTTATTTTCATATGGAAGCTCAATAAATTCTTGAGCGGCTCTTTTTGCATGTTCTTTATCTAATGTTTCAACGATTTTAAGATTTTCCAGCATATTATGCTTTGTATAAGTATTAATTATGTTTTCTTTAAAAGACTTAAAATCTGATGATCCTGCTTTAGTACTGAGTATAAAAAGAATTTTATTCATATAATCACCATAGTTATTATATTAAAAAATCCAATTAAAACAAATATTAATTGGAAAATTTTTATAGTTTAATTATTTTATCAAAGTTTAATTTTTCTATTTCAGATTCATCATGTGTAATATAAATTAAAGGTGCATTTTTTAGTCTTTTATTTAAAAAAGAAATTATTAAGTTTGCAGTATATCCGTCAACTTCTCTTATTGCTTCATCAAATATAAAGATATTTCCTCTTTTTACAATAGCTCTTAAAATTGCAATTCTTCTTTTCATACCGCCTGAAAGTGCTTTAACTTTTGTATTGATATAATCTTCAAGTTCAAGTTCACTTAATAATTTAAGTGCAGTAGTTTTATCTATTTCGCAGCAGAATATTAAATTTTCATATACAGTTCTTTCTTCAAACAGCAAATTTTCTTGAAATACAACAGAAAATTCGGGAGGAGTATCAAATATTATTTTACCGCTGTTTGAATTTGTAAGCCCCATTATTATTTTTATCAGTGTTGTTTTACCGCTGCCCGACTTACCTATTATTGCCAAACGTTCAGAATCTTTGACAGAGAATGTAACATTTTTAAAAATGAGTTTATCATCGAAGTATTTTGTAAGATTTTCAACTTCAAGTTTCATTTGCATATCCTCCTAATTAAAAATAAAAGTAATTTTTCAAGTACATGGCAAACAATCATTGCGATTATAGTATATGCAAACAGGTTTACTGTATCCAAATATATTTTGCAGTTATAAATCAGCGTTCCGATTCCAAAATTAGGAAGAGAAATAACTTCTGCGGCAAGCCCGGATTTCCATGCCATTCCAAATGCAAGAGATAAGCCGGAAATTATAAATGGTTTTAAATGAGAAAGATAAATGTAATTCAATTTTCTATTAAAACTAACATCAAATATTTTTGCCATATCCAAATAATTTTTATCAATACTTAGAAGCCCCTCGATTAAATTTGAATATACTATTGGAGTAGCTATTATCATGCTGATTATAATACTTAAATATTTGGAACTTACAAAAAAAAGAGCAAGAACTATAAAACTTACGACAGGTACCGATTTTAAAAACATCATTAGAGGAACCGAGAGTTCCTTAAAGAGTGTATTCTTATATGAGATTATAGAAAGTATGGTTGCAAAAAAAACACCTATTAAAAATCCCGTTGTAATTTTTGAAATGCTTGCGAAAAGAGAGACATAAAATACTTTATCAGTTAAAATTTTAATAATCTGAGGAATAACTTTAAGAGGAGACACAAAAAGTATCTCCTCGGGGATTAACAGACTTAAAATCTGCCATACAAAAATCCAAAACAATACTATCAAAAAAGATTTTATCTTATTTTTCATAGTAGAAGTTTTCATCAGGCATATTTCCTCCAACAGATTTAGCATCTTCATCATAAAGTGATTGTAAATAATTTGACAGTGTTTCTTTCATTTCCGCTCCGTCAATATAGACTATGTTACATTGAGGAAGTGCTGTTTTTGCTATAGGCTCAGGAACAATATCAAGTGCGGCTATAATTTTTGAAGCTTCATCGGTATTTGAATTTACAAATTCAACAGAAGATTTATATTCTTCCATAAAATTATCAAAAGCTTCTTTATGAGAATTTAAAAATTCGTTTCTTACGACTAATACACCGGTAACTAATTTTGAATCATTGACTTCTTGCCAAAGGTCATTTAGAGAAAGATTTGTGACAAGGCCTTCTGCAACTGTTAAAAACGGTTGAGGTAACATTACGACAGCTGAATTGTCAGAACGAAGCATATATGATGAAACTACTTCCTGATGTTCAGTTTTAAAGTCAATTGTTACATCGGTATCTGGATTTATATTGTGTTTTGAAAGGACGTGTCTAAGTACAAATTCAGGAGTTGCACCTTTTCCGCTTGTAATTATTGTCTTTCCTCTTAAGTCTTCAACGCTTTTTATAGAGTCATCTTTGGATGCGATGTATAAAACTCCAAGAGTATTTATATTTGCAACTTTTAGAAGTTTACCTTCTGTCTTGTTATATAAAACAGATGCCAAATTTGCAGGAATTGCAGCTACATCAAAATCACCTTTTGAAAGTCCGACAACAACTTCATCAGGACTTTGTAAAATTGTACAAGTGTATGAATTTTTTTGCTCTACGTCATTTTTAGCGTCATCAAAGAGTTTAGCAAGACCCATAGAAGTAGGACCTTTAAGTGCTGCAATTTTTATTTCGGCACTTTCAGCAGTTTGAGGCGCCGGCGAATTCTTTTCAGAATTATTTTCGGAACTTGTTTTACCGCAGCCTATAATCCCGAATGTAAGAACAAGCATAATAAATATACTGAGTATTTTTTTCTTCATAAATTAAAACCCCTTATTATTAAAATTTTATGCTAATTATATCACAAATTAAAATGATATGCTTTTTAATATTATTGTTGTTTTTATAAAATTAATGTATAATTAATCAAAAGTATGGGGGACTGATATAATGATATATCTAATAGCAGGGAATTCCGGTTCAGGTAAAAGTACACAGGCAAATATTTTAAATAAAAGAGATAATTTTTACAGAATAATTACGTATACTACAAGAGCACCGAGAGTAGGAGAAAAAAATGCAATAGATTATTTTTTTGTAGATAAATATGAGTTTAAACGTCTTGATGATGAAGAATATTTTGTAGGTATTACAGAATATGCAGGAAATTTTTATGGGATTCCGAAGCTTCAACTTGAAAAATATGTATCAAGTAAGAAAAATGTAGTCCTTGTGATTGATTTATTTGGTGTAATTGAAATTAAAAATACTTTAAAGAATACGATATGTATTTATTTAAAATTAAGTAAAGAAGAAATGATTAAAAGAATGGAGATAAGAGGAGACTTACCGCAAAAAATAAAGAATAGAGTGGAAAACGCACAAGATTTTTCACCATATGCAGATTATATTTTAGACGGAAGTAAGAATGTTGAAGAAATAGCAAAGGAAATAGACGATATAGTAGAAGAAAATAGCAAAATATAAGGCGTATTTACGTCTTTTTTATTTTTTGTAACGAAATTAATTGCTGATAGATAATTTTAAGGTGGATATTTTTAATGTAAATCTTGACCAAAGTTAATTTAAGGAAGTAAAAATATTTGACGATTGAATTTTCAATCGTCTTTTTGTTAAAATTTCGAATGATTAATTTTAAGTTAACATAGGTTAACTACCTTAAAGGTTAAAAAGACAATAAGTATACGAAATTTTAAATGCTTCTGTGTTGATAAAATATATCAAAATTATTTACATATAAATTTCTTTTTGATATTCTTTATATAAATATAAGGTATGTATTTAAAATTGTCTAAAATCAGATTGTGAAATCAGGAGGTATGTATGTTAAATAAAAGGCTCTTAAATATGATGGATAAGGAGAGAAAATATGTTATATATATTGTTATATTAAAACTATTTTCACTTTGTTTAAATATATTTATGATTTACTCAGTGGCAAATTTTATAGAGAAAATGTTTTTAA
This sequence comes from Peptoniphilus mikwangii, assembly GCF_000468535.1. Classification (GTDB taxonomy): domain Bacteria; phylum Bacillota; class Clostridia; order Tissierellales; family Peptoniphilaceae; genus Anaerosphaera; species Anaerosphaera mikwangii. The sequence continues at coordinate 781,555 of NZ_AUQY01000002.1, read as the reverse complement.
ATAAAAATATTTTATTTTTTACAATAGGAAGTTTAATAGTTGTTATTTTACTTCAAGCACTAATAATTAACTTAATAAGCAAGTACAGTAATAATATATCTATTAATATAAAAGAGAAAATTCGGACAATTTTGTTCGATAAGATATATAGTTATGGAATGAAATATTCAACGAAATTTAATGTAGCGGAAGTAGTTCAACTATCTGTAAACGGCGTTGAAAATTTGGAGGTGTATTTTAATTCTTTTATACCTCAATTAATTTATTCAATGTTATCTCCGATTATATTATTTATTTTTATAGGTAGGATAAATTTTAAAATAGCTGTTGCGTTATTTTTAATGATACCGCTTATTCCGATAGCAATAATTATGGTACAAAAGATTGCCAAGAAAATTAATGCAAAGCAGTGGAAAAGTTATGTCGATCTTTCTGAAGTATTTGTGGATTTTTTAGAAGGTCTTGTAACATTAATTATATTTAATGCAGATGACGGATATAATAAGAAATTGAATAAATATGCTGAAGATTTTAGAAAGAATACTATGCGTGTTTTAGGAGTACAGTTAAATAATATTACGGTACTTGATGTAATTGCATATGGAGGAGCTGTACTTGGTATTATTTTGACAGTATTTTATTATTCTAATGCAACTATCAATTTAAGAGATGCAATTATAATTATTTTACTTTCTTCAGAATTCTTTTTGCCATTAAGACTTTTAGGTTCATTTTTTCATATAGCTATGAATGGAATGGGAGTAGTAGATCATTTATTTAGAGTTTTAGATATGCCTGATGTAAAGGATGGAAACGGTAAAATTACAGATGAGAATTATAATGTAGAACTTAAAGGGATTAATTTTTCATACAATGAAGAAAGAACAATTTTAAAGAATATAGATATGAATTTCGGTAAGGATAAAATAACTTATATAGTAGGAGAAAGCGGTTGTGGAAAATCTACAATTGCAAATTTGATAATCAATAAGGTCACTCCTTTCACAGGTGAGGTTTTATATAATAATACCGATAATGTTTCGGAAGAAGAAATATTAAAGAATTGTACATTGGTAACAAATAATCCATATTTATTTAAAGGAACACTCAGATATAATTTGCAAATGGGAAATAAAGATATAACAGATGATGAAATGTGGTATGTTTTAGAAAAATTTTCTCTAAAGGAATATTTTGAGCACGAAAATGGATTAGATACTTTAATTTTTGAAAATGGAAGTAATTTTTCCGGCGGTCAAAGACAAAGAATTGCTATTGCAAGGGCAATTTTAAAAAAATCTCCGATTTATATATTTGATGAGGCAACTTCAAATATAGATTCTGAGAGTGAAGAAATTATAATGAAATTTTTAGATACATTTAGAAAGAACAAACTTATTATTTTGATTTCTCATAGATTAAAATATACAATAAATTCAGATTATATATATTATATGAAGGATGGAGCAGTTGAAGAAAAAGGTTCATATAATGAGTTGATAAGTATTAACGGTGAATTTAAAAAGCTTTACGATAATCAAATGGCTTTAGAAAACTGGGGGATTAAATATGAGTAAGATTAGAGAATATATGCAATTGGTAAAAAAGTTAATTGTTCTTGTAAGTCCTCTGAAATTATTTATGATTCTTGCAATTTTATTTGGAAGTATAGGTCATATAATAGCAACATTAATTCCTGTAATTGGAGGATATGCACTTATAAAAGTAATGATCGGCAAATTTTACTTTTTTAAATTAATTACAATTTTGGTGATATTTGCATTACTTAGATCTGTGCTTAGGTATTTAGAACAGCTATGCAATCACTTTGTTGCATTTAGAGTTTTGGAAATTATAAGAGATAGAGTCTTCAAAGCTCTAAGAAGACTTGCTCCTGCAAAAATGGAAAATACAAATACAGGAGAGTTAATTACAATTATAACTTCAGATATAGAATTACTTGAAGTTTTTTATGCACATACAATTTCACCGATTTCAATAGCTTTTATTCATACATTATTTTTAACAATATTAATGTTTAAAATAAATATATTATATGCGGTAGTACTTGTTATATTTCATCTTATAATGGCAATAATAGTACCTATAATAACTTCAAATAGAGCAAAGAGTATAGGCGATATTCAAAGAAAAAATTTAAGCGATATAAATTCATCTATTATTGATACATTTTACGGCATAGAAGAGTCGGCACAGTATCAGTTTGGCGGAGAACGTAGAAGTGAGATGCTTGAATATACAAAAAAATTAAGCAGATCTGCAACAAGACTCAGCAGAATATATGGTGGAAATATGGCTCTTTCAAATAGTGTAATTTTAATAGGAAATATTTGCATATTAATTTCTGCAATGTATTTATATAAATTCGGATATGTAAATAAGATAGAAGTTGTTGTTCCCATAATAGCATTTATGAGTTCTTTTGGACCTGTATCTGCACTTTCAAATTTAGCAAATAATTTAGTAACAACATTTGCATGTGGTAAAAGAGTTATGTCTTTGTTGGAAGAAGTTCCGGAAGTGGAAGAAGTTGTAAATGGTAAGGATATTAACTTTGAAGAAATAGATGTTTCAAAAGTTTCATTTTCATATGGTTCCGAGGAAGTATTAAAAGATTTTGATTTAGCTGTAAAAAAAGGAGAAATACTTGGCTTAAAAGGAAAGAGCGGCTGCGGAAAATCGACATTGTTAAAACTTATAATGCGATTTTATGATGTAGATAGCGGTAAAATTGAAGAAAATAAGATAAATATAAAAGAAATAAATACAAAGACATTGAGAAAAAATCACTGCTATATAACACAAAGTACTCATTTATTTAATGGAACAATACTTGATAATTTAAAAATAGCGAAAGAAGATGCAACTATGGAAGAAATAAAAGTTGCCTGTAGAAAAGCATCTATAGGAGAATTTATAGAAGAACTTCCAAATGGTTACAATACTAAAGTCGGTGATATCGAGAATTCATTATCGACAGGTGAGAAACAGCGTATTTCGGTTGCAAGAGGATTTATACAAAATGGAGATTTACTTCTATTAGATGAACCTACAGCAAATATAGATAGTTTAAATGAGGGTATAATTTTAAAATCTATATGGGAAGAGTCTAAAGATAAGGCAGTTATATTAGCAAGTCATAAAGATTCAACACTTAGAATTTCAGATAGGATAAAACAGGTGAAAACTCTTGCGGAGTAATGAGGAGAAACCATGAAGTTTACAAATATGGAAAAGTTATATTTGTTACATTTGATTGAAAATAAAAACCAAAATACTATAACAAGTGTAGCGAGCGCTTTTAATTGTACAAAACCGAATTCTAAAAAAATCCTCGATAAAATGCTAAATGATGGAGTTTTGTGCAAAGAAGAAAACAGATATATGTTGACAAAAAAAGGAAATGATTTTGCAGAAAAATTTAATAAAAACAGAATAAATATAGAAAAATTTCTAAATATTTTGCTTAATTTAGAAGAAGATAAAATTAAAGAGTTATCATATAAATTAATGGGAAATGAATTGGATATCTTAAATGAGATATTAGCGGAAAAATCTAAAAAGATGTTAAAGTTTAAAAGTACAAATGTGGATTATAATGAGTTAATAAATATTCTTGGCAGCGGAGAATATAATGCATATTTGTCTATTGATAAAATTGAAGATGAACTTAAAAATTCGAGTATTGAAACTTCAATGGCCATGATGGGATTTGAAAGTAATGTAAGAATTGTTGTTGGTGAAGAATCTTATATTTTATTAGCACCGAAAGAAGTTAAAAAAGCATCTGACGGATTTATTAGAAGCGGATTTGTAATGGATATCAGTTATTTTGAAAATGGAGTAGAAGAAGATGTAGTGTATAATGAAAAAAATTTTTTAATACCATTACATGTTTTTAAAAATTGGAAATTGATAAATAAAAAAATTCTATACTCATCATCATATTTAAAGATAAGTTCTAAAATAGGTTTTAGTAAAAATCATAATAAGAAGGCAATATTTAATGTATTTATAGATTTAATGAATTTATAAAAATATTAAATATTGACGGCTGGAAATTAAATCATCTTTTTATATTTTTGCCTTAAATATATATTTTATACATTGTAATTATGTTATAATTTAATTAGTTTATTAATTTATTAATTTATTAGGGAATAAGGGGGATTATTATGGCTCAAATTGTAAAGCCTTCAACACTTCCGGGGTTTATGGAATTGTTGCCGAAGGAACAAATTCTTTTTAATGAAATGATGGATACTATTAGGAAAAATTTTGAGAAACACGGATTTTTGCCTATAGATACTCCTGCGATAGAAAAAAGTGAAGTGCTTCTTGCAAAAGGTGGAGGAGAAACTGAAAAACAAATTTATAGATTTACAAAGGGATATACCGATATGTCACTTCGTTTTGATTTAACGGTGCCTCTTGCAAGATATACTGTTGAGCATTTTAACGATTTGTCTTTTCCGTTCAGAAGGTATCACATAGGAAAAGTATATCGTGGAGAAAAAGCTCAAAAAGGTCGCTTCAGAGAATTTTATCAATGTGATATAGATACAATAGGGAATGAAAAACTTGATATATTGAATGATGCGGAATTCCCTGTAGTAATTTATCATACTTTTAAAGATCTTGGCTTTGACGATTTTACAATAAGAATTAATAACAGAAAGATATTAAAGGGATTTTTTGAATCATTAAATATTTTAGATTCTGTAGATGTATTAAGAGCAGTTGATAAAATTGACAAGATAGGCAGAGAAAAAGTTAAAGAAGAACTTTGTGATAACGGAATAGCAGAAGATGTTGCCGTTAAAATAATTGATTTTATATCAATTTCAGGAACAAACAGTGAAATTTTTGAGGCGCTTGATAGACTTGAAATTGACAATGAAATATTTAATGAGGGACTGAGTGAATTAAAACAAGTTGTAAAATACATTACAGAATTTGCAGTACCTGAAAAGAATTTTACAGTTGATCTTAAAATTGCAAGAGGACTTGATTATTATACCGGCACTGTATATGAAACAACTCTTGATAATTATTCTAACGTAGGGTCAGTGTGTTCCGGAGGAAGATATGATAATCTTGCAAGCTATTATACGGATAAAAAACTGCCGGGAGTAGGTCTTTCTATCGGACTTTCGAGACTGTTCTATCAATTAAATGAAGCTAAAATTATTGAAGCTAAGAAGAAAAGTCTTATAGATTTGATTGTAATTCCGATGACCGGTTTTGTAGATGAAGCTATAAAGCTTGTTTCAAAATTGAGAGATGGTGGAATTAATACAATTATATATACAGAAGATGCTAAAATTGCAAAGAAATTTAAATATGCAAATGCTCTTGAGGTCCCGTATACATTAGTTGTTGGAGAAAATGAAGTAAAAACAGAAAAATATGCATTAAAAGATATGGTAACAGGAAATCAGGAAGAACTTTCTCTTAGTGAAATAATTAGTAGAATTAAGGAGAATTGATTTGAAATTTATAGTAGATGAAAAAATAAGAAGCGTACTTGGTGTTGATGCAATAGTAGGTGCACTACTTGAAAATGTGAATTTGAATGCCGCATTACCTTTAAAGTATGAAGATGAGATAAAATATCTCACTGACAGAGCTCTTGATGTTACAGAGCAAATGCTTGAAGAAAATGAAGTGCTTGAAGGATATAGAGAAAAGATAAGAGCGATAGGAAGATCTTTAAAGAGATATCCGCCATCAGCAGAAGCACTCATTAACAATATAAAAAGACGCGGAGCTATGCCGAGGATAAACTCACTTATAGATTTATATAATATGGGCTCATTAAAAAGTATGCTGTCAATCGGAGCACATGATGCGGACTCATTTAAGGGGGCTATAAGATTTACTTTTACGGATAAAACTGAAAGTTTTGTACCCGTTGGAGGAGGAACAAAACCTGTTCATGAAGGTGATTTTGTATATAGGGACGATGAAAAGATTGCCGCATATTTGGATGCGAGAGATGCTGAGGATTTTAAAATAGTTGAAGATACAAAAAATGTACTTCTTATAATTCAGGGCAATCAGAATACAAGTACTGAAATGAGAATGAAAGTTCTTGACGAGATATGTAAAAGTATAAAAGAAGTTTGCGGCGGAAGCTATAAGATATTTGCCGCACCGGCAGGAGAAGAAACAGAAATATAAAAATGGGGCGAAAGCTCCTTTTTTATTTGAAATAGCATATAAATAAATCATCTGTGAAAATAAAACATAGCAATTAGGAATTATAAATAGTTTAATTTAGATTAAACATATTGATAAAGTAAAAAATGTCAGATAGAAATTAAAGGTAAAAAAATGTCAAATTTTTTCAAATATCACTTGAAAAAATTTTATGCGTGTATTAAAATAATAAGTAAGTTAGCACTCTATCTTTATGAGTGCTAAATAGTTTAAAAATAAAATAATTAATATATTTAGGAGGCTTAAAAATGAATTTAAAACCATTAGATGATAAGCTTGTAATTAAAAAAGTTGAAAAAGAAGAAACTACAAAGTCAGGTATTGTATTGCCAAGTTCTGCAAAGGAAGAATCAAATATAGCGGAGATTGTTGCAATAGGCAAGGCTATATTGGATGATGAGAAAAGATGTGATGAAGTGCATGTTGGAGATAAAGTTGTATTTTCTAAATATGCAGGTTCAGAAATTGAAGTTGAAAAAGAAAAATATACAATAGTTAAATACACAGATATTTTAGCGGTATTAAAGTAATTGGGAGGATATAAAATGGCAAAGGAAATTAAATTTTCAGAAGATGCGAGAAGCGGTTTAATAAATGGAATTAATAAACTTGCAAATACAGTTAAGGTAACTCTTGGACCTAAGGGAAGAAATGTAATATTAGATAAAGAATATGGAGCACCGCTTATTACAAATGACGGTGTTACAATTGCAAGAGAAATTGAGTGTGAAGATAAGTTTGAAAATATGGGAGCTCAACTTTTAAAAGAAGTTGCTACAAAGACAAATGATGTAGCTGGAGATGGAACTACAACTGCGACATTACTTGCTCAAGCGATTATACTTGAGGGAATGAAAAATTTAGCTGCAGGAGCTAATCCCATGATTTTACAAAAGGGAATTAAAAAAGCGGTTGATAAAGCGGTTGAAGAAATAAAAGCTTTTTCAAAGCCTGTTGAAACAAAAGAATCAATAGCACAAGTAGCGACAATTTCAGCAGCAGATGAGGAAGTAGGACATCTTATTGCGGAAGCAATGGAAAAGGTTGGGAAAGACGGAGTTATTACTGTTGAAGAATCCAAATCAATGGGAACAAGCCTTGATGTAGTTGAAGGTATGCAATTTGATAGAGGATATGTATCTCCATACATGGTTACTGATAATGAAAAAATGGTTGCCGAGCTTGAGAGTCCATATATTCTGATAACAGATAAGAAGATTACAAATATTCAAGATTTACTACCTCTACTTGAACAAGTTCTTCAAGCCGGAAAACCACTTCTTGTTGTTGCGGAAGATATTGAAGGCGAAGCACTTGCTACACTTGTATTAAATAAGCTTAGAGGAACAATTAATGTAGTTGGAATTAAAGCTCCGGGCTATGGCGATAGAAGAAAAGAAATGCTTCAAGATATTGCAATATTAACAGGAGGTAAGGTTATTTCTTCCGATTTAGGACAAGATCTAAAAGATGCAACTGTTGAAATGCTTGGTAGCGCTTCAAAGGTAAGAGTGGAAAAGGATCTTACTGTAATTGTAAACGGAAACGGAAGCAAAGACGAACTTGATGCAAGAATTTCTCAAATCAAATCACAAATTGAGGCAACTGATTCCGACTTTGACAGAGAGAAGTTACAAGAAAGACTTGCAAAGCTTTCAGGCGGTGTAGCAGTTATTCAAGTTGGTGCTGCGACAGAAGTAGAGCTTAAAGAAAGAAAACTCAGAATAGAAGATGCTCTTTCAGCAACAAGAGCTGCTGTTGAAGAAGGTATAGTTCCGGGTGGTGGAACAGTTCTATTGGATTGTATAGATTCAGTGGCAAAACTTTTAGAAAATGCCGATGGGGATGAAAGAACAGGTATGAATATAATTCTTAAGGCACTTGAAGCACCTGTAAGACAAATTGCGGTTAATGCAGGACTTGAAGGAAGCGTAATAGTTGAAAGAGTTAAAGAGCTTGAAGTTGGAATGGGCTATGATGCACTTAAGGGAGATTATGTTAATATGATTGATTCCGGTATTGTAGATCCTACAAAGGTTACAAGATCTGCACTTCAAAATGCAGCAAGTGTAGCTGCTATGATTCTTACAACGGAAGCTGCTGTTGCGGTTATTCCTAAAGAAGAGCCACAAATGCCGATGAATCCGGGAATGGGAATGATGTAATAATAAAAGGGTATCGATTGATACCCTTTTTTATATTCTTATAAAATAAATTATTGTCAGTTTATACTCTTTTATTTTTCCACTTGCCTTGTTTATGATACACCATTATCATAACAAAAAACAGAAAATCTGATGGGATATAAGTATACCATAAATATTGTACAGGTAAGTTAAGTTTTCTACAAAGTATAATTAAAGGCATTTGTAATATCCACTGAGAAACTAAGGATGATATTAAGAGAGGAGTATTATATCCTGAACCCATAAATACTGTAGCTCTTCCAAGTCCGTATCCTAAAAAAGATATACACATTGCCGAAGCCGGCAAGAAAATTGCTCCCATATTTATTACATCAATATCATTTGTAAAAATGGATATTAATTTTTTGGAAAAAATAAAGCAAATCAATGTAAAAACAAATAATATTATGGCATTAAATTTTGCAGCTGTTTTTGATGTCTCTTCTGCTGCATCTATATTCTCTTCTCCAAGAAAATTACCTACAAGGACTGAACCGCCCATTAACAATCCCATCATAGGCAACATTGAGACCCCATAAATTTTAGAACTTATTCCGGCAGCTGTAAGTGGAATTAATCCATAACTTGCTACAAATTTTACTCTTGCTGCCTCAAATAAAAATGTAAGGAATGATTCAAAAGCACCGGGAATTCCGACGGTAATTAATTTATAGTCAATATTTGGAATTAATCTGAATAAATTTTTAAATTTAATTTTTATATAATTATTTCCTTTAAGTAAAATAAAAAAACCGATTAGAAAACTGACTGATGTTGAAATTACAGTGGCAACCGCTGCGCCAAATGTTCCTAAATTAAATCCCGTAATATTTATAAAAGGAACTTTTTCAAACATAAATATAGGGTCTAAAATCATATTCAGTATTGCACAAAATCCCATTATTTTCATTGGTGTTTTAGGATCTCCCGTACACCTGAATATTGAATTTACAGAGAATGACGAAAACATAATAGGAATAAAAAAGATTCTTAAATAACCATAAGAAAGTGCTATATCTATTACAGTCTTGTCGGGGGTGTAGAAGTGTAGTAGAGGTTTAATGAAAATAAAAAGTAATATCGAAGTTAGAATTCCCATCAAAAACTTAAAAGAAAGAGTTTGTTCGCATATTTTTTCTTTCATTTCAATGTCATTTCTTCCTACACTTTGCGAAATCATTGATACGGAACTTACGCCTATAATTTCGTTTAAAACTTCAAATAACCACAGTATAGTTGAAAATAAAGTTACAGCGGAAATAGCCTGAGAAGAAATTTTTCCAACCCAGTACATATCCACTATATCATATATTGATTGCAATAGCATTGCAGCCATTGTAGGAATTGAAAGTTGAACTAATTTGTTGAATATCTGTTTATTATTATGCATAAAATCACCATCACTATAAGGTTCATTATAACATAAATTAAAATTATGATGAAATAAAAAGTTATAGTAAATTTTGATAATTTAATATTTTTGACTTCTAATTGTAATTAGATTGTCAATTTATTTTTTAAATGGAATAGGTTAAACTTATAGTTAAGGAGATGATAAAAAATGAAGAGTATTAAAAAAATTTATTCCTTAGTAATAGCATTTGTACTATTAATAGCATTTGCTCCAAAGGTAAATGCACAGGGAACTTATGTGGGACTTCCGAGATTTAATGTTACGTTAAATGGAGTTAGTGTAGACAATAGCTATGCGAGGTATCCGCTTATCGTCTATAAGGACATAACATATTTTCCTATGACATACAATACAACAAGATTTTTAGGAGTTGAAACAAATTGGAGCGAGTATTCAGGACTTCAAATTAATCAAACCGGAATAAACGGTAAATTTGATTTTTATCAGACTAACAGAAAAAATGCAGACGTATATCCTGTAACAGTTCCTAATTTTAAAATAACAGTAAATGGAAAGACAATAGTAAACAGGAATGAGGAATATCCTTTATTGGTTTTCAGAGATGTGACATATTTTCCTATGACATGGAGATTTTGTGTAAATGAATTTGGCTGGAAATATAATTTTACACATCAGAAAGGTCTTGTTATTACATCAAACAACAATTCCGGCGGCAGTGTTCCTACTCCTAAGCCACCTGAAAATCCAATTGATGATTACAAAGATTATTCAAGTACAATATATTATAACTTGAATTATTATGTGATAAAGACAAATGGAACAAATTATAGATTGTTTAGAGAAAGTTCAATAAATAAAGATGTTAAGATGTTAAGTGATCTTGAAGTAAAGAGTTTTTATCAAGATGGAAACAAGCTATATTTTACATCGGGAAATAGCTTTTATTCTTATGATATGGATAAGGGAACATTTGACACTGTAATTTCAAACAGTAATGTAAAAGATGGAAAGATAGTTTCAAATGGAAGTCAAGTATTTTATGTAAGTGCAAGTAATGGAGAGTTGTATTCAAAAAATAATGTAAATCTTAATCCGGGTGCGAAGGTAGAAACACTTGAGAAAAAAGGTAATTATGTTCTTTCTACATTCACATATGATTTGGGGGTTAAATATAAATTAATAGTATTTGATAAAAATGGAATGGCAATTTACAAAACAGAAGATCAAACACAAAATGCAAAAATAGAAGGAAGCAATTTGACATACTTCAATGTAAATACCATGAAGAATGAAACTATATCATTGAATAAATAATAAAAAGGACTTACTTTCAAAGTAAGTCCTTATTTATTGAAACTTAAAACCGTAACAGCCATAAGTATAAGTAGCATTCCGAATAAATCTATCATCATAAAGCTCTCTTTTAATAAAATTATTGAAAACAAAAGTGAAGAAACAGCTTCAAGTCCGGCGATAAGAGAACCGCGAACAGGTCCTATAATAGAAACACCGGTTAGGAAACAATTAAATGCAAGGACAGTTCCAAATACTATCATCGCAATTAGACCGAGTATTGTCATCATATCAAAATTAACGGAAAATTTCCAAGGTTGGAGTAAAAAAGTAATGACAATGCCTCCGATAAACATACCGAATCCTGTAACAACAGAACTTGAGTATTTTTTTAATATGTTTATTGGAAGTAAGGTATAAATAACTACGGAAAATGCGGCTAATATACCCCAGAACAGTCCGGAACTACTTATTACAAGTGTACTTAGGTCCAAGTGAGTTGCAAGTACAACTGTTCCCAATAGTGCAAGTGCAATTGAACTTATTTCTTTAATTTTTGGTGCACGCATTTCTTTTATACAAACACCTACTACAATAAATATTGAACTTAAAAATTGAAGAACCGTTGCAGTTGGTGCATTAGTTTTTGAAATTGTAATTAAATATGAAAACTGACAAAATAACATTCCAAATATACCGAAGGCTATTAAAGTCAATGTATCTTTTTTATTTTTAAAAATTTTGAAGGTTTCTGTTTTATTCTTATATAGAGATAATAAAATAAGTATAAGTCCTGCAAATATAAGTCTTGTGTTTACAATAATTTTAGCATCCAGCCCCTTTGTACTCATCAGATATTGTCCGCAGGTGCCGGAAAAGCCCCAAAAGGTCGCTCCGATTATTGTCATAATATATCCTCTTAACATGATTTTACTATTTTTTTGCATAAAAAAACCTCCGATTTGTATTATACTTTAATCTGGGTATAAATGTAAAGATTGATAGAGTTAAAAAAGGGAGGAATTATGGATAAAAGAATGTTGGTTTACGGGTTTGATGTTCAAAGTGAAAGATTTTTAAAGCTTATAGAAATAGCAAACAATCTCGGTATTGAAACTGAAACAGTAAAATATGATGATATAGATAAGAAGGTCGGAATTTTAATGGGAGTCGAAGTAGATGATACAGAATATAATTCAAGTTGTGACGAAATAGGAGAAATTGAATTTTTATTATTCTCTGATTTTGAAAGAGAAGTTCTTGGAAAATTTGCTTTTGAAATTAAACAAGAGGGGATAATTATTCCGCATAAGGCGGTTATAACACCTACATCAAAAAATTGGAGTTTCAGATATTTAATATCTCATATAAAAGATGAACATAAAATTGTAAATAAATATAATGAACTTGGCAGACTTATAAAAAAAGCACAGGAAAAGTTTGAAAAAGAAAATAATAATAATAATAATCTCAAAGAAGAAATTGATTTTGCACTTAGTATAAGAGAACTTAAAGATATAAGTGAAAAAGATATAGATGAGAGGTATAATAGATTAAGTAAAGTAATTTTTAAATAGGGGGTATATTAATGGATGCAGTAAAAATTTCAAAAGAGCTTATTGAATTTATAGACAACAGTCCCTGTTCTTATTTTGCGGTAAGAAATATGGCGGGGCTTTTGGAAAAATTCGGTTTTAAAAAACTTGAGTGCAAGGATAATTGGGAACTTAAAAAAGGTGATAAATGTTATATAACTAATAATGACAGTTCTATTATAGCATTTACAATTGGAAGAAATGATGTTGAGAAAACCGGTTTTAAAATAGTAGGCTCTCATAGTGATTCACCCGGATTTAGAATTAAAAATAATGCACAAATGAAATTTGAAAACAATTTAAAATTAAACACTGAAGTATATGGAGGAGCAATTTTATCGACATGGTTTGACAGACCGCTAAGCATTGCCGGAAGAGTTGTATTAAAATCAGATAATTTATTAAATCCTAAGATTGAACTGGTAAAAATTGATAGGGATTTACTTATAATACCAAGCCTTGCAATTCATATGAACAGGGATATTAATAAAGGATTTGAGTTTAATCCGCAAACACATACACTTCCTCTTATGGGATTAGCTAATGAAGAAATAAAAGAAGATATGCTTGTTGATTTATTGGCAAAAGAACTTTCGGTTTCGACAGATGACATTACAGACTATGATTTATATTTATATGACAGAAACGGCGGCAAAATACTTGGATTAAATAATGAGTTTGTTTCTGTGGGAAGACTTGATAATCTTGCTATGGCATATATAAGTTTAAAAGCACTTATGGATACCGACTCGGGTAGCGGTGTTAATGTTATGGTATGTACCGATAACGAAGAAGTCGGAAGCAGTTCAAGACAAGGTGCAGACAGCCCTATGGTTGAGAATACGCTTGAAAGAATTGCAATAGGACTTGGAAAAAACAGAGAAGAATTTTTTAGAGCGATAGATTTGAGTTATATTATCTCAGCGGACATGGCACATGCTGTTCATCTTAACTTTGGAGAAAAAGCGGATCCTACAAACAGACCTTTGCTTGGAGGAGGACCTGTTATAAAATATGCAGCGAACAAAGCTTATACATCTGATGCGGTTTCGGCATCAATATTTAAGGGGCTTTGCGACAGAGCGGAAGTTCCGTGTCAAAGTTTTTATAATCGTTCCGATATGAGAGGAGGTTCAACAATAGGACCTATAACTCAAAATCATATAAATATAAAATCGGTTGATATAGGAAATCCTATGCTTTCAATGCATTCTGTAAGGGAACTTTGTGCGGTAGATGACAATTTATATTTATATAAAGTATTTTTAGAATTATATAAATAATGAAAAAATGATATGTATCCTCTTTTGACAAGCGGGATACATATCATTTTTTGTGTTTAAAAAGTTATATTATTTGTTCTATTTTTTGAATGTAAATTTGTTATCCTTGATATCCGTTATAATTGCAAGAGAAAATAAATCGTAACCGAGTTTTCTTATAAGTTTTCCTCCGTCTTGGAATCCTTTTTCTATTGCCACACTAAGTCCGATTATTTTTGCACCGCTTTGTTGAGATATTTTTATAAGACCGTTTAAAGCATTACCTTCTGCTAAGAAGTCATCAATTATCAGTAAATTATCTTTTTCGGAGAGGAATTTTTTTGAAACTGTGACTGAATATTTTTTGTCTGTTGTAAATGACTTTACCTCTTCCTGATAGACTTTGTCACCCAAATTTTTGTGGTGTTGCTTTTTGGCAAATACGACGGGAATATAATTGAATTTTTGTGACAATACAGTTGCAAGTGCGATTCCCGATGCTTCAATTGTGAGAATTTTATTTATATTTCTGTCTTTAAAATGCTCATATATTTCATCGGAAAGTTGAGATAAAAATTTTATATCAAGCTGATGATTTAAGAATGAATCTACCTTTATTATATTTTCATCTAAAATATAGCCGTCTTTTATTATTTTTTCTTCCAATAATTTCATGTTTACTTCCCCCGAATAATGTTATAAAAAATCAAAGATTTTTAGGATATTAAGTATAAAATAATGGTATAATATAAAAAAGTCAAGGAGGAATTATTATGTTTAAAGAGCTTGTTGAAAAAAGAAGAAGTATCAGAAAATATAAATCGGATAGAATAAAACAAGAAGAATTGAAAATAATATTAGAAAGTGCTCTTAAATCTCCTACCGGTAAAAATTTAGACAGTTTACAATTCATTTTGATAGAAGATGAAAAAATACTTGATGAGCTTTCGCATTTTAAAAGTCATGGTGCAGGATTTTTGAAAGGAGCTAAAGCGGCAATAGCAGTTTTAACAGATAAGGAGTTAGCGCCGGTAACATATAACCAAGATGCCTGCATAGCGGCTACAGTAATTCAATTTCAAGCAGAAGATTTAGATATAGGAAGCTGCTGGGCTAATGTTAGAGGTGCAACAAATGATGAGGGTAGAATTTCTGAAGATGTTATAAGAGAAGCTCTTGAAATTCCTGCTAAATATAATGTAGAATGTATTATTGGACTTGGCTATAAGGCTGAAATTCCTTCAGAAAAAAGGAAAAAGGAATTTGAAAGTCATGTACATTATGAAAAATTTTGAGGGCAGAATGGAACTAATTTTAAATAATCTTGAAGAAACAAAAAAATTTGGAGAAAAACTTGGCAGCCTTTTGAAAAAAGGTGATGTAGTTTGTCTTAACGGAGACCTTGCCGCAGGCAAGACGACCCTTACAAAGAGTATAGGCATTGGAATGGGAATAGATGATTATATAACTTCTCCTACATTTACGATAGTGAATGAGTATTACGGAAAACTTAATTTATACCATTTTGACACATATAGATTAGAGGGAGATAATGATGTATATTATCTTGGATTTGATGAATATTTTTATGGAGACGGAGTATGTGTTGTGGAGTGGGCAGATAGAATAAGTTCAAGTTTACCGGAATGTTATTTGGAGTTAAATATAACTCAGTTGGATGAAAATAAAAGGAAAATTGAAATCAATGCCGTGGGAGATAGAGCTAAAGAATTAATGGAGGATTTAAGATGATATCACTTGGGATAGATACTTCTACTTTCAAAACTTCTGTAGGACTTGTTGAGGATGACAGAGAAATAGCCTCTTATGAATTATCAGCGAACATGTATAATTCGGAAGAAGTGGTAAATATGATATCTGAAATATTCAGCAAGATAAATTTTTCAATAAAGGACATAGATTTAATTTCCGTGGGAATCGGTCCGGGTTCATTTACCGGAACGAGAATAGCTGTTACAATAGCAAGAACTCTTTCGCAGACATTAAATAAGGAAATAGTAGGAGTGTCTTCTTTAAAAGCTGTTGCCATGACTTATGAGGGAAGTGAATTTATAGTTCCGCTCATAGATGCAAAGAGAAACAGAGCTTATTTTGGTATATATAAAAATTCAGATGTTATTAGGACTGTTAAAGATGACAGACTTATGGATATAGATGAAATTGCAAATGAACTTTCTGGAAAAGCTGTTGTAATTCTTGGAGCGGGAGCTGAGTTTTTTTACGATAAATTAAAAGATAAGATGAATTTGAAAATGCCTAAGGAAAGACTTATAAGAGGAGCGAATGTTGCAAGACTCGGCATAATCGAATATAGAGAGCGTGGGTCGGATAATTTGTTTGATGTTTTGCCGAATTATATAAATCTATCTCAGGCGGAAGAGAATTTTAAAAAATTAAAACAGATATGAATGGTGAATTTAGAATAAGAAAAGCGAGAACAGAAGATGTCGACGCCATATTTAAGATAGAAGAAAGCTCATTTGATGATGCGTGGTCTAAAAAATTAATTACAAGCGTTTTAGAAAATGAATTTGCGCATAATTATGTAGCGGAAAATGAAAAATTGGATTTGGTCGGGTATATTTTCATTTCTGAGATTCTTGGAGATGTATCAGTAGATAATATAGCAGTTGATAAAAATTATAGAGGAATCGGAATTTCAAAACTGCTTATGGATAAATTGATTGATTTATACGGAAATAATCCAATCACGCTTGAAGTTAGAACGGATAATATAGAAGCTGTTAACTTATATAAAAGATATGGATTTGCGGAGTCGGGACTTCGTAAAGACTATTATGGATTGGGAATAGATGCAATAATAATGTGGAGAAGGTAAAATGAAAGTATTAGCGGTTGAATCATCGTGTGATGAAACATCAGTAGCGGTAGTTGAGGATGGTAGAACTGTCCTTTCAAATATAATTTCATCACAGATAAAAACTCATAAACAATTTGGCGGAGTAGTACCTGAAATAGCGTCAAGACAGCATGTTGAGGCTATGAATACGGTGCTTGCAGAGGCAATAAAAGAAGCGGGAGTAAAATATGAAGATATAGATCTTGTAGTTGCTACAAGGGGTCCCGGGCTTATAGGAGCGTTACTTGTAGGACTTAATTCTGCAAAGGCATTTGCATATGCGATAGAGAAACCGTTTATAGGGGTAAATCATATCTACGGGCATGTGTGTGCAAATTATATATCTAATAGAGATTTGGAGCCTCCATTTATAGGACTTATAGTATCGGGAGGGCATACATATCTTATAAAAGTTAGGGACTATGTAGACTTTGAGCTTGTCGGAAGAACAAGAGATGATGCAACAGGTGAAGCGTTTGACAAAGTTGCAAGAGCTATGGGGATAGGATATCCCGGAGGACCTATAATAGATAAGCTTGCAAAAGAGGGAAATGCCAATATAGAATTTCCAAGAGTAATGCTTGAAGAAGGATCGTATGATTTTTCATTTAGCGGGCTTAAAACGGCAGTTATAAATTATCTTCATAATAAGCAACAAAAAAATGAGCCTTATATAGTTGAAGATGTTGCAGCATCATTTCAAGTTGCAGTAACAGATGTGTTAGTGGAAAAATCAATACGTCTTGCAAAAAGTGAAAATATGGATAAAATAGTTCTTTCGGGAGGAGTTGCAGCTAATGAAGGGCTCAGACAAGCTCTTAAAGAGAGAGCGGAAGATGAAAATATAAAAATTTATTATCCGGATAAGATACTTTGTACAGATAATGCTGCAATGATTGCATCTGCAGGATATTATTTATATAAAAGCGGAAATTATGATAAAAATTCCTATGCAAAACCTAATTTGGGGTTATAATCATGGGTAATTATTAAATTAGGAGGGATTGTATGTACGATTTTACATTTGAAGTTGGAACTAA
This sequence comes from Peptoniphilus mikwangii, assembly GCF_000468535.1. Classification (GTDB taxonomy): domain Bacteria; phylum Bacillota; class Clostridia; order Tissierellales; family Peptoniphilaceae; genus Anaerosphaera; species Anaerosphaera mikwangii. Next base: position 763,680 of record NZ_AUQY01000002.1, on the reverse strand, counting down.
AATTTTATTTGGGAAAGATCAATTAGAAAAATTGCCGAAGGAAATAAAAAAATACGGAAACAGAGTTTTATTATGCTATGGTGGAGGAAGTATCAAGAGAATCGGACTATATGATGATGTAGTGAAGCTCCTTAATGACAATGAAATATTTTATTGTGAATTAGATGGAATAGAATCAAATCCTCGTGTTGAATCCGCTGAAAAGGGAATTCAAATTGCAAGAGAAAATAATTTGAATTTTATTCTTGCAATAGGAGGAGGTTCTGTAATAGACTGTGCAAAATTAGTTGCAGCAGGAGTTTATACAGACTGTACTCCTTGGGATATTGTAATTTCAAAATGTAATGTTGAAAAAGCGGTACCTCTTGGAACTATACTTACAATAGCTGCGACAGGTTCTGAAATGGATAATGTATCTGTAATTACAAATTTGAAAACTAAAGAAAAGCTTGCGTGGGGAACAAAACTTGTGTTGCCTAAATTTTCATTTATGAATCCTGAATATACATTTTCTGTCCCGAAAAAACATACTGCGGCAGGAGTAGCGGATATTATGAGTCATACTATGGAAAACTATTTTACATTAAATGACGGTTGCTATTTACAAGATCGTTTTGCGGAAGGCATATTAAAGACATGTGTGGAGTATGGACCTGTTGTATATAATAATCCTGAAAATTATGATGCTCGTGCAAATATTATGTGGGCAAATTCTTGGGCAATAAACGGAATTTTAGATAGCGGAAAGGCAACAGACTGGAGCGTTCATGCAATGGAACATGAACTTAGTGCATTTTATGATATAACTCATGGAGTTGGGCTTGCGATTTTGACTCCAAACTGGTTAAAATATGTTTTAAATGAAGATACAGTTTCAAAAATAAGAACATTCGGTATAAATGTTTTTGGTATAGAGCAATCGGATGATGAATTTGCAGATGCTAATAAGGCGATAGATACATTAAGAGAATTTTTTAATAGCATGGAAATTCCGGATACACTTACAAAAGTAGGTATAGGAGAGGAACATCTTGAAGAGATGGCAAAACTTACGATCGAACACAAAAATGGAATTATTAACGGATTTGCTAAACTTGACGAAAAAGATGTGCTTGAAATTTATAAGATGAGTTTATAAGAAATATTTTGAATAGGCAGCTTATTATTATATAATAGTAGTCGAAAGACTACTATTTTTAATTTGAGTTTGGAGGGTGAGGATATGAAAAAATTTTTTTCTTTTCTAATATTGCTATTTTTGATACCGACATCAGTATTTGCAGATATGGGACCTAAGCCTGAAATGAATATAAGAGTATATAATGTACCGCAAGGTTTCAAGATATATTTATCGTGCGATAACTATAAGGATTATAATTTGTATGAAGAAGAAAAAATAGGGGAACCTGAATTTTTAAAGTTTGCCGATGAGCATAAATTAATTGTTCATCGAGAAAGTGAGGGAGGAATTCCCATATGGTTAAGAGTATCAGAAACAAAAGGTTACGATACATATAACTATAGCTATAGAGTTCCGAGTAAATTTAAAATAGCGGTCATAAATTCAAAAGGTGAAGTGTCATATTCAAATGAAGTCGAGGTAAAAGCTTTTAATGAAGAGTTCAGCTTTAATTATGAGAATATGCAGATAAAGAGAAATTACTTTTTGTTGGCACTATATTCGCTGCAATTTTTAAAAACTTTTGTTATTACGCTGATTTTAGAAGTTGGATTTTTGTACTTAGTAGGATATAGAACAAAGAGAGATTTAAGAAAAATTGTTATATTAAATTTAATTACTCAAATTTTACTTAATGTTATTTTGACATATGCACTGATTAAAAGTGGAAGTTTTTTTGCGTTGACCATTATAATTCCGGTTGAGATTTTTATATTCGCACTTGAGGGAGTTTATCTTGGAGCTACACTTGAGAGTTTCGGAAAATTTAGAAATACTGTTAGCGTTATAATTGCAAATTTAATTTCATTCGGCATAGGATTTTATATAATTAAATAGAGGATAATATGATTTTAATAAAGAATATAAAGCTTGAGCAGGATAGTATACAACTGCTTGAATCCAAGTTAAAAAAGGTTTTAAAACTTGAAAAATTTGAATATGAAATATATAGAAAATCAATAGATGCAAGAAACAGCATTACATTTAATTATCAGGTAATTATAAAAGAAAATATATCTGAGAAAAAACTTTCAAAAATAAAGGATGCGGTTTTTTATGAGGAGCCTAATTTTGAAATTTCATTACCTCATAAAAAATCTAAAACCATAATCGTGGGTAGCGGACCCGCCGGATTGTTTTGCGGCTATATACTTTCAAAGTACGGCTGTGATGTTATGATAATCGAGCGTGGAGAAAAGATTGAGGACAGAATAAAGAGCATAGACAGTTTTTTGAACGGAAAAGAACTGAATATAAATTCAAATATTCAATTCGGCGAAGGCGGAGCGGGAACATTTTCTGACGGGAAACTCACAGCTCGTTCAAAGGATATCAGAGTTAGAGAGGTGCTTAAAATATTTGTAGAAAATGGAGCACCTCAAGATATATTGTATGATGCTAAACCTCATATAGGAACTGACATACTTAGAAAAGTAATTGTAAACATGAGAAACTTCATTTTAAAAAATGGAGGCGAATTTGAATTTAATACAGTATTTTCAGACATATGCATAGAAAATGCAAAAGTTAAAAATATAATTGCAGAAGATAAAAAGATGTATGCCGATAATTATGTGCTTGCTCTCGGAAATTCATCTCGAGATACTTTTTATATGTTGTCTAAAAAAATAAAGATGAAAAACAAACCGTTTGCAGTTGGTTTTAGAATAGAGCATTTACAAAAAAATATAAATTTCAGCCAGTATAAGTGTGAAAATGAAAGCTTGCCTGCCGCAAGTTATATGTTGACATACAATGATAAAAATTTAAGGCTTAGCGGATATACATTCTGTATGTGTCCGGGAGGATATGTAATAAATGCATCATCTGAAATGGGAATGTTGTGTGTAAATGGAATGAGCTATTACAAGAGAAACGGAGAGAATGCAAATTCCGCACTTATAGTAACAGTTGATGAGAGTATTTACGGAACGGAATTATTGGCGGGCATGGAGTTTCAAAAACGGATAGAAAAAAGAGCGTTTGAACTTGGCGGTTCAAACTATTTTGCTCCGATTCAAAAAATAGCAGACTATCTGGAAAATAGATCGACAACAAAACTTGGAATTATTAAGCCTACAATTAAGCCCGGTTATACACTTTCAAATCTCAGAGGTATATATCCGGATGTAGTAGACGAAGTGATTTCAAACAGTATTATAAATATGGACAGAAAACTGAAGGGATTTGCAATATCTGACGGAATTTTAACCGGAGTGGAAACAAGAAGTTCCAGTCCTGTCAGAATATTGAGAGATGAAAATTTAAAAGCGGAGGGAATTATGAATTTATATCCCATAGGAGAAGGTTCAGGGTATTCCGGAGGGATAGTTTCTTCTGCAATCGATGGAATAAAGGCGGCAGAAAAGATAATAAGAGGAGAATAGAATGTTAAATATAGTTTTTTATGAACCGGAAATACCGTTTAATACAGGAGCAATTGCAAGAACATGTGGACTTACAAAAACAAGGCTTCATTTAATTGAGCCTCTTGGATTTTCGGTGGACAGCAGTCATTTAAAAAGAGCGGGGCTTGATTATTGGCACTTGGTAGATATAAATTACTACAAGAGTTACGATGATTTTTTAGAAAAGAATGAAGATAAAATGAAAGGCGGAGCAAGTTTATATTTTGCGACGACAAAGGCGGTGCAGAAGTATACGGATGTAAAGTTTAAAGACGGAGATTATATAATGTTCGGTCCTGAAACAAGGGGTATTCCCGAAAATATTTTATTTAATGACATTGAGCATTGCATAAAGATTCCTATGCTTAAAGATTACGGAAGAAGTTTAAATCTTTCGAATTCTGCAAATATAATATTATTTGAAGCATTAAGGCAACTTGATTTTTTAGGATTAGAATAAATAAACTGTTGTTATAAAATCGAAATTACTTTACAAAATTGCATAGTTGTGATAATCTATTTAGGTAAATTTTAATATAGGGTCATTATGACTTAAATTAAGGGTATACCCCTATTAATAGGAGGTGTTTTTATGGCTGACAGAGTAGTATTAGAATGTACACAATGTAAACAAAGAAATTACATTACCTACAAGAATAAGAAGACTAATACTGAAAGAATTGAGCTAAAAAAATATTGTAAGTTCTGTAAGGAGCACACAACTCACAAGGAAACAAAGTAATTTAAAAGGAGGAATAAAATTGGCAGCAAAGGATTCTGTAAAAAAGACTGAAGAAAAAAGTCTATCAAAATACTTTAGAGGAGTAAAATCTGAATTCAAGAAAGTTGTTTGGCCAACTAAACAAGAAGTTTTAAATTACAGTGCAATAGTAATTGTAGTTAGCATATTATTCTCTCTTCTTTTAGCTCTATACGACAAAATTGTGTTAACATTGTTTAAATTCATCATTTAAAAGTGGTGGTATTTATGGAAGATGAAAGACAAATCAATTTGGAAGATAGAGAAAAAGAAGCGAAATGGTATGTGATCCACACTTATTCAGGACATGAGAACAAAGTTAAGGCAAACATGGAAGCCATGGTCGTGAATCGAAACATGGAAGATTTGATTTTTGACATCCAAGTTCCAATTGAAGAGTACGTTGAGAATAAAGAAGGTTCAAAAAAAGTTAAAGAGAGAAAATTATTTCCAAGTTATGTTCTTGTGAAAATGATAATGAACGATGAATCTTGGTATCTTGTTAGAAATACAAGAGGCGTAACAGGATTCGTAGGACCGGGATCAAAACCTGTGCCACTTTCAGACGAAGAAGTTATTACACTCGGAGTGTGTGATAATAAAGAAATTTTTGGAGAATACGAAGTTGGAGAGACTGTTAAAGTAATTAGCGGACCATTCAATGACTTTGTAGGAAAAATTGATTCTTGTAATTATGAAAAGAAAAAAATTAAAGTATCGGTTTCTATGTTTGGACGTGACACATTAGTTGAATTGGATTTTAATCAAGTTATTAAACAGTAGTAGAAGCTAAAAGCTTCAAGAAGTGGGAGGGATATTCCCGCCTAAACCACAAGGAGGAAAGAAAATGGCAAAAAAAGTAATAGCATTAGTCAAATTACAAATTCCGGCTGGAAAGGCAACACCAGCTCCACCGGTAGGTACAGCACTTGGACCTCACGGTGTAAATATTATGCAGTTTACAAAGGAATTTAATGCAAAGACAGCTGATCAAGCCGGTCTTATAATTCCGGTAGTATTGACTGTATATCAAGACAGATCATTTACATTCATAACTAAGACACCACCGGCAGCAGTTCTTATTAAGAAAACTATCAATCTAAATTCAGGTAGTGGAGAACCTAATAAGAAGAAAGTAGGTAAGATTACAAAAGCACAAGTAAAAGAAATTGCTGAACTAAAAATGAAAGACTTAAATGCAGCAAGCGTTGAAGCTGCTATGAGCATGATTTCAGGTACAGCAAGAAGTATGGGTGTAGAAGTAGTAGAGTAGTGGGAGGAAGTTTCCGTTAAAACCACAAGGAGGGATTTTAATGCCAAAAAGAGGTAAAAAATATTTAGAAAGCGCAAAGCTTGTAGATAAAACTAAATTGTATGATGTAACAGAAGCTATTGAACTTGTTCAAAAAACTTCAGTTACAAAATTCGATTCAACTGTTGAACTTGCAGTAAGACTTGGAGTAGATCCAAGACATGCCGACCAACAAGTAAGAGGTACTACAGTACTTCCTCATGGAACAGGTAAAGTTAAAAGAGTTCTTGTATTAGCAAAAGCAGATAAACTTAAAGAAGCTGAGGAAGCCGGTGCTGATTATGTAGGTGGAGAAGAATTAGTTGAAAAAATCCAAAAAGAAAACTGGTTTGAATTCGACGTTGTAATTGCAACACCTGATATGATGGGTGTAGTTGGTAAAATCGGTAGAGTTTTAGGACCTAAGGGATTAATGCCAAACCCTAAATCAGGAACAGTAACTTTTGATGTAGGAAATGCAGTAAAAGAAACTAAAGCCGGAAAGGTAGAATATAGAGTAGATAAAGCTGCTATAATCAATGTACCTATCGGAAAAGTTTCATTTGGAACTGAAAAGTTAGAAGACAACTTTAGATCACTTATGTCAGCTATAATAAAGGCTAAGCCGGCAGCTGCAAAGGGAAGATATCTAAAGTCGGTTACAGTTGCAACAACTATGGGACCCGGAGTTAAGATTAACGGTCAAAAATTAGTAGAGCAATAAAAACACCTGAGGAAAGTGAAAAATCACTTTCCTTTTTTATTTATAAAACTGAAAATTAAGGATAAATTATTTTTGATTTCATATTATCCTACTCATCTGATATTGAAAAATATTGAATTATTATTAAAAACAATACGAATTGAGAATTATGTCGGCAGGATAATAATAAATTAAAACTATTATAAGAATTGTATATAATCATAAGAGTAAACAGATTTAAAAAGTTAAGTAAATTACAAGATTTATTCTATTTTAATCTTTAGAAGATATAAAATTTCTGATTATACATTTAAATGATAGAGTTACTTTTTAAAGACTATATGGTATAATTTTTAAGATAGTATTTGCTCATTTTCATCATGTATTTAAAAACAAATCGAAAGTTTAAAAATATTGTATGAAAGTTTTTAGTATCATATTAGGAGGAAGAAATGAATAAAAAATTATTAGTGTTAGTTGTAACTTTGCTTGTTATATTAACAGCATGTCAAGGAAAGGATAATAAGGAAATGGGAAAGAATGATGAGAAAAAAGAGTTGGTAGTATTTGCGGCGGCATCTATGACTGAAACATTGGAAAAAATTAAGACTCTTTATGAAGAAGAACATCCTGAAATAGAATTGATATATACATTTGATTCATCAGGAACATTAAAGACACAAATAGATGAGGGAGCAACTTGTGATGTATTTATTTCAGCAGCATTAAAACAAATGAATGCCATTGATCCGAAAGAATCAAAAGAAGAAATTTCAAATCCGATAGATTCTGAAAGCAGAATTAATTTATTGGAAAATAAAGTTGTTCTTGTTGTTCCGAACGGAAATGTAAAATCGATAAAAAATTTTGAAGATTTAAATACAGATACTGTAAGTTCAATAGCACTTGGAAATTCTGATGTTCCTGTAGGACAATATTCAGAAGAAATATTAACTAATTTGGGAATTTGGAATGAAATTCAAAATAAAATTACTTTTGGATCAAATGTAAAGGAAGTGACAACATGGATTTCAGAAAAGGCTGTTGATTGTGGAATAATATATAAAACTGATGCCTTTTCAGCAGGACTTGAAGTAGTAGATGAGGCAGAAGAAGGTGAAATTAATACTCCTGTTATATATCCGGCGGCTATTTTACAGAATAGTAAAAATGCAAAAGAAGCTAAGGAATTTTTGGAATATTTAAAAAGTGATAGCGCTAAAGAAATCTTTGAATCAGTCGGATTTGCTGTAGTGGAATAAAGATATGACAGATTATTATCCGCTTCTAAATTCAATTAGAATTGCATCAATTTCATCAATTATAACTTTTTTGACAGGTATATTTATAGCATATTATATAGAAAGACTGCCTAGAATTATCAAAGGTGTTTTAGATGTTATTCTGACTATGCCATTGGTACTTCCGCCAACAGTAATCGGATTTTTTCTGCTTAAGTTATTGGGACCGAATACTGTAATAGGAATGTGGTTTCTTGAAACATTTTCTGTAAGACTTGTTATGAATTGGTATTCATCAATATTTGCAACTGTGATTGTAACATTTCCGTTAATGTATAGAACAGCAAGAGGTGCGTTTGAATCTTTTGATTGGAATTTAAAATATGCAGCTCAAACACTGGGTAAAAATGACATTTGGATTTTTTGGAAAATAATATTTCCGAATTGTAAACAAGGTATTATTGCCGGAGTTGTACTCAGTTTTGCAAGAGCACTTGGTGAATATGGAGCAACAAGTATGGTTTCAGGGTTTACTCCAGGGAAAACTGCAACTATTTCAACAACAGTCTATCAGATGTGGAGAATAGGAAGAGATGATATAGCATATAAATGGGTAATTATAAATATAATGATTTCTTTTGCAGTTTTAATTACCATAAATTTATTAGAAAAGAAAAAATCACGGAGAGTTTTTTAATAATGCTTAAACTTGATATAAGACGAAGATTAAAAGATTTTAATATAGATGTTAATTTTGAATTTAACAAATCTGTCCTTGGGCTTTTAGGGGCATCCGGAAGCGGAAAGAGTATGACTCTTAAGATGCTATCAGGCTTAGTAAAGCCTGATAGCGGATATATAGCATTGGATGATGCCGTACTTTTTGATTCTGACAGCTCGATAGATCTTAAGCCCCAGATGCGTAACATAGGATATTTATTTCAAGATTATGCACTGTTTCCCAATATGACTGTAGAAAAAAATATATTAGCCGGAGTTAGAACCGGAAGCTATAAAGAAAAAATTAAAAAGGTAAATTCTGTTTTAAGTGATTTAAAGATAGAAAAATTAAAAAAATGTTTTTCGGATAATTTATCCGGAGGAGAAAAACAACGTGTTGCACTTGGTAGAATTTTAGTAAATAATCCTAAACTGATTTTATTAGATGAACCTTTTTCGGCACTTGATGAATATTTAAAGTGGCAGATTGAAATTGAAGTAAAACAAGTTTTAGAGGAATATAATATTCCGTCTATTTTAGTTTCTCATAATAAAGATGAAGTATATAGAATGTGTGATGAAGTTTGTGTATTACATTGTGGAAAATCAGAACCGATTCAAGAAACAAAATCTTTATTTTTAAAGCCGAATACACTTTCAGCTGCAATGCTGTCAGGATTTAAAAATTATTCTGAGATCAAATATGTTGAAAAAGATAGAGTATATGCAATTGATTGGGATATTTATTTATCAGTTTTAGAGAATAATTTTGAAAATAAAATTGTAGGAATAAATTCAAGTAGCTTTAAAATTTTAAATGCAAATATTGAGGGAGAGGAAAATATATTTCACTTAAATGAATATAAAGTTCAAGTGGAATTATTTTCAGTTGTGATTATTGCAAAAATTTCAAGTTTTGCTAAGCCGTTATATATTGAAATTGAAAATAATGAGTGGGAAAGAATTAAAAATTTTGAAGACATATTTATACAAATTAAATCGGATGATATAATTTTTTTGAGATAATTAAATTTTAATATGGAGTAATAAACGATGAAAGATCAATATTTTAGAGAGATTTCTTATTTTAGAATTTCATTGACTCCTGTTTGTAATTTTCGTTGTATCTATTGTATGCCATATAATCAATCTTTTGATAAGGTAGATCTTATTCCTATGGAGCAAATTGAGCAGATTATAAAAGTGTCTGCTCAAAATGGTATAAAAAAGATTAGATTTACAGGCGGAGAGCCTCTTTTAAGGGAAGGACTTCTGCCCCTCTGTCATAAAATTTCAAATAAAATTGGGATTGATGAAATTTGCTTGACTACAAATGGTAGTTTTTTGAAAGATATGGCAAAAGATCTTAAAAAAGTTAATGTAAAAAGGATAAATTTGAGTTTGGATACATTAGATTCTAAAAAGTTTAGCGATATAACAAGAGGGGGAAAATTAAAATCAACTTTAGAAGGATTGGATGAAGCTTTAAAATTGGGATTTAAAGTAAAAATTAATACAGTATTAATGGGCGGAATTAATGTGGATGAAATATCAAATTTAGTTGAACTTACAAAAGAATTACCGATAGAATTGCGTTTTATTGAATTAATGAGAATGGGTGTTACAAAAAATTGGCAAGAAGATGTTTTTGTAAAAAACGACATAGTTTTAGATAAAATTAAAGGATTAAAACAAATTGGAAATTTTGGAGTTGCATCTGTGTATAAAGTACCGGGATATTGTGGTGAAATTGGTCTAATCAGTCCTATAAGTTCATGTTTTTGTGAAAACTGCAATCGTATCAGGATGACATCTGACGGAAAATTAAAACCATGTTTACATTCTAAGGAAGAATTTGATATTTGTAATTTATCAAAAGAACAAATAGAAGAAAAGTTTAAAGAGGCAGTATTTGCAAAGCCGTTTCAACATAAATTACTTAGAGGAGAAAGTGAAACTAATAGAACTATGAATTTAATCGGAGGATGAGATGAAAAAATTTACTCATTTTAATGAAGATGGAATGCCAAAAATGGTTGATGTAAGCGAAAAAGATAAGACAGTCAGAATAGCTGCAGCAAGTGGACAAGTATTGCTGAATGCCGAAACTTTCAAGAGAATTAAGGATAAGACTATTGAAAAAGGAGATGTATTGGCAGTAGCTCAAGTTGCAGGAATTATGGCGGCAAAAAAAACATCGGATATTATTCCGATGTGTCATAATATAAATTTGTCGGGAGTAGATATTAAGTTTATATTGGATGAGGATAAAAATATAATTGAGGTTCAGTCGACAGTAAAGACTACTTCTGAAACCGGAGTGGAAATGGAAGCACTACATACTGTATCAGTAGCTATGCTTACAATTTATGATATGTGCAAAGCTGTTCAGAAAGATATTATTCTAACTAATATTTATTTGATGGGAAAAGTCGGAGGTAAAAGTGGAGAATATGGAAGTATTGTAATATGAGAGTTGTGAGCGTATCTATAAGTAAAGAAAAAGGAACTAAGAAAATTCCGGTATCATATATTGAAATAAAGAAGGATCATGGGATTATTGGAGATGCACATGCGGGTAATTGGCATCGTCAAATAAGCCTGTTGGGAATTGAGAGTCTTAATAAAATGAAATTAAAATTTCCCAATTTATCTGCTGGAGATTTTGCTGAAAATATTTTGACAGAGGGTATAGAATTGTATAACCTTTCTGTGGGTACGGTACTTGAGATAGGAAATACAAAAATAGAAGTTACACAGATTGGAAAAGAATGTCATAAAGGATGCGAAATAAGAAAAATCACAGGTGATTGTGTAATGCCAAGAGAGGGAATTTTTGGTATAGTTTTAAAAGAGGGAAAAATTTTTCCGGGAGACAGTATTAATTTTATTGAAAGGTAGGTGACCGATATGATAGAAAAAGTACGAACAGAAGATGCGATTGGAAAACCTTTAATTCACGACATAACATCTATCAGAAAAGACGGTTTTAAGGGAGTTTTATTCAAGAGAAATCATATAATTCAAAGTGATGATATAGATAAGTTGAAAGACATAGGCAAAGAACATATATATGTCGGAGAATTGGAAGACAATCAAGTGCATGAAGAGGATGCAATTTTAGAAATTGCTCCTAAAATTGTTGATGATAACATTGAGTGGGGACTTCCGTCTGAAGGAAAAATTACATTTAAAAGTAAAGTAAGAGGACTTTTTAAAGTAAATGAAGAAGCCGCCTTTAAATTGAATTCTATCGAAGATTATACATTTGCTTCAATTTCTAATAATACGGTTGTTGATATAGGAGATAAGCTTATAGGCGGAAGAATTGTTCCGTTATATACTACAAGGGATTTAGTTGAAGAGGCTAAAAAAATATCAGAAGAAAATAATCCCATATATCGAGTATTGAAATTTTATAAAAAGAGAGTGGGAATAATAATTACAGGCAGTGAAATATATTCGGGAAGAATTAAAGATATGTTTGAGCCGATGATTAGAGAAAAGTTAAAATTTTATGGTGGAGAAATCGTAGATGTAATATTTGTTCCGGATGATATTGATAAACTACTTGAATCCATGAGAGAATTATTGAGTAAAGACATAGAGCTTTTAATATTATCCGGAGGAATGAGTGTAGATCCTGATGACCTTACACCGACAGCTATAAGAAATATCAGTTCGGATATAATATTTAAGGGAGTTCCGATACAGCCTGGAAATATGCTGACAGTAGGAGTTTTAAAAAAGACATATATAGTTGGAGTTCCTGGAGCTTCAATCCATTCTTCAAAGACAAGTTTGGACTTGCTGTTACCTAAAATATTTTCAAATTCTCCTGTAAATAAAGATGAATTTATAAAAATGTCTGTCGGGGGGCTTCTGTAAGGTGATTATGAGTGATAAATACAGCGTCGGGGTTTTAACTATCAGCGATAGATCGTATAGGGGAGAAAGAGAAGATTTAGGGGGACCTATACTCATAGAATTGATAGAAAAGCTTGGATTTGAGGTTAAAAATTTTAAAATAGTACCGGATGAAAGAATCAATATAAGAGAGACTATTGAAGAATGGGTTGATGAAGATGATTTAGCTCTTATATTAACTACCGGTGGAACGGGTTTTTCTGATAGAGATATAACTCCGGAAATTACAATTGAATTATGTGATAGGAGAGTGCCGGGAATTTCAGAGGCAATGAGAAGCTATGGAGCTAAATTTACACCTATGAGCTATTTGTCAAGAGCAGAATCGGGCATTAGAAAAAATACTTTGATAATAAATTTCCCCGGAAATCCTAAAGCGATAAGAGAAAATTTTGAAGCTATAATACCTTTCTTAAAACATGGTATAGATACATTGAGAGGAAAAAACAATTTAAAAAATGTTCATTAATCTATGTGAAATTAGAAATTTAATATTGAAAATTACATTTTTGTTATTTAATAATTATAATAGATAAAAGTGTTTTAAGTATATTATGTAATAAGGGTGAAGATTATGGCAAAATATGAAAGACGTTTTAAAGGAAATTTTGATGAAGTTTTAAAACTATGTAAGGATACAATTGAAAAAAAGAGTTTGACTGCAAGTTTAGAAGATCAAAGCTATTTTGAAAATGAAAAATTTAAAGCATCTGTGAGTATTTTTGAAAGATTCAGCTATAGAGGTTCTAATAGAGTAAGTCTAAGTATTACTTTAATTGAAAGTGATGAAGAACTTTTTATATCGGCTATAACATCAGGAGGTTCTCAAGATGTGTTTTCAAAGGTAAATGCATTTGGAGAAGTCAGTTTTTTAGAGACATTAATACCTGCAGTTGAAGAATATATTAAGAAATATTAAATAATTAAATAAAATCTTGACTTATGGAAAATAAGTTGAGATTTTTGTTTTTTTAAAATATTAATTTAGATAAATGGAAAATTAGTTATAACTTGAAAAAATTAATTGATTTATTATTATATAATATTTATGAAGGAGTGATAATATGGAATTAAAAATTAATAAATTAGATGAACTTAGAAATAAATTTGGTGCTGATAGAGCGAATAGAGTTGCACAAAATGCTGCAATGGAAAATGGAATTGATAAAGCTGCAGTAAAAAATATGGTGTATGAAGAACAAAGACACAGTTTTAATGTAAATTTAAATCAAGGAGACATTACCAACCAAAAACAATCCGGAAGATGTTGGATGTTTTCTGCACTTAATGTGATGAGATACAGAATAATAAAAGATTTAAATTTAAAGACATTTGAACTTTCTCAATCATATCCGTTGTTTTATGATAAGCTTGAAAAAAGTAATTACTTTTTAGAAAGTATATTAAAAACTCTTGATGAAGATATTCATTCAAGACTGGTTGCTCATATTTTAAGAGATCCTCTTGGGGACGGAGGACAGTGGGACATGTTTGTAAATCTTGTGAAGAAGTATGGTGTGGTTCCCAAATATGTAATGGGTGAAAGTGCAAATTCATCAAACACAAGAGCACTTGATGATTATCTTACTAAACTTCTCAGAGGATATGCTGTAAAGCTTAGAAAGGCTCATGAGAGCAAAAAAGGAATGGATGAATTAAATTCCATGGTAGAAAAATACATGGAAGAAATTTATAATGCTCTTTGCATAAGTCTTGGTACGCCTCCAACAGAATTTGATTTTGAAGTTAGAGATAAGGATGATAATTATATATGTGAGAAAAACTTAACGCCGATTGAATTTTTCAATAAATATGTAAAGATGAATTTAGATGACTATATTTCAATTATAAATGCACCTACAAAGGATAAGCCGTATAACAGAACATTTACGGTAAAATATCTTGGAAATGTTGTTGAGGGAAATAAAGTAAAATATTTGAATCTGCCTATTGAAGAATTGAAGAAGGCTGCAATATCCCAAATGAAGGATGGAGAACCTGTATGGTTTGGTTGCGATGTAGGACAATTTTTCTACAGATCGGGTTCTGTTCTTGATACAGAAACGATAAAAATGGATGATTTATTTAATGTGGAATTTGATATGACAAAAGAAGAAAAACTTGATTACGGTGAATCTCTTATGACTCATGCAATGGTATTTATGGGCGTTGAAGTAGATGAAGACGGAATAAGTAAGAGATGGAGAGTTGAAAATTCTTGGGGAAAAGACAGCGGAAAAGATGGATATCTTGTAATGAGTGACAGATGGTTTGATCAATATATGTATCAAGTTGTTGTAAATAAAAAATATTTATCGGAAGAAATATTAAAGGCGTGGGATACGGAAACAATTGAGCTTGAACCATGGGATCCGATGGGATCACTTGCAAAGGAAAGATAAAATGTTTTTATTTAACAGAAAAATTTTTAAAGAAGAAGATTATAAGAAAGCTTTGAAGCTTATAGAAGAACTTGTAAAAAAATCACAAGCTGAAAAGGGATGTATAGTATATAAAGCTTTCAAAGATATTGACAATAAATACGGGTTGTGTATTTATGAAGAGTGGGACAGTAAAGAGAGCCTTGAAGCTCATCAAAGTACAGAGCACTTTAAAAGAATCGTTCCACAAATTTCTGAAATTGCATATGAAAGAAGTCCGCTGTACAGATTTGAAGATTTAGATTAATGAGATGTTAGAGGTAAGGTATTTCTTACCTCTATTTTTATATGCAGATAGTATGAACTTAGATAAATCTTAGACTTTTATTTGTTATTATTTAAAAATGTTGCGTATAAGATTTTAATATAAGGGTATATAATTAATTATAATATTGAAAAATTTAGGAGGATATTATGACAAGAATCTTGGGATTTTTTAAAAGACGTAAAAAACCCGTCATTGTCGCGGGAATTTTTTTATTGTTAATAATAGGATTTTTTTCTTTTAGAAATAAAGGAGGAAACTATCAACCTATTTTAAAGAATGAAACTACAGAATTAAAAAAGAAAGAGTTTGTAAGTGCGGTAAATGAATCCGGAAAAGTATTGAGCGAAGATTCAGCGCAAATTTATGCTGAGAAATCACTACCTGTAAAAGAAATTAATATTGAAGTCGGAATGCAGGTAAAAAAAGGTGATGTGATAGCAAGACTTGATGATACAACTATAAAACAGCAGATAGCTATTAAGAGTGCAATGATAGGAGCAACAAATAAGTCTACATCACTTCAAGTTAAAAATGCTCAAGATAAGTTGGATGAGGCGTTAAAAAATAAATCTGACGGTACTAATGGAAGTGTTGTATCTGCAAATAATGCAGTAACTGCAGCTTATGATGCGTGGATTACTGCGGAAAAAACTTATAATAACTATAAAAAAAGTCTTGAAGAAGGATATAATGAACAGCTTGTTGCCAATAAGAGCACAATGGATTCATTACAAAATGGAGCGAATAGTGCAGGATTAAACTATGCTCAATCTAATGACAGATTGAATAAAGAAATTCAGTCACTTAACGAAAGCGGAAGACTTGCTTATATGAAATCGGTAGAGCTTGGAAATTTGAAGGCGAGAGATTCGGAAAATGACAGAAGAATTGCCGAACTTCAGAGAAAACAGGAAACATTAAAAGCGCAAAGTACGGCACCTCAAATTGATCCGGTGTTATCTGCGAGACTTACTCAGGCTAATTCGGATATGGTTAATCTGAAAAATAGATTAGAATTTGAAAAGCTTAGAGTTCCGAAAGATGAAAATGAAATAAATATTTTACAATTAAGTGTAGAGAATCAACAAAAGCTAATTGATTCAATTCAGGCAGAAATTAAAAATTCAATGATAGACAATTCCTCTTTAATTAAAGAGCTTGAGAATGTTACAAATCAAATTTCTGAATTAAATACTATTTCAAAAGATTTGAAGGCGAAAATAGTTGAGCTTGAATCAGATATTAAAAAATATCAGGCAGAGGTAGAAACAGGTAGAAAGACAATTGATGAAAAGAAAAAAGACTTTGAACAACAAAGGCTTGCGCTTGAAAATGCAAACAAAAATATTTCATCAAATGTAGAACAAAAAAATCTTTCAGATAAATCAAGACAAGATATGCTGAAGTCTTATAGAAAGAATGCTGATGATTTAAAACATGCATATGAAAATGCGATAAAAAATGTAAAAGTTGCTGAAGTTGCACAGGATAATGAGATAAATGCATTGAAAAACAACTTAAAAACAGCGGGTGCTAATGGAGATACTACTGTAAATTCAATTGAACTTAAAAATTTATATCAAGATTTAGAAAGAACAGTTATAAAGGCACCAATGGATGGAACAATTACAGAAAAGAATTTAATACAAGGGCAAGTGCCGACAGATTACGTTGCAAAAATTGAGACAATAGACAGAACAATAGTGGAAAGTCAGATAAAGGAATTTGATTTAAATAGAGTAAAGGTTGGAATGAATGTAGAGATAACAAGTGATGCATTTGGTAAAGACAAAATATTCAAGGGGAAAGTTGAATCTATAAATCCTACTCCATCAAAGAAGAGGGACCAATCTCAAAATTCAAATGAAGTTGTATATACTACAAAAATTTCGTTTGATGATACATCAGTAACAGATTTAAAACCCGGTATGAGTATTAGAGTTAAATATGTTATGGAGAAAAAACAAAATGTATTTGTAGTTCCATCTGATGCAATATATGAGAAAAATAAAAAATCATTTATATTAGCCGTTGACGGAGACAGTGGAGTTTTTAAAATCAGAGAAATTGAAGTAACCGTTTCATCCGGAAATGATTTTGAGTCTGTTATAGAGTCTAAAGAATTAAATGAGAAAATGAGAGTTATAAATTCTCCTGATAATTATAGTGCAGGTGTAGATGTAAATGTAGTAGATATGCAAACAGGTGTGTAATATGCAAAAAATAATAGATATGAAGGGTATTGTGAAGAGATATTATATTGGCGAGCCCAATGAACTTGAAATACTTCACGGGATTGATATAGAGGTTTTTGATTCGGATTTCATATCAATTGTAGGAGCATCCGGTAGCGGTAAGTCTACTTTGATGAATATAATAGGTCTTTTAGACAGGGCCACAGAGGGCTCATATATACTTGGAGGACTTGACATAAATAAGGCGGTTGATACTGAGCTGTCAATAATCAGAAATAAAAAAATAGGATTTGTATTTCAAAATTTTAACCTTATACCAAGACTTTCTGCACTCGGTAATGTTGAATTACCCATGTTATATGGTAAAGTACCCAAAGCTGAAAGACAAGAAAGAGCTATGGAACTGTTAAGGCTTGTTGAAATGGATACAAGGGCAAATCATAATCCGAATGAATTGTCAGGAGGACAAAAACAGAGAGTTGCGATAGCAAGAGCCATGGCAAATAATCCTGAAATTATTCTTGCTGATGAACCAACAGGAGCGCTTGATTCAAAAACCGGAAGAATAGTAATGGATTTATTTCATAAATTAAATGATGTTCAAAAAAAGACAATTATTTTAATAACTCATAATAGAGAACTCGCAGATGAAACTCCAAGGATTTTAACGATGTCTGATGGAAGAATAGAGGTGTCTAAATGAGTATATTTGAAAATATAAAGATAGCTATTGAAGGGCTTAGGTTAAATAAAATGCGAAGCTTTTTAACTATGCTGGGGATAATAATAGGTATATCTTCGGTAATAGGGATTTGGACAATAGGTCATGCAATGTCAAATTCTGTATCAAAAGGCTTCGACTCATTTGGGAATACGGTTATAAGTGTATCTGTTACTGCGAGAGAAAAAGATCAGAATTTTGATTATACGCCCGATATAAATGACAGAGATAAAATTAAACAATATCAAATTGATGAAATGTTAAATAGATATTCGGATTATATAAAGTCAATAAGTATTTCGGGTATGGGAGCATCGGGAAAAGTTTTTGCGGGTAGAGTAAAATCAAATGTAAGAATAGAATCAGTAACAGCCGGGGCAAAGGATGTAAACAATTTAAAGATGGTGTCGGGAAGATTTATTGATGATAAGGATGTGAATCAACAAAAAGAAGTTGCTGTAATTTCAGACAAAGTTGTAAATAAAATTTATGGCGGGAAAGTTGAAAATGCACTTGGGTCAGAAATTGAGATAAATACAAATAATTCCGGAATACGAACATACCTTGTAGTAGGGGTATATAAATATGAACCTATAGATTTTGGAATTTTTGGAGGAGATACCTCGGGAGAAACAACAAACGTATATATTCCTATGACAGTAGGCAATAGGCAATTTGGAACAAGTAATACAGTAACTGAATCTTACCAGACAATTAATGTAAATGCCAAGAGCCGAGAAGTCATATCACAAACTTCAGCTATGATTGAAAAGTTTTTTAATGATAATTACTATAATGAAAATGAAAACTATAAGGTAACTTGTCAAACAATTGAATCTCAAATATCACAGATAAATAAAGTTATGGGAACAATAAAACTTGCAATAGGAGCAATAGCTGCCATATCTCTTATTGTAGGAGGCATAGGAGTAATGAATATATTACTTGTATCAGTTACGGAAAGAACAAGAGAAATTGGAATTAGAAAAGCGCTTGGGGCTACAAATTCTGATATAAGAGGTCAATTCATTATAGAGAGTATAATAATTTGCTCAATAGGCGGCTTAATTGGGATTCTATTTGGAACATCTTTGGGATATGGAGGAAGTATTTTATTAAAATCGCCTACACTGCCATCAGCCGTATCAGTTTTAGTTGCAGTAGGATTTTCTATGGTAATAGGGATATTTTTTGGATATTATCCTGCAAATAAAGCTGCAAAATTAAATCCGATTGATGCATTAAGATATGAATAGTTATTTAAAATTTAATATATCAAAGAAAGAAAATAGAATAAAAAATTCGGTTGTCAAATAACAACCGAATTTTTTATATAATGATATATATAGTTGAAAACAGTTGAATTAGTATTTTCAATATTCTCATATTATTAAATATGACTGCAGCTAAAATAATTTCAACTATACCAAATTGTAATTATTTTAGTTCAAATTATTAATTAAAATAAGTAGTAATATAAATTAAAATATATAGTATAATAAACTTTGAGCGTAATTTTAACTATTTTTAATGAGGAGAAGTATAATGAGAGAATTAAGACAATTTTTAGAGAGAAAAGACATTGAAATATCCATAAAGAGATATGGAATTGATGCTTTGGGTGCGATGGCACAAGGGCTATTTTGTTCATTACTTATAGGAACTATTATAAATACCATAGGAATGCAGTTTAAAATTCCATGGCTTATGACAACTGTTGCGACGATAAACGGAACAGATTATACAATCGGATCACTTGCTTCGGCTATGAGCGGTCCTGCTATGGCTGTTGCGATAGGTTATGCACTTAAATGCCCTCCGTTGGTTTTGTTTTCACTTATTACTGTAGGATTTTCTTCAAATGCTTTAGGAGGAGCGGGAGGTCCGTTGGCAGTTTTATTTGTTGCGATAATTGCAGCTGAATTCGGAAAGGCGGTATCAAAAGAAACAAAGGTGGATATTTTAGTTACACCTATAGTTACTATAGTAATAGGAGTTGCATTATCCGCATGGTGGGCACCGGCACTTGGCAGTGCGGCTATGAAAGTTGGGAATGTAATAATGTGGGCTACAAATTTAAGACCGTTTTTAATGGGAATACTGGTTTCTGTTTTGGTTGGTATAGCGCTTACACTTCCAATATCATCTGCTGCAATTTGTGCGGCTTTAGGACTTACAGGTCTTGCCGGAGGAGCGGCACTTGCGGGATGCTGTGCACAAATGATTGGATTTGCATTTATGTCATATAGAGAAAATTACATAGGAGGATTAGTTTCTCAAGGAATAGGAACATCAATGTTGCAAATGGGAAATATAATTAAAAATCCTAAGATTTGGATCCCGCCTATTATAACATCGGCAATAACCGGACCGATAGCAACTTGTATATTTAAGCTTGAAGTAAATGGACCGGCAGTGGCGTCGGGTATGGGAACTTGCGGTTTTGTAGGACAACTTGGAGTATATACAGGATGGCTGAAGGATATTGAAGCGGGCATAAAAACAGGAGTAACTACAAATGATTGGCTGGGGCTGATTTTAATTTCTTTTGTACTCCCGGCAGTGATATCTGTTTTAATATGTAAAATTTTGAGAATTATCGGTTGGATAAAAGATGGAGATATGAAATTAGATTAATAATATCAAACAAATCAAAGAAATAAAAATATATGTCTAAATAAATCTTAAGAGCTTTTGGAAGCTTTTGAAGAAACATCAGATGATGGCAAATATATTTGAATAGACTTGGAGAATATTATCTAAGCGAACGGTGATGATATATGATAATTTTCACAAGATCTAAGAAAATGTGAACAAAGAAGTACTTTCAAAAGATTTGCATTATTGTGTGGTGATGGTAGCCATAATATTGCAATTGGAATGATGTATATTGCACTTAATTAATTAAAAATATTAAAATAAATAACTGTCTGTAAAGCGGATAGTTATTTATTTTATATTTGAAAAAAATGAATTATATTTAGAATATTAACAATTTCTTTTAATTTTTATTACTGATTTTATTTTAATATTAAGGTATAATTTTATTGAGGTGTAAAATGAATAATATAAAAATAATTGCAACTGCAAATTTTGGGCTTGAAGCTGTTTTGAAAAGAGAGCTTATAAATATGGGATATGAAAATCTTGAAGTAAGCGATGGAAGAGTAAGCCTTATCGGAAATTTGACAGATGTGGCAAAGCTGAATTTAAGACTTAGAACTGCAGAGAGAGTATTAATTGAGCTTGGTACATTTGAAGCGTATACATTTGAGGAGCTTTTTGACAACACATATAAAATATCGTGGGAAAATATAATTTCGGAAAAGGGAAATTTTTTAGTACAAGGCAGAAGTGCAAAGTCAAAGCTGTATTCAATATCGGATTGTCAAAGAATAGTTGAAAAGGCGATAATTAAGAAACTTCAAACGAAGTATGATATATATCGTTTTGAAAAATCTGAAGAAAGGTACAAAATAGAGGTTTCAGTTTTTAAAGACATTGCAAGTATAACTCTTGATACATCCGGAGACGGACTTCATAAGAGAGGTTATAGAGAAGTATCATATAAAGCTCCGATATCGGAAACTATAGCAGCAGCTATGGTTATGTTGAGTTATTGGAAAGAGGATAGAATTTTATGCGATCCGTTTTGTGGAAGCGGAACAATACCGATTGAAGCTGCAATGATCGGAAAAAATATTGCACCCGGAATTTCAAGACATTTTGACAGTGAAAAATTTATATTTATGGATGAAAAAATATATAAAGAAGAGAGAGCAAAGTGTTATAGTGAAATAGATTATGATAAAAAGTTACAAATATTTGCAACAGATATTTCGTATAAGGCGATAGAAGTTGCAAAGAACAATGCGGAAATATTAGGACTTGATGAAGATATAAAATTTTTTGTAAAAGATATAAGAGAATTGGACTTACCTGACGATTATGGAGTGATTATAACAAATCCTCCTTACGGAGTTAGAATTGGAGGAGACGAAGTAAAAGAGCTTGAAGAAGAACTTGGTAAATTGTATAAGACAATTCCGACCTGGTCGTTGTATGCAATATCATCAGATGAACAATTTGAAAAGAACTTTGGCAAAAAATCAGATAGAAATAGAAAATTATACAATGGAAAAATAAAGACATACTACTATCAATATTATGGACCACGTCCAAAATAGATTAATCAGAGATAGTATGAGTGAGGTATTAATCATGAACAAACCATATAAAGATTCAATTTTAAATAAAGATAAACTGAACTATAAAATATTAGATGGCATAGTTGATTTAGTTCGTGTACTTAATACTGATAATGATGTTGTATTTGCAAACAAAGCCATGAGAGAAATGCTCGGTCATGATAATAACAATATGGTATGTAAGCTCAATGAATCTATATTAGACCCGAGAATAACAAAGAGAACACTTGAAACGGGGGAAGTGATACAGAGAGAAGAAATGATTGATAATAAATATTTTTCTGTAAAATGTTCTCCGGTAATAGGAATGAATAATGAAATACTCGGAGTAGTTGAAGTATTTAGAAATATTTCAATGGAACGAAAGCTTGTTTCGGAAATAATTGAAAAGAATGAAATGATGACAGTCGAAATGACACATGCACAAAAAATTCAACAGGCGCTTTTACCTGAAAAGGGAATGTTTGAAAATTTAAAAATAGACTATATATACAGACCGTCAAATATGCTTAGTGGAGATATGTTTGATATTATAAAGATAAATGATGACAATGTCGGTATATATATTGCAGATACGGTAGGACATGGTTTTGCATCATCAATGGTGACAATGTTTATACGACTTGTAATGAGAAACATACCGAATTCAAAGTTACTTTATCCGTCCAAGACATTAACTGAGATATGGAATAGATTTTCCGCCCTTAAACTTGATATAGAACTATACTTTACATGCTTTTATGGAGTATATAATATAAAAACAAATAAACTGACATATTCAAATGCAGGACACTTTCCATATCCGATAATATTTAGAGGCGATGAGATAATAGAACTTGAGGCTAATGGATTTCCTATAACAAGATTTTTAAAAGGAGTAACTTATGCTGATGACAGTATAAAATTAAGTGAAAATGACAAGCTTTTATTTATGACTGACGGTATAACTGAAACTAAAAATAAGAACTCAACTCCGTTTGGAACATCAAGGGTAAAAAAAATAATAACGGAAAATAATGGAAGTGAACTTACTGCACTTGAAAAAGGTGTATACAAATTTATGTGGGGAGAGCAAAAAGATGATATAACAGCTCTCTTGATAGAATTACAAAATCTACAAGAAACAGAAAAATAAAATAATATTAATATAATTTATAATCTATTATTTTAAAAAAAAGACATCTGCTTGAAACGCAGGTCTTTTTTTTATGTTAAATTAATGGATGTCAGCATAGGATATTTAAAAATACTTTTTGAATCGAAATATAAAATATACTTGAATGATGATAAAAGTTTTATTAAACATAATAAATATTGATAATCATTATTGATATTGACTGATTATGATAGTATAATAATTATGTTGTAAAAAAAGCTGAGGGGAAATTTTAAGCAAAAATTTATATTCGGAGTTTGATATTTTAAATTAAAATCAGAATGTTAAATAAACAGACAGCTTATTATGGAGATGATAAAAATTGCAATACTCTATTTTAAAAAATAGAAATATAATAATGGACAGAAGGTTAAATCCACTTAGCATTATTTTGATAAATGCTTTTATTCCTGTTGTAAATACTCTTTTTCCAACGAGCAAAGCTATATTTTTAGATTTAGCTGTTGCCTTATTTATTTTGTTTTTTACAGGATTATACAGCAAAGCTATAAAGGCAATCCTTTATTTAACTGTATTTTTCGGTTTATATGTTGTTAGTTTAAATTATTTTAATAGTGAAGTTATAATATCTTTTTTTAGAATGACTACTTTATTTGTGCCCTGTATTGTTTTTGCATACTTATTAATAACACAATATAATTCATCGGAGATATTATCAAGTTTACAAAAATTAAAGCTTCCTAAAATATTTATAATCGGGCTTACTGTTACGATAAGATACATTCCGACATTTAGAAGAGAATTTAAGACAATAAAAGAGGCTATGAGTATAAGAGGTGTGGATTTTTCCATAAGAAGACCGATAAGAACTTTTGAATATTTAATTGTACCGCAACTTTTCAGATGTTTAAGTTTAAGTGGTGAATTGACATCAGCCGGACTTACCAGAGGAATTAGTGCTCCTAATAAGAGAACAGGTTTTTTTGATAGGAGATTTAAATTTTTAGATTTTTTAATTTTTTTTATATTGATTATGGGATATGTATTAATTATAGGTGAAGTAATATGATTGAAAATGTAATAGAATTAAAAAATTTAAGTTTTAAATATTCGGAAGATAAAGTCAATGCTATAGATGGAATAAATTGCACTGTGGATAAGGGAAAGGTTATATTCATAGCCGGAGATAGCGGTTCAGGGAAATCGACTTTACTAAATATAATAAATGGTATTATTCCTGAAGTTATCGAAGGAGATTTAAACGGGAAAGTATATATAAATAAAGCGGAAAATTTAAAGATATATGAACGGAGTTTGATTTTAGGAAATGTATTTCAGAATCCGAGAAGTCAATTTTTTACAACAAATACTACATCCGAATTAGTTTTTGCTATGGAGAACTATGGGAAAAGTTATGAAGAAATGAAAGAAAGGCTTATCCGGATAGTAGATGAATTTAAAATTGAGAAATTGCTTGATAGAGATATATTCAGTATATCCTCAGGTGAAAGACAATTTTTAGCATTACTTACAGTTCTTATTATGAACCCGAATGTAATTATATTTGATGAACCGTCGGCAAATCTTGATTATGGGAATGCAATGAGACTTAAAAGGCAAATAGAGGAACTTAGAGAAAGTGGAAAGACAGTGGTAGTTGCAGATCATAGATGTTTTTATTTGAGGGGAATAATAGACAAGGTTCTTTTAATTGAAGATAAAACTGTAATAGAATTTGGTTCGGAAGAGGAATTTTTTAATTGTGCTTATGGCAAAAGAGTTTTTGATTTATTTACTCATAAATATAAAGAGAGAAAAATTGTTAAATCAGAAATTGAAACTGTAAAACTTCAGGATGTTTATTATAAAAATATTTTAGAAAACATTAATGTTTCTTTTAATAAAAATGAAACGACTGTAATTGTGGGGACCAATGGAGCGGGAAAGACTACACTTGCAAAATTGATTTCTAAAATAGAAAAGGCGGATAGAGGTAAAATAGAAATTGAAAATAGAGCATTATATATAATGCAAGATGCGGATTTTCAACTTTTTGGGGCAACTTGTTTAAAGGAACTTGAAATAACAAGTAAAAATGAAGCAGAAAATATGGAAATATTAAGATTATTAAATCTATATGATGTAGCTGAAAAACATCCTCAGTCTTTAAGCGGAGGACAGAAACAGAGGTTGCAGATGGCAATAAGCCTTGTAAGTAAAAATGATGTTATCATCTTAGATGAACCGACGAGCGGGCTTGATAAAAATTCTATGAATAGAGTTATTAAGTTGATTGAAAAATTAAAGCAAAATCGAACATTAATTATAATATCCCATGATTATGAATTTATAAGAAAGAGTGCGGATAGAGTAGTTTATTTAAAAGATAAAAAAATAGAAGAAGATTTTTATTTAGAACACGAAAATGTTGAAAGATTAAATAATATTTATAAACAAATGGAGGAGTATTATGAATAAAAAATTAAAGATAAAAGATGTTTTATTAATTGCCTTATTAACAGCGGTTTATATGATTATATATATGGCAACAATGGTGATTATTACACCTCTTGGTGCTTTAGGACATGCAATAAGTCCGGGTATATGTTCCTTATTTTCAGGTATTGTAATTTATTTCATGTCAAGAAAAATTGGAAAAATGTGGCAATATAGTTTAATGACTTTATTAGTTATGGCGAATTTTGCACTTATGGGCGGTGGATACATACCTTGGTTGATTTCATCCGTATCTATGGCGGTAATCGCAGATTTTATAGCATCAAAATCAAGAGATGTAAGTGTATTTAAAGTTGCAACGGCATCGGGTATTATGCATGTGGGGCAAGCGTGGGGAGCAATAATTCCATCGATTTTCTTTGTAGAAAGTTATAAAGAAACTTGGATTAAAAGAGGACAAACACTTGAATCGATGAATGAGCAGATAAAATATACGGCAGGTATTTGGGGAATTATATCTACAGTACTCGTATTTGTACTTGCATTTATAGGAGTTTATATCGGGTATTTAATTCTAAGGAAGCATTTTAAAGAAAATTAAAGATAATTATTAAAAATTTTAAAATACAGACAAGTAATATTTGTCTGTATTTTAATTTATATTTTAGTATTAACTTTTAATTTTTGCTAAAAATTTATGCATATAGTATAATCATTTGTAATATAAAGTGTTAAAGGAGGAGGCTATATTTAAAATGGATATCTTATTTCTACAAGTAGTTTTATATTGCTTATTATTCACATTATTAGTGGCTTTATCATTTAGAGGTAATGCGATTAATATTGTATATTTTTATCCTAAATCCGTTATAGATAAGGTTGTTGAATTTGGTTATACAGATTATAAAACAATTAAAAGAAATAAGATTATATTTTATTCTTTATTTATTGTTTTAATGTTTGGAAGTTTGATATTAATTGTTGGCTCATGGAATGGAATCAATGATTTTAAACAAGCATTTATTCAATTAAATATTTTTCTTCAATCTTGGAATATCTATGATGGATTAGTTATGGATATTTTATGGACCAGTAATAGCAAGAGTTTAAAAATCAAAGGTATAAAGGATAGTGAATATATACCTGGAGTTATAGATGTAATTAAAAAGAGAATTATCTTTATTCCTGTTTTATGGGTAGCATCTTTAATCTTAGCTAAATTCATAGTATTTATATATTAAATTATTTGGAAGTATAGAATGAATAGCTTTTTTTAGAATGAATCAATGAAATCATAGAAAAGATATATGGTTATGACAAGAATAAGATTGAGATTGTTTGGAAATTTGATGGATGAATTTTTGAAAATAATAGTAACATAACAGGCGGATATTATTGGATGAAAATTGAAAAAACATGTATCAGGTACTTGACACAAGGGTGAAATCTAAACAGAAAGGAGGAGCTATGTTTAAAATTTTATGTAAAGATGATTTAGATATTTTAATCAAAAATTATATTTTATTTCAAAATTCAAGAGGAGATTCATGGACTGATGAAACGGCAAGGAAGAGAATAAGTCAAATCTTAGATACTACAGATTCACTTTTTGTAGGTATATTTGAAGATGATTTGTTAAAAGGATTTTCCATGGGATATTTTAAACAATTTGATGATATCTTATTATTTTATTTGGAAGAGATTATGATTTTTAATGAATATCAAAATAACGGATTGGGAAATAAATTGATGATTGAAATTGAAAGAATTGCAAAAGAACGAGGAGCTTCAAAAATCAGTCTTTTAACTACTGAAGATGACAGACATCAAAGATTTTACGGAAGGCTTGGTTTTAAAAGGTCGGGGCTTTTAGTTCCCATGAATAAGAATATAGGTAGGTAAATATGAAAAAGATAAATATTTTTTTTATAATTGTATTAGTTATTATAGGTATAATTATTTTTTCATTTATCAATAGAGATACCGGCGAAAAAGATGTAGTCGCCTATAAACCTGTAATTTATTTATATCCTAAAGAAAAAATTGATGTAACTGTAAGATTGGATTACAATGGAAAATTGACATCTACATATCCTAAATATGAAAATGGGTGGAATGTAACGGCATATCCGGATGGTAAATTGATAAATCATTCTGATGGTCGTGAGTATTCATATCTGTTTTGGGAAGGAATACAAGATGTGAAATATGGCATGGAAAGGGGATTTGTCGTCAAAGGGGAAGAGACAGCTCAATTTTTACAGAATATTCTGGGAAAAATGGGTTTGACCCCTAAAGAATATAATGAATTTATTGTATATTGGTTACCTAAAATGGAGATAAATAATTACAATTTGATAAATTTCCAAGAGAAAGCTTATACTGATAATGCAAAACTTGAAATAGTTCCAAATCCGGACAGCATTATTAGAGTATTTATGACATATATGCCTCTTGATAAGAAGATTGAAATTGAAGAGCCTGTTATTAAATCCTTTAAAAGAAATGGATTCACAGTTGTAGAATGGGGCGGAACAGAACTTAACAGGTAGATTGTAAATTTAAATTTGTATATTACAATAATAAGCACAAGATAAAAAACCTTCGGTGAGAAACCGAAGGTTAAAATTTTTCATTGTGAATTTTTGTTGCTATATCAAATTTTTCTCTTTTTTTAACTTTTTCATTTCCATATCCGATTGGTATCATACATAATGAACTGAATTTTTTAGGTATGTCAAATAATTCTCTAAGAAAAGCTTGAATTTCGTCCCCTTTTGACGTTTTTCCTTCTTTTAAGTCAACCCAACATGTGTTAAGTCCGTTTTCCTGTGCTAAAAGTTGAAGATAACTTGCTACTACACTTCCTTCTTCAATCCATGTAGGAGCCAATTCTCTATCTACAAGTATTAAAATTACTTGAGGAACTTCTGCGATATATCTTGTTCCGAATGTTTCAATTTCAGATAATTTTTTAAGGCTTTCCTTATCTTCAATAATCAGAAATTGAACAGGATGTGAGTTTGCATAAGAAGGACCCATCAGAGAGTACATTAATATTTCTTCAAGTGTTTCTCTATCAACTTTTTCGTCTTTATATTTTCTTATGCTTCTTCTTTCTAAAATAGTGTCTTTTAACATATAATCACCTCGTAAGTTATAATAAAGTATTTTATCATATATAAAATTTTTGTCTAATTAAGTTTATGATTTTAAGGTATAATATTATTATGAAAAGGTATATAGAATATGAAAATTGTAAAATTTGTCCAAGAAATTGTGGCGTGAATAGATATAATAAAACCGGGTTTTGTAAGATGCCTGCGAATTTATATGTTTCGCATACGAGTCTTCATATGTGGGAAGAACCTCCCATAACAGGGAAAAATGGCTCAGGAACTATATTTTTTACAGGCTGTAATCTAAGATGTGTATATTGTCAAAATTATAAAATTGCAATAGAAAATTTTGGAAAGTGTATTGATGAAAGTGAACTTGCAGATATTTTTTTAAAGCTTCAAAATAAGGGGGCACATAATATTAATCTTGTAACTCCATCGCACTATATATTAAATATTGCCGATGCAATAGATATTGCTGAAATGAGAGGACTTAATATTCCGATAGTTTATAATACGTCATCTTACGAAAAAGTTGAAAGTTTAAAGTTGCTTAGCGGAAAGATTGATATTTATCTTGCAGATTTAAAATATTTTGATAAAAAACTTTCTGAGAAGTATTCAAAAGCTGCTGATTATTTTGAGATTGCAAGTAATGCTATTGAGCAGATGTTTAATCAGGTTGGCAGATTTGAGTATGATGGAGAACTCTTAAAAAGAGGACTCGTCATAAGACATCTTCTTTTACCTGAACATATAGAAGATAGTAAGAAAGTTGTCAAATATTTATATGATAAATACTCCGATGATATAATTTTTAGTATTATGAGTCAATATACTCCTGTCAGAAAGCTCAAGTATGATAATTTAAATAAAAGGGTTGATGAAAGAGAATATAATGAACTTGTCGATTTTTGTATAGAACTTGGAATTGAAAATGCTTTCATACAAGATGGTGAATCTGCAACCGAAAGTTTTATCCCAAATTTCAATGTAAATAAGGTATAGATAAAAATTTTCAATTAATTCGTGAAAAAGGCTTGCAAATGTTTTTTTGATATGATATTATTACATTGTGAATATTTCCACGAACAGTGGATATTCTTCAATCATCTTTTTTCTTCCCAGCTATACATAAAAAGACACCGACGGGGTGTCTTTTTTACTTGCAATAAAAAACTCCTGCATTGCAGGAGTTGTAATAGAAAATTATCAACAAATATAATTTCCACAGTTAATAATAATCTATTCCCAAGGGTTTAAACCATTTTAATATAAATTTTTAAAAATGTAAAGTTAAAATTGACCCTTAACTGAAACTTCACCACTTGATAAACTAATTATGGAGCCGTCTTCAAGTTCAACTATGAGATTGCCGTTTTCATTTATATCAATAGCCGTTGCTTCATATTTTTTTGAATCTTTTTCAAAACTTACACTTCTTCCGAGAAGTAATGAATTGTCCTTATAGATTTTTAAAATTTCTTCTCTTTGTTGCTCATAGCATGCTTTGTAAAATTCATTGAGTATTTCGCCTATAAATTCATTTCTAAGCAAGTCTTTTGGGAGAAGTGATCCTACAATTGGACGAAGCTCTTTAGAAAAAGCACTTAAGTCTGTTGAAAAGTTAAGTCCTATTCCGATTATTATTGATTTAATCTGTTTTGATTCAAAATCATAATCTGCTTCTGAAAGTATTCCACATATTTTTTTATGGTTTAGGAAGATATCATTTACCCATTTTATTTTAGGTTCCTTATCAGTTTTGGATTTTATTGCATTTACAACTGCATTTGCTGCGCGTACTGTTATTAAATCAAATGAATTTATTTTGAAGTTATCTTTTGGAAACAGAATTATTGTCATGTAAATTCCGCTTCCCTTAGGAGAAGAGAAGCTTCTTCCTTTTCGCCCTCTTCCTTTTGTCTGCTCATCTGAAATTAAAACCGTAAAGTTTTCAAGATCCTTAGAATACAGAAGTCTTTTGGCTTGAGTATTCGTGGAATCTATTGTCTCATAACAATATATATCAATGTCCTTAAGTTGCGGTATTAAATAATTTTTTATTCCGAAAGAGGATAATTTATCACATCGTTCATCAATTTTATATCCTTTATTTGTTGAGCTTTTAATTTCATAGCCCTGTTCTTTTAATGATTTTACAGCTTTCCAAATTGAAGTCCTTGATAGAGACAGTTCTTTTGCCAATACTTCACCTGACATATATTTATCTCTATTTTCTTCGAGGATTTTTAAAATATTATCTTTAGTATTCATTGTATCACCTCATATTTAGAATACTATCACATATTATATTAACGGTAAACAATTAAAACTTATATATCATTTCAGTCTCAGCAATATATTATGTAATTTTGTAAATCTTGACAAAGAATAATAAAAAGGTTAAAATTATTATCTAAGTGTGGAAAGATGGTCGAGTTGGCTTAAGGCGCTCGCCTGGAAAGCGGGTATACGTTAATAGCGTATCGGGGGTTCGAATCCCCCTCTTTCCGCCATAAACCATGATAGATGGGGAATTAGCGATGCCCTGTAACCTGCAATCGCTACAGCAGGATTGAATTCCCATCGGAGGACTTAAATTGTGCAGCCTGCCCCAAGTGTGTGGCGTTGATAATAGGGTCCTGCGCAACGTATGCTTGTGAACCGTGTCAGGTCTTGACGGAAGCAGCACTAAGCAAGATTTTATGTGTGCCGCAGGGGTGCCTTATTTGAGTTAACTGCTTGGGTACCGTGTGTAGTTTAATTTCGATGATGGGTTCATGGTTACATATTATGCCTGATAGGGCATATTTTTTTGCGTTTTTTTAATAAAAAGTGCATTTATTATATATCAAAAAATATAAGTTATATTTGATAATATTTTTTAAATTTACTGTTAAATTTTATAAAAAAATATGTTATAATACTTTTGAAGTTAATTATTAATATCAATTTAGCAAAACAATTTTTAAAATTGTTTTTTTTAACGTCAGATATGATAATACATATCATTGTGGGGGTGGTATAATGCTTAACCTTCTAATGGTTCCTAAAAATATAGATTTTAAAATTGTAAAAATTCGTGAGAAGAAAATAAAGAGATTGAATTATGAAAGACATTTGATTAATTTAGGTTTTGTAGAAGGAGCTAAAATTTCTGTTGTTAGTGAAACAAACGGAAATTTAATTGTTAAGCTTAAAGATTCAAGAGTTGCAATTGGAAATGATATTGCAATGGCTATTATGGTTGAAGAAATAAAGGAGTGATATTATGACACTTAAGGATGCTGTAGTTGGAAGTTATTATAAAATTATCAAAATAAATGGAGCAGGTCCGTTGAAGAGAAGAATTATGGATATGGGAATAACTAAGGGAACG
Organism: Peptoniphilus mikwangii; assembly: GCF_000468535.1. Lineage (GTDB taxonomy): Bacteria > Bacillota > Clostridia > Tissierellales > Peptoniphilaceae > Anaerosphaera > Anaerosphaera mikwangii. The sequence goes on along the minus strand of NZ_AUQY01000002.1, from coordinate 731,542 downwards.
GAAATATATATCAGAAAAGTAGCTCCGTTGGGAGATCCAATTCAGATAAATTTAAGAAATTATGAATTAAGCATTAGAAGAGTTGATGCAGAATTTATTGAAATAGAAAAAGTCGTTAAGTAGAGGGGGATATTATGACTATTACAATAGCATTAGCAGGAAATCCGAACAGTGGTAAAACTACATTGTTTAATGCCTTAACCGGTTCGCATCAATATGTAGGTAACTGGCCGGGAGTAACTGTGGAAAAAAAGACCGGGGAGTATAAAAAAAATCGAGATATAAAATTTACAGATTTACCGGGAATTTATTCTTTATCACCATATACTCTTGAAGAGGTTGTTTCAAGAGATTATTTATTAAATGAACATCCGGATGTAATTATAGATGTAATAGATGCATCAAATATTGAGAGAAATTTGTATTTGGCAACTCAGTTATCAGAACTTGGAATACCTATCATATTGGCATTAAATATGATGGACGTTGTGAAGAAAAATAATGACATCATAGATACTGAAAAACTTGAAAAGCTTTTAAACTGTAAAGTTGTTGAAATTTCTGCACTTAAAAATTTCAACTTGGATTATTTAATTAAGGTTGCAACAGATGAAGTTGAAAACAGGAATAATGTAAGTGAAATAAAGGCATTTTCTGAAAATGTTGAAGGATATATTTCAGAGATTGAAAATTCAGTAAATTCTATAAGAAACAATCCGGCTAAAAGATGGATTGCTATTAAATTGTTTGAAAGAGACTTGAAAATATCTTCTGAAATTTCAATTACAGATACTGAAAAGGAAAAAATTGAGAAAATTATTTCCGGGGCAGAGACTGAACTGGATGATGATGGAGAGGGAATTATTACAGATGAGAGATATAATTTTGTAACGGAGATTGTATCACAAACCGTAAAAAAAGGCAGAGAAGGTCTTACAGTATCTGATAAGATAGATAAAATTGTAACTAACAGATTTTTGGCGCTTCCGATTTTTGCCGTTATTATGTATGGAATATATTATCTTGCTATAACAATAGTAGGAGGACCTGTAACTGATTGGACAAATGAAGTGTTATTTGGTGAAATAGTTGGCGGAAATGCAAGTGCAGCTCTTGAGTCAATAGGCGTTGCAGAATGGTTAAATTCACTTATAACAGAAGGTATAATAGGCGGTGTAGGCGGCGTACTTGGATTTTTACCTATAATTGCAACTTTGTTTTTATTAATTTCAATTCTTGAAGATGTTGGATATATGGCAAGAATTGCATTTATTCTTGATAGAATTTTTAGAAAGTTCGGTCTTAGCGGAAAGAGCTTTATACCTATTTTAATGGGAACAGGATGTTCTGTTCCGGGGATTATGGGAACAAGAACTATTGAAAATGATAATGACAGAAGGATGACTATTACAGTTGCATCATTTATGCCGTGCGGAGCTAAAACAGAAATTATAGCAATGTTTGCCGCCGTATTGGGAGGTCATGCTTGGTATGGACCTATTTGGTATTTTGGAGGAATTGTTGCAGTAATTATTTCAGGTCTTATATTAAAAAAGACAAATAAATTTCATGGAGATCCTGCACCGTTTGTAATGGAGCTTCCTGAATATCACATGCCGAGTATAAGGAATATAACTAAGGCTACTTTAAACAGATGCAAAGCTTTTATAATTAAAGCGGGAACTATAATTTTACTTTGTACAGTAGTTATTTGGTTTTTGAAAAATATTTCTGTTAATTTTGAATTTAGAGAATTTGCCGATTCATCAACTGATTCAATTCTTTCATTTATAGGAAAGAAATTACAGTGGATATTTGCTCCGCTTGGATTTGGAAATTGGATGGCAACTGTAGCAACAATTCTTGGACTTGTTGCTAAAGAGGTAGTAGTTGGAACTTATGGTGTTGTTGCGGGGCTTGGAGAGGTAGCTGCAGATGATCCGGGACTTCTTGGGGTAATCAATGCAAACTTTACAACAGTTTCCATATTATCATTTATGTTTTTCAATCAATTGACACTTCCTTGTTTTGCAGCTATGGGAGCAATTAAAGAAGAAATGGGAGATAATAAGTGGTTTGGATTTGCAATAGGATATCAAATGTTATTCTCATATACAATAGCTCTTATGATTTATCAATTCGGAAGAGTAATTGAAGGAGAACCGTTTACGGCTTGGACAGCAGTTGCATCAATAATATTGGTGATATATCTTTATCTATTATTTAGACCTAATAAATATGAAAGTAAAAAAACTGAAGTCAGAAGAAGTGTTGAGGAGGCATAGAGTATAATATGAATAAACCTACTATAATAGCACTGATAATTGTTTTAATTGTTATAGTACTTGCTATAAAGCACATTAAAAATTCAAAGGGTTGTGATTGCGGCTGTAAATCATGTAATAATAGCTGCAAACCGAAAAAATAAAACTTAAAAATAGGTGCCTATTAGGGAATATCCGATAGGCACCTATTTTTTTTAGATTATTATGATAATAATTTTCAAATTATAGTAAATAATCAAAATATAGGGAAATAAATTGAGATTACAGTTTGGTATAATTCAGATGAGCTTGATGTTTATTCAGGCTAATTAAAAAAGGAGATAAGAAAAATGAAGAAAAAACAAGTATTCGGATTTTTATTCATTGTTCTGGGAGTGTTGTTGGCGCTTACACCTACATTTTTAGCTACTGTTTGTCCACCTAAAGAAGATGGTCATTTTATGAAATGCCATTGGATGGGCAATGCTGTAATAGCATTAGGTATAGCTATTGTTATATGCGCCGTAATTTTTTTATTTGTAAAAGATGAGCGCATTTCATTGGGAATGATACATTCAAATATTATCTTAGGTGTTCTTGCTTTGTTAATGCCCTTAAAAATTATAGGTTGTTGTCAGATGCCCACTATGCATTGTAATACACACACGAAACCTATGGTTTGTCTATTAAGCGGTATTTATATATTACTTAATATTATTTATTTATTTAAGAAAGATAAGGCTAACTCATAGTGGTGATTTAAGATTGAATAGGATGTAAGGTATCTTTTTAAATCTTTTAGCCAGTGTGAGTTTTGTTTTGATACAGTTAGGGAGAAGTATATGTTTTTATTAGAAACTAAAAGTCTTTCTAAAGAGTTTTCTCGTGGAGGAAGAAAGTTTCGTGTGGTAGATGGAATTAATTTTACTTTGAATAAGAATGAAATGGTTCATATAATAGGTCGTTCGGGAAGCGGAAAGACGACATTTTTAAATTTATTGTCGGGAATTTTAAATCCAACTTCAGGAAAAGTCTTAGTTGAAGGAAAAAATTTAGAGTCGATGGATGATGAACAAAGAAGTTTGTATAGAAATTCGTTTATAGGATATGTTCCTCAATCATTGGGTACGCTTCCGAATCTTACTGTGCTTGATAATGTCAGAATGCCACATTATCTGTTTAAAAGAGATGGGGACGGTATTGAAAGAGCATCAATGCTTTTAGACTGGATGGGAATTTTAAGTTTAAAGGATGAATTTCCAAATAAATTATCCGGCGGAGAAATAAAGAGAGTGTTACTTGCAAGAGCTCTTATGAATAGTCCTAAAGTGATAATAGCAGATGAACCTACATCTGATTTGGATTTTGACACTACAAAGGAGATAATGAATTTGTTTTCCGAGATAAATAAGGAATCAATATCTCTTATAATTGTTACTCATGAAATAGATATACTTAAGTATGGAAATAGAGTTCTTGTGATGAATGACGGTAAATTGTCTGAAAGATAGCCGGTGTGTGAAAAGAGGAATTAAAATGAAAAAAAATCTTTTGAAAATTAATGTAGTCTGCTTTTTATTGATTATGGTTTTTATGTTTGGAAGTATTACGGATGTAAATGCAGAGACAAAGTATGAAAACTGGGTTCAGGTTGCAGATGCAATGAGTGAACATCTTAATAATGCAGTTGATATTTATGAAAAAGGCGGAGATACGGCAGCAAAGGATGCGATAGATTCTATTAATATTGCATATTTTAAATTTTATGAAAAAATAGGTTTTGAAAAAACTGTAATGTCGAGGATTTCCGGTAAAAGAGGTTCTGATGTGGAGCATCAATTTTATTTGGCAAAAAAGTCTATTAAAGGAGGTTCTTCATTAGACGAAGTAAAAGAAGAAATTGATACTTTAATTACAATGCTTCATGAGGATGCTCATGAACTTGACGGAACTACCGGTTCCGAAAGTGATACCGGCTCTGAAACCATTGCAGGGTTCAATACATTTATTTCGGTTTTAGGTCTTACTCTCAGAGAAGGACTTGAGGCTATCTTAGTTGTTGCGGCAATAGCTGCATATTTAGTAAAGACTAATAATAAAAATTATTTGAAAAGTGTTTACATGGGAGCAGTTTTAGGAATTATATTTAGTGTAATTTTAGCTGTTATGTTTAATGTAATCGCAGATAAACTTGGGGAAAGTACTTCGGGTGTCGGACAAGAAGTATTTGAAGGTATTGCTATGTTTGTAGCAGTTATCGTGTTGTTCTATGTTAGTAATTGGATGCTTTCAAAATCAGAAGTTGAAGTTTGGAATCAATATATAAAAACTAAGGTAGAACAGTCGATTACTAAGGGAAATATGATTACTTTAGCTTTCACTGCATTTTTAGCAGTAGCAAGAGAAGGGGCGGAGTTAATTTTATTCTTCCAAGGTATGCGTTCCAATATTTCCAATAACCCGTCATATATGTGGGGCGGACTTGCAGTGGCAATAGCAGTTTTAGCTGTAGTATATTATGCGATTGCAAAGCTTAGCGTAAGGCTTCCGTTAAAACCTTTCTTCACAGCTACAAGTTGGCTTATGTTCATACTGTGTATTTCGTTTATTGGGAAGGGAGTTTTTGAACTTCAAGAGGCTGGAGTTATAGGAAGAACTATAATAACTGCAATGAACGGATTTACAATTGAACTTCTTGGCGTTTATGATCGTGTAGAAACTTTGGTTCCACAAATAATTTTATTAGTAGTAACTATAATTTCTGTTATATATCAAAATAAAAATAACAGGAAGAAGAGGGCTGAGCTTGAAGCTGCTCAGAATAAACAATCTTAAAGGAGGATTATTTATGTTAAAAAGAAAGAACTCAATAATGGCTTTAGCTGTAGCTTTAATACTTGTATTCGGAGCGACAGCTTGTGGTAAGAAGGACAATAGTTCGACTACAAATGAACCAAAAAACAAGATGGAAGAAAATGTAGAAAAAAATACAAACAAGGCTGAAGAGTCGGCAGCACCTGGAGAAGATGCAGGATTTGATGAATTTCCAATTGGTGATGAACAAGAACATGGTCCACTTGTTGTAGCAGGTGTTTATTTTCAACCTGTAGATATGGAACCGGCAGGAAACAGTTTATCAAAAGAAGAATCTGACTGCCATATTGAAGCAGATATAAGTGCTTCTGCAGAAGGAGCAACTCTTGGATATGGAGCAGGAGATTTCGTTCCTTGGCTAAAAGTTAAAGCATTGATTCAAAAAGAAGGATCTGATAAGGTTCAAGAGGTTGCATTTATGCCTATGAACGCATCAGATGGTCCTCACTATGGAGCAAACATTAAATTTGAAGAAGGTTTAGGAAAATATAATGTTAAATTTGTAATCTCTGCTCCGGGAAATGATTACTTATTACACGTAGATAAGGAAACAGGTGTTACAGGAAGATTCTGGACAGAACCGATAGTTGTAGAATGGCCTGACTTTGAGTGGGCAGGACCACAATGGTAAAACTTTTGCCTTGGTTTTAAAAGGTTAAATACGAATTTGAAATAGAGGATCGGAAGTTTTTTCGATCCTTTATGACATTGTAGGGGGTGATCCTATTTTAAAGATATTTATTAAAGTTATGGAAGCCGGTATAGCTTTTTCATTAACATTATCAATATTACTTGCATATTATAGAACTGACAGAAGAGAAACTAAAAAATGGGTAGTGGGAATAAGTGTAGTGCTTGGATTTATTGCAGCTATAATATCAGCAGTACTGCGTTCTATTCCAAATTTATTAAATCGAACATCTCTTAGCTTTTGGAGTATGGTTCCGGTTGTTATTTCACTTATTTTTATTTTAATATTTATAATTTTTGAAAAGTCGTTCAGAAAAAAAATAGGCAAGCTCTATGAAAAAATATATACTATTTTATTGATGCTCTATATAATAAGCTCATTTTTCTATTATTTACCGCCTGTATTTGTTCAAATGAATAATTTTGTATATTATGGTGAAAGTGCAGTAAGTACAATGGTGTTATTTCGTGTTATAGGATATGTATTCGGAATCACAATGATGATTTTATCGGCAGTTGCATTATATAGTACAGGAATCAGATTGGAAAGCAAACAACTTGAAAGAATTGTATTGGTAACTTTGATTATAAGAGGAATAAATCAAGTCATAATAATTGTTCAACGATTGTATTCATTGGGATTGATACCGAGAAGAGCTTGGATATTTAAAATGATTGCTGCAATTATAAACCATGAGAGTTATATAACATTTGCTATGATGATGTTTCTTGTTTTAGTTCCATTGACATTATGGAAAGGCAACATAAAGATTAAAGAATCGTATAGAAATAATGCGGAACTTAGAAAAATAAAGTTTAGAATGAGAAATTGTAGACACTGGGCACAATTTTTCCTAATATTAATTGTAATAAATATTTTATCACTTACAGTTATAAAAAATTATGCCGGAAGAGAAGTAGCTCTTTCAAAGCCTGAAGAATATCAAATGGAGGAAGGGCTTATAGTTGTTCCGCTTGAAATTTTAGAGGATAATCATTTGCACAGATATATATATCACTCTGTTGACGGTGTAGATGTCAGGTTTTTCTTAATAAAAAAAGCACAAAATTCCTATGGGGTAGTTTTAGATGCATGTGAAATTTGCGGACCGTCGGGATATTTTGAGAGAAATAATGATGTTGTCTGCAAGCTTTGTGATGTAGTTATGAATAGGGGAACTATCGGATTTAAGGGTGGCTGTAATCCAATACCGTTTCCTTATGTTGTTCATGACAAAAAGATAAAGATACAGACTAAAGATTTAGATGCTATGTCGTATGTATTTAAATAGTGGGGAGGCAAAGCTATGTTTTGGAGAATGATAAGAGGTGCACTCTTTCGTCAAAAGGGAAAAATGCTCATGATTGCATTTACTATTGCACTTGGAGCAAGTCTTTCTACTTCTATGCTAAACACAATGCTTGGTGTTGGTGATAAAGTAAACAGAGAATTAAAGGCCTATGGAGCAAACATAAATGTACTTCCGAAGGAAGCATCCCTATTAGACGATATATATGGTATGGAAGAAAAGAAGAGTACAGTTCAAAAATATTTAAAAGAAGATGAACTTGGAAATATAAAAACTATATTTTGGGCATATAACATCGTAGATTATACACCATATTTCAATGTATGGGTTGATGTAAATAATGAAGTTATTGATACAAAAATGGTTGGTACATGGTTTGACAATCATATGGATCTTCCTACAGGAGAACAGATTGATACCGGAATGATAAGATTAAAAAATTGGTGGGAAGTTCAAGGTGAGTGGTTAAGTGATTCTGACGAGGACAGCGTTATGCTCGGAACAGTATTTGCTACAAGAAATGCATTTAATCTTGGAGATGAACTTGAAATAAAAACTGATAATATGACCAGAAAATTGAAAGTCAAGGGAATTTTTAATTCAGGTAGTGATGAAGATCAATATATATTTGTGCCGCTAAAAGTTGCTCAGGATTTTGCAAATAAGAAAAATGTTGTAAATAGAATTGAGGTAAGCGCTCTTACTACACCGGATAATGACTTAGCGAGAAAAGCGGCAAAAAATCCTCTAAGCCTTACTATTAAAGAGTGGGAGGTTTGGTATTGTACTGCTTATGTAAGTGCGATATGCTACCAAATTCAAGAGGTAATGACAGATTCGGTAGCAAAACCTATTAGACAGGTCGCTGAATCTGAAGGAGATATTTTAAATAAGACTACACTTTTAATGGTTCTTATAACAGTACTTAGTCTTATAGGATCTGCACTTGGTATTTCAAACCTTGTTACAGCGGGAGTTATGGAGAGAAGTGCTGAAATAGGACTTCAAAAAGCAGTTGGTGCAAGTAATGGGAAAATTATAGGAACTATACTGACGGAAATAATACTCACAGGAATTGCGGGAGGAATTGCGGGATATTTTGTTGGATTGGGACTTACTCAGATAATAGGATATAAGGTTTTCGGCTCTGCCATTGCACCTGCGCCTATGGTTATTCCTATAGTAGTAATATTAATTTTATTAATTACGATTTTAGGTAGTATTCCATCTATTAAGTATCTTTTAAAATTAAATCCCACAGAAGTATTGCATGGAAGATAGGAGGGAGAAGCTATGAAAAAAAGGACTATGTATTGGAGAATGGTGCTTGGTTCACTTGCCAGAAGACGTTCGAGAATGTTTACGGCACTTCTTGCTATCGCGATGGGAGCTACAATTTTATCAGGACTTGTTACAATATATTATGATATTCCAAGGCAAATGGGAAAAGAGTTTCGATCCTACGGAGCAAATATGATTGTAATTCCGACTGACTCAGATAAAAAAATTACTAATGAGCAGCTTGAGGAAATTAGAAGGATAATTCCTGCAAATAAATTGGTGGGAATTGCACCATATATATATCAAAATGCAAAGATAAATGAACAGCCATATATGATTGCAGGAACCGATTTAAAACAGGCAAGAGAAAACAGCCCGTATTGGTTAATTCATGGAAAATGGCCTGAAAAATCAAGAGAAGTTTTACTTGGGAATGAAATTTCAAAGGTGATAGGGCTTTCAGCAGGAGATAAGGTTACGATTAATACACCGAAAGATGACGGAGAATTAACTGCAACGGATTTTACTATAACAGGAGTAGTAACAACCGGCGGGAAAGAAGAAGAGTTAATTTTTACATCACTTGAAGACCTAAAAGCTATAATATCGGAAGAAAATTTGGATGTTGTAGAATGTAGTATCGAAGCAGAACAAGGAGAGATACAGAAAATTGTAAATGACATTGCGGCTGCTGATAAAGAACTTACTCCTCAGATGGTAAAAAGAGTTACTGAATCACAAGATATTGTACTAACAAAGTTACAGGCATTGATATGGATAGTAACAGTAATTGTTCTTTTTATAATAATGATTTGTGTATATACTACAATGATGGCGGTAGTAATGGAAAGACGTAAAGAGATAGGTCTAAAAAAAGCGTTAGGTGCTTCAAATAAATCTGTTGTGACAGATTTTTTGGGAGAAGGAGTAATTTTGGGAATAGCCGGAGGTGCACTTGGTGTAAGTCTGGGATATGTATTTGCCCAGCAGGTAAGTATAAGTGTATTTGCTCGTAAAGTAAGTTTTTTATGGACGTTAATACCACTTACAATTATTGTTTCAGTGATAATAACTGTACTTGCGTGTATGCTTCCCGTAAGCAAGGCGGTAGATGTTGAACCGGCATTGGTATTAAGAGGAGAATAGGGGGAATATAATGAATATACTTACACTTAAAGATGTATCTAAAATATATGGAGAATTAAAAGCTCTTGACAAAATTAACCTAAATGTTGAAAAGGGAGAATGGCTTGCCATAATGGGACCGTCGGGAAGCGGAAAGACAACTATGATGAATATTATAGGTTGTATGGATAAGCCGTCAATCGGAGAAGTGGTTTTGGAGGGACAAGATATTTCGAGATTGTCACCTAAAGAGCTCACTGTTATAAGAAGAGACAAAATAGGGCTTATATTTCAGCAGTTCCACTTGGTAAATTATCTTACTGCACTGGAAAATGTAATGATGGCACAATATTATCATTCCATGCCTGATGAAGAAGAAGCTATGATGGCTTTAGAAGCGGTGGGACTTAAAGACAGAGCAAAACACCTTCCAAATCAGTTGTCAGGTGGAGAACAGCAAAGAGTTTGTATAGCAAGAGCATTGATAAATCATCCGGCACTTCTTTTGGCTGATGAACCTACCGGAAATTTGGATGAAAAAAATGAATATCTTGTAATGGATATTTTTGAAAAACTTCACAATGCAGGCAGTACAATTATTGTGGTAACACATGATCCTGAAGTTGGAGATGAAGCGGAGAGAATGGTAGTTTTAGAGCATGGAAAGATTGCACGAGAAGAAAAGAAAAAAAGGCAAAGACCGATTATTACAACTAATGAATTAAAGGAGTTTATCTGATGAAAAAATTAGCATTATTGATGATTTTAATTTTTGTGTTAGCAGGATGCGGAAATAATAAAGAACAAGAAGAAAGCACAATTTCATATAAAGACGGAGAATATACTGCTCAAAGCGATCCTGATGATTGGGGCGGAAAAATTGTATTAAGACTTACAGTAAAAGACGGCAAGATTGAAACTTGTGAGCAGGATAATTTAGATTCCTCCGGACAGGAAAAAAATGAAGAATATGGAAAAATTGACGGAAAAATTTCAAATCCGGGATTATATAAAATTGCTCAAGGAGCAGTAGAGGCAACTAAGGAATATCCGAATATGCTTATAGATAAACAAGATATAAACAAAGTAGAAGTAATAAGCGGTGCAACGGTATCTCATAAATGTTTTACAGATGCAGTAAATCGTGCACTTGAAGATGCTAAGGAATAAAAAATGAAAGAGTTAAATGTAATTGGATTGGCAAAAAAGAATATTGCCAATAAACCGGCAAGGACATATGGGATGATGGTATTGACCGGGATTTTGTGTTTCATTTTGTTTATGAGCAGTTTTTTAATACTCAGTTTAAAAAACGGGATGACATCACTGTCAAATAGAATGGGAGCGGATATTATTGTTGTACCAGAGGGATATGACAGTAAGATCACAGGAGCAATATTAAGAGGGGAGCCTAACAGTTTTTTTCTTGATGAAGCTGTAACAGATAGAGTAAGAAGTATTGAAGGTGTGGAACAGGCATCACCTCAATTATTTCTGGCAACACTGTCTGCGGGGTGTTGTTCGTTTCCGATTCAGATAATAGGAATTGACTTTGAACAGGACTTCATTGTTTCTCCATGGCTTGAAAAACAAGTTAAACTTCCTTTAAAAGAAGGACAAGTAGTTGTTGGGAATAATATAGTAGGAGATTATCAATCAAATGTAAGATTTTTTAATCAACCGTTTGAAATACAGGGTCGTCTTGCAAAAACGGGTATGGGATTCGACAATACTGTTTTTATGACAATGGAGGAAACAAAAAGACTTGCAAAAGAATATGAAAAAATCTTAGGACATCCTATTTCAAAACAAGAAAATTTAATTTCGTCTGTAATGGTAAAAGTTAAAGGAGGAGTAAATCCTAAAGATGTTTTTAAGAAGCTGGCAGATGAATTTAAGGGAGAACAGATATATCCGCTGCTCGCTAAACAGATGATGACACAGGTATCAGATAATATGCAGAGCTTATTGACATATATATATGCTCTTATAGCACTTTTATGGATATTGGCTTTCTTTATTTTGACTTTGGTATATTCCATTTCAATTAAAGAAAGAAAACGTGAATTTGCAATGTTTAGAATTTTGGGGGCAACAAAGAAAAAGCTTAAATCGATATGTCTTGCAGAAATTTTAATGATAAATATGACAGGAGCGGTGTTCGGTTCAGTATTTTCATTTATAATATCATTATTATTCGGTAAGGCACTTAGCTTATCATTTAAAATGCCATTTTTATCGCCGAATATAATAGGTTTATTTTCAGTGCTTTTATTTACAATTTTGGCAGGTTCGCTTCTCGGACCGTTGGCGTCCATAGTAGCACTAAATAAAATGGAAAAACAGGAAATGGGATTACTTCTTAGAGAAAATGATTGAAAATTATAGCATTTAAATAAGGATAACTTTTTATTGAAAACGGTAAAGAGTTATCCTTATTTAAATATAATAAATTTAATATTTCTGACATTTTATGTTTGGAAAATTAAGTATAAAAAATTTTAAAAATCGTAACATATGTTACGGAAATATTGCCGTAAATAATATACTATATCAATAATGAGAGGTGTATTATGAATTTAAATAGAGATGTATATTCATTATGTATGGAAAACAGCGAGTTAAAAGACTTTTTAATAATGAAAGGTTTTGATAATTTAAAAAATCCTGCTGCATTTAAACTTATGGCAAAAATGATTAAGCTGAAAGATGCATTAAAGATAAAAGGAATAAGCGCAGAACTTTTTGTAGAAGAATATGAAAGATATATCGGAAAATTTGAAATGCAAGAGGAAATACTGAACAACAATACTGCAAAATATACAGTAGCAGGAGCGGTTCCATGTCCTATCAGGGTTCCTCTAATTGATTTATTAAATGATTATAATGAAAAAAATGATATTTTTAATATAAAATATGATTTTAGAAGTGCAAATTTAGGACTTGATTTTGTAATTGACAATTTAAAGAGCGGGAAGGATCTTCCTGATTTAATTACATCTGCCGGATATGAATTAATTTTAAATAAAGAGATTTCAAATAGAATAGAAAGTGAATACTATGCTCCGGAAATTGAATTCAACAGTGAAATTTTAGAGCGAATTGAAAATATTAAAGACCCTGAAAACCGATTTAATATAATAGCAATAGTACCGGCGGTATTTATAGTTAATAAGAGAGAGCTTGCGGGTAGACAAATTCCAAAATCATGGAGTGATGTATTGTCGGAGGAATATGCACAGTCGATGACAATACCTGTTGGAGATTTAGATTTATATAACGCACTTGTACTGACTATATATTCAAAATATGGTGAAGATGGACTTATGAAGTTGAAAAATGCAGTTGCATCAAGTATGCATCCTTCACAAATGGTGAACGGAATTAGAAATAAGACTGCTTGTGTTTCAGTAGCGCCATATTTTTTTGCAAGTTTGGTTCAAAGTGATGAGCTTGAGGTTATTTGGCCCGAGGACGGAGCGATAGTAAGCCCGATACTTATTTGCGTAAAAAAAGGAAGTGCAGAGTATATTAAAGCTACATTAAACTATCTTTTATCTGAAGAGGTTGGAAGTGTATTTTCAAATAACGGAAAGTTTCCTGTTACTACAAATAATTTAAAAAATCAGTTCTCCAAGGAACAAAAACTTATATTTGCGGGTTGGGAATTACTAAATAACATAGATGAGCATATTGAGATTATAAATAAATATTTTAAATTGGGTGATTAAATGAAGATGATTACATTTTCCGGACCTCCAAGTTCGGGTAAGACATCTGTGATTATAAAGACAATTTCAAATTTAAAGAGAAAAAATATAAAAACGGGAGTTGTGAAATTTGATTGTCTTTATACGGATGATGATTTGATTTATGAAAAGGCAGGTATACCTGTGAAAAAAGGATTATCTGGCGGACTTTGTCCCGACCACTTTTTTGTTTCAAATATAGAAGAGATAATAAATTGGGCTAAGCTACTTGAACTTGATATGTTGATTACAGAATCTGCGGGGTTATGCAACAGATGTAGCCCATATATAAAAAATATACTCGCAATTTGTGTTATAGATAATCTTTCGGGAATAAATACTCCATTAAAAATAGGACCTATGTTAAGATCTGCAGATATAGTTGTAATAACTAAGGGTGATATTGTATCACAGGCGGAAAGGGAGGTATTTGCCTCTAAGGTTCAGACTGTAAATCCAAGGGCTGTTGTAATTAATGTAAACGGACTTTCAGGACAGGGGGGATATGAATTATCATATCTAATTGAAAGCAGAGCAAATGATATTGAAGATGAGAAAAATATGAAGCTGAGATATCCGATGCCGACGGCATTGTGTTCATATTGTTTGGGAGAAACAAGAGTCGGAGAAGATTATCAGCTTGGAAATGTTAAAAAAATTAAGTAGGTGCTAAATGACTATTAGGGAAATTTTAGATAAATATCCTTTTATGGATAACTTTTTTTTATCAAATGAATTAAATATAGAAAATTCTAAAGAGAAAACTTTTCATGAATATCTTTGTTCGCTCACAGAACAGCAAGTGGAAGAACTTGGTGTACCGATAGAGATAATAGAAGATAATTTTAATGAATTCTTAAATCAGATGCTTAGATTTTTAGGTGAGGACAATCAGCTTAAATCACTTACAATTCTTTCGGGATATGACAAGAATGGGAAAAAAGAAAGTTTTGATAAATTAATTCTAAAGCCATCTGATGTTGTCTCAATTGTAGGGCCTACCGGAAGCGGAAAGAGCAGACTTCTTGCCGATATAGAATGGATTGCAAGAGCAGATACACCCACGGGAAGAAAGATCTTAATAAATGATGAGGAAATTCCAACGGAAAAAAGATTTTCGGGAAATGAAAAATTAGTTGCACAACTTTCGCAGAATATGAATTTTGTTATGGATTTAACTGTTAGAGAATATATTGAACTTCATGCTAAATCACGACTTGTTGATCCTGAAGATAAAATGGATTTAATAATAAAAGATGCAAATAATCTTTCAGGGGAGGGGTTTGATCTTGACACCTATATAACTTCGTTATCCGGTGGGCAGTCAAGAGCACTTATGATAAGTGATACTGCAAACCTGTCATCAAGTCCGATAGTTTTAATTGATGAAATTGAAAATGCAGGTATAGATAGAAAATCGGCAATAGAGTTATTGATGAGAAGAGATAAGATTGTAATAATGGCAACACATGATCCTATGCTTGCACTTATGGCAGATAAGAGGATAGTGATAAAAAATGGAGGAATAGATAAAATAATAGAGTCGACTGAAGATGAAAGACAAATTTTAAGAAAGTTAAGTGAAATTGACAATTTTGTAAATGATTTAAGAAATAAATTAAGACACGGAGAAAAATTATATTGATTAAGAGTATGGCTAATGTCATGCTCTTTTAATTTACATTTATATAAATATTTACTATAATATAATTAATTATACTTAAAATTAAAAGTAGTTATATCAGGAGGAAGAAATGGAAGAAGTAAGAGTTAGATTTGCACCAAGTCCGACCGGTTTTTTACATATAGGAGGACTTAGAACAGCTCTATATAATTATCTATATGCAAGAAAAAATAACGGTAAATTTATACTTAGAATTGAAGACACCGATAGAACAAGATTTGTTGACGGAGCAATAGAAAACCTTGTTAATGCACTTAAATGGGCGGGAATAGATTATGATGAAGGTGTATTTTTTGAAAATGGTGAGGTTGTCGAAAAGGGAGAATATGGTCCATACATTCAATCAAAGAGACTTGATATATATAAAAAATATGTTGATGAACTTATAGAAAAAGATATGGCATATTATTGTTTTTGTACAAAGGAAAGGCTTGACCACGTAAGAGAAGAACAGAGAATTAAGGGACAAGTTCCTAAATATGACGGTTTTTGTCGAGGAGGTTCTTTAGACGAAGCTAAGAAGAGAATTGCAAACGGTGAAGACTATGTAGTAAGATTAAAACTTCCAAGAAATACAAATATTACATTTGAAGATGCTGTAAGAGGTAAAGTTACAATAAATACAGATGAGATTGACGATCAGGTCTTAATGAAATCTGACGGATTTCCTACTTATCATATGGCTGTAGTAGTTGATGACCATTTAATGGGAATTACCCATGTAGTAAGAGGGGAAGAATGGCTTCCTTCAACTCCTAAGCATGTATTTCTATATGAAGCGCTTGGCTGGAAAGCTCCACAGTTTGTTCACTTACCTACAGTTTTAAATAAAGATAGAAAAAAACTTTCTAAAAGACAGGGAGATGTTTCGGTAGAGGACTTTAGACAAAGAGGATATCTTCCTGAAGGACTTGACAATTATCTTGCACTTGTAGGATGGAGTCCTGAAGACGGCGAAGAAATTATGACGCTTGAGCAGATGATAGAAAAGTTTACATTTGATAGAGTTGGAAAGAGCGGAGGAATATTTGATAAAGAAAAATTGAACTGGGTAAATGCACACTATATCAAAGAATATTCCACAGAAGAAATAGCAAAGCTTTCTGCTGCATACATGGTTGAGGCAAATTTGATGACGGAAGAAGAAATAAACAAAAAATGGGATTGGTATGTCCTTTTGATTGAAACGGTAAAAGAAAGCCTCAGTGTTCTCTGTGAAGTTCCTGAAAAAGTTAAGTTCTTATTCGGAGATTTAGACATAACAGAAGATGATGCAAAAGAAGAACTTTCGGGAGAACAGGTTCCACAATTAATTGAAGCATTTAAAGAACAGCTTGATACAGTTGAAGAAGTAGATCTTGAATTTGCAAATACAGTTATGAAGAAAATTCAAAAAGCTACCGGAATAAAAGGTAAGCAATTATTTATGCCTGTCAGAGCGGCAATATCAGGAAATGTTCATGGACCTGAATTGAAAAACATAATTTACTTACTTGGTAAGAACGAATTATTAAGTAGACTTGAAAAAGCAAAGAATTATACAAAAAATATAACAGAGTAATTATAATACCCCTTTTGTTAGATAAAAACCTAATGAAAGGGGTTTTTATGACCATCTCATAAGAATATTTTCTTCAATATTATTAAAATTAGATTTATTAAGTAAACAGTCAGAAGCTTATCGGGACTTGGAAAAAAATTTAACTTAAGAGTATATTTATTGACAAGCATATCAATTGTGATATACTTTAAGTGGGAGCAAAAACTAATATATGGGACAAAAATGGTGATAGTATGGATTTGAAATTATTGACACAATTTTTACCTGAAGTTCATGATTTATTTATAACGAGATATGAAATTTTGAGCTATATAAGTAGAAATGGCAAAGTGGGCAGAAGAACTATTGCACAAAATATGAATTTGTCAGAGAGAGTAGTCAGAGATGAAATTGACAAGTTGAAAAGTCAAGGGCTTATTTTTGTAAATTCATCGGGGATTGAAATAGAGCCTAATGGAACAAAACTGCTTTCAAAATTTGAAATGGATTATAGAGAACTTAATAACTTAAGATCACTTGCGACTCAGGTTGAAAGTATGCTTAATGTAAAAAGTGTCATAGTTGTGGAAAGCGGTTTTGAGCATACAGAAACTGTGAAGAATCTTGGCATCCAAGCTGCAATCATATTTGAGAATATGATGACTGAAGGAGATTTAGTAGGAGTTACCGGAGGGGAGACAATTTCAAATGTTGCGGATGAAATAACATCAAGAGAACAACCATATAATGTTACAATACTTCCGGCAAGAGGTTCTGTGGGAAATCAAGCAAGGTTTCAGGCAAATACAATTGCATCAAGAATTGCAAATAAACTGAACGCAAAATTACAATTATTGCCGATACCGGAAACCGTATCAAAAGAGGCTATGAAAATTTTTTTAAGCGATGATGAAATGCGGGAAGCATATGAACTTTTGAAAAATTTGAATATGCTTGTATTCGGTATAGGCAGAGCAGATGTTATGTTAAAGAGAAGAGGAATGAGCGAGGAGAAAAAAACGGAGGTTTTAAATCTTGGAGCTGTATCTGAAGCGTTTGGAAATTATTTTAACATAGAAGGACAGAGGGTTTATTCACAAGAAAGTGTCGGCATAAGTCTTGAAAAATTTTTGAGCATACCTAAAATTTTAGGCGTTGCAGGTGGAGAAGAAAAGGCAAGGGCAATAATAAGTATTTCGATGCTTAGACCGGATATGGTCTTAGTTATAGATGAAAGTTTAGCACACAGTATTATAAAAATATTAGGAGGTAATTATGTCAGTTAAAGTTGCTATTATGGGTTTTGGAAGAATTGGTAGAGACGTATTGAGAGGATGGTCTTTGAGAGAAAATACAGGATATGAGATTTGTTATATTGCAGATTTAAAAGCTACTGAGAGAATTAAAGAGCATGCTCATCTTTTTGAATATGATTCAATTTACAGAAGATATCCGGGCGAAGTAAAGGTAGTTGAAGACGGATTTACAATTAACGGAAAGAAGATTACAGTTCTTGACGGGAAAGCTCCTGCGGAAATGAACTGGGGAGAACTTGGGGTAGATATTGTAATAGAATCAACAGGGGCCTTCACTCAAAGAGAAAAAGCTGAAGGTCATATAGCGGCAGGAGCTAAAAAAGTAATAATAACTGCACCGGCTAAGGGAGAAGATATTACAATTGTAATGGGAGTAAATGACAATAAGTATGATAGTGCGGTTCATAACATAATTTCAAATGCATCATGTACAACTAACTGTTTGGCACCGGTAACAAAAGTAATTCTTGAAAATTTTGGTATTGAAAGAGGTCTTATGACTACAATTCATGCTTATACTAATGACCAAAAAATTCATGATGCAATTCATAAAGATATGAGACGTGCAAGAATGGGAGCGGAAAATATGGTTCCTACTACAACAGGAGCGGCACAAGCAGTTGCTAAAGTAATTCCTGAAGTAGAAGGTATATTGACAGGGATGGCAGTTAGAGTTCCGGTACCTACAGGTTCAATAGTAGATGTTACTTTTGAAATTTCAAAGGCAGCTACTGCAGAAGAAATAAATGCAGCTATAAAAAAAGCGACAGAAAATGAATTAAAGGGTGTATTGGAATATTCTGAAGAAGATTTAGTTTCAAGTGACATAGTTCAAAATCCGCACTCTTCGATTTTTGACGCTAAGCTTACACTTGTGAAAGACAGACTTGTAAAATGTATATCATGGTATGATAATGAATGGGGTTACTCTCAAAGAGTTGTTGATTTAACAGCAAAAGTTGCAGGACTGTTATAATAATATAAAGCAGAGCGAGAGCCTTTGGGTTTTCGCTTCTTCTTATAGGAGGTAAGTATGAAAAAAACTTTAAAAAGTTTTGATTTTAGAGATAAAAAAGTACTTGTAAGAGCGGATTTTAATGTACCGCTAAAGAATAATATAATTACTAATGATGATAGAATTGTAAAGAGCATTCCGACAATAGAATATATTATTGGAAATGGAGGAAGTGTAATATTATTAAGTCACCTTGGAAGGCCTAAGGGTAAGTATGCTGAGGAATTTTCACTACTTCCGGTGGCAAACAGATTAGAGGAGATTTTAGGTAGAAAAGTTAAATTCATTGCATCAGAAGAAGTTGTTTCTGATAGTGTTATTTCAGAGATTAAGGAATTAAAAGCAGGAGAAGTTGCACTTCTTGAAAATACAAGATTTGTGGCGGGAGAAGAAAAAAATGATGATGAATTTGCAAGAAAACTTGCATCACTTGCAGATATTTATGTAAATGATGCATTTGGGACAAGCCATAGGGCTCATGCTTCAAATGTAGGCGTCTCAAAATATCTACCATCAGCATTAGGTTTACTGGTGGAAAAAGAAGTTAAGTATATAAGCGGAACTTTAAAGAATCCTCAAAGACCTTTTATAGCAATAATCGGTGGTGCGAAAGTATCTGATAAAATAGGCGTTATAGAAAATCTACTTGATAAGGTTGACAAAATAGTAATTGTGGGAGCTATGGCATATACTTTTTTAAAAGCACAAGGATATGAAACGGGAAAGTCACTAGTTGAAAACGATAAACTTGAACTTGCATCAGCTTTAATAAAAAAAGCTAAAATTAAAAAAGTTAAATTAATTTTACCGATTGATTCAATAGTTGTACCTGAAATAAAAGAAGGTGTTGTAAGCAAGGCAGCAGATTATAATTTGATGCCGAAAGATTTGATGGGCGTAGATATAGGTCCTAAGTCGATAAAACTGATTGTGGAAGAATTAAAAGATGCCAAGACAGTAGTTTGGAATGGTCCTGCAGGGGTATTTGAGATAGATGATTTTGCAAAAGGAACATTTGCCATAGCAAAGGCATTAGCAGAACTTGACGGAGCAATTACAATAATTGGAGGAGGAGATTCTGCCTCTGCAATAGAAAAATCCGGAGTTGAAGATAGAATTTCGCATATTTCAACAGGTGGAGGAGCAAGTCTTGAAATGCTGGAGGGTAAAAATTTGCCGGGTATTGATGCAATAGAGGAGGAGTAATTTTGAGAAAGACATTTATAGCAGGAAACTGGAAGATGAATTTAAATAGAACTGATACTGTTAAAATGCTTGAAGAACTTGTAAAGATAAAATTAGATGATGATATCGATGCGCTTATTTGTCCGCCGTTTACTTCAATTTGTGCGGCAAGCGATGTTCTGAAAAATTCAAAGATAAAACTTGGAGCACAAACAGTAAGTGAATATGATGACGGAGCATACACAGGAGAAGTTTCTACAAATATGCTTAAAGATCTCGATGTAAGCCATGTCATTTTAGGGCATTCCGAAAGAAGAAGTTATTTCGGAGAAACAAATAAAATAGTAAATGCGAAAATCAAAAGAGCACTATCTGAAGGACTTGATGTTATTCTTTGTGTAGGAGAAAATCAAGCTCAAAGAGAAGAAAACATACATGAAGAAGTAGTAAGAGAGCAGGTTGAAAAATCTCTTGAAGGAATTAGTGAACATATTGAAAAAATAACAATAGCTTATGAGCCGGTATGGGCAATTGGGACGGGAAATACATGTAAATCCGAAGATGCTCAGTCAATGTGTAAATTTATAAGAGATACTTTTAAAAATATGTTTTCTGAAAAATTGTCAGAAGAAGTGAGAATTTTATATGGCGGTTCCGTTAAACCGGCTAATATAAAAGAACTTATGCTAAATGAAGATATAGATGGTGCTTTAGTAGGTGGAGCAAGTTTGAAGAGTGAAGATTTTTCAAAACTTGTTAATTATAATGCTTAAATAATGGAGAGGTATAAGAATGAGCTATATAAGTGATGTATATGCAAGAGAAGTTTTGGATTCAAGAGGAAATCCTACAGTTGAAGTAGAAGTTTATACTGAAGAAGGCGGTTTTGGAAGGGCTATAGTTCCAAGCGGAGCATCTACAGGAGTGCATGAGGCTGTTGAACTTAGAGATGGAGGCGACAGATATTTAGGCAAAGGAGTTTTAAAGGCCGTTACTCATGTGAATGAAATAATAGCGGAGGAGATTCGTGATTTTGATTGTTTTGATCAAGTTGGAATAGATGAATTTTTAATTGAACTTGACGGTTCCGAAAACAAGGGGAAAATAGGAGCGAATGCAATACTTGGAGTATCTCTTGCAGTTGCAAGAGCTGCTGCTGATGAGCTTGGACTTCCGCTATATGAATATATTGGAGGAGTTAACGCAAAGACACTTCCTGTACCTATGATGAATATTTTAAACGGCGGAGAACATGCCGATAATAATGTTGATATTCAGGAATTTATGATAATGCCGGTCGGAGCAAAGAATTTTGCTGAAGCGCTTAGGATGGGAGCTACAATATATCATAATCTTAAATCTGTATTAAGAGATAAAAATCTTTCAACAGGTGTTGGAGATGAAGGAGGATTTGCTCCTAACTTATCAAGTAACAGAGAAGCTCTTGATGTGATAGTGGATGCAATAAAAAAAGCCGGATATGTTCCCGGAGACGATGTAGTTCTTGCACTTGATGTTGCCGCTTCTGAAATGTACGAAGACGGAACATATAATATGAAGGGCGAAGGCAAAAAATTTAATTCAGCTGAGCTTGTCAATTATTATAAGGAACTTATAGAAAACTATCCTATAATTTCAATTGAAGACGGTCTTGCAGAAGACGATTGGGCAGGTTGGAAATATATGACAGATGAAATCGGTTCAAGAGTACAACTTGTCGGAGACGATCTATTTGTAACAAATACCAAGAGACTTGAAAGAGGTATAAAAGAAGGTGTTTCAAATTCAATTTTAATTAAGTTGAACCAAATAGGAACCCTTACAGAAACACTTGATGCGATAGAACTGGCAAAAGAAAATAATATGACTGCGATTATTTCACATCGCTCAGGAGAAACTGAAGATTCAACTATTGCAGATTTAGCGGTTGCTACAAATGCAGGTCTTATAAAAACGGGAGCCCCTGCCAGAAGTGAGAGAGTTGCAAAATATAATGAACTTTTAAGAATAGAAGATCAACTTGGAGATTGTGCAAAGTATAGAGGACATAAGAGTTTTTATAATTTAAAGAAATGAGTGTATATTTAATAAGACACGGTATAGCACAAAATTTTGCAGATACCGATTTTGAAAGAGAACTGACAACAGAAGGCAGAATAAAACTCAGGGATACATTTGAAGTTTTTGCGGATGAAATTGGTAAAACTAAAATTAAAGTATATTCTTCTCCTTTGATACGTGCAGTACAAACAGCTGAAATACTTTGTGATTTTTTGAATTGTGAGTTTGAAATATCGGACTGGCTTGGATATGAGAGCTATGTAGACAGAGTTAGAAAGTTGAAAGAAGACAAAGATATAAATTATATTTTAGTCGGACATGAACCTAATATTTCGGATTGTATATACAGAATCACCGGAAAAGTTGAAATTATTTCAAGGGGTTCAATTCACATAATAAAAAATGCAGAAATTAAGTAGACTTTTAGTATAGTTTTATGCTATAATGAGAAAAATTGAATTCCGGTATAATTTACTATGAATTCAAAGACTTTTGGTAGATGTTAGGCTAGACTTTAATTTAGAGGTTTTTGCCTGTAAGTTAAAGTCTAAAATTATGTCCAAAAGTTGAAGTAATAATGGAGAAGGAGTTGGAGAACAAATGAAAAAGAGCGAAAACCTGAAAAAATTGATTTCATTTTTATTAGTTTTTGTAATACTTTTGGGATTTTTGCCAACACAAGTTGTACTGGCGGAAGGTACAAAGATAAACGGTGAAGTTACAGAATTTACAGTTACAAACGCGGATGGCTTTGTAGAACCGAATGGTTACATTGCCAATCAAATATTTAGGTTGAATTATAAATGGAAGGCAACAAACGGTGATAAATCATTGAATGAGGGTGACTATTTTGAAATGGATTTGCCGGAAAAGTTTAACTTTCCAACAGAGGCACATTATTGTAATTTTAATATAGAAGAAGGCGGAAAAGTAGTAGCCCAAGTTACAATTACGCCAAAACAGCCGGGCGGCGGCAAAATAAGAGTGACTTTTACGGATTTTGTCAACGGTAAGGCCGGCATTACCGGAGAGATGCACCTGACTGCAAGATGGAATCAAACCGAATATCCGATTACAGTACCGGTCGAACATGAGATCGTAGTTGGTTCAATTACAGCAAAAATTAAGATAAAACCGTATATTCCACCGAATTATGCAACTGAAGTTATTTATAAGACTTCAGGACAGACTCTGACAAGCGAAGGTTGGGTTCGATGGAGAATCAGAGTGAATGCAAAACAGGGAAAATTAACGAATGCGGTTATCAAAGATACATTGAAGGTGGCAGATCCGGGAAGTCCCGATGGCATAGAGTATGTGGATGACCAATTTATGCTATATGAATTGGTATGGGAAAACGGAAATCTTGTTGAGAAGAATCCGCAGAACATAAGCAATCAGATTAATCTTTCCGCTGATAAACGTTCATTTACGTATAATTTTGGAGATCTTGACGGAAAAGGATATATAATACACTATCGCACAACCTATAAACAAGGCCTTTTACTACAAAACAAGGTAGTGCTTACAAGTGATGAAGAAAACCCTAATCCATCATATGGTCAATTTGTAGATGCTCAAAGCGGAGGGGGAATTCAAGGTCTTCTAAGCCGGATTAAAATCACAAAAGTTGCGGCGGATGACGACATGGTCAAACTGGAAGGCGCAAAATTTAAAATCACGAGAAAAGCCAGTGGTAAGTTCATCGAGCTGGTTACAGGTAAGAACGGAGAAGCGGTCAGCATGCCGCTTATTCCGGGCGAATATGAGATTGAAGAGACCGAAGCACCTGCTCATTATGTGAAGGATGAAAAGAAGTATACGGTTACGGTTACGGCTGATCAGGCCACTGAGCAAATAATTAAAAATGAGCCGGAAAAAACTGAAGTTAAAGTAAAAAAAGAATGGATAGGTTTTGAGGGATCTGCTGTTACAGTTGTTTTATATGCCAATGGAGTAAAGGTTGGAGAACAAAAATTAACAGCACCGGGATGGACATATACCTTTGAAAATCTCAGAAAGTATGATAAAAATACGGGGGACGAGATCAAATATACGGTGACGGAAGAACCTACGCCGACGGGTTATGAAAGTTCGATTAAGAAAGAGGAAAATGTTGAAAACAGCTTTGTAATCACAAATAAGCAAAAAACAATAGACATAAAGGGCGAAAAGACTTGGGATGACAATAACAACGAGGCAAATAAACGTCCCCAATCGATTACGGTAATTCTTTCTGCAAACGGGCATCCTATTCAAAACCCGGAAGTAAAGCCTGATGCAAACGGCAAGTGGACATACAGCTTTGAGGGATTGCAAGAATATGATGATCAGGGCAACAAAATTAACTACACCATAAAAGAAGAACCTGTTCCGGGTTATACTTCTGAAGTTAAAGGCTATGATATCATAAACCATATAGTCGGAAAGGCGAGTGTTAGTGTAACTAAAATATGGGAGGGTGTAACAGGAAACCATCCTACTATAAAATTACAACTTTTAAAGAATGGAAAGTCTGAAGGTGCTCCGGTTGAACTTCCAAACGGAACTACTGCTCATACTTGGAAAGATCTTGAAAAAACAGATGCGGCAGGGAAAGAGTATATTTATACTGTGCATGAAGTCGGAGAAAAAGACGGTAAGGTTAAGCTTGGAAACAACTGGTACAAAGTATCTTATGAAAAAGATTCTACAGGAAATTTCATTGTTAAAAACATTTACAACGAAACACCTACAAAGAGAACAGTATACAAAGTAACGGGCACAATACCGAGACTGAATAAAAAAGATCACTTTGCATATATAGTAGGGTATCCGGATAATACATTCAGACCTGAGAATACAATTACAAGGGCAGAAATGAGTGCAATATTCGCAAGACTGTTAGAAAATCAAATCTTCCTCGGTAAAACAGAAAGCTCACCATACACAGATGTAATGATGGGACAATGGCATACAGAATACATTTTAAAATTGTCAAAGCTTGGAATAATAAAGGGTTACGAAGATGGAAGCTTCAAACCGAATAATCCGGTAACAAGAGCTGAATTTGCGGCAGTAGCATCAAGATTCGTAGACAATAAAAAACAAGTGGCAGCTTTTACAGATGTAAGCAGTCACTGGGCAAGAGAAAGCATAGAAAAAATAATGGGTCAAGGCTGGATAACAGGCTATGAAGACGGAAGTTTCAAACCGGAACAAGCTATAACAAGAGCTGAAGTAGTAAGCATAGTAAATAAAATGTTAGACAGAACAGCAGACAAGGAATATGTAGATAATCATACAGTAGGATTGCTGACATACACAGATTTGACAAAAGATCATTGGGCATACTATCCGGTAGCAGAGGCAAGTAACGGACATGAATATGAAAGGACATCGGATGGAAAAGAACATTGGATAAGACATTGGACAGCATGGGAACAAGCAGGTAGAATACAACCTAAGTAGTATATAAATAAAAGCAGGATGATTTAAATCATCCTGCTTTTTGTATGGCTGTTATTTTTCATAATTTTTTAAGAAAATTTTTCTTGAAACATCTGTTAAATTAAATCTAAAATATCGGAGTATTCACGATTTAGAGATTCGGCAACTGCTTTATAAGTTATTTTTCCGTCGTAAGTGTTTATACCTTTTTTTATATCATCATGTTTTTTAACAGCTTCAACCCATCCCAAATCAGCTATAATCTTTGCGTATTTTGTAGTGGCATTTGAAAGTGCATAGGTGGATGTTCTTGCTACAGCACCCGGTATATTAGTAACTGCATAGTGAATTACACCATGTTTTACAAATGTAGGATTATTATGTGTAGTAGCTCTACCGGCAGTTGTTTCTGTTGAACCGCCTTGGTCAATGGCAACATCTACTATTACACTGCCTGCTTCCATTGTTTTAACCATTTCTTCCGTTACAAGTTTAGGAGCTTTACGACCGGGAATAAGTATTGTGCTTATTACCATATCCGCAGATTTTACTGCACTTGCTATATTGTGCGGTGTTGAATAGAGAGTTTCAATAACTCCTCCGAAAATATCACATAAGACACCGAGTCTTTCAACATCAATATCAATTACAGTTACTCTTGCTCCCATGCCTACAGCCATTCTTGTAGCGGCGGTTCCTACTACACCTGCCCCGATTATTACAACATGTGCAGGAACAACACCCGGAACACCTTGAAGTAATACACCTTTACCTCCTTGAGGTTTGGTTAAAAATTTAGCACCTTCCTGAACAGCCATTCTGCCGGCAACTTCACTCATAGGTTTTAAAAGCGGAAGTAGTTTTCCGATTTGAATAGTTTCAAATGCTATTGATATACATTTTTTCTTTAATAATTCATTAGCAAGCTTTTCATCAGCTGCAAGATGTAGATAAGAATAAATTATAAGACCTTCTCTTAAATATTTAAACTCACATTCAATAGGTTCTTTTACCTTGTAAATCATTTCTGATTTAGTCCAAACTTCTTCGGCTGTATCAAAAACTATTGCACCGTTTCTTTCATAATCTTCATTTGAAAAGCCTGAGGCAAGTCCGGCGTCTTTTTCCAAATACACTTTGTGTCCGGACTTTATTAATTCATTTACGCTATAAGGAGTACATGATACTCTACTTTCTTGTTCTTTAATCTCTTTTAATACACCTATTATCAAGTGACTCACCTCTTAAAAAATATTTAATATATTATATCAATAAAGTGTTCAATAAAAAAGAAAAAATTTACTTATAAATAAAAATTTTTAATAATGTTAATATATATTTTAAATTTCACCTAAAATTCCTATTAGATAGTAAAAATATTTGATACAATATAATTATAAAATTTAGTAGAGGTAAAAAATGAAAACATCTTATATATTAATGATAGTTACAATAATTTCAAAAATTTTCGGACTTGCCAGAGAAAAAGCTCTTGCATATTTTTTTGGAACAAGTTTAGTTGCAGATGTGTTTATAGTTGCTTTTAGAATACCTATGACATTTACAAACGTAGTTAGCGGAACAACTGCAAATGGATTTATTCCGATTTATAACGATATTGCTCAATCAAATGGAGAAGAAAATGCTAAAAAGTTTACTTCCAATTTATCTAATATAGTATTTTTATTTACGTTTGTGCTTTCTATTTTTGGAATTATATTTGCAAAGCCGATAGTAAATATAATGGCAATAGGTTTTGATACGCAAGAACTTGAACTTTGCATATTTATGACAAGAGTTTCAATGTTCAGCATTTGCAGTACAAGTGTATTTTCAATATTTAAAGCATATCTGCAAATTAAAAAAAGTTTTGTGGTTTCAATATGTCATTCCATAATTATGAATTTAATAATAATGGCATCTATGGCGTTTGCATATAAGTTTGGCAAGGAATATTTGGCGTGGGGAATACTTACTGCATTTATATTTCAATATGTAATTTTTTTGCCTTACATAAGGAAACATGGATATAGACATTTTAAGTTGATTGATTTTAAAGATGAAAACTTTATAAAGATGCTTAAAATAATACTTCCTGTATTAATTTCAACATCTGTAATTGAACTTAACTTTATAATATCAAATTCACTTGCATCATCTCTTCCGGGAGCAATTTCTAAGTTAAATTATGCATATAAGTTACAGAGTTTTGTAACCGGAATAGTAATAACTTCAATAACAACGGCAGTATATCCTGAAATGGCAAGACTTGGAGCTAAAAAAGACTATGACGGATTAAAGCTTTCCATTGCAGATTCAATCATAACTATGCTGCTTTTAGTTGTGCCTGCATCGGTAGGATTGTTTTTATTTTCAGAACCTATTGTGAAGATTTTATTTGTAGGAGGAGCTTTTTCAAAGCAAGATGCAACTTCAACGGCAATTATACTTTCGTTGTATGCAATAGGCATAATAGGAATCGGTTTTAGAGAAATAATTTCAAGAGTTTTTTATACGATAATGGATGCAAAAACTCCTGTAATAAATTCGGTTGTTATGGTTGCAATAAATGTTGTGTTAAGTTTTATATTAATAAACAGTTTGGGGCCAAGAGGTCTTGCTCTTGCAACAAGTATTTCTTTTATGGCAGGAGCAGTTTTGATACTTATAAGTCTTAGAAAAAGAATGGGAAGAATATTTAGTGCCGATACTGTACGGGAGATTATAAAAATTATTATAGCAACTGCTGTGATGGGAATAGTTTCAAAATTTTGCTATATATTTCTAAGTAAGGGTATGGGAAATTTGATTGCATTTCTGATTTCGGTAATTGCGGCAGGAACAGTATATTTAATAATGCTTGTATTACTCAAGGTTAAAGAAGTTAGAAATATAATTGGAAAGATAAAGAAATAGAACTTTAGTTTTGCTATATAATTTTATTTGATTGATGTTATTATAATTCGGGTAAATTATAAATATTAGGAGGTATAAAGATGGAACTAAAAAACGGAAAAAACAGTATTTATATTGGAAATAGTGAAGAAGATTATGAAGCTACTATTCAATTTAGAAAGATAAAAGATGGAGTTGTAGAAGTATACCATACAGGAGTCGGAGAAAAATTAAAGGGACAAGGAATAGCGGGGAAATTGGTAGATGCGCTTGTTGAAAGAGCAAAGGAAGAAAATTTCAAGGTGATTCCTACATGCTCCTTTGCAGATAAGAAGATGAATGAAAATTGTGAATATAAAGAGTTTATTTATAAGGAATAGGAGGGCTTTCTAAAACAGAAAGCCTTTTTATAGGAATGAAATATAAATAATTAAGTCTGATCGGGGTGAAAAAATGAAGAATGCAGTATATAGAGAAAACGGATTGGAATATGTATTTTTAGATGAAAGTTATTTAGAGGAGCTGCTTGACTTTACAGATGATGTATGCAGTCGAATAGAGGATGTAAAGACATTTGCGAGAGATACGCGTGAAGATTTTATGTATGTATTTAGCGGAAACGGAAAGATTTTAGGAGTATTCTTAGATGATAAACTGGTTGCATATAGAAATATGGGGATAATACCATATGAAGAAAGTCTTGCGGTTGGAATAAAACCGGTAGAAATACCGAGAGAAAAAATAGTTCAGCATGATGCAGTTCTTGTTCATGAAGTCGCAAGAGGGAAAAACATTCAGAATATAACCAGAAAAATATTGGAAAAGAGCCTTGAAAACGAAGGATATAATTACTATATGTCAACAGTAGCACCCTCTAATATATATTCGCTCAGAAACACCATTAATAATGGATTTGTAATAGTAGGTTTGGAAAATAAATATGCTGATGAAGAAAATGTAGATGGTCTTATACGATTTATTTTTTATAAGTCAAAGCATGAAAAATTAGAATATTCAAAAGAAGAAGTATTTATTCCTATACACAACTATGAAGAAATAAGAAATATTTTAAGTCAAGGATATGTTGGAACAGAGTTGGAAAATGACAAAATAAAATTTGTAAAATTAAATAAAAAAGTTACAAAATAGAAAAATAGTTAAAGCATTGTCAAACTATATTGAAATTAATATTCAAAATGTCTATCATAAGAATAGAAAGTGATAAGGAGGTAACAATATGAAAAAAATTATAGCATCAGCGCTTATATTATCTTTGGTTCTTATACCGGCAGTTAATACTCATGCTGTAGAAATTAAAAACAAAAGTAGCATGGTAATGGAAAATGAGGAAAGAGAAACTGAACAATATATTTCTTATGATGGAGAAATAAAAAGTATAGAAAAAAATGATAACGGGTTATCACTTAAGACAGAGCTTAAAAATGATAAGGGTGAAAAGATAGAATATATTTTTAATGTTGAAAAAAACACAAAAATATTCAATGATAAAACATTAAAGAGAATAGAGGCAAAAACTCTTAAAGAGGGAGATAAAGTAACTGCATTTCATTCTGCGGACATTGCTATAGCTGCGATTTATCCCGCAAGAATACCTTCTGAAGTATTAGTATTAAATGCAGATAAAAATAACTTAGAAAAATCAATTTGTAAATTCAATAAAGATTATGTTTGTAAAGATGAACTACAAATAACCGGTTTTAAGAATACGGAAATAGTTTGGCAAGATGGAACAAAGGCGACAAAGGAAGATATAGTAGATAAAAAAGTATTAGTATTGTATGATAAGGCTACACTTTCATTACCTGCTCAAATAAATCCTTTAAAAATAATTATTTTAGAGGATAAAGCTGAAACATTGTATAAAAATGAAATTCAGGTTGGAAAAAATAAAATCGGTTTTAATTCTGAAATATTGGAAAAAGATGGAGTTAAACTATATCCGTTAAGAGAAATATTTGAAAATATGGGTGCAAAAGTAGATTGGAATGCAAAAGAAAGAGAAATTACGATAAAAACAAAATCCAAAGATACAAAGATAATAAATTTAAAGAAGAATACATTAAAAATAAATAATAGAGAAATAGAATTAGTTATGGAATATACAATTGAAAATGGGAAAATATATGTTCCGATTGGAATGTTCAGCACAAACTGATAAAATTATGTCAAATAGAAGTTTTATTTAGTTTTGCTTTTTAAATGAAAAATGTAAAGACTTGGAAATTTATCCAAGTCTTTTTATTATACGTTTGTTTTTATAAAAATAATGTCAATATTTTAATAAATATGGTACTATTATTATAATAAATAAAAAGGAGGGAACCTTATGAAGAATAAGAGAAGGTATTTATCTTTAGTATTGACATTAGTATTGGTATTTTCTACTTTTACTGGAGTATTTGCTAAAGAGGTGGAAGATTCTGTTGTTAAACTTCAAGAAGTAAAGCTTCTTGATAAAGAAAACAACACTGAAGCTAAGTTACATAGTGATCTTACAAGAGCTGAAGGACTTACAATGGTACTTAAAGCTATTGGATATTCACAGGAAGTAGCTGAGGGTGAAAAGTATGTAAAGCTAAATCCGTTTAAGGATGTGGCAGATTGGTTTAAGGGATATGCAGGACTTGGATATGATTTAAATCTTACAAAAGGTAAGAGTGAGGATGCCTATGATCCTAACTCAAATCTAAGTAAAAGAGAATTTATAGCATTTATATTAAGAGCACTTGATTATAACAAGGACAAAGCATATAAGGATGCAGACCAAATTGGAAAGAAGATAGGTTTATTATCTGCAGATGATGATATAAATTCAAAGATAACAAAAGCACAGGCAGCGAAGTATATCTTTAGTGCACTTAACAAGGAATTACAGGATGGAACAGGCTATACACTTGGAGAATATCTTGTAAAGACAAAAGTAGTATCGGAAGAAAAAGCTAAAGAGGTAGGAATAGTTCTTGGTGCAAAAGATGACAAGAGCATTAATATTTTGTATTTTAACGACTTTCATGGAAATATAGCAGAAGAAATTACAGGTAAAAAGAGAAATATGGGTATGGCAAAAATGGTTGGATATGTAAATGAATTCATTGAAAAACATCCAAATACAATAGTTCTTTCAGGTGGAGATAACTATCAAGGAACTGCGGACTCAAATTTAACAATGGGTAAACCTGTTACAGCAATGATGAAAGGAATGAATACAACAGCATCAGCGGTAGGTAATCATGAGTTTGATTGGGGTTCGGATAAGATAGCTGACTGGGGTAAAAATGGAAACTTTGATTATCTTGCATCAAATATCTACGATACAGCAAAAAATACACCGGTAGATTGGGCTAAGCCATATATGATAATTCAAAAAGGAAATATAAAGATAGGATTAATCGGACTTGCTCATCCTGATACGCCGACACTTACAAAAGCTGAATATGTAAAGGGATTTGAATTTAGAGACCCTGTAAAATCAGCACAAGAGTGGGTAAACTTTTTACAAGAAGGAAAAGCTAAGGAAGGTAAACCTGATGTAATTATAGCACTGACTCACATTGATTCAGATCAATCAAAGACCGGAGAAATAACAGGAAATGCTACAAAACTTGCAACTGAAGTAAAGGGATTAGATTGTATATTATCAGCACACTCTCACAGAACTGTAAGCGGAAAAGTAAATGGAGTACCTATTTTACAAGCATATTGCTATGGTAGGGCGATTGGACAGGTGAATATTAAAGTTGACAACGGTAAGGTTAGTTCAATAGACACTCAAATATTCCAAGGAAATCAAATTAAAGACAAAATAATAGTTGATACACAAACAGATAAATTCTATTCAGATCTTCAAAAAGAACTTGCACCGATAAAGGGAGAAGTTCTTGGAGAAGCAAAGGGTGAATTTACACATGACAGATCAGCAAAAGGTACAGTATCACTACTTGGAAGATGGGCTTGTGAAGTAATGGCTGAAAAGACAAATGCTCAAATAGGAATTCAAAACGGTGGCGGATTAAGACGTACACTTAATGCAGGCAAAATAACAATGGGTGATTTATATGAAATTATGCCATTTGATAATTATCTTGTAGTAATGGATTTACCGGGAGATGCTTTAATAAAGGCAATAGATCACGGTATTAATATGCCGGAAACAACAGATGGAGCATTCAGCGGTTTGAAAGTGGAATATGATGCAAGCAAGCCTTATGAACAAAGAATAACAAAGATAACATTAACAGACGGAACTCCTATAGATCCGCAAAAAACATACAAGGTAGTAGTTAATGACTTTATGTTTACGGGTGGAGACGGATATGATTTTACAAAGGCTCAAAATGTAAATGAAACATATATTCCGATTAGAGACGTATTGGTAGAAAGTATAAAGCAAAGCAAAACTATAACTCCAAAAGCTATAGATTTTATTTTAGATGTAACATCTGCAAAAAAAGCAGCTTAAGTTTTAAAAATAAGAAAGTCCATACTATATGGACTTTCTTAATTATAGGATGAATATGAAAAAGACGATAATATTACTGGTGTTATTTTTACTTGTACCATCATTAATATCAGCAAAAGAACTGTCTTCGGATGAAGAAATCAGAAGCTATTATGAAAGTCAAATGAATGACAATAGTTATACGGTGGCAAAAGCAAAAATAGAAAAAATAGTATATGATGATACAAAGGAAGTAAGAGAAATTCCGATAGAAGCAGATATAAGATATCAGCATCTTGAAATAGAAATACTTACAGGAAAACATAAAGGAGAAAAGCTCACTATAAGACATACGATAGAAAGAATTATGCCGGGGTATTACATATTTAAAGATGGAGATAAAATACTGCTTAGGATAACAGAAGATGACGACATAATAGATACAGTTAAGATACAAGAAAAAGTCAGGGATACAAAAATATATTTTATAGTTGGATTATTTGTCATATTACTTTTGGTAATAGGAAGAATGAGCGGATTTAAAACTTTGATATCATTGATATTTACAATAGCAATAATAATATTCGGATATATTCCTCTCATAATAAATGGATTTAATCCAATACTTGCGTCTCTTATAATATCGATAATTTCAATATCTATAACACTGCTTATAATAAGCGGAAAAAATAAAAAGACTTATGTTGCAATACTTGGTACATCACTCGGGGTAATAGTATCCGGGATATTAGCATATATGTTTGGAAAATTTGCATGTTTAACGGGATTATCAAGTGATAATGCAATAAGTCTTGCATATATACCACAATTTAGAAACCTCAATTATCAGGGAATATTATTCGGAACTATTTTAATAGGTGCAATAGGTGCAATAATGGATGTTTCAATTTCAATAGCATCAGCTCTCTGGGAACTTAAAGAAGTTAATCACAATATAACTAAGAAAGAGATGATGTCATCAGGAATGAATATAGGCAGAGATATAATGGGTTCAATGTCAAATACGCTTATACTTGCATATGTCGGTACAACATTGCATTTAATAATACTTTTTATAGTGTATAGAATATATTTTATAGAAATAATAAATTTAGATTCAATAGCAACAGAGATAATTAGAGCAATGGCAGGAAGCATAGGTTTGATTATAACAATACCGCTTACTGTATTAGTTGGAGCAAATATATATTTGAACAATAAAAAAGAGAAGGAATAAATCTTCTCTTTTTTTTGTTAATAAATTTAAGATATAAGGCTAAATATTTAGTATTTTATTCAGAATTCCTGTCAAAATATATTCAAATCTGATAGGGTATAATAAAATTGTTAAAATAAAAAATGGCTTATTTACAAGTATACAAGTAAATAGCCATACATAAATGGTGCCAAAGGCGGGACTTGAACCCGCACGGTGTTGCCACCGCCAGATTTTGAGTCTGGTACGTCTGCCAATTCCATCACTTTGGCTTATAACTATTATAATTTATCATTTTTTTGCAAATAAATCAAGAGAAATATTTGCAAGTATTTCTGACATTATATAAACTTTAATGTATAATTGTGTTAGGGAGTGATATTGTGAAAAAGAAAATACTTATTATAGATGGTTCATCTCTTTTTTTTAGAGCTTTTTATGCTTTGCCGCTTTTAAAAACTAAGAGAGGAATTTATACAAATGCAATATATGGTTTTATTATGATGCTTGAAAATGCAATTTCAAAAATAAATCCAAATAATGTTGTAGTATGTTTTGATATGAAAGGTAAAACTTTTAGATCTGATATTTACAAGGATTATAAAGGGACAAGACAGAAGACTCCATCTGAACTTGAACAACAATTTCCGATTGTAAGAGAAATTTTAAGTTTAATGAATATTAAAACTTTAGAGTCACCAATTTATGAGGCGGATGATATAGCGGGTACAATTTCATTAATTGCATCGGAAAATAATTATGAGTCGATTTTGCTTACCGGAGATAAAGATTATTTTCAGCTTGTTGATGACAATACAAAAGTTTTATTGACCAGAAAAGGAATTACGGATCTTGAAATAATTTCTGTAGAAAGTATTGAAGAAAGTTATGGAATTAATCCAAAACAATTTATAGATTTAAAAGGACTTATGGGAGATAATTCGGATAATATTCCGGGAGTACCCGGAGTAGGAGAAAAAACTGCGCTGAAATTAATTCATGAATATTCAAATATTGAAAATTTATATGACAACATAGATAATATTTCAGGGAAAAAGTTGAAAGAAAACCTTGAAACTAATAAAATGCAGGCGTTTATGAGCAAAAAGCTGGGAACTATTGTAAGAAACGTTCCTCTAGATATGGAAATAGACGATTTTGCATATGCAGACTATAATTTTGATGAGCTTTCAAAATTATATAGAGAATATGAATTTAATTCTTTATTACAAAGATTGCCGGTTGAATATCAGAAAGAGAATATAGTTGAAACATCAAGTGACGATTTTGAGTATAGAAATATGAGTATAGATGATATTATCTTTGAAATTAAAAATTCAAAGTCTTTTGCGTTTAAAATAATATCTGATGGTAAAATCTATGAAGGAATTATGCCTAATTTTATTGCAATTAAAGTTTCAAATGAAGCTGCATGCATAATAAAAATTGATTGTAAAGAAGATATTTTAAAATTTAAAGATGTTTTTGAGGATGAAAACATAGAAAAATTAGGACATAATTTAAAAGAAGATATGATTACTCTTTTGAATTTTGATATTAACATAAAAAATTATACTCATGATAGTGAAATTGCAGAATATATTTTAAATTCCACAGAATCGAATTATGATATAAATAATATTTCAAACACATATTTCAGCAGAGGTTATAAGGATTTGGAAGAATTACTTGGAAAAGGTAAAAAGAAGATAAAATTTTCTGATTTAAAATATGATGAATTGTGTAAATATTTTGCGTTTTACTTGAATAGTGTATATAAATTAAGAGATGTACAACTTGAAAAAATAAGAAAGCAGGAAATGGATGATCTTTATTTTGAAGTTGAACTTCCGCTCATAGAAGTTTTAAGTTCCATGGAATTAATTGGAATTAGGACAGATAATGCTATTTTAGATGAAATTGGAATTGATTTAGATAATAAAATTTTAAACCTTGAAAATGATATTTATGAAAAGGCGGGGGAGGAGTTTAATATAAATTCTCCTAAGAAATTAGGATTTATATTATTTGATAAACTCGGATATCCTGTTCTTAAAAAAACTAAAACAGGATATTCAACTAATGCAGATGTACTTGAGAAGTTAAAAAAAGATGGAGATATTATAGATGATGTACTTGAGTATAGAAAGCTTGCAAAATTAAAATCAACTTATGTTGAAGGATTAAAAGAGTTAATAAATGTTGCAACAGGTCATATACATTCTCATTTTAATCAAACGATAACTTCTACAGGAAGGATATCATCAACAAATCCCAATCTTCAAAATATTCCGATAAAGACGGATGAGGGCAAGCTTATAAGAAAAGCATTTTTATCGTCAGAGGGGTGTGTGCTTGTTGATGCGGATTATTCACAGATAGAGTTAAGAGTGCTTGCCGATATTTCGAAAGATGAGAATATGATAAGTGCATTTGAAAATGATGATGATATTCATAGAAGAACTGCTGCCAAGGTTTTTGGAGTTGATTTTGAAGATGTAACACCGTCGTTAAGATCAAGAGCAAAAGCCGTCAATTTCGGAATAGTGTATGGAATTTCAGATTATGGTCTATCACAAAACCTAAATATTCCAAGAAAGCTGGCGCAGGAATATATTGAAAATTATCTTTTAACCTATGACGGAATAAAAAATTATATGACTGAAGAAGTAAAACTTGCAAAGAAAAATGGTTATGTTAAAACTATTTTAAATAGAAGGAGATATATTCCGGAGCTCTCCGCAAAAAACTTTAACATTAGAAGTTTTGGAGAGAGGATTGCAATTAATACTCCAATTCAGGGATCGGCAGCGGATATTATAAAAATTGCCATGGTTAAAGTTTACAGGGCATTAAAAGAAAATAATTTAAAATCAAAATTAATATTGCAGATTCACGATGAGTTAATAGTAGATGCAAGAGAAGATGAAGTTGAAACAGTGAAAAAACTAATGCGAAATATAATGGAAAATGCAGTTGAGATGGTTGTTAAATTAAAAGTGGACATGCAGACAGGAAGTAGTTTATATGACTCAAAATAAAAAAGTTATTGCAATAACAGGAAGTATTGCAACCGGAAAGAGTTTAGCAACAGATATTTTAAGAGAAATGGGCTACTTTGTAGTGGATGCAGATAGTATAGCGCATGAAATTTTAGAAGAAGATTTGATTTTAAATGAAATAAAAGATGCTTTTGGAGTTGAGTTTTTTAAAGATGGTAAATTAAATCGAAAGAAATTAGCGGATTATGTTTTTGGAAATAAAGAAAGGCTTGAGATTCTAAATAACATAACACACAAAAGAGTCTTTGAGAAAATAAATTTTGAAATAAAAAAAAGCAGCGAAAAACTTATATTTGTAGATATACCTTTATTGATTGAATTGAGAGGAGAATTATATAAGTATGATTTCAAGCCTGATATGATATGGCTTATATATTCAAACAAGGCGGTTCAGCTTAGAAGGCTTATGCAAAGAGATTCCATAGATGAAGTCTATGCATTAAGAAAAATAAATTCACAAATGAGTGTTGAAGAAAAGAAAAAATATTCAGATATAGTTCTGATTAACGAAAATAGTGTTGAAGATTTAAAAATACAAATTTTAAATGAAATAGAAAAATTAAAATAAAAGACTCGGAGTATATCCCGAGTCTTTTTTATATAAATTAAAAATATGTTTTTGTATCACCCATTTTATAAAACATAATAAAATATGAATAATATGGTGCGGAGAAAGGGACTTGAACCCTCACGCAATTACTTGCACATGCCCCTCAAACATGCCTGTCTGCCATTCCAGCACCTCCGCAATGTATTAATTATACATCATTACGAATAAAAAATCTATTTTTAAATTCAATTATATGTGAAAGCGATTTTATGATTTCGCAGTGTAGAATTATTTAATAAAAAAATAACAAAGTTTTTTTGCTGTCAAATGGCTGAATTTGAACAAAGTCATATAGCTTTATCAATTTAGTATAAGGGTAAATTTGTTATTTTTTCAATATATTCAATATACATTATAAAAAATAAGTGTTATAATAAAATTATTGTGAAGCAATTATAAATTAATTTAAGAGGTGAAGTTTATGAGTTCAAGGAATCTCACATTTTCTGTGGGTGGAGTTCATATGGACGAACATAAAACTTTAACTGAGCATGTGCCAATTGAGAGAATGCCTGATCCTGAAATTGTTTACATACCAATGAGTCAGCATATAGGCGCACCATGTAGTCCTGTTGTAAAAAAAGGAGACATAGTTAAAGTCGGACAGGTTGTAGGAAATTCAGAAGCATACATATCAGCAGCAGTACATGCCTCTGTTTCCGGTACTGTTAAGTCTATTGAAAAAATGTACACTGCAGATGGAAGATATTGTGACTGTGTAGTTATTGAAAACGACGGTAAGAATGAGGTTGTTGAGCCTGAACCTATGCTTAACTACAGAGAAAAATCTATGGATGAAATTATTTCTTTTGTTAAAAACAAAGGTCTTGTAGGTATGGGAGGAGCAGGTTTTCCGTTACATGCAAAGCTTAGAAGTGAAAATCCCGCGCTTGATGAATGTGTTATAAATGGAGCGGAGTGTGAACCTTTCTTAACTTGTGATCATAGAATTATGGTTGAAAAGACTGAAGAAGTATTATCAGGTCTTGAAATATTTGCAGATTTCTATAATAAAGTTTCGTATATGGCAATTGAAGAAAATAAGCCTGATGCGATAGAAATAATGGAAAAGAAAATACATGAGAATCCAAAGTGGAGTAATTTGAAGGTTGTTGGTTGTCAAACAAAATATCCTCAAGGAGATTCAAAAAGACTTTCAGAGGCTGTACTTAATAGAATAGTGCCGCAAAACGGTGTAACTAATGATGTTGGTGTATTTTTGACAAATGTTGGAACTACGCTTGCTTTTTATGAAGCTATGATAGAGGGAAGATCATCTTATGAAAGAGTTATAACTGTAAGCGGATCCGGAATTAATATTCCAAAAAATATTTTAGTTAAGATAGGTACTCCTGTGAAAGACATAATAGATTTTTGTGGTGGGTTAAAGGATAATTTCATAGAAATAATTTGTGGAGGTCCAATGACCGGAAAATCAGTGTTTGATTTAAACAGTCCTATAACAAAAACCACTTCAGGTCTATTAATTTTTACGGATGAAGAAATAGAAAACACAAAAGAAACACCTTGTATAAGATGTTCAAGATGTGTAGATCATTGTCCTGCAAACATTAACCCTACAGATATAAATGCTGCAATCTTAAAAGGAAATGTTGATTTTTGTGATGAACTTCATGCAGATCAATGTATGGAATGCGGAATTTGTTCATTTGTTTGTCCGGCAAAGAGAAATCTTACTCAATCTGTAAAGCTTGCAAAACGTGAAATTAAATCAAGGGTTAAGAGATAGGAGGGGCGATAATGGAAAATAAAAAAATAGTAAAAGAGCCCGCAACATTAAAGGGCAATGAGTTTTTTGTTTCTCTTGCACCTCATTTAAGGTCAAAAGATTCTGTTCAGAGGATAATGCTTGATGTGATAATAGCATTAATACCTGCATTAGCAGGAAGTGTTTATTTCTTCGGGTTAAGAGCGTTGATGCTTGTTATGATTTGTGTAATTTCATGTGTTGCTACGGAGTATGTATTTCAAAAATTTATGCACAAAGAAATTCAGATTGCAGATCTATCTGCAGTGGTTACAGGTATCTTAATTGCATTTAACTTACCGGCAACTGCACCATGGTGGATGGCGGCATTCGGATCTATATTCTCTATTGCAGTTGTTAAGGAATGTTTTGGCGGTATAGGTTGCAATTTTATGAATCCTGCGCTTGCAGCTCGTATAGTTATAATGGCATCTTGGGCGAAAAAGATGACGGATTATGTAGCGCCTGTTCGTCAAGTTGCAGTAGATGCGGCAACATCGGCAACACCGTTACAACTTATTAAGGCGGGAGATTTTACAAATTTACCGGCTTTGAAAGACATGATAATAGGAAACATATCAGGTGTAATAGGAGAGACGTCAGCAATATTGCTTTTAATAGGCGGCATATATCTTGTAGTTAGAGGAGTAATAAACTTCAGAATACCTTTAGTATATGTAATTACGACAATAGTATTTTTATTTATATTCGGAATTCCGGCAGAAATAATTCCTTATGAAGTATTTGGAGGAGGACTTTTCCTTGGAGCTATATTTATGGCTACGGATTATACGACAACGCCTATGAATAATAGAGGAAAAATAATTTTTGCTTTAGGATGTGGAATTATAACTGCTGTAATAAGAGTTAAGGGTTCACTTCCGGAAGGAGTATCATATTCAATATGTCTTATGAATGTTGCAACTCCACTAATTGATAAACTTACAAGAACAAGTGCTTATGGGGAGGCGAAATAAATGAAAGAACCTGTAAAATTTGGAATAATCTTACTTTTATTTTGTGCATTGTCAGCGGGGCTTTTAGCTGTGGTAAATGGATTTACAGCTCCTATAATTGCACAAGCCGAGCTTGAAAGCACATTAGAATCATACAAAGTTATATTTGGAGAAATTGCAGATGAATTTGAGGAGTATGATCAAGAAAAATTAGCAGAAATTCAAAATGTATATCCTGAAGTTTTAAATATATTTGTTGCAACAAAATCAGGCGAAGTTGTCGGATATGGAATTAATGTTACAACTAGCGGATTTGGCGGAGCAATGACAAATGCTATCGGAATAATATCTGAAAGTGATAGAATAGCAGGGTTTAGAAATATAGTTAATGCTGAAACCAAAGGATTTGGAACTCAAATAGAAGAAGAAAAATATTATTCTTCTTATAATGATAAGTCTGCAACAGGAGAACTTAAAATAAATATATCTCCTGAGGCGGAAGATGAAGTTCTTCAGATAAGTGGAGCTACAGTTACATCAAAAGCGGTGTTAGT
The DNA here is from genome assembly GCF_000468535.1 of Peptoniphilus mikwangii. Classification (GTDB taxonomy): domain Bacteria; phylum Bacillota; class Clostridia; order Tissierellales; family Peptoniphilaceae; genus Anaerosphaera; species Anaerosphaera mikwangii. Next base: position 690,499 of record NZ_AUQY01000002.1, on the reverse strand, counting down.
TGGAGATAATATTGCACTTTCAGCGTATAATGAGTTTTTAAAGGAAAATAAATAGGGGGGAATTAAATGAAACTAAGACAGGTTTTTATAAACGGTATAATAAAAAACAACCCCATATTTATGCAGTTAATAGGACTTTGTAGTGTTCTTGCGATAACGAATACTTTACAAAGTGCAATTGCAATGGGAATTGCAGTAACATTTGTACTTATAATGAGTAATGGAGTAGTGTCAATTTTAAGAAATGTAATACCTGATAAAATCAGAATTCCATGTTTTATAGTTGTAATTGCCACATTCGTAACTCTTGTTCAAATGGTTTTACATGCTTATGCACCTGCGATCTATGGAGCATTGGGTATATTTTTACCTTTAATAGTTGTAAATTGTTGTATACTTGGAGAAGCAGAAGGATTTGCATATAAAAATAAATTAATTCCATCTTTAGTTGATGGTCTGGGAACAGGTTTTGGATACACATTGGCAGTAGTCAGTATGGGGCTTATAAGAGAGTTATTTGGATATGGAACTCTTTTAGAGAAACAAATACTTCCGGCGTCATATCCCGGAATAGGACTGATGGGAGCTCCGGCAGGCGCATTTATACTTCTTGGATTTCTAATAGCCGGATTTAAAAGAATTTTAGCAAATAGGGGGGAATAGTATGCTTAATAATATTATAACGATTTTAGTTTCTACAATTCTCGTAAATAACTATATATTTGCTCAATTCTTAGGTATATGTCCATTTCTTGGAGTATCTTCAAAAACAGAAACTGCAGTTGGAATGGGAGTTGCGGTAACTTTTGTAGTAGTAATAGCATCTGCTATTACATGGTGTTTACAAGTATTTATTTTAAATAAATTTGGACTTGAGTATTTACAGACAATAGTATTTATTTTAGTTATTGCATCATTAGTGCAATTTGTAGAAATGGTTATTAAGAAAACATCACCTGCACTATATACGGCAATGGGAGTTTATCTTCCACTTATAACTACAAATTGTGTAGTTCTTGGAGTAACAGTGCTTAATGTTCAAAATGGATATAATCTAATTGAAACTGTATTTAGTGGATTAGGAGCATCAATCGGTTTTACGCTTGCATTAGTACTTATGAGTACACTTAGAGAAAGACTTGCATTTGCGAATGTCCCTAAGGCATTGCAGGGAGTTCCTATTGCATTAATAAGTGCAGGACTTATGGCTCTTGCATTTTCAGGATTTTCAGGGCTTGTATAGGGGGTAGAATATGGATTTTAAACTAATAATACTTCCAATGATAATATTAGCGGTAATTGGAGCAATATTTGGCGTGGTACTTTCAATAGCATCAAAAGTATTTGCTGTGAAGGTGGACGAAAAAGTTACAGCAATTAGAGATGTTCTTCCGGGAGCAAACTGTGGAGCCTGTGGATTTCCGGGATGTGACGGACTTGCACAAGCAATAGCCGACGGTAAGGCTCCGGTAACAGCATGTGCTATAGGAGGTAAAGAGGTTGCAGACTGTATTGCAGATGTAATGGGTGTAAACGCCGAAAATGTAGATAAAATGGTTGCGAATGTACTTTGCCAAGGAACTTGCGGTAAAGCTAAAGAAAAATATAATTATAATGGATTGGTTGATTGCAGGCTGATTTCAGATTTTCAAAGAGGTTCAAAGTCATGTAACTATGGTTGTGTCGGAGGCGGAACTTGTGTAACGGTTTGTGAATTTGATGCGATTCATATAGTTGACGGGGTAGCAAAGGTAGATAAAGAAAAATGTGTTGCATGTAAGAAGTGTATAGAAATATGTCCAAAACATTTAATAGATTTAATACCTTATAAGGCAAAGACAGTTGTAGATTGTCATTCAAATGATGTCGGAAAAGATGTCAGAGTTAATTGTTCTGTAGGATGTATTGCTTGTAAGTTATGTGAAAAGAATTGTCCTAAAGATGCAATTCATGTGGTTGATAATCTTGCAAGAATTGACTATACAAAGTGTATAAATTGTGGAATTTGTGTTTCTAAATGTCCGACAGGGGCCATATTCTGTGAATATCCTGAAAGAGTGGAAAAGATGAAAGAAAGACAAAGACTCGAAGCGGAAAAGAAAAAGAAAGAACTTTTAGAAGCTAAAAGAGCCCAACAAGAAGCGGCAGAAAAAGCTAATGCAGAAATTGTCAATTCTGATACTAAAGAAAAAGTTTTGAATTAATCTAAATAATAATTTATATAAAAGCACTGTAAAGGTGCTTTTATATTTTTATGTAAAGAGTTATTTTGAAATTATGATAAAAATGAAAGTCTTTATAATAATGTAATTTACTAAATGAGAATTAATGGTTATAATGTTATTAAAGGTGGTAGTTTTTATGGCTGAATTTTGGGATATTTATAATAAACAAGGTAAAAAAAAGAATAAAGTTGTAAGAAAAGGACAACCTTTATTAAATGGAGAATATCATTTAATTGTCGAAGGATGGATCAGATGTGGAGAAGATACTTTTTTAATTCAAAAGAGAAGTTCAAATAAAAAGTTATTTCCGAATATGTGGTATTGTTCATTAGGAGGATCTGTTCAAGCAGGAGAAGATGCCAAGCAAGGTCTTATAAGAGAAGCGAAGGAAGAACTTGGAATAGATATTTCTAATGATTTAATAAAATTAAAGAGAATTATAACTGAAAATTACTGTATCTTTTACATTTATTTGATTGAAAGAGATATTGATTTAAAAGAAATAGTGCTACAAAAAGAAGAAGTTGCAGATGTTAAAATAGCAACCAAGTCTGAAATTTGTGACTTAATAAAAAATAATGAGATGATTTATCTTGATTATTATCAAAAATTTTTTGAGAATATTGAAAAGGTTCCTTATTTAAGATAAAATTATATAGTAATGACTGTGATGCAGGAGATTGTATTTAAACTTTTAAGAGAGTAGTCTTATTTGCTGAAAGAGATTATATAGTGAGAATACATGTGTGCACTTGTGGAGTTTTAGCATGTCGGCGTATAGACATTAAAGTTTTAATTAGAGTGGAACCACGATAATACGTCTCTTTATTGAGACTTTTTTTTATATGGGGGTATTTATGAGATTATACAACACACTTACAAGAAAAAAAGAAGAATTTAAACCTTTAAAAGATGGATTGGTAACAATGTATAACTGTGGGCCTACAGTTTATAATTATATTCATGTGGGTAATGCAAGACCTCTAACTGTATTTGATACACTTAGAAGATATTTTATTTATAAGGGTCTTGATGTAAAATTTGTTGTAAATTTTACAGATATAGATGATAAGCTTATAAATAAGGCAAATGCAGAAGGAATTACAGTAGCGGAAGTTGCGGAGAGATATATAAAAGAATTTAAGGTGGATGCAAATGGACTTCATTTATATGATTATGAAACATTAAATCCACGTGCAACAGAACATATAAATCAAATTATAGATTTCATACAAATCCTAATAGATAAGAATGCAGCTTATGTATCAGAAGGAGATGTATATTTTGATATTAATTCTGCAAAAGACTATGGGAAATTATCTCATAAGAAACTGGAAGATTTAATAAGCGGAGCAAGAGTTGATGTATCTGACATTAAGAAAAATCCCGCTGATTTTGCTCTTTGGAAGGCAAAAAAAGAAGGAGAACCATATTGGACGGCACCGTGGGGTGAAGGAAGACCGGGTTGGCATATAGAGTGCTCTGTTATGGCAAAGACACTTCTTGGAGAAACAATAGACATACATTCCGGTGGAGAAGATTTACAATTTCCACATCATGAGAACGAAATAGCACAATCTGAAACTTGTAATGGAGTTCCATTTGCAAAATTTTGGTTACACAACGGAATGATTACCGTTGATAATGAGAAAATGAGTAAGTCTAAAGGAAACTTTTTTACAGTTAGAGAAGTATCGGAAGAATTTAATCTTGAAGTACTTCGATTTTTCTTACTGGGTTGTCATTATAGATCACCAATTAATTTTTCAAGAGAGATAATGGAACAGACTAAAAACGGTTTAGAGAGAATTTATAATGCTAAATATAAATTAGAAGAATTTTTGGAAAATTGCATAGATAGAGAATTTAGCGATGAAGATAAAAAACAATTGGGAATTATAGCTGATGAAATTAAATTTTTTGAAGAATCTATGGAAGATGATATAAATACTGCCGATGCAATAACTGCAATTTATAATATTGTAAAATTCATAAATGTAGAGTTAAATGAAGATTCAAATAAAAAATTAGTCGATGAAATTTATAATACATTATTAAGATTATCAAAGGTGCTTGGAATTTTAGAGCTCGAAAGAGAAAATATAGATGAAGAAGTGGAAAGGTTAATTAAAGAAAGAGAAGATGCAAGAAAAAATAAAGATTTTAAGCGTGCAGATGAAATAAGGGATATTCTTGCGTCAAAGAATATATTAATTGAAGATACAAGGACAGGTACAAAATGGAAGAGAGCTTAAAGTTTTTAGCACTTTCAAAAAAATATGATGAGAATTCTATAAGGGAACTGTCACCACTTGCCCTTGCGTTTTTAGGGGATGCAGTGTATGAACTTTTAGTTAGGACATATATTTTAAGTGAAAATAAAAATCCTAAGAAACTTCATATTGAGGCAATAAGTTATGTAAAAGCAAAAGCACAGGCAAATTCAATTCATAATATTTTAGACAGCTTGACTGAAGAAGAGATTGCTATTTATAAGAGAGGACGTAATGCGAAATCTCATACAATGCCTAAAAATGCTGATGTTTTAGATTATAGAGAGGCAACAGGATTTGAGTGTCTATTTGGATATTTATATCTTTTAGATAGGGGTAGTAGAATTTTAGAACTTTTTAAAAAAATGGAGGGGAATAAGAATGAAGGTTGAAATTATTGCGCACACGCCCAATCCTGAAGAGGTAATAGCACAAGCGGCTAAGTTGTGTTATTCTGCGGTAGGAGTTGGAGAAATTAAAGAAAAAATGACGGAAGAGAGCAGAGATAAATTTCTTTCAATGTTAATGAGTTTTTCTCATGCATCACCGCTTGAGCATGCAAGTTTTACTTTTGCTGTTGAAGGAGTTTCGAGAACTCTTACACATCAACTTGTGAGGCATAGAATAGCAAGCTATTCTCAACAGTCACAAAGATATGTAAGACTTGACAATTTTGAGTATATAATTCCACCTGAAATTGAAAAGGATAGCGAAGCTCTTGCAATTTATAAAGAAATTATGGAAAATGATAAGAAGGCATATCAAAAATTAACTGAAATTTTAATTGCAAATAAAGCTAAGAAGTTAATTGATAGAGGAATGGATGAAAAAAAAGCAAGGCGCCTTGTTGAAAAAGATTCTATTGAAGATGCAAGATATGTATTTCCTAATGCTTGTGAAACTAAAATAGTATTTACTATGAATGTTAGAACTTTGATACATTTCTTTGATTTAAGATGCTGTACAAGAGCTCAATGGGAGATAAGACAATTAGCAACGGAAATGTTAAAACAATGTAAGAAGATAAGTCCGATTTTATTTAAAGATTCCGGACCTGCATGTGTAAAGGGTCCTTGTAAAGAAGGAACTATGAGTTGTGGAAGAGCAAAAGAAATAAGAGAGTATTATAAAAAATTAGGTGAAGAATGAAAGAATATGTTTATGGAAGAAATCCTGTAATAGAAATTTTAAAGAATAAGAAAGCGGATAAGCTATATGTTCAAATGGGAAATTTTGAAGGCTCTATGAAGAAGATATATGCTATGGCAAAGGAACAAAATATTTTAATCACAGAATTGAACAAGAAGAAGCTTGATGAATTAAGCGAGGGGGCTAACCATCAAGGAGTTGTTGCTCTTGTAAGCGGATATGAATATTCTACACTTGAGGATTTAATTTTAAATGGAATAAATCAGATACTCATACTTGATAAAATTGAAGATCCGCATAATTTAGGTGCAATAGCAAGATCTGCCGAAGCTTTTGGGTTTAAAGGAATAATAATTCCGAAGCATAAAAGTGTATATGTAAATGATGTTGTATATAAAACTTCAGCAGGTGCCATTGATAATGTGAGTGTTGTGATTGAAACAAATTTATCCAACTCAATAGAGAAGCTTAAAGAAAATGGATATTGGATATTCGGAGCGGATATGGAAGGTGAGGAGTATTTTAAATCCGACCTTAAGGGTAAAATTGTGCTTGTAGTTGGAAATGAAGGCAAGGGACTTTCACCTGCAGTCAGAAAACACTGTGATAAAATAATTTCGATTCCAATGGCAGGAAAAATTAATTCACTAAATGCTTCATGTGCGGCATCAATTTTAATGGCAGAAGTTTTAAAACAAAATGAAGCCGATTAGGTATCTTAAAAATTATGAATATCTATTTGTAGATGGATATAACATAATAAATTCATGGGAAGTATTTAAAAATTATAGAGAAGATCTTGAAGATCAAAGAAAAAGACTTATAGATATACTTTCAGAATATTCTCACGTGATTCAAGAAAAAATTATACTTGTATTTGATGGATATATGGTAAAAAAATCACCGGGAGCCATATATGAGCATGATAACATTTTAGTCGTGTTTACAAGGGAATTTGAAACTGCGGATCATTTTATTGAGAGACAGCTTGATGAAATGGGACGTGTCAGAAAAATTAGAGTTGCAACCTCTGATAACATAGAACAGCAAATAATTTTATCTCGTGGAGGAATTAGAATATCGGCGAGAGAATTTGAAGTTGAGGTTGAAAATGGAATGAAAAAAATAAATAAAAACATTGTAACTCTAAAGAAAAATTATAAAAATGAATTATTGCTTGATGATGAAGTAATAAGGAAATTAAATAAAATAAGAGGAAGTATTAAGGAATAATATTTCCTCTTATTAATTATGTCATTTATTGTAAAATTCAATTATTATTGTCAGAATAGGTTAATAATTATAAATATTTTTAATCTTAAATTGCAAAGAAGATTTAAGATTAATATGTGTTAATAAAAAGAGAAATGTAATTTACATTTCTCTTTTTTTAGATTAAAACTATATCTGTAAAGCCGTTTTTCTGTGCAACTGTTTTTAAATATTCTTTTTCATTATCTGAAACGGAATGCAAATTTGAAAATTCACTTCTAACGCCAAAAGGCCTATAAGAAATAAGCTTATATCTAATATTTTTAATTTTCAAATAAGGAGATAATTCTTTTGTTATCGTATCAACTATTTTAAGATTATCTTCTCCCGCCATTAATACAGTTCTTATTTCTTCAAGTTTACCAAGTTTCGCAAGATAATGCATATTTTTTAAAACTGTCTTGTTTGAACTGCCGGTAATTCTTTTATGTGAGCTTTCTTCAAGTGCCTTTATATCCAGCATAAAGCCGTCAGTTAATTCAACGAGCTCTTTCATATTTTCATTTGACAAATCAATTAATCCGTTTGTATCCACAAGTATATTTAAATTCAATGTTTTTATTTTTTTAAAAAATTGAATTAAAAATTTATGATGAATAGTACATTCACCGCCACTTGTCGTAATACCTACGATAAACGGTCTGATTTTTTTTACTTTTTCAAATAATTCATCAACAGAATAAAATTTTATATCATCATTTTCTTCTTCCGAATGTATTATTTTTATAGTTTCAGGATTGTGACAAAAACTGCAATTTAGATTACAACCTTGAAAAAATATTGCACATCTGTTACCGGGACCGTCAACTAAACTCATCGGAAGAAATTGATTTACAGGAGCTCTACACATTTCTTACCTTACGATTTAGAAGTTCATACTTATTAAAAGCATCTTGTGCATATTGAACTGTATCATAAGAAACTTGTTCGCATCTATTTATTTTTTCTATGTCTGATTTTTTTACAAGATAACCTGTAACTCTTATTAAGTCAGAGTCACTTCCATAAGAAGAAATATATCTCATACCCATTTCAAATGCGGCTTTGAATATGTCAAGTACAGCTTTTGGATTCTTCTTTGCAGTATTTTCAAACGGAAAATGATCACCAACTCCTGACGGAAAATATTTATGAAATTTTGCAGCTTGAGTTATGTGTTCATACATCATAGGTTCTCTGCCAATTTTAATTCTAACACCTGCAGTTGTGCCCTCGTCATTTGCCGCACCTACTTGAGAGTGAAGCATAAATTCGTGATTCCATATATTTGAATACTTGCTTTTAAATGATTTAACTCTTTTTTCAAGTTCATCCATTACCCTAAGACCTATTTCATCTGCTTTATCACTATGTCCGAATTCAATATCTTCATTGAGCTTTTTTGCAAGTTCATTTACACATTCATACAGTCCGACAACACCAAAAAGACCTACAAAATTTTCTTTCTTTACAAATCCTTCTTTTACTAAAAAATTTGTTTCAAAAAATTGGGTTTTATTAACTAAAAAATCAATTTTGCTTTCCATAAAATGGAGCATTGTATCTATTGCGTGCGGCATAGTATTTTCAAAAAAGTCATCATATGATTTTGCTGCAAGTGCTATTTTGTTAAGTCTCAGTCTTGAAAGCGTAAATGCTCCTCCACAAACCGGGAGTGCATTGTAGCAACTTGCGATGCCGAATTTATTTTTTCCGAAGTCTTTTTGATAATAATTTAAATTTGCAAATGCAGGATTGGCAGAGTCGATAGATGCCTCAATAGCTTTTTCCGCAAAACTATCGGGAGTTAAATCCTTATCATATAGCAGTGTTAGGTTTGGAGTTACATTTTGAAGTGAGGCAAGATTATTTAAAATTATGTTTCCTGCTTTTGTTTCTTCAGGACCTATGTTTGCATGACAAAATGAATCGTCGATTGTTCTGTCAAGTTGGATTAAAAATAATCTTATAATTTCATCGGCATCTTTTTCATCTTCAATAAACGGTTCAAGAAGTCTATCAAGTGAACCGATATAAACGGGAAACCTTGTAACTGACGGAACGTGATGATAAAAGATTAAAAGATTATTTATTGCTTCTCTTAAATTTTTTGCCGGAGTAAGTCTTAAAAACTCACAGCCTTCTTTAAGAAGTTTTTCATAGTCCGGAAGTATATATCTTGGAGCATAAGGAGCATGACCTTCGTCAAGATCACAAATCTCTCCAAGCTCATATAAATTATAAAAATCATCGTTTTCATTAACGGGATAATCCATAATATTTTCTGATATTTTAGCTAATCTTGAAGTTTGTTGCTCATATGTAAGAGCAGGATTTTGCATAGTATTTAATACTTCATTTTTAATTTGTTCTACTGTAAAAAATCTTTCCATAAAAATTCCTCCAAAGCTTTATATTATCTTGATAAGATTATATAATAGTGTCGATAGATAAAATATGACTTATGTCACTTTTAATTAAATTTACATTAGGAGAAAATTATGTTAGGTGCATTTTTAAAATCAATTTTCAATGGAGAACAAATTGACGAAAAGTTTTTAATTAGAAATAAAATGTCAATTTATGATTTTTTTCAGGGAGAAATAATTATAGCTGAAGATGAAAGAGTTGAGTATATAGATTTTTTGGTACAGGGTAGTGTATTTATAAGTAAATTTTCAAAAAGTGGAGAAAGAATTATAGCAAATAGCCTAAAAGCTCCGCAGATTTTTATGTTGCTTGAATTTTTAGGAGGAATGGACAATACAATTGGAACAATTACAAGCCTTACAAATATAAAAATAATCAGAATTCCATTGTCATTATTTAAAAAAGAGCTTAAATATGATATTGAACTTTTAAATTTAACATTAAATTATGTAAGTAATTTTGCTGTAGAACTTATGAGTCAGCAAATAATTAAAAAATCACACAGCATAGAATATAATATTTTAAATTATTTTTATAGCATAGTACTTGAAAATAAACTGCCATGTAAAATTGAATTCAATAAAAGTTTTTTAGCAGACTTGTTTAATATAAACGTAAGGACAGTTTATAGATATTTAAATGAGTGGGAGGAGAAAAATTTTATAAAACGACAAGGGCAAAATATTATAATAAATAAACAGGGATTTACGAAAATAGAAAAATTTTTAGATTTATAATCTGACATGCTGATTTTAAATATATTGTGTATTTATCAGAGCAGATAGGCGAAGTCAGACGAGTTTGCATGTAATTATAATGATGCCTGTTATCTTTATGTGTGAAGATAGTATTCTAAAAAAGCAAGATGAAATTTAACTCATCTTGCTTTTTAATCTAATTATTATTTTTCATAATCTTCTGAGAAAACTTTTCTTGCAACATCTTGATCTATTTTGTAGAAAGATATTTTTCCCGGTTTATATTCATCGCCGGGTAATGTCTTGAAGTTTATTTCATCTTTTTTTATGTTTTTTACTCCGTAGAATCCGAGTGAGAGGATTTCATTTCTCGTCATATTTGTCTGTGTGTTTTCGGCAATTATTTTCAAAAATTTAGGTATTAAAACTACATTTTTAGGATTTTTAACTTTTTGAAAAAGTTCCGCCATAAAATTTTGTTGCGCTTTTATTCTGTCTATATCTTGATTCTTATATATTTTTCTTGTTCTTAGATAGTTTAGTGCAGCTTGACCGTCTAAATGGTTGGGACCATGTTTTAAATCGATTACAAGAGGTGGATTTACCCATTCATCTGTATAGTAATAGTCGTCATATTCCCAATCTATATCCATACCTCCTACGGCATCTATAGTTTGTATTACTGTGTTATAATCGACGACTATATATTTATCAATTTTTGTATCTAAGAATTTTTCTATTGCAGCTATTGTTCCTTCTGCTCCGTTTATAAAAAAGGCTGCATTTATTTTTTGATGTCTTTTTTTAGAACCGGGTAGATACTCAAAGTATGTATCTCTTGGAATAGACACTACCTGCATTTTATTTGTAGCTTTATTTATTGTTGCAAGCATTAGTGTGTCTGAATGGGCAGGTGCATTAGGATCGGGCGTATCAAGTGTAACCGGTGATTCCTTTCCGATTAGTAATATATTTATTTTATCTTGACCTTTAAATAGGTTGTTTATTGCTGCTTCATCCATCTTTGGATATAAAAAGTATATTGCTGCTGCTGATACTATTATAATCGTAAAAATAAAACCTAGTAAAAATTTAAAAAATTTTTTCATATATCCTCCTGTTTTTGACATAATAATATAATACATTATTTTTTCAAAAAGTGTGAGTAAAAATTGAGATAATTTAAAAAATTTTTTATTACAATAGTTAATAAATGTTAAAGAATTTATTGCAAAACTCAAGACTCAATAGGAAAAAATAAGGCGCAGTAAAAATTGCCAACGATAACGCAATTTTCTTTTTCAAAATTTTTGTCAGGTCTGTTTTTGTAAAACTGTATTTTGAATTAAATATATAGATTAATATGCCTGCTATTACTATTGCGGCAAAGACTAACAAAAAGCTCGGCAAATTTTTTGTAGGATTATAAAACGCAAACTCAAAGTAATCTATGAATGGTTTATTTTTGAATAATCCCTGTAATATTTTGCTGTTACGTGAAATTGCCGTTAAACCCATTAGAGAGAATAATAGAGCTATTCCTGCTATAATATCACTTAGAAAACCGAATATAACTATTTTCATAATTGATTTTTTATATATTTCTTTTTTATTTTCAATGTTTAAAAATTTCAATGTGAATAAAAATACTATACTGTCTACTATAAAATTTGCAGGGATTGTATATATCCAGACAACTGGAAATGCTATTAAAATCCATATCGGCAAAATTAAGTTATATAATTTTATTTCTTTTTTATTTTTTGTTTTATTCATAAAATTATCCTCCTTTTCCTTGTATTATACCATATTAGTTGATAAAATTTATTATATTAATTGATGGAAAATTAATTAAGAGGAGTGATTTAGATGAACAGTAGAATTAATAATGTTAAATTGTATATGAATAGAGAAGAAATTAATAAGCTGCTTATAACTGACCCGTATTCAATATTTTATTTGATAGGTAAGTGGTTTAGTCCGGGAGAGAGATTACTTATGCTTTTAATAGATGCAAATGGAAATATGAAATTATTTTTAAATAGATTATTTCCTGCAAGTGATGATTCAGAACCTGAAATTATTTGGTATTCTGACTCTGAAAATCCTTTTGATATGATAGCTTGTAATTTATCGGGTGTTGTCGGTGTGGATAAGAATATGCCGGCAAGATTTTTATTACCTCTTATGCAAAACTGCAATGAGATTGATTTCGTTGAAGGATCATATATTGTAGATGATTTAAGAGGGGTCAAGGATAAAGATGAAATTGAAAAGATGATAAAGGCCTCTGAAGTAAATGATGCGGCTATGGATATGATGAAAAGAAAACTTTCGGAAAATTTAAGTGAGGAAGAAATGGCAAAGTATCTTTTAACTGCATATGAAAGTTTAGGGTCCAATTCCTTCAGCTTTGAACCTATAATAGCTTATGGGGTCAATGCTTCTGATCCGCATCATGAAAATGACAACTCTCTAAAAAAAGAAGGAGATTGTATTGTAGTAGATATGGGATGTTTACTTGATGGATATTGTTCCGATATGACAAGAACATTTTTTTATAAAAATGTAAGTGAAAAAGCTAAAGAAGTTTATGAAACTGTTCTTGCGGCAAATCTTGCAGGTATTGCAAAAGTAAAACCCGGAGTTAGATTTTGCGATATAGATAAAGCTACAAGAGATGTAATAGAAAATGCAGGCTATGGCGAATATTTTACACATAGAACAGGACATTTTATAGGTCTTGAAACTCATGATAAGGGAGATATTTCTTCTGCCAATACTAAGGTGGCGGAGGTTGGAAATATATTTTCTATAGAGCCGGGAATTTATATTCCGGGTGTTGTTGGCGTTAGGATTGAGGATTTAGTTCTTGTAACGGAAGACGGCTGTAAGGTTTTAAACAACTATCCTAAGAAACTTACTATAGTAGAATAGGAGGAAATTATGATTATAAGAGGAGCTGAAATTGCAAAAAAACTTACAGTGGATATAAATGATTCCATAGATGAGTTAATGGGAATAATACCTTGCATTACAATTATAAGAGTAGGAGAAAAAGCTGCAGATCTTGCATATCAAAGGGGTGCTGTTAAAAAATTATCTGAATTCGGAATAAAATGTGTTATAGAAGCTTTTCCGATGGAGATTACACAAGATGAATTTATAGAAAACTTTAAGAGGATAAATGATGATGAAAGTGTTCACGGAATTTTACTTATGCGTCCTCTTCCTGATCATTTAGATGATTCTTTAGTAGAGAGGATAATAAATCCGCTTAAAGATGTTGATGGAATAAGTCCGATGAATCTTGCGGGAATTTATCTTGGAAATGAAAAGTTTTTTGCACCATGTACTCCACAAGCTGTAATGGAAATTTTAGAAAGTATTAATTATGAGCTCAGGGGTAAAAAAGTTGTAATAGTTGGTTGCGGCAAAGTTGTAGGAAAACCCCTTTCACTTCTTATGATGGCGAAGGATGCCACAGTTGTAAGTTGCAATGAATTTACGAGAGATTTAGTTTCGGAATGTAAAGATGCCGATGTTTTAATTTCTGCAGCCGGAGTTAGAAACTTAATAGGGAAAGAACATATATCATCAAAAACTGTTGTAATTGATGTTGGAATAAATCTTGATGAAAATAATAAATTGTGCGGGGATGTAAATTTTGATGAAGTATCTGAAATAGTCTTTGCAATTACACCTGTGCCCGGAGGAGTAGGTTCGATAACAACACATGTACTTGCAAAACATCTTATAAAAGCAGTTAAAAATTTAATGAATAACTGATAGTTGTTATTTTATAAATTATAAAGAAATTGGGAAAAATAAGAATTTTATTTTGATTATAAATTCGGTTTAATAAATAAAAGACTACATATTATTGTAGTCTTTTTCATTTATTGTTTAACTTTTGAAGCCTTATCAAATATGAAGTATCCTATTACAAAAAGTATTAGTAAAAGTGATATTGCTTTATTTTGTTGTCCGGTTATTTGAGACACAATCGAAATTAAAAGAGTTCCAAAAACAGATGCTCCCTTACCGCATATATCATAGATTCCAAAGTATTCTCCGGATCTTTCAGCAGGTATTATTCTTACATAGTATGAACGTGATAGGGCTTGTATAGCACCTTGGAACATACCTACTGCAACTGCCAGTATCCAAAATTCATATAATTGGTCAAGTTGTATTGCATATAGGGCTATAAGTCCATAAGCTATTATACAAATTTTAAGAAGCTTATCTGTTGAGTACTTTTTAGAAATATGAGCAAACCATATTGCACACGGAAAAGCTACAAGTTGTGTAACAAGCAGTGCAAGTATTAATCCGTTTGACGATAATCCGAGAGATTTTCCGTAAGCTGTTGCCATATTTATTATTGTGTATACTCCGTCAATGTAGAATAAGAAAGAAAGCAGGAACAAAAATACTTTTTTATCTACAAAGATTTCTTTAAGCGTAAATAACAGTCTTGAATACACTTCTTTAATCCCTACAACGCCGGTATCTAAAAAGTGAACTTGCTTATAGCTTTTAATAAGAGGAAGCGAAAATGCAAGCCACCATACTGCGTTTAATAAGAAAGAAATTATAATGGCATTTGACATACTTAAATGCAGTTTGTCTTTGCCGAATATTATTGCGATTGAGATTATAAAAGGAACGCAGCTTCCGATATATCCCCATGCGAAACCGTACGAAGAAACTTTATCCATATTTTCATCCGTTGTAACATCCGGCAGCATACTGTCATAAAATATCAATGAGCCGTTATAACCTATTTTTGTTATGACATATAGAACTAAAAAGAGCATATAATTTTTAGAAAACGGCATTAAACTTAGAGACATTACTCCAAACATAACAAATATTGAAAATAATAGATTTTTTCTTCCTTTATTATCTGCTATTGCACCTAAAACAGGACCTAAAATTGCAACCACAATCGTAGATATTGTTATACCGTACCCCCAATATGCAAGGTATGTAGCCGCATCAAGGAATTTCTCTGCAAGATTGTTAAATACAATAGGAATCATAGTTGTAGACAGCAATATAAAGGCGCTGTTACCTACATCATAAAATATCCACTTTTTTTCAAGCGGTGTTAATTTTTTCATACTTCCCCCTCATAATTAATATAAAAATCTTTTGCCGGCAGGTCATCTTCAAATATTACATTAAATATGTTGTCAATAAGTTTTGGAGCTGATTTAAGTGAACTATAAAAAATATCGGATAAAACTTCATTTGAGTGTTTAGATTCTTTAAAGGGAACAGCTCTTAGTATTTGACCGCTGTAATCTTTTTTAACTCCAAGTAAATCCATTAATGATAATAGAAAGTTCTCCTTAAATTTACTTTCGCAATGGAAAAATTTTTTCCAACTTCTAAAGCCGCTTAAGGAATTTTTTACATCGTTAAAGCTGACGTTGTAGCTTTCATAGAGTGGATGTATATTTTTGCAAATTGCATTTGTATTTGGGATTAAATTATATTCTTTAAATCTTTTAGGATCAGAATCATCTGTAATTAAAAAATATCTGTCGAGTTCATATTCAATATCACAGTGTGAATAATCAGATGTTATAAGTGCATTTACATCAGGATGAATTTTACTGTCCAGTATAAAATGACATATTGAACCCAAAAAATATGCACTTACAGGGGAATCTATTTTTTCACTCATTATAAGATTTTTATTTCTATTTAAAAAATCGATAAAAGATTTAGAATGAATTTCATCTGCAAGTTTTATTTTATGAATTATAAAACTTGTATTAAAATAAAAAGGATCAGGACCTTGTTGACCGATTAAATATTCCGCTTCATATTTGTATGCAATTTCCTTTAAATCTTCTCTTAAGTTATCTCTAAGCATCAGCCCGAATTTATTGTGTGTATATAAATTTGCCATATTGACCTCCCAAACTTATTTTAACACATTAGCCGAGTATTTAATATGTTAAAATAACTTAAAAAATATTGATTGATGATGTAAAATTATTTTATAGAATCTATTAGTTGAGGATGGTGATAGTATGAGAAATAAAACTGAAGTAAAAATTTTATCTATAATCATGATATTTAGTATTTTATTTTTTAGTGCATGCAATATTGATGAAAACAATAAAAAACCATATGGAGTTTTTATAGGGGCAGGACCTGATTCAATAGAGAAAATGAAGAATTATGAACTTATTGTTGTTGATGCGAGTAATTTTTCAGATACGGATATTGCAAAAATTCATTCTAACGGGCAGAGAGTGTATAGTTATTTAAATATAGGATCTATCGAAAGTTTTAGACCATATTATGATGAATTCAAGTCTATTACAATGGGAAACTATGAAAATTGGAGTGAAGAAAGGTGGATAGATGTTTCTGACAGCAGATGGAAAAAATTTATAATAGAAGATATTGCCGGAAGCTATATTGACAAGAAGATAGACGGTTTTTTTGTAGATAATATAGATGTGTGGTATGAATATCCGAGTTCCGAAATATATGAAGGTATTTTAAATATTTTATATGAATTAAATAAACTCGGTCTTCCGATAATAATAAACGGAGGCGACAGTTTTATGAGAGAGGCTGTTAAAAGTGATGAGATTTATAAAATAGTTGACGGAGTAAATCAAGAGTGTGTATTAACATCAATAGATTTTGAAAATGATAGACTTTGCGAGAGAAATAATATAGAAGAAATAAATTATTTTAAAGAATATTTGTCAATATGTAAAAATTTTGGTATGAAAGTATATGTTTTGGAATACAGCACAGATAAAAACATTAAAAATAAAATAAAACAATGGTGTGAAAATGAAAATTATCTCTATTATATTTCTGAATTGATAGAACTTTTATGAAATTAAAAAAATATCAATAAAGTTTTGTTAAAACCTTGCAAAAATGCTATGAAAATGGTAATATAATAAATTGCATAATAATAATTAGAGTGGCGTAGTGTTCTCTAAATTAGGTAGCAGTTTAATCTGCGATAGAATTTGAGGGGTGAATAATTTAATGGTACATCCTGTGAAATATGGGAAGAGAGAAAGAATGAGTTTTTCTCGAATAGACGAGGTACTAAGTCTTCCAAACCTTATTGAAGTGCAGACAGATTCTTTTGAATGGCTTTTAAAAGAAGGATTGAAAGAGGTTTTTGACGATGTATCTCCAATTGAAGATTATTCGGGAAATTTGATTTTGGAATTTGTTGATTATTATATTTCCGACGAGATTAAATATGATATTGACGAATCCAAACAAAGGGATACAAATTACTGTGCACCGCTTAAGGTTAAGGTAAGGCTTATTAATACCGAAACCGGGGAAGTGAAGGAGCAGGAAGTTTTTATGGGAGATATTCCTTTGATGACTCCTAACGGAACTTTCATAATAAATGGAGCGGAACGTGTTGTAGTATCTCAGCTTGTTAGAAGTCCTGGTGCGTATTATAAGGTTGAAACGGATAAAACCGGAAAAAAATTATATTCTTCAACTTTAATACCGAATCGTGGAGCTTGGATTGAGTTTGAAACGGATGCTCAAGGTGTAGTAAATGTTAGAATTGACAGAACAAGAAAAATTCCTGCAACAATACTTCTTAGAGCTATAGGTATTGAATCAAATCTTGAAATCAAGCAAATGCTTGGTGAAAGTGAAAGTCTCTTAAAGACATTTGAAAAAGATACAACTTCAAACAAGAATGAAGCTTTACTTGAAATTTATAAAAAGTTAAGACCTGGTGAGCCTCCTACAATAGATTCAGCTAAGTCTTTATTTGAAAATATGTTTTTTGATAATAGAAGATATGATCTTGCTCATGTAGGAAGATATAAGTTCAATAAGAAACTTGGAATTTCTGCAAGGATTTTAAATCACTATGCAAGTGAGGATATAGTAAATCCTGAAACTGGAGAAATTCTTGTATCTGAAGGAGAACTTATAAATGAAGAAATGGCATCTGCTATTGAAAGATGTGGAATTAACAGATTGACTGTTACAATTAAATCTCAACATGATGGAGAAGCTGATAGAGACGTAATAGTTATAGGAAATAATTTTGCATATGCGGATGATTTTGAATTACCTTTCGACTTAAGAGAGCTTGGATATAGAGAAAAAATTTATTATCCTCTTTTTAAACAAATAGTTGAAGAAAATTCAGAAGACGTAGAAACTTTAAAGAATGAACTTAAAAAGAATATTAATCTTTTAAGTCCTAAACACATTATAGTTGATGATATTATTGCTGCTGTAAGCTATGAATTCGGACTTTTTGAAGGAGTAGGCGTTGTAGATGACATTGATCATCTTGGAAATAGAAGAATAAGAAGTGTAGGAGAGCTTTTGCAAAATCAATTTAGAATTGGTATCTCAAGAATGGAAAGAGTTATCCGTGAGAGAATGACAATTCAGGATTCAGATGCAACAACTCCTCAATCGCTGATAAATATAAGACCTGTAACAGCTGCAATCAAAGAATTTTTTGGGTCATCGCAGTTGTCACAATTTATGGATCAAAACAACCCTCTATCAGAATTAACACACAAAAGAAGGTTATCTGCACTTGGACCTGGCGGGTTAAGTAGAGATAGAGCAGGATTTGAAGTGCGTGACGTCCATAATTCACACTACGGAAGAATGTGTCCTATCGAAACCCCAGAAGGACCAAATATAGGACTGATAACTTCACTTACAACCTATGCGAGAATTAATGAGTACGGTTTTATAGAAGCCCCTTACAGAAAAGTAAAGCTTGGCGAGGGGATAGTAACTAATGAAATAGAGTATATAACAGCTGATGTAGAATATGAGCAAATAATTGCTCAGTCAAATGAGCCTCTTGATGAGAATGGAAAATTTATTAATGACAGAGTAGTTGCCAGAGGACATGAGGGAATAGTAGATATTTATGATGCAAAGAGCGTAACATGTATGGACGTATCTCCTCAACAAATTGTTGCGGTTGGTACAGCTATGATTCCGTTTCTTGAAAATGATGACGCCAATAGAGCATTAATGGGAGCAAATATGCAGCGTCAGGCAGTTCCTCTATTAACTACTGAAGCACCTATAATCGGTACGGGAATTGAATATAGAGCGGCAAAAGACTCAGGAGTAGTAATTGTAGCTACTGATGATGGAGAAATAGTAAAAGTTGATGCCACAGAAATCCATTTAAAGAGAAGTGGGGATGGAGTGGTTGATAAATATAAATTGCACAAATTTGTAGGTGGTAACCAAGGTACTACTATTAATCAAAGACCTATTGTAGAAAAAGGCCAAATGGTGAAAAAAGGCGAAATAATTGCCGACGGACCTAGTACAGATCAGGGAGAAATGGCTCTTGGTAAAAACATACTGATTGCATTTATGAACTGGGAAGGTTACAACTATGAAGATGCGATACTTGTAAATCAAGAACTTGTAATAAAAGATACTCTTACATCTCTTCATATTGAAGAATATGAATCGGAAGCAAGAGATACAAAGCTTGGACCGGAAGAAATAACAAGAGATATACCTAATGTTGGAGATGACATGCTGAGAGATCTTGATGAGCGTGGAATTATCCGAATCGGAGCAGAAGTAAATCCGGGAAATATATTAGTTGGAAAGGTTACTCCTAAAGGAGAAACTGAACTTTCTGCAGAAGAAAGACTACTTCGTGCAATATTTGGAGAAAAAGCGAGAGAAGTAAGAGATACATCTCTTAGATTACCTCATGGAGAATCCGGAATTGTAGTGGATGTAAAGACATTTACAAGAAAGGGTGGAGATGAACTTCAACCCGGAGTAAATGAAATGGTAAGAGTTTTTGTAGCTACAAAGAGAAAAATCCAAGTTGGAGATAAGATGTGCGGTAGACACGGAAATAAGGGTGTTATTTCAAGAGTTCTTCCTAAAGAAGATATGCCTTATATGCCTGATGGAACACCAATTCAAATTGTACTAAATCCTCTTGGAGTACCTTCTCGTATGAATCTCGGACAAGTACTTGAGGTTCACCTTGGACTTGCAGCAAAAAAATTGGGTTGGCATGTTGCAACACCTGTATTTGACGGTGCAAATGAAAAAGATATAACAGATGCGCTTGACCTTGCGGGTTACCCTATTGATGGAAAAATTCAACTTAGAGATGGAAGAACCGGGGAAGAATTTGATCATCCGGTAACAGTGGGATATATGTATATGTTAAAACTTCACCATCTTGTTGATGAAAAAATTCACGCAAGAAGTACAGGACCTTATTCTCTTGTGACTCAACAACCTCTTGGAGGAAAGGCACAGTTTGGAGGACAAAGATTTGGAGAGATGGAAGTTTGGGCTCTTGAAGCATATGGAGCAAGCTATACTCTTCAAGAAATGCTTACAGTTAAGAGTGATGATATAGTAGGAAGAGTTAAGACTTATGAATCAATTGTTAAGGGAGAAAATATTCCTCAACCGGGAATTCCGGAATCCTTTAAGGTTTTAATTAAGGAACTGGAATCTCTTGCTCTTGAAATTAAGGTACTTGATGATGAGGGAAATGAAGTGGACCTTCAAGTTGACGATGATGATTTAGATAAGATTGATACTATCGGAAATGATTCTGATGAAGTAAAAGAATTAATTGAAAACAATCAAGCGCCTACACAGGGAGCTGTCAGAAAAATGTCTCATGATGAAGATGTTAATTATGATGATGATATTGAAGATGAAGAAGATGAATTTGAGGGCACTTTTGAGGAAGATTTAAGTTCCTTTGAAAATGAGCCTGATTATGAGTAGTAATAAGTTATCAAGGAAAGGAGAGTGTGCTCCTTGAGCGAACATGAATTATTTCATTCAATAAAAATCGGTCTTGCATCTCCTGAAAAGATCAGAGAATGGTCTTATGGAGAAGTAAAAAAACCTGAAACTATAAATTATAGAACTCTTAAACCTGAAAAAGATGGACTTTTCTGCGAAAAAATATTCGGGCCTACGAAGGACTGGGAATGTAATTGTGGAAAGTATAAGAGAGTTAGATATAAGGGAGTAGTATGTGAGAAGTGTGGAGTAGAAGTAACAAAGGCTAAGGTGCGTCGTGAGAGAATGGGACACATCGAGCTTGCTGCACCTGTTTCTCATATATGGTACTTTAAGGGAATACCATCAAGAATGGGGCTTGTACTTGACATGAGTCCAAGGGCTCTTGAAAAGGTATTGTATTTTGCATCTTATGTTGTAACATATGTTGAGCCCGGCGAAACAGCTCTTTATTTAAAGCAACTTTTAAGTGAAACTGAGTATAGAGAATATAGAGCTCAATATGGAGATAAATTTAAGGCTAAGATGGGTGCTGAAGCAATAAAAGAACTTTTGCAAAAAATAGATTTAGATGCTGAATCTAAGGCACTTACAGAAGAACTTGAAAGATCTACAGGACAAAAAAAGGTTAGAATTTCAAGAAGACTTGAAGTCATTGAAGCTTTTATAAAATCAAACAATAAGCCTGAATGGATGATACTTGAGGCAATTCCGGTTATTCCGCCGGATATCAGACCTATGGTTCAATTGGACGGAGGAAGATTTGCAACATCAGACTTAAATGATTTATACAGAAGAATAATAAACAGAAATAACAGACTTAGAAAGCTGTTAGACATAAATGCACCTGACATAATTGTAAGAAATGAAAAAAGAATGTTACAGGAAGCGGTAGACGCTTTAATAGATAACGGTCGCAGAGGCAGACCTGTAACAGGACCGGGGAATAGACCTTTGAAATCACTTTCTGAGATGCTAAAAGGTAAACAAGGACGTTTTAGGCAAAATCTTCTTGGAAAGCGTGTTGATTATTCAGGGCGTTCAGTAATTGTAGTAGGACCTGAACTTAAATTTTATCAATGCGGTCTTCCAAAAAATATGGCACTTGAACTATTTAAGCCTTTTGTAATGAGAGAACTTGTTGCAGGCGGGTTTGCACATAATATTAAGAGTGCAAAGAGAATGGTAGAGAGAATGCGTCCGGAGGTTTGGGATGTACTTGAAGAAGTAATAAAGGATCATCCTGTACTTTTAAATCGTGCTCCTACATTGCATAGACTTGGAATTCAAGCATTTGAGCCTGTACTTGTAGAGGGAAAAGCCATAAAACTTCATCCACTTTCATGTACTGCATATAATGCGGATTTTGACGGGGACCAAATGGCTGTCCATCTTCCGTTGTCAATGGAGGCTCAAGCAGAAGCAAGACTTCTAATGCTTTCTACTAATAATATTCTTGCATTAAAAGATGGTAAACCTATTACAACTCCAACACAGGATATGATTTTGGGTTGCTATTATCTAACACTTGATAGAAAAGATCACTTAAAAGGTGACGGAATGATCTTTAAAGATTTTGATGAAATGATGCACGCTTATTTAAGTGGGTATCTTCATTTACAATCTCATGTAGGCGTTAGAAAATATGCAGATGAAAATGATAGAAGCGGTAAAATTGTAAACTCTACTGTCGGAAGATTTATAATAAATTCATTTATTCCTCAAAATTTAGGTTTTGTAGATAGAAATGTAGATAAATATTCTCTTGAAATAGATAGAGTAATAGATAAAAAATTATTAGGTGTAATAATTGAAAAAACCTATAAAAAACATGGAAATATAGAGACTGCAAAACTGCTTGATAATATAAAAGCAACAGGATATCACTATTCAACAATAGGAGCAATTTCCATTTCCATGGGAGACGTAGAAGTTCCTGACATTAAACCTGAAATTTTAGCAAAAGCTGATAAAGAAGTACAAAAGTATGAAAAAGCTTATAGAAGAGGTTTAATATCGGATGAAGAAAGATATGAAAAGGTAATTGAAATCTGGAATAATGCAACTGATGAGCTTACAGATGAAGTTATGAACGGTTTTGATTCTCTTAATAATATTTATATAATGGCTGACTCAGGAGCCAGAGGTTCTAAAAACCAAATTAGACAACTTGCCGGAATGCGTGGACTTATGGCATCTCCGTCAGGAAGAACAATAGAAGTTCCTATAAAGTCAAACTTTAGAGAAGGGCTTTCAGTACTTGAGTTTTATATGTCTGCCCACGGTTCACGTAAAGGACTTGCAGATACAGCGCTTAGAACAGCAGACTCAGGTTATTTGACAAGAAGACTTGTAGATGTATCACAACAAGTAATAATAAAAGAAGAAGATTGCGGTACGGATGAATATTTAGTAGCAAAAGATTTTACGGACGGCAAGGAATTAATTGAAGGGTTAAAAGACAGAATTGAAGGAAGATATTCATTTGAAGATGTAATTGATCCGCAAACAAATGAAATAATTGTTCATGCCAATACTGAAATTACAGATGATGATGCAGATAAAATAGTAGCTGCCGGAATAAAAGAAGTTAAAGTTCGTACAGTACTTGGATGTAAATGTAAAACAGGCGTGTGCGCTCATTGCTATGGTAGAAATCTTGCAACAGGTTCTAAGGTTGGAATTGGAGAAGCGGTAGGTGTAATAGCGGCTCAATCAATAGGAGAGCCCGGTACTCAGCTTACAATGCGTACATTCCATACAGGCGGTGTAGCATCGGCGGCGGATATAACTCAAGGTCTTCCTCGTGTAGAAGAGCTTTTCGAGGCAAGAAAACCTAAGGGACTTGCAGTAATATCTGAAATTGAAGGTACAGTAGAAATTAAAGAACAGAATAGAAAACGTGAAGTCATAGTAACTTCTAAGAACGGAGAAAGACAAAGCTATAATATAGTTTACGGAGCAAGAATTAAAGTTAAAAACGGAGACTATGTTCAAAAGGGCGATGAACTTACTCAAGGTTCAGTATATCCTCAAGATTTACTTCGTGTAAAAGGCGCTAAAGGTGTTGAGGAATATATTGTAAAAGAAGTTCAAAGAGTTTATAGACTTCAAGGGGTAGATATTAACGATAAGCATATAGAAATAATTGTAAAACAAATGCTTTCTAAATATAAGATTGAAGATCCCGGTGATACAATGTTCTTACCAGGTTCACTTGTAGAAGCAAATGAATTTAAAAATACAAATAAAGAAATGATAGATAAGGGGCTTCAACCTGCAACAGGAGAAGTAAATCTACTCGGTATCACGAAAGCATCACTTGCAACTGACTCATTCCTATCAGCTGCATCATTCCAAGAAACAACAAGAGTGCTTACGGATGCGGCGATAAAAGGAAAGCAAGATATGTTAAACGGATTAAAAGAAAATATCATAATTGGACAATTAATCCCTGCGGGTACCGGAGCAAGACAAAACAGAACAGTGCAAATAGGAATTTCGGAAAAACTTAAAGAAAACTTTAAACTGCTTGAAAATTCAGAATTACTTGATGAAAGTGAGTTTGAAGAAGTTGAATAATATAAAAGATCTGTCGGAGAAATCCGACGGATCTTTTATATTTTTATTGTGTAAGACTGGTTTACAAGTCATGTTGTAAATATATTTGACTTTGTATAATATTATTCATATATATTTTTTATTTTTGATTTCAAATTTATTGAAATGTTACATACAAAAACAGAGAATTATCGGATAAATAAAGTTGACTTAAGACTTACTCAGTGATATACTTATTAGGTATTTTAGTAATTATCTAAGACTATCTATATGGATAGTCTTAGTGGTGTGTTATTTTAGATGTTCTTAATTGAAAGTTAAAAATTAATTTAGATTAGAACTGTTGGTATAGGTATTAATGCCATAAAGGCAATATTAATATAAAATTTAAACAAGGAGGTGCCTTAATGCCAACTATAAACCAATTGGTTAGAAATGGTAGAAAAAAGGTTGAAACAAAGTCAAAATCACCGGCACTTGATGTAAACTACGATTCACTTAGAAAAGTAGAAACAGAGGTAAACTCTCCACAAAAGAGAGGGGTATGTGTAGCTGTAAGAACAGTAACACCTAAGAAACCTAACTCTGCATTGAGAAAGGTAGCCAGAGTTCGTTTAACAAACGGATACGAAGTAATGGCTTATATTCCGGGAATCGGACACAATCTTCAAGAGCATAGTGTTGTATTAATTCGTGGTGGAAGAGTAAAGGACTTACCGGGGGTTAGATATCACATTATTAGAGGAACTCTTGATACAGCAGGTGTTGACACAAGAAGACAAGCAAGATCTAAATATGGTACTAAGAGACCAAAGAAGTAATTTGATTTTTAATACTTTTATATAGATTTTTGGCTTACGAAAAGTTCGAGTACCAATGAATCGACTATAAATAGTTAAGGAGGGAAGTTATGCCAAGAAAAGGACATATACAAAAAAGAGAAGTGATGGCTGATCCGGTTTATGAAGATGTTGTTATAACAAAGCTTATTAACAACGTAATGTTAGATGGAAAAAAAGGAACAGCTCAAAGAATAGTATATAAAGCTCTTGAAAGCATCCAAGAATCAACTGGAGAAGAAGCTTTAGAGGTATTCTATAAGGCATTGAATAATGTAATGCCTGTATTAGAAGTAAAGGGTAGAAGAATCGGGGGAGCAACATATCAAGTTCCAATCGAAGTTAGACCTGAAAGACGTCAAACATTAGGACTTAGATGGTTAGTAAAATTTGCAAGAGCAAGAGGAGAACATACAATGGATCAAAGGCTTGCTAAAGAAATTTTAGATGCATCTAACGGATTAGGCGCAAGCGTGAAGAGAAAAGAAGAAATGCATAGAACAGCAGAAGCTAATAAGGCCTTTGCTCACTATAGATGGTAAAAAGGGAGGAAGCCGATGGCTCGAGAAATACCATTAGATAAAGTAAGAAATTTAGGTATTATGGCCCATATTGATGCCGGAAAGACTACAACAACAGAGCGTATTCTTTACTATACAGGAAAGATTCACAAGATTGGGGAAACTCATGAAGGTGCAGCTCAAATGGACTGGATGGCTCAAGAACAAGAAAGAGGTATTACAATAACTTCAGCAGCAACAACTGCTTTTTGGAAGGGACATAGACTAAACATTATAGATACTCCGGGACACGTTGACTTTACAGTTGAGGTAGAAAGATCACTTAGAGTACTTGACGGTGCAGTGGCACTATTTGATGCAAAGAGTGGTGTAGAACCTCAATCAGAAACAGTTTGGAGACAAGCTGATAAATATCGCGTTCCAAGAATAGCACATATCAATAAGATGGATATAACAGGTGCTGATTTCTTCAGATCAGTTGAAACAATTGATAGAAGATTAAAAGGTAATCCTGTTCCAATTCAAATTCCTATGGGAGCAGAAGATCATTTTATAGGAATGATTGACCTTGTTGAGATGCTTGCTGAAATATACAAAAATGAAGACGGTACAGAAATTGAAGTAACAGAAGTACCGGAAGAATATAGAGAACTTGCAGAACAATATAGAGATAATTTAATTGAAAAAGTTTCTGAATTTGATGAAGAACTTATGATGGCTTACTTAGAAGGCGAAGAAGTTACTAAGGAACAGCTGAAAAAAGCAATCAGAAAAGGAACTCTTGCAGTTGAAATGACTCCTGTAACTTGCGGTTCATCATATAAAAACAAAGGGGTACAATTACTTCTTGATGCAATAGTAGATTATCTACCTGCTCCAACTGACATTCCTGCAATAAAAGGTATATCAGTAGATACAGGAGAAGAAATTGAAAGACATGCATCAGATGAAGAACCACTATCTGCATTAGCATTTAAGATAGTAACAGACCCATATGTAGGAAAACTTGCATATTTTAGAGTTTACTCAGGAAAATTAACAGCAGGTTCTTACGTATTAAATTCAACAAAAGGTAAGAGAGAAAGAATAGGTCGTATTCTTTTAATGCATGCAAACAAGCGTGAAGAAGTTGAAGAAGTATATGCAGGAGAAATTGCTGCTGCAGTAGGATTAAAAGATACTACAACAGGAGATACACTTTGCGATGAAAAGAGCCAAGTAATTCTTGAAAAGATGGAATTCCCTGAACCTGTAATATCTGTAGCAATCGAACCGAAGACAAAAGCATCTCAAGATAAGATGGCAATAGCACTTCAAAAACTTTCAGAAGAAGATCCGACATTTAGAACTTATACTGATGAAGAAACAGGTCAAACAATCATAGCAGGAATGGGAGAGCTTCACCTTGATATTATCGTAGATAGAATGTTAAGAGAATTTAAGGTGGAAGCTAATATAGGTAACCCACAAGTATCTTATAGAGAATCAATTACTAAGCCTGCAGAAGGTGAAGGAAAATATGTACGTCAATCGGGTGGACGTGGACAATATGGTCATGCTAAGATAAAAGTAGAACCACTTGAACCGGGTAGCGGATTTGTATTTGAAAATGCAATTGTTGGTGGATCAATTCCTAAAGAATATGTAGGTCCTGTTCAACAAGGTATTGAAGAAGCATTAAAATCAGGTATCCTTGGCGGATATGAAGTACTTGATATAAAAGTTACACTATATGATGGTTCATACCATGAAGTAGACTCATCAGAAATGGCATTTAAGATAGCAGGTTCTATGGCTCTTAGAGATGCACTTGCAAAGGGTTCACCTGTATTACTTGAACCAACAATGAAAGTTGAAATTACAACTCCGGAAGAATATATGGGAGATGTAATCGGAGATGTCAATTCAAGACGTGGAAGAATGGAAGGTATGGAATTAGTAAGTGGAGCTCAAATAGTTACATCTTATGTTCCACTTGCAGAAATGTTCGGTTATGCAACAGCACTTCGTTCAAACACACAAGGTAGAGCAAATTATTCAATGCAATTTGATCACTATGAACAAGTACCAAAGTCAATAGCTGACGAGGTATTAGGAGATAAAAATAAAAATTAATTCCTTAGGAGGTTTTTTAAAATGGCAAAAGCAAAATTTGAAAGAACAAAACCGCACGTAAACATTGGAACAATAGGACACGTAGACCACGGTAAAACAACATTAACAGCAGCAATAACATTAGTATTAAGCAAAAAATTCGGTGGCGGAGAATTCGTAGACTACGCACACATAGACAAAGCACCGGAAGAAAGAGAAAGAGGAATCACAATCTCAACATCACACGTAGAATACGAAACAGCAAACAGACACTACGCACACGTAGACTGTCCGGGACACGCCGACTACGTAAAGAACATGATAACAGGAGCAGCTCAAATGGACGGAGCAATCCTAGTATGTTCAGCAGCAGACGGTCCAATGCCACAAACAAGAGAACACATACTACTAGCAAGACAAGTAGGCGTACCACAAATCGTAGTATTCCTAAACAAAGAAGACCAAGTAGACGATCCGGAACTAATAGAATTAGTAGAAATGGAAGTAAGAGACCTATTAAACGAATACGACTTTGACGGAGACAACACACCAATCGTAGTAGGATCAGCATTAAAAGCATTAGAAGATCCGGACGGAGAATGGGGAGAAAAAGTACTAAAACTAATGGAAGAAGTAGACAGATACATTCCGGAACCGGCAAGAGACGTAGACCATCCATTCCTAATGCCGGTAGAAGACGTATTCTCAATCACAGGAAGAGGAACAGTAGCAACAGGAAGAGTAGAAAGAGGAACAGTAAAAGTAGGAGACAACGTAGAACTAGTAGGCCTAACAGAAGAAAAGAGAACAGTAGTAGTAACCGGAGTAGAAATGTTCAAAAAACAACTAGACCAAGCACAAGCAGGAGATAACATCGGAGCACTACTAAGAGGAGTACAAAGAACAGAAATCGAAAGAGGACAAGTATTAGCAGCACCAAACTCAATACATCCACACACAAAATTCGAAGCCGAAGTATACGTACTATCAAAAGAAGAAGGTGGAAGACACACACCATTCTTTAACGGATACAGACCACAATTCTACTTCAGAACAACAGACGTAACAGGAGATATCCAATTGGCAGAAGGAGTAGAAATGGTAATGCCAGGAGATAACTCAACATTTACAGTAACTCTAATCACACCAATCGCAATGGACGAAGGATTAAGATTTGCGATAAGAGAAGGTGGAAGAACAGTAGCATCAGGAGTAGTATCAAAAATAATTGAATAATATAAAATAAAAATACCTCGAGAAATCGAGGTATTTTTTTATGTCATTTGTAATGTTATTGAATTTTTTTATTTCCGTTTGAATCAAAACTTTTTTTGAGTGCCTTCTCAGTCGGGATTATACTTAAAATTAATACTATAAGCTGTAACAGACATATAATTCCGCCGATTTTACCAACTGTATTTATATCTTTTTTTATTATAAAAAGCATAGATATAATTGAAATAGGCAGCATTATTATTCCTAATGAAGAGCACAATTTTCCGTGGTATTTTTGGGCAAAGATCCATGTTTCATTATTTTTCATGGACATACTTGTTCTGTATCCGTGAAATTTGTTTATTTTCATAGGTGGATTTTTCTTATATTTATATCCGATTATAATTAAGCTGAACGGAATTAGTAAGTTCATTATTAACATAAATATCCAAAATTTCATATCAATCTCCATAATAATTATATAGGGATATATGCCTAAATTAATTTACAGACATCAATCCAAGAACTGAACATGGAGTATTTTTCAAGTTCTTCAACTGTAAGTTCTATTGCACTGCTACTGCTTCCGCATGCCGGAAAAACAGTATCAAATCTTTTTAAAGATTCATCAAGATATACTGTTACACCATCATTTATTGCAAATGGACACACTCCACCGACTTCGTGACCTATTAAATTTAATACCTCATCATGGGTTAGCATTTTTGCCTTTGCTTTAAATGTACTTTTATATTTTGCATTGTCAATCTTCATATCTCCTGCAACGACTATTAGAATAGGATTTTCACCGATTTTAAAGGAGAGAGTTTTTGCTATTCTGCAAGGCTCACAATTTGCGGCTTTTGCTGCAAGTTCAACAGTTGCACTTGAGGTTTCAAATTCTAATATTCTGTTTTCCATATTAAATTTTTTAAAATATTCTTTAACTTTTTCTATAGCCATAAAAATTCTCCTTACAAATTTAATTTTATTAAAGAATTATAGCATAGTGATTTTTGAAATTCAAATTATTGAGTACAAGTTGAAACTATTTTAAAATTGACTTTTTAATTTATATATACTATAATCTATTTAGAAATATTTCAAAATAGGTGAGTATATGTCGTTGGAAAAAACCTTTAAGGCATTAAGTGATAATAATAGACGAGAAATTTTAGAAATGTTGAAGAATGGCATGATGAGTGCAGGTGATATAGCCGAAAATTTTGATATGACTCAAGCAACTGTATCGTATCATTTATCAATTTTAAAAGATGCCGGGCTAATTCTTGAGTATAGAGACGGTAATTTTAGAAATTATGTTTTAAATACATCTGTATTTGAGGAGCTTATGTCATATGTTTTTAGTATGGTGAATGAAAAAGGGGAAACTTAAAAATGAGTAGAAGTAAATTATTTAAAATAGGTCTTTTGATAACATTTATACCAATTATTATGGGAGCTATTTATTATAACAGGCTTCCTGAGAGTATGCCGATTCATTTTGGAAGTGATAATCTTGCCGATGATTATGCAAGTAAAAATTTTGCATTGTTTGGTATTCCGTTATTTATGATGATTTTATATGTTGCGACATACTTTATAACTGATAAAGATCCACGAAGGAAATATCAGGGAGAAGGTGCTATGAGAATAGTTCTTTTGATTATACCTGTATTGAGTGTGGCTATATCATATTTGTCAATTTCATATTCACTTGGAAATCGAATTGATATTTCAACATGGGCAAGGGGATTTATATATGTGCTATTTATTTTAATGGGAAATTATTTTCCAAAGACAAAAAGAAATTATACTGTAGGAATAAAACTTCCATGGACACTGCACAGTGATTATGTTTGGGATAAAACACATAGATTTGGCGGATATGTGTGGATAGGCGGAGGAATATTCGGAATAGCTTCAATGTTTTTAAATAAATTTGAAGACATAATAATGATTGCCATAATATTGGTAATTACATTCCTTCCAATGATATATTCATATATTGTATATAAGGAGATTTTAAATGAATAAAAAATTTTTTAATTATATCACTATATTTATATGTGGTATGTTGAACTTTTTTATTTCTCAAAAATTAATTAGAATGCCAATTTTAACATATTTATATTCAACATTCTTTTTTTCTGTTTTATTAGTAGAAATGCCTACACTCTTAAATTTCGTTATAGCTTTCAGTGCAGGCATTTTTGAAGAAACATTTAGATTTTTATTTAAAAAGTTTCTAATAAGAAATTCTAAGGATATAATTGAACCTATAGTTTTTGGATTAGGACATGGAATTGCTGAAGCTGTTATAATTATAAATTCTGTTCTTTTATATGTTAATATATCTCAATTCAGTATGCTAGGAATATATGAAAGATTTTTAGCTATAATATTTCATATTTGTGAAAGTGTAATTATATGGAATGGATTTTTATACAATAAGAAGTATAGATATTTATTAGTGGCAATAGTTATCCACGGCTTATTTGATTTTTTAATTTATATTGGAAATGTATTTAATTTTGAATTAGGAACATTATACTTTATATGGAGTGCTATAGATATTATTTTAGTAGGATATGTTTTAAAGAATAGAAAATATTGGAGGAGTTTATGAAAAAATATAAAATTTTAGTAATGTTGTTTTTATTCGCTTTGTTAGTTTCCGCTTGTGGAAATTCAAAGAAAGCATCCGCTGAAGATGTTGAAAAATATTCAAAAAATGCGCAGAAAGTTATTTCGATAGTTAATTCTAAAGAGGTATCTAGATTGAAAGATATATGTTCAGATGATTT
Source organism: Peptoniphilus mikwangii (assembly GCF_000468535.1). Classification (GTDB taxonomy): domain Bacteria; phylum Bacillota; class Clostridia; order Tissierellales; family Peptoniphilaceae; genus Anaerosphaera; species Anaerosphaera mikwangii. The sequence continues at coordinate 658,624 of NZ_AUQY01000002.1, read as the reverse complement.
AAAAAATGCGTTGACAGATGAGATTATAGAACAGATAAATGTTGATGTAGGTAGTAAAGGTGATTTTGATTCTTTTATGGATGTTAATGTATCATACCAAAAAGATAAAAATACAGGACAGGATTATATTTTAGTAATACAAAAAGTTAAATATAATAATGGGGAATTGATATATACATTAACTTTTAATAATGACGAAAAACTTTTAGGGATTTTTTATAAATAATTTTATTATGAAAAATATTATATCATGCTTGAATAAAAATATTGACATTAGATTAATATTAGTATATATTATTTCAAGAAGAAAATTACTTTTAAATTAGTGCGGGACGCTAAAAAAGTAATAGATATAATATGAGTCTATTTACTTGCCAATCCTGCACGGCAAGTTTTTTTTATTGGGAGGACAATATGTTAAGACATTTAATAGAACCGTCGGACTTTACAACTGAAGAATTTGAAAGATTATTTGGACTGGCTGATAACATTTTACAAGACCCTGTTAAATATGGTGATGTTTGTAAGGGAAAGTTATTAGCAAGTCTTTTTTTTGAACCTTCTACAAGAACAAGATTATCTTTTGAATCTGCCATGCTGAGACTTGGAGGACAAATTATAGGTTTTGCAGATGCAAAAGTATCATCAACAGCAAAAGGAGAATCTCTTTCGGATACTCTTAGAACTATTGAAAATTATGCGGACATAGCTTGTATGAGACATCCTAAAGAGGGGGCAGCATTACTTGCATCTAAGCACATGACAAGAATGCCGATTATAAATGCAGGAGATGGTGGACATCAACATCCCACACAAACTCTTACGGACTTAATGACAATAAGATATTATAAAAAGAGATTTGATAATATGACTATAGGGCTTTGCGGAGATTTAAAATTTGGAAGAACAATACATTCTCTTGTAAGGGCAATGAATAGATATGAAAATATAAAGTTTGTATTTATATCACCTGAAGAATTGCAAATGCCTAAGCAATTTAAAGATGAACTTGATCCGAAGTGCTATACTGAAACAACAAGTCTTACTGATGCAATAAAAGATCTTGATATACTATATATGTCCAGAGTTCAAAGAGAAAGATTTGTATCGGAAGAAGAATATTTAAGATTAAAGGATTTCTTTATACTTGATAATGAAAAGATGAAGCTTGCAAGAGAAGATATGATCGTATTGCATCCGCTACCAAGAGTTAATGAGATAGCAACAGAAGTTGACAGTGATAAAAGAGCTGTGTATTTTGAACAGGCAAGATTTGGAATGTATGTAAGAATGGCACTTATAATGTTCTTACTTGGAATGGAGGGCTAATATGATAAATGTTTCTAAAATAAAAAAGGGAATTGTACTTGATCATATTGAATGTGGCAAGGGACATATATTATACAAGGCATTAAAGCTTGATGAGGTTACAGATCCGGTTGTTCTTATGCAAAATATAAGTTCAACATCACTTGGAAAAAAAGATCTTATAAAGATTGAAACAGATTTTAACCTTGATTTCACAGTACTTGGACTTATTGCTCCTCATACAACTGTAAATTTTATAGAAGATGGAGAAAGAGTTAAGAAACTTAGGATGGAACTTCCTGAAAGAGTTGAAGGAATAATGCACTGTAAAAATCCAAGATGTATTACAAATATTGAAAATGTACAAGATCATGCTTTTGCTCTTGTGGATGCGGAAAAGAGAGAATATAAGTGCGAATATTGTGATTCTTTGACTATTTATGCGGAGTAAAATATGGCGAGTGTAATATATAATAGAGAAGTTGATAAGAACTATTTTTTAATGAAGGTGGACGAGATTAGCAATGTAGAACCCGGGCAGTTTTATATGTTAAGGGCGTGGGATAATTATCCCACGCTCTCTCGTCCAATTAGCGTATTTGATGTGCAAGAAGACGGTATATTATTTTTATATGAAGTTAGGGGTATCGGAACAAAACTTTTATCTAAACTTAGAGAAAATGATGAGATAAAACTTTTTGGACCATATGGAAATCATTTTTGTTATAAAAATAAAAGGGAGATATCACTTGTTAGCGGAGGTGTAGGAGCAGCACCTTTTTACTATCTTTCAAAATGTTTGAAAAGATATAATGAGTCAGTTAAAATTGATTTATATATCGGAGAAAGAGAAAATCAAAACTTGGAAATGCTATTTAAAGATTTAGATGTAAACTTAAAGGTAAAAAAAGGCGGGTTTATAACAGATATATTGGAGTATGATAAAAAACTCATATACACTTGCGGACCTGAAATTATGATGCGTAAAGTATTTGAGTATGGCAATGAAAATAATTGTGAAGTATACATGTCACTTGAAAACAGAATGGGATGTGGAGTAGGAGCATGTCTTTCTTGTGTATGTAAGACAAAAGATGGGAATAAGAGAGCCTGTAAAGAAGGGCCTGTGTTTTTTGGAGGAGATTTAGTTGAATAGACTTAAAACTGAAATACTGGGAGTAGAATTTAAAAATCCGATTATTCCTGCATCCGGTACTTATGGATTTGGAGAAGAGTATACAAAGTATTATAAACCGTCAATTTTAGGCGGAATTGCATCAAAGGGAATAACATATTATCCAAAAAGCGGAAATGACGGAATCAGAATTTGGGAAACTCCATCCGGAATTATGAATTCAATAGGACTTGAAAATCCCGGAATACATTATTTCGCAGAAAATATATTGGGTAAAATGAATACTCTTGAAACAAATGTGATAGTAAATCTTGGTGGAAATACAGTTGAAGAATATGTTGAAGCTGCAAAAATTTTAAATGATTATGAATTTTTTGCAATTGAACTAAACATTTCATGCCCGAATGTAAAGCATGGAGGAATGGCTTTTGGAATTGAGGCGGATAGTGCAGCATTAGTTACAGAAGCAGTAAAAAAAGCTACAAGACATAGACTTATAGTAAAGCTATCTCCAAATGCAAGAGACATAGTAGAAAGTGCAAAGGCAGTGGAGAAAGCCGGAGCAGACGGAATTTCACTTGTAAATACATTTCTTGCAATGGCAATAGATGCAAAAACAGGTAAAGCGGTTTTCAACAATACTTATGCAGGATTATCTGGACCTGCAATAAAACCTATAGCGCTCAGAATGACACATCAAGTTTGCAAAAATGTTTCAATTCCGGTAATTGCCATGGGAGGTATAACAAACGGAATGGATGCTATTGAATTTATAATGGCGGGAGCATCTGCAATACAAGTTGGAACCGCAAATTTTATGAATCCAAATGTAATTTTAGACATAATAGATGAAATGCAAGAGTTTTTAGAAGAAAAAAATCTTAGGGTTGATGATATAAGAGCAATAATATAATTCTTAACCCTAAGAATTATTTTACATAATTTAATTTTAGACTTTAATTAATGCTGCTAAAGATGTATAATATTAAAGTACAAATATTTGAAAAAAATGTCAAACTTTAGTATAATAAAATCTTAAGAGGTGAGAGTTTGAGTTTTTCTTCCTCTGTAAAAGATGAAGTTGCAAAAATAAAGGTTTCACAAAATTGCGATATAGTTGCAGAATTAAGCGGATTAATTCCGATGTGTGCTTCTTTGAAGTTTAACGAAGGTATAAATATTTACTTTAATACTGAAAATGCAGCGGTAGCAAGAAGGATTTTTACATTTTTAAAGAGATACTATTCTGATGAAGTTGAAGTAGTAGTTTCAAAATCAAAGCAGCTTAAAAAAAATAACATTTATTCTATAATTTTAAAAGATGACGGAGCATCAAGGGTTTTATTGTATGATGTGGACTATCTTAGAAATGAAAACGTATTTACGCCAAACTATATGCCGATATCCATATTAGATATGGACTGTTGTAAAAGAGCATATATTAGAGGGGCATTTTTAGGAGCGGGTTCGATTTCAAATCCGGAAAAATATTATCATTTTGAGCTTGTATCAAGTAAATATGAACATGCAAAATTTTTATCTGAGATAATAAATTCCTTAGGATTTAACTCAAAAATAGTGGGAAGAAAAGAATCTTATATCGTATATATTAAAGAAGCTGAAAAAATATCAGATATGCTTAGTTATATAGGAGCAAGTAAAGCTACGCTTGACTTTGAGAATATCAGAATTTATAAGGATATCAATAATAGAGTAAATAGAATTGTAAATCTTGAAAATGCAAATTTGAATAAAATAGTAAATACATCTGTAAAACAAGTTATGGATATAGAATATATAAAAAATACAATCGGGCTTGAAAGTTTACCTAAAAATTTAAGAGATGTTGCTGAACTTAGATTAGAAGATGATTCGATAAGCCTAAAGGAACTTGGAGAAATGTTAAATCCACCGGTAGGTAAATCCGGCGTGAACCATAGGCTTAATAAGATAAAAGAAATAGCAAGTAAGTTAAGGAGTGAACATAATGGTAACAAAAACGGTTAAGCTGACAAATGAAGATGGGTTGCATGCAAGAGCCGCAGCGCTCTTTGTAAGAGTAGCAAATAATTTTAACTCAGAAATTACCTTACAAGCTCACGGCGATACAGTTAATGGGAAAAGTATTATAGGAGTTATGTCTTTGGGAGTATTTAACGGCGAAGAGGTTGTTTTAACAGCTTTGGGCTCTGATGAACAAGAGGCAATTGACAAATTGGTAGAATTGGTAGAAAATAAATTTATAAATCGTTATTAGAGTGTTGGAGTTTTAATAGGCGGCTATTAAAACTCTTTTAATTTAGAAAACAAAGGTGATATAGTGAGAGATTTTGTGCATTTACATGTTCATAGTGAGTATTCGTTATTAGATGGATCAGCGAGAATTTCAGAACTTGCAAATAAAGCTAAAGAATTAAATATGAAGGCAATAGCTCTTACAGATCATGGAAACATGTATGGAACAATTGCTTTTTATAAGGCGTGTAAGAATGCAGGGATAAAGCCTATAATAGGCTGTGAAGTTTATATTGCGGATGGAAATTATAGAGTATTTGATAAAAATATGAGCAGATTTCATTTGATACTTCTTGCCGAAAATTATACAGGTTTTAAAAATTTGATGAAGATAGTTTCGGAAGGGTTTGTAAACGGCTATTATTACAAACCGAGAATAGATTTAGATGTATTAAGAAAATACCATGAAGGGATAATAGCTACAAGTGCATGTCTTGCCGGAGAAGTTCAAAGGAAATTAAATTATGGAGATTTTACAGGAGCGGAAGAAGCTGCACTTAAATATGAAAAAATATTCGGTAAAGGAAATTTTTTCTTAGAATTACAAGATCATGATATAAAAGAGCAGAAGAAAGTAAATAAATATCTTGAAACACTTAGCGTAAAATTAGATATACCTTTGATAGCTACAAATGATGTTCACTATCTCAATAGAGAAGATGCCAAAGCTCATGATGTTTTATTATGCATTCAGACCGGAACAACAGTAAATGAAGAAAATAGAATGAAGTTTCAAACAGAAGAATTTTATTTAAAAAGTATTGATGAAATGTATGAACGGTTTTCAGGTAATGAAGATGCTTTATTGAACACAGTTAAAATTGCGGACAGGTGTAATGTAAATATTGAGTTTCATAATTTACATTTGCCGCATTTTGAAGTTCCTGCCGGCTTTACTAATGAGAGTTATTTGAGGTTTCTTGTAGACAGAGGACTTAAAGAAAGATATGAGATAATAAATGAGGAAATTTCAAATAGAGTAGAGTATGAATTTCAGACAATAATAGATATGGGATATGTAGATTATTTTTTAATAGTATGGGATTTTATACGATATGCAAGAGATAATGGTATTGTTGTAGGACCCGGACGTGGTTCTGCAGCAGGTTCTATAATATCCTATGCACTTAGAATAATAGATATTGATCCGCTTAAATTTAATCTGCTGTTTGAAAGATTTTTAAATCCTGAAAGAGTATCAATGCCGGATATAGATATAGATTTTTGCTACGAAAGACGTGAAGAGGTTATTGAGTATGTAATAGAAAAATATGGCATTGAAAATGTAGCACAAATTGTAACATTTGGTACTATGGGTGCAAGAGGAGCGATAAGAGACGTTGGAAGAGCTCTTGATATGAGCTATGGCAGAGTTGATTATATAGCAAAACAAGTTCCGGAAGAACTTAATATGACGATAAAAGATGCTCTTGTTGTAAGTCCTTCGTTGAATAAAGAATACAATGAAGATGAAGATGCAAAGAGATTAATAGATATGGCATTAAAAGTTGAAGGTTTGCCAAGACATACTTCAACCCATGCGGCAGGAGTTGTAATTTCAAAAGATGCAATCACAAACTATGTTCCTCTTACAAGAAATGATAAGATTATTGCAACTCAGTTTAATATGAATGAACTTGAGGAGCTTGGGCTTTTAAAGATGGATTTTTTAGGTCTTAGAACTCTTACCGTAATACGTGATGCTCTTAATTTAATTAAAAAAAATTATGGTATTGAAATAGATTTCAGCTCCATGGAATTGAATGACAGTAATGTTTTAAATATGTTTGCAAAAGCGGAGACACTTGGAATATTTCAGTTTGAATCTTCGGGGATGAGAGCATTTTTAAAAGACTTGAAACCGGATGCTTTTGAAGATCTGGTAGCTGCAAATGCACTTTTTAGACCGGGACCTATGAATCAAATACCTAAATTTATAGAGTCAAAACATAATTTAAACAAAATAAGTTATGTTCATGAAAAGCTTGAAGATATTTTAAAATCCACCTATGGTTGTATAGTATATCAAGAACAGGTTATGCAAATAGTTCAAAAAATAGGAGGCTATTCTCTTGGAAGAGCGGATCTTGTCAGAAGAGCTATGAGCAAGAAAAAAATGACCGTAATGGAAGAAGAAAGACAGAATTTCATTTACGGCAAGATTGAAAACGGTGAAAAAATTTGTTGTGGAGCAATTGAAAATGGAGTTGATGAAGCATCTGCAAATAAAATTTATGACCTTATGATTGATTTTGCAAAATATGCTTTTAATAAAAGTCACAGTGTGGCATATTCAGTAGTTGCATACAGAACGGCATATTTGAAATATTATTATCCGACAGAATTTATGGCGGCACAAATATCTTCTTATATGGGCAAAGTAACTCAAGTTACATTGTATATAGAAGAATGTAAAAGGCTTGGAATAGAAGTATTACCGCCTGATGTAAATAAGAGCTTTAAAAATTTTACAGTAGAAGGAAATAATATAAGATTTGGACTTAAAGCGATAAAAAATATGAATGAGAATTTCATATCAACAATAGAAATTGCAAGAAAAGCCGGAAAATTCAGTTCATTTAATGATTTTGTAAAGAGAGTATGTGAAATAAATTCACAAGCTATAAATAAGAGAGCTATGGAATATCTAATAAAATCCGGAGCATTAGACAGTCTTGGCGGAAATAGAGCTCAATATTTAGCAATTTATGAAAAGACAATAGATAATGTAATAGGCAATTTGAAAAATAATGTTAAGGGACAATTTTCACTGTTTGATACGAACTCCTATGAAGATAAAGAAGTTTTACCTAAATTAAGAGATTTTTCAACAAATGAAAAACTTGATTTTGAGAAGGAAATTTTGGGAATATATGTATCAGGGCATCCGTTGGATGCTTATATTGAGACTATAAAAAATATGAATGTTACAAATACAAGTATTATATTTGAAAACAGTAAAAATGCAATGCGAAAGACAGATTCTTATGTAAAAATTGTTGGGCTTTTAAAAAACAAAAAGACAATGATAACTAAAAATAAAAAAATTATGGCATTTGCAAGTTTAGAGGATTTATATGGACAGATAGAACTTGTAATTTTTCCTAACTTATATGAAAAAGTAACGGATAAATTAATTGAGGGAAAAGTTTTATTGGTAGAAGGTCATATCCAAGAATCCGATGTTGAAAATCTGAAAATAATTGTAGATGGACTTAGGACTGTATCAGAACCGTCAAAAAATAAATTATATTTAAGTTTACCTTCTTTTGAAAATAAAGATTTATTAAATGTAATTAAATTATGTTTAAAAAATTATAGAGGTAATACACCTGTTGTATTATATTTTGAAAAAGAAGGTAGTGTATTTGGGGCTGAAAGAGAATTTTGGATTGACAGTTCAAAAATAGGTGATTTAAAATTTGACTTATTACAGTATTTGAATAATGATATATCAAAAATAGTACTTAAGTAGGTGAATGTTAATGAAAAGAATAGCCATTTTAACAAGCGGTGGAGATGCACCGGGAATGAATGCAGTAATAAGAGCTGTAGTTAGAAGTGCAATATATATGGGCTATGAAGTCTATGGAGTGAAGAATGGATACGAAGGACTTATAGATGGAGATATAGTTCAGCTTATTGAGTCTTCGGTAGCTGATATAATTCAGAGAGGTGGAACTATACTTGGTACATCGAGAAGTAAAAGGTTTGAAACCGATGAAGGATTAGATAAGGCTGTCAATATATTGGAAGTCTTTGGAATAGATAAATTAATCGTGGCAGGCGGAGACGGTTCACTTAAAGGAGCATTGGCTCTTGCAGGTAGGGGCATAGATGTTATCGGAATACCGCTTAGTATAGATAATGATTTGGGATATACGGATTATACAATCGGATTTTTTACAGCTATAGATACAGTTACTCATGCAATCTCAAATATAAGAGACACAACAGAGGCACATGGACGTGCAAATATTGTAGAAGTTATGGGTAGAAATTGTGGGGATATAGCTTTGTATTCCGGGCTTTCAGGAGGTGCAGAAAGCATTATAGTTCCTGAGAGAAAGTTTGATATGGAAGAAATTTCTAAAAAAGCAATTTTGGGTAAAAATAGAGGGAAAAGACACCATATAATAATACTTGCAGAAGGAGCCGGGGATGCTTATAAAATTGCTGAGGAGTTTGAAAAACTTACGGAAATTGACACGAGAGTAACAATATTAGGGTATATACAAAGAGGCGGGAATCCAAATGTAGTTGACAGAATTATGGGAGCTGCCATGGGAAATGCCGCTGTTGAATATATAATTTCAAATAGCGGTGCTTATGCAGTTGGGATATGTTCGGGGAAGATAGAAATATTTAATCTTGAAATTGCGCTTAATATAAAAAAAGAATTTAAAGATGATTTATCAGATATACTAAAAAAGATATCAATTTAAAAGAGGTTATAATTTATGAAAAGAACAAAAATAGTTTCAACAATAGGTCCTGCAAGTGACAGTGAAGAAGTTTTAAGGCAGCTTTTTTTAGAGGGCTTAGATGTTTGCAGATTAAATTTTTCTCATGGTTCACATGAGGAACATAAAGTTAGAATTGACAGGATAAAAAAAATTAGAGAAGAATTGAATCTTCCTGTAGCAATAATGCTTGATACTAAAGGTCCCGAAATAAGACTTGGACTTTTTAAAAATATGATTGATGTGGAACTTGATACTGAAGAAAAATTCACTTTGACTACAAGAAATATAGAGGGAGATCAAAATATTGCATCAGTATCATATAAAGATTTACCTAAAGATTTGCAAATCGGCTCAAGAGTTTTGATAGATGACGGGCTTGTAGGTTTAAGAGTTGAAAAGATAGACGGTACGGAAATTGAATGTGTTGTTGAAAACGGAGGAAAAATTTCTTCAAGAAAAGGAGTCAATGTTCCGGGAATACATTTAAAATTACCTGCATTGACTGAAAAAGATAAGGAAGATATATTATTCGGTATAGAAAATGATATTGATTTTATAGCGGCATCTTTTGTTAGAACAAAGTCGGATGTTCTTGAAATAAGAAAAATTTTAGAGGATGCTGATAATTTTGATATTAGAATAATATCTAAAATAGAATCAGAGCAAGGTCTTGAAAATCTTGATGAAATTCTGGAAGTGTCAGACGGTATTATGGTTGCAAGAGGAGATTTGGGTGTTGAAATTGAAACGGAGGAAGTTCCGCTTGCACAAAAAGAAATAATAAATAAGTGCAATCTTGTGGGAAAAGTTGTAATAACTGCAACCCAAATGCTGGATTCTATGATGAGAAATCCGAGACCTACAAGAGCCGAGGCAAATGATGTTGCAAACGCGGTACTTGACGGGACAAGTGCAGTAATGCTTTCCGGGGAAACAGCAAGCGGAAGATATCCTGTTCTTGCTGTAAGAACTATGAGAAAAATTGTAGAAGTTACAGAAAATTCTATAGATTATAGAGCATTACTAAGAAAAAAAATAGAGGATATTTCAAATTCTACGACTAATGCAATAGGCAAAAGTACATGTACAATAGCGGAAGACTTAAATGCAAAGGCAATAATAACAGCTACAACATCAGGATATACAACAAGAGCACTTTCAAAATTCAGACCTAAAAGTGAAATTATAGCAGCTACTACAAATGAAAAAGTGAGAAGACAGCTATCGCTTGAGTGGGGAACTACATCAATTACAGTTCCTAATTTGAAAAGTACGGATGATGTTATAAATATATCAATAGAAAGAGCTGTGGAAGAAAATTTATTAAAAGCAGGAGATACCGTTATAGTAACAGCAGGAGTCCCTGTCGGTCTTGCAGGTTCTACGAATTTAATAAAAGTTCAAACTGTGTCTGAAATATTGACAAAGGGTGTAGGAATGGGTAGTAAAAAACTTACTGCAAGAGCTATAGTTGTAAAAGACGAAGAAGATTTAATTAAAGACTTTAAGGATGGAGATATAGTAGTACTTACGACAACAGATAAAGATATTATGAAATATGTTGAAAGATCATCAGGAATAGTAGCTGAAATTGCAGGATACACATCTCATGCGGCAATTACAGGGATAGCTCTTTCAATTCCGACAATAGTTGGAGCGTTTGGAGCATTAACAAAAATAAAAACAGGTGATATAATAACGATTGATGAATCTGACGGGACAGTTAGAAGGGGAATGTTTTAAATTAAGAATAAAAAAAGCCGTGTATACACGGCAATGGTCGGGATGAAAGGATTTGAACCTTCGGCCCCATGCACCCCATACATGTGCGCTACCAAACTGCGCTACATCCCGACGACATCTAAAATTATATCACAGGTTAAAATTAGATACAATGATTTGGAAGTGTAAATATGAATAAAATAAATTATAATCTTGAAATGGAAAATATAATAAAGAAACTTGATACAGATAATCCACCGAGATTATTACTGCATTCTTGTTGCGGTCCTTGTTCAAGTTCAGTTTTGGAAAGGCTTGGCATGTATTTTAAAATAACGGTTTTATATTACAATCCAAATATAGATACAAAAAATGAATTTTATACAAGAGTAGTTGAACAGAGAAGTGTAATAGAAAGATTGCCTTCAAAAAATAAAATAGAGCTTATTGTAATAGATTACGATTCATCAGAATATTTTGATAAGATAAAAGGATACGAACACGAACGTGAAGGCGGATATAGATGTAAACTGTGTTTTGATTTGAGAATTGAGGAAGCTGCAAAGTTTGCAAAAGAAAAAGGATTTGACTATTTTACAACTACGCTTTCAGTAAGTCCGTATAAAAATTCTCAGTTATTAAATAAAATCGGCGAAGAAATGGCAAAAAAATATGGAATAAATTATCTATATTCTGATTTTAAAAAGAAAAATGGTTACAGGAGAAGTATTGAACTTTCAAAAGAATATAATTTATATAGGCAAGACTATTGCGGATGTATATTTTCAAAATTACAAAGCATGGAAGATAGAAAAAAACTCGGATAACTTCCGAGTTTATTTTTGTTTATCTATTAGATATTCAAGTATTTGAATTGTGTTGAGTGCTGCACCCTTTCTTGTATTATCGGCAACCGATATGAAATTAATTCCATTTTCTACAGAGAAATCTCTTCGTATTCTGCCGACAAATACTTCATTTCGTCCTCTTGCAACTATCGGCATAGGATATATATTATTTTTTACATCATCATATAAAATTATACCTGGTTCGTTTTTGAATATATCAAATATATCGGTCAACTCAAACGGTTTTTCCGTTTCCACATTTATTGATACAAGGTGTGAATCATACACAGGGACTCTTGCGGTTGTTGCGGTAATTTTAATTGAATTGTCTCCAAAAATTTTCTTTGTTTCATTTACCATTTTCATTTCTTCTTTAGTGTAGCCGTCGTCAAGAAAATCATCTATATGTGGGAGAACATTATAGGCAATTTGATGCGGATAGAAGCGATTTTCTCCATCCCATAAACCTCTTTTTAAATCTTCAATTCCGTTTACACCACTACCGGATACTGCTTGATAAGTAGTGTATATTATTCTCTTTATTCCATAGTTTTTATATATTGGATAAAGTGCAACAACTGATTGAATTGTACTGCAATTTGGACTTGCTATTATATTTCCTTCATAAAGTGCTTTTTCAGGATTTATTTCCGGAACAACCAAAGGAATGTCATCTGCCATTCTAAAAGCGGAAGAGTTATCTATAACAGTTATGTTATATTTTTTAGTTAACGGTAAAAATTCTTTTGCAAGAGGAGAATCCAATGCACAAAGTGCATAGTCTATTTTTTTGTTTGCAATGTTTTTTTCACAAAGTTCTTCTACAAAGTGTTCTTTACTGTTAAAAAAAATTACCTTTCCGGCAGAATTTTTTGAAGCAAAAAAATATATGTTGTCTATATTTAAGTTTCTTTCTTCCAAGATGCGTTTCATTTTTTGTCCTACCAGACCTGTTGCACCAAATATTGCTAAATTTATTTTATTCAATTCGTACACCTTCTTAACAATTTTGAGCCTAATATACCATGTCAGCATAATATTGTCAATTCAGCATAATGAAAGATTATTCTGAATAGAAAAATATGTATATTTTGATATAATGTTACTATAAACATCTTTTGGATTTAAGGAGGATTATAATTTGATAAAAATAGCATTACTTGGATTTGGAACAGTAGGAAAAGGAACCTATGAAATTTTGAATAAAAACAGAGAAAACATTAAAAAAATAGTATCAGATGATGTTGTAGTTACGAAAATATTAAAACGAAACTTAAATTTTGAAACAGATTTGGATAAAAAACTTTTTACAGACAACTTTGAAGATATTATAAATGATGAAGAAATTTTATTGATTGTGGAAATGACAGGTGATTTAGAAAACAGTTATATGTATATTAAGCGTGCCATTGAAAATAAAAAAAATGTGGTAACAGCAAACAAGGCCGTTGTATCAGAATATTTTGAAGAATTTACAGAACTTGCTAAAAAAAATAATGTTGCATTTTTATATGAATCTTCAGTGGCGGCCTCATTGCCAATAATAACACCATTGAAGAGTCAAAGTGTAATTAACGATATATATAGAGTGAGAGGAATATTGAATGGAACAAGTAATTTTTTGTTATCTAATATGGAATTAGAAAATAAAGATTATTCAGATGTGTTAAAGCAGGCTCAAAATTTGGGATATGCAGAAGCAGAACCGTTTGATGATGTTGAGGGAATAGATGCACTCAGAAAGCTTAGAATATTATCTACCATTGCATTTAAATCACCGATTAAGAATGAAAATATATTACATTATGGTATAGGCTCAATTTCCAAGGTCGATATAGAGTATTTTAAAAATAATAATTTAAGAGTTAAACTTGTAGCAGAGTCAAAATTAGACGATAAAGGATATACTTCAATAGTTGAACCTGTTATTTTAAGTAGAGATGATAGCTTATTTAACATTAATGATACAAATAATATTGTTGAAATTTTTGGAGATAATTATGATTCACTTTCAGTAGCAGGTCAGGGGGCAGGTTCATTTCAAACAGGAAATGCCGTTGTAATTGATATAATAGATGCACTTTGTAAGAATTATATTGATTTGGAATTTAACAGAGATTTAAAAAATATGTCAGAGAATATGGAAGGAATATATTATCTTCGAATAAGTAATAAATTCAGTATAGATGATAGTTTGATAGATAATCTAAACAATATTGGAGAGAACATTGTTATAAAGACAAAGAAAATAAAAAGAAATATATTATTTGAACAATTAAAAAATATTCCTAAAAAAGAATATTTTGTCGGAAGATATGAAATTGATTGAATTGTACAGGGAACAATAATATAACGGTTTGCCGATTTACAGTACAGCTAAGAATCAGGGTTAGATTAATAAAAGCGTTGAAGTTTTAAAACTTCTATGTGATAATTCTAGTATGGAGGTGAATGTGAGTTTGTGGACTACAGAGGCTAAAAAACAAATTGGCAAACTCTATGAATTAAATAATATCGGAGACAAGAAAGCAATATATAATTTGTTTTCAAGTGATTTTAAAAATTCCTATACATTAGATGAATTCTTGAAAAGTAAAAAATTTAGAGTTCTTGATATAGGGAGATTAAGAGATATTATTTGTGTTCAATCCTGTGGTGAAAAAATATTAGTTAGATGTAAAATTTACATTGGTGGCTGTGAACTTATACATAATTTTAAGTGCATAGTCGAAAAAAATGAACTCAAAATTATATTTGAGAGATTTTTTATTAGAAATTAGGAGGAATATTTATGAAGAAGAGTAAGAGAACCATATCTATATTGCTTTCCTTTTTAATGATGCTTTCTGTTTTAGGATCATTTCCTAAAGTTGCACTAGCTGCAGAAATGAAGCTTTCACAAAATGAAATTCAGGTTACTAAAAAAGGTAAAGTTGAAATTGATGTAGATTTTGGAAAAGAAGTAAAAGCTGAAAATTTAATTTGGACACTTGATAACAAGGATGTTAAAGAATGGAAGAGCTTTAACGAAAAAACTGCAAAATATGATTTAAAACCATGGATAAGCATATCCGGTGTAAAAGTAGACGGCACAAAAGTTCATGCAGTTTTAGAAAACGATTTACCTTATGGTGTTGATACTACAGATCACAGACCATATCCAAGATGGACATTTGAAACTTTAATGGGAACATATCCATTAAAAGTTACAGATAAAGAGTCAAATATCTCTGTTACAGCTCAGCTAAAAATAAACAACTATGAAGGATTTCACCACTATGACGAAATTAAGCCTCACTTAGATAAAATAATTGAAAGTGGAAATAAAAAAGGAGACAGATATTTTGAATATCAATCAATAGGAAAGAGCAGTCAAGGCAGAGACATGCACTTTATAATTGTAGCTAAAGATAGAGCTGCTGTAGATAATTATTTAAATAATACATTTGTTGCAGCACATACAAATCCACAAGGACTTATTGATAAGATAAATAATAAAACAATGGGCAATTATCAAGTTCCTATTTTTATAAACAACGTTCACCCGGATGAATCACCGGGAGTTGATGCTCAAATTAATTTCTTGGAAAGACTTGCAAATAATGATGAAATATCATTTAATACAACTAATGCAGGAGCAAAAAAAAGCTTAAAAGTAGAAGATATACTTGATAATTTTATACTTTTATTTGATATAACTCAAAATCCGGACGGAAAACAAAACAATAAGAGAGAAAATGGATATAATCTTGATTTAAACAGAGATAATGTATATCAAACACAAGAAGAAACAAAAGCATTGGCAAAGACATTTGCAAAATATGATCCGATAGCATTTTTAGACTTACACGGATTTGTTAAAGACTTTTTAATTGAACCTTGTACACCACCTCATGAACCTAACTTTGAGTATGATTTATTAATGGGTGGAATTAGAGATCCTCAAACAAAAGATGTAAAGGGAGCTCCGGGAGCGATAGAACATGCAAGACATATGGGAAATATAGCGATAGCAAATACAAAATATGAAAGCTTTATAATTCCTATGTTTGATTACGGTGACGGATGGGATGACGGATTCTTAGGATATACAGGAGTATTTGCTCTTATCCACGGAACACTTGGACATACAGTAGAAATACCTGATCAAAATGAAGACGGAATGAAAGCTCACGTGCATACTGTAATAGGATCTATTGACTATATACTAAATAATAAAGATGCGCTTTATAAAAATCAGCTTACAGTTTTTAAAAGAGGACTTGAAAACGAGGACAATAAAGGAGTAGATACTTGGCACTTAGATCCTAACGGAAAACAAATAGGAAGACCAAGAGGAAATAACGCCAACTTCTTCCCTGATTATTATATACTTCCACTTGACAGCGCAAATCAAAAAAATGATCTTGAAGTATACAATATGATTGAATATTTCTTAAGAAATGGAGTTAAAGTTTATAAATCAACTCAAGAAGTTGAATATAAGGGAGTAAAATATCCGGCAGGTTCAATAATACTTCCACTTAACCAAGTTAAAAAATCTCTTGTAAATTCAGCTCTGTTTACAGGAACAGATGAATCGGCATGGGGAGCAATGTATGCAGAACTTGTATTAAATTTCCCTGCAATGAGAGGGTTTGACAGAGTAGAAGTTAGACAAAAGGGATTATTTGACGGAAAGATGTCTGAAGTTACAAGTGCTATTGCTAAACCTGAAACACAATTAAATGGTTTAGATTCAGAAAAAACATTAATCAGAAATACAAATAATGACGTAACAAGATTAGTAAATAAAATGCTTGCAAATAATGCTAAAGTTGAAATCGTAACACAAAAATCAAAAACTGCCTCAGCAGGAGATTTTGTTGTTAAAACATCAGATCTAAAAGCAAATGTAAGCGGACTATATGTAAAAGCGGAAGCGTTAAAAGATGAAGTTTCAACTAAAGAATTAACAGCACCTAAGATTTATATAACTCCATCAGGTTCAGACTATGCATCTACAACTGATTCAACAAGATTTGTATTGAAAGATCTTGGATTTAATTTGGTTAAAAATGCAATAGATGCAAACACAATAGTTGATTCATCAGGACAAGTTAAAAAAGAAGAAATAGATGGCAAAAATTATATTGCAATAGGTGGAGAAGCACTTGCGGCGGCAAAAGAAAATAAGTTGTATCCTATTTCAATAAAGATGAATGAAGACGGAGAAGGAAACGAAGGACTTCTAAAAGCAAAATATGATATAAGTTCACCTCTAACAGGAATGTATAATACAGATGACCTTTCATATATTGCAAGCGGTACAGTAATTACAAAAGCAAATCCGAGTGCAAAAGTATTTGCAAAAGTAAAAGATTCAAGTGATTTTTATATTCAAGGATGGTGGCCAAATCATGGTTTCGTAAGAGATCAAATACTTGGATTTGCAGATAAATACAACGGAACAAACTTTGTATTCTTTGCAGAAGATGTTACAAACAAAGCACATACAGCTCATCTGTTCAGACAATTGTCAAATTCAATCTATGCTGTAAATAATGATACCTTTAAAGAAGGAAACGGATTAAAATCAGAAACTTCAGGACTTAAAGACATAAAAGGTCATTGGGCGGAAAATGCTATAAATTCACTTGTTGAAAAGGGAATATTAAATGGATATCAAGATATGACATTTAAACCTGACGGAAAAATTACAAGAGCAGAATTTGTTAAAACTATAGTTTGTGCATTTGATCTAAAATCAAACGAAAAAGTGACATTTAAGGACATCGAAAAACACTGGGCAAAGAACTATATAGAAGTTGCAGCAGCACTTAAAATAGTAAACGGATATTCAGCAGAAGAATTTGGACCGAATAAAAACATTACGAGAGAAGAAATGTCTAAGATAATAGCAAATGTATTAAAGCTTTCAGAAAAAACAGAACTTAAATTTACTGACAATGACAAAATATCAGAATGGGCAAAAGAATCTGTTGAGAAAGTTGTCAAAGCAGAGCTTGTAAAGGGATATCCGGATTCAAGCTTTAAACCTAACAACAATGTTACAAGAGCGGAATCGGCAACAATAATTGAAAGAGCATTAAACAAATAATTACAAACAGCAAACAGTCGGAAATTTATTTTTCCGGCTGTTTTTATGTAAAATTAAAAATTATAATTTACGGCCATAATAATGAGTAAAATATGGTAATTAAATTAAGTTGGGTATAAAATGTAAAAGGAGGTTAGATTATGAGAATAGATAGTTTGGCTTTAAAGTATTTACATGAAAATTCGATAGATTATATTGTAATAAAATCAACTATGGATATTCAGTTTTTAGGATGTGCTTGCGGAGGGGGAACCGAGGCGAAAATTGTTCCTGTTGTTGAAGAAGGAAGAGGAGAATTTAAAGACAGCTCCAAGTTTATTTTAGAGGTTATAGATAATATTAATGTGTATATAGGAAAAAGTATTTTTAATAATCTTGATGATAATTCAGAAATTTCTGTTGAAAACAAATTTTTTAAGAAAAAGCTTGTAGTAAAAAATTTCAAATCTGAGGTTTTAAATAAAATTTAGGGGGAATTTAACTTGAAAATTTTTGTGACTTCTAAGGTTCCAAAGAGTACTTTAAGGATTTTGGAGGAGAATTTTGAACTTGATTATAATGACAGTTTGGTTCCTCTTACAAAAGAACAGATTATTGATAGAATTGGGAATGTTGACGGATTGTTATGCCCTTTATCTGATAAGATAGATAGTGATATAATGGGTAAGTCAAAGAATTTAAAAATTATTGCAAATTATGGTGCGGGATTTGATAATATAGATATAGAAACGGCAAAAAACATGGGTATTACAGTTACAAATTCTCCTACATCATCTTCTGCGGTTTCAACTGCCGAGTTTACATTTGCACTTATTTTAGCTCTCTCAAGAAGACTGATTTTAGGAGAGAAAAGTTTAAAGGCAGGAGAGTTTTTAGGTTGGAGACCGACTTATTTTTTAGGAAATGAGCTTAGAAATAAGACTCTTGGAATTGTGGGAATGGGAAATATAGGAAAGAATCTTGCAAAACGAGCTCTTTCATTTGAAATGAACGTAATTTATTATTCGAGAAATAGGAAGAATGATATTGAAAATATGGGTGTTGTGTATAAAGAGCTTGAAGATGTAATAAAAGAATCGGATTTTTTGTCATTGCATACAGCATTTTCACCTGAGTTAAGACATATGATTTCGATAAGAGAATTTGATTTGATGAAAAAATCAGCTTATTTGATCAATGCGGCAAGAGGTCCGCTTGTTGATGAAAAAGCTTTGGCAGATGCAATAAGAAGTGAAAAAATTGCAGGTGCCGCTCTTGATGTGTATGAGTTTGAGCCGAGTGTTTCAAAGGAGTTGTTTGAATTTGAAAATGTGTTGTTAGAACCGCATCTTGGAAATGCCACCTATGAAGCCAGAGAGGAAATGGGATTTATTGCTGTAAATAATCTTATTGATTTTAAAAATGGAAAAGTTCCAAGAAATAAAATAGTATAACAGGAGGAGAGTATGAGAGTAGGTTTTGGTAGTGATCATGCAGGTTTTTTTCTCAAGGAAATTTTAAAAAAACATCTTGAAGAAAAAGGGTTTGAATGTGTAGATTATGGAACATATAATGAGGACAGAGTTGATTATCCTGACTATGGAAAGCTTGTCGGAGAAAAAGTGGCAAGTGGAGAAGTTGATAAAGGTGTTTTAATTTGCGGCACCGGAATTGGAATATCAATTTCTGCTAACAAAGTTAAAGGTGTTAGAGCTGCAGTTTGTTCAGAACCATATTCGGCAAAGATGACAGTAAGACATAACGATGCAAATATAATTGCAATGGGAGCTCGTGTTGTAGGAGAAGATGTTGCAAAAATGATTGTTGATACTTTTTTCAGTGAAGAGTTTGAAGGCGGAAGACATTTGGATAGAGTCAATAAGATGATGAAAATAGAAGAAGAAAATTAATTAATATTGCAAAAAAAATTGCAAACCCCTATACTTTAATCAAGGTAGGGGTTATTATGATGTTAAAAAAAATTCTTTTAATATTTATATTTGTTTTGTGTGTTTCATCTAAGGTTCATGCAATTGAAAATTATGAGATTGTAGAGCTTAATTATAATACGTCGATTTTTAAAAATTATGTTGATGGATATTCAATACAAATTCCAAAAAAATCTGTTTTGAAATTTGATGATAATTTTTATAAGAGTGAGATTAACTTTAAAGATACATCTGTAAAAATATTTGTTGAAAAATTTAATTCAAATTCAAAATATGATTCATATTTGTATTATACGTTAAAGGGTATAAGAGATTCAAAGTATGAACACAATATAACTTTTGACGGAATAAAGAGCAGTCCTATTGGGAATATGAATGTAATTGAATTTAATAGGAGAAAGTTATCTAAAATTAATGGAGATAAGAATAACTATTTTATTGCAATCGGTAATTTGTCAGATGAGCGGGCAGTTACTTTTATGGTTAAGTCTGAAAGAGAAATTAATAAAAAATTTATAATGTCCATGATAGACAGTTTCAAATTAAATTCTGAGATTAAGCCATATAAGATAAAGAAAGTTAGAAACAATACTACACATTATCATTGGGATATTGAGACGGCAAATTTATATAGAGAAGATTTTTTATATTCGGATAAAGTAACTTGGGGGCTTTTTGTTCATGATTTTTGGAGAAGTCCTGACATGAGTAATATAGAAAATAAAATTGAAAGTAAATTTAAGTATGCACTTTTATATCATAGTTTTAATTTTCCGAATGCTCAAGTGAGACAAGCTATAGATTATTGTAAAGTGTCTAATCGAAATTTGGAACTTACATTTCAAACTGATATAAAAAATAATAAAAATTTGATATATGATGTACTTGATGGGAAAAAAGATGAATTTTTAAAAGAGCTTGCACTTATAATAAGTTCCGAGCAATATCCTACGATATTTAGGCTTGCAAATGAAATGAACGGAGATTGGTGCAGTTATTGTGCTTGGAATACGGGGCTTGACAGTGATATATATGTTGAATTTTATAATTATGTATATAATATTTTTGAGGAAGCAGGAGCAAATAAGTATTTAATTTATGTATTTAATCCAAACGGAAGAAGTTTTCCAAATTATAAGTACAACAATGAGAGTATGTATAGACCAAGTAGCAGCAGATATGACATTTTAGGGCTTACACTATATAATACAGGAACCTATTATAAGGACGAAAAGTGGGAAGAGTTTGACAGTTTATATGATAACTTATATAGAGATTGTATTAAGAAGTATGATAAACCGTTTATGATAACGGAGTTTGCATGCAGCAGTATTGGTGGAGACAAGATTAAATGGACTGAAAATATGCTGAATGTTTTAAGTGATAAGTATAAAAAAATTAAGGTTGCCATATGGTTTAACGGAATAGATTTAGATGAAAATAAAAATCCTGCAAGAATTTATAAAATAGACACACCAAAAGAAACTCTTGATATTTTTAAAAAATATTTTAAAGGGAAATAGCTTATGGAATAAAAAGATATTATTATCGATATTTTTATAGAATTTGTTGCATGGTTAATATCAAAATACATAAAACCTATTGGAAATGAAAAGTTAAGAGATAAAGTATCTTTTGCTACAAATAATTTGGTATAGTTTATGCATTTATGTATTGATTTAAAAAATTTTTTGAAGGCATAATAATGAGCCTATTGACAATCTAAAAAAATATATGTATCATAAAAGAAAACACCTCATAAATAGGGGTTATACGTTTTTTTCATATTGGCGAAGTTATTTTGCCAATTTTTTATTTGTGAGGAAATATAAGAAGTAAATTGATTAAAAATTTTGGCTCAATTACATAATAAGGCTGAGATTAAAGAGAAAATTTCATAAAAATAGTTTATTAAGAGAGTAAATTAAAGTGAAAAGCATAACAATTATTTTATGTCAATGTGAGGATATATTTAATTCATTAGTATAGGAGGATGAAATGACTAAATTTATTTTTGTTACAGGAGGAGTTGTTTCGGGAATAGGTAAAGGAATTTCCGCAGCAAGTATAGGAAGGCTTTTAAAGGATAGAGGGCTCAGTGTTTTTATGCAAAAATTTGATCCCTATATCAATATTGACCCGGGGACAATGAGTCCATATCAACATGGAGAAGTATTTGTTACTAAGGATGGAGCTGAAACGGATCTTGATCTTGGACACTATGAAAGATTTATTGATGAAGAGCTTACAAAAAGAGCAAGTATAACAACGGGAAAGGTATATTCAAAAGTAATAAATAAAGAAAGACGTGGAGATTATAACGGAGCAACTGTTCAGGTTATACCTCATATAACTGATGAAATTAAAAAGTCTGTTTATAAAGCGGGAAAAGAATCCGGTGCAGATATAATAATAACAGAAATCGGAGGCACAGTAGGAGATATAGAATCACAACCCTTTTTAGAGGCAATAAGACAAATTCACTCTGAAAATAAGGCGGAAGATGTTTTGTTTGTGCACACTGTTCTTGTTCCGAAAATTCCGGGGTCCGATGAGCTTAAGACAAAACCTACACAACACTCATTTAAGGTATTGATGAGTTATGGAATTAAGGCGGATATAATAATAACGAGATCAGATGGAGAGATTACCGATTCAATAAAGGAAAAAATATCATTATTCTGTGATGTACCTAAGGAAGCGATAATAGAATCAAAAACTGTTGAACTAATATATGAAGTACCTATTATCTTCCACGAACAGGGAATTGACGAATATATTTTAAATAAGCTTAATTTATCAAATCAACCCCAATCTAAAAAGAGTTGGAGTAAAATGGTCTGTGAATTTAAAAAGGCAAAAAGAGAAGTTTGCATTGCTCTTGTAGGTAAGTATACTGAGCTTCACGATGCTTATCTTTCTGTGACACAGGCATTATTTGATGCAGGATATGCAAATGGAGCAAGAGTAAAAATAAAATGGATTAATGCTGAAAGTCTTGAAAAGGGAAATGTTGAAGATATATTTAAAGATGTAGACGGAATTATAGTTCCCGGCGGATTTGGCAGTAGAGGAACTGAAGGGATGATTTCAGCAAGTAAATATGCAAGAGAAAATAATATCCCTTATTTTGGAATTTGTTATGGTATGCAAATTGTTTTGATAGATATTGCAAGAAACAAATTAGGATTTAAAGGTGCAAATAGTACAGAGATAGATCCTGAAACAACTTATCCGATAATAGATCTTCTTGAAAATCAAAAGACAGTTGAAAATCTGGGAGGTACATTAAGACTTGGAAATTATGAGTGTACTTTAGAAGAGGGAACAAAGGCAAGAGAGCTTTATGGAGTTGAAAAAGTTGTTGAACGTCATAGACATAGATATGAATTTAACAATAGATTTAGAGGAGATATAAGAAAAGAGGGAGTTATATTTTCTGGGATAAATGAAGATCTTGATCTTGTTGAAATAATAGAACTTAATTCTCACAAGTTCTTTGTTGCTTGTCAATTTCATCCTGAATTTAAGTCGCGTCCAAATAAGATTCATCCATTATTTGACGGTTTTATAAAAGCATCACTTGAGAAATAGAATAAAGAGCTGATTTCAATTAGAGAAATCAGCTCTTTATTCTTTATTTAATTAATAATTATTGCTATAATTTAGTTGAGGTATGTTTATGAAAAAAGGCGACTATGTAGTTATATTATTTATAGTTTTACTTGCAGTTTCTGTTTTTGGAATTACTCATAGAAAAATTGAAAATAACGGCAAATTATATGCTGTTATAAAAGTAGACGGGAAAGAGATTGCAAGGTATGAAATGGGAGTTAAGAAAGAAATTCATCATATTGACAGTAAGTATGGTCACAATGAGATAGAGATATATGATAATAGTGTTAAGATATCAGAATCAAATTGTAGGGATAAAATTTGCATTCATATGGGAAGTATAAATAGGCAAGGTCAATCTGTAATATGTTTACCAAACAGGCTTATTGTAACTATTGAAGGTGAAGAAAATGAAGTGGATGTGGTTTTACATTGAAAAATAGAAAAATGATTTTTTTAGCACTTCTTGTAGCGCTTGGAATTGTAATAGGACTTTTTGAAAATGTAATTGCGCTTCCTGTTGCGCTGCCCGGAGCAAAACTTGGGCTTTCAAATATAGTTGTATTAGTCAGCATTGTATCTTTTGGATTTGCAGAAGGTCTTATAGTTGCATTTTTAAAATCAATTTTATTAATTGCAGTAACAGGTTCCGTTTCTTCTTTTATTTTTTCTTTTACCGGTGCTATGTTAAGCAGTTTTATAATGATTTTAGCATTGAAATATTTGAAGAAATATGTGTCATTAATAGGAGTCAGTTTACTTGGTTCAGCATTTCATAATATAGGGCAGGTTCTTGCGGCAAGCTTTATATTAAAGAGCCTTGCAATTTTTTCTTATTTACCTTTACTTTTAATACTGGGGATTTTTACCGGATACTTTGTAGGGCTTTCAAGCGGATATATAGTTGAAAATTTGAATTCTAATTTTAAGGGGAGATTAAATTGATTATACTTGCGTCAAAATCAAGCAGAAGGCAGGAAATTCTTTCGAGATTTTTAAAATTTGAGGTTATAAGTTATGAAATTGAAGAAAATAATTTATATTATAATTCGCCTGAGCAACTTGTAATGGCACTTTCTTTTGAAAAAGGCATAGAAGTTGCCAAAGATTACAAGAATGATATTGTCATTTCTGCAGATACAATTGTCTCGATTGAAAGCTGTGTTTTAGGTAAGCCCCGAGATAGAGAAGATGCTTTTGAGATGATCAGGAAATTGTCAGGGATAGAGCATGAAGTTTTAACCGGATATAGTTTATTTAATTTAAGTAAAAATATTAAGTATACAGATTATGCAGTTTCAAAGGTAAAATTTAAAAATTTAAGTGATAATCAAATAAATGAATATTTAGATACCAATGAATATGTAGATAAAGCCGGCGCTTATGGAATTCAAGGATATGGAAGTGTTCTTGTCGATTATATTATTGGAGATTTTGATAACATTGTAGGATTTCCGATTTCAAAAATTGCAGATGATTTAAGCAGGCTATTTGGCATTTCTGTTTTGAAGGAGGTTATTCACAATGGAGAAGAAACTTAGTAGAACATATAGCATTAAGGATATGCCGATAGATGATAGACCTCAAGAAAAACTTATGAAACTCGGTGCAGACAGTTTGACAAATGCTGAGCTGTTAGCATTGATTATAAGAACAGGGACAAAAACTAAGACATCTGTAGAAATTTCACAAGAAATTTTAAATACTATAAGTATTGGAAGAAACAAAAATTCGAGTGCAATCAGCTTTTTGAAAAATATAAGTATGGCAGATCTTATGGAGGTAAAAGGAATAGGAGAAAGCAAGGCTGCCATGATTTTAGCTGCAATTACTCTTGCAAGTAGAATTAATAGGGAAAGTGTGTTTAAAAAAGAAAAAATATCCTCTCCCGCAATATTGGTGGATTATGTAATGGACGAAATGAGTTCACTACAAATAGAGGAATTTAGGATTGTAGTTTTAAATACTAAGAAAGAAATTGAAAGTATAAAGTGTATTTCAAAAGGAATAATAAATGCAACCTTAGTTCATCCGAGAGAAGTTTTTAAAACTGCAATTGATGAGCGTGCGCATACAATAATATTATTACATAATCATCCTTCCGGAGATCCTACTCCTTCGAGGGAGGACTTTGAACTTACCGACAAGTTAAGCGGTACGGGCAAAGTGATTGGAATAGAAGTTATAGATCATATAATTATAGGAAATAAAAAATATTACAGTTTTTTAGAACATGGGAAAATTTGAAATGGGAAAATATTACATTGATAATGATTTAAAAGTCGCAATTTATTATGATGGTAAAATAAATCGCATTCAGGATCTTGAAGAATCGAGAATAAGAGATATTTATAGAGGACGCGTTGAAAATATTGTTCATTCTATGAATGCGGTATTTGTAAATATAGGAACGGAAAATGGGTATTTGAATTTAGAAGATATAGACGGAGACATAAAAGTCGGAGATGATATATTAGTTCAAATAAAGAAAATACCTGAAGAAAATAAACTCGTAAAGCTTACAATGGAACTTTCTGTTGACGGAAAGTATATTATCTATTTTCCTATGGAAAAATTTGTAAAGTTTTCCAAAAATCTTAATTTTGAAAAGAAAAACGAATTAAAGAAATTTGCTGTAAAAAATAATTTAAGAGGAGTTTTATTTAGAACAAATGCAAATAATGCACAGACAGATGAAATATTAGAAGAATATAGTGAATTATTTGATATAGGAAATAAACTAATAAGAGAAAAAAATTTAAGACCTACTCCGAAACTGATATATTGCAAAAGTGGTGTGGAGGATTTTCTTAGAGATAATGTTGTTGATGAAGATGTTATTATAAATGACATACAATTATATAATACATATAAGAATAAATATAATTTAATCTATGATAAAGATTTTAAAATTATATATAATAGAGAAATTTTAGAAGACTATAAAAAATTATTTTTAAAAACAGTAAAACTTAAAAGCGGAGCCAATATTGTTATTGAAGAAACTGCAGCTTTGTCTTCAATAGATGTAAATACGGCAAATTTTGTCGGAAACTTAGATTTTGAAGATACAATATTTAAAGTTAATGAGGAAGCGGCAGTTGAGATTGCAAGACAAATTATTTTAAGAAATATTTCGGGAATAATAATTATAGATTTTATAGATATGAAAACTTATTCCGAAAAGAAGAAAATATTAAAAATTTTGCAAAGAGAATTTAAAAAGGATTTTTCAAGAACTGTGGTGTATGGATTTACTAAACTTAATCTTGTGGAGATAAGTAGAAAAAATCTTGGAGTTAAGCTTAAGAATAAATTGGAAGTATAGTTATGATAATAAATGCATTTGGCGATTCAGTTGTTGCAGGGTTTGGAGTTGGAAGAGAGAACTCATTTGTAAATATCGATAGGAAGGATATAATCATAAATAATTTCGGAATAAATGGGACAACATCACTTGATGTTTTAAATTTAATTAATAGAGTTGATTTTAAAGATACATTTTTATTGTATGTGGGGATCAATGACTTTTTATCTGAAATAAGTTTTTATGATGTAGAAAAAAATATTGAGAGGATAGCTGACAGTATAACCGGCAGGTGTTCAAAAATAGTTTTGTGCGCACCACATTTTTTGTCTTCTGATGCAACTTACGGTTGGTGCAACAGCTCGATATTTTTATCAGTAAATAGAAAGCTTGAGTTATATCAAGAATTTTTAGTGAATTTAGCAAGGTGTAGAGAATTTAACATAATTAATTATTATAAGATACTGGGAAATTATAAAGATTATGATAGCCTGTTTTTTGACGGAATACATCCAACTATAAGTACTCATAAAATTATGAGAGAGGAATTAAAAAAGGTGGTATTATGAAAATTATCGGCAAATTTAGCTTAAGTAATTTTACAAAGAGGGAAAAGGTTTTGATAGGCATATTTATTGCAATTTTATTGGAACTTATTTTTTATCTTGTATTTATTTCTCCGGTTTTTGTTAAATATAAGTCTATAAATTTCAAAATTGAAGAGACTAAAAACGAAATTTCAACTAAAAATAAAATTATTGAGAATATTAATTTTTTAAATCAGAAAAACGATAGTATGTCTAAAATAGATAGATTTAATTATCATAAGAGTTTTAATGAAGGAAATTCAGATTATATAAATTTGTTGCTTAAAGATATAGCTGAAATTCAGAATGTAAATTCAAATGAAGTAAATCTGACAACCGATAGAAAAAATATAAGTGGAGTTTTAGAAATTTCGAAACAATATCTCGTTGATTCTATTTCGATACAGAGGGAAGATGAAGAGATATATAGCGTTTATATAAAAATTAACGATGAAAAAATGGACACGCAGATGCCTAAAGTAATTAAGAGTGAAAAAAAGATTGATGAGAGTATAAATCTTAAGAAAGAATTTTTAAAGAGCAGAATAGAAAATAAAACCTCATTTTCAAGCGAAGAGCAATTGACCGAAAAGAAAATTGAGAAAATTTCAAATGAGAATAGTGGTAAAAACAGTATATTGGATAATAATATAAAAAATAGCTTGGGAATTGATTATGAAAATGCAACATTATTATATGCTTCTAAAAATAACGGGAGTATGTTTGCAAAAGATAACAAGGATGAATTGGTAATATATTATGAATTACATAATGAAAGTGGAAGTAATGAAATTTTGATTTTATTCAATCAAGAGTTGGAATTAAAAAATTTAAAATTTAAATTATATGCACCGGATAATTTTGACGGTGAATTTGGAATTTACGGAAGAGAAAAGATTTCTTTGAAAGATAAGGTTAAATGTGGAGAAGTTAATGATATAAATATCGAGAATGTCGGTGATTTTGTTGGAATATATTATAAGCTAAATGAAGGAGAACGTGAAAATGGAATTTTTTCTGTCGGTGATTTTGAGGGAATGCTATGAAAAAGGGATTTACTTTAATTGAACTTATACTTACTATTTCAATTATAATCATAATTTTATCTGTTGGTATATATAAAAGCAGCATTGTATCGGACTATGAAGCACTGAAAAGCATGGATGAACTGTTTGAAAATTTAAGATATTCAAGAAATTTAGCAATCTCACAAAAAAATTCATCAAAAATTACATTTTTTGAAGATAACAGCTATGAAATCAAATGCAACAAATTCAGAGAAAAATACAGGCTGTCACAAAAAATTGATATGTCTATGGCTAATGACAAGTACGGAAGAAAAAGTATAACTTTTACAAAAAGCGGTGCCCCAAGTTATTCTAATGCACAAACTATAACTTTAAGGTATGGGAATAAAGAATATTTTATAACAATTGAACCGGTTACAGGTAAGGTGAATTTTAAAAAATGAAAAAGGGTTTTATGTTATTGGATGTCATTCTTTCAATAGCAATCATTGCGATAATTGCATCTGTTTTAATTCCTGCGAGTATAAATTTTATTTCAAGCAGAGAAAAGATCATGGATATTTCCGATTCGTATATGATGCTTAAAAATCAAATGGAGGTAGTAGGAGCGTCTAAATACTATGGCACAGGTACTTATGACATAGTAATTCCAAAAGAGTACAAGTATTATATACAGGAAGATAATATTTCTGATAATTTAACAAAAATTAAAATTATATTATATAGAGATGGGGGAGAAAAAATTGAGGTTGAAGAAATATTTCCGTCAAAAGGGCTTTACTCTAATTGAATTGGTTCTTGCCATAGGTATTTCTAT
This sequence comes from Peptoniphilus mikwangii, assembly GCF_000468535.1. Lineage (GTDB taxonomy): Bacteria > Bacillota > Clostridia > Tissierellales > Peptoniphilaceae > Anaerosphaera > Anaerosphaera mikwangii. Next base: position 629,468 of record NZ_AUQY01000002.1, on the reverse strand, counting down.
GATTATTTTTTCTGTACTATCATCAATTTTTGGGCTTGTGGCAAAAACAATTACAATCTCATCAAGCGGTAATGAATTTTTAAACAGCTCCTATTTTTCGTCAAATTATATATACAGAGAAGTTGCCTCTGCAGATTATATAATTAAAAATGAAAACAAAAATTCTTTGGGATTTGCACTTGTAAATGTTTTTAATGCTAAAAAAGGAAAGAAATATAGATATGTGTATTATGTTTTTAGTGACAGTTCAATAAAAAGAAAGGCGCTTGTCAGAAATAGTATTTTTGAAGGAAACTTAATCACCGGTAAGACCGGAACAAATATTATAGCAAAGAACATAAAGTCTGTAGACAGCACTGTAAATGATGAGATTATAAAATTGAATATAGAGCATGAATTAAATGGAGTTTCAAAGAAGTATGAAATTGAAATTATAAATAGAACTTTCGGAGAAATCAAATGAGAAAGAACGGATATACATATTTAATAACAATTTTAGTAATAGCTGTTATAGTTATAGCAATAAGTTATATGATTGGAATATTTAATAATAATTTGATAATATATAAAAACGAAAGAGATTCAATTCAAGCTGAAATGCATGCTGAATCAATGATCAATATTTCTATTTCCGACTATGATAAATTGAAAGAGGTATGCAGAAAAATTTATTATGACGGCAAAAATGATTTTTTGAATATTAAACCGGAATACACTGTTGATGATGTTGAAATAAAAAAATTAGAAATTTGTAATGATTCAACATTTTCTAAAAATGGATTTTTGATAACTTCAGTAATAGAATATAATGGAATAGAAGAAAGTTGTTTTGCAAAGGGAGAAATAGTGAATAGTCTTTTCACTATGGAAAAGTCCATATTAAACCCGAGGATATTAGAGGGGGATGAAATTAACAATTTAAAAGAAACAGAAATTGATTTCAACGATGCAAACAAGAGTATAGCAAGAGTAATTGAAATTTCACAAGACTGTTATATGAAAAAAGACGGTTTAAATATAATAATATATACAGAGGAAATAGAGGAAACCGAGTTTGGAAAAACGGTCAAAGAAAATATTTTACATAAGTATTCATGCTATGATGACATATATTTAAAACAAATCGGCGGGACAGTTGCGATTGAAGATGCTGTTAAAATTTATGGCATAGTGGAGTTATCGTCAGTTTATCTTTATAAGGACATTGAAATTCAGGGGATTTTAAATTTAAAGGGGAATATAAATTATATTGATTCCAAAGCGCAGATAAATGTCAAAGGAATAACTATAAATACATGTGGAAATTCTGAAAATAATTTGAATTCAGAATATGATTTTGATTTAGTAAATAGGTATTCAGAGCATATAAAAAATTTTATAAGGCCGAAGATTAATACAATTCAAAAGAGTTTGCCTGAAATATAACATTTGTCTTGATAGGTAGTTCGCATATTGATATAATAAAGTATAGAGATAAATTTAGGAGGTAAATTATGATTACAGCAGGTGATTTTAGAAAAGGTGTTACATTTGAAATGGACGGAGATGTTTATGAAGTAATTGATTTTCAACATGTAAAACCTGGAAAAGGAGCTGCGTTTGTAAGAACAAAAATCAAATCAGTACTTACCGGTGGAATAAAAGATACAACATTTAATCCGTCTGAAAAATATGAAAAAGCAGTAATAGAGACAAGAGAAATGCAATATTTATATAAAGATGGAGACTTATATTATTTCATGGATAATGAAACTTATGAACAAGTTCCTATGGAAGAAGATATGGTAGAAGAGGCTCTTAACTTTATGAGAGAAAATGATGTTGCGGTTATTAACTTTTATCAAGGAAAGCCGTTTAGAGTTGCACCTGCAAACTTTGTTGAGTTGGAAGTTACACAAACAGAACCGGGAGTTAAGGGTGATACTTCATCAGGCGGAACTAAGCCTGCAACAGTTGAAACAGGTTTTACATTGAATGTACCTTTGTTTGTAAATACCGGGGATAAAATAAGAATAGATACAAGAACCGGAGAATATATGTCAAGAGTATAGGAGGATATTATGGAAAATATATTGAACAGAATAGCTTATTTAGAAGGTTTAGCAGACGGATACGGAATTGATGAAAGTTCTAAAGAGGGAAAACTTTTAGTAGAAATCATTGATGTTCTTTCTGAAATGGCAGAAGAAATAAGAGATGCTCAAGAAGATCTTGAAGAGTATGTTGACATTATAGAAGAAGATTTATCGAGCTTAGAAGATTATGTATATGATGAATCTGATGATGATGATTTCGATTTGTATGATGACGATTTCGATTTTGATGATGATTCATATTATGACGAGTTGGACGAATGCTGCAACGGGGATTGCGATTGTTGTGATGAAGTTGAAGACTAATTAATTAAGGTCTCTTGGTATAAGAGACCTTTTTTGTTATAAATTGAATATGAAGGCATTATTTGATATAATTGAATACAGAATACGGAGGTGTTATGATGTCTGAAAAATATTTAGTAGATGCAATGAATGACGGCAATGTCAAAATTGCAGATGATGTAATTGCTACAATAGCAGCTGTTGCAGCTGAAGGTGTAGAAGGTGTAGTTGAAATGCAATCTACATTAAAGGCAAGTGTAACAGATATGCTTGGAGTTAAAAATCTTGCGCGTGGAGTAAAAGTTAGCGTTGGAGAACAAGAAGCAGTTATAGATATGTTTATTACCGTTCTTTACGGAAAAAATATAGTTGAAATTTGTAAAAATGTTCAAGAAAAAGTAAAAGAAGCAGTTGAAAATATGACAGGACTTGATGTAGTAGAAGTAAACATTCATGTAAGCGGAATAGCTTTAACGGAAAAAGAGAAGGCAAGGGCTTAATAATGAGTAGGAAGAAAGCACGTATAGGACAAATGCAAGTTCTATATCAAATGGATATAACAGATGACTTTTCTTCTGACGGATTAAATACTTTTTTAGAAAATTTTGAATTTTCGGAAGAGGAGAAAGATTATATTAACTCCACAATTCCTGAAATTATAAAAAATTTAGAAAATATTGATCAAACTATACAAAGTCATCTTGAAGGCTGGAGTTTAAACAGACTTGCAAAAGTTGATAAGGAAGTATTAAGGATTGCAATATATGAAATTTTATATAGAGATGATATTCCAGAAGAGGTATCAATAAATGAAGCGGTTGAAATATCAAAGCAATTTGGTTCAAGTGAATCTTCCAAGTTTATTAACGGAATTTTAGGTAGCATTTACAGAAGTATGCATGTGGAAAATCAACGAGAGCAGCAGTGAGCCTTGCTCTCGGTTCTCATTTAATGGTGTAGTGGAATGAATGCAATAAAAGTAAGAGAACTTAATAAATATATAAAGAAATATATTGCCATGGACTATCTTTTAGCGGATGTAACTGTTGAAGGAGAAATATCAAATTTTAAGAAGCATACAAATGGAAATTTATATTTTTCATTAAAAGATGATTATGCAAAGATAAATGCAATTATGTATTTTAGTGAAGCTTGTTCGATTAATTTCAGTCCGAAAAACGGAGATAGTGTAATAGTAAAGGGCTCTGTATCAATTTTTGAAAAAGACGGATTAATAAATTTATATGTAAGAGATATGAAGATAGTCGGTCTTGGCGATTTATATGAAAGGTATTTATCATTAAAAGAATCTCTTTATAAAGAGGGGATTTTTGATGAGTCAAAGAAAAAGAAAATTCCATATTTTCCGCAAAGAGTAGGTGTTATAACTTCTCCGACAGGAGCTGCCATAAGAGATATAATAAATGTACTTTCAAGAAGAAACCCTGCTGTCGATATATTGTTGTATCCATCAAATGTACAGGGTGATTTTGCGACAAGTCAGCTTATTGGAGGGCTTAATTATTTTGAAAAAAATCCTGTTGATGTAATTATAATAGGTCGTGGTGGCGGATCTCTTGAAGAACTTTTTTGTTTTAATGATGAAGAACTTGCCAGAAAAATTTATTCTATGAGTATACCGATAATATCCGCTGTAGGGCATGAAATAGATTATGTTATAAGTGATTTTGTAAGTGATTTAAGAGCACCTACTCCATCTGCAGCAGCGGAAATGGTATCTATGAGTAAGGAAGATTTAGAAAATAGATTATATCTTTTAAAAAATAGATTGGATAAAATTTTACAGCAAAAAGTTGAAGATAATACAAGTAGAATTGATTTATTAGGCGAAATTTTAAATATTAAGTTTGAAAAATTTTATGCAAATAAATTAGAAAGCTTAAAAAAACTTGATTTAGAGAACAGTAAATGGAAGCTTATTTATAAAGTGAAATATAAAAAGCAAAATTTAGAATTGACATTTAATAATCTTGATATGAAGTTTAACAAAAAAATTTCAATCAATAAAAATCTTTTGTATAATATTGGAGAAAAGCTTAGGAGCAGTAAGTTTACACAGAGAATTTATTTAAAGAATAAGTTTGGGGCAATAGTGTCTTCTGTTAAAGATTTAAGTGTAGGGGATGAAGTTCTAATAAGCTTTGCTGATGGGACTGCAACTGCAAATATTAGTAAGACAAAAGTTGGGAGTGGTATAGATGAGTGAAAGTTATGAAAGTGTATATTCAAGACTTGAAAATATAGTTAAAGATTTGGAGTCTGATAATATATCACTTGAAGAGTCAATAAGCAAATATGAAGAGGGACTCAAACTTTTTAAATACTGTTCAAAAATATTAAATGAGTATGAGGGAAAGGTAAAAGTACTTATGCAAGAGGGAACAGAAGTAGAGGAAAGAGAATTTAAAAGTGGTGATGATTTGTATGAATAATTACAGTGAAATTATAGAATTAATTAATAATTCAATATATAGGAGCTTTACGGCTGCCGATGAATATCAAAAAAAGGTATATGAATCTATGTCCTATTCTCTTTCATCAGGCGGTAAAAGAGTCAGACCGTTGCTTAGTCTTTTAGCATATAAGTCAGTTAGCGGAAGTGAGGATTTTACAAAGATTCTTCCGTTTGCGACTGCGATAGAACTGATTCACACTTATTCTTTAATCCACGATGATTTACCGGCTATGGATAATGATGATTTAAGAAGAGGAAAGCCTACAAATCACAAAGTATATTCAGAGGCAATAGCTATACTTGCAGGAGACGGACTTTTAAATATGTCTGCGGAAGTTATGTCAAGAGAGCTTGATAAATATGATGAAATGGATGAGTTAAAAAGAGCAATTAAGGCTATGAAGTATATATTTACCGCATCAGGAGTACATGGTATGATTGGCGGCCAAGTAATAGATATGGAATATGGCTATAATATGAATCTTGATATTTGTGAAAGTATGTATAAACTTAAAACTGCCGCATTAATTAAGGCGGCAATTGTATCAGGAGCAATAATTGCAGGTGCAAGTGATGAAGAGATAGCGACATTTGAAGAATATGCAAATTGTATAGGAATTGCATATCAAATAAGAGATGATATATTGGATTTAGAAGCAGACAGTAAAAAAGAAAAGAATACAATGGTAAATTTTAGAAGTAATGATGAGCTTGTATCAAGAATAGAAGGACTTACAACAAGAGCACAGGAACAGATTAATTCTCTTCAATATGATACTTCAGAGTTACAGGAGTTTGCAAAAATTCTTATGAACAGAGGAAGATAATATGGGAAAAATTCGTGCTGATGTATTTTTGGTGGAAAACGGACTTACAGGATCAAGAGAAAAAGCTAAAAGATTAATTATGAGCGGAGAGGTCTTTATCGGAACACAAAGAGTTGAGAAGGCAGGAGAGCTTATAGATAAAGAATCAAATGTAACTATAAAGTCAAATTCTCAGAAATATGTAAGCAGAGGCGGATTTAAGCTTGAAAAAGCAATAGAAATGTACTATATAGATTTGAACGATAAAATTTGTGCAGATATAGGTGCTTCAACAGGCGGTTTTACACACTGTATGCTTTTAAATGGAGCAAAAAAGGTTTATGCAATAGATGTTGGATATAATCAGCTTGATTATAGTTTGAGAGTTGATGATAGAGTTATTTCAATGGAAAAAACAAATATAAGACTTTTTGATACTGAGCTTATAAAAGATGAAATTGATTTTATATCAATAGATGTAAGCTTTATTTCATTAGAACTTGTTCTTCCTAAGGCAACAGAATTATTGAAGAATAACGGGCAACTTGTTGCACTAATAAAACCTCAATTTGAGGCGGGAAAAGGAAAGGTTGGCAAAAAAGGTATTGTAAAAGATCAATCGGTTCATAGAGAAGTATTAGAAAAGATAATTTCCCTTGCAAAAAAATTGGAACTTAGAATTTGCGGTTTGACCTTTTCTCCAATAAAGGGAACTACCGGGAACATAGAATTTTTAATATATTGCGAGAAGTCAAAAAATGAAGATTTAGATTATAATTTAGATGAGCTTTTAAAAGAAAGTACTCAAATATAGGTGAATATATATGTTACTTGAACTTAGTATTAAAAATTTTGCCATAATTGAAGATTTAAGAGTTGAGTTTGAAAAAGGACTAAATGTAATTACAGGAGAAACAGGCTCAGGTAAATCTATAATAATAGATGCACTTTCAATGGTATTGGGCGCAAGAGCAAGTAAAGATGTAATAAAATCGGGAAAAGAATTTGCATTTATAGAGGCTATTTTTTCAAATGACGGAGTTTTAAAAACTGAATTAGAAAAATACGATATAGATAATGATGATTTGATAGTGATATCGAGAGAAATAAGAATAGACAGACCGTCTATTACTAAAATAAACGGTAGAACGATTACGGGTTCTGTTTTAATTCAAATAACATCAAAATTAATAGATATATTTGCTCAACATGAAAATATTTCACTTATGAATAATATAAATCAAAGAAAATTAATAGATTCATTTGGCGATGACAGTCATATTGAACTTTTAAATAATTTGACAATATTAATTGAACAATTACATAAATTAAAAGAGGATTTTAAAATTAAATCATCACAAAATAAAAATAGAGATAGAGAAATAGACCTTTTAAAGTATCAAGCAGAAGAAATAAAAAATGCAAACTTGTCTGAAGAAGATGAGACTATTGATGACAAGTATAAAATAATAAATAATATTTCTGAAATTTCAAGGCAAGCGCAATCTGCAACAGCTATTTTAAATAGCAGTTATGACCAAGCTAATATAGAAGATTTATTCGATAGTGTAATAGGCAATTTGAATTTTATTATAAAATACGATAAAAACATGCAAGATTGTTATGATGAACTTGAAGATATCAGATACAGGATAAAAGATATTTCCTATACAATTGAAAAATATTTAAGTTCTTTGGAATATAGTGAAGAGGAACTTAGATTTTTAGAGAATAGAATTGATACGGTAAATACGTTAAAGAAAAAATATGGAAATAAAATATCGGATATATATTCTTTCCTTGAGGAGGTTGAAAACAGACTTCATTTCCTTGAAAATTTTGATGATGAAATAAAAAAGCTTGAGGATGAAATAAGTTTTGTTAATAATCAAGCACTTGATATTGCAAGAAAAATATCTGAAAACAGAAAAAGTGTATCCAAGTTTCTTGAACATACAGTAGCAGAAGAACTAAAAGAATTAAATATTAAAAATGCAAGGTTCAAAATAGACTTCAGAGAAAAGGAAATATCAAAAGATGGAATAGATGATATTGAATTTATGATAGTTACGAATGCAGGAGAAGATTTTAAATCACTTGCAGATACTGCATCCGGAGGAGAAATGAGCAGGATAATGCTCGGATTTAAGAGTATTATTGCACAAAAAGATAATATACAAACATTGATATTTGATGAAATTGATACGGGAATAAGTGGTCGTACCGCTCAGATAGTTGGAAACAAAATAAAAAAATTAGCAAAAGACAGACAGGTTATCGTAATATCACACTTGCCTCAAATAGTTTCACTTGCAGATACTCATTATTTAATAGAAAAACTTGAGAGAATTAATGAAACCACATCAAGAATAAGGAAGCTGAATTATAATGAGAGAGAGATGGAATTGGCAAGATTAATTGGAGGGTTTATGATTTCCGACGCAACTATCTCAGCTGCAAGAGAAATGCTATTTAATAAGGAGAAATAAGATGGACAAAACTGAAAGAACGATGAAAACTGATAGAATTTACGATGGAAAGATATTATCTTTAAGAGTAGAAACAGTTGAACTTCCGGATAAAAAATATTCTAAAAGGGAAATAATAGAACATCCGCCTGCAGTCGTAATAGTTCCTGTAACTTCAAACAATGAAGTTATAATGATAAAGCAGTTTAGAAAACCGATAGAAAAGGTTATTTATGAAGTTCCGGCAGGACTTTTGGAGATAAATGAGAGCCCCATTGATGGAGCAATCAGAGAATTGAAAGAAGAGACAGGATATCATGCTGATAAAGTTGAATATATGACGGAATTTTATTCATCACCGGGATTTTGTACAGAAAAAATGTATATTTTTTCTGCTGAGAATCTTGAATTTGAGGAACAAAAATTAGATGAGGATGAATTTATAGATTTAGAAATAGTTCCGTTTGACAGGGCTTTAAAGATGATAAAACTTGGAGAAATTATGGACGCTAAAACAATAGCGGGAATATTAATTTATAATGAAATGAGGAATGATGAATAATGTTAGAAAAATCAGTTGAATATATAAAGAGTAAAATTAAAGTTAATCCTGAAATTGCAATAATATTAGGTTCAGGACTTGGAGATTTTGCAGATACAATAGAAAATAAGTTTGCAATAAATTATGAAGATATACCGGGTTTTCCAAATTCAACAGTGGTTGGACACAGCGGAAAGTTGATTTTTGGAAATGTTGGAGATAAGTTTATAGTTGCGATGCAAGGTAGAATTCACTATTATGAAGGACAAGGCATAGATAAAACAGTTTATCCTATGAAGGTATTATGTGAACTTGGAATAAAAAAATTGATAGTTACAAATGCATCCGGTGGAGTAAATAAGAGTTTTAAACCTTCCGATATTATGCTGATAAAAGATCATATAAATTATACCGGTGTAAATCCGTTAATAGGTAAAAATGAAGACGATAAGGGACCGAGATTTTTGGATATGACATATACTTATTCAAAGGAGCTTAGAGATAAAGCTAAAGAAGTTGCAAAAAATATTGACTTAGATATTAAAGAGGGAGTATACATGTGGTTTACAGGCCCATGTTATGAAACTCCGTCAGAAGTAAAACTTGCTGCGATAGTTGGAGCGGATGCTGTTGGAATGAGTACAGTACCTGAAGTTATAATCGCAAGACATAGAGGAGTAGATGTACTTGGTTTTTCATGTATAACAAATATGGCGGCAGGGATATTGGAACAACCGCTTAATCATGAAGAAGTAATAGAAGTGTCTAATAAGATAAAAGATAAATTTGCGCAATATGTAAGAGAAGTGATAAAGGTGATCTAATGAATATATACGATATTATTGAGAAGAAAAAACAGAGTTTAGAGCTCAATAAAGAAGAAATAGAATATTTTATAAATGGATATACTAATGGAACAATACCTGATTATCAAATATCAGCACTGCTTATGGCAATTTATTTCAGAGGTTTGAATATAGAAGAAACGTATTATTTGACAAATGCTATGATTAATTCCGGAGATACTATAGATCTAAGCCCGATAGATGGAATTAAAGTTGATAAGCATTCAACAGGCGGTGTAGGGGATACCACATCTTTAATTTTAGGACCGCTTGTGGCAAGCTGCGGGGTTCCATTTGCAAAAATGAGTGGAAGAGGTCTTGGACATACGGGAGGAACTCTTGATAAACTTGAGTCAATTCCCGGAATGAGTATAGACCTTTCAATTGAAAAATTTATAAATAATACAAATAAAATTAAAATGGCAATTTGTGGGCAGACAAGTGACATAACGCCCGCCGATAAAAAGTTATATGCTCTGAGAGATACAACGGCAACTGTGGATAATGTAAGTCTTATTTCAAGTTCTATTATGAGTAAAAAAATAGCTGTAGGAGCAGATTGCCTTGTACTTGATGTAAAAGTCGGCTCAGGTGCTTTTATGAAAAATGTGGAAGATGCCAGAGAACTTTCAAAAATGATGGTAGACCTTGGAGAGAAATTTAACAGAAAGACAGTAGCTGTAATAACAAATATGGACGAACCGCTTGGACTTGCTGTCGGAAACTCATTAGAGGTAATTGAAGCGATAGATACATTAAAGGGAAGAGGACCTAAAGATTTAGAAGACTTGTGTATAAGCCTTGGTGCAAAGCTTCTTGTATTAGCTAATAAATGCAATGATGAGAAAAGCGCTCGAATTTTATTAGAAGAAAATATCAAAAATGGACTTGCATTTGAGAAATTTAGAGAGTTTATAGAAATGCAAGGTGGAGATGTAAGTTATGTAGATGATACTTCAAAGTTCAAGTTGTCATCTATAAAGAGAGAAGTTTTTTCAGAAAAATCCGGGTATGTGACAAAAATAGATGCTCTTGAAATAGGAGAAATCTCTAAAAATTTAGGAGCAGGGCGTGAAACTAAGGAATCTGAAATAGATCTTGGAGCAGGCATTGTGCTTAACAAGAAGATAGATGACTATGTAGAAGCAGGAGATCTGCTTGCAACAATATATACGGAGAGAAAAGAACAAATAGATAAAGCTGTTGCAGGAATAAAAGAAGCATATAAGCTTGGAGAAAAAAATAGTAAAGCATATAAAATTATAATTGAGGAAATTCAAAAATGTTAAATTTTTCAAATTTAGATTTAAAGAGTGTATTATTTACTATAATAGCTCTTTTAATTGCAATAATACCGCACGAAATAGCGCATGGATATGCAGCATATTTACTTGGTGATGATACAGCTAAAACTGATGGTAGATTATCTCTTAACCCTATAAATCACATAGATCCTATAGGGCTTATTTCGATGATCATTTTAAGATTTGGCTGGGCAAAGGCTGTGCCTATAAATCCGTTTAAATTTAAAATAAATAGAAAAATTGGAACCATTATAGTTTCACTTGCGGGAGTTGCAGCAAATTTTATATTGGCATTTATATTTTCCATACTGTTTGTGGGTGCGGCGATTAATAAAAATTGGCTTGAACCTCTATTTGCAGAAATTTTATGGTACAATGTTATGCTTGGAGTTTTTAATCTTGTACCGCTTCCGCCGCTTGACGGTTCAAAGGTAATTGCAAGTTTGTTGCCTTCTAAATTGGAATATATGTTTTATAAATATGAAAAGTATTTGTATATTATACTTGTAGCATTATTGATGACTGGAGTTGTAAATAAAATAATAGCACCAATAGTGCTGAAAGTTTTAAATGAATTAGTAACAATTGGAATAAATATATGGGATATAATGTAAATTTAAAAGTTTATGAAGGTCCGATGGAACTTTTGCTTGATTTAATCAGAAAAAATGAAATAGATATTTATGATATACCGATTCATATTATTACAAGTGAATTTTTAGCATATATAGCAGCTGTTAAGGAATTAAATATGGAACTCACAAGTGATTTTTTAGTTATGGCATCTACACTTTTAGAAATAAAGTCAAAAATGTTACTGCCCAAAATAAAACTTGATGATGAAGAGATTGACGAGGAAGATCCGAGAGAGCAACTTGTTCAAAAAATACTTGAATATGAAAAATATAAAGAAGTTTCAGAAAAACTTAGAGAGTCTGAAAAATATGAACTTAAGGCATTTTATAAGTTACAGGAAGATTTTTCAAATATAGATAGGTTGGAATTTTTAAATAATTGTAATGTTAAAAATTTACACAAGGCACTTCAAAATATCATAAAGAGAAATAAGACTGCATCTGTTACCAATATAGCACCTGAAGAATTTCCGGTTCAAAGAGCAAATGAAATAATACTTGAATATCTTGAAAGTAAAGACAAATTTTTATTTTCGGAACTTTTGGGAGAATATAGTTTTAAGGCGGAGATAATAGCTTATTTTCTATCGTTGCTTGAATTTATTAAAATTGGCAGGGTGTCGGCAAGACAAACCGGAAATTATTCTGATATAGAAATTATTAGGAGAGATGATTTTGGAAGATGAAAAAATAATTTCAATAATTGAAGGAATTTTATTTGCATGGGCAGAGCCGGTTAGCGTAATAGAGCTGTCAAAAGTTATTGGACAGTCTCAAAATAAAATTAGAGGTTTACTTCAAATTATAAAAGAGAAGTATGAAAAAGCTGATAGCGGACTTAGACTTGTAATTTTAAATGACAGTTATCAAATTAGTACAAAGCCTGAAAATTATGATTATATAAGTGAATTCGTAAGTGGAAAAAATAAAAAGAACTTATCGAATGCAGCACTTGAGACATTATCTATAATTGCATATAAACAACCTGTTACAAAACTTGAAGTGGAAGAAATCAGAGGAGTCAAATGCGATTCTACAATTAAAGCTCTATCTGAACTTGGACTTATAGAAATTTCAGGGCAACTTGAAAAAATAGGTAGACCGAATATATACATTACAACAGATGAATTTTTGAAAAAATTTGGACTTTCATCGTTAGAGGAGTTACCTGAAATAGAGGAAGATGAACAAATTAAGATGACTTTTTTGGAGGAATAATGAGATTACAAAAATATATGGCACATTCGGGAGCTGCATCGAGAAGAAAATCGGAAGAATATATTTTAGACGGTCGTGTAAAAGTGAATGGTAAAATTGTTACCGAGCTTGGATATGTCGTAGATGAAAATAAGGATAAGGTATATCTTGATGATAAAAGGCTTAAAATTATAAAAGAAAATACCTATATTGCATTAAATAAACCTATGGGAATAGTATCCACTGTAAAAGATGAAAAAGATAGAAAAACAGTTGTTGATTTAATAGACGGCTCTACAAGATTATATCCAATCGGAAGACTTGATATTGATACAACGGGACTTATAATATTGACAGATGACGGAGCAATAACAAATAAATTAACGCATCCTAAGAATGAAATAAATAAGACATACATTGCAACGGTTGAGGGTAAGCCGACAAAAACAGAACTTGATATGATTAGGAAAGGAATAAAAGTGGGAGCTGAAAAATTTTCTCCCGCAAAAGTTAAAATATTAAAGAGTTTTGAAGCGGATTCGATCATAGAGGTAATAATTCATGAGGGAAAAAATCATGAAGTTAAATTAATGTTTGACAAGATAAATCATCCCGTAAAAAAATTGAAGAGAATATCAATTGGTGATATAGAACTTGGAGATTTAGAAATAGGAAACTTTAGGTATTTAACAGAGGATGAGATAAATTATTTAAAGAGATTAAAATGAGTTTAGTAAAATATAATTATAGACAGATAGTAGATGATATAATTGAAAATGCAAATATTGTTGGCAAAGTTTGCCTTGATGCCACTTGCGGAAGAGGTAACGATAGTTTAAAACTTCTTGATAAGATAGGTATCAAGGGTTTTTTATATGCATGTGATATTCAAGAAGAAGCAATTAATTCTACAATGGAGCTTTTAAAATCCAAAGGTTATGAGAATTTTAAATTATTTAATAAATCTCATACTGAGGTATTTGATTATATAAAAGAGCCTATTTCACTTATAATATATAATTTAGGATATTTACCTAAATCGGACAAAAAAGTAGTTACAGAGGCGGATAGCACAATATTTTCAATAGAAAGAGGACTTAATAGTATTTCTAAAGACGGAATTATAATTGTTGTATCATATTTAGGTCATGAGGGTTCTTTTGAGGAGAGGGCTGCACTTGAAAAATTTCTCTCTCAGTTGGAACAGAAAGAATATATGGTTGAAAAGAGAGAATTTTTTAATCAACAAAACAATCCTCCGATTGTATATTTAATAGGAGTGAGAAAATGAAAAATATTGCTGTGATAGGTGGAGGCCCTTCAGGAATGATGGCGGCATATTTTGCTGCAGAGGGAAATAATGTAACAATATTTGAAAAAAATGAAAAGCTTGGTAAAAAATTATTTATAACAGGCAAGGGTAGATGCAATATTACTAATGAAAAAGAAATTTCTGAATTTTTTGAAGAAGTACCAAGAAATGAAAAGTTTTTATATTCTGCATTTTATTCATTTTCAAATTTAGATTTAATAAAGCTGCTTAACAGTTATGGACTAAAAATGAAAAGTGAGCGTGGAGGGAGAATTTTTCCAAGCAGTGATAAATCATCTGATGTAATAGCAACCTATATAAAGATGTTAAAAGATAGAAATGTGGACGTCAGATTAAATAGTGAGGTTAAATCAGTTAAAAAAAATTTAGAGTATTTTATAATAAATGATAATTTTGAAGAAAAGTTTGATTCATTAATTATAGCAACAGGTGGATATTCTTATAGGGCAACAGGCTCTACCGGAGATGGATATAAATTTGCAAGAGATTTTGATATTAATGTTGAAAAATTATATCCGGCTTTGATTCCGATTGAATTATCAGACGAATTTTTGGATGACTTGCAAGGTATATCTCTGAAAAATGTATCGTTGTCGGTAAAACAAAATGGCAAAGTAATAAGCGAGGAGTTTGGTGAAATGTTATTTTCTCATTTTGGAATAACAGGTCCCATTGTTTTAAGAACATCAAGTAAAATAAACAGAATGAATAAATTTAAACTCTATTTGGATTTAAAACCTGCGCTTGATTTTGAGACTCTTGATAACAGAATATTGAGGGATTTTGAAAAGTTTAAAAATAAGGAAATAAAAAATGCATTGTTTGAGTTGCTTCCAAAAAAATTAGTTCCTGTGATTTTAAAAATTGCCGATATAGATGAAAGTATGACGGTAAATCAAGTTACAAGAGCAGATAGAAATAAGCTTGTACACAGCATTAAAGAAATGCCGCTTACTTATGAGAGGCTATTGGATATAAATGCAGCTATTATTACAAGTGGTGGAGTTTCCGTAAAAGAAATAGATCCTTCAACTATGGAATCTAAAAAAGTAAAAGGACTTTATTTTTGTGGAGAGGTTTTAGATGTTGAAGCTTTTACGGGTGGCTTTAATATGCAAATAGCAAATTCAACAGGATATATAGCGGGAGTAAATGCAGGAAAAAAATAAGGCACGACAGTGCCTTTTTTATAATTCAGAATCATTAAATATATTTTCGTGATTAATATCACCATATTTTAAACCTTTTTTAAACCATTGTATTCTTTGCTCACTTGTTCCGTAGGTAAATGTATCAGGAATAACACTCTCTACAGTTTGCTGTTGTATTCTATCATATCCGACATACGTTGTGGCATTTATAATATCTTTAATATCATCTTCTTTTAAATATCCTGCATTTTGTACATAGTGTGCAAACACACCTGCAAAATAATCAGCTTGAAGTTCAAGTTTCACAATATATTTATTAAATTCTTTTTCGGGCAGCTGATTTTTCAGTTCATATACTTGTTCCAACGTTCCAAGCTGTTTTTGGACATGGTGACCTACTTCATGAGCAAGAACATATGCAAATGAAAATTCTCCGAGCTTATTGTACTTAGATTTTAAATCATTATAAAAACTTACATCAATATAAATTGATTCATCTTTCGGGCAATAAAAAGGTCCCATATTTGATGTTGAGTTTCCGCATTTACTTTGAATTGAACTATTATATAGTACTAGTTTAGGTTCTCTGTAAGTAAGAGAGTTTCGGTTAAAAATTTCATTCCATATATCTGTTGTATCTGTAAGGATTACACTTAAAAAATTTTCCAACTTTTTATTTACTTCTGTATTTTCCTCAATTGAAATAGATGATGAATCGGTGTTATTTAAAACTTCCAAGGGATTACCTCCAAGTAGATAGAAAATTATCATTAAAATTAAAAGCCCGACGCCTCCAAGCGGTGTTAGAACTCTTGAACCTTTTATTACATTTTTATTTTCTTTTCTTCCCTGCCATTTCATAATAATCTCCTCTTATATTAGTTTACATCATAATATCATAATAGTATTTTAAAATCTATCATTATAAATCAAACGTATATCTTTGCAAAAAAACTTTTAAAAAATTTCAAATTTGTTATACTTATAAGTAGTGTATTGTATTTAAAATAGTATGTTTAAGTGGGGATAAAAAATGATTGAATTGATTAATAGAGCGTCGGAGTTGTTTTCTTATAAGACTCCGTTTGTAATTGCAACTATAATTTATAAAAACGGTTCATCACCGAGAGAAGAGGGAACTTCCATGATAGTTACTGAAAGAGGACTTGACATTGGAACCATTGGTGGCGGAGCGGCGGAATATGAAGCTATTGAATTTTCAAAAAAATTAATTTTAGATGAGAAGAGTGACAATCATAAGTACGTACTCACAAATAATGATGCGGAGAGCATAGGTATGATATGTGGGGGAGTAAATATAATTCACTTTGAATATGTATCACCTGATGATTTTCTTGCAGGAGAATATTTTTTAAAAATAATAGAAGAGTATAAAAATAAAGATGTCAATTTATTATATTCGACTAAGGGGAATGCCGGATTTTCAGTAGAAATTGAAGACGAAGTCTATCAATTTACAAGAAGTGAAATAAATGAGAAAATAGAATGCGATTTCAAAATTAAAATTGAAGACAAATTTAAAGTTTTTATTTTTGGTGGGGGACATGTTTCAAAGGCATTGGTTCCAATTCTAAATTATTTGAATTTGGAGACAATAGTTATTGAGGACAGAGAGGAGTTTTTAAAAGAAGAGGACTTTCCAAATTCAAAAAGGATACTGTTAAATTATTTTGATTTAGAAAATTTAGAAATAACAGAAAATGATTATGTTTGTATATTGACAAGAGGCCATAAGTCGGATAGAGAAATTTTAGTTAAGATGCTTGAAAAAAGACCTTACTATATAGGGATAATAGGAAGTAGGAAAAAAGCGGAAATAATGTTTAACAGTATTAGGGGAAAGTACGATGAATCTTTGATAAATAGAGTACATTCTCCGATAGGATTGAGTATAGGTGCACAAACGCCTGAAGAAATATCAATAAGCATAGCTGCTCAGATAATAGAAAAATTTAGAAACAGATAGTGGAGGGATTAAGATGAAAACTTGTGCCTTAATAAATTCAAGAAGTCCAAAGGGAAGTGAGCTTGCACTTAAGAGTTTAAAAAATATATCAAATATAAGGAAAATTTTATATGCGATAAAATCGGCAGGGGTTGATGATGTATATATATTAGTTGGGGAAAATTATGCAGACATATCATCTGAACTTGAAAAAAGCGATGCAATATTGATATACGATGAAAATTATAAAAAGCATAGTGAATTTGAAAGTGAAATATATGCTATGAAAAATATAAATAAAGAATATGACAGAGTGTTATATACATCTGTACGGTCAAATTTATTCAGTATAGACAGTATAAAAAAATTGCTTAGCTATGGAACTTTTGCAATAGGATACTATAAAAATATGCAGGGGAATGTTGCATTACTTCCGTTAAAAGAATTTCCTAAAATTGATGTAAAGAATAATTTTTTAATAGAGAGTTTTCAAAGAATTAGAGTTGATTGGAATTTTGTTGATTTAGACGATAGGGATATATTGAAAAATCAAAATGATATTGTATTTGAGGAAACACCGCTCAGATGCCAAATAAAGCTTACAATAGCGAGGGATGAGAAGTTCTTCGGACCCGGCACATCAAGACTTTTAAAATTGATTGAAGATACAGGATCTGTGAAGGCTGCTGTAAGTGCAATGAATATATCATATTCAAAAGCATGGAATATGATAAATACTATGGAAAAAGAACTTGGTTTTACGGTTGTAGATAGAAAATCAGGCGGTTCCGGTGGTGGAGAAAGTAAAATTACTGCGCAGGGTAAAGCTTTTTTAAAAAAGTATGAACTGTTTTTAGAGAGAACAAAGCCATATATAATAAATAATTTTGAAGAGATTTTTTACATTTGATGAAAAGAGATGATGGAATGCTAAAACAATTATTTGATGTTGGAAAAAAAGATATAATTTCATTTAATGGTAGCGGCGGGAAAACAACTACTATTTTTAAATTAGCAAGAGAACTTAAAGATAATGGAAAAGTTTTAGTTACAACATCTACAAAAATAGGGGTTCCTGATAATTTGGAGAAAGGTGAAAAGTTTTTTGAAGATATTAGAAATATTTTAAATAATAGAGAAGAATTTAGCCTTGCAGTTGCCGGCAATGGGATTTCAAACGGAAAGATAAATTCCATAGATGAGAAAATGTTAAATCAGGTAGCCGAGCATTTTGACTATATATTAATAGAAGCTGACGGTTCAAAACGTTTACCGCTTAAAGCATGGAGAGATCATGAACCTGTTGTTTTAGCGGGGACTAATAAAACTATAGGAATAATTCCGATAAAATATGTTGATACAGAAGTGGATGATAGTTTAATATTTAATTCCGAGATATTTAAAATGAAATTTGGATTTAAGTCAAAGCTTACATTTAATGTAATAAATAATATAATTCAAAGTAAGGATGGAATTTTTAAAGGAGCTATTGGAGAAAAGTATATATTTTTTAACCAGTGTAATAGTAATGAAAATAGGGATAAAGCAAGAGATTTAATATCTTATTTAGAAAAATATAATAAGGATATTAATTTTAGGTACGGATAAGTTGGTGGTAGTATGAAACTCGGTGCAATAATTATGGCAAGCGGATTTTCACGCAGAATGGGTGAAAATAAGTTGAAATTAAATATAAATAATAAAAAAATTTTTGAATATACAGTTGACTTGATTTATAAATATGACTTTGAAGATAAAATAATAGTCAGCAATGATGAGGAAATTATAAGATATTCTCAAGAAAAAGGTATTAGAGCATATAAAAATAAGAATGCAATTGTGGGCAAGAGCGAGTCTATAAAAATAGGAATAAGTAATACTCAAAATGTAGATGGATATATGTTTTTTGTATGTGATCAACCATTTTTAAGTATTGAGACAATAGATGAAATAGTATCAAAATTCAAAAAAAATAATAAACTCATAACATATCCCGTATATGGGAATAAAATGGGAACTCCGGTTATATTTCCTACAAAATACAAAGATGAATTATTAAAACTTTCTTTTGACGAGGGAGGAGTTAAATTAATAGATAAAGAAAATTCACAAGGAGTATTTATCGAAAGAGAATATGAATATTTTGATATTGATGATAAAGAAGATTATAGGATAGCGGTGAAATATGAAAAATAATATTGTAGTTGTAAGAGGCGGAGGAGATATTGCAACAGGCTCTATACAAAAGTTATATAGAACGGGATTTAAAGTTGTCATTCTTGAGGTAGAAAGACCTACTGCAATAAGAAGAACAGTTGCATTATCAGATGCAATTTATGCAGGAGAACATAGAGTTGAGGATGTTGTTGCGAAAAAAGTTTCAACTATAGAACAGATAGAGGATTGTTGGAATAAAAATATAGTTCCGATAAAAATAGATCCGAATTGTGAAATATTAAGAGAAATAAAAGCGAATTTTTTGGTAGATGCAATTCTTGCTAAAAAGAATCTCGGAACAAATAAAAGTATGGCAGATCGAACAATTGCATTGGGACCCGGATTTTGTGCAGGAGTAGATGTTGATATTGTAGTTGAAACAAACAGGGGGCATAATTTAGGTAGACTTATATTTGACGGATTTGCTGAGGAAAATACGGGGAATCCCGGGAATATAATGGGATATACTACACAGAGAGTGCTATACTCACCCGGAAAGGGAATTATAAAAAACAGATGTGACATAGGAGATGTTGTAAAAGAAGGAGAAATTGTTGCAACTGTAGACGGAAAAGAAATCAGATCTAAGCTTGGAGGAGTTCTTAGGGGGATTATAAGAAATAATTCAATTGTATTTACAGGAATGAAAATAGGAGATGTAGATCCAAGAACGGATACGAATTACAATACAATATCTGATAAGGCAAGAGCTGTAGGAGGAGCGGTTCTCGAAGCTATAATGTTAAATAAAATATAAAAAAACAAGCAAATATATATTTGCTTGTTTTTTTATATTTTATTTCGATTTTTTACCAAATAGATTAAATACAAAAGCTAATACTATTGACGGTAGAATCCAGTTAAATGCTACATATACATCAGGTATTCCGATGAATAATTTTGAAGCTGCATCTGTACTTACTCCAAAGCTTGAAAGTATTGTCAATATTGTAGGATAAAATGCTCCAAGTACTGCACCGTAATAGAAATTCTTAGATTTAATTTTATTTCTAAAGAATTCTGAAATTACAAGAACTATAGAAACCGGATATAGTGCAACAAGAACTGGAGCTGATATTGCGATTATATTTTCTACTCCTTTAACAGCAAAGTAAGCACTGAATAATGTAAATATAATTACAAATGCCAAATAGCTTAGTTTATTTTTTGTAAGCTCTGTAAAATATTGCGCAGATGTACTTAGAAGACCTATAGCTGTAGTTATACAAGCAAGGAGCATTGCAAGAGCAAGAAGTACATTTCCTGTTGTTCCAAGAAGAGTATGAGTTATATAAGTTAACAGTTCTACTTTTGAAAGTTCATTTAGGTTGAGTGAACTTACAGTAGCTCCTATATAAACTAAACCTCCATATACGATACATAATCCAAATCCTGCTATAAAACTTGATTTTATGGTTAAGGTATTTAATTGATTTACTTCTGTTATGCCTTTATTTTCAAACCCTTTTATTATCATTGTAGTAAAAATAAGTGCGGCAAGTACGTCCATTGTTTGATATCCGCCTTCAAATGAAAAGGCAAATGCGCCGGACTTAGAACCTGTAGGAACTCCAAGAGGAGAAATTATTCCCTTGGAAATTATTAAAAACAATACTATTAACAACATCGGTGTTAAAATTTTTCCTATTCTATCAATAATATTCATCGGATTTACAACGAAGAATAATACAATAGCAAAAAATATAATTGAAGATAGTATTGGACTTAGGTTTGGCATCAAAGAACTTTGAATAATTTCATAAGATGTTGCAGCAGTTCTTGGAATAGCAAGTCCGGGTCCTATACATAGTATTATTGCAGTACTGAAAATTTTTGCGAAAAGTGGTGAAACTTTTCCGGCGAGGTTATTAATGCTACCTCCCGCCTTGGTTGTAGCTACAACTGTAATCATAACTAAACCCACACCTGTAGTTAAAAAGCCGATCATTGCGATTATCCAATCTGATGCAGTTGCAAGTCCGATAGTTGGCGGAAAAATTAAATTACCGGCACCAAAGAACATTGAAAAAAGTGCGAGACCAGATACTAACGTTATGTTATTAAGTTTTTTCATAATAACCCCCCTATAATTAAAAATATTTCTTAACATTATAACAGATAATCATAAAAATGGAATAGAAATTTTTGAAAAAAATTCAAAGTTTTAATCATATAAAATCATCTATATGGTATAGATAAAATTAAATAATTCTATTGACTTTGAGTATAAAACTATTTAAAATATAAAAATAAGTTCTTTACTAATTAAGGAATATTAAAAATTAAAAAAATTTATAAAAATAGGGAATGAAAAAGATGAAGAAGATTAAATTTATGGAAACAGTGCTTAGAGATGCACATCAAAGCTTAATGGCAACAAGAATGAGGTATTCTGATTTTGAAGAGATACTTCCTGAAATTGACAAAGCGGGATATTATTCTGTTGAATGTTGGGGAGGAGCAACATTTGATTCTTGTATAAGGTTTTTAAATGAAGATCCTTGGCAACGAATAAGAGATATTAAGAAAAATTTTAAAAATACAAAGACTCAAATGTTACTTAGAGGACAAAATTTGCTTGGTTATAGAAACTATCCGGACGATGTAGTTGAAAAGTTTATTGAGCTTTCTATAAAAAATGGCGTTGACATAATAAGAATTTTTGATGCATTAAATGATTTGAGAAATTTAGAAACTTCAATAAGGGCGACAAAAAAGTTTGGAGCCGAGGCTCAAGCTACAATTTGTTATACAGTTTCAAACGTGCATACAATTGAGTACTATGTAGAACTTTGTAAACAAATTGAAAAGATGGGAGCAGACAGTATTGCAATAAAAGATATGTCAGGAATTTTGACACCTTATGTTGCATATGATTTGATAAGTCAGATAAAAAAGAATGTGGATATTCCGTTGCAACTTCATGTTCATGAAACAACAGGTATAGGATCTTTGACATACCTAAAGGGAATTGAAGCGGGAGTTGATGTAATAGATACTGCTATATCTCCTTTTTCAGGTGGAACATCACAACCGTCTACTGAAGCGTTGCATATGTTAGTAAGAGATGCAGGATATGAGAGCTCACTTGATGTAAAAGTTCTTGAAAAAATCGCAAATCATTTTGTTAAAGTTAAGGAAAAATATATTGCAGATGGGACTCTTCCTGTAAAGATGCTTTCTACAGATCCTAAGGGATTGATTTATCAAGTTCCGGGAGGAATGTTGTCCAACTTATATTCACAGCTTACTCAATTGAAACAAGTTGAAAAATATGAACAGGTACTTGCTGAAGTTCCGAGAGTAAGAGCTGATTTGGGATTTCCGCCTCTTGTGACACCAATGAGTCAAATGGTTGGAACACAAGCTGCATTTAACGTAATTATTGGACAAAGATATAAAATGGTTCCTACTGAAATCAAAGATTATTTAAGAGGACTGTATGGAAGAAGCCCTGTTGAAATAGATGATGAATTTAGAAAATCCATCATAGGAGATAAGGAAGTAATTACAGGAAGACCTGCAGATTATTTAGAAAACGGTTTAAAAAAGGCAAGAGATGAGATAGGTTATCTTGCAAAATGTGATGAAGATGTTTTAACTTATGCTCTATTTCCGGAAGTTGGAAAGAAGTTTTTAGAAAACAAATATGAAAACAATATTGTAAGTTGTATTTCGTAAATTATTCAGTTTAATATTCTCTATTAAAAGAACCCTTCTTGATCAAATTACTTGATAAGAAGGGTCTTTTTTATTTATTTTTATTTCTTTGAGATATTCTTGATGCTAAGAATATAATTCTTGCAATGTGCTTTGGATTTAACTTCCTTTTATTTTTATTGTCCATATTTTTAATTTTGTTTTTTATAGCCTTTGAGGCTGTTTTATATATAAATTTTTTTATCATATCTTATCCTTTCTTAGACGAAGATTTTGAAGATTTGTCCTTTGTTGTCTTTTGCTGTTTTTTAGTTTTTTTCTTTTCTTTGTTTTTATTATACCAATCTTCGTCATGGTAGTTACAATAAAGTTTTGGAACATATTCATAGTCATCAGGATATATACCCCCATGTTCCGAAGCGATGTATGCGGGTTGTCTTTCAAAAAATATTTTATATTCCACATCTTCTTTTGGACAATATTCACTTGCAAGACGATTACTCTTATTGCAAATTAAAAGTTTTATGTGTTGATCACAATATTTTGTCGGTTCGGTTCCTGATTTATATTTTTCAATATATCCGGCATCAACTTCTTCACATAATTTTGTACCGAGATTTCCACTTTTTTGACATATATATTTTTCGACGATATTATCAGGCTTTACAAATTTTGTAGTAGGCAGGTTCTGATTCACATCTTGAGAAATTTGCTTAAATAAATTTAATATAAGTTTTGAATCCGCATCAAGCTCTATTTTAGGAGAGTCGCATCCAATCCAAGTTGATATTGTATATTTTGGACTATATCCTGTAAACCATAAGTCGGAATTAAATTTATTTAATCCGATTTCGCCGGCTATATCAAGTTTCAAAGTTCCGGCTCCCTTTGCAATACCTCTTGTTACATTAGTCCTAAGTGCATCGGTAAGTAAGTAGCAATTTGTAGAGTCAAAGGATTTTTCTGTTTTTTTTGTGGAGTTGTTAATTATTGTAGTTCCATTGGCATCTTCTATTTTGATTACCGAGCTGACATCTTTTGTATCTCCGCCCGTTGCAATAGTTCTGTATATTTGTGCGGCATCAATATTTGTAATACCTCTTTGCATATTTCCGAGAGCAAGAGAATCTAAATTTTCATCTGACTTGTATTTATTTTCAG
The DNA here is from genome assembly GCF_000468535.1 of Peptoniphilus mikwangii. Taxonomy (GTDB): domain Bacteria; phylum Bacillota; class Clostridia; order Tissierellales; family Peptoniphilaceae; genus Anaerosphaera; species Anaerosphaera mikwangii. Next base: position 605,330 of record NZ_AUQY01000002.1, on the reverse strand, counting down.
AAAGAGATATGAAATTATCTTTAGAAGCATTAGCCGAATTTATAATTCCGAATTTTTTTAGGGTATCTTTCATTTTATCAAGTCCCATTTCTTGTAAAAATTCAACCGGAATTACATTTGAGTTATTTTCCAATGCAAGTCTTAATGTCAAAAGTCCGCCAAAACCCGGATAGTCATTAGATGGCCACATATTTCCGTCTATATAAATCGGCACATCATCTTTTACAGAACCCAATGTATATCCATTTTCAAGAGCAGTTAAATAAACTACAGGTTTTATTAAAGAACCCGGAGAACGAACTGAATTAGTAGCCCTATTATAAATTTTTAAGTTTTTACTGTTCACATCAAGGCCGCCAACAATTGCTTTTACATAACCGCTTTCATTATCAAGAATTATTGCACTTGATTGAGGTTGAAGAGTAGGAATACTTTCGTATGAGTAATATTCCTTTGAGATAATGAGATTATTATTTGCATCAATTTTATAAAAATCAGATTTGTTTTTTAAAAAACCGCTGCTTATGATTATATAATCGGTTTTTTCTTCATACACATCTCTTGGTATATTCAAAAAACCTATGTTGTAGGTTTGTAAATTTTCATCTGAGTTTATCTCGTAGATATCAATTATATCCAATTTATTACTTGCAGTATTAAATAGAGAATTTGTAATTGATAAGTCTCCTTTTGAATTTATATTGTAGTTTTCCTTGTCTATTTTAAAATTAAACTCTTCATCAAAAAAATTATATCTTTGAAAATAAACTATATTTCCATTTGCATCGAGTATATTATCAGTTCCGTCAAGAGTAAATGATAAAGCCTTTGCACCGTGATTTGAATTTGTATTTGAATTTAAATAGTCTTTAAAATTCACATATATATTTTCCAAATCGTGTTGTATATTTTCGTCAATTGAGGAGTATATACTATATCCGCCTGTAAATAATTTATGTTCTGCTTCATCTTGAGAAACACTATAATATTTTGAAAGAAGTTTTGCAGCTTCGGATTTGATATAGTCCGTCGAATAGCTACTCATGCTGTGATATTTTTTAATTCCCGGATTTAAAGAGCTCACTATATCAAATTTCAATGCATCATTGTATTCGGTTTCGGTTATGCAACCGAGAGAATACATTTTTTTAAGGACTGTTTTTTGTCTTTCAAATGCTTTTGGATTTAGTACAAGATACATTTGTTCTCCGTTTATATCCATTGTTCCTATAAGTTCACCATCTTTATAGGAATCTTTAGGTATTCTCTTAAATGGAGGATATTCAACGGGAGATTTTGTAATGCCTGCAATTAGAGCACTTTGAGACAAGTTTAAATCCCATACATCTTTAGAAAAATATGTTTGAGCTGCAGCCTCAACTCCGTAAGAACCTTGACCTAAATTAATTCTGTTTAAGTATGCTTCAAGTATTTCGTCTTTTAAAAGTTTTTTATCAACACCTATTGCAAGGTAGGCTTCTTGTACTTTTCTGTTTATAGTCTTTACATTTGAAAGATATACATTTTTGACAAGCTGTTGGGTTATTGTAGAGCCGCCTCTTACAATTTTTCCGGCTTTGATATTATCGATAAATGCACTTGCAATACCTTGAAAATCAATTCCGATGTGTTTATAAAATCTTTCATCTTCTATAGAAATAAAAGCATCTTTTATATGTTTAGGAACTTTTTCAATAGGGACAATAGTTCTGTATTCTAAGGATTCAATTTTTTCAAGTAGCTTTCCGTTTTCATCATAAATGCTTGAAGTTTGGTTAAAGCTGTTTGAAAGATTATTAAGATCCATTTTTGGAACATCATTTAAAATATCTAAAATTGTCACGCTTATAAGAGTAACAAAAAAAGAAATCAAAATTAAAATTGAATATAAGAGTAATTTTAATTTATTTTTTTTATCAAGAGATTTAAATTTTTCCATAAATACCTCCATTCTTATTATATCATTTAATGTTTTTAATTACTATTTTTTAATATCTAAGCTTTTAAAATAAATGTAATATTTAAAATATCAGGTTTTAGTATATAATATAGTTATGGAAAATATAAAAGATAAAGAAAAGGAAAGAGTAATAATAGTCGGTACTGATATAGGAGCATATCCAAATAGTCTTGAGACATCTATTCGCGAATTGGAGGAGCTTGTAAAAGCTGATGGAGCGGAGGTTGTAGGAGTAGTAACTCAAAATATAGACAAATTTTCTCCAAAATATCTTGTAGGCTCAGGTAAAGTAAATGAAATTAATGATATGATACCTAAACTTGAAGCTAATGCGGTTGTATTTAATGATGAGCTGTCGGGAGTACAGCTTAGAAATTTGGAAGATGCTTTTAATAAGGGCTGTGACTTTTTTAATAAAAAGGTAAAGGTCTTAGACAGGACAAATTTAATACTTGATATTTTTGCACTTAGAGCTTCAACATATGAAGGAAAACTTCAAGTTCAGCTTGCGCAATTAAATTATCAGCTTCCAAGGCTCATAGGAATACAAGGATGGTCAAGAACCGGCGGAGGAATAGGAACTCGTGGACCGGGAGAGCAGATAATAGAAACAGATAGAAGAAGATTGCTTCGTGAAATCGAAACTATAAAGGCAAAACTGAAAAAATCTGAAAAGACAAGAGATACAATGAGAAGTAAAAGACTTGAAAATCGAATATCAACAGTTTCTCTTGTGGGTTATACAAATGCGGGAAAATCTACAATATTAAATAGATTAAAAGTATCGGATTCAAAGGATGTATACGTTGAGGATATGTTATTTGCAACACTTGATCCGAATTCAAGAAGAGCAAAGCTTCCAAACGGAATTGAATTTATATTGTCTGATACTGTAGGTTTTGTATCAAAGCTTCCGACTAAACTTATAGAAGCTTTTAAATCAACTCTTGAAGAGATTAAATATTCAGATTTAATTTTGCATGTTATAGATGCATCAAGTGATGATTTGGAAATTCAATACGAAACTACAATGAATATCCTGAAAGATTTAAAAATTGACGGCGATAAGGTTATAACGGTATTCAATAAAATGGATAAGCTTGAAGGCTCGGATATATTAATCAATCCTAAGTATACAGATAAGAGATTATATATTTCTGCAAAATTTGATGATGATATGGATAAGCTTCTTAAATTTATTGAAGAAAATCTTCCGGAGAAATTTAAGCATGTAAAAATGTTGATAGATTACAAAAATTCAGTTGTACTTTCGGAGATACTTGATAATCATAAGTGTGAAGAACTGGAGTATTTAAATGAGGGAGTTTCTTTTAAGGTCATTTTGACTATTGAAGAATATAATAAATATAAAAAGTTTGTGGTAGATTATGTATAAAACATTTTATAGAGACGGAACAGATGAATTTATAGAAAAAAAATCCAAATTTATAGGTTACGGATTTAGAGTTAAAAGTGAGGAAGAAGCCGTAAAGAAAATTGAAGAGATTAAAAAAATTCATAGAGATGCAACACATAATTGCAGTGCGTATATAATCGGTGAAAATAAACTTATACAGAGATACAATGATGATGGGGAGCCGTCAGGAACGGCAGGTATCCCAATGCTTGAAGTATTAAAAAAAGAAGATGTTACAAATGTATTAGTTGTGGTAACAAGATATTTTGGAGGAATACTGCTTGGAGCGGGAGGACTTGTTCGTGCATATACAAAGGGAGCAAAAATCTCAGTTGATTCATCACTTGTAGTTGAGATGAGAGAATATGAAAAGTTGTCATTGAAATATGATTATACTTTTCATGGAGGAATAACAAATTATCTGATAAAAAACGGATACAAGGTTTTAAATGAGGATTATACTGACAAGGTTAAAATAATATTGCATCGTGATTTGAACGACAATAAAATAATAGAAGATCTCATAAATGAAACATCGGCTACAATAGAAATAAAAAAACTCGGAATAGAAAAATTACCATTTAATGACGGAAGAATACTATATTAGAGGGATTAAAATGAAAAGAGAAATAGAAAAACTTGTACTATGGCTTAGGGAAAATGTAGAAAAAGCAGGAGCAAAGGGACTTATATTTGGAATGAGCGGTGGAATAGACTCTGCTGTAATAGCGGCGGTAAGTAAACTTGCATTTCCGGATACATCGCTTGGAATTATAATGCCATGTGAAAGTGCCTATGAAGATGAAGAGGATGCAAGACTTATTGCGGAGGCGCTTGATTTAAAAATTCAAAAAGTGGATTTGACGGACACATATAAAACATATCTTGAAAGTTCATTCTTCAGTTCGAACAGAATGGCACGTTCAAATATAAAGCCAAGGCTTAGAATGCTGACACTTTATTATTATGCACAAGATCTCGGATATTTGGTGTGCGGCTCATCAAATGCATCTGAATTTTATATAGGATATTATACAAAATTTGGTGATAGCGGTGTGGATTTATTGCCGCTTGTGGGATTTTTAAAAGATGAAGTATTTGATCTTGCAAGAGAACTTGGCATACCCGAAAAAATTATAGATAAAAAACCGTCGGCAGGGCTTTGGGAAAATCAAACCGATGAGGATGAAATGGGATTCAGTTATGGAGAATTAAATGCACACATCAGAGGAGAAAAAATAGATTCTGAAATTGCAGATAGAATAGAAAAAATGCACAAAAACTCAGAACATAAAAGAGCATTTGCAGTTAAATACGAAAAATAAAATTATTATAACAAAAGGGAAGGTCAAGACCTTCCCTTTAAAAATAAAATTATTTAAGCATACTTTCCATAAACCAAATTTGTTTATTGTAACCTGTGATGTGATCTTCCATCATATTTGAAAGAACAAAATCATCAGACTCGTCAGAAATAACTTCTGCAAGTTCTCTAATGTGTTTTAAAAGCTTTAATGCTTCTTCAACAGCAGATTTAGCATCTACATCTTTGCTTTCAAGTTCATCTATATCACTAATTTCAAGATATTCTTTTAGACTTGCCTTAGGATATACCCCATTCATTTTTTGGTATTCTGCAATAGCATCATATTTTTCAAAAAAATCATCATATAGAGTTTCTAAATATTCATGAACAGCCTTAAAAGTGAAGCCTGTTACATTCCAGTGTAAATTGTGTAGTTTAATATTACCTACAGCAAGATTTGCTAAATATTTGTCTAAATTTTTCATATATTACCCCCTGTGAAAATTTTATTATTGTTCCTTACAAGCAATATCTACCCGTTAATAAGATTACTAAACATAAATAAATTTATTTATTTAAAATCAGTAGTTGACAATATGGGTTTAAAGCATTAAAATGATAAAAAATATAAAAGCAATGACAGAGAGAAAAATGTAGGAATTTATTTTAGAGAATCGGGGAAGGTGAAAGCCGATATAAAGGAATACATATAATATTCACTCTAAAGCTTAACAGTAGAATTTCAGTAGACTGTTACGGTGGCCTCCGTTATCATGGGATATAAGTTATATGACTTTGAGAGATAATCTTTTGATTATGAAAATAGGTGGTACCACGATCCTTCGTCCTATATGGGCGGAGGACTTTTTTATTTGAGTGAAAAATGCTTTTAAAATCAGGAGGGAAGAAATGAAAAAGATAGTAGTTTTATTATTAATAAGTTTGTTACTTATAGGTTGTAATGGGAAAAACAGTTCAAAGGGAATTGAAAAAGAAACTTCAGACTCAAAAAAATATACAATAGGAATCATAAAATATGTGGATCATATTTCATTAGATGCAGCAAAAAATGGGTTTATTGAAGAACTTAAAAAAAATGATGTAGATGTGGAAATAATAGAAAAAAGTGCGAATGGAGATATGTCTTTGACAACAACATTGGCTCAAGAAATGCTTTCTAAAAAAGTTGATTTGATTTATGCAATAGCGACTCCTGCAGCACAAGCAACAAAAAATGTAGTAAGGGATATTCCTGTAGTATTTAGTGCGGTAACAGACCCTGTCGGAGCGGGAATAGTTAATTCAATAGAAAGTCCGGATGCAAATATAACCGGAGTTTCCGACTATGTAAATCCGAAAATGCAAATTGAAGAATTTTTAAAAATATACCCGAATATAAAAACTTTTGGAGTAATATACAACACATCAGAACAAAATTCACAGGTTCAGGTTGAAAAGCTTGAAAGTGTATTAAAGGAAAAAAATATTTTTCTGGTAAAGGTCGGCATAAATACAGTAAATGACATTCCCGCATCAATAGCATTTATGTCAAATAATATTGATGCACTGTTTGCAATAACAGATAATACGGTTGCAAGTGCAGTTCCGATTTTATCGGAGCAGCTTTTAAAAAATAATATACCAAGCCTGTCATCAGAGGAAGGACAAGTAAAGAGCGGATTGCTTATGAGTGAGGGAATAAATTATGAAAGTCAGGGCGCTCAGGCAGCTAAAATTGCAATAAGGATATTAAATGGAGAAGATATAAAAAATATTCCTGTGGAGTACAATGAGATAAATCATAAAGTGGTAAATGAGAAAACTGCGAAAGCTTTAAAACTTGATTTAAATAATGAAATTTTTAAAGATGCTCAGATAATAAAGTAGGAGGAATAAAATGCTTTTAGGGTTAAATTCTGTATTACTTGCATCAATTGAAGTTGGACTTATATTTGCAATACTTTCAATGGGTGTGGTATTTACATTTAAAATTTTAGATATAGCGGATTTGTCAGTTGAAGGAACATTTCCACTTGGAGCATTTATATTTGCAAAGATGATAACAAGCGGTTTAGGAGTATATATTTCTATGATTTTCAGTTTTATATTCGGTTTAGTTGCAGGATTAGTTACATTTTTACTATATAAAAAACTGAAAATAGCATCAATTCTTGCGGGAATTTTGACAATGACAATTTTATATTCTGTAAATTTAAGGATTATGGGAAAGAGCAATGTAGCACTATTTGATTTTGATAATCTATTTGTAAAATTTGAAAAAATTCCAAAAGGCTTAATATTATTTGCGATAGTCTTGATTATAAAAATAATAATAGACAGTTTTTTAAAGACGGAAAGAGGATATATGTTAGTTATTACGGGAGATAATGAGTCATTAGTCAAATCTCTCGGTAAAAATCCCGATTTGTATACGATGATCGGTCTTATGATTTCAAACGGACTTGTCAGCTTGAGCGGTGCATTGATGTCACAATACCAAGGATTTGCAGATTCACAAATGGGAGCAACAATAATAGTTACAGCTCTTGCATCAATAATAATTGGAGATACATTTCTGAAAAACAGTAGAAAAATAAAAATAACAACAAGAGCTATATCAGGAGCAATAATATATAGAATAATATCCGGACTTGCAATACATGCAGGGCTTGATTCAAGCGATTTAAAGATGGTAACGGCATTTATAGTAATACTTTTTATTACGTATAATAATGTATCAGCAGGTCGGATAAAAAGAATTAAGAAATCGGTTAATAACGAGAGGTAAAAAATGTTAAAAATAAAAAATTTAAACAAGACATTTTATTTGGGTATGCCTGAGGAAAATAGGATATTTGAAAATTTTTCGGTAGAGGCGGAAAAAAATAAATGTACCGCTATATTGGGTGCAAACGGATGCGGGAAAAGTACATTGTTTAATATAATAAGCGGAAGCGTAAAAAGTGACAGCGGAACTATACGGTTAAATGACTTGGAGCTTGAAAAAATGAGTGAACAAAAAAGAGCATTACACATAGGGAAAGTAAATCAAGATCCGTCAAAGGGTGTTTCACCAAGTCTTAGCATACTTGAAAATATGTCAATAGCATTAAAAAAAGGAGATAGACTTTCATTTAAAAGGCTGCTCAAAAATACAGATATAGATTTAATTGTAAAAAAATTGAGGGAATTGGATTTAGGACTTGAGGACAAATTAAATACACAGGTCAGGTATTTGTCAGGGGGACAAAGACAGTCTTTGTCCTTACTTATGGCAACAATAAAAAAGCCGGATTTATTGCTGCTTGATGAACATACAGCAGCTTTAGACCCTAAGACATCAAAAATAGTAATGGATAAAACTGCAGATTTAATTTATAGAGAAAAGATAACAACTCTAATGATAACTCATAATTTAAATCATGCGATTAAATATTCAAGCAGAATAATAATGTTAAACAAAGGTAAGATAGTCTTAGATATAAAATCATCTGAAATAACTGAAGAACAATTAAATAGGTTATACAATGAAAATATAGAGAGAGAATTGAAAACTACAGTATAAAAAATAAGCAATGCATTGCTTATTTTTTTATGTATATAGAAAATAATTAAAAAATGAATAGTAAAAATATAATAAAAATTCTATTTATATAATAGAGGAGGTGAGAAAATGGCTTATACAGAAAAAGCATTTGGAGCAAAGCTGAAAATTGATTTCAACGGCGGTAAGTCTGCAAACGGTAAAGATTTAGTAAAGTCGAAAACATTCAAAAATCTAAATACAGAAGCTGCAATAGAAAATATAGCTGATGTGGCAGATAAGTTAGCCGGACTTGTGAAGTTTGAAAAAACGGCAGTAAAGAAAATAGTTGAAATCGAAATAGTGTAAGGATAACTTTGAGAAAGGAGGAAAAACATGGCTGTTAAAAAGACATTAGAAATTGGATTTTCCGATACAAAAGGGAAAATTTTAAAATTCAGCATTGATGATGTTAGAGATAATATCACAAAATCAGATCTTACAAGTATTGAGCATGCAATAATTGACAGTAAAGTATTTAAAGGGACAGAAGGAGATCTTTTAAAACTTGAAAATGCTCACTACAGAGAGCTTACAACAACTGATTTATTGAAGTAAGCTTTACTCACATAAGGAGGTAAATATGGGTATAGATGAACTTATTTCACAAATTGCAAACACAGGATTTCCGATAGTTGTGTCATGCTATTTGTTAATCAGAATTGAAACTAAAATGAGTGAACTTACAAACAGTATAAATGAGCTGAGTAATAGTATTGAAAACCTTATTAAATGAATGAGCGTAAGCTCTTTTTTTTATACAGAAATTAGAGCATTAATATAGCTTAAATTATACTACAATCAATTTACGATATAAGCTTTTCTACTTTATCATAAAAAATAATAGAATTTTACAGTCGCAAAAAAATAATGCATAATTTCAAAAAAACAGAGATGTATTTGCGAAAAGTATAAATAGTTAAATTTTAAATAACCAAATTTTTTATATTATAATTTAAAATTAAAATTAAGTATATAGTATAAAAACACTTGAAATTTATAAAATGTACACCATATATACATACATTTTTTACTATACTTATATTTTTAATATAATAAATATCTATGATACAATTATAATCTGGAACTTATATTACATAAATAAATGGCTATAATTAGCTGAAAGTGTAAGATTTTTGTTTATTATTGACCCAATTGGACAAATCAAAATATATTAAAATGTAAAAATAAAAACAATAGTTTAATAAATTTACTAATTGAAATTTTATAAAAAGTATGTTAATATTGTAAAAAATAAAACAGGAGGAGATATTGATGAAGAAAAAATTAACCAGTTTAATTTGCTTATTGGTTGTATTTTCATTTTTGCTGACAGCTTGCGGCAAAGGAAATACAGCAGGAGGAGATGATGGAGCAGCTGAGGAAGGTCAAATTTTATATACTGTAAACCACTCAGAACCCGGTTCACTTGATCCTGCACTTGCTCAAGGAACACATGAATCTTGGATTTTAAATCACTTATATACAGGACTTCTTTCTTATGATAAGGAAGGAAAGCTTGTAGATGGTATGGCTGAGATGCCTACTGTATCAGAAGACGGATTAACTTATACTTTTAAAATTAAAGACGGTATGAAATGGTCTAACGGAGATCCTGTTACAGCAGAGGACTTTGCCTATGAGTGGCTAAGGGTATTAGATCCTGAAACAGCTTCAGAATATGCTTATCAACTTTACTATGTAAAAGGCGGAGAAGCGTATAATACAGTTGAAAAACCCGGCGTATATTATGTAAAAGACAATGATGGAAAAGACACAGATATTGTAGACCATGAAGTGAAATTTACAGATGCAGATACACAAGGACTTGATGTTGCAGGAAAATCTGATGATGAAGTTGCACAAATGGTATACGAAAAATGGTTGGAAGAAAAGAAAGCTGAAGTAGGAGTAAAGGTACTTGACGAAAAGACATTGGAAGTAGTTCTTGAAAATCCTACACCTTATTTTGCAGACTTAACAGCATTTTATACTTTATATCCGGTAAATTCCAAGATAGTTAAAGAAAATCCTGACTGGGCAAAGGGCGGTGGAGAACTTTACACATCAAATGGAGCTTTTACACTTAAAACTTGGGAACATGACAGCATTATTGAACTTGTTAAAAATGAAAATTGGTTTAAAGCTGATGATGTTAAACTTGCAGGAATAACATTTGATATTCTTGAAGATATCAATACTTGTTGGCAAAATTATGACAGCGGCAAGTATGCTATGTTAGTAGATCCACCACAAGAAGTAGTAGCACAAAAATTTGAAGAAAAAAATGAAGAACTTGTTATAGGAAAACAAGTAGGAACTTACTATTATAATTTAAACAATATTAAGGAAGCTCCGGGAGCAAAGGTTAATCCTTTTACAAATGTAAATATCAGAAAGGCATTTGTATATGCACTTGACAGAGAATCACTTGTAAATAATATTACAAAGGGTGGACAAATTGCAGCAACAGGATTTGTACCTTATGGATTATTAGATGATCAAGGAAAAGACTTCAGAGAAGAAAACGGAACATTAGTGGAATATAATCCTGAAAAGGCTAAAGAGTTTTTACAAAAAGGTTTGGATGAATTAGGATTAAAAGTAGAAGATCTTGACGGAACAGTTATACTTTATAATACTTCTGAAAGCCATAAGAAAATAGCCCAAGCAGTTCAACAAATGTGGAAAGAAACTCTTGGAGTAGAATTGGGACTTGAAAATGTAGACTTTAATGTAAAAATAGCTCGTGAACATGCTCATGATTTTGAAATAAGCCGTGCTGGTTGGGTAGGAGATTATTCAGATCCGATGACAATGCTTGACTTATTTATAAAAGGCGGAGCAATGAATGACTCAGGTCATGACAATCCTGAATATGATGCTTTGATTAATGAAGCAAGACAATCTGCCGATCAAAAGGTTCGTATGGATGCAATGAAGAAAGCAGAAAAAGTTCTAATGGAAGATATGCCGATAGTTCCGATATACTTCTATACACAACCTTACTTTGTAAAAGCAAATGTTAAGGGAATCTACAAACCTATACTTCAATATCCGGTTCTAACTTTTGCGGAAATTGGTGAATAAAAAAAGTCAATAGAACCCCTAATGGGGTTCTTTACTTTTATAAGAAAGGATTTATTATGCTAAAGTATATATCAAAAAGAATAGGTATGTCCATATTTACCATTTTCTTTATAATAACACTTACATTTTTTCTGATGCATGCCGTACCGGGTAATCCATTGCAAAGAGAAGGTAAGATGCCTGCATCGGTATATAAGAATTTGGAAATAAAATATGGATTGGATAAGCCTATATCACAACAATATCTAATATATATCAAAAATGTCCTAAAATTCGATTTTGGTGACAGTATGAAATCAAAGACGGAAACAGTAAATCAAATGATATCCAGAGGTTTTCCCGTATCTGCAAGACTTGGCTTTCAAGCATTAATTCTTGCATTAATAGTAGGTCCGTTATTGGGATCGCTTGCGGCTTTATATCAAAATAAAGCACCGGATTATATAGCGATGATATTTGCCATAATAGGAATATCTGTTCCGTCATTTATAATGGGCACACTTTTAATACAATATATTGCAAAGGGAGGTTTACTTCCTGTAAGCGGTTGGGGAACATTTAAACATTCAATACTTCCATCTATTGCACTAAGTCTCATGCCTACAGCACAAATAGCAAGACTTATGCGTTCATCAATGCTTGAAGTATTGGGACAAGACTATATGAAGACAGCTAAGAGTAAAGGTATATCAAAAGCGGCTGTATTAATAAAGCATGGAGTTAGAAATTCAATTCTTCCGATAGTATCTGTTCTTGGAACAATAACGGCGGATTTATTAATGGGATCATTCGTAATAGAAAAAATATTTGGAATTCCGGGACTTGGAAGATTTTTTGTAAATAGTATAACAAACAGAGATTACACTCTTATAATGGGTACAACAGTATTTTACGGAATGGTATTAGTTACAATGATACTACTTGTAGATATTGCATATGTACTAATTGATCCGAGAATCAAATTGACGGGAGGAGATAACTGATGACATCAAAAATAGTTGAAAATACATTTACACCTTCTCCTGAAATGTTTGAAAAAGTAGATCGTTCATTACTTGATGCGGAAAGAATAAAAAGACCGACAATTAAATATTGGGCAGATGTATGGAGAAGATTGAAAAATAATAAACTTGCAATGGCAGGTCTTATATTGATAATTTTAATGGTTATATTTTCAATTGTAGGTCCAATGATTAGTGGAACGACTTACGAAAAAATCAATATGTCAAAAATGAATGTAAAACCGAATTCACAATATTGGTTTGGAACAGATTCGCTAGGTAGAGATTTATTTACAAGAGTTACTTATGGAGCGAGATATTCACTTTTAATAGGTTTTCTTGCGGCATTTGTAAATATAACAATAGGGGTATTGTATGGAGGAGTTGCAGGGATGAACTCCGGAAAAATAGATGCAATAATGATGCGTATAGCGGAAATAATATATTCAGTACCGTATCTATTGGTTGTAATACTGTTGTCAGTAGTTTTTTCAAAAAAAGGTTCAGGTACATCACTTAGCGTAATGATACTTGCAATGAGTATATCCGGATGGATACCGACAGCAATATTAGTAAGAGGACAGGTATTATCTCTAAAAGAATCAGAATATGTAATGGCAGCAAGGTCTATGGGTGCAACAAGTAATTGGATATTGTTTAAACACATACTTCCCAATACACTTGGACCTATACTTGTAAATCTTACACTAATTATACCAAGGGCAATATTTTCCGAAGCGACATTATCATTCGTATCTCTTGGCTTACAAGATCCGTTGCCGTCACTTGGTAATCTTGCCAATAGCGGACTTGAAGTATTGGCAATTGGACTTGGATATCAAATATTATTACCGGCATTAATGATTTCACTTATAATGTTCGGATTTAACGTATTAGGTGACGGACTGAGAGACGCTCTAGACCCAAGACTTAGAAAGTGAGGTAGGAAATGGAAAACATATTAGAAGTAAAAAACTTACAGGTATCCTTCAAAACTTTCTTTGGAGAGGTAGAAGCAGTAAGAGGAATATCATTTAATGTTCCAAAATCAAAAACAGTAGCAATAGTTGGAGAATCGGGATGTGGTAAGAGTGTTACAGCAAATTCGATAATGAAGTTACTCCCGGATCCTCCGGCATTTTATAAAGGCGGCTCAATATTATTTGAAGGAGAAGAAATAATAACAAAGACAGAAAAGGAAATGGAAGAACTAAGAGGAAAGAAAATTTCTATGGTATTCCAAGATCCTATGACATCTTTAAATCCTACAATGAAAGTAGGGACTCAGATAATGGAAGGCTTGTTAAAACACGAAAAAATATCTAAAGCAGATGCAAAAAAAAGAGCCATAGAAATACTTGAAATGGTAAGTGTACCTGAAGCGGAAAAGAGAATAAATCAATATCCGCATGAATTTTCAGGTGGTATGCGTCAGCGTGTAATGCTTGCTATAGCTATGGTAATGAATCCGATATTAATGATAGCGGATGAGCCTACAACTGCTCTTGATGTAACAGTGCAGGCACAAATTTTAGATTTGATGAAAAAATTACAAGATGAATTTGGAATGAGTATTATATTAATAACGCATGATCTTGGTGTAGTTGCTGATATGAGTAATAAAGTAGAGGTAATGTATGCCGGACAAATAATGGAAGAAGGACTTACAGAGGATATTTTCTATAATACTAAACATCCATATACTAAAAAGTTATTGGCATCGGTTCCAAGACTTGACATGAATAAAAAAGACAAGCTTCATGCAATTCATGGAACACCACCGGATTTGTACATTCCTCCAAAAGGATGCCCGTTCTATGACAGATGTGATGAAGCGATGAAAATTTGTGATGAACACATGCCGCCTGTAACAGAACATGGAAATGGACATTTTTGTAGATGCTGGTTATATCATGAAATGTGTCCGACACAAAATAAGGAGGGATATAATGACTGAGCCTTTGATAAGTGCAAGAGGAATAAAAAAATACTTCAAGGTAAAGGACGGTATATTAAAGGCTGTAGATAATGTAAGCTTTGACATATATCCCGGAGAAACCTTTGGGTTGGTAGGAGAGTCCGGTTGCGGAAAATCTACAACAGGACGTACAATTTTAAGACTATATAATCCAACTGCAGGAGAGATGTATTTTGATGGGCAGGATATATTTAAATTGTCAGCACGAGAAATGCAAAAGAGGAGAAAGGATTTTCAATTTATATTTCAAGATCCTTATGCATCATTAAATCCTCGTATGACAGTTGAAAGTATAGTCGAAGAACCGCTTTTAATAAATCAAACGTATAAAAGTGACAGTGAAAGAATAACAAGAGTAATTGAACTACTGAGGTTGGTAGGCTTATCTGAAGAACATGCTTCACGTTTTCCACATGAGTTTTCAGGCGGTCAAAGACAGCGTGTCGGTATAGCGAGGGCACTTGCTCTAAATCCGAAATTTATTGTGTGCGATGAACCGATATCGGCACTTGATGTATCGATACAGGCACAGGTAGTAAATTTGTTAATAGAGTTACAAGAAAAAATGAACTTGACATATCTGTTTATAGCCCATGATTTATCAATGGTAAGATATATTTCAGATAGAGTGGGGGTAATGTATCTTGGAAATATGATGGAAGTTGCAAGTTCAGATGAATTATATGACAATCCGCTACATCCATATACTGTAGCATTGCTTTCAGCAATACCGATAGCAGATCCGAATATTCAAAAGGAGAGAAAAAGAATTGTACTTGAGGGAGAAGTACCAAGTCCGATCAATCCTAAGGAAAATTGTCCGTTTGCAGAAAGATGTCCAAGAGCAACAGAGCAGTGTTTTAAAGAAAAACCTGAATTTAAAGAAGTAAAGCCTAACCACTTTGTAGCATGTCACTTAGTGAAATAACTTAATATCTCCTTTTTTAAAGGTTCTATGCCAATCTTAATTGCGTTGGTTTAGAACCTTTTATTTGTAGGTATATTAAAAATATCTCTAATAGAATTTAATATAATTGGAGTAATCCAAAGATTAATGATATAATTTAAGAAAGTATTATAATAACAGATAGAATTACAATCTTAGTTGAAAAATCTTAATGCCATGTATAAAAAATATATAGAGAAAGAGGATGCTTAGATGAAATTAGTTTTAGTAAGACACGGTCAAAGTGAGTGGAATTTAGCTAATCTGTTTACCGGATGGACGGATGTTGATTTAAGTGAAAACGGAGTTAATGAGGCTAAAAGTGCGGGCAGGTTAATTAAAGCGGAGGGAATTGATTTTGATATTGCATATACATCAGTATTAAAACGTGCTATAAAAACTTGTCAATATATTTTGGAAGAGTCTGATCAGCTTTGGATACCTATGGAAAAGAGTTGGAGATTAAATGAGCGTCATTATGGAGCGTTGCAGGGATTAAATAAGGCGGAAACAATTCAAAAGTATGGAGATGAGCAGGTTCATATCTGGCGTAGAAGTTACAATGTGTCTCCACCTGAAATGGAAGTAGAGCAAGCAAAAGCATTTTTATCAGATAGAAGATATAAAATGTTGGATGAAAAACTTATACCGATAACTGAAAACTTAGAGCTTACTTTAAAACGTGTTATGCCGTTTTATGAGGATCACATTGCACCGAATTTAAGGCAAGGTAAGAATGTTTTAGTTGCTGCGCATGGAAATTCATTACGTGCATTATGTAAATATTTGGAAAATATTTCTGATGAAGTAATTCCAAAATTGGAAATCGCAACAGGACAGCCTATAATATATGAACTGTCAGATAAATTAGAAGTAATTAATAAAAAGATATTAACGGAAGATGTATAAATAAAAGCGGTTGTCCTTAAATGTAGGGCAACTGTTTTTTTATAGTATAATAATATTTGATTATTTTCACAGGATAGAAAATGAATATGAAAAGTATCATATTAGAAATGAAAGTTTGATTTTTGATGAAATCATCTATATTCAAAGAATACATTGATTATTAACTTAAACTTTATGTGATTTTAATTAATAAAGCCCCTTCTCTATTCAGTTGAGAAAGGGCTTTATTTTAGTTTTAATTTTCTGATATTACTTTGTCGATAATTTCTTTCCAAGTATTTTTATCTCTGGCTCCGACTAAAACGTCTCCTATTAAGTTTCCGTCTTTGTCTACAAATATTGTAGTTGGTAGACCTTGAACATTATTTAAGTACTTATCGGATAATTCTTTGCTGTTTAAAAGATTAGGGAAAGTAACGTTACTTTTTTCGACAATTTCTTTAGCGTCTTTAATATTAAAATCTTCTCCGTCAGAAGTATCTGCTATTACTCCCAAAATTTGAAACTCTTCTTTTGAATATTCATTACTTAATTCTGCAAGATGAGGAAGCTCCATTTTACATGGTCCGCAAAATGTTCCCCAAAAATTTATCATTGTTACTTTTGAATCTTTGAATATATCGCTTGAAATATCGTCTCCTGTTAAAGTATGTCCTTTAAATTGGAAATTGCTGAATCCAAGTTCTTCATATTGTGAATTCATTTCTACTTTATTTGAATTCTCAGTTTTTGAAGAATTTGTTGTTTTGTTACTGCATCCGCTAACTAACAGCATAACTGAAAGAACACCTATGCCAAAGATTTTTTTGTTCATTTTTTTCATATATACCTCCATTCACTTTTATAGTTATACCCAAAAATTATAATATTAACAATATTTTAATATTTTTAAAGTCTAAAATTTGTTAAAATATTTATGGGGGTATATTTATGAAAGTTTTAATTACAACTGATTTATATAAGTCACAAATAAATGGCGTAGTAACTTCGGTTTTAAATTTATATACAGAACTTAAAGAACTTGGAGTAGATGTTAGAATTTTAACTCTTTCTAAAACTATGAAGTCATATAATGAAGGAGATGTATATTTTATAAGTTCTTTTCCGGTAAATATATATCCGGATATACGAGCATCTATTGCAGTTAAGGATAAATATTTAAAAGAGTTAATTAATTGGGCACCTGATATAATACATACTCAGTGTGAATTTTCAACCCTTATTTTTGCCAAGATTATTGCAAAGAAAGTTAAGTGTCCCATAGTGCATACTTATCATACAATGTATGAAAGTTGTGTTGGATATATTTTTAAAAATGAAAGAATGGGCAAAAAATTAATATCTAAGGTCATGAAACAGCTCCTAAAAAAATGTGATCGTATAATTGCTCCTACTAAAAAGGTAAAGAAAAATCTTGAGAGATATAAAATCAAAAATGACATATCTATTATTCCTACCGGAATAGACCTTTTTAGATTTGAAACGGATTTTAGTAAAGAGGAAATTTTAGAACTTAAATCTGATATAAATATACCTGAGGATGATTTTGTTATTTTATTTTTAGGCCGTATAGCCAAAGAAAAAAATATTGATGAGCTGATCAGACACTATAATAATTTATCTTCAAAGAGAAGTAATATAAGCTTTTTGATTGTAGGAGACGGACCTTATTTAGAAATACTGAGTAATAAGGTCAATACACTTAAAAATAAAAAGGTATTTTTTACAGGTATGGTGGATCCATCGGAAGTGTATAAGTATTATAAGCTTGCGGATGTTTTTGTGTGCGCATCAAAAAGCGAAACACAAGGCCTTACATTTGTTGAGGCTGCCGCAAATTCATTGCCGCTTGTTTGCAAATATGATTCATGTTTGGATGGATTATTAATTAATGGAAAAGACGGATATTTTTTTAATAGTGGACAGGATTTTGAAAAGTCTATATTAAAATTGGCGGATGATGAAAACTTGAGAAGAGAATTTGCTTTAAATGCCAAGGAAATCTCTAAAAAGTATTCTAAAGAATATTTTGCAAAATCAGTATATGATTTATATGAGGAGGTTATTTCAAATTATAGATATATTCCAACTGTAAAAAGAAGGGTCTATAAAGTGAAAAAAGCTACAAAAAGACAATTTAGAAAACTGAAAGGTATTGTGAATAGATATATAAAATAAGGAAGTGCTACGAAAGTACTTCCTTTTAACTATCAAAATAAATTTTGTTAAATTTTGGAAAATAGATAATTATTTTATTTATACGAGATTTATATAATCAATATTTTTTAATGTCAAAATTGACAAAAAAACATTATATAATGATATAATAATGATAGATATTTTCAAAATAACAGAAGGTGATAATTTGAAAAAAGATAGAGAAAAACATTTGCCGGTAATAGGAGTAGGGCCGATTTATGTTTTAATAATTTTATTTGTAACTGTAGTTGGAATTTTGCTTTCTAAATTTAATTATATTAAAGTTATAAGTTTTGGATTTTTTAAAATTCCAAATTTAATTTTAGGAATATTTATGATTTTTATAGGGATATTTATTTGGATTAAGGCGGTTATTGTTGAAAAAATAGATGATGGAATAAAAAACAATAAACTTGTTACAACCGGAATATATGCGTGTGTCAGAAATCCTATTTATTCAGCTTTTATGATAGCTTTTACAGGGATATTATTAACTGTAAACAATGTGTTGCTTTTAGTTTTACCTGTTGCATACTGGTTATTTCTTACAATTTTTATGAAACACACAGAAGAAAAATGGCTTAAAGATTTATATGGGGAAGAATATGAAAATTATTGTAAAAAAGTAAATAGATGTATTCCATGGTTTCCCCAAAAATAAAATTCTTGTAAATATATAGAGATGAATTTAACTTAAATTTCAAATAATTCAGTTGCTGGATATATTTATAAAATAATATATGATTAAATAGATGTTTACAGTAATAGAGTAGAGACTATAAATCCCCTTGAACATATAATTCAAGGGGATTTTATATTAGATAAGTTTTACTTGATGATATACTTTTTTACCTTTTCTTATTAAAATTTTTCCATCTTTAAAATCGGATAAACTTAACATTTGGTCAAAGGTTTTAACTTTTTCATCATCAATTGTAATTCCGTTTTGCTCAATGAGCCTTCTTCCTTCAGAATTTGATTTTATAAGATTAAGTTCCTTTAAAAGCTCGACAATATTTTTTCCGTTTTCAAATTCGGATGAACTGATTTCTGTTGAAGGAATATTTTCACTGTTTATTCCACCGCTAAAAAGACTTTTTGCAGCATCCATTGCTTTTTTGGCTTCTTCTTCTCCGTGAACATCTTTTACAATTTCATAAGCTAATACTTCTTTAGCTGTATTTAATTCAGCACCTTCAAGAGATTCATATTTTGCAATTTCTTCCATTGGGAGCATAGTCAATAATTTCATAAATTTTATTACATCTCTATCATCGGAATTTCTCATATATTGATACATTTCATAAGGAGAAGTTTTTGAAGCATCTAACCAAACAGCGCCTTTTTCAGTTTTGCCCATTTTTATTCCTGCAGCAGTTGTGAGAAGTTTAAATGTCATAGAATATACTTTGTCATCTTCAAGCTTTCTAACAAGTTCATATCCTCCAAGCATATTGGACCATTGATCTGAACCGCCGAGTTCTAATTTACATCCATATTTTCTATATAAAACTAAAAAATCATAAGATTGCATAAGCATATACGCAAATTCAAAGAATGTAAGTCCCTTTTCCATTCTGTTCTTATAGCAATCAAATGTAAGCATTCTGTTTACACTGAAGTGAACACCTATTTCTCTCATAAAATCTAAGAAATTCAAATTTAAAAGCCATTCAGCATTATTTACAAAAATTGCTTTATCATCAGAAAAGTCTAAAAAGTGAGAAAGTTGTTCTTTAAATCTGCTTGCATTATATTCTATAGTTTCTTTAGTCATAATTTTTCTCATGTCGGTTTTTCCGGACGGGTCACCTATCATTGTAGTGCCGCCACCAAGTAGGGCAATGGGTTTATGTCCGGCAAGCTGCATGTGTTGCATAACTCTTACCTGTAAGAAATGACCGAGAGTTAATGAATCTGCTGTTGCATCGAAACCGATGTAGAATGGGACTGATTCTTTGGATAATAATTCTTTAAGTTCTTCGGGGTAAGTTGCTTGATCTATAAATCCACGTTCTTCTAAAATATCATATACGTTTTTCATAAATTCCTCCTTAAAATAAAAATAACTACGAATATTGAAAGGACGCTTTCGTGGTACCACCTTTCTTTGCTCGTAGCCTCTTACTGTTTAAACGCAGTTGTTTAAGACTCAGATATTGTAATTCGGAATAACCTACTGTATATCGTCATCGCCTTTATTAAATTATAAATAATATATACTATTGGAAAAAATTTGTCAATTAATTCAAAAGAAATTGTAAAATTATTTTTAAAAATTGGTTGGTTAATCTATAATATACATAGGAAATAAATTAATTTAAATTGAAATTGTCTAAAGATTTTAAAGGAGTTATAGATGGTAGGAATCGATATTGTAAAAATAAGCAGAGTTGAAAAAATATATTTAAAATATGATGAAAAATTTTTAAATAGAATATTTAACGATGAGGAAATTTCATATATAAAGTATAAAAATAACAGAGTTCAGTCTATTGCAGGTCTTTTTGCGGCAAAGGAAGCCGTATCAAAGGCAGTTGGCACAGGTATAGGTTCTACTTCGTTTAAAGACATAAAAATATACTATGAGAATTCATCTCCATATGCAATATGCAGGGGATATATATATAAGCTGAGCATATCTCATGACGGAGGATTTGCAGTGGCAGTTGCAATAAAAGATAAAGTTGCAATTGATGACGAATTTAAAGGAATTTTAAACAATAGAAATTCGGATACTCATAAGGGAGATTATGGACGTGTTGCAATAGTTGCCGGAAGTATGGGAATGACAGGAAGTGCATTTTTGGCATCAAATGCTGCGTTAAGATGTGGCAGCGGTCTTGTATATAATATAGTTCCAAGAGATATTTTGGAGATTATGAGTATAAAATATGTTGAACCTATTGTGAAGAGTTTTAATAAAAATTCGGATATGTTGGATTTTTTGAATAATATGGATTCAATTTTAATAGGTCCCGGAATCGGACTTGATGATACTTCCGAGAAAAAAGTAAAAGATGTGTTGTCATTGAATAAAAATATAGTAGTTGATGCAGACGGTCTTACTCACTTAGCGAAAAATTTGAGCGTGTTGGAAAACAGAAGAGAATTCAGTACGGTTTTAACACCTCATGTCGGAGAATTCAGCAGACTTACGGGAATATCACATGATGAGATAAATAAGAACAGAGAAAAACTTGCTATGGAATTTGCCAAGAGATATAAGGTTATTTTACTTTTGAAGGGAAACAGGACTGTTGTTACAAACGGAAAAGATATATATATAAATAAAACAGGCAACCCTTCAATGGCAACAGCGGGAAGCGGCGATGTACTTAGCGGGATTTTAGTTTCACTTGTCGGAAGAAAAATTGAATTGTTCAAGGCTTCATCTATGGCGGCAAATATACATGGAGTTGCAGGTGATCTTGCCAGAGATGAACTTTCTGAAGAATCGGTTATTGCAAGTGACATTATACTTTTTTTGTCAAAAGTACTTGTTAATTATTGACATTATCTGAGATTTTAAACTATAATGATTATAGATTCTCTTAATCTATTGAAGGTGTGATGCAATGTTAATAAAGAGAGGGGATATTTTTTATGCCGACCTTTCCCCGGTTATAGGATCGGAACAAGGAGGAGTAAGACCGGTAGTAATCATTCAAAATGACATAGGAAATAAATATTCACCCACATTAATTGTGGCAGCTATAACATCACAGCTCAATAAGGCAAAATTACCTACTCATATAAATGTTGATGCAAAGGGAGTTCCACTACCCAAAAATTCGGTTATACTCTTGGAGCAAATCAGAACAATAGATAAAAAGAGATTAAGAGAAAGAATAGGTAGGTTTGAGGGCAATATTATGAGCGAAATTGACAAAGCTATTAAGGTTAGCTTGAGTATTGTGTAGGTTATGGTACATATAATAGGCTTTTGCGGTAGTAAAAGCCTATTTTGCTGTGTAAAAATTATTAGATTCATAGTATAATTATATAAGACTAAAATTTTAAGGAGTAATTATGTTTAACAAAAAGAATATATGGATATTGTTGATTTTAATTTCAATAGTAAGTTCATTCTACTTTGTATCAGGTAGATTGAAGGCGGAAAGTAATTATAAGAATTACGATATATTAGCTGATTATGATGAATTTTCAAAAATAGGATATGATTATTTTAATACCTCAAGAGAATATTTTACCGCTCTTGCAAAAAATGGAGTAAGCAATGTCACAATTAATGAATCTACAATTAATTCAATGAAGAAAATGCAAGGTTCTAAAATAAAAACAGGACTTGTCGGAAATGATTTAATTGTAAAGGGAAGTGAAGAAGATCTCAAGTTCATAGCAAACGGATTAAAGACATTAAAAAAAGAAGAGCAGAGAAAAATAAAATTTATAGATAATAATACTATGCAAATTCAAGGTAGTCCGAAAGATATAGTAAATTATAAATCGGATGCCTATGATGTTCTTCAAAACAGAATAGGTGATGACGGTATCAGAGGTTCGGTTCTTGAATATATAGGACTTGGCTTTGATACAAGAAAGATTGAAGATGTTAAAGGAATTGAGAATCTTTCGATTAATTTAAGACCTACATTTTATTCAAGATATCAAGATTCAAGAGCGTGTATGAACAGATTTACAGAAGCAGTTGAAAAATACAATAAATCTCAAAGATATGTAGTGTTTTCAGGTAAAGAGTTCTATAAAAATTCTGAAGAAGATCCGAAAGTTCAAGATGATTTTGCATCTTGGTTAAGTAAAAATAAAATAGCTCTGGGAATGATTGAGGCATCAAATCAAAGAGGTCATTTAGCAATTGACGGTATAGATTCAGTTATAAGAAGAGATAGTATAGGTAAAATTAGAGTATTTACTACATGGGATTATATACAAAGAGAATATGACTATGCAATTCCCATGCATCACAATGGAGAAGAACTTACAAATGTGTATTATAGAGCAATATCTGAGAGAAATATTGTTGCTATATTTATAAGACCGTTTATAAAAAATGATTTAGTAATATCGGATCCTGAAAAATATGGAGCCGTTCTTGAAAATTTGCAGGACAGACTTGATAATAAAGGATATGAAGTCGGAAATGTAAATCCTATTGGAAGCTGGAATCCGAA
Organism: Peptoniphilus mikwangii; assembly: GCF_000468535.1. Taxonomy (GTDB): domain Bacteria; phylum Bacillota; class Clostridia; order Tissierellales; family Peptoniphilaceae; genus Anaerosphaera; species Anaerosphaera mikwangii. The sequence continues at coordinate 581,785 of NZ_AUQY01000002.1, read as the reverse complement.
TAGAACAATTGGAATGCTTCCTATTGCAATAGGAACGGTAGCTGCAAGTATACTATTATTAAAGCTTGTATTTTCAATATCAAGCATTGCGGCAATAGTGATATTTGTAATAGGTGCTTTACTTTCTGTAGTATTTTTTGTTCTTGGTAAGATGCAATCTACCGGAACTGTTTTGTTTAATCTTGCCGCTATAGTTACCTATCCTTCACTTGCAATATGCACTATACTTGAGAATTACAACAGAATTGCAAGAAGCAGAAGAAAAGCGGGGATTGTAAAAATATTTATACATGGTTCGGCGGTTTTACTGATAAGTATATTAATTTCTATGATAGGCTCGTTTATGGAAGTTTCATTTATGAGCGGGACTAATTATCTTGTAGAATTAAATATATTTAGAGGAGTAAAAATTTCTCAGCTTCTTCCGCTATTAGTATCAATATTTATATATGCGGCATATATCGGATTTGGAAGAGAGAAGGAAACAGATGTTAAGATAAGACCATATGAAATAACAAATATGCTTTCTAAGAATGTAAAGCTTTGGGAAGCTGTTCTCGGAATTATGGTTTTGGGAATGCTTGCTGTATTTATAGTAAGAGGAGGAAATTCAAATACAAAAGTTCCGGGAATGGAGCTGTTATTTAGAAATTTACTTGAACAATACTTACCTGCAAGACCGAGAACAAAGGCAATTTTTATTGGATATCCTGCGGTAATTCTGCTTATGTATATAGCTTATAAAAAAAGAGGAAAGCTTTTAACTATATTATTGACAATTTTTGCGGCGATAGGAATGGCGGATATAGTAAATACTTTTTCTCATATTAGAACTCCGCTTACAATAAGCTTTATGAGAGTTGCAATAGAATTTGTAATAGCTTTAATTGTTTCAATCTTTGTACTTATAGCGGCAGAGCTTGTAAGAAAGGGGTACGACAAATATATTGAGAAATAAAATTTTAGTATCGGGATATTACGGATACAATAATATAGGAGATGAGGCAATATTAAAGGGTCTCGTAGACGGAATATCTTTACATTCTGATGCTGAAATTGTAGTATTGTCGAAAAATCCTGATTGGACAGAAAAAAAATATAATGTGAAAAGCGTAAATCGTTCTAATTTGTTTGAAATAATAAGCGCAGTTAGAAATTGTGATATGGTATTGTCCGGTGGCGGTTCTTTAATGCAAGATATTACAAGTAAAAAATCAATTTTGTACTATCTTGCAATATTAAAACTCGGAATGTTATTTAAGAAAAAGACATTTGTATACTCGCAGGGAATAGGACCGATAAATTTAAAAAGAAATAAATATCTCGCAAGAAACATTCTGAGCAAAGTAGACTTTTTAAACGTAAGAGATAAGGCGTCGGCAAGGGAGTTAAGAGAACTTGGAGTAAATCGAGATATACTTGTGACAACAGATACCGTATTTGGAATTAATAAACCGAATCTTGATTTTGGAAGGGACATTTTAAAAAAACTAAATGTAAGAGAAGATAAAAAGAATATTTGCTTTACAATAATGAACTGGAAGAATTATGGAGATAGGACAATTTCTGAAATAGTTTCTACTATAGAGAAGATTGTTCAAAAAAAAGACGTAAATATTATTTTTGTGCCGTTTTTTTATCATTTAGACCTTGAAATCGAGAGGAAAATTTACAACCTGTTAAAGGAAAAATATGAGAATATTTACTTGGTTGAAGAATATCTACATGTCAAAGAATATTTATCTTTAATCGGAACAATGGATATAATGGTTTCTATGAGATTGCACGGGCTTATATTTGCGACACTTATGGGAGTTTATCCGATAGGAATAAGCTATGACCCTAAAATAGATGGATTTATGAAAGAACTTGAGAGAATTCAGAGGTTTTACGTAGGAGATTTCTGCTCGGAAAAATTATCGGAAGAGGTTTTAAACTCAATAGATAATTTAGATGAACTGAAGAAAGAAACAAGAGAACATCTTAAAAAATTTTATAATTTAACTGATAAACACAATGAGGCGGTTAAGTTTGTTCTTGAGAGGTGAACTATGGATAAGGTAAGTATTTTTGGAGTAAATGTTTTTAATATAAACTTTAAAGAAGCAATAGATATAGTAAGAGGATTTTTGAAAGAAGATAAAATTCACACAATAGTTACTCCGAACACTGAAATAGTAGTAGATGCAAGAGACAATGCAAAACTCAGAGATATATTAAATTCAGCGGATCTTTCAATTGCAGATGGAATAGGACTTATATATGGTTCAAAGATGAGGGGTAAACCTTTAAAAGAGAGAGTTACAGGTTTTGATGTTTCAATGGAGCTTTTAAATATTGCGGAAGAAGAGGGATATTCTGTGTATCTTCTCGGAACTAAGCCCGAAGTTGTAGAAAAAGCATATGAAAATTTAAAAAGTACAAGACCTGAATTAAATGTAATAGGATATCATCATGGCTACTTTAAGGGAACACATCTTGGAATGGCGGGACATGATGAAGAGATGGAAGTAATAGATGAGATAAACAGACTTAAACCTGATATAATATTTTTAGGTCTCGGTTATCCTAAACAGGAACTTTGGATTGAAGAAAACGCAAAAAAATTAAATTCAAAACTGATAATAGGAAATGGCGGAGTGATAGATATAATTGCAGGAGAGGTTAAACGAGCTCCCGATATATTTATAAAATTGAATCTTGAATGGTTTTATAGATTAATTTCAGATCCGTCGAGAATAAAAAGGCAAGTTGCAATACCCAAGTTTTTAATTTCAGTTATGTTAGATAAGAATGCAGTAAAGTGAGGAGGAATATTTTGAATATTGAACAAAAAAGTGTAAATGCGATTAGAATGCTCTCTATCGATCAAATTCAAAGAGCAAACTCAGGTCATCCGGGATTACCGTTAGGAGCAGCACCGGCAGCCTATATGTTATGGAAGACAATGAAGCATAATCCAAAGGATCCGAATTGGATAAACAGAGATAGATTTATTCTATCTGCAGGTCATGGATCATCAATGTTATATTCTTTGCTGCACCTTTTTGGATACGGACTTAAATTAGAAGATTTAAAAAACTTCAGACAACTTGGAAGCAAAACACCGGGGCACCCTGAATACGGCCATACAGTTGGAGTAGAAGCTACAACAGGTCCTCTCGGACAAGGTATATCAATGGCAGTCGGCATGGCAATGGCTGAAAAACATTTGGCTGCAATATACAACAGGGATATTGAAATAATTAATCATAATACATTTGTAATTTGCGGAGATGGAGATTTAATGGAAGGAATTTCTAATGAAGCATCATCTCTTGCGGGAACTCTTGAACTTGGAAAATTAATAGTATTGTATGATTCAAATAAAATCACAATTGAAGGTTCAACTGACCTTGCATTTAGAGAAAATGTATCTATGAGATATAAGGCGCTTGGCTGGCAAACACTTCTTGTTGAAGATGGAAATAATCTGTCTGAAATAAAAGAGGCGATTGAAGAGGCAAAGAGAGAAAAAACAAGACCGACCTTGATTGAAATAAAAACACAAATAGGATACGGCTCTCCGAGAGTCGGATTATCAAAGGCACATGGTGAACCGCTTGGAGTAGATGGTGTTCTTGAAACAAAGAAATTTTTTGAATACCCTGAAGAAGAATTTTATGTAGAAGATGAAGTAAGATTACACTATGAAGATATAAATAAAGACTTAGTATTTGAATATGAAAAAGAAAAACGAGTTGAAAAACTCTATGCAGAAAAATATCCGAAGGAATATAAGGAGCTTGTAGATTCATTTAACGGTAAATTCAATTTAGATTTTCTTGAAACGGAAGAATATTTGAAGTTTGAAAAGGATATGGCTACAAGGGCATCTTCAGGAGAGGCGTTAAATAGAATTGCAAAAGAATTCAATCTTTTATTTGGAGGCAGTGCGGATTTAGGCCCGTCAAATAAATCCGTGATGAATAACTCGGATAATTTCAGCAGTACTAATCCAAAAGGAAATAATATAAACTTTGGAATAAGAGAACATGCAATGGGAGCTATTGTAAACGGAATTATGCTTCATGGAGGACTTAGAGGATACGGAGCTACATTTTTAGTATTTTCAGATTATATGAAACCTGCAATTAGACTAAGTGCACTTCAAAATCTTCCTGCAACATATATTTTAACTCACGATTCAATCGGAGTAGGAGAAGACGGACCTACACATCAACCGATAGAACACCTTGCCATGTTAAGGTCGATACCTAATAATATAGTTTTTAGACCCGCAGATGCAGTAGAGGCGGCAGTCGGCTGGTCAGTTGCAATGAAGTCTAAAATGACACCTGTATGTTTGATTCTTTCAAGACAGACTTTAAAAAATCTTGAAAAATCATCAATAGATGCTGCAAACGGAGCATATATTGTAAAAGCTGAAGAAGATGAACTTGAAAAAATTATAATAGCAACAGGTTCTGAAGTTTCACTTGCAATAGATGCCGCAAAAGATAAAAAGAATGTTCGTGTAGTAAGTATGCCTTCAGTTGAATTATTTGAGGCACAGAGCATAGAATATAGAGAAAATATAATTCCGAGCAGCTGTGAAAAAAGACTTGTTGTGGAAGCTGCAAGTTCATTTGGATGGTATAAATACGCAGGAACAAATGGAAAAATACTTTCGATAGACGAATTTGGAGCATCAGGAGAAGGCTCTAAGGTATTTGAACATTTTGGGATAACAACTGAAAACATTAAAAAAACAATAGAAGAGCTATAAGAAAATTCCTTTGCAATATGTTGCAAAGGAATTTTTTATAAATCATATTAAGTGTGAAAAACTTATTTATTTGAATTTTTTTCTATTAAAAAAGCGGCAATTAAAGCTGTAATCGGGATTGATAAAATAAGACCTATACTACCCGATAGAGAACGTACAATTTCAGTTGCAATTACATCGAGATTTAAAATTTTAAAATTATTTTCCTGATAAATTATTACAAGAAGTATCAGTGGAAGAGCACTGCCCATATATGCAAGGATTAAGGTATTACTCATAGTTGCCATAATATCTCTGCCGACATTCATTCCGGATTTAAAAAGTTCTTTAAATCCAAATGACTCATTTGCTCTTGAGATTTCTTGTATAGAAGATGAAACACTCATTCCAACGTCCATAACAGCGCCTATGGAACCCCAAATTATACCTGCAAATAACAGCTCGCCGGGATCTAAAACAAGATCATCCGGAAGATATAGAAGCATCTGAGTTTCATCTAATGAAAGACCGGTGAGATGAATTTTAGTTCCTACTAAAAATGCAATTACACCGGCAAGAATGGCACCGAAGCTTGTGCCTAAAATTGCACTGATAGTTTTTAAATTAAAACCTCCGACAATTAAGAGGGATATAAATGATATAATAAATGAACTTATTACAGCAATTAGAATTGGGCTGTGACCCTTAATAATAAGAGGAATAGAAACAAAAAATATGATGACAAGAGTTATGATTAAAGATACTATTGTAAGAAGACCCTTCTTTCTTCCGACAAATAATAAGATTAAAATAAAAACTCCCATCAATATATAAATATAATCAGTTCTTAAATAATCACTTACACTATACACATCATTTCCGTCCATGTCCTTATCAATGGATATTAATACTTTTTGATTTACCTTTAAATCTAAATTGGTATTTAAATAAGTGGACATGTAATTTATTACATTTATAATTTTTCCTTTATCATTTCCGGAAAGAAGCTTTACTTTAATATTTTGGGCCATGTTTCCATATTCGTCAGGTTCTTCTTTATCATCAACACTAATTATAATGGCCTTTTCATATCTTGCATCTTCAAAACTCTGTGTGACATCTATATTTTTCATTGCATTAAAAGAATTTGCAAAACTATAGCTTGGAAAAATGAAAACTATAGTTAAGAGTATAAGCAAAAATAAACTTTTGAGCTTCATTTAATCACCCCACAACTATTTTAACATTAATATATAAAAAATACATAAATAGATGGCAAACACATTAAAAAACAATGAAAAAATTTCAAAATTATCATATAATATAAAAAAGGAGGTAGGGTATATGATTTTAGTCGTAGATTTTGGAGGACAATACAACCAATTAATTGCAAGAAGAGTAAGAAATTTGAATGTATATTGTGAGGTTGTACCTTATAATAAAGCTCTTAAGAGTATAGATGAAAAAAAACCGCAGGGAATTATATTTACAGGCGGACCTAATTCAGTATATGAAGAAAAGGCACCGCAAATTGAAAAAGAAATATTTGAGAGAAATATACCGATACTTGGATTGTGCTATGGAATGCAAATAATGGCACATACACTTGGAGGAGAAGTAAAACCGGCAAAGCAAAGAGAATTCGGAAAAACGGTTCTGAATATAAAAGATTCTTTGATTTTTAATGGCATACCGAATGAAAATTACGTTTGGATGAGTCATGTGGATAGAGTGGAAAAATTACCGGAAGGATTTGAAACAATAGCCAATACTGATAATTGTCCTATAGCAGCTATGCAAAATAAAGAAAAGAAACTTTATGCATTACAATTTCATCCGGAAGTAAATCATTCACAGTTTGGCAATGAAATGCTTAAAAACTTTATAACAGAAGTTTGTAAAGTTGAGCAGAATTGGAATATGTCAAACTACGCAAAGATGGCAATAGAAGAAGTTAAAAATAAAGTTGGAGACGGAAAAGTATTACTTGCACTATCAGGAGGAGTAGACTCATCAGTAACAGCGGCATTACTTTCAAAGGCAGTGGGCAGCAAACTTACATGTATATTTGTAGACCATGGCTTAATGAGAAAAAATGAAGGGGATGAAGTTGAAGCTGCATTTAAAAATTCCGGAATGAATTTTATAAGAGTAGATGCTGAAGATAGATTTTTAAATAAGCTCAAAGGAGTAACAGACCCTGAGGCAAAAAGAAAAGCAATAGGCGAAGAATTTATAAGAGTATTTGAAGACGAAGGAAGAAAAATTAAGTCTGTAGATTTTCTTGCACAGGGAACAATATATCCGGACATAATAGAATCCGGACTTGGAGATGCGGCAGTTATAAAATCGCACCACAATGTAGGTGGATTACCGGAAGTAGTGGATTTTAAAGATTTGGTAGAACCGCTTAAAATGTTGTTTAAAGATGAAGTGAGAAATTTAGGTAGAGAACTTGGACTACCGGACTACTTAGTAGATCGTCAGCCTTTCCCCGGACCTGGACTTGGCATAAGAGTAATTGGAGAAGTAACAAAAGATAAGCTTGATATATTAAGAGATGCAGATTATATCTTCAGAGAAGAATTAGAAAAAGCGGGACTCGGAAAAGAAATAAATCAATACTTTGCTGTACTTACAAATAACAGAACAGTAGGAGTAATGGGTGACTTTAGAACATACGATTATACACTTGCACTAAGAGCAGTAAAAACAACAGATTTTATGACTGCTGATTGGGCAAGAATACCTTACGAAATATTGGATAAAGTATCAAATAGAATAGTAAACGAAGTAAATAATATAAATAGAATAGTCTATGATATAACAAGTAAACCACCGGCAACAATAGAGTGGGAGTAACAGCAACAAATATATTTCTGCTATAAAACCCTTGAAAACAGTCAGATTCATCGATTAGGCGTTGCCGAAAACTCCTGAGTGATACTATTTTGATACTAAAAAGTTGAAAAAGTAGGTTCAAAAGGGAGTTGTTGAATTTAGGTGAATTCTTTAGAAAGCCTTCCATCGTTTTGGTGGGAGGCTTTTGTGAAAATAGTGAGTAACAAATTAGAATTTGCAAAGGATGACCGACATGACAATATATGAATTTGGAAAAGGGAATCAAAAGACAATAGTATTAGTTCATCCATCAATGGTGATGTGGGATTATTTTGAGTATGTTATTCCTCTTATGAAGGATAAATATCATCTTATTATACCTGCACTGCCAGGTTATGATACAAAGCAGCGCGGAGATTTTACGAGTATTGAACAGATTGTAGCAAAGCTTGAGGATTGGCTGAAGGCTAACGAATATGCGGAGATTGAGTGTATCTATGGGTGCTCTATGGGAGGAAGTATAGTCACAAAAATTCTTGCTAATGGAAAAATAAAAGTTAATCATGCTGTTGTCGATGGTGGAATCACTCCGTATCAGTTGCCATGGGTGATTACAAGATTCATTGCAGTTAAAGACTTTCTGATGATTTCGATGGGCAAAATAGGTGGGCTGAAAATTCTTGAAAAAGCCTTCGCAACGGATGAGTATTCGAAGGAAGATTTACAGTATGTTGCTAAGGTGATGAAGATGGTTAGTTATAAAACCATCTGGAGAACATTTGATTCTTGTAACAATTATTCTATGCCAAGTTCTATAGATATAGATTGCAATAGTATTGAATATTGGTATACAGATAAGGAAGAAAAAAAGCGCAGGTTGGATATTAAATACTTCAAAGAGAATATCCCACAGACAACATTTAGGCAGTTTAAAAATGTTGGGCATGCAGGTCTTGCTACACTGCATCCGCAGATGTTCGTTGATGGAATAGAAGCGATTTGTAGCAGATAACTCCCGGTTTGTATAAATAATCGAACAGTATAAAATCTAAGCACATAACTTTAAGAGTGAAATCTTTCAGCCATGTGCTTTTTCTTTGCCTATTTTATATCCGGTGGAATCTTAGCGGATATACCCTTTCTATAGAATTTTACATTGCTTTCTTCAGAAGGGACATAATCTTTTTCAGACTGTCAGGATAATTAGCCTTCTAATCCTGCAATGCTTCTTTAGCTGGTGTATTCAGGATCTTCATCATTCAGGATAACAGGTCGTATATTCACTTCAATACTGTCATCCAGCTTAAAAAATTGCATTAAATCATGTCCGTATAGGGATATAAATCTTATGAGTAAATAGATATTTTTCTTAAACAATTTCCACACTATCCGATAAAAATCTTTTTAGGAAAATAAAAGAGTATTCTAAAGCATTGTAAGTTAAATAATATGAGATTGCCAAGAAACATAATTCATTATCGGCGCAGTATGAGGAATTATAACATCTGAAAGTTAATATGAATGATTATTTTGGTAAGGAGAGAATTACAAACAAAAAATCCAAAGAAAGTATTGTTAAGCAAATCAATGATATAAGAGAAATTGAAAATCATAGTTGCAGCAGAAAGGGATATTGAGAGAGAAAAGGAGATTTCATTTCATGAAAAAGAATGCTATAATATTGTATAGAATTTCTATGCAAATAAATAGGAAAGAGGAGTATTATGAAATTCTCATATAACAAGTTATGGAAGTTGTTAATCGACAGAAATATGAATAAAGGCGATTTGCAAAAATTGATAGAGACCGGACCGTCTACAATTTCAAGAATGGGACGTAATGAACCTGTAAGGCTTGAAATATTAGGCAGGATATGTGATAAATTGGATTGCAATATTGAAGATATTATTGAATATGAAAGAGGTCAAAAGGATGTATAAATCAATTGATTTATTTGCAGGTATTGGTGGTATAAGGCTTGGTTTTGATCAGGCATTCGGAGATGATATTAAAACGGTTTTTATAAGTGAATGGGATGAGAAAGCAGTAGAAACTTATAAAGCTAATTTTAATGACGGTATTGATGTAATCGGAGATATTACTAAAGTTAATGAAAAGAATATTCCTGAGCATGATATATTACTTGCAGGTTTTCCTTGTCAGGCGTTTTCTCTTGCAGGGCATAAGAAAGGATTTGAAGATGCAAGAGGCACGTTATTTTTTGATGTTGCGAGAATTATAAAAAGACATAAACCTAAAGTTGTATTCTGCGAAAATGTAAAGAATCTTGTTAATCATGACAGAGGTCGCACATTTCAAGTAATAAAAAATATTTTAGAAGACTTGGGTTATGCAGTATTCTATAAAGTTTTAAACAGCAAAAATTTCGGAGTTCCACAAAATAGGGAAAGAATTTATATTGTAGCTTTCAGAAAAGATATTGCATCTGAAAAATTTATTTTTCCTGAAAAAACGGATGACACTAAAGTTATAAAAGACATAGTTGAAGAAGATGAAGTATCTTCAAAATACTATTTATCCACCGTCTATTTGACATCATTAAAAAGACATAAAGAAAGACATGCGTCAAAGGGAAACGGTTTCGGATATGAAATCAGAGAAATTGATTCTGTAGCAGGAGCTATTGTATGCGGCGGAATGGGAAGAGAGAGAAACCTCATAATAGATGAACGCTTAACCGATTTTACCCCTGTTACCCATATAAAAGGGGAAGTTAACAAGGAATATATCCGTAAAATGACCCCGAGAGAATGGGCAAGACTTCAGGGATTTCCGAATGACTTCAAGCTGGTAGTTGCTGATACACATTTATATAAACAATTCGGTAATTCGGTAACCGTACCGGTTATACGTGCGATTGCAGAACAGATAAAGAAGTATCTTGAAAAAGAAAAGACGGAATCAAAACAAAGAGAAGAAATACATGAACAGGTTGCTACTGTGTGGAGGTAATTATGCTTACAGGAAATAAAGGTGAATGGTCGGAAATATATGTTCTGTTAAGACTTTTGGCTGACGGAAAAATATATGCTGCCAACAGCGAATTGAATAAATTGGAAGATGTGTATTTTCCTATTATTAAAATAATCAGAGAAGAAAATAAAGGTGAAATCAAAGAATATGCTGCCGGAGAAATAGTATCTATATACATTAACAGATCAAAGGTAAAGGAATTGCCTGCAAGTGAATTTGAAGCGGAATCTGAAAACTTATTAAATGAAATAAACAGCAAAGCTTCAAAAGGAGCTTTTTCAGTAGAAAGCACACAGAATTTTATGGATAAAATTTTGTGCTATAAGCTTTCTGCACCTGCAACGGATAAAAGTGATATCACAGTAAAAATAATTGATATAAACACCGGGTATAGTCCGACCGTGGGATTCTCAATAAAATCTGAATTAGGATCATCTCCCACTTTGTTGAATGCGGGAAAAACTACAAACTTTATTTATAAAATAAGCCATAATTATCCTGATTTGGTTAGAGAGACGAACGAAATATGTAAAGTAGCAGGCGGCAAAAATCATACAGATGTCAGAGGACGTATAAATAAAATAATTGAAGAAAACGGAACTTTTAAATATTGGAAAATGAACAATCAAATTTTTGAGGATAATTTGGTGTTGATTGACAGCAATATGGATAAAATTATCGCCGAAACTCTTTTATATTTTTATAAAGACGGAATCAGTAACTGCGATGAGATGGTTGAAAAACTTGAACGGGAAAATCCTATGAACTACGGTAATGTAAATGCTTATAAGTATAAGTTCAAGAAATTTCTGACGGCTGTAGCATTGGGAATGAAGCCTGCTACAGTTTGGGACGGTTTAGATGAGGCTACAGGAGGATACATTGTAGTTACAAAGGAAGGCAATGTTCTTGCATATCATATATATAACAGAAATTATTTTGAAGAATATTTGTTGAAGAATACAAAATATGAGACTGCATCCACATCAAGGCATGATTTCGGGGAAGTATACAGTGAAAACGGAGAAGAATTTATAAAACTTAATTTGCAGGTGAGATTCAGATAATGAAGAAAAATAAGCCTATGACCAGAAGTGAAAACATGGCAAGAGTTAAAAGTAAAAACACAAAGCCTGAAATTTTTTTGAGAAAACTTTTATGGCATAGGGGATTCAGATATAGGGTAAATTATAAGAATTTACCGGGAAGTCCCGATATTTATTTATCAAAACATAAGACAGCTATTTTTGTAAACGGATGTTTCTGGCATATGCACGAAAACTGCAAATACTCATCTATTCCAAAGAACAATCATGAGTTTTGGAAAAATAAGCTTGAAGGAAATGTTAAAAGAGATAAGAAAAACTATGCTAAACTTGAAAGTATGGGCATTAAAGTGATAGTGGTTTGGGGATGTGAAATTAAACAGATGATGAAAGACGAGATAAAAATAGAGAATTTATTACATACTATTTTGTTATAATAAAAACCTCATTTAATGAAGAAGCCAGTGTGATTATAAATAAGATTATTAAAAAAGTAAATTGAAGGAAGGGAAGGCAATTATGACATATGGTGTTATCGATCTGTTCTGTGGCGTGGGAGGATTGACATGTGGGCTTGAAAAAGCAGGTCTAAATGTAGTGGCAGGATATGATTTAGATGCTACGTGTGAATATGCATATAACCATAATAACAATGCAAAATTCATTAACAATGATATAAAAGACGTGTCGGGAAAAGAAATAAAGAAAATATTGCAGGGATACGATATAAAAATACTCGCAGGCTGTGCCCCGTGCCAACCTTTTTCAAGACATCAAAAAGATAAATACAACAGAAAAAAACATAAAGACTGGAAGTTGCTCTATCAATTTGCGCGATTAGTAGAGGAGGTGAAGCCACAGATTGTTTCAATGGAAAATGTACCTGAATTGGTTAAAGAGCAGGTTTTTATGGATTTCATTAATATATTAGAAGAACAGAATTATAATATTACTTATAAAATAGTTAATGCTGCTGATTACGGAATTCCACAAAGACGAAAAAGATTGTTGCTTCTTGCATCAAGTGAAAAACAAATAAAACTTATTGAACCTACGCATAAAAAAGCAGTTACCGTAAGGGAGGTAATAGCTGGTCTTTCTCAAGTTGGAGCAGGTGAACCTAACAATACGGATAAACTTCATGTTGCATCCTCCCTTTCTAAGAAGAATTTGGAGAGAATAAGGCATTCTATTCCAGGTGGTACTTGGAAAAATTGGCCAGAAGAATTGATTTTGAACTGTCATAGAAAAAAATCAGGACAGAGTTATTCTTCTGTCTATGGGAGAATGAGCTGGGATGATGTTGCGCCTACTATTACTACACAATTCATTGGATATGGAACAGGGAGGTTTGGTCATCCAGAGCAAGATCGTGCATTAACACTAAGAGAAGGTGCGATGTTACAGACATTTCCTGTAGATTATTCTTTTATCCCGGAAGGGGAGAAGGTTGTTTTAAAGAATATTGCTCGACATATAGGAAATGCTGTTCCGCCTAGATTAGGAGAAATTGTAGGATTAAGTATAATAGAACACTATGCTAAATGAAGGAGAGAGCCTGATATGGAGAAAAAATTAACATTTAATATCTCGTTAAGTGTATTGAATCATTTGGGGAGAAACCTATATAGAAACGTTATTACAGTATTGGGAGAAGCTATATCAAATTCTTGGGATGCCGATGCTAGTAATGTTTGGATTACAATTGATAAAGAGCATAATTGTATGACAATCGTAGATGATGGAGATGGAATGAATTTTGATGATTTTCAAAATAAATTTTTGAAAATAGGTTATTCAAAAAGAAGGAATGGAAGATATAGAACTCCAAGTGGTAGACCGTTTATAGGAAGAAAAGGGATCGGCAAGTTAGCTTTATTGTCTTGTGCAAAAAAAATTCACGTAGCATCTAAAACAAAGGAAACCGCCCTTGTAGGAGGTATAATTGATAATTCCAGTTTAGACCAAGCGATTACAGATGATTTAAATTCACAGGAATATATACTTGGGAATCTTACATCTAAAGTTTTATTATCTGCAGATATAATAGAAAAGGGAACTTATATTTTGTTTGAAAATGTTAACGAGGGAATTACCAATACTGTAGACTATATTAAAAAATCAGTTGCATTATATTTTAGATTTTCATTAGTAGATAAAAATTTCAATATATTCGTTAATAATGAAAAGATTGATGAAAAAATGCTTGGGGAATTAGCAGAGGGTACTCAATTTCTTTGGAAAATTGATGATATAGAAGATCCGTTTATTAAACAGTTATCTCTTGAAAGCAAGCCCAAAATACTAAAACCAAAGATTAATATAAAAGGTTATATTGCATCAGTTGATAAACCTTCAAAACTTAAAATACGTGGTACTCAAGAGAAGGTAAGTATTGATCTTTTTGTAAATGGAAGACTGAGGGAAAAAGATATACTGAGACACATTCCGACTTCTCGAATTGTTGAAAACTATGTATATGGTCAAATTCATTTTGATGATTTAGACTCAGGGGGTACAAAAGATATATTTACAAGTAGTCGAGAAGGGATTATTTCTGATGATTTATGTTATAGAAAATTTCTTGGTGAGATTGAAAGATTGTTTAAGAATATTATGGATGACTGGGATGAATTAAGACGTAAAAAGGGAGATGATGGCGATCCTGATAATATGAAAATTACCCATAAGGCAAGAAAAGCTCAGGAATTATTTAATACAACTTTTAAGGAAATGAAAGAAAATCATAAAAAAGATGAGAACCATAAAAAGAAAAAAAGTAATTATGTAGATAACTGGATAAAGGAATTATCAGGGGAGGCAGAATACAATATTCCATCATATGTAGAATGCTTTATTGCAGAAAATCTTTTACGAGAGTATATAAAATATAATAAAATGAAGCTCTCACAGGAGGCTGTTAGTGAAGCAAAAAAATGGAAAGAAAAAGAAAATGAAAATAAAGGAAAAGCAAATATCAGTTATGAAATCAGAAAATCAATGGACGATATTTACTATCTGGATATGAAATATTTATCAAATTTTATTGACAAAGCATTAGATAAGAATAAAGATCCAGCTTTGAGTCGTTCATCTGATATATATAAGCCTGTCAGGGATGCTGTTGGACATACTTCAATTATAACATCAATAGCAAAACTGCAATTGTCAATTGAACTAGAAAATATAAAAGCTAGAGTGATGAAATTGATGGATGATGTTGAGTAGTAGTACTTTATAGAATTTATGGCAACCCAAAAAAGAAGTTATTGCATTAGGTCAAACTTATTTTAGCGATACAGGTATATTGAAAAAGAACATGGAAGATTTTAAAAACAAAAATCAAGAGAAAAAATTCTAATACTGGATAAGTAATGCAACATAATGATTAAGTATATCCGTGCTTGCAATATGCTTGCAAAAAATCGGATAAACAGAAATAAACTAGATAATAAGGCTAAATCCGATAACAAAAACCTTGATTTTATGCCATTTATACAAAACAATATCAATGGACATATTGAGTTTGAGTAGAGTATATTTTTTCAAAAATGGCTTATTTTCAAGGCTTGTAGCCCGTTGAAACGAGCGACTGGGACAAAATTGGGTAAAGATTTCAAAAAGAATAAATCTAATAATAGTTTCCAGTGGCTTTACAAGAAAATACAAAAAAATTAGACCGTAGCTTGAGTGCTTCGGTCTTTTTGTGTCTATTTGAAAGGGAGTATTACTTCAATTAATTTGGATTTGTTAGGCAGTATCTCAACTACTTAAGTTCTTATAAGTATGATTAAGTTAAATATAGATAGCGATTGGGATAATCATAATAACCGGTGCATTTATGACGGTCTTAATACCACTTTAACCAACAAACTGAATTAATGATGGATCAGAAAATACATCTTGAAATTCCTTCATTTTATCTAATTGAAGTTTAGAGAAAACAGTATTCCTAAGCAGGCTTATTTCGCCATCATCCATACAAATTTGAATAACCTTACCTAATATTTTGTAGTTCCCATCAGTAACTTCGCTCATATTATTATTTAGAAAGTAATTTTCATCTGTTGGAAGAACGATGTTTGTACCATCCGCTTCGCAAATTATATCTTTTTTTCCATCTGCTTGTAGACCTTTAATCAAAGCGTCTATTTGGGAATTGAATTTGTTATCTGCCATAAACTTATCTTTTTTGCTTTGAGGCTTCTTAGACTTGTTGTCCGTAAATAAATTTGCCAACGCCATAAGTTCTTTCAAAGCAGACAGCATATCAATAACGGGATTATTTTTTAGAGTTCCTTGAACTTCTACAAAATCACCAATGTTTAAATTTTTAATATCGCGATTTATTAACTTCGCATCTTCTAATTGCTCCTTAAGCTGCTGGAACAAAGAAACAGGAGTATGCGTTCTTTCCTCAACAACAGTCTCTCCACTACTTGAATTACCTTTATGATTTCCGCGAATTCCTACATTCAAAAAAGCAAACAGATTATTTGTGCCTATGTTTGCCTCTATATCATCTTCTCGATTTTTGTTTTTTGAAGTTTGAACATTTTTAACCTTTGCAAAACCATCTTCAATTGTCGCCAACATATCAAATACAATTTTTGTATTAAGATATATTGGTATTGTAAGTTTATTCTTTTCTATTTTATTCATCAATATATAACCACCTTCTTTTACTACATTACTCGAAAGATATCTTGCCCCATCCAAAAACTAATTTGATTATTATTTTATCTATGTTTCTTTAAAAACCGCGATTTCTTAGGAAAAGACAACTTTCAATCTTCAAATTTTTCATCGGAGATTTCTCCGTTATAGTGTTTCTTTTTCATTTCGTCCCATTCTATTAAAAAATCATCAAAATGTGGATTATGCGATAGAAATGCAGTAGGCTCGCCATTTCCTACAATGGGACGGAACTTCATTTCCTTTTCATAGTCAAAGATGATATGCATGATTTCAAAAATAGAATTCGGATCGTGGTCGATTAAGGCAGAAATATCACAGTTAAGTGCATCTGCTATTTTTCTTAATTGTTCATTATTTGGAGTTCTGTTTCCAAATTCATAATTACAAATTGCAGCATCAGTCAGTCCGGACATAATGGCAAGTTCTTTTTGTGTTAGTTTCCTAAACAAATGAATTTGCTTTAATTTCTTACCGGAAATTATTTCAGGACTTCTCTCTTTAAAATTCTTATTATATTTTATCATGAATCTACAATAACACAATAGAAGTGTTATGTTTATAATCAAAAATAAGCTTGTAATATCAACTTGTATAGAACTATAAAATTTGTAATGAAACTTGGTAGAACATAAATGAACTATTATAATACGGAAATACAGTTCAAATATGAACTGTTAAAACGCAAGACATTTAGATTGACGCTCATCCTATCTCAAGACATTGATGCAGAACCTTGCAAAATCTATGAATTGAAAGGATGGCTAAAAATGCAAAAGAAGTTCAAGATTTTTTGAAAGTCATCAGAACGATAGCATATCAGTTAATAAACGAAATGAATCAGGAACTTGAGAAATTTATACGAAACATTATTCATTGCTACAAATAACTTAAATCAGATTGTAGAAAATGATGAAATGAAAAAACTATTGATAAAATTTCAAAAGAACAGTGGAAGATATATTAATTATTGTTGAAGAGGAAGAAGTAAATTTTGGTGTTAAGACATACACATTTTAAATTTTGTCACTTTTAAAAGAATTATAAAAATGTTATAATATATAAAATAACTTCATAAACTTATAATTAAGGAGTGAAAATATGAAGGTAAGTTATAATGGATTGTGGAAAATTTTAATAGACAAAAATATGAATAAAAAAGATTTGGCTAATGCTTGCGAATTATCTCCTGCAACCATATCTAAAATGGGCAGAGGAGAGTTTGTTAGCATGGATGTTTTGTATCGTATCGGAACAAAACTGGATGTGGATTTTGGAGATATGGTTTCGATTATAAGCGAATTTAAAGATAAATGACTTTGAAGTTTTCAAAAAAGAGATTAAGTATATATTATTTTGAGGTCACAATATGTGACCTCAAGTTAGATAAGAGGGTTGAGGTCATAAACTATGACCGATTAAAGGATAAAAGCTTTGGTATTACGAAAATATAAGACAAAGGCTTGATTAAAAAGTCTGTTAAATAAAGTTAGGTAGAGTATGGCGAATTTATCCAAAATCAAACGTGAAAAAATGCTTGATTATCTTGAAAAATTAAAAGAAATCAACAACTATGGTGAAAATATTTGTGCTATTACAGAGATAGAAAATGCACTGAATGAAAAGAAATACGGATTAGTATGGTAAGAACATTCCGAAAAAAATCGATGAAATGCTATAACATAATATTCCAATCTTTGTGGAAGAAGAAAGAAAAATCACAACAAATGAAAATGAAGCATATAACTTTTTGCTTCAGAGCGATAATCTCCATTCGTTAAAACTTTTGGAGAAAGCACACAATAGTAAATTATCTTTCAGACATGGAATATTCCTACGAAAATTACCTACTGATTATTGATGAAAGACGTAAATTGCTAAAAGGAAAATTGGTTAATGAACTTATTTAATCTCAGGGGGATAAAATGACACAATTAAGTGAAAGAGAATATGAAAATTTGGCTAATGAAATATTTCCTGGTTTGGCTATGTATGCTCGAGATTTGAATTTAACTGAAAAACAGATGAAGCAGTATAGAGTTGGTGAAATAATCATGGAACGAGGATTTACAGATGCAAGCAATCGTTTCATGGGAATGGTAACTACTCATAGAATTACTATTTTATCAAATCACATGAATGATTTTAGCCGGTTTGAACATGGAACAAATTGGGGTTTGTTTGTTGCCAGAAATAATGCTCATTTTAAAGTATTAGATACATATGAAATTAAAGGGAAAACCCAAATTTTATTATTACATTTGCCGGATGATTATAGATGGAGATATTTTTCTGATATTACTTTTTCGATAGAAGATGATTTGATAAAAGCTTCTAGGAAACGATTTGAAAATAAGGCTTTTTCCATAGTACCGCACGAACTTGCAAGTAAGAATTGGTTAGATAGATGTTGTTTGCCATTAGGGATGAATGAAGATGGAGATCTTTTTGATATTGAAATAAGATTAGAAGACCAAAAAAGAAAATTTACCGGGGCTTCATTTAGAGAGTTTTATCATAAGTTTGTATATGTTGATTGTAGAAAATTAATGGATAAAATTATGCCGGATTTGATTGAAAAAGAGGATACAGGGTTAATTTTATATGGATATATTGATGAGCAATCTGGATTATCATTTCAACCTATATGTATAGCTCAGGAAGGCAAGTATGGATTCATAACTCGATACATAGGTGGTGACATTATGTATGTGATTCATTCGGGAAATTTAGAAAATAATAATTATTGCAGCCTGAATTATATTAATCTAGATAGAAGTAATTTTGATGAATTTGAAAAAAATATAATTGAAATATATGATACTAGAAATTTAAATAAAGAAAAAACAAGAGAGATTTCAGGTCTGGACCAATTTAGAAATAAGGATTATCCGGATAATTTTCCAGTGGTTATATTTAATGAAAATGAAAAACCTGAACAAGTTTGGGTACGAATTTCTAAATTTGATAATGGAATAATGACAGGGACATTACTTAATGAACCATTTGGAAAATTTGATATAAAACTAGGAGATGAAATAAAATTTTATTTTCATGAAATAGAAAAAGATAAGTTGATATTAATATCTCCACAATAGAATATAAGGATTTTTTTATAAGAATTAAAGGAAAAAAATAATAAATTAATTATAAAAATATTTGAAGGCATCTTTGAAGAAGGCACCTTATTTGTTTAAAAATTTCATAAAACTGGTTACAAAAAGAGTCAAATTTTCACTATTAAAGTGTAGGGAGAATTTAATCCTTTAGATTTTGAGATAGAAGAAGCTTCTATTCCACCAATAAGTTAAGATAATAAGAGTATCTATAAAGAATTAAATTAAGAAAAGCAAATTGAAATTGTAAGATAGTATGTAAAAGAAAAAAGTGGTAATTTGTAGAGGTAGATAAATATGGAATTTGAGCAGAAAGATTATAAAGTTTTTGAGATGTTTAATAAGGATTGGGCACTTGTTACTGCAGGAAATAAATCTGATTATAATTCTTGTACGGTTTCATGGGGGAGTCTTGGGAATATTTGGAATCATGTGGAAAAAAACAGGCCGATTGTTACAGTTTATATTCATCCTGCACGATACACCGGTGAATTATTAAAGAAGTATGATATATTTACAGTTAGCTTCTATGGTAAAGAATATAAAAGGGCACTGGCATATATGGGTTCACACTCAGGATACAACGAGAACAAAGTGATAGGGGCGGGATTGACGCCTGTTGCTGTTGGTAAGGGTATAACTTATGAAGAAGCAAAACTTACACTTCTTTGTCATAAATTATATATGCATCAGTTTACCAAGGATGATTTGGCTGATGAGATTAAAGAATATTATGCAGAGCAACCGAAAGTGTATCCCAATGTTACACCTGATGGAACGGAAGATGATTGGGAACCTCATTATATGATTATCGGGGAAATCATTGAAATCAAAGAGTCTATGAAATAAATCTCAGTTTTATGTTATTTGATTTAGGTAAATGACCTGCCTGAACCATAACTATAAATCAAATTCCATTTTGTATAAATAATCGAACAGTATAAAAATCTAAGCACATAACTTTAAGAGTAAAATCTTTTGGCATGTGCTTTTTCTTTGCTTATTTTATATCCGGTGGAATCTTAGCGGATATAGCCTTTCTATAGAATTTTACATTGCTTTCTTCAAAAGGGACACAATCTTTTTCAGGCTGTCAGGGTATTTTTTTCTTCCAATCATGTAATGCTTCTTTAGCTGGTGTATTCGGGATCTTCATCATTCAGAATAACAGGTCTTTTATTCACTTCAATAGGGAGGCATTTATTAATATAGCGAAAAATTTAAAATCTATCAGAATACGACAATAAAATGTCGGTTTATATTATATGAATGCCTCAAATATGATACAATAACTACATTAAAGGATGATTACGATGAACGAATATATCGAATCAGAGATGCCGGAGTTAAAAGAAAGCAGTAAGTAATATTATGTTAGAAGGAATATTTAAATAGTATAAGAAATAATTATTGTCTATACTGTGGAAATTGTTTAACAGTTTGTCCGACAAATGAAGTGAAAAGAAGGTGAAGTTATGAATAAGAATGAACTACAAGAGCAAAGATTAAACTATCTTTTAGAGGAGTTTAAAGCTGACTCGGATAGATATAAGAATATGGAAATTCCGAATAATATAAGTGAGAAACGGAACATTCTCCGTTCTCTTATGAATGTCCGTATGCCGAAAAAAATGTCTGATGAAGTGATAAAAGTGCAAGATGAATATTTATCTTTTTGTGCTAAGGAAAAAGGAATCGTAAAGTTGTCGGATATTCCTGTGATTAGAGAAAATCTATCTATTTGGCAAGGGGATATAACAAGGCTTGAAGTCGATGCAATTGTTAATGCGGCGAATTCACAAATGCTTGGATGTTTTGTTCCGATGCACACTTGTATTGACAACCAAATTCACACTTTTGCAGGGATACAGCTTAGAGAAGAGTGTAATCATCAGATGGATAAGTTAAGAGAAAAATATGGAAGAAATTATGAACAACCCACAGCCATTCCTATGCTTACAGATGCATATAATCTTCCTGCAAAGAAGGTAGTTCATATTGTCGGTCCGATAGTATCACGTGTGCTTACTGAAGATTTAGAAAAAGATTTGGCAGATTGTTATACCAATACTTTAGATATGTGTTTAGAAAATGGGTTAAAAAGTGTTGCATTTTGTTGTATATCAACCGGTGTATTTCACTTTCCGAATAAAAGAGCGGCAGAAATTGCTGTAAAAACAGTTGAAAAGTGGTTGCTGCTGCACCCTAACTCAATGGAAAGAATAATTTTCAATGTATTTAAAGATGAGGACAAGAAATATTATGAAGAATTATTGTGATAAAAAGGATGGGTATAGAGAAACAATTCAGAATGGGTTAATTGGAGTTAGGAGCTTCAGCGGAAGTATATCTATAGGGAAAGGAACAAAAGAAGAACAACTTAAAATATTGAAAAATGAAATTCAAAATGCAGAAGCTGTCGTAGTTGGTGCCGGTGCAGGCTTATCAACTTCTGCCGGTATGATTTACAGCGGTGAAAGATTCGAAAAGTATTTCTTTGACTTTGCGAAAAAATATGGAATAAAAGATATGTATTCAGGAGGATTTTATTCGTTTCCTGATAGTGAAACAAAATGGGCGTGGTGGGCAAGAAATATATACTTCAACAGATATGTTGAGCCGCCAATACCGGTTTATCGAAAGCTGCTTTCTCTTTTGGAAAATAAAAATTACTTTGTGATTACAACAAATGTTGACCATCAATTCCAAAGAGCAGGATTTGATAAAAACAGATTATTCTACACCCAAGGAGATTTCGGCTTATTTCAAAGTATTAATTCCAAAAATCAAAAGACTTATGATAATAAAAATTGGGTTATAAAAGCAATGAAAGCTCAAGGATTTGTTAAAGATCAAAATGGTGTATTCTCAGTACCTGATGATGGAAGAATATCAATGCAAATTCCGGCAAGTCTCATTCCAAAATGCCCTGATGATAATTCAGATGTAACAATGAATCTTCGTGCTGATGACTCTTTTGTAGAAGATGAAGGGTGGCATAAAGCATCTGAAAAATACTACAATTTCCTTGAGAAAAATAGAAACAAACATGTTTTATTCCTGGAATTTGGAGTTGGGTCAAATACTCCTGTTATCATTAAATATCCGTTTTGGCAGATGACAATGACAAATGAAAAAGCTATATATGCGTGTATCAATTGTGGAGAGGCATTTTGTCCGCAAGAAATTGAAGGTAGGAGCATTTGCATAGATGGAGATATAGGAGAAGTATTAAACGATATAGAATAATCCGACTTGAAAAATGATAAAGTAGTGACAGCATGTTAGTATCATGATTGATACTGTTTTGATACTAAAAATAAGAAGAAGTGAGTTGTTGAATTTAGGTAAATTATTTTAAAAGCCTTCCATCGTTTTGCCGGGAGTCTTTGTGCAAATTGTGGTTGGTAAATTAGAGTTTTACAGAGGAGGAAATTTTATGGACATAATTCAGGCGATTCTTGATGGTATTGCCATAGCTGCTATCTTTAACGGAGCAGTGGCCGCTTTGGTACTCATTAATCCAAGATTCTTTTTTGATTCTTACCCAAAGGCCATTCAGAAGGCTGCGCCCGAACAAATGACAAAACAAGAGAAAAATATAAATAGTATAATAACCGTCATTATTGTTGGAATTTGTTTCATTTATTCAATAACAAGTCTTTTACATACGGGAATTATTGGCTTTTGGAACATATTTTGGATGGGATATATTCAGTGGAGCTTATTAAACTTAGGAGATTTTTTATTGTTGGACTGTCTGTTATTTCAGGGGAAATATAAGCAAAAAATTGTCATTCCCGGGACAGAGGGACACAAGGATTATGAATTTACTAATTGGATGAAACATTTGGCGGTTAAGGAACATTTTTTAGCAGCACCTTTTTTACTTATACCTATTGTATCGGCAATTCAGGCTTTGCTTGTCGGATTTTTAGGAAGATAGATTCGGGTTTGTGTAATAATTGAATAGTATAAATAAGGCACATGACTTTAAGATTAAAATCTTTCAGCTATGTGCTTTTTTCATGCAGGTTTTATATCTAGTGAAGCTTTAACACATATACCGTCTTTATAAAATTTCACACTGATTTATTCAAATAATATCTTAATTTTTTCAAATATATTATAAATCGACATTAAAGTATCGGTTTATATTTTATGCATGTTGTAAATGTGATCTTATTGACAGGAAATATAAGAAATATCAATTGTGTAATCTATGGGGATAAATATAGATGTAGCATGGCATCTTGTATTATGAATTTTAACATAGTATAATTAAGTATAATTTTGCATACCTATCATACTATGTATGGAAGGTAAATGTGAAATAAAAAAGATAGAAAATTACATGCGTGGACTACAAAAGTAGGAACTAAGGGACAAATTGTTATTCCGAAAGAGGATAGAGAAATTGTTTCTATAGAACCTGGAGATAATTTGCTCATACTTGGAGATGAAAGAAGAGAGTTGCAATTATGAATGGCGATATTGCAACAAAGTTTTGATTAGTATCCAAGAAGATTTGGGAGATGAAAGACGGTATGCTAAAAATTATTGCTGTATTACTTTTGCTTCTTGTTGTTTTTGTCGTACTCTATGCAATTAGAAATTTAAGTTATGATTATTCCGGAGAGAAGTTTAGAAAAAGCAGAGCTTTCAGTTTAGGGTTAAAAGAAAAACAGTTTTATTTGAATGATGGAAATGTCATAAATTATGTAGAAGGTCCAAACAATGGTTCGGCTATGTTATTATTGCACGGACAAATGGTAGATTGGAAAGATTATCGCTTTGTATTACCTGAACTGATAAAAGATTTTCATGTCTTTGCACTTGATTATTATGGATATGGAAAATCAAGTAAGAATCCTGATTTATATAATATTGAGCGTATCGGGTCTGATATTGCCTTGTTTATACAAGAAAAAATCGGATCAAATGCTATTATTTCGGGACACTCATCCGGTGCGTTGATTGCAGCTTATATTGCTGCTAAATATCCGGAAAATTTAAAAGCGATTATTTTAGAGGACGGACCGTTTTTTGCAACAGAAAAGGGACGTGCAGAGAACACATTTTCTTATAAAACTTTTCAAAATATTTACAATTATTTAGCTGAAAAACCTAATATCACTTACTTTGAATATTACTTAAACAATGATCCGATGCGTGCATTGTTTAACAAGGATGGAAAAGATAATTGGAATAAAATTGTGGCTAAACCTGCAATGAAAATATTTCGAAAGGATATGACAAAGATACCGATTATATGGTACTATACTCCTAAGTTAGGAGTTAATACTTTACTTCAATTGACAGCGAATTTACAGGATAAAACCGGTGATTATGATTTAAGGTTTGGAAGTACATTCTATGATTTTAGTTTTTTTAATTGCATAAAACAAAGAGAATTGTTAAAACAAATTCACATTCCAACTTGTATCTTTCATGTAAAGCCACCAAAAAACACAGCTCCTTCTTATTATAATGAAGAAGGAATTCTGATTTCTGCAATGGATGAAAAAGATGCCAAACTTGTCAAAGAGTTGATTCATGGTAGCATTTTAGTTGAAGGATTTGATTCTATGCACAATATTCATGTTGAAAAACCAAAGGAATATTTAAAAAAAGTAATAGAATTTTTAGATGATATAGATGAATTGAAAATTATAGGAGAAAACACATAAGTGATAGGAATTTATTTAAGTGGAACCGGAAATACGAAACACTGTGTTGAGAAACTGATATATTTGATAGATGATAAATCAAAGTGTCTTCCGTTAGAACATCCACAGATTGTGCATATATTAGAGAAGCATTGCACAATTGTTTTAGGATATCCGACGCAATTTTCTAATGCTCCATTTATGGTACGTGATTTTATTAAGAAAAACAGTTCTTTATGGAAAGGGAAAAAGGTGTTCTGTGTAAATACAATGGGGCTTTTTAGCGGTGACGGAACAGGATGTACAGCAAGAATTTTAAAGAAATATGGCGCAGAAATCCTTGGAGGTTTACAAATAAAAATGCCTGATTCTGTTTGCGATAATAAGTTGTTGAAAAAAGATATTGAAGAAAACAGACAAGTTGTTAAAAATGCAGATAAGCGTATTGAACAAGTTGCAGAACAAATCAGGTGTGGAAAATATCCTCAAGAAGGATTATCGTTCATAGCACATATTAAGGGACTCTTTGGACAAAGATTATGGTTTTATCATAAAACTTTGGGATATACTGATAAATTAAAAATAAGTGATGCATGTATTGGTTGCGGTTTATGCAGTAGAGAATGTCCAATGGGAAATATTAAAATAAAAGATAAGAAGGCAGTTTCAGGAGAACAATGTACAATGTGTTACAGATGTATAAGTTTATGTCCTCAAAAAGCAATCACATTGCTTGGAGATCAGGTAATTGAACAATGTCGATATGAAAAATATAAATGATTAATCTAAAGAATAAAGCAAATTGGAATTTATGGAGATAGAATTATGAAATCTATATGGAATAATTGGTTAAAGCAAGCGGTTTTTATTTATTCTGTTTTATACACAGTTGCAACTATTTCTAATAGTGCATTATATATTTTGAACGGGCAATACGAAGACCCTAATGGTAATTGGCATGAATTGGATAGAGCAATTATTGTATTTATCATGATTTTTGCATACATGTTGATTAAAAATTTGAAATTGAAAAACTATTGGTTTAAGGCTATTGCCGTATATATTCCAACACTACTGCTTGTGTTTGGATATGTTTGGATGACAGGACTTAGGGAACCTTTGTCACCCTCTGCATATAGAGATATATTCATAAATTATACGATGGGTTATGTGGCTGTTTCAGTAGCCGGAAGGATAAAAACTTATATTAAGCCTAAGAACAATGAGAAAAAGCAGGTTTGAAGGAGAATTGTTGGATTTAAGTAAATTGTTTGGAAAGTTTTCCGCCATTTTTTGGAGAAGATTTGTAGAAACACTAATTTGTATAATAATTGAATAGTAAACGAAGCACATGGTTTTAAGGTTAAAATCTTTCAGCTATGTGCTTTTTCTATGTTTATTTTATTTGGATATGAATAATTTGTAAGTAGAATTAAATTAAATTATTGAGAAAAAAAGTAAATAATTATACTCAAAAGTTTTACGATTTATTGCAATAAAGTAAAATGTGTAGTATTATTATAATAGAAAGAGGAATATTGTTTGATTAAAAATTTATATTTTATCTTTAAAAAATATAATATTTATGTGATATGACAATATGAATTTTCAAATTGTAAAAATTTAAACAGATATTATTTAAATTATTGAAAGTTTGTTTTAACTTTTAGTAATGTTCATAAAAGAAAGGAGTGGTTTTATGTTGCGAGGTATTATTGAAGAAAAGGAAATTTCTAAAGAAAGATTTGAAGCAAAACAGAATCAAATTCAGGAGCAGGCTTTAAAGCGATTTGTTGAAAATAATTCTAAAAGTGATACTGATGTTGAAGAGTTGAGTATTAAGAATAATATTTTAAAATCAAGAAGAAAGGTGCTTAATGAATATGATTCAATTGCTATGGAGCGGATTATGGGGAAAAGTGATCTATTTCCGATTTCCTACTTGCAGATGGGAATCAATTCCGGAGATTCTATATGTCGCATTCAGATTCGTGATGATAAAGGGAGTTTTATTGGTTCTGGAACCGGATTTTTAGTTTCGGAAAATGTACTGATGACTAATAATCATGTTATTGATAGCATGAAAACTGCTCTAAATTCCCTCGCTGAGTTTAATTATCAAGATGATGTGAACTTTATGCCTTGTACTACGTGCTCTTTTCGCCTAAACCCTGAACAATTTTTTATTACAGATGAGGAACTTGATTTTACATTGGTTGCACTTAAAAATAATCCTTCAAGTGAGAAAAGTCCTAAAGATTTTGGTCATCTTCACCTTATTTCTGAAGAGGGAAAAGTTCTTGAGGGAGAATATGTTTCCATTATTCAACATCCAAATGGAGGACCGAAGGCTGTCACCATCCGTGAGAATAAGGTCAGTTCTATATTTGATGACTTCATACACTATCTAACCGATACTGAACCCGGATCCTCAGGGTCTCCGGTATTTAATGATCAATGGATTGTTGTAGCTCTTCATCATTCGGGAGTATCTAATCCTAATAAAAAGAATGCATGGATTGCAAATGAGGGAATTCGCATCAGTTCCATTTCAAATTATTTTGCAAAGAAATTTGACACTTTTACTGCAGAAGAAAAGATGTTCATTAGGGAAATTTTCCCAAACTTGGATATTTGCAGCGAGCCGGATTCTACAAAACCTGCTCCTTCTCAAAGAGATATGGGATACGACAGCACGTTTTTTGGATTGGAGCACAGGGTTGAACTTCCGCAACTATCTGACGAGATGAAGAAGGATGTTTCCTGCATGAACAATGGGAGCTATGTTTTAGATTATACACATTTTTCAATTGTAATGTGTCGTTCGCGTTGCCTTGCTTATTTTACTGCTGTAAATATAGACGGAAATCAAGCTAAAAATATTAAAAGAAGTGGAGATAATTGGAACTTCGATCCGAGAATTCCTAAAGAAGCTCAGTATGGAGATGAACTATACGCTAAAAATGATTTAGATCGTGGTCACCTTGTAAGAAGATTGGATCCGGTTTGGGGAGATAATGCTATGCAGGCAAATAGTGACACTTTTCATTTTACAAACAGCTCACCTCAGCACAAGAACTTAAATCAAAAGATTTGGCTTGATTTAGAAAATTATATTTTGCAAAATGCGCAAAATCATAACCTTAAGGTCTCTGTTTTCACCGGTCCGATATTTCGAAGTGACGATATGATCTATCGAGGAAAATTTAAGATACCTGCAGAATTTTGGAAAGTTGCGGTTATGATTAAGGACAATGGAGAGATGTCTGCTACTGCATACCTTCAAACTCAGAAAAATATGATTGAAAATCTTGAATTTGCCTATGGAGAATACAAAACCTATCAGGTTCCCGTTGCTCGCATAGAGGAAATTACAGGATTGGACTTTGGTGAACTGTCAAAATATGATCCGATTGCAAACATTGAATCATCAGGTATGGCAATTAGAGCTCCGGAACATATTAAGCTTTAAAAGGAGGTAATTATATTTATGAAAGTATTTTATAGACAAAGAAGATTTATGATGGGCGATAAGGCCGGTGAACCGCTTACTACAGGTTGGCTACCTCCTCTTCCTGATATGAGAGACTACTCGAATGAACACCCTGTTATATCCGAGCTTTCTATGAAACTTGGTATCAACGGATCAAACAAAACGGAAATCGCAAACAGCCTTCCCGATAGTGTTGATCTTAGAGAATGGTGCTCGCCTGTGGAGGATCAGCTTAGTTTAGGTTCCTGTACGGCAAACGCCGTTGTCGGCATGGTGGAGTATTTTCAAAAGAGAGCATACGGAACCCATATCGAAGGTTCCAGGTTATTCGTATATAAAGCAACGAGAAAGCTCATGCTTTCAACCGGAGATTCGGGAGCTTGGCTTCGTTCGGCGATGGGTGCTCTCGTATTGTTTGGGGTTCCTGATGAAAAATATTTTCCGTACACATTTGACGGAAAAAATGTGAATCCGGATTGGGACAGCGAACCCGATGCTTTCCTCTATTCGCTTGCAAATCATTACTCGGCTATTAATTACTTCTGTCATGACCCGCTTGGTAAAAGAACGTCGAAAAAAGATGTTCTAAGAAATGTAAAGACATATTTAGCCGCAGGTATTCCGTCCGTGTTCGGATTTTTTGGCTTTCCATCTTTTGAGAATTCGGATTCTCCGGGCTCAATTCCATATCCTTGTAAAAATGAACAGGCGGAATGGGGGCATGCTGTGATGGCAGTGGGCTATGATGATGATAAAGTTATTATTAATACAAAGAATAATGAGAAAACAAAGGGAGCTTTGATGATACGAAATTCATGGGGAAAAACTTGGGGACAAAACGGTTATGGCTGGATTCCATATGATTATATATTGGACGGACTTGCAGAAGATTTCTGGTCTATTATTTCAATGGAATGGATAGACACTAAGCAATTCGGCCTATCATGTTGAGAAAGATAAAATATCTATATTTACCGAATAGTATAAGATTAAGTATACAGTGTTAAGTAAAAATCTGCCGGCTTGTGTAGTCGGCAGATTTTTTGTTATAGTTTTAGACACTTGAGTACGAAAAATGCAGAAAATAAAAACCACATACTTTATTATGAAAAATTATATTGCAGAAAAATATTTTTATAAACACAATAGAGTTTCAAAATAAACAGTTATAAGTAATATGCTCTGAACAGACAGAGCAAACAATAAGTCCGTATTTTTTGTTTAAACTTATAAACGAAGCTGAAATATGATATAATACCGGCAAATATTTAGAGAAAAAAATTTCAATTTGAGGTGGAGGAGTATGAAAAAAGGATGTAAGTATGTCGGGATAATTCTCAGTGCTATTTTACCGATAGTAACTCTAATGGATTTTAACGGTATTAATGTCGGTCATTTGTATAACTGGCTGTGGTGTGGCTTTTACGGTTGCATTATAGTTTGTATTTTGTCTAAATCAAAGATTTATAAGGCTGTGGCTATAATTTTGAATTTAATGGTAATTTCATTGTTGACACTCGGAGCTTTGATGGGTGGTATTTATGGATTGTGGATAATTTTACTTCATTTGCTGATTCCATTTTATTCGGCTTTAATTTAGTATTAATTATATCAATAAATTCAAATTTGCAGAGCTGAACAACTTAATAAATATAGTAAGTTT
Organism: Peptoniphilus mikwangii; assembly: GCF_000468535.1. Lineage (GTDB taxonomy): Bacteria > Bacillota > Clostridia > Tissierellales > Peptoniphilaceae > Anaerosphaera > Anaerosphaera mikwangii. Next base: position 551,521 of record NZ_AUQY01000002.1, on the reverse strand, counting down.
AGGAAACGGTAAATCAAATTGATTTACTGTTTTTGTTGTTTAAAAGCGGAAAGAAAATTGAAATAAACATCAATAAATCGAAAAATGTATACGCTTTGAAAATCTTTACACCTAATCATTTTTGAAAAATATATGATATAATTCGTTTAAGCAGGTGAAAGAATAAAGAGATATAATGAGGAGAAATAACCTATGATGGAAAAGAAAAATATAGAATTAAAAAATATTGTTGAAAAACAGAAAAATTTTTTTAACACCAATACAACAAAGCCTGTTGCATATAGAATCGAGATGTTGCAGAAGTTGAAAAAGGTAATCGAAGACCATGAGGAAGTTATCCTTTCCTCATTATATGAAGATCTTTCAAAATCTAAAGCGGAGGCGTATATGACGGAAATTGCAATGGTATATGGTGAAATACATGAAGCACTGAAAAATGTGAAGAAATGGAGTAGACCACAGAGAGTAAAGGGAACTCTCAGTACATTTCCGGCAAGAAATTATATTTATTCTGAACCATATGGTGTTGTACTTATTATGTCACCATGGAATTATCCGTTCAATCTGGCAATTGCACCATTAGTAGCTGCGATTGTGTCGGGAAATTGTGCGGTTATCAAATGTTCAAAAGAGAGCAGCCATACGTCAAAGGTTATTGAAAAAATTATTAACGAAACATTTGAAGAAAACTATATTTTTTGTGTAGATGCAAATATTGATTATGATGAGGTACTTTATCAGAAGTATGATTACATATTTTTTACAGGAAGCCCGAGAGTGGGGAAAATTATAATGCGTGCAGCAAGTGATAATCTTATTCCTGTTTCCTTAGAGTTGGGCGGGAAAAGTCCATGTATTATTGATGAGACGGCAGATATCGAACTTGCGGCAAAACGTATTGCATGGGGGAAATTATTAAATGCAGGACAGACATGTGTATCAATTGACTATGTTGTGGTGCATAGCAGCATAAAAGATGCATTTATTAAGGTTTTGCAAGAAGAAATCGTATTAAGATACTCTGATGCTGTAAATAATGAGACATATCCGAGAATCATTAATGAGCGTCACTATAAGAGACTATTGAATCTCATAAAAACGGAGAAAAATATAATTGGCGGTCAAAAGAACGATAAAGAGCGAAAGATTGGACCTACTATTTTTCCCGATGTGGATTTCAACCATGAAATCATGAAGGAAGAGATATTCGGACCTTTACTGCCTGTTATTGAGTATGATGATATAAACGAAGTGATTCATACAATTAAAAAACGAGAAAAGCCATTGGCATGCTATATTTTTTCACAGGAAAAGAAAAATTCGGATTATATTATTCACAGTATTTCTTATGGAGGGGGATGCGTGAATGATGTAATTCTTCAGACTGCAAACCATCATATGCCATTTGGTGGCGTCGGTTACAGTGGAATGGGGGCTTATCATGGAAAGAGTGGATTTGACATATTAAGCCATAAAAAAGGAGTTGTAAGGAATAAAACAATCTTTGATTTACCATTCAGATATGCTCCGTTTAATGAAGCAAAGTTTAAAAAAATAAAAGGCATGATGTAATGTATAATATATGGATGTTTTTTATATTGCTCTGTCATCTCTTGAATTGAGATGAGATTTCTCCGTTCCGTCCCTTCGGGACTACAGTCGAAATGACAAAAGAGTAGTGTCATCTCGACCGAAGAGGAGAAATTTATTCCCTCCTGTTATCTCGACTAAACACCGAAGGTGTGCATGGAGAGATCTCTTTCATATCATCATTTACCATACTTACACTTCTTTTATTATTGTGAGGGGGCGAAGGGAGTTGCGATTCTCCCTCTCCCCCATTACACCCTTAAAACGCTTTTGGGTTGTTTTTATAATGCCTTGTCATCTCGACCGGAAATGAACGGAACGTAGTGCAGTGAATTGAAGCGGAGAGATCTTTTCTTTTGTGGCATTGAAATTAAATTTCTCCATTCCAGCTTCGCCTTCAGTCGAAATGACAAGGGTGGTAAGTCAATGGGACTTCAGTCGAAATGACAAAGAAACATTGCCCTACTGACTTTTTAAAAGTGTATCACATGTATTTGATTGCTGTAAAAAAGTATACTTTAAGCGTAAATAATAATAGATTTTGCTGTAATTTTATGATATTATGACTACAATAAAATTGTTGTGCGATTTAATATGGATTTTTGATATGAGGAGGTAATATTTAATTTATAGATTAACTGTAAATTAAAATTTAAGTCTATTTCCAAAATTAAATAGCAAACTTTGAAAAAAACAAGGAAGGAGAATAAAAAATTAATGGGACAGAAAACAAAATTACAAAAAACAATAATTTTTTTCTTGGTTTTTTTAATGCTGTGTGGAGTTTTTGTACCGACACAAACCGGCAGTATGGTATATGCAGGAGAAGTACCGGGGAATGTAATTACCAAGGCATGGATTACAGATGATCAGGGAAACCCTTTTACAGAAGGCGCTGTGATTGGTCCATGGGAATCCTTTCGGATATACGCTGAATATACATTGCCGGACAATATAGTAAAAGAGGGTGATACTACTACGATGACCCTGCCGGTAGGATTTAAGACTGCATCTCCCGATTACTTTGAGATTAAGGATGGCGATAACTTAATTGCCACAGGAAAGCTCTATAATGAAAATCCCGGAAGAATTGTTCTCACATACACGAAATACGCGGAAGAGCATTCCGGTACTCATGGCTCATTTTACTTTAACGCTAACGTTAATATGTATACGCAAACTCAAACAGGTAAAATTCCGGTCACTCTTACGGTTAACGGAACAATCATCCCCGCAGGGAGTGTTAACTATAAACCTCCACAAGTTACCAACCAACCATTAACCAAAACGGGTTGGATGGATCAAAGTGATAAAACCATTGGACATTACGACATACGGATCAATCAAGATAACAATATTCTGGAGAGGGCAAAGCTTGTTGACACAATTCTGTCTCCGGGTGTCCAATATGTTGAAGGTTCCATCCGAATATTGCAGGGTAAGTGGAAAAATCTCGGAAATACTTTTTTGCTTGAAGGTCAAACGAATGTCACTGAAAAATTTAAGAATGAAGGCAGAATCAAATTTACGGGGAACCGTCTTACAATTGATGTAGGTGACGTTCCTGAAACAGAGGAAAAAAGAGGCTTCCAAATTCTCTATGACGTGAAACTGAGCTATCAACCCTTAGCCGGTGAAATAATTAAAAACAAAGCGGAACTTACAACTGGTGGCGGCGATCATGAGATTAGTGCCTCCTATCAAATAAAAGAAGCCGGCGGTGTTGGAGAAGGATATGTATATAAAATCCAGGTGCTAAAGACAGGTAAGGATAATACACCCTTAGCCGGTGCAAAGTTTGATGTTATTCGTGTTCGCAACAATCAAACAGTCGGAACAATTACTACAGATTCAAATGGAAGTGGTGAAATTGGAAATCTACTCAAAGATGAGTACAAGCTTGTTGAGACCGAAGCTCCTAAAGGTTACCAACGTTTAAAAGAGCCTATTGAAGTCAAAGTTAGTGACTTTGGAGATAACAAAATCGCACTCAAAACTATAGAAAATAAACCTGAAGAAAAGGTAGAAGTTTCTGTAGAAAAGAAATGGGTTGGACCTGCCAAAGATTCTGTTCTTGTAGAGCTTAAAAAAGTTGGAAGTAACGATGTTTTACAAGAATATGAATTAAAAGCAAGCGACAACTGGAAACATACATTTACAAACTTACCAAAATATGAAAATGATGGAACAGAAATCAAATACGAAGTAGTTGAAAAAACCGTACCGAATGGATATGAAGTATCTGTTTCAGGTTCAATGGAAAACGGCTTTGTAATCACAAATAAAAATGTAGAGAAAGTCGATGTTTCTGTAGAAAAGAGATGGGTCGGTGCAGTAGGAAATTCCGTAACTGTACAACTTAAGAAAGTTGGCGATGAAACTGTACTTCAAGAAAAAGAACTTAATGCAGCCGGAAATTGGAAACATACATTTAAAGACTTGGATAAATATGCACCGGACGGTTCACTTATTGAGTACAGGGTAGTAGAAAAAACCGTACCGAATGGATATACAGTTAGCTATGGAGTAGATTCAATAGGAACTTGTATAATTAAGAATACACAAAATAAAATAGAAGTAAAAGTAACGAAAAAATGGGAAGGTATAACAGAAAATTATCCTACCATTAAATTACAACTTTTAAAAAATGGACAAAAAGAAGGCGCTCCGGTTGAACTGACAAATGGAACTACAACTCATACTTGGACAAATCTTAATAAAACAGATGAAAATGGAATTGATTATGTTTACACAGTTAAAGAAGTAGGCGAAAACGGAAACAATATACAACTTGAGGGCAACTGGTACAAGGTTACTTACGGTGGAGACCAACAAACAGGATTGACTGTAACTAATAAGAAACTTAAACCATGGACACCGATGGAACCACCTTTTAGAGATTTAAAGGTTACTAAAGTTTGGAAGGATAAGGACAACAATAACCTAAATGCTCCTGTAGAAAAGATAGAAGTAGAACTATACAAGGATGGAGTAGCTACAGGAACAAAGTTAAACCTAACAAAGGCCAACAACTGGACAGGCGAATTCAAGAAACTACCTGTATCAGCAACTTTGGGTGGAGCAATTCATAAATATACAGTTAAAGAAGTTGGAGAAAGTGGTTTTGCAATTCAGTTTGAGGGCAAGTGGTATGGAGTAACTTATGGTGGAACAATGAAAGATGGCCTTACAGTTACTAATAAGGAAAAAACACCATGGACACCGATGATACCGCCTACAAGAGATATCAAGGTAACAAAGCTATGGGTAAACAGTAACGGAAATCCAATAGTTCCGCCGACAAATAAAATTATAGTAGAACTATACAAAGACGGAAAAGCTACAGGAAAAACACTTGAACTAAGCGAAAGTAATAATTGGAGCGGAGTATTTAAGAAACTTGAAGTAGCAAACGGACTTGGAAGTACAGACTACTATAAATACACAGTTAAAGAAGTAGGCGAAACAGCAGGCTCAATAAAATTCGACGGTAAGTGGTTTAACGTAAGTTATACAGGAAACATGAAAGACGGATTCACTATAACTAATCAAAAAGAAAGACCATGGACACCAATGGAACCACCTACAAGAGAAGTCAAGGTAACAAAGCTATGGGTAAACAGTAACGGAAGCTCAATCATTCCGCCAACAAATAAAATCATAGTAGAACTATACAAAGACGGAAAAGCTACAGGAAGAACACTTGAACTAAGTGCAAGCAATAACTGGAGCGGAGTATTCAAAAACCTTGAAGTGGCAAACGGACTCGGAAGCACAGACTACTACAGATACACAGTTAAAGAAATTGGAGAAAACGGCAATACAATTTTATTTGACGGGGAACTGTATAAAGTAGTCTATGGAGGAAATATGATAGACGGCTTCACAATAACCAATGAAAAAGAAGACCCGAAAACACCTCCAACACCGACACCAAACAATCCGACACCAAAAGAGCCCACACCAAAGAATCCTGAAAAACCGAACAATTCGATAATACCGGAAAAGAAAGTACCTGACATACCAAACAACAAACCGAAAGTAAACATAAACAAGACAATACCAAAGACAGGAGATATAACAAACATATCTCTATATATCGGATTGATGTTAGCGGCAGGAACATTACTGGCACTAATCGAATACAGAAGTAAAAAACAATCAAAATAAAAAGGAAAATAACAAATCCTTTTTAAACAATTAAAACAAACCATATAACAGAAAATAATTTCATTGTTGTAATTGGAGGACTATTCATTAAAGTGGATAAGTCCTCCTTTTTCTATGTTTATGTCATCTCGACTAAACACCGAAGGTGTGCATGGAGAGATCTCTTTCATATCATCATCATTTATCATAATTACATTTCTTTTATTATTGTGAGGTGGCGAAGGGAGTTGTGCGATTCTCCCTCTCCCCCTCACGTTCCCCCATTACACCCTTAAAACGCTTTTGAGTTGATTTTATTTGTTATGTATTGATTGGGATATGAACTTCTTTTTTATGACATTTGTATTGGATGAGATTTCTCCATTCCGGCTACGCCTTCAGTCGAAATGACAAGAGTGGTAGGCTAACAGGCCTCCAGTTGAAATGACAAGGGCGGTAAGTCAACGGGTCTCCAGTCGAAATGGCAAGGGCGGTAGACTGACATAATTCCGGTCGAAATAACAAGAAAGTATTATATTCTGCAAAACTATAAAAATTAAATACAAATTTTATTTACTTATCTTAATTACTTTTAAAATTTATTTAATATAATATGTTATAATTATTTTGGTGATTAAATGAGAATTTTACATACTGCAGATCTTCACTTAGGTAGATTTTATAGAGGTGAATTACCTAAAGATATAGCTATTTTAAGACGTGAAGAGCTTTGGAAAAGTTTTGAGAATACAATTGAATATGCAATAGGTAATAATGTGGATGTGCTTTTAATTTGTGGTGATGTGTATGAGAGAGATTTTTTTACCGCTGCAGATATGCTTAGGTTTAAAAAATTACTTGATAAGTTGGAAAATACAGAAACATTTATAATTGCAGGCAACCATGATTATTTAAGTGATAATTCCTTGTTTTTTAATGTCAATTTTTCAGATAAAGTTCACATATTCAAGAACGAGGATTATTTTGAAGTTCCACATTTGAATTTGAGGGTATATGGAAGGTCATGGGACAGACAGTTTGATTTTGATACAAAATTGGATTGGGAACTTGATTTGAATTATACAAATCTGCTTATGCTGCATGGCATGGTAGATGATAAAAACTATTTTGGAATAGATAATACTTTTATTAAAACTTCAAAATTTGATTATATAGCACTTGGACATATTCATGTAATGCAAAAAATGTCGGAGAGATGTTATTATAGCGGAACACCTGAACCTCTCAGTTTTAAAGACATCGGCAAGAGAGGATTTATAATTGCGGATATATCCGGAAAAAATATATCTGTTAGAGAAATAGATAACTCTATCAGAGAATATAGACAATTTGAAATTGATATAGACATGGAAATGAGCGTAACAGATGTAGAAAATAAAGTAATAGAATTATTAAACGGAAGTGAAAATAATTTCAATACGGTTATATTGAAAGGATATTTTAGTGTTCCGGAGTATTTGATTAGTTATTTAGAAGCATCAATTAATTATTTTTATGTAAAATTTTTAGATGAGCTTCATGTTGAGTACAGTATGGAGGAACTTTTAGAAAATAATAGAAACAATTTGATGGGGAAATTTATATTGGAGATGCAATCGGATAAACTTGCACTTGAATATGGTGTTAGAGAACTTTTGGCGGCGAGAAATGAAAATTAAAGAAATAGGATTAGTAGAATTTGGAAAATTTCATAAACATATAATAAAATTAAATGACGGATTAAATCTTATAGAGGGACCGAATGAAAGTGGAAAGTCGACTATATTTTCATTTATAAACGGAATACTTTATGGATTTGCAAAACCGTCAAAAAATAGAAGAAGTTTTGAAGAAGACTTAGAAAAATATAAGCCTTGGGTTGGTGATGATTACAGAGGCTATTTAAAGTTATATGACGACAAAACTAAAATCGAGTATATTGTAGAGAAAGATTTTAACAAAGAGAAACTTTCGGTATTAAACTTAAATACAGGAGAACAATTAGAAAATAGAGATGAATTTACGACATTTTCTAAGGTAAAACAGGCAGGAGCATATTTTTTCAATGTTGACAGCAAAGTTTTTTCAAATACATTTTTTATAGGACAAAAGAACTTAAAAATAAATTCCGATTCTTATGAATCAATAAGAAATGAACTTGAAAAATTTGCTAATGCAGGTGATGAAAAATATGATGCAAATCTTGCAATATCACTTCTTGAAGAAAAATTAAAAACTATTGGAAGAGAAAGTATTTCTAAAAGTGAGATTGGTGTATTAAACTCTAAAATAAATCGATTAAATGCAAAACTGTTAGAGTATGACGGAGTAGAAGATGAATACTTAAAGCTTAAAGAAAGAGAAAAATCAATTGATAGGGAGATAGATTCATCTAAGAAAAATATAAGCGTAGAAAGAGAACTTTCTGAACAAGCAGACTATAATAACATCATATCTATGACAGAAGAGTTAAAACACCTGAAAGAACTCCAAAAAAACAATTCAGGTATTAGTGCGGAAGAATATCAGAAAATAGTTGAAATTGACGAAAAATCAAAGAACTTTAAAGAAAAGCTGAAGGAATTGCAGTTTGAGGATGTTACAGAAGATAAAAGTATAGACGGGAGATATTACAATCAGCTTTTATCGGATTATAACGAAGTAAAAAAATTGAATAAGAGAATTTTGGAATTAAATAGTATAAATTATTCAAAGGAAATGGAAATACTCTCAAGAGATATTATCGTAAGTACTTCAAAAGCCAATAAGAACTTAGCTAAAATAATTTTTTCGATATTTTTAGTAGGTCTAATAGCGGTATCATCTTTGATATTTAAAAAGTATTATATCAATGTAATCAGCATATTTATTTTAATATACACATATCTCAGAATAGCTGAGTATAAAATTTCAAAAGATGTTGTCAAAAGAGTAGAAAGCAGAATAGATGAATACCATAAACTATCTGATGCAAAAACTGCTGAAAAGAAAAAAATGGATGTGGAATTCCAAAAATTTTTAGATAAGTACAATGTAGATGATATAGCCAACCTTGAAGATGAAATATCATCAAAATGGGATGAAGCAAAAAAACACAATATAAGGATAGAACTGAAAAAAACCGAAACTGCTAAAAAACAAAAAGAGATAGAATTTTTAAAAAATGAAATAGAAAAGATAGAAGTTGAAATTCAAAGAATATGTGTAAAAAATAACGTATCTACTATTTTAGAATTAAAAGAAAAATTTAAAAATAATATGGATTCATCATCTATAGAAACAAAAATACAGGGACTTAATAAAATAATAGAGCTTACTCTTAAAGGACGCAATTTAGAAAGTTTAAATCATGGCATAGATGTCTGTGATATTGAAATTAAAGCAGATAAAGACCAACTTAAAGAATTGGAAATAGAACAAGCTAAACTTGAAAAGGAAATTTCAATTTGCGAAGAAAAACTAAAAGAAAAGCAGTCACTGGTTGAGGACTTGAACTATAAAAAAGAAGAACTTTCGGAAAAGACGGAACATAAAAATGCAATAACAAGAGCGATAGAAAAAATAAAAGAACTTTCAGAGAAAAGCAAAGTTGAAATTTTGCCGCAGCTTACAAAAAATATAGCACACTATTTAAAATTAATAACCGATAAAAAATATACGCAGCTAATTGTTGATTATGAATTTAATATAAAAGTCTTTGATGAAGACGTAAAATCATATATAGATGCAAAAAATCTGAGCAACGGAACATTAGATCAGCTATATTTTTGTTTCAGGCTTGCTCTTTTAGATATGATAATAAAATATGCACCTTTATTTTTAGATGATATATTTATTCAATATGATGATGAAAGATTTTTAAATACATTAAAATTTATAGAAGAAGAAAGCAAAAAAAGACAAATAGTAATATTTTCTGCAACAAATAGAGAAAAAAGCGCTCTTGATAAAATCGGAGCAAACTATAATTATATAGAAATGAGGTAACTATGATTTGGGCATTAGGGGATTTACATTTTGATCCGATAGGAGATAAGCCCATGGATATATTCGGAAAGAAATGGATAAATCATGAGGGCAAAATCATTTCCTATTGGAAAGAAAAAGTATCTGATGATGACTTGGTATTATTGCCGGGAGATATAAGTTGGGGCTTAAAATTAAAAGATGCACTGTCTGACTTGCAAAAGATAGACGCACTTCCAGGAAATAAAATAATATCGAAGGGGAACCACGACTATTGGTGGGGTTCATTAAGTAAAATGAATAGCTTGGGATTAAAAACTATAAAATTTTTAAACAATAACAGCTATGTTTATAATGATATAGAAATATTTGGAAGTAGAGGCTGGATGCCAAAAGATTTTCAGGACTTCAGTAAGAATGATGAAAAAATATATCAGAGAGAAGTTCTCAGAATAAAAAATTCTCTTGAGAGCGGAACCGGAGCAAAGAAAAAAATTGCGATGATACATTATCCTCCATTTAATCAAGATTTTACAACGAATGAATTTTCAAACCTTTTTAGTGAATACGGAATAGATATTTGCATCTATGGACATCTTCACGCAGATGGACATAAATATGTTGTAGAGGGAAATATAAACGGAGTAGAATATATTTGTGTTTCCAGCGACTATGTAGACTTTAAAGTGCAGGAGTTAAAAATATGATTGAAAGAGAAATAGAAGTAAAACTGCTTGGACTTGATATATACGAAGTTGAAAAAGAACTTATAAAAAGAGGGGCAACTTTGATAGCAAGAGAATATCAAGAAAATTTGAATATAGACTCAAGTGTAAACCCGATAAAAAATAATGCAAAAGGTTATCTTAGAATAAGATATGTAAAAAATCTTTTAAACAACGAAGAAAATATTTATATAACATTTAAAGAACAAATAACAAGCAAAGGTGTTAGAGAAAATATAGAACATACATCTGAAATAACAGATAAAGAGCAAATGATCAGCATTTTAAAATTGCTCGGTTATGACATATATGATATTGGATATAAAAATAGAGTATCATATATGTATAAAAATAACAGATTTGATATTGACACATGGGATGAAAACACATATCCATATCCATTCGTTGAAGTAGAGTCAAAAAACGAGCAGGAATTATATAGTATAATAGATGAGCTCGGAATAGATAAAGAGGCTATATCTACAAAGTCCATTGCAGAATTAAAAAAATCTGTAAAAATAGTATGACATATTAAATAAATATGATATAATAGTTACAAAGTGAAGGGGGATTAAAATGTCACAATATACTTATATTAAATGGTTTAACGAAATTAACAAGGAAGATATATCTTTAGTTGGAGGAAAAGGAGCCAACCTTGGTGAATTAACTCATATGAATTTACCTGTTCCACCGGGATTTTGTGTAACAGCAGGAGGATATGATAAATTTATAGAATACGCAGAACTTGATGAAGTAGTTAAATTTTTGATGGAATCATTGGATGTTGATAATGTAGATTCTCTTACAGAAGTAAGCAAAGCAATTCAAAAGAAAATCAATGAAAGCAAAATATATCCTAAATTAGAAGAAGAAATAGTTAGTGCATACAGAGAATTTTCACAAAGTATAAATGTAGTAGATCCTGAAGTGGCAGTAAGATCATCAGCAACAGCGGAAGATCTTCCCGACGCATCATTTGCGGGACAACAAGACACATATCTTCATATCAGAGGCGAAGAAGAACTTATAAAACACGTTAGAAGTTGTTGGGCATCACTTTGGACATCAAGAGCAATATATTACAGACAAAAACAAAACTTTGATCACTTTAACGTGTCATTATCGGTAGTAGTACAAAAAATGGTAAACTCTGAAAAATCAGGAGTTATGTTCACAGCAAATCCGATAAATAACAACAAAGACGAAATGATGATTAACGCAAGCTGGGGACTTGGAGAAGCTGTAGTTTCAGGAATAGTAACACCTGATGAATATATAATAAATAAAAAGACCGGAGAAATAGTAGAAAAAAATATTGCCTCAAAGGAATTTATGGTAATAAAAAAATCAATCGGAGTCGGAACAGAACAAGTAGACGTAAAAGAACATCTCGGAGAAGAATATATAAACAAAGAATGTTTGACAGATGAAGAATTGAAGACTCTAATTGAAAGAGGAATAAAAGTAGAAACACTATATGGAAGTGTTCAGGATACAGAATGGGGATTTGACAGAGACACTAAAGAATTCTACTTCTTACAGTCAAGACCTATTACAACATTAAAAGAAGAAAAGAAAGAAGTTTTAAAACCGTTAGTAAAAGGACTTCCTGCATCACCCGGAATAGGCAGAGGACAAGTAAGACTGATAAAAGATATTTCAGAAATAAACTTAGTTCAAGAAGGAGATATACTTGTAACAGAAATGACAAACCCTGACATGGTACCGGCAATGAGAAAAGCGGCAGGAGTAGTAACAGACGAAGGCGGAAGAACATGCCACGCTGCAATAGTATCTCGTGAATTACAAATACCATGTATTGTAGGCTCAAAAAATGCAACAAAGACACTAACAGATAAAATGGAAGTTACAGTAGATGCCACAAGAGGAATAGTTTACGAAGGATATGTTTTAAAAGAAGAAAATAAAGAAGAAACACAATCGACAGGCGGTCAATCAGTATTACAAGTTACAAAAGATTTGACAATGAGTTTAAGAAACTTGGTAGCACCTGTAACAGCAACAAAAATTTATATGAATCTTGGAGAACCTGAGTTGATTGAAAAATATAAGGACCTTCCATTTGACGGAATAGGACTTATGAGAACAGAATTTATATTTACAAATATGATAGGCGCTCACCCTATGTATTTAGTAAAAACAGGCGAACACGATTTAATGATAGATAAACTTGCAGAAGGGATATCAAAAGTTGCACAGGCAATTTATCCGAGAAGCCTTGTAGTTAGAATGAGTGACTTCAGAACAAATGAATTCAGAGGATTAAAAGGCGGAGATGAAGTAGAACCTATAGAAGCAAATCCGATGATTGGTTGGAGAGGAGTTTCAAGATACATTTCGCCGGAATACGAAGAAGGCTTCAGACTTGAATGTAAAGCAATGAGAAAAGTGAGAGAAGAATACGGATTGACAAACGTAATTGCAATGTTGCCGTTTGTAAGAACACCCGAAGAACTTGTAACAGTAAAAGAAATAATGGCAAGTGAAGGATTAAAACAATCAAAGAACTTCAAAATTTGGATAATGGCGGAAATACCTGCAGTAGTATTCCAAGCAGAAGAATTTGCAGAATTGGTTGACGGATTCTCAATAGGCTCAAACGACCTTACACAACTTGTAATGGGAGCAGACAGAGATTCAGGAGTGCTTAATAATATGGGTTACTTTGATGAAAGAAACGAACCGGTTAAGAGAGCACTTAAAATATTAATAGACGCTTGTAACAAAAAAGGAAAAACTTGTTCAATTTGCGGACAGGGACCAAGTCAATATCCGGAACTTGCAGAATATTTAGTTGAATGTGGAGTTACATCAATGAGTGTAAATCCTGACACAGTAGAATACACAAGAAGACTTGTAGCAAGTGTTGAGCAAAAAATGATATTAAAAAAACTTAGAAATATGTAATTAAATAAAAAATAGCAAGAGCTTTTGATATAGCAGCTTTTGCTATTTTTTTATTTCAATATCATTATTCCATTTGTCATTTCGACTGAAGTACCACAAGCCACCTTTCCATGTCATTTCAACTGGAGGCGAAGCCGAAACGGAGAAATCTCATCCCACACAACGTTAGAGAAAAGAGATCTCTCCACTTCAATTCACTGCACTGTGTTCCGTTCATTTCCGGTCAAGATGACATAACTCATTTTGTCATTTCGACTGGAATGCCTTTAGGCATGGAACGGAGAAATCTCATTATATAAATATATAAATGACATAAGAAAAAATATAATATATAATACAATCGTAAATATAAATAAGGGGAAAATATATGGAGTACTATGTCTACATAATTACAAATAGAAATAATACAACACTATATATAGGAATGACAAATAATTTAGAAAGAAGAATTTATGAACATAAAAATCATTTAATGGACGGTTTTAGTAATAAATATAATTTAGAAAAATTGATCTATTATGAAATTTCAAATAATGTTGAATTTGTAATAGAAAGAGAAAAACAACTTAAAAAGTGGTCGAGAAAGAAGAAAGAGAATTTAATTAATACAATGAACCCTGATTGGATAGATTTATCGAAAGAATGGTATGAAAGTTAGAGTTTTTTATGTGAGTTTTATGGTGGTGGAAAGAGATCTCTCCATGCACACCTCTGGCGTTTAGTCAAGATGACAAGAGGGAAAAGATTCGTTCATTTCCGGTCGAGATGACATAACTCATTTTGTCATTTCGACTGAAGTCCTGTTAGCCTTCCTCCTTTGTCATTTCGACTGGAATGTCTTTAGGCATGAAACGGAGAAATTTCACACAATAACAACGCAAAAAAGTATTACAAGATGACAAAAAAGTAAAAAACACTTCAATAAAACAACAGAAAAAACACCTGAAAACATTGAAAAACAGCCAACGAATCACTTTGCCAAATTGATATAAATTTGTAACATAACTGTAATTTTACTTTTATTTCAAGTAGTGTATAATATAACAAAGAGGAACAATGACAACTAAATATTAATTGGCAAAAATTAATGTTTACTTGCCTGCCTCTAAGCTGTTTCGTTCAAACAGCAAGCAAAAGTTTAAGACTTTTGTAGGTCTACAAAATTTTTAAGGAGGTCGAAAGACAAGATGAACAAGAAATTTTTATCACTAGTACTTGCATTAGTAATGGTACTAGGAACATTCACAAGTGTCTTCGCCGCTGAAGAAACAAARMAAGARGAAGTTAAGAAGGTAGAAGGRAAACAACAAAAAATCCAATATCTTGTTGACAACAAATTTGTTGAAGGCGATGAAAAAGGACAACTTAACCTTAGTGATAACATCAAAAGATCAGAAATCACTAAATTATTAGTTTACGGAAACGGTCATAAGGCTCTTTCTGAAAAACTACAAGGCTCAATGAAGCTTTACAAAGACGTAGAAACTTCTCACTGGGCTAACGGAGTTATAACAGTAGGATCAACAGTTCCATCAACAGCTAACGGACAAGCAATGCTTAACGGTTATCCAAACGGAACTTTCTTACCTGACAACAACGTAACATATGCAGAACTTGCAAAAATGTTAGTTGTATTAGTAAAGAAAGACTTAACAGCTGATATGGTTAAAAAAGCTAACGCTAACTGGGCATCTCAATGGATGACTTGGGCAGCTGAACTTGGAATTCTTCAAGACGTTACAGTAGCTAACTCAAACGCTCCTGCAACAAGAGAAGATGCATTCACAATGATGTACAATGCACTATATGCAATGAAATACATCAAGAAAATGCCTGCTAACGAAACAATGGGTATCCTTTCTCAATTAAAGAACAGTGAATTAACACTTAACCAAGGAGACAAGGCTAAGACTGTTAAGRTTACTAACGATACTACATTTGTACTTTACAACCAACACAACACTTTGGATGTAAACGCAGATRYTAAATCAAACGTTAAGAACGTATWYTCAMAWGCAGTAAAAGTAAGTTCTATTTCTAACCCATCTTATTACTACGGTTCACTTGTAAGAGTTCTTGTAAACGATAAGAATGAAGCAACTCATATTCTTGAACTTGGTAACCCAAGATATTTAGCACTTGGTCATAGCGACAATGCAAAATGGCAACACAAAGCAATTACTGACAATGTAATTGATCCTAACAGACGTTGGGTAGATGTTGCTGATGCAACAGTTGAAACTTCTTTAWYTARWGAASTTAMWSMYRRWGSMGGATATGGAATAGCTGCAAAGATTAACTATCATAACGGAAATGCTAAGTCTATAAGCTTTACTAAAGGTACTCTTTCAAGAAAACCACAAAATGAAACAGGTAAAGAAGTATACAACAACAACTTTAACTTTGCAAAAGATGAAAAAGTTCCATTTAACTTAGACTTAAGATTAACATCAACTACAAGATATTTCGTAGCAGATGTATTAAGAAACCAATTAACAGAAGTTAAGAATGTTGATGAAGCTATCAGAATTCTTGGTAACACAACAGCATCTAACTGGTTCCTTGATGTATATGCAGGATATGAAAATCATAGCGGAAGAAAACCATATGAAACATCAACAAACACTGCATTAAACGATTATAACGAAGCTACAGTAGTAGTATTCAATGCAGTTCAAAGAGATAACAACAACGCTCAACTTCTAAGAGTAAAGAACGAAGCAACAACTAAGTATGATATAACTTTTGAAAACGAAAAGGGAGAAGTAGTAGTAAATAACGTAACAACATACAGAAATTACTTCCCATTCAACTTCAATACTCATAACGATTCAGCTAAACTTGACGTAGTAGAGTATACAGTAAACAATGCTTACGGTCTTGAAGCAGAAATGGTAATAGACCACAGCAATACTGGAAGATACCCAATCGTTGAAGTAATCGGAATCCAAGGAAGAGATATAATTGTTAGAGGAGAATTCGGTGAAACTGCAGTTCTTCAATTAGACACAGACTACGCTCTATTCCTAAGAGGACAATTAAAAGTTGGAGCATTAATCCAATTCCATACATTAACAAATAACGTTCTTCCAAAAGACAACAAAGACGTTAATAAGACTAATGTAGTAGACGTAGTATCAGTAATGCCTGCAAATGCCGGTTTCACAGTTAAGGGATCTTTAAGAAAGATTCTTGAAGGAAACCAAGCAAATCAATCAGCAGGAGTAGTAGCACTTAAAGACTTTACAGATTACGGTGCACAATATCAAAAAGTAATTTTAAGCGAAATCAGAAACCTATATGTTGCAAGTCAATATAACCAATTAGGATATTTCGTATTAAATAACACAGAAGCAAACAGCTTAAAACTATGGTTAGAAGCTAAGGCGGATAAAAAAGATACAATCAGATTCAAAGTTAAACCATTCAACGGATATGACAAAGAATTTGAAATCTATGATATTGAAGTATTAAAGAACGGTAACTGGGTAGAAGTAAGAGTTGAATGCCCTGTAGTTGATAAAGTAGAACATGTTAAAAAGTTAATTGACGCTGCTGATAAGCTATATAATCCAAATAAAGTAGATGTTACAAATGTAGCACTTGCTGACAAAGCGGTTAAAGATATTGATGCAGAAATAGCTAAATTAACATTAGAAGAAAAAGCAAAATTACCTCAAGAGTACAAAGATGCATTAGAGGCTATTAGAAATCAACTTGCTGCTCCTTTAGCTGAATTAGCAGCAGTAGAATTTTTCAAATTAGGATTTACGGGATTAAAGACTGTTGAACAAATTAATGCGATGGTAGAACAAGCGGACCTTGATGCTGCAGCTAATGCATTAATTCCATGTATAAATGCATATAACGGATTTAATGCAAAACAAAAATCACTTCTATCAGAAGAAAAAGGTAAAATGATAGGAATGAAGAATGCTATAATAGCAAGAGATGCTTTAGTAGATGCTGGCACTAATGTTCCTGCAATACCTGCAATTAACTAATTAGCTTAAATTAAAGATTAAACCTGAGAGAGAAATCTCTCGGGTTTTTCTTTTTGCCTTTTATTATTTACATATTGTTTTTTCCCTTGCCATTTTGATTGAAGTCCCGTTAGTATTTTTCCTTTGTCATTTCGACTGTAGGCGAAGCCGAAATGGAGAAATCTCATATAATGACAAAAAAGGTTTTGTATATTAAAATTGAGTTGAGGTGATTTTATGATTTTTAGGCGTGCTAATAATGACGATATTGTTTTTATAAATAAAATGTATGGCGACGGGTCGAAATTGCTTGGAACTCTCGGGGTTGACCAGTGGCAAAATGATGAGATGCCAAGTGCTGATTTAAATGATGATATTTATGTTCTTGATGATGAGGGTATAGTTGCTACTGCTGTTTTAATGGAGCATGATAAACAGTATGATGTCATTTATGAAGGAAAATGGATTTCTGATGATTCGTATTTTGCGATACATAGGGTTGCAACGTCCGAGGATAAAAGACAAATGGGTTATGCAAAGATTTTGTTTGATGAGATTGAAAAGTTTGCTATTTTAAGTGGAAAGAAGAGTTTAAAGGTTGATACTCACAGGGATAATATTCCGATGCAAAATTTTCTGAAGAAGATGGGCTATGTGTATTGCGGAGTTATTATTTTGGATATATTGAAGGAAAGGCTTGCTTTTGAAAAGATTTTAAAATAAAAATTCCCTTAATTTTGTTAAGGGAATTTATAGTAGTTTTGATAAAAATACTGTCGCAAGTCCAAGGAATATGAAAAAACCGCATGTATCTGTAAAGGTTGTCAGTATTATTGATGATGATACCGCCGGGTCAATATTTGCTCTGTCAAGTATTAACGGTATTAAAAATCCGGTTACTCCTGCAACTATCATGTTTAATATCATTGAAAAGAACATTATCACTCCCAAGAATATGTTTTTATACATAATTGTAAGTGTTATTCCTGTTATTATTCCTATTATTGCTCCGTCGAGCAGACCGAGTCCGATTTCTTTAAATATGAGTTTCCAGTCATCTTTCAGGTTCATTTCACCTCTTGCAATTGAGGTTAGGACTATGGATAGTGTTTGTGTTCCCGCGTTGCCTCCCATTCCGGTTACGATTGGCATTGCTGCGGATAGTGCAACTACTGCTGCTATTGTGCTTGAGAATGCACCTACTACCGATGATGCCAAGAATGCGGTAAACATATTTATTATCAGCCACGGTATTCTGTTTTTGAATGATTCGAAAAATCCGGAGTCAAATTCTTCGTCTTTGCTTACCCCGCTCATTGCAAGTATGTCTTCCGAGTATTCTTGGTCAATTACCGAGATTATATCGTCAGATGTTATAACTCCAAGTATTGCCATGTTTTTATTGACTACCGGCAAAATTGTAAGGTCGTATTTTGTAATTATATTTGCGGCAAGTTCCTGGTCGTCATCTGCGTATACATAGAATGGAAATTCTTCCAACAGGTCTTTTAAAAGTGTGTTGTCATTTGCCACCAATATTTTTCTCAAGTCTACAAGGCCTTGTAATCTGTGTAGCTTGTCAGTTATCAAAAGGTATTCTATTATTTCTGTTTCAGGTGCTATCTGTTTTATTTTATTTATTGCTTCTCGTACGGTGAGGGTTTCTTTCAGTGCTATAAATTCTGTGGTCATAATACCGCCGGCGGATTCTTCATCAAATGATAAGATGAGCTTCAAGATGTTTGAGTCTGATTTTTTCATAAATCTCAAGATGTCTTTACGTCTGTATGTCGGGAGTATACCGAGCAAATCGGCGGCATCGGCATTTGTCATATAGGAAAATATATCTATAAGTTGATCGTTTGTATAGAATGAACAAATTTTTTGTTGCAATTCTTCCCATGCGCTTTCAAGTATTCCGGCGACGTCTTCTTCCGGCAGTAGAAACATAAATTGTTTAAGTTCATCTTCGTCCAGGTCGTCCAATCCGTTTGCTATGTCTACATAGTGAACATCACGACACAGTTCTTCTGCGGCTTCTTTGTCATTATCTTTTAATATGTCTTTGAGTTTTTCTTCTATACCTTCTGTTTCAAATTCATATTTTTGTGCTGTTTCATATTCTTTTTGGATGTCAGTTTCTTCTGTTTCCGTATCAGGCATTTTTTTAGGCTCAAATTCCATAAGTCACCTCCTATAGTTTAGAAAGCTCTGTTAAAAAGCTGCTTATTTCACATTCGTTGTTGTTGTGATATTTTGGATATATTAAATATAATTTGTTTTTTGCTCTTGTCATTGCAACATAAAAGAGTCTTCGTTCTTCTTCAAACAGCATATCGTCCAAGTGTGATTTATTTGAGGGAAGAACTCCCTCTACTAAGTCTATTACAAATACTGTATTAAATTCAAGTCCTTTTATTGAATGTATGGTTGAAATTGTGATGTTTGATTTTGAATTTTTAGGTGTATTTGTTATATGTTCAAGATATTTTAATCTTGCAAGAAGTGTATCTAAATTTTTTTCAAATGTCGCTATATATTTTAGGTAGTGTGCGAATTCTCTCAGTGATTCATAGCTGAATCCGAATTTTTTGGCATATTCTCTTAGATAGTTGTCATATCCGAGTTCATTTAATATATATTCTATCTGATATTTAAAGTCTAAGTTTTTTAAGGTTTTAAATTCCGACATAAGTTTAAATATGTTTTCCCTGTAGTATTCGGGAAGTAACGGATAGTCTAAAAGAGTTTTAAATAAATTTTTTCCACCGTTCTTTTTCAGATAATCTATGTGTTTTTTAGATATATAGCCGTTTAGTTTATAATATATTTTTGAATATATTTCTATATCTGATAAGTTATTTGAAAATTCTAAAATCAAAAGTATGTCCTTAACTACAAAGTGGCTGAAGAATTTCAACTTTGCTCCTTTGATATTAAAGCTTATATTTTTGCGTTCCAAGAATTCTATGAGTCCTAAGCTGCTCAAATTGTTTCTGTATATTATTGCATAAGATTTTAACGGCTCTGATGTAATTTTATCATATATATAGTTATATTCATCATCATTTGTAGATAATTTTATAATATTTACAGGTTCTAAATAATCGTTTTGAGTTATTATATTTTTGTCAAATCTGTTGAAATTGTTTTTTATAAACAGGTTTGATGTATTTACTATATTTTTTGATGATCTGAAGTTGTTTTGTAAATAATAAGTTTTTAAATTTTTATAGATTTTATTCAGATTTAAAAGATAGTTCGGTTCCGCACCTCTAAATGCATAAATTGATTGGTCGTCATCTGCGACTATAAATATGTTGTTTTTAGGTGCACACAGATATTTTATAAGTTCGAATTGTGCAAATGATGTATCTTGACCTTCATCGAGTTGATAGTAGTCAAATTTATTTTTATATTTTGCTCTGATGTAGTCATCCGTCTTTAAGATTTTCAGTGCTTCTGTAATCATATCATCAAAATCGATTAGTCCATTTTTAAGCTTATATTGTTCGTAAAAATTATATAGTTTGACAAAGTTTGGAATATCGGTGTTAGTTTCGTTTGGGGTTAGCAGAGTGTTTTTGAAGTAAGATATTTTATTTATTATTGCTTCAAGGTTTTCTTCTGTTACTGTTTTTTTATTTATCTCATAATAGATTTTGCTGAGCAATTCAAATTTTGATATTGAGTTTTCTTCGATAAGTCTGTATGTCTTTCCTCTAAGTTTTGAGTATTCACGGATTATTCCATAGCAAAATGCATGTATGGTAGAAAAGTTAAGCTCTCGTTTGAAGTTTGGAAAGAGTTTTTTAAATCTGCTTTTCATATCAAGAGATGCTGATTTTGAAAAAGTTATTGTAAGTATTCTGTCGGAGTTTATTCCATTTTGTATAAGTTGCATTGTTCTATACAGGAGCATTGTGGTTTTTCCGGCTCCCGGAACTGCAAGTACAAGTGCGGGTCCGTCCATGTGGTATGTTGTTTTTAGTTGTTCGTCAGAAAGCTTCATCTCTATACCCCCATAACTATTTTATATTGTAAAAAGTTATTTTTCAATTACAATAAGCTTTATAATTTTTAATTAATTTATAAACTACTTTATAAAAGTAATTCGTTGTTATATAATTAATATATGGTATGGATTATTATAAAATAATTTTAGAATATATCGGAGAATTATATTCTGTATTTATTGAAGTTTTATGATTAATTTTTTGTAGGGGGTAAATTTTTATGGTGATGACAAATTTTTTGCAAAAGAGAAAATCTGTAAGAGAGTTTAAAAACAGTGCTATATCAAGTGCGGAGCTTGAAAAGATAAGAGAATATATGGAAGTTATTACAAAGGAAGAGGCTTCTGTTGATTTTGTGTTATATGAAAACGGGAAGATTATTTACGAGGGATTAATAGGTAAGGCGGGATATAGCGGAGTTATGATAAATTCTCCTCACTATATTGCTCTTACAATGAGGGACACTCACAGATCTACGCTACTACATGCGGGATATTATCTTGAAAAACTGAATACCAAGTTAATTGATATGGGTCTTAATACTTGCTGGATAACTGTTGATAAAGTTGATAATCATACTATGAAATCTATCTTTGGAGCAGAAGGAGAGTATATTGATTATTTAATTGCATTCGGATATGAAAAGGAAAAGAAATTTTATGAGCGTGAAATATTTAGTGCAAGATATGAAATAGATGAGATAGTTTTCTTTAATAAGATTGGACAAAATATTGATATAGAGGAACTTGAAAACAGAGGATTACTTGAAATATTTTCATCAGTCAGATATGCACCGAGCCATAAAAATTTTCAACCATGGAGATTTGTTGTTAAAGATTCGGATGTCTATGTGTATATGGTTAAATCTGACGAAGATAGTAGAAGTTTGATAGATATCGGAATTGTGATGTTCTATTTCGAGGAAATGGCAAAGACGATAGGTAAGTATGGAAAGTGGAGCGTTATTTTAGAAGATGAGGAAGCATACTTAAAGATTGCAAAATTTACAATGTAATAAAATTATAAGAGCCGAAAGGCTCTTTAATTAAAAATTCCCCGTTTTAAACGGGGAATTTTTATTAACTCATAAATATGGTTGAAAAGATAAATACAAATTTACTTACAAATTCTAAGATTATGAACGGTATTATATACCATGCGATGAAGTCAACTTTACTTTTATTTCTAAGTTGCGGCCAATATTGAGCCATTGCGATTAGTGTAGACAGTAAAAATAATATGACTGTCGCAAGAGGCAGTGGAGTTAAGGCTGCAAGCAGTTCAAACTTAAACATTCCATTCCATGGAGAGAATATATAGGCAATGAATAAGAAAATTTCACAGAACATCCAGTTTACAATTGAGAATTTTTTTACTTCATCAAAGCTCGATTCTATCCAGGCTTTATCGGTTGTTATATTTAATGAAATGTAAAATTGACTCAGCTTTAAAAGAATTTTCATTATAATTACTACAATAAGTGATATTGAAAATGCCCTTAAGCTTATTATAACGGGAAGTGCAGTCAATATCATTGCTATAAGTGCAATTATCTTATATGAATTTTTGCCGCTCATCTTAGAATTAAATTTTTCTATCATTGAGCACAGTTTATCTTCTATTGAATATAATTGTTTGACAATACTGTTTTTTTCTCCCGCAGATTTAGGAATATCGGAAACATTTTTAACAATATCCGCTTTTTGCTTTTCTTCCAGTTTCTTTTGTTCCTTTGGAATATTTATCTTTTCCGTCTTAGTAGTTGTTGTGTTTGCATCATTCTTTTCTTTTTTGAAGTCGAAAATATTTTTTAGTCCTTTTTTATCTTCGGGATTTTTTTCTGTTTTATTTTTAGTGAAATTTGAAAATAATGTTTGTTTTTCGGGTTCAACATTTGATTTTTTAATTTCTGCATTTACAAGATCCGTAAGATTTTTATAGCTTAATGATTGCGGTTTTTCATTTTCAGATGAAGATTGCTCATTTTTAGAAGTAGTTTCTTTTTTTTCAGATTCTGATTTCTGAATGTGTTTATCTTTTTCCGCTTTTTCACTTCTTGCAATAGCTTCTTCGATTTGAACTTTTGAAAGTCCCATTGTATCTTCCATTGATATGCTTGTATCAGATGAAGATGCAACGCCGACACTTTCTTTTTTCACGGCATTTGTTTCTTTGTCAAACGATGAAAAAATGGAAAATTCATCATCATCTTCATTTATAAATTTATGCCACATATCTTTTAAACTGCGTTTTTTCGGTTCTTCTTTTTTTATGTTATCTGCAGGTTTATCTTCTGGAGGAAGTTTTTTTACCTTAGGAGTAACTTTTGCCACTTTTGCAGTTTCTTCTTTTTTATAGTCTGTCTTTGCTTTTTCTGTAAAATCTACAATTTCATCTGCGTGATTTCTTTTTGGACCTAAAGTATTTTCGCTTTCTATTTTTGATTTTTTTTCATAATCTGAAATATTTTCTGAAATCTTTTTATCTACAGCACGTATTATATTTTTAAGTTCATCTGTAGAATCAATCCCATTTATATTTGACAGTGGTTTAAATATTCTGGTAACATCATCTGTCTGTAATTCTTTTTTTTGGTCTTTCGGGTCATTTGATATTATTGATACCTTAACATTTTTAATATTTTTACCACAGTTAGGGCAATAGTTATCAAATTCAGAAATTTTATTTCCACAATTTGGGCAAAACAATGAACTCACCTTCTTTATATTTAGATAAATTTATTATAACACAAAAGATTTTTAAAAACTAATTAATATTAATCCATATACAGCTTTTTCTTAGTCAGCTTTATCAAAAGCAGTGTATTTATTATACTTATTACGATGAATATCATAATTGAACTGTTTAAATTAAATTTTCTTGACACAAAGTATGTTATAAGTAATGGTATTGCCAAAATTATTTGTATGAGTATCATAGAAAATCTCTGTTTTACAATTTCGTTTTCATTGTTCCATGAGTAGTTTGCGGTTTTAATATCATATAACAGGCCTAAAATATTTCCGAATAACGAGTAGGAGATAGGTGTAAGAATAAACATTACTATATCAAAAACAGATAATTTATATTTTATTCCGAAAACTATTGCACAAAAGATTATTGGAAATATTATAATACTCATTCCGACCTTTATTTTAGAAATGAATATTTTTTTATTTTCTATCGGAAGACTTAGTGTAATCCAAATATTTTTTCCTTCTATTGACATAGAGCAATAGGTAGTTTGAGATATGGCGGCGAATGAACACAGTATAAATATTATATTGAGTCTTACTATTTCGCCTAAATTTTTATATCCGCTTAGAGAGTTAAGTGAATTATCATCTAAGAATATTGATATGATTCCGATTATTGTTAAAAACATCGGAGCAAAAATAGTATTCATCAGATAAATTGAACTTGAAAAATAAGTCCTGAGTTCTTTTTTAAACAGAGTTTTACTTAAGCTTGATTTTTTAAAATCAAGTGTCTTTGATTTTTTATATTTAGCGGTATTATTATTTTTATAGTGAATTTTAAAATAATTTTTAGATATATAAATAGATACAATTGCTGCAACAGCTATTGAAATTACAGAAAACAACAGCGTTTCAATTATACTGTTTTTGATTACTGCATTTTCAAAAAATTTATATGGAAATAAAACTGTCGTAAAAACTCGGGATACATTTACTGCGGCTAAATATAAATTATCATAAAACAGTTTTCTAAATACATATATCAGTGCATAGAGCAATACTATAAGCAGTGTTAACAGTATAGAAAAAAATTGTCTTGCATATTTGAACTTAAAGTTTTTTGAACCTAAAGATGCTATTAACAAAGCTAAGGAAACGGGTATTGCGGGAAAAAACACAAGGGACAAAAGTCCGTTTATTGTTGCTATAATTCCATATGCCTTAAACAGAACATACAGTACGGGAAAACTCAGCATAATTAGAACATAGTAGTAGGAACTTAGGTATATTCCTGCAAGCTTTGAAAGTATAATTTCAAGATCGGTAAATGGAAGCGGAAATATGATATTATATTCGCTTTTACCGAATAAATTTGAATAGCCGCTTCTTAACGTGGATACAAAAATTCCTATGAAACCGATAATTGCAAAAGTTGTTATGAGTATTTGTCTGTATGAGTTATATAAAAATACAGTAATGGATACTACATATATACTTATAAAAAATCCGAGTATAATAAGAGCTGTTATTCCCGTAAACAGTTTTTTTCTATTTGAGTTGGAATTTAGAAATCTTCTTTTTTCAATGTTAAGTAATAATTTAAGTTTATCTAATCTCATCTTTCATCAACTCCAAAAAGATATCCTCAAGAGAGGATTTTTTAGTAACCTCATTTGTAAGTCCTGCTTCAATAATATTTCCGTCTTTTATTATTGCAATTTTATTGCACAAATTTTGAGCTACTTCAAGGACGTGCGTAGAGAAAAATATCGCAGTTCCCCTTTGACACATATTTTTAAACTCTTCTTTTAAATAGTGAGTGGCAGTAGGATCAAGTCCGACAAAGGGCTCGTCTAAAATTAACAGCTTCGGTTCATGAATCAGAGCTGAAATTATTGCAAGCTTTTGTTTCATTCCGTGAGAATAAGTGGAAATTGATTCGTTTAAATTATTGTGTATGTCAAATATTTTTGAATATTTTACAATTCTTTCCATTCTGATATCCTGTTTTACATCAAATGCATCTGCTATGAAATTTAGATAATCTATGCCGTTCATAAATTCATAGAGTTCGGGATTATCCGGAATATAAGCGGTTATTTTTTTGCATTCAAGAGAATTTTCCAAGTTGTCCATTCCGTTTATAAGAATATTTCCGCTATCGTATTCGATGAGTCCGACAACACATTTTATAGTAGTTGTTTTTCCGGCACCGTTTTTGCCGATAAATCCAAATATATCTCCGGATTCTATTTCTAAGTTTATTCCATGTAAAATTTCTTTATTTCCATATTTTTTAACTAAGTTTTCGATTTTTAACATATTATCACCTATTTAGAAAAAATTCTAATTAGATTATACTATAAGTTTAAAATAAATCAAATATAAACTATGCATTGCATAGTTTATATTATCTTACATATTAAAATTTTACAGTATTTTAAAATTATTTTATTCAATTACTCCGTTTCGGATTTATCTGTATCTAAAACTTCTGTAACTTCAGTTTTTTCAACTTCTTTAATTTCAATATCTTCTATATTTTCATCTGTAATTTCATTTGCAGTTTCTTTTTTATTCTCAGTATTTTCAGAAACCTGTTCAGGCTTATAATTTAGATTTTTTAAATAGGTATCTAATGTAAGTTTTTCTTTATCATATAATTCTCTTATTATTTCGTCAGTATTGGGAGAATTCTTTCTGATTAATTCCGTCCTTATTTTGTTTAGAATTTTGATTTTTTCACTGCTGTATTTTTCAAGCATAGCAGAGATGTCTTCATATAAGATACCGGTTATAGTCGGATTTAATTTACTGCTTGATATTCCGACTGTCAAACCGTCTTTTTCTATAACCTTATTTAAAAGCATAGTCGATTCTGATGTTATATCGCATCTTTCATAGAGTATTTTTGATTTTTGAGCACGTTTTTCAAATGCTGCATTAAGTTCAAAATTGTTGGTAGCTATCAATAAATAGTCATAGGCAAAGAAAATAAAATTTTCAGTGAGTTTTTCTTCTTTTGTAAAAAGTCTGTCACTGTTAGTTTGTGCCAATTTTTTAATTTCATCTACAAAACTGTCTGCTATTACATAAATTTTAAATTCTGTGTTTAATAATTCTTTAATTTTTGAAAGGGCAAGAAGTCCGCCGCCCAATATAAGTACATTTTTATTTTTAGTATCGTAATTAACGGGTAAATAACGCATAGTATCCCTCCTTAAATTTATTATACATCAAATAGTACAAAATAGTAAAATAAAACTATAAAATTGTATGATAAATATAAATTTTGCAATAAACTTGTAACACGATTTTAGAGGTTAATGTGATATAATGTAGGTGTATTAACTAATGGAGGTTATGTAAAATGAACAAGAGAATAGTTAAGGCACTTACAATTGGACTATGTACTGTTATGTTGGTACCGAATATTGTTCTTGCCAAAGAATTTAAGGATGTAAAGAAAAACGGTCCTTATGGATGGGCTTACAGTTATATAGACGAATTGAGTGATAAGGGAATAATTGAGGGCTATCCAAACGGAAATTATGAACCTGACAAAGCGGTAAGTTTTGAGGAAGTACATCAGCTTATAAAGGGAATAATAAATCCTACAAGAGATGAAATTAATAAGGCTGTTGAAAAATATGGCTCCGATATAGAAAAAAGCGGGGTTGCATCTTGGGCTAAGGAGGCAATTGCCATTTCTATTGACAGAAGCATAATAACAACAGACACTCTTAAAGAAGCTAAGCAAAACGGATTTCTTTCTAAGGGAGTTAAAGAAAAAGATTTAGTTTATCCTAATAGAAATACGATAGCGGTATATTATGCAAGAGCACTTAAACTATCAGCTAAGGGAGATGAATCTTTATTAAAACATACTGATAAGGATGATATTCCGACAAGTACAAGAGGATATTTAGCATCTTTAGTTAAAGAAAACATATTTTCATCAACAGGTTCTGATGGAAAATTTGAAGGAAAGAGATATATCAGAAGATCTGAAATGGCTAAGATAACAAAATTATCTTATGATTATGCAAAATCTGAGTCTTTAAATACACAAACATTAACAGCAACGGGAAAAGTGGTTCTTGCAACTACTCTTAACAATCTCGATACTGTAATCATAGAAAAAGATTCCAAGAGATCTCAATTTAGAGTAAATGCAAGTACAACATATAAGATTAACGGACAAGCAGCAACATTTAAAGATATTAAGCCTGAACAGGAAGTTAAGATAACTTATGTTACAGGAACAGATTCCACAGTAACGGGAATTGCAAAAACAGTTGAAGTAATAAATAGCGCTAAAAACTTGATCGGATATGTTACAAACACACATATAACAGGATTTACAGCTAAATATAGAACAAATGATTCAAGTGTTGACACTACAAAAGCTGATATGTTTAACACTACTGACAATGCTATGTTTACTCTTGCAAACGGAGCTAAAATTTATGAGCTTGGATATGAAATAAAACCTGAAAAACTTTCATTTGATGAGCTTGTCGAATTTAAGACGGATTCTTCAGGAAAGGTAACAGAGGCTGTTGCATATCCTAAGACCGGATCAGTTACAGGATATATAACAAAAATTAATTCAGCTACTTCCACAACAAAGAGCAATATAGTTTTAAGACTTGCAGATGGAAAGGAATATACTTTCTATGAAAATCAAACTTCTAATTTCAGCAGTATTTTCACAGATCTTAGAATAGGACAAAATGTTACTTTCACTACAAATTATAAAATTGCAGTCAGAACCAACCAAAATCAAAGTCAAAATATTGAAACGGGAAGAGTTATAAATGTTAGACCGAGATATTCATATGAAAATCAGGTAACTCCTGATTTAGAAGTTGTTATCAGAACTGCAAATAAGGATTTGACATTGTATACGGATAAAAATACAGGATTGAAAGTTGCAACCGGAGGATATTTATCATTAAATCAAAATACCCTTTATAATCAATATGTGCGAGCTGAAGTTAACGGAAACTATATAAGGGCAATTGAAATAATAGATCCTAAGGCAAGCTTTGATGCAGTAGCTCAAGTCATATCGGTTAAAAATGACAACGCTTTTGGCGGGGCACTTTACAATACAATTTATACTGTAAGAATAATAGAATCAAATAATCCTTATTTAAAATTGGGTTCTGAAAAGGAAATTTCTATCGGAACTTCAAATACATTAAATAGACTTGCTGTAATCAGGATGATGGGAACAGTTGATCAAAATGGAGATATAGGAAATGGAGCTAATGTTCAGTTTTTAAGAAACGAAAATTATGAATTAACGCCTGCAAGCAGTTATACCAACAACAATGTTCCTGTATTAAATTTTAATTAGATTTAAAAAAGTGCATTAGAAATTTCTAATGCACTTTTTTGTATCAATGGTATTAAAAAAGAGTTGAGATTTAAATCTCAACTCTTTTTATGGAGGCGACAACCAGATTTGAACTGGTGATAAGGGTGTTGCAGACCCGTGCCTTACCACTTGGCTATGTCGCCATAACTTCTTAATTATGATAACATATGAATTGAATTTTATCAAGAATAAATTATGAATTAAATAAATAATAATTTTTAATGAGTAAAGACAATACAGCTCTAACATTGATAATGTAGAGACTTAATGCTATAATACTCTTATGAATGAGGACTCGGGAGGATAAGATGAAAGAACAAATTTTAGATATTAAAAGAAGAGCATTAGAAAATTTAAAGCTTGCTTTAGATGTTAAAGAAATAGAGAATATAAGAGTGTCATATTTAGGGAAAAAAGGAGAGTTGACACTTGTACTTCGTGAAATGGGAAAACTTTCTGCAGAAGAAAGACCTGTTATGGGAGCTCTTGCAAATGAAGTAAGAGCTGAAATTGAAAGTGAATTAAATAAAAAAACAAGTGAATTAA
This sequence comes from Peptoniphilus mikwangii, assembly GCF_000468535.1. Taxonomy (GTDB): domain Bacteria; phylum Bacillota; class Clostridia; order Tissierellales; family Peptoniphilaceae; genus Anaerosphaera; species Anaerosphaera mikwangii. Next base: position 521,530 of record NZ_AUQY01000002.1, on the reverse strand, counting down.
ATAAAGTATTGTTGGAGAAGAAGCTCATAGAAGAAAGAGTGGATATTACTCTTAATAGTGACAAGTTAATAGTCGGACATGAACATCCTCTTATAAAAACTTTAGAAGAACTTGAAGATTTATTTATAAAGATGGGATTTAGAGTGTATGACGGACCTGAAGTGGAGTCTGTAGAGAATAATTTTGACTTGTTAAATGCTCCCAAAAATCATCCGTCAAGGGATTTGAGCGACACTTTCTATATAAATGAAAATACACTTTTGAGAACTCAAACGTCCCCGGTTCAAATTAGAGCGATGAAGGAATACGGTGCGCCGCTCAGAATGGTATGTTCAGGTAGAGTATTCAGATCTGATGAGGTTGATGCTACTCATTCACCGATGTTTCATCAATTAGAGGGGCTTATAGTGGATAAAAATATTTCGCTTGCAAATCTTTTTGAAACTTTGAATATTTTTGTAAAGACCCTTTTTGGAGATGATATGAAGACAAGATTCAGACCTCACTATTTTCCGTTTACAGAACCAAGTGCAGAAGTTGATGTAACTTGTACTGTATGTGGCGGAAAGGGATGTTCTGCATGTAATCATACAGGATGGAGTATGGAGCTTTTAGGATGCGGAATGGTTCACCCTAATGTTCTTAGAAATTGCGGAATAGATCCTGAGGTTTACAGCGGATTTGCCTTTGGAATGGGAATAGATAGAATTGCGATGGTTAAATACGGAATAAGTGATATAAGAATGTTGTTTGACAATGACAATAGATTCTTAAATCAATTTTAGGGGGTTAAAATGTTATTACCGGTAAAATGGCTTAGAGATTATGTAAATATAGATAAAGATGTAAAAATTATTGCAGATGAGATAACAGCGACCGGTTCTCATGTTGAATCTATTGAGAATAGAGCTGAAAATTTAAGCAAAGTTGTAGTGGGAAAAATTGAGAAGATAGAAAAACATCCGGATGCGGAAAAACTTGTAGTTTGTTCTGTTAATGTCGGAACTGAAATACTTCAGATTGTAACAGGAGCAAAAAATGTATATGAAGGAGCGGTAGTTCCGGTAGCTCTTGTAGGGGCACATTTGAGCGGCGGAGTTAAGATAAGCAAGGGAAAACTCAGAGGCGTTGAGTCTTATGGTATGCTTTGCTCTTTAGGTGAACTTGGATACGATAACAGTGTAATTTCAAAAGAGGCAAAAGATGGAATTTTTCTATTTCCTGAAGGTACGGAAATAGGCAAGAGTGCAATTTCGGTTCTTGACCTTGACAAGGAAATAATAGAGATAGAAATTACTCCAAACAGACCTGATTGTTTGAGCATTATAGGAATGGCAAGAGAAACTGCCGCGACTTTTGATATGGAGTTATCGGAACCTGAAATTGATATATTAAATGAAGTTGATGATATAGCGGATTATTTTAATACGGTCGATATTGAAACTGAAAATTGTGACAGATTTTATGCGAGAGTTTTAAAAAATGTCAAGATAGAAACATCACCGTTGTGGTTACAAAATTATCTTGTATCCGCAGGTGTAAGACCTGTAAATAATATAGTCGACCTTACAAATTTTGTTATGCTTGAATATGGGCAACCGTTGCATGCTTATGACCTTGATGATTTACACGATAAAAAAATTGTCGTAAGACAGGCAAAAAACGGCGAGGTTATAAAGACATTAGATGATGAGGACAGACTTTTAGAAGAAAAGGATATAGTAATAGCAGACGGTAAAAGAGCAATAGGTCTTGCAGGAATAATGGGAGGATTTGATTCTGAAATTAAGGATAATACGGTTAATGTATTACTTGAAGGAGCAAATTTCGACGCTGACAGTATAAGAAAAACATCAAAGAGATTGCAACTTCGCTCTGAGGCATCTGCAAGATTTGAAAAGGGAATAGACATAAATGCTCCTAAAATTGCAGTTGATAGAGTTTGCCAATTAGCTGAGAAAATTAATGCGGCACAAGTCGTAAAAGGTTCTATTGACAATTATAGAAAAGTTAGAGATATAACAGACTTAAATTTAAGAGTTGAAAAGTGTAACAGATTAATAGGATTTGAGCTGAGTGCGGAAGAAATAGCGGGTTTATTGAACAGACTTCAAATTAATACGGATATTAACGGAGAAGTGATTACAGCACATATTCCTACATTTAGACTTGATATTGAAATTGAAGAAGATTTAATTGAAGAAGTTGCAAGAATTTACGGTTATCATAATATAATTCCGAAGCCGCTTGAAGGTTCGCTTACAGTTGGCGGAAGATCTGAGCTTAGAAATTTAGAGGATAGAATAAAAAAAGTTTTACTCAGCATAGGGTATAGTGAATTTATGACGTATTCATTTGTAAGCCCGTCAAACTTTGACAAGCTTATGTTAGATGAAACTGATGATAAGAGAAAAGTTGTAAAAATAATTAATCCTTTGGGCGAAGAATATAGTATTATGAGAACTACATTAGTTTCCAATATGTTAGAAGTGCTTTCGAAGAATGAACATAGAGGAAATGAGTATGTTGCAGGATTTGAATTCGGCAATACATTTATACCTCAAGGAGAAGGGCTTCCGAGAGAAGAGTTAAAACTTTCTATGGGATTTTATGATATGGGAGATTTTTACTTTTTAAAGGAAAGCATTAGAAGAGCGTTGTGGCAAGTAGGTATTTTGAACCTTGAATATAAAAGAGCGAATATAAATTATTTACATCCGGGCAGAAGCGCCGAAATTTATGTTGATGGAAAATATATCGGAGTATTTGGAGAAGTTCATCCATTGGTAGCTAAAAATTATGAGTTGAAGAAAAAATGCTATGTTGCAGAAATTGAATTTGAAAAACTTTTAGAAAATAGCATTGAAAATTATAAATTCAGAGAACTTCCTAAGTATCCTGCAATGAGAAGAGATTTAGCGGTTGTAATCGATAGAGATATAGATGCCGGAGAAATTGAGTTAATAGCCAGAAAACATGGAAAGAAATTACTTGAAGAATTTAAGGTGTTTGATGTCTATACCGGTGAAAATATTGAATCCGGAAAAAAATCCATTGCATTTTCAATGACATTTAGAGCAAATGACAGAACGCTTGTAGATAAAGAAGTAAATGATATAGTTTCAAAAGTTGTAGATGATTTAAGTAAAGAGTATGGTGCAAATCTCAGAGCTTAATTGATTGAGAATCAATGAAAACTTAAATTTCATTGATTCTTTTATTTAATTTAGGAGGTAGTCATGGATAAAAAGAGAATAAAAGTTCAAATTGACGATATGAATTTTCATATTATAGGGAATGATGATGAAGAGTATATTAAAGAGCTTGCAAATGATTTAAACAATAGAATAAATAATATGAGAAGTTCAAATTTTAAGTTAAATCAAAATCAAAACTTAATTCTTCTTGCTCTTAATCTATTAGATGAAAAAGAAAAAATGAAAAAAGAATATGAATTGCTCCAAATTATAAAAGAAGATGATGATGCGTATAAAAACAGTTTAGATGAACTTGAGCAACTTAGAGAAGAAAATCTTAAACACTTGTTAGACGAGCAGGATTTTAAAAATAATATTTCAAAACTGAGAGATAAAATAAAATCTCTTGAAGAGGATAATACAGAACTTAGAAGTGAAGCGTTGAATAAAAATAAGAAAATTGAAGAAATGCTTGCTGTTATAAATGAGCTTAAAGATGAAAAGAATGTGTTAGAGCAACAAATTTATGATTCTCAAAAGAGAATAATGGATTTAAATAGAGAAATTGAGAATTTGAATGAATAAAAATAATTATGAAATCTTGGCACCTGCAGGAAGCTTTGAAGCATTAGAAGCAGGAGTTAAGGCGGGGTGTAATGCAGTATATTTGGGAGGAGAAAAGTTCAGTGCAAGATCCAAAGCACACAATTTTTCGAATGAAGATTTAAAAAAGGCTGTAGAATATGCTCATTTAAGGAATGTAAAAATATATGTAACTATAAATATTTTAATAGATGATACCGAGATGATAGAGGCAATAAAATTTACGGAATATCTATATAAAATAGGAGTAGATGCAATAATAGTACAAGATTTAGGATTTTCACTTCTTGCAAGAAAACTTTTTAAGGGCATAGAAATTCATGCCAGTACGCAGATGGCAATAAATAATTTGTATGGAGCAAAAACAGTCGAAGCTTTTGGTTTTAAACGTGTTGTTCTTGCAAGAGAAACTGAACTTAGTGAAATAGAATTGATAAAAGAACAGACCGATTTGGATATAGAAGGTTTTGTTCACGGGGCATTGTGTGTTTGCTTTTCGGGTGAATGTCTTATGAGTTCTATGATAGGTGCACGTTCAGGAAACAGAGGAGATTGTGCTCAGCCTTGCAGAAAGAAGTACGAAATATTAGATTTGGCTTTTAATAAAGTGGCAGATGAGAAATATTTAATTTCACCTAAAGATTTAAATACAATATCATCTGTTAAACAACTCATTGACAGGGGAATATATTCTTTGAAAATCGAAGGAAGAATGAAAAAACCTGAGTATGTATATCAGATTGTTTCAAGCTATAAAAAAGCAATTGAGGATGAAGTTAATTCGGAAGATAAAAATAATGTCAAGCAAATTTTTAATAGGGGATTTACGAACGGCTTATTTAACGGAGATTTCGGAAGAGATTTTATTTCTTATGACAGACCTGATAATAGAGGAGTTTTGATAGGAGAAGTAATTTCAAAGACAAAATCAACTTATATTTTATTGCTGAATGATAAAGTAAATATAGGAGATGGGTTGGAGTTTAATTACAACGGAAACAGCATCGGATTAAAGTCTGATTTTAATAGCGGAAATTTGAAAGAATATAAATTTAAAACGGACAAGAAAATAATAGTCGGTTCTAAAATATATAAGGCGTCATCAAAAGAGTTGTTAGATTCAATAAATTTTAAACTGAATGAATCCGCATCATATAGAATCGTAAATATAAGAGCGGAGTTCAGAATAGATAAGAAACCGGTTATTGAAATGGAATGTGACGGTTTCGTAGTTAGAGAAGAAATTGATACTTTAGTTCAAAAGGCTCAAAATAGAGCATTAGATGAAGAGAGAATCAGAGAAAATTTATCTAAACTCGGTTCAACGATTTATAAGGCGGGATTGATAAATATTATATTTGATGAAAATATATTTATGCCAATGTCCGCTATAAATGAACTTAGAAGAGCTGCAATTGAGAAATTGGACAGGTTATTCATAAAAAGGGACAGAGCAGGAATTTTTGTGGACAATTCTATCTTCAACATAGATAGAAAAGTAAAGCGTTCAAAAGCTAAGCTTAATGTTGAAATAAATAATTTAGATGATTTAAAATCTTTAAATGAAAAAAAGGTAAATAAAATATATTTTCCGATAGATAAAATTACAGATGATGTTATCAGTTATCTAAAAGAGAAAAATATAATGTTAAGTGCTGTATTTAAAAAATTTCAAAATTCAAAACAGCTTGTTGAGAGTTTTGATATTTTAAAAAACAATTTTCATTTATTTGATGAAGTGTTATTAAATAATTTATCACAAATTTCACTTTTAAACGGAATTGATATAGTGAAGGTTGCAGATATCGGATTAAATGCTTTCAACAGTTATAGTGTAAAATGTCTTCTTGAGATGGGATTTGATAGAGTTATCTTGAGTCCGGAATTAAATAATAGACAAATCAAAGTTATCTCTAAAAATTTTGCGGACAAAATAGAAGTTATATCTCATGGATTAATTCCGGTTATGACCATGGTTCATTGTCCGATGTCTGTTGAGCTGAATTGTAAAGATACTAAAAATTGTATGAAATGTAAATACAGCAGAGGATTTTATCTAAAAGATGGTAGAGGAGAAAAATTTTTGGTTGAAAGAGATAGAGAGACTTCACAAATTTTCAATTGTCATCCTATAATGCTTGCAGAAAAAGTAAAAAATTATATGTCTATGGGAATAGAGAATTATAAATTAAATTTAAGAGAAGATATAGATGAATCTGTTAATTTATATAGTGATATTTTAAACGGTAAAAGTTTTAATTCAGATATATTAAAGGATAAATTAGTGAAAAAATATGGAGCAGTTACAAACGGACATTATAACAGGGGGATTTTAAATGGGCAATCTGTTTGAAAAATCTAAGCGAATTCTTGAGTTTGATAAGGTAATTGAAAAGCTGAAAAATATAATTGTTTCTGATATAGCCAGAGAAATGGCATCTGAAACAGATATTTCTACTGATATAAATGAAATAAACAGAAGGCTTGATGAAACATCCGAAGCAGTTAATCTAATAGTAAAAAAAGGAGAACCTCCACTTTTCGGAATCAGCGCAATGAAAGATTATATGCGAAGAGTTAGCATAGGAGGAAGTTTGAGCGCTGCAACGTTATTGAGCGTTTCTGATTTTTTAAGAGTATCAAGATATTTAAAAAATTATTTTAATATAGACAGCAAAGACGGAAACTATCCGATACTTCAAGGACTTGGTGAAGGTCTCAGCAGTTTTAAAAACATTGAAGATGCAATAAATAATGCCATAATATCTGAAAATGAAATTTCGGATGCGGCATCATCCAAGTTGGCATCTATACGAAGACAAATAGTAAAGAAAAAGGATGCTATAAGAGATAAATTAAATTCAATAGTTACAAGTGAATCTGATAAAAAATACCTTCAGGATTCTATAATAACAATTAGAGAGGGAAGATATGTAGTTCCGGTAAAGCAAGAGAATAAATCTAAAGTAAAGGGACTAATACACGATATGAGTTCAAGCGGACAGACTGTCTATATTGAACCGATGGCGGTTGTAAATTATAATAATGAGCTAAAGACATTAATATCCGAGGAAAGAGAAGAGATAGAGAGAATTTTACAGGAATTGTCAAATATGGTTGCCGGTGTCAGTTATGAGATTGCAGCTAATGAAGATATTTTAAAGGAAATAGATTTTATATTTGCAAAAGGGAAATTATCTCTCGATCAAAATGCAAGCAGACCTATGCTAAATGACAGAGGTTATATAAATTTAAAGGCTGCAAGACATCCGTTATTAAATGTAAAAAAAATAGTTCCCATATATATTTACTTGGGAGATGAATTTACATCTCTTATAATAACAGGACCAAATACGGGAGGAAAAACTGTAACCTTAAAAACTTTGGGACTGCTTACATTAATGTCGCAATATGGACTTCACATACCCGCACAGGAAAACTCGGAAATAGGAATTTTTGATGAAGTTCTTGCAGATATAGGAGATGAACAAAGTATAGAACAATCACTGTCAACTTTTTCATCTCACATGGTAAATATAGTTGAAATATTAGAAAGGGCAACAGAGAAAAGCTTAGTTTTATTTGATGAACTCGGGGCAGGAACAGATCCGACAGAAGGGGCTGCTCTTGCAAGAGCGATTATGGATTATATGTTGAAAAAAAATATACGGACAGTTTCAACAACGCATTATAATCAACTTAAAATATATGCTCTTACAGTGGACGGAGTAGCAAATGCTTCTATGGAGTTTAACGTAGATACACTTTCTCCGACATACAAATTACTGATAGGAGTGCCCGGTAAGTCAAATGCATTTGAAATTTCGAAAAGACTCGGACTTTCAGATGAGATAATTGATGAAGCGAGAGAACTTATAAGTGAAGATAATATTGAATTTGAGGAAGTTTTAAGATCTATTGAAGAAGACAGAAGTAAGATAGAAGAGCATAAACAAAAAGCTGAAATAGAACAGAGAAAACTTGAAGAGCACAATAAAAAACTTGAGCGGGAACTTGAAAAAATCAGAAACAGCAGAGAAAAAGTAATATCAGATGCAAAAGATGAGGCAAGAAATTTATTGTCCCGTACTAAAGAAAATATAGAGCTTGTCTTAGATGAAATATATTCTATTAAAGAGGAGCTAAGTGTAGAACAGGCAAGAAAGTTACAACAAGCTCAAGATGTATTAAGAGATAATTTAAGAGATGTTGCAAACAATGTCAAAAAGGTAAAAATTGAAAAGGTAAAAAATCCTGTTAAAGATTTAAAAATAGGAGACAGCATACGTTCAATATCATTAAGTGCGGATGGAGTAGTTCTTGAATTACCTGATGCGGACGGAAATGTATTAGTGCAAATGGGAATGATGAAGATGAAGCTCCCTAAAAATACGCTTGTATATTCTAATGAAAATGATACCGTTCAAAAGACAAAGACAAAAAAGATAATAGACAGGAAATCAAAGCTTATCAAATCTGAAATAGATGTAAGAGGAGAAAATTTTGACGAGGCAAAAATAATAGTTGAAAAATATATTGATGATGCGTATTTGTCCGGACTTAAAACTATCAGAATAATACATGGAAAAGGTTCCGGAGTTTTGAGAGAAAAGTTAAGAGCATATCTCAAAAAGAATAAATATGTAAAATCTGCAACAGATAGTGCATATAATGAAGGAGGAATGGGAGTTACCATTGTAGAATTGAAGTAAGTAGTGTATAATATAACAAATATAGAAATAATAAAAAATATAAAACAAAGAGGAGTAGCTATGATTAATTTTAAAGACGAAATTGTAAAGATATTAGATGGAAAAATTCCTGAACTTTCAGAAGTAGAAATCAGAAATGCGATTGAAACTCCACCGAATTATGAAATGGGAGATTTTGCATTTCCGGTATTTTCTCTTGCGAAGGTGTATAAAAAGAATCCAGCAATAATAGCAGGTGAAATAGCAGGCTCTATTAATAGTGAATATTTTGAAAAAGTTGAATCAAAATCTGCATATATAAACTTTTTTATAAATAAAAAAGAATTGGCGGAAACTGTTCTTAGAGAAGTATCTGAAAAGAATGAGGATTATGGAAAACCGGGAATAGGAAAAGGAGAAAACGTAGTAGTTGAATATTCATCTCCGAATATTGCAAAACCGTTCCATATAGGACACATAAGATCGACAATAATAGGAGATTCTTTAAAGAGAATTTATGCATTTTTAGGTTATAATACAATTGCAATAAATCATCTTGGAGATTATGGAACCCAATTTGGAATGTTAATTGTGGCAATTAAAAAATGGGGAGATAAGGAAGTAATAAAGAATGATCCGATTCCTGAACTTTTAAAATTATATGTAAAGATAAATGCGGAGGCGGAAGCCGACCCTGCACTTAAAGATGAATGCAGACACTGGTTTAATGAGCTTGAAAACGGAAATGAGGAAGCTTATAAGCTTTGGGAGTGGATAAGAGAAATATCTCTTGATGAGTTTAACAAAGTATATAATATGTTAGATGTGCATTATGATTCATTTAATGGAGAAAGTTTTTATTCAGATAAAATGCCGGGAGAAGTTGAGATGTTAAAAAACAGCGGAGCATTAAAATTATCTGACGGAGCACAAATAGTGGATCTTGAAAAATATAATCTTCCACCATCCTTGATTATAAAATCAGATGGTTCCACTATTTATATTACAAGAGATATAGCGGCGGCACATTATAGACATGAAACATATCATCCGAAAAGAAATATATATGTTGTAGGTTCGCAACAAATTCTTCATTTCCAACAATTGAAGGCAGTTCTTGCCGAAATGGGATATGATTGGTCGGATGAAGTAGTCCATGTGCCATTTGGTATGGTGTCACTTGAAGAAGGAACACTTTCAACAAGAAAGGGAAGAGTTGTATATCTTGAAGATGTTTTAAATAAAGCAAAAGATAAAGTTTTAGAAATTCTTACAGAGAGAGAAAAACAAAGAGGAGAAAAGATTGAAAACAAAGAAGAACTTGCAGCACAAGTTGGAATCGGCGCAGTTAAGTTCCAAGAGTTATTTAATCAAAGAATTAAAGATTATGTTTTCGACTGGGATAAAACATTGACATTTGAGGGAGAAACAGGTCCTTATGTTCAATATGTTCATGCGAGAATTTGTTCTTTGCTTGAAAAGGGAAACTTCGACAAAGAAAATAAATTTAATGCATCATTATTGACATTAGATGAAGAATTAAATCTGCTTAGAACAATTTATAAATTTACAGATGTTGTAATTGATGCACATGAGAAATATGAACCATACTTCATTACAAGATATGTAGTTGAACTTGCTAAGCTATTTAATAAATATTATAATTCAACTCAAGTTATAGTTGAAGATGAAGAACTTAAGAATGCAAGACTTATGCTTTGTTATGCAGTTAAAACAGTAATAAAAGAAGGACTTAATTTAATTGGTGTTGCAGCACCTGAAAAAATGTAATAATAAATTAAAAAATCCTTTTATTAGATTTAATCTAATAAAAGGATTTTTTGTTTTAATTATTTTAGTTTGGAACTGTACTGTTTTGATTTTTATTTACAGTATTTTTATTCGAGTTTGTTTTAGGATGTTCTACATTTTCAGGTTGAGTTTGAGGAATAACATCTTGAGCATTGTTTGGAATTTCAAGTATTGAAATTGTTTTTGAGCTTCCTTCATAGGACACATCCATTCCAAGCGCTTCTGCAATAAACCTGATTGGTACAAAAGTTCTTCCGTCTTTTATAAAAGCTGCCGCATCTATTTCCTGGTTATTACCATTTATAGATATATATTTTTCATTTAACGGTATGCTTATATTCTTATCAGCATATAAGATATTTACTGTTTTTGCAGTTTCGTCATAAGATATATCTCCTCCAAAGCCTTCAACTATAAATCTAACAGGTACAAAGGTTCTGTCATTTTTAATAAATGGAGCTGAATCCATTGTTTTATTTTCTTCATTTATCATATAGGATTTTTTGTCTATATTCATTTTGATGAGTTTTGCACTGTGATCATAGATCTTTGCAACGGAACTTATACTTCCTGCATTTACAATTATGTCCGATACAGCTTTTCCGTTAAATGAAAGAATTTTTAAGTTTCCGTTTTGATCAAATTCTCCGTTAAACCCATCTAAAGCATATGCTAAAACTCTCGGACTTAAAATAACTTCTTTCTTATTTTTGAGTATTGCTTTAGTGGTTACATTTAACGTCTCATTTTCAGCAATTCTTTTTTTATCTGTACTGACTATTAATTTTTCGATATAGTTAAAATCTTTGACTTCGATTTTTTTTGTTGCAGATATACCTTCTTCAGTGGATAAAATCAGATTAATTTCACCGGGAACAAGTGCCAAAAATAAGTTTTCATTCCAAGTTCCGTCTTCCTGATTCATACCGAGTAAAGAATATTTTAAATTATCAGTTTTTATCGGTTTCAGATTTTCATTCCAAGCACCACCGAGTCCGAATTCTGCACTTTCGCCAACTACCATTATGTTAGGACCTTTTATTTTAACTCCCGCAACTACGTTTGAATCAGGAGCAGTGTTGAAAATTCCAATACCGCTTACAACTTTTCTTTCTCCTGCGTTTCGTTCCGGATTTATAACTCTTGTTCTTTCAAATTCTCCAAGATTTTTAAGAACCATTGCAGTAGATCCTCCGCCATCTAAATTAAGTGCTTTGTAAGCTCCGATAGATTTCATAAAATCTGATAATTGAGATAGTTTTAATCCTGAACTTCTTTTTGTTCTACCTTCGGCAGATGCAATATATAGAGTTTTTCCATCTTGAGATATACCTGCGGCTGTTCTTGCTCTAACTCCACCAAGTACGTTTATATCTTTAGTATATTTTACAACTTCACCATTATCTACTAACAGTGCGTGTCCTCCTATCAGAAATTTAAAATCTTTATCCGGAGTTATTGCATATTCAATATTTATTTTATCGCCGATTTTTACGTTTGACTTTATAAATTCGTAAGCTTTACCTTCCACTTGAAGTATATATTTTCCATCCGGTACGCTAAAGTCAAAATTTTTACTTTCACTTATTTTTTCAATTACTCCATCGGAATTTACTAATATTTCAGTATTTTTTTTGTCTCCTCTTGATTTTGAAGCCCAAAAATCATTGTATAGCTGAATTTTATTTTGATGAGAATATTCGTTTGTAGGTTCATACCAATAATATGATTTGTTAAGTCCGTCAATTGGATATGATTTTCCATTTGGAGCAGTTACTTTTCCGCTAAATGAAATTTGTTCAATCATAGCGGTATTATCTGATGTAATACCGAGAGAATACAGTCCTGTATATACACAAGGTGAGCTTTGCAGCTTTCCTTCTATAATTGACGGGCCTTCAGGCGAACCTTGAAGTATCATATTAAAAAAATCACCATTTACAAGTGCAGTTGCATCTGTTGCGTTTGCCATTTCAGATACAGTTGCTCTTTTAGTATATTTTCCCTTACCTGCGACAACTGAAAGATTTAAGTACGGATTAGTCAAATCGCACTTTAATAAATTTATAACAGTGCTTTTGCCGTCATAATCTACGATGTGCTCTTCTCTGACAACTCCCGGACTTATAGTTTCCGTAAAGCCCTGTTTTGCAAATACATTTGAATTTGGCAACAGTATTATAATTAACGAGAAAAGCAAACATAAAAATTTCTTTTTAAAATTAAATTTCATCATTACCTCCTAAGCATATATATAAGTATAGTATTTATTTACAATTTTCTCAAATACTTTCTTTAATATAATTATATTAGCTGGAAAAAATTTTTGATTTTATTTATAATGTAAAGTAGTCAATAATAATAGAGGTGATTAAATGAATTATATGGACGATTTAAAAATGGTTTATTTAAAGGCGATTAAAGAAACCGAAATAAGAATAAAGAAAAATCCGGTAGTGTTATTATTTCCGATGATATATGGGCTGTTGATATTTGCATCTACGATAATATTCGGTATGTTCACAACAACGCTATTGGGAAATACATATATTATGGGATTTTTAGCTCCTGTATTATATTCATTAATAATGTCAAGTTATTTTGAATTTCTTTCGGATATAAACAGCTATAATAGAATACGATTTAATAATATAGGAAATACTTTTACAAAAAATTTCAGGCAAATATATTCAGTGTATTTTATAATGATACTGATATCTTACATTACATCATTTGTCGGTGACTTGTACTTTATATTATCGTTTGTAATTTTTATTTTATTAAATCCGATAAGTGAAGCGGTATATATTAGAGGAGAATCATATATATCAGCTTATAGCTATAGTTTAGAATTTATGAAAGACAATGCATTACACTGGTTAGTTCCGTTATTCATTTATTTGGGAGTAATTTATTTGGCAGTAGGAAAATATGATACACTGACTCTACTATATAACCCTATATCATTGTTGACGGGAATAAAATTTAATGCTGCAAATATTTTTAAGTTTGTAGGCTCATCATTTCTTACAGCGGTATATGTTATTTTCAGAGGAGCTCTATTTAACATACTTAGTAGAAGTACAATGAGAAAAAGACAATATATGGGTGAAATATAATGGATTTAGAAAAAATAGTAAAAGATAGCTTGAAGAATATAGTATTTTTAGAATTAAAGTCTAAAACTAAAGTCGGAAATATAGAATTAGATACAGAAACACCTCTTCCGATTAATTTAAACAGTTTAATAGGAGGAATAAAAAAAGGGGAACTTGGTGAAAATATAAATATAGAAATAATAGATGAAGCTATAGTTTATTTGCTCGGAATAGAACCGGACTTTAAATACAGTGATGATTATGTAAAAATAATTAACTCTACAATAAAAAACCTTAAAGAATATATAATGTATTTAAGCTATATGGCATCAAAAAACAGCAATTATATTGATAGTTATATTTATATTAAATCAGCGGAATTATTACTTGAATATGATGAAGAAGTAGAATTTACGAAGATAAACATAATCGAAAAAATATATAACGAAAACTTAAACAAACTGAAAGACGATGAGAAATCCAAACTATTAAAAGATATAATAAACGGATATGAAAATATACTGAAAGTGAATGATAAGAACTCACTCTGTTATTATAGACTCGGCTTTATAAATCAAGGATTAAAAAATTATCTCAAATCGAAATTGTACTTTGAAAAATTTTTAAATACAGCTTCCGAAGATATGGAAGTATTAAAAAATGAAGTCAGAGATAATTTACAGGAATTAGAAGATTATGCAAATATTGAAACATCACAAACATATATAAGCTATGGAAAGTTTCAGGAGGCATATAAAATACTTCAAAAAGTTTCGGATTTATATCCCAATAAAGACGAATTATATTATCTGTTCAGTATATGCCAATATAATTTAGGATTTAAAACAGAAGCATTAAACAGTATAGAAGAAGCAATTAAAATAAATGAAAAAATAGAAAATTATTATAATCAAAAGTCGATATGCCTTATATCGTTGGGAGAAGAAAATTTAGCGGTGGGAAATTACAAACAGGCAATAGATTTAATAGCGGACAGCTATATTTTAAATTATAATTTAGGTATGCTTTTGTTTAATATCGGCAATATAGAATACAAAGAATATTTAAAGAAAGCATATCATATAAGCCCAAATGATGAACTTTTAAAAATAGTGAATGAATTATAAAAAATCATATTGACACATGAAAAATCAAATGGTAAACTAATGAAGTCGACGAAGTAAGTTGACAAAAAGCCTGAAAAAAGTTCTTGACAAAAGAACAAAAGGCGTTATATAATATTAAAGCTACTTTAAGAGTGGCAAACCTTGATAATTAAATAGTGTAAGAGAAAGAAACACAAGCAAAGCAAAAAGCTTAGCGGAAAAAGTCAGTGAAAGAAACTGAAAGCTAAGGATACAAATTTCAATTGAGAGTTTGATCCTGGCTCAGGACGAACGCTGGCGGCGCGCCTAACACATGCAAGTCGAGCGATGAAAAGGATTTGGAGTTCTTCGGGACAAAGAAACCTTGGATTAGCGGCGGACGGGTGAGTAACACGTGAGTAACCTGCCTTTGACATGGGGATAGCCTCGGGAAACCGTGATTAATACCCAATAACATTTCCAAGTCGCATGACATGGAAATCAAAGCGTTTAGCGGTCAAAGATGGACTCGCGTCTGATTAATTAGTTGGTGAGGTAACGGCTCACCAAGATAGCGATCAGTAGCCGGCCTGAGAGGGTGAACGGCCACATTGGAACTGAGAGACGGTCCAAACTCCTACGGGAGGCAGCAGTGGGGAATATTGCACAATGGGGGGAACCCTGATGCAGCGACGCCGCGTGAGCGAAGAAGGTTTTCGAATCGTAAAGCTCTGTCCTATGGGAAGATAATGACGGTACCATAGGAGGAAGCCCCGGCTAACTACGTGCCAGCAGCCGCGGTAATACGTAGGGGGCTAGCGTTGTCCGGAATCACTGGGCGTAAAGGGTTCGCAGGCGGAAAAGCAAGTCAGGTGTGAAAGGCGAGGGCTTAACCCTCGTAAGCATTTGAAACTGTTTTTCTTGAGATGTGGAGAGGTAAGTGGAATTCCTAGTGTAGCGGTGAAATGCGTAGATATTAGGAGGAATACCGGTGGCGAAGGCGACTTACTGGACACAAACTGACGCTGAGGAACGAAAGCGTGGGGAGCAAACAGGATTAGATACCCTGGTAGTCCACGCTGTAAACGATGAGTGCTAGGTGTCGGGAGTAATCTCGGTGCCGCAGTAAACACAATAAGCACTCCGCCTGGGGAGTACGTACGCAAGTATGAAACTCAAAGGAATTGACGGGGACCCGCACAAGCAGCGGAGCATGTGGTTTAATTCGAAGCAACGCGAAGAACCTTACCAGGGCTTGACATATAGTGGACATATTTAGAGATAAATACTTTTCTTCGGAAACCGCTATACAGGTGGTGCATGGTTGTCGTCAGCTCGTGTCGTGAGATGTTGGGTTAAGTCCCGCAACGAGCGCAACCCTTACCTTTAGTTGCCAGCATGTAAAGATGGGAACTCTAAAGGGACTGCCGATGATAAATCGGAGGAAGGTGGGGATGACGTCAAATCATCATGCCCTATATGCCCTGGGCTACACACGTGCTACAATGGTCGGAACAAAGGGTAGCAAACTTGTGAAAGTAAGCAAATCTCAAAAAGCCGATCTCAGTTCGGATTGTTCTCTGCAACTCGAGAACATGAAGTCGGAGTTGCTAGTAATCGCAGATCAGAATGCTGCGGTGAATGCGTTCCCGGGTCTTGTACACACCGCCCGTCACACCATGGGAGTTGGCAATACCCGAAGCCTGTGAGCTAACCTTAGGGGAGCAGCAGTCGAAGGTAGGGTTAATGACTGGGGTGAAGTCGTAACAAGGTAGCCGTATCGGAAGGTGCGGCTGGATCACCTCCTTTCTAAGGAGATTAACTGTTGGACTGTAAAAGGAAAGGCAGTAATCAAAAGTGAAGGACACACAACAAACCAAAGAGAGCTTGGTTCTAAGCTCTTACACTATTAATTATATATAAAAAAATCCAATTCAAAACTATATAGTTTTGAATTAATTTATGGACTTGTAGCTCAGGTGGTTAGAGCGCACGCCTGATAAGCGTGAGGTCGGAGGTTCGAGTCCTCCCAGGTCCACCAGTAATGATGAAAATCATTAAAAGAACCATGAAAACTACAAATCTAGAAGAAAGTCAAAACTTAAATTTCAGAAGAAATAAAGAAAAGACAAGAACACTGGAAAAGAAGTTAAATTTAGAAATAAATATAACAAAGGTCAAGTAAAAAAGAGCATTAGGTGAATGCCTAGGCACCAAGAGGCGAAGAAGGACGTGACAAGCTGCGAAAAGCTGTGGTAAGGAGCAAATATCCATCGACCCACAGATATCCGAATGGGGAAACCCACCTTAAAAAGGTATCTTTAAGCGAATAAATAACTTAAAGAAGCGAACCGGGTGAACTGAAACATCTAAGTAACCCGAGGAAAAGAAAGAAAACTCGATATCCCAAGTAGCGGCGAGCGAACAGGATAGAGCCCAACCGTGCATAAAGTATAAATAGCCAGTAGAATCATTTGGGAAGATGAACCAAAGAAGGTAACAGTCCTGTAAACGAAGGCGAAGAAATACCGGCACAAAAGAGTACCACGAGACACGAGAAACCTTGTGGGAAAATGGGGGGACCACCCCCCAAGGCTAAATACTACTTGGTGACCGATAGCGAACAAGTACCGTGAGGGAAAGGTGAAAAGAACCCCGGGAGGGGAGTGAAATAGAAACTGAAACCTAATGTTTACAAGCAGCGAAACTGGCAAAAGCCAGGATCGTGTACTTTTTGTAGAACGGGCCAGCGAGTTATGATATCTAGCAAGGTTAAAGTATAAAGTACCGGAGCCGTAGAGAAATCGAGTCTTAATAGGGCGAAAGTTAGATGTCATAGACCCGAAACCGTGTGATCTATCCATGGGCAGAGTGAAGTTGAAGTAAAATTCAATGGAGGCTCGAACCGGGTAGCGTTTAAAAGCTATCGGATGACCTGTGGATAGGGGTGAAAAGCCAAACGAACACGGAGATAGCTGGTTCTCCTCGAAATAGCTTTAGGGCTAGCCTTTAGTGATCAATGATGAGGGGGTAGAGCACTGAATCGTAGAGGGGTCTGTAAGATTACTAATACGTATCAAACTCCGAATACCAAATCAAGCACTAAGGAGTCAGACAATGTGGGATGAGCTTCATTGTCGAAAGGGAAACAGCCCAGACCACCAGCTAAGGTCCCAAAATAATAGTTAAGTGGGAAAGGATGTGGAGTTACTCAGACAACCAGGATGTTGGCTTAGAAGCAGCCATACATTCAAAGAGTGCGTAATAGCTCACTGGTCAAGTGACTCTGCGCCGAAGATAACCGGGGCTAAACTATATACCGAAGCTGTGGACTACGAAAGTAGTGGTAGAGGAGCAATGTGTAAGAGACGAAGCATAAGGCGTAAGCCGATGTGGATTTTACAGAAGAGAGAATGCTGGCATGAGTAGCGAAAGGTGAGTGAGAATCTCACCCGTCGAAAACCTAAGGATTCCTGAGGAAGGCTCGTCCACTCAGGGTAAGTCGGGACCTAAGGCGAGGCTGAAAAGCGTAGTCGATGGACAACAGGTGGAAATTCCTGTACCGATATGAAGCGTAAGAAAGTAAGTGGGGACGCAGGAGGATAGTAGCAGCGCCCAGTTGGTGAGGCGTGCAAGCACAAAGGTGGGAATAGAGGCAAATCCCTATTCTAAGAACACTAAAGTGTGATGCGGATCGAAAAACAAGTAGAGAAGGATATGACTCCACACTGCCAAGAAAAGCCACTATCAAGTAACATATCGCCCGTACCGCAAACCGACACAGGTAGGAGAGGAGAGAATCCTAAGACGAGCGGAAGAACCTTTGTTAAGGAACTCGGCAAAATGACCCCGTAAGTTAGCGAGAAGGGGAGCCCCTGTAAAAGGGGGCCGCAGTAAAAAGGCCCAAGCGACTGTTTACCAAAAACATAAGTTTCTGCAAAGTCGAAAGACGAAGTATAGGAGCTGACACCTGCCCGGTGCTGGAAGGTTAAGGGAAAATGTTAGGAGCAATTCGAAGCATAGAACTGAAGCCCCAGTAAACGGCGGCCGTAACTATAACGGTCCTAAGGTAGCGAAATTCCTTGTCGGGTAAGTTCCGACCCGCACGAAAGGTGTAACGATTTGGGCACTGTCTCAACAAAGGATCCGGTGAAATTGTAGTAGCGGTAAAGATGCCGCTTACCCACGACAGGACGGAAAGACCCCGTGGAGCTTTACTGTAGGCTGACATTGGATTTTGAGTTTAAATGTACAGGATAGGTGGGAGACAAAGAAGCTAGTACGCCAGTATTAGTGGAGTCAACCTTGGGATACCACTCTTTTAAGCTTAGAATTCTAACCTAACCCCTTGAATCAGGGGAAGGGACACTGTCAGTCGGGCAGTTTGACTGGGGCGGTCGCCTCCCAAAAAGTAACGGAGGCGTTCAAAGGTTCCCTCAGCACGGACGGAAATCGTGCGAAGAGTGCAAAGGCAGAAGGGAGCTTAACTGCGAGACCAACAAGTCGAGCAGATAGGAAACTAGGACTTAGTGATCCGGTGGTACCGAGTGGAAGGGCCATCGCTCAACGGATAAAAGCTACCCCGGGGATAACAGGCTTATCTCCCCCAAGAGTCCACATCGACGGGGAGGTTTGGCACCTCGATGTCGGCTCGTCTCATCCTGGGGCTGAAGTAGGTCCCAAGGGTTGGGCTGTTCGCCCATTAAAGAGGCACGCGAGCTGGGTTCAGAACGTCGTGAGACAGTTCGGTCCCTATCCGTCGTGGGCGTAGGAAATTTGAGAGGAGCTGTCCTTAGTACGAGAGGACCGGGATGGACTAACCTCTGGTGAATCAGTTGCACTGCCAAGTGCACGGCTGAGTAGCTAAGTTAGGAAGGGATAAGAGCTGAAGGCATCTAAGCACGAAGCCCCCCTCGAGATGAGATTTCCCCTGAAAAGATAAGACCCCTTGAAGAAAACGAGGTAGATAGGCTCAAGGTGTAAGAGCAGCAATGTTTTAAGCTAAAGAGTACTAATAGGTCGAAGACTTGACCAAGAAAGAAGAAAGATTTGTAGTTAAATGGTATCCGGTAACGAAAGTAAGAGGGAAACACCTGTAACCATACCGAACACAGAAGTTAAGGCTCAATACGCCGATGGTACTTGGCTGGCGACGGCCCGGGAGAGTAGGTATTGCCGGATTGTAAAAACAAAAGAAGTCGCTAAATAAGCGACAAATGATCTTAGGTAGCTCAATGGTGGAGCAACCGGCTGTTAACCGGTAGGTTGTGGGTTCGAGTCCCACCCTGAGAGCCAGAAATGCCGGGGTGGCGGAACTGGCAGACGCACAGGACTTAAAATCCTGCGGTGGTAAAACACCGTACCGGTTCGATTCCGGTCCTCGGCACCAAAAAAAGGTGTAAAAAAAGAATGGCGCGGGATGGAGCAGTCCGGTAGCTCGTCGGGCTCATAACCCGAAGGTCGTAGGTTCAAATCCTGCTCCCGCTACCAAAAAAATCAGGCCCTGTGGTCAAGCGGTTAAGACACCACCCTTTCACGGTGGTATCCCGGGTTCGATTCCCGGCAGGGTCACCAAAATAAATGGGCGCATAGCTCAGTTGGGAGAGCATCTGCCTTACAAGCAGGGGGTCATAGGTTCGAGCCCTATTGTGCCCACCATTTAAATAAAGAGAGAGTTCTAACGAGGCCTGGTAGTTCAGTTGGTTAGAATGCCAGCCTGTCACGCTGGAGGTCGTCGGTTCGAGCCCGATCCAGGTCGCCAAAGAAAAAGGGAAAAAGAAGTGCTGGTGTAGCTCAATTGGTAGAGCAACTGACTTGTAATCAGTAGGTTGGGGGTTCAAGTCCTCTCACCAGCTCCAAGAGAAATCAAGGAGGAGTTCCCGAGTTGGCCAAAGGGGACGGACTGTAAATCCGTTAGCACAGCTTTCAGTGGTTCAAATCCACTCTCCTCCACCATTTAAATTTAATAATATGCGGATGTGGCTCAGTGGTAGAGCATCGCCTTGCCAAGGCGAGGGTCGCGAGTTCGAATCTCGTCATCCGCTCCATATATGCACCGTTAGCTCAGCTGGATAGAGCGTCTGGCTACGGACCAGAAGGTCAGGGGTTCGAATCCTCCACGGTGCACCAAGTAAAACCTTGTAATTTTATAATTATAAGGTTTTTTTGTTGTATGATTTAATAATTATCCTTGTATGATACGAATGTTATGCTATTATTTTTCATTAACTATATAAATCTTCATTTCAATTTGCTTAATTTCAAAAATTATATTTACAGTTTTTATTTAGTATATTATTTATAAATTTCATTGTTTTAAATGAATAAAAAATTTTTGAAATTATAGTTTTATTCATATTTAAAAATTAATTCAGTAGTAAATATTTAATAACTTATTTTTAATATATGGTTTTTCTTGACAAGATATTTGTAATAAGATAAAATATAATTAAATTATATGAACAAATAAACAAGTATACAAATACTGATAGGAGGGAGCCGATATGAAATACAAATTAAAGAATTTGGATTGTGAAGTTTGTAGTGATGATATAAGAAATCACAGTCATCAAATTGAAGGAATTGATAGAGTATATAATGATAATGGCGAAATTGTGATTGAGAGTCATGAAGATATATCAGCATCTGAAATTTTAAATAATATTTCAACGCATTTAAAGCATATTGGACATGAACACAACATGACAATTTGCAGTGAGTATATAATTTATTTAAGGGGACTTAATTGTGCACATTGTACTAAAAAAATAGAAGAGGCTACTTCCGTTCTTGGAGGTGTTAAATCTGCAAACTATGATTTCACAAATGAAAAATTTAATTTACTTATTGAAGACAGTGCGGACAGAGATTCTATTTTTAATGAAGTTAAGGTGATAGTGGACAGAATTGAGCCTGAAGTTGTTGTTGAAAAAGCAGATTTAAAAAAATCAAATACAGAGCTTAAGAAAATAAGTATTTTTGATTATAAGATGGAATTTTTAAAGTTTGCAGCAATTTTGGCTGCATTGATTTTAACTGTAATTTTAAAAATTCCGGATGTATTTAAACTTGTAGTGTATTTACTTTTATATCTATATTTAGGGCAAGAAGTTATAGTGTCTGCAGCTAAAAATGTCATAAAAGGTGAAGTTTTTGATGAAAGATTTTTAATGAGCGTTGCATCTATCGGTGCATTTGTTGTCGGAGAGTATCCTGAAGCTGTTGCTGTTATGTTGTTCTATAAAGTTGGTCAGTTGTTTGAGAATATTGCTCTTGAAAATTCAAGAAATTCTATTTCAAAGGTACTTGAATTGAAGGCGGAATATGCAAATGTTTTAATTGGAGATATTATAAAAGAGGTTGACCCCAAAGATGTAAATATTGGAGATATTATTTTTATAAGACCAGGAGAAAAAGTTCCGCTTGATGGAGTTGTAATTGACGGGAATAGTAATCTTGATACTTCAAATATAACGGGAGAATCAATTCCAAGATTTATAGATAGTGGGGATGAAGTAATTTCAGGGTGTATTAATATTGATAGACCGTTGAAGGTAGAGGTTCAGAAGAATTATGAAAATACTACGGTTGCTAAAATATTAGAACTTGTAGAGAATTCTGCTGTAAGAAAATCTAAAACAGAAAAAATTATTACAAAATTTGCAAAAGTATATACTCCGATTGTAGTTTTACTTGCTGTATTAATTACTGTAATACTTCCGTTAAGGGGAATTTTAAGTTTTTATGATGCATTTTTCAGAGCATGTATTTTTCTTGTAATAAGCTGTCCTTGTGCATTTGTAATTTCGGTACCGCTTGGAGTTTTTGCAGGGATTGGTTCAGCATCCAAAAATGGAATTTTTGTAAAGGGTGGAAATTACCTTGAGGCGTTAAGTGATGTTTCAAATATAGTTTTTGATAAAACAGGTACAATAACTAAGGGTATTTTTGAAATTTCAGATATAAAACCTGTAGGGGAGTTTTCTGATAAGGAGATTTTAAAATATGCTGTAACGGCAGAACGGACATCTACTCATCCCATAGCTACTGCAATTTTAAAGAGAGATAATTCTTATTTTGAAGATGCTGAGGATTTTAATGAGTATCCGGGAAAAGGGATAGTATATACATTAAATGGCGATAAAATTTTTGTCGGTAACGGAAAACTTTTGAAGGAGAATAATATAGAGTTTGAAACTTTGCATGAATCCGGAGTTGTAGTGTATGTTGCAAAAGCGGGGAGCTGCATAGGCAGCATAGTTATTTCAGACAGTGTTAAGGATGAGGCATGGAAAGAAATAAGAAAACTTAAAAAACTTGGTATGCATCTAACTATACTGTCAGGAGATAATGAGGAGAATACGAAATTAACTTCAAACAGTATAGGAATTAACGACTGTTATGGAGATTTGCTTCCTAATGAAAAGGTAGAAAAGCTTGAAGAGATTATGAAGAAAGCTACAAATAAAGTTTTGTTTGTAGGAGATGGAGTAAATGATGCGCCTGTTCTTTCAAGGGCTGACATAGGGGTAGCTATGGGAACTATTGGTTCTGATAGTGCAATTGATGCGGCAGATATTGTTATTATGAATGACGAACTTTCTAAAATAGCAACAGCAATTAAAATTTCAAATAAGACAAAAAAAATAATTTATCAAAATATATTTTTTGCATTATTTGTAAAAATTTTAGTTCTTATACTTGGCGCATTGGGACTTACTACTATGTGGGTAGCGGTTTTTGCCGATGTGGGAGTAACTGTAATTGCGGTTCTGAATTCTATTCGTGCATTAAATTGAAATGTAAAAAAATATAATATTAAAGAGTGAAGGGTTTTATTCTTTCACTCTTTTTAATTGAAGTTATGTTGTATTTATATTATTATAGGTAAGTTTCTATTTTTAAGTTCTTTATCTATTGATGATATTACAGAAAGTTTATCGGCACACCATTTCGGTTCAATCAGTTTTTTCTTATCTGCATCTCCCGTAAGCCGATGAATTACAATATCTTTTGGCAATATTTCTATACTGTCACAAACAAGATTTATATAATCGTCTTTGGATATAATATCAAATTTATTTTCCAAGTAATAGTTATATAAATCAGAGTCATTTTGAATATATAAAGAATGAAATTTTATACCGAAAGGATGTAGAGCTTTGACATACTTTACTGTATTTAACATATCTTCTTTAGTTTCATAGGGGAGTCCGAAAATTATATGAGTCAGAAATTTTATATTATTATTTTTTAATTTTTTAACATTTTCATCAAAGATTTTATGACTATATCCTCTATTGATTATGTTTATTGTATTTTCATTTATAGTTTGCATTCCTATTTCAAGCCATAGAAAAGTTTTTTCATTTAGTCTTTTTAGCATTTCCATAACATCGTCTCCAAGACAATCAGCTCTTGTTGCAATTGATAATCCTATGATATCATCTCTTTTAATTACGTAGGTATATATTTTTTCAAGAGATTCTATGTTTCCATATGTGTTTGTGAAATTTTGAAAGTATGCAATAAATTTTGTGGCGTTCCATTTTTTAGAAAGGAGATATTTTTGCTGATTTATTTGGTTATCTATTGACAATAATCTATCCCCGGCAAAATCTCCGCTTCCTCTTTCAGAACAAAATATACAACCTCTGTAACTTAAAGTTCCGTCTCTGTTGGGGCATGTACTTCCTATGTCAAGTGACAGCTTTGCGATTTTTGTATTAAATTTTTCTTTGAAATAATCGTTAAATGATAAGAATCTTCTCATTAATACCTCCAAATATTAAGTAAATTATACCACACTTTATTTTTTTTGATATAATGATAAGGGAGGTCAATTTTGACTGTGTATTTGAATTTTAATGAAAAATATAACAATTATATTATTATAGCTAATGATTTTGTAAGCAAAGATGACTTAAAATCAGCTTTAAATGCATATAATAAGGCACTTGAGTTTGCCACAACACTTGATAAGAAAATAGATGTGTTATTTGAAATTTCAGATATATATTTAATTTTTGAAGAGTATTTAAGTGCTAAAATATGTTTTGAAAAAATTATTGAGATTGATAGTACAAGAAGCGGTGCGTATTATGGAGTTGCGTTTACAAATGATTTTTTAAATGGCAGTGTAGAAGAGAGTATCAAGTATTATAAACTTGCAATAGAGTATGATGATAATTATGATAGGGCATATTATTATCTTGGTCATTGCTATGATAAAACAGGAGATAAAAATGCAGCCCTTCGCTGTTTTAAAAAATGTATAGATATAGATTCCGAAGATTATATAAGTTATAATGACATTGGCTGTATATATGAAGAACAAAAGTGTTATGATATGGCGAAGCATTATTTTGAGTGCAGTCTTAAAATTAATCCTAATTATTTTAGAGCACTTTATAATATGGGAGTAGTATATAAGGCTTTGGGAGATAATAATGTTGCGCTTGAATATTATTTTAAGGCTAAGAACGAGGAAAAAAATCCCTATATTTATCTAAATATCTCTGCAATTTATATTGAACTTAAAGATTTTAACAGAGCTATTGAGATTTTAAATGAGGGAATAGAATATAATCCCGAAAGTGTAAATCTTTTTTACAATAGGGCATGTTCAAAGGCGAGACTTGGTGATAAAGAGGGGGCTCTTTTAGATTTAAAGAGGGCAGTTAATATAAATAAGGAAGCTTACAATTGGGCTGTTAATGATTTAGATTTAACAGAGGTTATTAAGGAGATGTAGTTATGGTAATAATAAAAACTGAAGAAGAAATACAAAAAATGATTATTGCGGGAAAGCTCCTATCTCAAGTTCATCATGAACTTAGAAACAGAGTTAAGCCGGGAGTAAAGACTATTGAGCTTGACAGATTCGTAGAGGAGTTTTTAAAAGATAGAGGAGCATATCCTGAACAGAAGGGATATGAAGGATTTCCCTACTCAATTTGTGCATCTGTAAATGATGAAATTTGTCATGGATTTCCCGGAGAGTATGTATTAAAAGATGGCGATATTATAACTATTGATATGGTTGTCAATGTAGACGGATATTTGGCAGATTCCGCATGGAGTTATGAAGTAGGAACTGTTTCAGAAGAAGCTCATAATTTACTTGAAGTTACAAGAAAATGTATGTATCTTGGAATAGAACAAGCTAAAATAGGTAACAGACTTGGGGATATAGGACATGCAATTCAAACTTATGCCGAAAGCAACGGATATTCAGTTGTAAGAGAGTTTGTAGGTCATGGAATAGGAAAAGAAATGCACGAAGATCCGCAGGTTCTTCACTACGGAAAGCCGGGAAGAGGGCTTAGGATTAGAGAGGGAATGGTATTTACTATTGAGCCTATGATTAATGCGGGAGGTCCGGATCTTATAATTGATGATGACGGATGGACTGCAAGGACAAAAGACGGTTCACTGTCAGCTCAATATGAGCATCAGATTGCAATAACAAAAGACGGGCCGATAATAATTACAGATCAGGGAGATTGTTAATAAAATTTTATTTAGAGAGTGAATATGAGTAAGGATATTGATTTATTAAATGGGAGTATAACAAATTCAATAATAAGGCTTTCGCTTCCTCTAATGGGAACTGCTTTTATTCAAATGGCATATTCTCTTGTAGATTTGATTTGGGTAGGAAAACTATCAACTGAAGCTGTTGCTGCAGTCGGGTGTTGCGGTTTTTTTATATGGATTGCACAGTCGTTGATTTTGATTTCCAGGACAGGACTTTCCGTTGGAATGAGTCAAGCTTATGGGAAGAGAGATAACAGAGATTTGGGGGAAGTTGCTCGAAGCGGTTTTCAAGTGAATTTTTTAATATGGACAGCTCTCACACTTATATATACTGTATTTAGGGATGATATTCTCGGATTTTACAGACTCGATCATGAGGTAGAAATTCTTGCTGTAAAATATTTTAATATAATTACTTTCGGACTTATATTTACATTTTGGGTTCCGGCAATAGAAAGTGTGTATTATGCAAGAGGAAACAGCACTACACCGTTTAAAGTATCTACGGTAGCATTAATATTTAACATTATTGCAGATCCGATTTTAATATTTGGACTCGGTCCGTTTCCGAATCTTGGTATAGAAGGAGCTGCAATAGCAACTGTACTTGCACAGGCAATAGCATTTTTCATTTTTATTTATCTTGGTATAAAAGATAGAGAAATTTATGTGAGAATAAATTATTTTAAAAAAATTAATATAAATAGAATAATATATATTTTTAAACTTGGTGTACCTGCATCACTTCAATCTATAATTCATGCACTTGTAGGTATAAGATTAAATAGGTTTATAGCTGATTTTGGAGCTGCAAGTATAGCTGCATTTGCGATAGGAGCTCAGATAGAGTCTGTATCATGGATGAGTGCGGAGGGATTTTCGACTGCGTTCAGTTCAATTTTCGGACAAAATTACGGAGCAAAAAACTTTGAGAGAATTTTGGAATGTAGAAAAAAGGGATTAAAAATACTTACAACAGTAGGGGTACTTGCAGCATCATTACTTTTTTTCGCAAGAGAGCCGATTTTTAAAATATTCATTAATGATATGGATGTAATAAAGATTGGAAGCAGCTATCTTATGATTAATGCAATATCAGAAATTTTCATGGTCTATGAGATAGGAACAACCGGCATGTTAAATGGGCTTGGACTTACAAAATATCCCGCTATAAATGCGGTTATATTTAATGTATTTAGGATACCTATGGCAATATTTTTAATTCCGATTTTTGGTGTAGATGGAATTTGGGCGGCTATAAGTATTTCAAGTGTTATAAAAGGAATAGTTATTATAATTTGTTATAAGTATATATCTGATAAGACATCAGGATTTAGAGAAAATATGAATATGTATGTAAGTAAAATGGATGAAATTATTTAGGAGGAGTATTATGTTAAATCAATTAAAAGAGCCTGTTAAGGGAGAAGAAGTTGCAGTAATTAAGACTAATCATGGAGTTATTAAGATCAGACTATTTGAAGAAGCTGCACCGAAAGCTGTTGAGAATTTTAAAGAACTTATAAAAAAAGGATATTATGATAATACTATTTTTCATAGAGTAATTGATAATTTTATGATACAAGGCGGAGACCCTACCGGAACAGGAATGGGAGGAGAAAGTATCTGGGGAAAATCGTTTGAAGATGAGTTTAATTTGAATTATAGAAATTTTAGAGGGGCTCTATCTATGGCAAATGCAGGTCCAAATACAAACGGTTCACAATTTTTTATAGTACAAATGGGTCCTGTTGAAGAAGATATAATTAGACAAATGAGATCTGCAGGAGAAGAAAAAGGATATCCTGATGAAGTTGTAGATGTTTATGAAAATTTGGGAGGCACATATTGGCTTGATGGTAAGCACTCTGTTTTTGGACAAGTATTTGACGGAATGGATGTAGTAGATGAAATAGCGTCTGTTTCTGTAGGATTCAGAGATAAGCCTGTTGAAGATGTAGTTATTGAAAAAGCAAGTATAGAAGTATTTTAAAGTTCTCTAATTTTAGGGAACTTTTTTTATAGTTTGTAACTATGCTTTATATTAATTTCTTTATAGTGTATAATAAATAAAAAGGAGGTAAATTATGGACAAGAAGAAAGAAATTAAAATGCCTGATACTTTTATAATTATTTTCTTTGTAGTATTATTTGCGGCACTTTTAACCTATGTTGTTCCCAAGGGACACTTTGAAACGGAGGAAATAACTTATACTGTAGATGGAAAAGACAAGACGAGAACGGTAATTAAAAATGGAACATTTGAGTATGTTACAGATGATGCAGGTTCTCCTGTTAAAGAAGGAGTAAAAGTTTTTGCATCTGATGAAGACGGCGGTTCAGGTTTTTTGAATTATATGTTTGAAGGACTTGTAACAGGTGATAAGTATGGAAGTGCTGTTGGAGTAGTTGCATTTATTTTAGTAATTGGCGGAGCTTTTGGAATAGTTCTTTCAACAGGTGCCATTGAAGGCGGAATCATGAGAATGATAGATAAGCTAAATGGAAAAGAGGTTATTTTACTTCCCGTATTGTTTTTATTATTCTCGCTTGGAGGAGCGGTATTTGGAATGGGCGAAGAGGCTATTCCGTTTGTAATGATAGTGGTTCCGATGGTAATAGCCATGGGATATGATGCGGTTGTCGGAATTATAATAACTTATGTTGCAACTCAAATAGGTTTTGCAACTTCTTGGATGAATCCGTTTTCTGTAGCTGTTGCACAGGGTATATCGGGAATTCCTGTTCTATCCGGAGCTAATTTCAGAATTGCAATGTGGTGTATTTTCAACTTTATAGTTATTGTATATACTATGATTTATGCGAAAAAAATAAGAAAAGACCCAAGACGTTCAGTATCTTATGAATCTGATGCATATTTTAGAGAAGATTTTGAAAAGAGTAAAAATACTTCTATGGAATTTAATTTAGGACATAAGTTGATTATACTTGATTTAGTTTTAACTATGGTTTGGGTAGTATGGGGAGTTACTAAAAAGGGATATTATATTCCTGAAATAGCAACTCAATTTTTCACAATGGGAATAGTAGCAGGTATAATCGGAATAATTTTTAAATTGAATAATATGTCATTAAACAATATGGCAGTATCATTTAGAAACGGAGCTAAGGATTTACTTGGACCTGCGATGGTAGTAGGTATGGCACAAGGTATAATATTTGTGCTTGGAGGTACAGACCCTACTAACGGAACAGTTTTAAATACTATATTAAATACTGCAGCAAGTGGAATTTCAAAGCTTTCTCCAACAATATCAGCTTGGATAATGTATGTATTTCAATCAGTATTTAACTTTTTTGTAGTATCAGGTTCAGGACAGGCATCTTTAACAAT
Source organism: Peptoniphilus mikwangii (assembly GCF_000468535.1). GTDB lineage: Bacteria > Bacillota > Clostridia > Tissierellales > Peptoniphilaceae > Anaerosphaera > Anaerosphaera mikwangii. The sequence continues at coordinate 492,151 of NZ_AUQY01000002.1, read as the reverse complement.
GCCTCTAATGGCACCGCTTGCCGATTTAGCCGGAGTTACAAGACAAGTTGCAGTTCTTGCATTTCAACTTGGAGATGGATTGACAAATTTAATAGTTCCTACATCGGGACTTTTAATGGCAGTTCTTGGAGCAGCAAGACTTGAATGGGGAAAATGGGCTAAATTCCAAATTAAAATGCAGGCATTACTGTTTGTAGTAGCAACTGTATTTGTAGTTGCTGCGGTAGCAATGGGATTTGCATAAAACTTGGTGATGGGGGAGGGAAACCTCCCTTATTTTTATATAATAATGTGTATTTGTATATTACTGATGAAAAACATACAATAATATGGTAAACTAATTATAACTTTTAGTGCTGATGCATATGTAAATATAAAATGTTTAATTTTTATGAAAGGTGGCGATAGAAATGAAAGAAGAAAATTATAACGGAGCGGAAGATCGGAATAAAAGTTTTGATGAGCAGATTAATCGTGTAGATACAATGAAAGAAACCGATAAAAAGTGTCCAAGTTGTGGAGGAGTAATGGATTTTAATCCAAATACAGGGGGTTTAAAATGTCCATACTGCGGAGCAGAGGAACAAATAGAAGTTGAAAATACCGATTTTGTTGCCGTTGAGCTTGATTTTGACAGTGCGGAAGAAAATGCTTTATGTGATTGGGGAACCAAGACAAAGACGGTAATATGTAAATCATGTGGAGCTGAAACAATTTATGATGTCAATCAAATATCCAATGAGTGTCCTTATTGCGGTTCAAATCAGGTAATGAATGAAAAAGATAAGGATATTATGGCGCCGGGTGGTGTTGTTGTATTTAAGCTTGATTCAAAAATGGCAGGCGGTAAATTTAAAGATTGGATTAAGAAAAAACTGTTTTGTCCGAATCTTGCAAAGGAGAGTGCAAAACCGACAGCATTTAAGGGAGTATATGTCCCATATTGGACTTTCGATGCAGATACATATAGCAGATATTCAGGGCAATATGGTATAGACAGACATTATAAAGATTCGGAGGGCAAGGATCATATAGAGGTAATTTGGCATAGTACAAGAGGAGATTTTTCTTATTCGGTTGATGATATGCTTTGTTGCGGTTCAAGTATTCAAAATGAAAAGATGCTTTCCGGAATAGAGCCGTTTGACACAACACAAGTTGTAGAATATAAGCCTGAATATATGGCGGGATTTATGGCTGAAAGGTATACTGTTAAAATGAAAAGTGCCTGGGAAATTGTAAAGAGAAAAATTTCAGGTATAATAAGCGGGAAAATTGATAATAAAATTTTAAGAGAAAATAATGCACAGCATACGAAAAATGTGGATATTGATACTGAATTTTCAAATATAACATATAAATATATATTGTTGCCAATTTGGATATCGTCATTTAAATATAAAAATAAAGTATATCAATTTGTAGTAAACGGTCAAACCGGTAAGGTAAGTGGAGAATCTCCTATTTCAATACCGAAAGTTTTACTTGCAATTATTATTGCATCCGCAGTAATATTTGCAATTTACTATTTAAATAAAGACAGTTCAAATTCAGCGGCAATAGTTAATAATGTTTATTCTATAATTGGAAAATATATAATGTAGGAGGATTAGTATGGGACTTCTTAAAGTTGGATTGGGAGCAGCTTCATCTGTATTGGCAGATCAGTGGAGAGAATATTTTTATTGCTCTGAAATGCTGGAAGATGTATTAGTTAGGAAAGGCGAAAAGAGAAAAGCTAAAAAATCATTTAATGATAAGGGAAGCGACAATATAATAACGAACGGTTCAATAATTGCAATAAATGAAGGTCAATGTATGATCATAGTTGACCAGGGAGCAATAGCGGAAGTAAGTGCAGAAGCAGGAGAATTTGTATTTGACAATTCTACAGAACCAAGTATATTTTACGGGGATTTAAAAGAAGAAGTAAAAAAGACTTTTGATACATTTGTAAAGAGATTTACAATGGGAGGAGATACCGGTAAAGATCAGAGAGTATATTTCTTCAATCTGAAGGACATAATAGGGAATAAATATGGCACTGTGAATGCAGTTCCATTTAGAGTTGTGGATACAAATATCGGACTTGACATTGATATATCTATAAGATGTCATGGTGAGTATGTTTATAAAATAACAGATCCAATTTTATTTTATAAAAACATTTGCGGAAATGTTGATGATGAATTTTATAGAGATAGAATAGAATCTCAGCTTAGAAGTGAATTACTTACAGCACTTCAGCCTGCATTTGCAAGAATATCCGAAATGGGAATAAGGTATAGTGCTCTTCCGGGTCATGCTCAAGATTTATCAAATATATTAAATGATATTTTATCCGATAAATGGGGCAAGCACTACGGAATAGAAATAACCGAATTTGGAGTAAGTTCGGTAAAAGCATCTGAAGAAGATGAAAATATGATTAAGGAAATACAACGAAACGCTGCATTCAGAAATCCAACTATGGCAGCGGCACATCTTGTAGGTTCTCAAGCGGAGGCAATGAAATCTGCCGCATCAAATGAAAGTGGAGCATTCATGGCATTTGCCGGAATGAATATGGCAAATAGTGCCGGAGGAATGAATGCACAAGGTCTGTTTAATATGGGACAGGAACAAGCACAGACACAACAGGTAGCATCGCAAACAACAGAGACACCTGTAGGATGGACTTGTAGTTGCGGAACAAGTGGAAACACAGGAAAGTTTTGTATGGAATGTGGAAGTCAAAAGCCTGAAGAATTGTTTTGGACTTGTGAATGTGGAGTCAAGAATAAAGGGAAATTCTGCATGGAATGTGGGAGTCCGAAACCGACAGGTGCATTACAGTATAAATGTGATAAATGTGGATGGGAACCGTCAGATCCAAAGAACCCTCCAAAATTCTGTCCCGAATGTGGAGATCCGTTTGATGATGGGGATGTAAAATAAAATTAATTGAAAATTAGTTTGAAAAAATTAATTAAATATACTATATAATTTTTAAATCAATTTAAGTTTTTTAAATGGCATAGTCAGTAATTATACTGAGTATGCCATTTTTTCTTATACATTAACTTGGCAATTAGTGTGAAGATAAAACTATATAGTTTCATCAATAATATTGAGTTAAAAATAATTCAATATATTTGTTCGTATTGACGGGTAAGTGGGTAATATATTAAAAAGATTTACTGATAGGAGGGTGTATTATGAACGAAAAAACAGCTTATGAATTACTTGATAAATATAATATTTCATATGTTAGATTTGACCATGAGCCGATTGAAACACTAATAGGAAATTTAAATTTAGTAGAAGGTCAACAGGTCAAAAATCTTGTATTAAAAAATAAAAAAGCAAAAAATATTTATTTTATAATAATAGAAGAATCTAAAGAATTAAATATTTCAGAACTTGGTGAAAAAATTGGAGAAAAAAGACTTTCATTTGCATCTCTTGAAAATTTAGATGAGTATTTAAAATGTAAGGTAAGTGCTGTAACGCCTCTTGGATTATTTTATGATGAAAATAAAAAAGTAAAAGTTCTTATTGACGATTCACTTGATATCAATACAACTCTCGGCATACATCCTTTCATTAACACTACAACTTTAAATATAGAATTTAAAGATCTACTCAGATTTTTTGATGAACTTGAAGTTGAATATGAGTTTATAAATATGGATTAGTTAAGATTACTGTAAATAAGTTAATATTAAAATAAAAAAATTATATTTTTTTAAAGATTTATTTTTAAAAGTGTTGACATTCCACAATCCATACTATATTATTATAGTATATTATTTTAAATTAATATAAAACGATATTAACGTGATGATGTTTTTGTTTTTTAACTTTCAGAAAACGTTTTTAAAGGTTTTGTATTTGATTGTGGAGGTATGTAAAGTGAGTTTCTTTAAAAAGAAAAAGGGAAATAAAACCGAATCTTATACCAAGAACAGTTCAAAAAATTCTAAACACAGTACAGAAAATGCAGAAGAAAAGCTTGAAGTTTTAACTGAAGAAACTTGTAAGGATATGACAGATAAAAATTTAAAAGAAAAAGATGAGATTATTGAAAGTAAAGAAGATCTTAAAGGGGGTAAACACATGTTATTTAAGACAAATCAGGAACATGAAGAACTACGTAAGGCAGTAAGAGAATTTGCGGAGGCTGAAATTAAACCAATAGCTTTTTCGCTTGATCAAAACAATGAATTTCCTGATGAAATTGTAAAGAAAATCGGTGAAAATGGATGGATGGGACTTCCATATTCAAAAGAGTATGGCGGAGCAGGAAAAGATGTTATTTCTTATGCTATAGCAGTAGAAGAACTTTCAAGAGTAGATGGCGGTGTTGGTGTAATTTTATCAGCACATACTTCACTTGGAACTTATCCTATAGAAGCATTTGGAACTGAAGAACAAAAACAAAAATACTTAGTTCCTCTTGCAAACGGAGAAAAAATCGGAGCATTTGGTTTAACTGAACCTGAAGCCGGAAGTGATGCCGGCGGTACTGAAACAACAGCAGAGCTAGATGGAGATTATTATATTTTGAATGGTGGAAAAATATTTATAACAAATGCACCTAAAGCAGACTTCTATGTTGTATTTGCAGTAACAACTCCGGGTATTGGAACACATGGAATTTCAGCTTTCATAGTTGAAAAAGGATGGGAAGGATTCAGCTTCGGAGATCATTATGATAAATTAGGTATAAGATCATCTTCAACAGCAGAGCTTATATTTAACAATGTAAAAGTTCCTAAGGAAAACCTACTTGGTAAAGAAGGACAAGGATTCAGAATTGCAATGCAAACTCTTGACGGAGGACGTATTGGGATTGCATCTCAAGCACTTGGTATTGCACAAGGTGCTTATGAAGCAGCACTAAAATATGCAAAAGAAAGAATACAATTTGGAAGACCTATTGCACAACAACAAATAATTTCGTTTAAATTAGCTGATATGGCAACTAAACTAAGAGCTGCAAGATTCTTAGTATATTCAGCAGCGGAAATGAAACATAACCATGAAAATTATGGTATGGAATCTGCAATGGCTAAACAATATGCATCAGATGTTGCACTTGAAATTGTAAATGACGCACTTCAAATTCATGGCGGAAACGGATATCTAAAGGGAATGGATGTAGAAAGATTCTATCGTGATGCAAAGATTACAACTATTTATGAAGGAACAAATGAAATTCAAAGAGTAGTTATAGCATCTCATATTATCGGAAAACTTCCTAAACGCGGTGGAAGCAGTCCGGTAGCTGCCGCAATGAAAAAAGCGGGTCCTATAACAGGAGAAAGAAAGAGAGAAATTATAAAAGCGGATACAGCAAAGGAAGCTGTTGATGAACTTGTTAAAAACTTAAAGAAAGACGGATATGATTTTTCTGTAGGAATTGATATAAATACTCCGATATCAGATGCTGAAAGAGTAGTAAGTGTCGGTAAAGGAATAGGGGCGGCAGAAAATATGGAACATGCAAAAAAACTTGCACATGCTGCAGGAGCTGCACTTGGTTCATCAAGACCTGTTGCTGAAACATTAAAGTATGTACCGCTTGAAAGATATGTTGGTATGTCCGGACAAAAATTCAAAGGAAATTTATATATAGCACTTGGAATCTCAGGAGCAAGCCAACATCTTAAAGGTATAAAGGATGCATCTACAATAGTTGCAATAAATAAAAACGGTTCAGCACCAATCTTTAAAAATTGTGATTATGGTATAGTTGGAGATATGAACGAAATTATGCCTTTACTTGCAGAAGCTTTAGGAACAGAAGAAAAGAAACCTGCACCTCCGATGAAGAAGGTTAGAAGATCTAAACCGAGAAAATTAGCACCGACTTATGGAGTATATGTATGTCCGGGTTGTGGATATGAATATGATCCTAATATAGGAGATCCGGAAGGTGAAATAGATGCAGGAACAACATTTGATAAGTTACCTGATGACTGGACTTGTCCACAATGTCAAGAGGAAAAGCAAACATTTATACAAGAAAATTATCCTGAAGATAGAAAATAATGGGGAGGTTTAATATGCATACTATAAGAAAAGTTGTAGACGATTTATATTGGGTTGGTGGAAATGACCACAGATTAGAATTATTTGAAAATATATTTCCAATTCCAAAGGGAGTTTCATATAACTCATATTTACTGTTAGATGAAAAGACAGTGTTAGTAGATTCTGTTGACTGGTCAATAACTCGTGAATATCTTAGAAATGTAGAATATGTTTTAGATGGAAGAGATCTTGACTATCTATTAATCCATCATATGGAACCTGATCATTGTGGAGCGATAGAAGAAATCTGTTTAAGATATCCAAATGTAAAAATAATAAGTAGTGCACAAGGATTTGACATAATGCGTCAAATCGGATATAGAATTAAAGATGAGCAAATAGTAATAGTAAAAGAAGGAGACACAATGAACTTCGGTAAGCATACACTTGCGTTTGTAGAAGCTCCGATGGTTCACTGGCCTGAAGTAATTCTTTCATTTGATGTAACTAATGGGGTTTTATTCTCAGCAGACGCATTCGGCTCTTTCGGTGCAATTGATGGAAAATTATTTAATGATGAAGTTAATTTTGACAGAGATTGGTTAGATGAGGCGAGAAGATATTATACTAACATAGTTGGTAAATATGGTCCTTTTGTTCAAGATGTATTAAAGAAAGCAGCAACACTTGATATTAAATATATTTGTCCATTACATGGTCTTGTATGGAGAAGTGATTTTGGATATCTGTTGGAAAAATATGACAAGTGGAGCAAATATGAACCTGAAGAAACAGGTGTAATGATAGCATATGCATCAATGTATGGAAATACGGAATATGCAGCACAAGCACTTGCAACCGAATTATGCGAAAAGGGAATGACAAATGTAGTTATTCACGATGTATCAAATACACATGTATCGGAACTAATATCAGATACGTTCAAATATTCTCATATAGTTCTTGCTTCAGTAACTTATAATCTTGGAATTTATCCTGTAATGAAGAATTTTATTCACGATATGGAAGCATTAAATGTTCAAAACAGAACAGTTGGAATAATTGAGAACGGAACATGGGCTTGTACAGTTGGCGATAAAATGGAAGAATTTTTAAATGACAATTTGAAATTAATAGATGTTTTAAATGACAGAGTAACAATTAATACGTCACTTAATGTAGCTAATGAAAGTGATATGCATTCTCTTGCGGATTCAATTATCGAATCAATGGAAAAAATTAAAGAAATTAAGGCATTAGCTAACAAATAAAATTAAAAAATATAAGAAGCCTCGAATGTTCGAGGTTTTTTATATTTTATTGAATATACAATTGAAATTGGATATGTGAGTATTAAACTTTTACTATAACAGTTTTTAAAAATGGATATAGTTATAATTAGATAGTATTATAAGTTTATAGCTTAATTTTACAAATGTTTATCAGTATGGTAAAATAGCGTCTTAAGGGGTGATTGTTTTGAATTTTGAAGAATTAGAATTAAATAGTAAATCAATTTGGCAGCTTGTAGGTGAAGAAGAGCATAGAGAAATTTATGCTTATGGAGATAGATATAAAAATTTTTTGGATAATGCGAAGACCGAGAGAGAGGCATGTAAATTTATAATTGCAGAAGCTGTAAAAAATGGTTTTGTTTCTTTTGAGGAAGCTATAAAGGGAAAAATTAAACAGGGAGATAAAATTTATCTGAACAATAAAAATAAATCGGCAGTTTTATTTGTAATGGGAGAAGATTTAACTGAAGGAATGAGAATAGTAGGTTCTCATATTGATTGTCCACGTCTTGATATTAAGCAAAGACCTCTATATGAAGATTTGGAAATGGCATTTTTAAAGACTCATTATTATGGCGGAATTAAAAAATATCAATGGCCTACAATTCCTTTGGCATTGCATGGATATGTAGTTAATTCAAATGGAGAAAGTTTTGACATTAGAATCGGAGAAAATGAAGATGACCCTGTATTTTATATAAATGATTTGCTTCCGCATCTTGGAGCAGATCAAAATAAGAAAGTTTTAGGCGAAGCTATACCGGGAGAATCCTTAAATATAGTTGTCGGACATAGCAGCTATGGTATAAAAGAGGATGAAAATCCGATTAAAAAGGCAGTTTTAAAATATTTAAATGAAAATTATGGAATCGTAGAAGAAGATTTTATGGTTGCCGAATTTGAAGTTGTACCTGCAACTAAGGCGCGTGATGTCGGATTCGACAGAGCGATGATTGCAGCTCATGGTCATGATGACAGGATTTGTTCTTATGCAAATTTAGAGGCAATTTTAAAAACTGAAAATCCTAAAATTACTGCTGTCGGGTTATTTGTAGATAAAGAAGAAATCGGCTCTGTCGGAAACAGTTCAATGTCCGCTAAGTTTTTCGAAAATGCAGTTGCGGAAATTTTAGCCACAGGGGAAAACTATTCGGATATTTTAGTTAGAAGGGCAATGGCAAATTCAAAAGTACTATCTGCAGATGTTACTGCTGCTTTGGATCCTGATTTTAAGGAAGTTATGGATAGTAAAAATGCCGCTGTTGTAGGATATGGAATAGCTATGTCAAAATATACGGGTGCAAGAGGAAAATCGGGTTGTAATGATGCAAATTCCGAGTTTCTTGTTGAATTGAGAGATATTTTTAAGAGAGATAATGTAATTTGGCAAACAGGTGAACTTGGTAAAGTAGATCAAGGCGGCGGAGGAACCATAGCATATATATTGGCGGAATATGGAGCCGAAGTTGTAGATATGGGTACTGCAATGCTTTCCATGCATGCGCCTGTTGAACTTGCCTCAAAGGCGGATGCATATATGACATTTAAGGCATATAAATCATTTTTGAAATAAAAATTGATTTATAATTATTTTAATTTTAATTTAAAATAATAAAAGAAAGGAGGATTAATTCTCCTTTCTTTATATTACTTTATCTTTTTTCGCTTAAATCATTTTTATTAAAGTCATCACCAAAAATCATTGTAACTAAATTCTGAGCTTCTTCTAAATTATAATCCGGAACATATATATTAGTTCCAAGCATATTCCAGCCGCTAAATATAATCATATAGCTATCTTTATCATGACTTGCTTCTTCTATGTAAGGAATATTGCTATCTTCCAATAATCCTTTGATAGCTCCGACTTTAAATTGATCAAATACGGTTACAAGTTTTACAAAATTAGGTTCATTATTATTTTCTTTCATACAACCCTCCTGTGAGTACATTAGATTTAATACTATTATATATTTTACCCAAAACTTGATAAAATAAAAAGTGATGAAATTGGGTTGGATTTCATCACTTTTATTTTTCTTTTTAATTACATATTCTTTGAGTAGAACTCAACGATTAATTGGTCATCAATTTCTACAGGTATATCTTCTCTGTTTGGAAGAGATACAAGTGTAGCTTTAAAATCTTCTTCTTTCTTTATATATGGGTAAGAAGTTACATAATTTGTCTCGTAGTTAGTTTTGAATAATTCAGCTTTTCTACCTCTTGCTGATAGCGCAATAACATCTCCTGCACTGCATCTGTAAGAAGGAATATTTACTTTCTTTCCATTTACAGTGATATGTCCATGAGTTACCATTTGTCTTGCTTGTCTAATTGAACTTGCAAATCCCATTCTGTATGCAAGGTTATCAAGTCTTCTTTCCAAGAATTGTACCAATGCAGGGCCTGTTTGTTCTTTAGATTTTTTCGCTTCCTTGAAAAGATTTACGAATTGTTTTTCAAGAACGCCGTAGTAAGCTCTTAATCTTTGTTTTTCAAGTAATTGCTTACCATATTCAGTTAACTTCTTATCACTTCTTGCAGTACCCTTTGTAGCTCTTTTCATAGCCTTTGGGTGACCACATACATTTAGACCTAGTCTTCTTGATTGTTTAAATCTAGGTACCATCATCTTTGCCATAAATAAATTCAACTCCTAATATATTCTTGCCGCGATAATTTAAGAGCCGAATGTATTATACTAAAAATGTTGGTTTTTGTAAAGAAAATTAAAAAAATAATTAAAAAAATGGTATAATATTTCTTGATTGTAATTAGTGGAGGTAATGTAATGAGTATTCTCTTAAAAAACACTTCATACTTGGATATAAGAAATGAAAAAATTATTGAAAATGTAGATATTTATATTGAAAATAACTTAATTAAAAAAATTGGAACAGATTTAAGTTTTTCAAATTGTGAGATTATTAATTGTGAAAATAAACTTGCTGTTCCGGCATATACTAATTCACACAGTCATTTAGGAATGTCTATGCTTAGAAATTATGGTGACGATTTAGATTTAAATACATGGCTCACAAAAAAAATTTGGCCTGTTGAGGATAAAATGACACCTGATGATATATATTGGTCCAGTATGCTCTCAATAGTTGAGAATATAAAGAGCGGAGTATCAACGGTTTGTGATATGTATTATAGCTTAGACAGAGTTTCAGAGGGAATAATTGATTCCGGTATAAGAGGAGTTCTTACAAGGGGTTTAATGGATATAACAGGTGGCGGAGACAGCAGACTGGAAGAATTAAAAGAGTTATATTCAAATTATAACAATGCAGGAAACGGAAGAGTGAAGATACTTCCGGGCCCGCATGCAATTTATACCTGTTCCAAGGAATATTTAAAAAAGATATTAAAACTTACACAAAAATTTGATGGAGTTTTGAATATTCATTTGTCTGAAACTGAAAAAGAGGTTAGAGATTGTTTAAATATTCACGGAACTACACCTGCAAAGTATTTAGAAAGCATAGGATTTTTTGATGTTAAAGTAATAGCTGCACATTGTACACATTTAAGTTACGATGAAATTGAAATGATTTCCAAATACGCTGTATATCCGATATATAATCCGAGTTCAAATTTAAAACTTGCAAGCGGATTTGCTCCCATTCAAAAAATGATTGATAACAATTTGATAGTCGGAATAGGGACTGACGGCTCATCATCTAATAACAATCAAGATATTATAGAAGAAATGCATTTAGCATCTCTTGTCAATAAGGCCGTTAATAGAGATGCCGTTTCTGTTAAGGCTATTGATGTAATTAAGATGGCAACGATAAACGGAGCGCAGATAATGGGATATAACGGAGGTCTTATAGATGAAGGATATCTTGCAGATATTACATTATTTAACTTAGAATCACTCGGTTTTACACCTAAGAATAATTTAATTTCGGCATTATGTTATAGTGCAAATTCACATTATGTGAGTGATTTGATAGTAGATGGTAAGATAATTATGCAGGATAGAAATATTCTTACAATAGATGAAGAAAAGATAAAGTATATGGTAAGCAAGCTTGCTGAAAAACTTTTTAAAAGATAGGAGATAGAAATGGATAAAAAAATAGTTTATAGTGCAATTCAACCGTCAGGTTCATTGACAATAGGAAATTATATTGGAGCACTTTCTAATTTTGGAAATCTTCAAGAAGAATATGACTGTATTTATTGTATAGCTGATATGCATGCAATAACAATGCCGCAAGAACCTAAAGATCTTAGAAAAAATACTCTTGATGTAATTTCACTTTATCTTGCGGCAGGACTTGATCCTGAAAAAAGTATTTTATATATTCAATCTCATGTTCCGCAACATACTGAACTCGGATGGGTATTAAATACAATATCATCATTAGGACAACTTCAAAGAATGACTCAATTTAAAGATAAATCTCAGAAGTCAAAAGAAATTTTGGCGGGAATATTAAATTATCCTGTGCTTATGGCGGCAGATATTTTACTATATCAAACTTCTTATGTGCCTGTTGGAGAAGATCAAAGACAGCATATTGAGTTGACACGTGATTTAGCACAGAAGTTTAATTCAAGATATTCGGACACATTTACGATACCTGAGATGATGACTCCTAAGGTAGGGGCAAGAATAATGTCATTGCAAAATCCGGAATCTAAAATGAGTAAATCCGATTCGGATGTAAATTCATACATTTTGATTTTAGATAGTGAAGATGACACGAGAAAGAAGATAAAAAGAGCTGTAACTGATTCTGTCGGAGAAATAAAGTATAGTGATGAACAACTCGGATTAAAGAATCTTATAAATATCTATTCATCATTTAGCGGAAAGTCGACAGATGAAATTGTTGAATATTATAAAAATTCAAATTATGGAATCTTTAAAGAAGATTTAGCTGAAGTTGTAGTAGAGGGACTTAGACCTATAAGAACAAAGTTTAAGGAAATAAGAGAAAATAAAGAATATCTTGAGAAAATATATAGAGATGGCGCGGAAAAAGCAAGTTATTTGGCGAATAAGACATTGAGAAAAGTTTATAAAAAAGTTGGATTTATAGGGAGGTAATTAACATGGAAGCATTAAAAAACAGAAGTGAAATAGACGAAAGTCTAAAATGGGATTTAAGCAGAATTTTTAAATCTGAAGATGAATATACTACCAAATTAAATGAAATGATAAAGCTTTCAGATGAGCTTGTAAAATTTAAAGGCAATATAAAAAATTCAGAGGATTTATTAAATTCAATTGAGATATATGAAAAGATAATGGAAGCTCAAAATCTTACATCTAATTATGCTTCTCTTTCATATAGTGTGGATTTAACAGACGAAGAGTCAAGAATCAGAATTCAAAAATTTGACAATATAGAAAATAATTTAATGGAAAAAATAAGTTTTTATGAAAATGAAATACTTAGTTTGGACGTTGAAATTATTGAAGAGACAATAAATTCTTCAGATAAATATAAAATGTATTTGAAAACTATTTTAAAAAATAAGGAACATATACTTTCTGAAAAAGAAGAAAAAGTAATTGCAACGCTTGCTCCTTCAATAGCAGGTCCATATAAAACTTATGAAGATTCAAAAGCATCAGATATGACTTTTGATGATTTTGTTGTCGGAGATAAGACATATGCCAACAGCTTTGTATTATATGAAAATTTTTATTGTTATGATACAAATGAAGAAGTAAGAAGAAAAGCTTATGAAAGTTTTTCTAAGGGACTTGATAGATATAAAAATACATTTGCATCGGTTTATATAAATCATGTTACTAATGAAAAACAAATCGCAACTCTAAGAGGATTTGACAGTGTAATAGATTATTCACTGTTCAATCAAGGTGTAGATAGAAAATTATATGACAGACAAATTGATCTTATGACGGAAAAGCTTGCTCCTCATATGAGAAAATATGCAAAATTGATTAAAAAATTTTATAATATAGATAAAATGACATTTGCAGATTTAAAGGTGCCTATTGATGCGGAATTTGTTCCCAAGATTACAATAGAGGAAAGTAAGGATTATGTGAAAGATGCATTAAGTGTAATGGGAGAAGAATATTTAGATGTTGCAATGAGCAGTTATTCTAATAGATGGATTGATTTTGCAAATAATATCGGAAAATCAACAGGAGGTTTTTGTGCATCACCATATAAGTGTGATTCATTTATACTTCTTTCATTTACAGAGCAGTTAAATGAAGTTTATACGCTTGTTCATGAAATTGGTCATGGTGTTCATTTCCATAATGCTCAGGCGAATAATTCGGTACTTGAAGAAGAACCGTCATTATATTTCATAGAATCTCCATCTACAATTAATGAGTTATTATTATCCAATTCACTTTTAAAAAAGGCAACAGATGATAGATTTAAGAGATTTGTATATGCTGCTCAAATCGGAAACACATACTACCACAATTGTGTAACACATTTATTAGAAGCGGCATATCAAAGGGAAGTATATAGATTGGTCGATGCAGGAGAGCCGTTAACTGAAAAGACATTGACAAAAATCACAAAAGAAGTTCATGAAAAATTCTGGGCTGATGCTGTTGAAATTGATGACTATGCAGCTCTTACATGGATGAGACAACCACATTACTATATGGGACTTTATTCTTACACATACAGTGCGGGATTAAGTATCGCAACAGAAGTTGCAAAGAGAATAATGAAAGATGGAAAAGTAGCTGCCGATGCTTGGATAGATGCACTATGTAAAGGTGGAAGTTTAGAAATAATAGACCTTTGTAAGGTTGCAGGAGTAGATATTACAAAAGAAGATTTTATATTGAATACAATTGATTATATAGGAGATATAATTGATAAAATAGAAGAACTTATGTAAGTATTGACAACTTATGTGATTATAAATATAATAGTGATAATTCAATAATAGCAAGAGAGAAGAGGAGTAGTATTAAGCTTACTTTAGAGAGATGTTGCGTGGTGAAAAACATTGTACAGTTAATATGAAGGTTACTTTTCTGCTTTGCAGAGGATAAGTCTGCAACGGGCAACCGTTAAATTATATGAGCTGATTATTATTTTATAGTCAGAAATTAAGGTGGTACCACGTCCTTCGTCCTTATGACGAAGGACTTTTTTTATTTTAAGGAGGAAAAAATGAGAGAAATATCAAAAACATATAATCCCAAGGAATTTGAAGAGAGGTTATATAAGTATTGGATGGATAATAATTATTTCCGAGCTGAAGTTGACAGCTCTAAAAAACCATTTACAATTGTTATGCCTCCACCAAATGTAACCGGAAATTTACACATGGGACATGCACTTAATAATACGATACAGGATATATTGATAAGAACCAAGAGAATGCAAGGATATAGTGCATTATGGCTTCCGGGAACAGACCATGCATCTATTTCTACAGAAGCAAAAGTAGTAGAAAAAATAAAGTCCGAGGGTAAGTCAAAAGACGAACTTGGAAGAGAAAAATTTTTAGAAGAAGCATGGAAGTGGACAGATAAATATGGCGAAAATATTAAAAATCAATTAAAGAAGCTTGGAGTTTCCTGTGATTGGTCACGAGAGAGATTTACTCTTGATGATATGTTGTCACATGCAGTTGAAGAAGTATTTATAAGACTATATGAAAAGGGATTAATTTATAGAGGAGATAGAATTATAAATTGGTGTCCTAATTGTAGAACTGCAATTTCAGATGCAGAAGTTGAGCATGAAGAAAGTGACGGACATATTTGGCATTTTAGATATCCGCTTGAAGATGGAAACGGATACATTGAAGTTGCAACAACAAGACCCGAAACAATTCCCGGTGATTTGGCAGTAGCTGTAAATCCGAAAGATGAAAGGTATGCTGATTTAGTTGGAAAGTATGTATTGTTACCTATTATGAATAATAGAAGAATTCCGATTGTTGCTGATGAATATGTTGAAATGGAATTCGGAACAGGTGCAGTAAAAATAACTCCGTCACATGACCCCAATGATTTTGAAGTCGGAGAAAGACATAATCTTGGACAATTTAAGGTATTTACAGATGATGGTCATCTAAATGAAAATGCCGGTAAGTATAACGGTATGGACAGATATGCTGCAAGAAAACAAATAATAGAAGATTTTAAAGCTCTTAATCTGTTTGCAGGAGAAGAACATCATCATAATGCAGTAGGTCATTGTGAAAGATGTAAGACAATAATTGAGCCTATGATTTCTAAACAGTGGTTTGTAAAGATGGAGCCATTAGCTAAGCCTGCACTTCAGGCATACTATGATGGAAAGTTAAACTTTGTTCCTGAAAGGTTTGCTAAAGTATATGTAAATTGGCTTGAAAATATTAAAGACTGGTGTATTTCAAGACAACTTTGGTGGGGACATAGACTTCCTGTATTTTACTGTGTAGAAACGGGAGAAGTTGTTGTTTCAAGAACAGATCCGACAGGATCACCAGGATATGAGAATAAGACATTTAAACAAGATGAAGATACTCTTGACACTTGGTTTTCATCTGCACTATGGCCGTTTTCTACATTGGGATGGCCTGAACAGACAGAAGATTTAAAATACTTTTATCCTACAGATGTACTTGTTACAGGATATGATATTATTTTCTTCTGGGTAATAAGAATGGTATTTTCAGCGCTTGAAGATATGGGTGAGGTTCCATTTAAAGATGTATTTTTCACCGGACTTGTAAGAGATTCTCAAGGTAGAAAAATGAGTAAATCACTTGGAAATGGAATTGATCCTCTTGAAATTATAGATAACTATGGGGCAGATGCCTTGAGATTTACATTGATTTCCGGTAATACTCCGGGAAACGATATGAGATTTTATAATGAAAGAGTTGAAGCAAACAGAAACTTTGCAAATAAGCTTTGGAATGCAACAAGATTCGTGCTTATGAATCTTGATGATGAAAAGTCGGAGTATAAATTAAATATAGATTCGTTGAAAAATGAAGATAAATGGATTCTTTCAAAACTTCAAAATTTAATTGCCGATGTAACTATAAAACTTGATAAATATGACATGGGACTTGCAGCACAGGAAATTTATGATTTTATTTGGAGCGACTATTGTGATTGGTATATAGAAATGGTTAAACCGAGACTATACGGAGAAGACAATAAGTATAAAGAAAGTGCAAAAGCGGTATTACTATATGTTTTAAAAGATATATTAAAATTATTGCATCCATTTATGCCATATATTACTGAAGAAATTTGGCAACATTTACCCGGAACTGAAACTGCTCTTATAGTTTCAAAGTGGCCGGAAGAAGTTAGTGATTATGAATTTAAAGAAGAAGGAAAAGCCATAGAATATATCAAAGAAGCTATAAGGGGAATAAGAAATGCCAGAGCTGAGATGAACATTGAAAACAGTAAAAAGTCTTCTACAATAATAGTTACAACATCGGATGAAATTAAAAATATAGTTGAAGAAAACAAAAATCAGTTATTGAATTTAGGTTATTCAACAGATGTTGTAATAATATCCGATAAATCGGAAGTATCGGGAGATAATATTTCTATTGTACTTGACGGTGCTGAAATTTTCTTACCTTTAAAAGATTTAGTTGACTATAAAAAAGAATTTGAAAGACTTTCTAAAGATAGAGAACAAACTATATCTGAAATAGAGAGGGCAACTAAAAAGCTTTCAAATGAAAGTTTTATAGCAAAGGCACCTGAAAAAGTGGTAGCAGAAGAACGTGAAAAGAAAGAAAAGTATGAAAAAATGCTTAAAACTATTGAAGAAAGACTTGAGAGTGTAAGAGAGAATTTATAATGAAATTTAGTGATGTAATATTAAATATAGAATCTCGTGAGGGAAAGAGAAAATCTTATGATTTCAGTAGAATGAGGGCGCTTTTAAAAGTGCTTAATAATCCTCACGACGGACTTAAATATCTTCATGTAGCCGGTACAAACGGTAAAGGCTCAACATCAAATTTTTTATATAATATTCTTATGAGTGAAGGATATATTGTAGGACTTTATACATCTCCTCACTTGGAGAGATATAATGAGCGCATTATGATTAACGGTAATGAAATAAGTGATGAAGATTTTACCAGACTTGGTAAAATTGTAATAGAGGCTGAAAAGCAAATATTAGATGAATTTGAAGTAATGACTTATTTTGAATTTATTACCGCCATGGCATTTTTGTATTTTAGAGAAAAAAACTGCGATTATTGTGTACTTGAAGTTGGCATGGGAGGTTTATCGGACAGTACAAATGTAGTAGCTCCAAAAGATAAACTTATGTCATTTATAACTCCGATATCGATGGATCATATGCAGTATCTTGGCGATACGGTTGAAGAAATTGCAGAACAAAAAGCCGGTATAATAGTTAAAAATGTCGATGTTGTTTCATCAAATAAAAATAAATCAGTGGTAGAGATTTTAAAAAATAAGGCAGAACGTGAGAATGCTCAATATTATGATTTGGATGATGTGAAGATAGAAAATCTTATAATTGATGACAGAGGATCTGAGTATACCATTAAATTTAAGGATGAGACTATATCCAATTTGAAAATAAATTTAAGCGGTTATTATCAACTTGAAAATTCTGCACTGACTGTTATGGGAGTTATGGAACTTAGAAATAAGGGCCTATTGAAAATTTCAGATGAATCAATTAGAAATGGACTTAAAAATACATTTTGGGCAGGAAGAATGGAGCGAGTAAATGATAGTCCTATGATTATTTTAGATGGGGCACATAATTTTGATGGGATACAAAGACTTACAGAAAATTTCAGATTATTTAACTATAATAAACTTTATATAATAACATCAATTTTGAATGATAAGGAACATGACAAAATGTTGCTTGAATTTTCTAAATATGCAGATGAAATTGTACTTGTAAGTTTAGAAACAAAGAGAAAAACAGAACTTGATATTCTAAGAGAAGAGGCTCAAAAGTATTGTGAGAATGTAAAAGTAATAGATAATTTAAAACTTGCAATAAAAGATGTCATAAATGTGTCTAAAAGAAATGACCTTATAGTGATAGCAGGTTCATTATATCTTGTCAGCGATACAAGAAAAATAATTAAAGAAATATTAAAAATTAATTAATAAAAAATCTCCAATTTAATAATTGGAGATTTTTAGTTAATCAAAATAATTTATAATATTTAAGTAAAAGTCATCAGGATTATTTTTAAAATTTTCACAAATTGATTTTGCATAATCTTCATTTGGTACTTCAAGGGTTAAATTTAAAATATCATTTTCAGATTCTTTTAATGTCAAATTTACAAAAAATCTTTCAAACTCATCTTTGTAATAACTTGAAAGTACACTTTTTTCAGATGTTTTATTTCTTTTAAACAGCATTATACTTGGAATTATCTTATCTTTAATTTCGACGGGTATATTTTCAATAAAAAGTTCAAGTGCATTTTTACCGTCTTCAGTTATATGGTAGTTATTTTTTGAATCAAAAATAATAAAATTACTTTCAAGTAATTCAGAAATATATTGTTTAAACAAAAAGAAATTTAAAATTTCTCTTTCCAAGATAAAAGAAGTTAGTTCTTCTTCCGTAAATAAATTATCGGCACCTTTAATTATGAATAAGAGTATGAGTTTATTTTGTGCAAGTTCAGATATATTTAAAGTTTCCATCTTTCCTCCTAATAGCATATATAGTATAGTATAACATTTATATTAAATAATTACATTGAAATTATATCACTTAATGTTTTAAAAATTAAAAGTGATATAGAGGACGGTATTTTTTAAACAGCTTAGAATAGAATATTACACAGAAACAGTTTGTAAAAATTATAACCGTTTCAATATGGGAAACAGCTAATAATATACCTGATTCGGATATTCTTATAGAAATTGCTGTTCTTATTTTATAAAATATGTATTCTTATTTTAAAGTTTTAAATATAGCATTTAATCTGATATAATTTATTAAAAGGTGATAGTATGGATTTTAAATTTATTGCAATTATAATTTTTTTAGTTATACTTATAACAATACAGTTTACATTGAATAAAATACTTCGTGAATTGAAAATAATTAGTATGAAATTAGACAGGATAAATTATGAGGAGGGCAAGTATGACCGATAGAGAGAAAAAAATTATATTTACTCGTGAGGAAATCACAAAGAGAATAAAGGAACTCGGAGCGGAGCTTACAAAAGAATATAAGGATAAAGATTTGATAGTAATTTCTCTTTTAAGAGGAAGTTTTATTTTTGCTGCTGACTTAGTAAGAGAAATAGATACTGTTCTTGAAATAGATTTTTTAACTACTGCGAGCTACGGCAATAGTGAAGTTTCATCAGGAAGAGTTAAATTTTTAAGTGAACTTAGATCTAATATTAAAGGAAGAGATGTGCTTGTAATAGATGATATTGTCGATACAGGTCATACAATGAAAAGTGTTGTTGAAAAGTTAAAAGGATATGAACCTAAGAGTATAAAAACTTGTGTAATGCTTGATAAGCCTTCAAGAAGAGAAGTTGATATTAAAGCGGATTATGTTGCTTTTGAAATTCCGGATTTATTTATAGTGGGGTATGGCTTAAATTATGGTGATTTTTATAGAAATGTACCATATATTTATGCCTATGTATAAAAATGAAAAAATATAAGAAAAAAAATTTAAATGTTTTAAGTGTAAACACATTTACTCTAGTATTGTCGATATTTTTTTTAACAATAGGTTATTCCATACAATCTAAGAGCTTTTTAAAGGGGACATTTATAAATGAAGTATTTATAATTTTAATTCCCGCACTTTTATTGTGTGGAACGGGAAAGAGAACGGAAGTGCTCAGGATAAAAAAACTGTCGTCAATTAATGTTATAAGAGTCATAATAATAGTTATACTCAGTTATCCGATAATTTTATTGATAAATGGAATATTTTTGAATTTTCTTTCAACATTTATCGAACTTAAAAATTTTTCAATGGATATGCTTTTAAAAGATGAATCTTTGACCAGTTATTTATTTTTTATGTGTATAGTTCCTGCAATTTGTGAAGAAGTATTTTTTAGAGGAGCACTAATAAATTCATATGATGTTTATGGTGGAAAATTCGCTATTTTAATGTCATCATTGGTATTTGCATTATTTCATTTTGATATTCAAAATTTTATAGCGCCGTTGCTACTGGGTATTATTTTTGGAAATCTGCTTGAGCTTACAGGTTCTTTATTTGCATCAATATTGGGACATTTTACAAATAATTTGATAGCTATTTTTGCTACAAAATATTTAGATGATACTGTTTTCACATATTTAAAACATACTGATCTTGCTCAAGATATCGGTTCTTTACAGCTGTATATAATAATTTTATTATTTCTAATTTCAATAGTGTCAATGGTTTTACTTAGACTTTTGTTTAAGCAGATGGATAAGGAAAAAAGGTTGAGAGAGGAGAGACTTGGAATAAGGAAGAGAGTTAGAGAGATTCAGAGTATCGACTTTTTCAATTTTGTGCCCATATTAGCACTAATAATACTTTATTTTATTTATTATGCGGTTGTTTTTTAATGGAGGCATGTTATGGATGAAATATTAAAAGTTAGAGATTTGATTTTAAGTTCAAAAAAGACATTTGCATTAACCGGGGCGGGTATAAGTACAGAGTCCGGCATACCCGATTTTAGATCAAGTACAGGATATTATAGCAAATTGGATCCCATGCTTGCGCTTTCAAGAGATGTACTTATAAATAATCCTAAGAGGTTTTATAAAGAGGGCTATGTTATTTTAGAGGACCTTAGTGAAAAAAAGCCCAATAGAGGACATATTGTTCTTGCGGAACTTGAAAACATGGGGCTCTTAAATGGAGTTATAACTCAAAATATAGATAATTTGCACAGAAAAGCAGGAAGTAAAAATATATATGAAGTTCATGGCGAAACGGGAAGAGTTCACTGTATTTCCTGCAATGAAAGTTATCCTTTTAAAGTAATGAAAGAAAAAGTTATGTCCGGAGAAATTCCGCCGCATTGTGATAAATGTGGGGGTGTTATAAGACCGAATGTTGTAATGTTTGGAGATATGATGCCCGGAGATTTTGAAATGGCAGTAGAAGAGCTTATGGATACGGAGTTGCTTATTGTAATAGGTTCAAGTTTAACTGTAAGTCCTGTAAATTATTTGCCGAGATATGTAAAAAAACTTGTTATAATAAATGACACACCTACATTACAAGACAAAATGGCAGAGGTTGTAGTTCGAAGTAAATCGGGAGAAATACTTTCTCAGATTTTAGATGAGGTAAAAAAATTAAGATGATATATGCAGAATTTGCAAACATATATGACAGTTTAATGTACGATTTTGATTATAATATTGTATCAAGCTTTATAGAGGATATACTAAAAATTGAAAATAAAAAAGTAAAACATGTTTTGGAGCTTGGTTGCGGCACAGGAAATTTAACTGAACTTATTTGTGATAAATATAGTGTTGATGCAATAGACTTATCGGAAGACATGTTAAGTGTTGCAGAACAAAAGCTAAGAAATAAAAATGTCAGATTGTTTAAGCAGGATATGAAAAATTTAGATATTGAAGATAAATATGATCTTGTGCTTTCAATATGCGACAGCATAAATTATTTACTTGATGAAAAAGATGTAAAAAATCTTTTTGTAAAAGTTTTTATGCAATTAAATGAAAATGGATTATTTATTTTTGACTTAAACACGAAAAATAAATTTGAGAACATGGATAATACTTATGTCGATGAAGTAGATGGAGTATTTTGTGTTTTAGAAAACTTTTTTGATGCAAAGACGGATATAAATTTATATAGTGTTAATTTCTTTGAAAACAGAGGAGAATTATACGAAAGATTCTATGAAGAACATGAAGAGAGAGCATATAGTATAGAATTTATATGTAATGCATTAAAAGATGCAGGATTTAAAAAAATTAAAATGTATGATGAATATAAGTTTGATGAAAATGTAGAAGAATCAGACAGAATTGTATATGTTGCGGAGAAGTAGAAAATGGATTATTTAGTTAGAGCGGTAGATATAGATGGAAATATAAAAATATCGGCAGTTATTACGACAGATATAGTTGAAAAGGCAAGAGTAACACACTCGCTTTCTAAAACTGCATCTGCAGCACTCGGAAGAACTTTAAGTGTCGGAGTTATAATGGCTGAAGCATTAAAAAATGAAAATGACAGTATAACAATAAACATCAAGGGCGATGGAGATATTGGAAGAATAGTAGTAAGCGGTAAGAATGATGGAAATATAAAAGGATATGTAGAAAATCCCTTAGCAGATACAGATTCAAGAGTAATTGATAATAAGTTGGATGTTGGAAAACTTGTCGGTAACGGAACACTTACTGTAGTTACGGATTTAGGTTTAAAGGAGCCTTATGTTGGGCAGGTTCAGCTTGTATCCGGAGAAATAGCAGAAGATTTTGCAAACTACTTTTATACATCAGATCAAGTTCCATCAGTAGTAAGTCTTGGGGTGTTAGTTGATACTGACTATACAATAAAAGCTGCAGGAGGATTTGTGCTTCAGTTACTTCCGGGAGCGGAAGAAGAAATTATAAGCAAAATTGAAAAAAATTTAAAAGATTTAGACAGTGTTACTTCTATGATAAGTGACGGATATTTGCCTGAAGATATAATTAAACGGGTACTTAGCGGATTTGAAGTAAAAATACTCTCTGTTAAAAAAATTTATTATAATTGTGATTGCTCAAGAGAAAAAGTTGAAGATGCTATTATTTCACTTGGTAAAAAAGAACTTGAAGAGATATTAAAAACAGATAAAAAGGCAGAAATGAAATGCTATTTTTGTAATAAGACCTATGAATTAAATGAAGCTGAACTGAAGAGTTTAGTAGATAAAATTGACTGATTTTATAATGCGGAGAATCTATTATGAAAAAAATTTTGATTGTAACAGTTATTGTATTTTTATTAACTACCTGTAATTATAAAGATTTGAGTAATATGGAAATGAAAAGTAAAAATAATTTGCAAGTTTTGAAATTTTCTTCCGGAGAAGAATATAGATTTTCCAAGGTTGATTTTTTTGATTTTAAAGAAAATGGGAATTATAAACCTTTAAAAATTGATGACGAGCAACGGAAAAAGGCTCTTGAATTATTGTCAACATTAGAAAAGACAACAGATGGAACAAAAATATATCTTGCACTTCATGACGGAGATATATTAGTTAAATTTGATTACGATGAAAGTGAAATTTATGATGATATTAGAATATATGATATTAAGCCATTTGGAAATAAAAATAAAAGGTATTATAAATTTAATTCTAAATATAAAAATATAGACGGTGTATATGAAGTTGACGGAAGTATAGATTTATTAAAAGAGCTTAGAATTATTTTAGGTTTATAAAATATAATAGAGAAAACAAAGTGAAATTTAATGCAGACATTTAATTGGTTTTCAAATTGATTAGCAGTGTGCATTAGATTTCATTTTAAGTGTTTTTATTATATTTGGGATATCGTTGACACATTTTATAAATTGTGTTAAGCTAATAAAGTATTTGAGTGAATTATGTTAAAAGATGAATGGTGTTTTTCAATATGAGATTTCTCCATTTCATTCGCTACGCTCATTGCAGTCGAAATGACAAAGGTATTCATTGTTGTTGAAAAGGTATGGGTAAGAAATAAGTTTGTTTCATAAATAAGTGAAAAAAAAAATAAGCCCAGATAGCTCAGTCGGTATAAGCTGAATTGGAGACGAAAATAAGCGAAGCGAAAATTGAGTCCCAAGATGCTTAGTCTTTGCGAAGCAAAAGAGAATGAGCATAAAGAAGTATAGGAAATAGATAAGTTTATTTCATAAATAAGTGAAAAAAAGAATAAGCCCAGATAGCTCAGTCGGTATAAGCTGAATTGGAGACGAAAATAAGCGAAGCGAAAATTGAGTCCCAAGATGCTTAGTCTTTGCGAAGCAAAAGAGAATGAGCATAAAGAAGTATAGGAAATAGATAAGTTTATTTCATAAATAAGTGAAAAAAAGAATAAGCCCAGATAGCTCAGTCGGTAGAGCAGAGGACTGAAAATCCTCGTGTCGCTGGTTCGATTCCGGCTCTGGGCACCATGTGCGGATGTGGCTCAGTGGTAGAGCATCGCCTTGCCAAGGCGAGGGTCGCGAGTTCGAATCTCGTCATCCGCTCCATAAGTCTGCTTGGCAGACTTTTATTTTATGTTAAAGGAGAATAATACGAATGAAAAAATCAGAAGTAAGAGAACTTGTAATTACATCGCTTTTTATTGCTCTTGTATACATATTTACATGGCTTATTAAAATTCAACTGCCGATAGGAGCAAAAGGTGGATTAATTCATCTTGGTAATATTCCGTTTTTTATAGCTGCGATACTTTTTGGAAAGAAAGTTGGAATGTTAAGCGGAGCAATAGGAATGGGACTTTTTGATCTGACGAGCGGTTGGGTAACTTGGGCACCGATAACTTTTATAACTTGTCTTGTTATGGGATATGCAATTTCAGCAATCAACGGAGATAAAGTGGAATTTAAAAAATTGATTTTATCATTCTTTGCAGCTGCAATTTTAAAAGTTTTGGGATATTATATCGGAGAGGCTATATTATTTTCATCTCTTGTAGTTCCTCTTGCATCTATTCCGGGAAATTTAATTCAAATAGCAGTATCAAGTATTATTATACTTATAATTATTAAACCGTTAGAAAGTGCATTTAATTATATATCAAATAGTAAAAATTAAAATATGATAAGAAAACCAAGTTAAATTTATTGTTTAACTTGGTTTTTTATATTTAATATATCTTAAAAGAACCAAGTTCATTATGTGAAAGCTCAAAAACGAAAAGGAGTAGAGGATAGATTAAAAATATATCTAAGTACTAAAAAAGGACTGAATATATCAGTCCTACTTTTAATATTTTGCAAGATATTAAAAAAATAAAAATTAGATAGCTCTTTCAACTTTACCGGATCTTAAGCATCTTGTACATACATTGATTTTTCTATGTTGTCCATTAATTATAGCTCTTACAGATCTGATATTAGGAGACCAACTTCTATTGCCTCTTTTATGTGAAAAAGATATTGTATTTCCAAAAGTTTTTTGTTTTCCGCATATTTCGCATTTTTTTGACACAATGCCACCCCCTTAGTTATTCATAGCTTATACATTTTACCACAAAGGTATATTATTTTGCAAATTTTTTTTGAATGCAATTAAATTATTTAAGAAGTGAAGATTTATGGTATAATATTAAAATAAGAAGTAATATAGGAGGTGCTTTATGGCTGCAAATATAAAAACAGAATCGGGAAATATAGTAATAGAAAATAATGTTCTTGCTAATATAGCAGGTATATCTGCAATGGAAAGTTATGGTATTGTAGGTATGGCTTCTAAAAATGCTGCTGATGGATTGCTTGAGATTTTAAGACTTGATAATCTTTCAAGAGGTATTAAGGTCAATACTGAAAATGGAGCTATAAATATTGAGCTTCATGTTGTGCTTGAATATGGTGTAAATATTTCCACTGTTGGAGAAAATATAATTGACAGAGTAAAATTTAATATAGAGAGTTTAACAGGACTAAGTGTTGAAAATATAGAAGTACTTGTTGAAGGAATAAGACTTAAGTAGTGGAGGTATATTTTGAGAATAGAAAGATTAGATGGTATTTTACTGAAAAAAGCCATTAATGGTGCGGTAAACTACTTAATTTTAAATAAGGATCAGATAAATGCACTAAATGTGTTTCCTGTTCCTGATGGGGATACAGGTACTAATATGTCCTTGACAGCTAAGTCTTCTTTAAAACAAGTTGGATTAGTTGAAAATGAAAAATCTGCTTATGAAATAGCAAAGGCGGCGGCAAGAGGTTCTCTAATGGGGGCAAGAGGTAATTCCGGAGTTATTTTATCTCAACTATTGAGAGGATTTTCTGAGGGGATTAATGGCTTAGATGAGGTTTGTATTGAAGAACTTGCATTAGCGTTTAAAAAAGCCTCTGAAACAACTTACAATGCTGTTATGAAACCGACTGAGGGGACAATTTTAACTGTTGGAAGAGAAACTGCAGATTTTGCGGTTAAAAATTATAAAAATTATCATGATATTTTGGAATTTTTAAAAGCTTGTATAGAGGAAGCTAATAAGTCTTTGGACAGAACACCGGAACTTTTAAAGGTTCTAAAAGATGCGGGAGTTGTAGATGCAGGAGGAAAAGGGCTTGTAACTTTACTTGAGGGAGCATATAAGACCCTTATGGGTGAAGAAATCATTGGTGAAGAAGATGATGTTATGAAGAAGAAAGCTCAAAAGGAGATTAATTTCGGTCCTGCTGATGAAAGTATTAAGTATGGATATTGTACTGAATTTATTATAAATACAGATTATGAAGATATTGAATCTTTTAAATCAAAACTTGCTCCTTTGGGAGATTGTCTTTTAGTCGTAGGAGGAGCCGGAACAGGGCTTATTAAAGTTCATGTTCATACAAATCATCCGGGAAAAGCTCTTGAGTATGCTGTTGAACTTGGCGGATTACAGGATATTAAAATTGATAATATGAGATATCAACACAGAGAAGTGTTGTTTAATGAACAAGAGGTTGAAAATGCAAGACAAATGGAGCAGTCTCAAGAAGAGGATAAAGAAGATTTTGCAATAGATAAAGATTATTCTTTTATAGCTGTATCTATGGGAGATGGAATGAGTGATGTATTTAATTCTCTTGGTGTCGACTATATTGTAGAGGGCGGTCAGACTATGAATCCGAGTACTGAGGACTTTTTAAATGCAGTTGACAAGGTTAGAGGAAATGATGTATTCATTATTCCGAATAACAGTAATATAATTCTTGCAGCAGAACAGGCTCAAAAATTAAGTGAGAGAAATATTCATGTAATACCATCAAAATCAGTGCCTCAAGGAATATCTGCACTTCTTGCATTTAATTCAGAACTTAACGCTGATGAAAATAAGAGCAATATGACTGATGCACTTGAACTTGTAGTTTCAGCACAGGTAACTTATGCTGTAAGGGATACTCAAATGAATGGGAAAGACATCACAACCGGAGATATTATCGGCCTTAGCGGAAAAGAAATTTTATCGTGCGGTAAGGATGTAAATGATGTAACAAAAGAGCTTATCGAAAGTTTGGTAAATGATGAAATTTCTATGATTACTCTCTATAGAGGAGAAGATACACAAGAAGAACTTTCTGAAAAGCTTGTGGAAGAATTGCAGGAAGAGTATTCTGATTTAGATATAGATGTGATATATGGAGGTCAACCTCTATATTATTATATAATATCACTTGAATGATGAAGCCCACTTTTAAGTGGGTTTTTTTATAGGGATTAGCTTATGAGATTAGAAGATACAATTAGATATTTGAAGGGAGTAGGACCCAAAAGGGAAAAAAAGTTTAATGAGCTGGGCATATTTACGATTAGAGATTTATTGACTTATTTTCCAAGAGATTATGATGATCAGAGTAATTTTAAAAAATTATATGAGGCTATAATTGATGAGAAAGCAACTTTCAGAGTTAAATTTTTATCTGTACTTGAAAATCGAAAGATTAGGAAAAATTTATTCATTACAACATTTTTGGCTGAGGATAGTTCCGGTCAAGCTAAAATAAGTTTTTTCAATATGAAATTTATAAAAAATCAAATCAGCTTAAATGATGAATATTTAGTCTCAGGAAAAGTAAATAGATTTAAAGGACAGGTTCAAATTACAAATCCTACATTTGAAAAAGCATCTGATGCTAATAGAGTTGGAACTATCTACCCTATATATCCTTTAAAAAAGGGTGTATTTAATAATGAAATAGTAAATTTAGTTCATCAGGCTGTAGAAATGAATTTATTTGAAGAAAATTTGCCGCAATATCTTGTGAAAAAATATAATCTGATGGATAAAAATGAAGCAATTAAAAATATTCATATGCCATATGATAAAAAAAGTTTTATAAGAGCAAGACAGAGGCTTGTTTTTGAAGAGCTTTTAATATTTCAGCTAAGTATTTTTATGCTTAAAAACCAAGATGAAATTGTAAAAGCTATTCCATATAAGATAGATGACAGAATTTATAAATTTATAGATAATTTGCCATTTTTATTGACTGACGGTCAAAAAAGAGTAGTAGATGAGATTTTTGAGGATATGAAATCCGGAAATAGAATGAATAGATTATTGCAAGGAGATGTTGGTTCAGGTAAGACGATAATTGCAATAATTTCAATGTATCTTGCTTATTTAAACGGATATCAATCTACAATTATGGCTCCTACAGAAATTCTTGCCAAGCAACATCTTGAAAGCTTTAGAAATATTTTAGAACCGTTGGGAGTTAAAGTTGAACTTCTGGTTGGAAGTACAACTAAAAAGAATCGAGATAGAATTTTGACGGGGATATATAATGGCGAGATAGATATTTTGATAGGGACACATGCTCTTATCGAAGATACAGTTGAGTTTAAAAATTTAGGACTTAATATAACTGATGAACAGCACAGATTCGGAGTAAGACAAAGACAGACACTAAACACAAAAGAAAAAACGGCACATACTCTTGTTATGACTGCAACACCCATTCCAAGGACACTTGCATTGATATTATATGGGGATCTTTCTATTTCAACTATTGATACGCTTCCTCCAAATAGGAAAAAAATAGATACGATTGCAATAAACGAGTCTATGCTAAATAGAGGTTTAAGCTTTATAAGAGAACAAGTTAAAAAAGGCAGACAGGCATATATAATTTGCCCTTTGATTGAAGAAAGTGAAAATTTTGATTTGGATTCAGCAACAGAAGTGTTTAATGATTTGAGGAAAAATTATTTTTCAGATATAAGAGTTGCATTATTACATGGAAAAATGAGTTCAGATGAAAAAAATTCTGTTATGCAAGATTTTAAGGATGGATGTACGGATATTATTGTTTCAACTACAGTAATAGAGGTAGGAGTTAATGTTCCAAACGCAACTGTAATTTTAATATATAATGCAGAACGATTCGGATTAGCACAACTTCATCAGCTTAGGGGAAGAGTCGGCAGAAGTGTTCATAAGAGTTACTGTATTTTGTATAACAGTTCAAATTCTAAAGTTTCATGGCAGAGAATGAAAGTCATGACAGAATCAACTGACGGATTTTATATTGCGAATAAAGATTTGAGTATAAGAGGAAGCGGGGATATATTCGGGACAAGGCAGTCCGGCATTATGGAGCTTAAACTTGCAGATCTTGTAAGAGATACTGAAATTTTGAAATATGCTACTATAGAAGCAAGAGAAATTTTAAAAGATGACAGGAAATTAATTGAGAATAAAAACTCAAATCTTAGAAAAGAAATTTCAAATACTTTTAAAGTTGACTCGACAATACTAAATTAGCTTATTGTTATCTATATTCAAATATGTTAAAATAAAAATAATTTGGAGGTTCTATGAGAGTTATTTCGGGAAAGAACAGAGGATTAAAACTTTTATCTCCAAGAGATTTAAGAACTCGTCCAACAGAGGATAGAATAAAAGAAAATGTATTTAATCTTTTAGGACAGAATTTTTTTGATGCAAATGTGTTAGATTTATTTTCGGGAAGCGGTTCAATAGGAATTGAATTTTTATCAAGAGGTGCAAAATTTTGTTATTTTGTTGATAATGATAAAGATGCTATTGATACAATAAATAAAAATATAAAAAAAGCACACTGTGAAAATAATTATAAAGTAATTTTATCAGGAGCTTTGAAAGTAATGGACAGACTTTGTGGGGAAAAATTTGACTATATTTACATTGATCCTCCTTATGATAACAGTGAGTTATATTTAAAATCAATAGAGGGAATATTGGAAAAAAATCTTTTAGAAAAAGACGGGATTATAATTATTGAAGAAGATTCATCAAAAAAACTGGATTTCACAAAATACCTTAATTTGATAAAAGAAAAAAAATACGGAAGTACCTCTGTGAGTATTTGGAGTTTAAAATGAGAGTAATATATGCAGGAAGTTTTGACCCTATAACTAATGGACATATAGATATTATAAAGAGGGCTAAAGATACATTTGGAGAAGTAATTGTAGCTGTTCTTGTAAATAAAAATAAAAAAGGTCTTTTTTCTGTTGAAGAAAGAATGGATTTATTAAAAGAAGTATTAAAAGACGAAAAAGATATTGAAGTGGATTCTTTTGAAGGATTACTTGTGGACTATGCAAAAGAGAAAAAATGTCGTACAATTGTAAGAGGACTTAGATCCGCATCTGATTATGTAAATGAATATACTCTTGCCATGGCAAATATGCACTACAAAGATGGAGTTGAAACTGTGTTTTTATTATCATCAAATGAAAATATATTTGTGAGTTCTACACTTGCAAAAGAAGTTGCACAATTTGATGGTGATTTATCTCTATTCGTACCCGAAGTTGTGGGAAAAGCTATGAAGGAGAAATTAAATAGGAGGTAATTTTATGAATTTAATGGAATTAGTAGAAGAACTTGAGGACTTAGTTGAAACTTCAAGCCAAATACCACTAACAGGTAAGGTTATGTTAGAAAGAGAAGAAGTGCTTGAAATAGTAAATGAAATGAAAAATGAAATTCCTACAGAAGTAAGAGAAGCAAAGAGAATAAGCTCTGACAGAGATTCAATAATTGAAGGAGCACAATCTGAAGCTGACAAAATTATTGCAGGGGCAAAAGCTCATGCGGAAGAAATCATTTCTCATGATGAACTTGTACTTCAAGCAAATCAAAGAGCAGAAGAAATTTTAAAATCTGCAAATGAAGAATCAAACCAAATCAGAGAAGGTGCAAGAGATTATGCAGATGGACTTCTTGAAAACACACAAGTAAATCTATCTGAAATAATAAAAATGCTAAATGAAAACAGAAAAGAACTTAGAGGATAAATAAAATGTCGGTACAAAAGTACCGACGTTTTTAATTGATATAGTAACATAATTATCTTACTAAATATAGAGTTCCATAGTAATATCCAACACATTTGATTCCATTGTATAGCTTACAATAATATTATATAATATTATTGTAAGCTATACAGCTGTTTATATTAAAATCAGAGGTGAAATTTATGAAAAAGACATTTTATTTGTTAGCTGTTTTTACTGTGTTTTTATGTCTTGTAGCTTGTGGAAGTAAACAGACCGATAATGTAAATTTGGAAAAGAATAATTCTATAAAAGATAATGTAACAAAAGAACAAAATATGATAACAATGGAAGAAGTTGGAAAAGTAGAGCCGGACAACATGAAGAATATAAAAGTTATTGCAGGTTCTGATAAAATTGTAGATATACTTGAAAAGTTGGGTTATGAAAATGTAGTTGCTGTTCCGACAAACTTAAAAGATAAAGGATATGTCGATGCGGTAGAGTTTGGAAATATTGAAGATCCTGATTATGATTTGTTAAAAGAATTGAAGGCTGATATTTTTATCACAGATGAAAGTGTTGAATATAAGAAACGTCCAAATGAATCTTTGAGTATAAAAATACTTACCTGTTCTTTTGAAACAGAAGAACAGACAAAAAATTCAATTGAATATATAGGAAAAGAACTTGGACTTTCGCAAAAAGCACAAGAAATTATAGACACTATGGTTCAATAGTATTTTGATTATAAGTATACTTGAAGTAAATTATCTAAAATAGTAGGATTATTAAATAAAAATTGAAAATAAAAAAGAGGGGCTTATTAAAAGCCCCTTTTATCTATTAGCAAAGACCTATGGATAATTTTACAGAAATAGCAACTATAACTGTTAATACTGAAATTATAAAATTATGAATCATAGGTTGAATTTCAGATTCAAGGTTGTCGCATATAGCCTTAAAAATCCAAGGGAAAAGCACTTGTTGAATAATAAGTTTATTTTAAATTTCTCTTCTGTTTTCAAGTGCGGTTGAGATTGTAAGTTCGTCATAATATTCCAAATCTCCACCAACAGGGATTCCATAGGCAATTCTTGTTGTTTTTATTCCAAGCGGAGAAAGCAGTTTTGAAATATATAGTGCAGTTGTATCTCCCTCGGCTGTTGGGTTTGTCGCTATGATTATTTCTTCAACATTATTATTTTCAAGTCTTTTTAAAAGCTCTCTTATTTTTAAATTGTTGGGTCCAATACCTTTGTTCGGAGAGATTGTTCCGTGAAGTACGTGATACATTCCATGATAACAAGTAGCACGTTCCATAGCTTCAACATCTTTTGGATATTCTACAACACAAATTACACTTTCATCTCGATTTGTATCATTACATATTTTACAAGGATCTATGTCTGTAAAGTTTGCACATATGCTGCATTGTTTTACATTTTCTTTTGCGCTTGTTATTGCATCTGAAAGTGCCTTAACTTTTTCAAAATCCATATCAATTATATGATATGCAAGTCGCTGAGCAGTTTTATTTCCAACTCCGGGAAGTTTATTTAATTGATTAATTAAATTTTCAATTGGTTTTGCTCTGTTTTTCATTTTATAGTCCAGGAATATTTAAGCCGCCGGTGATTTTATTCATTGCAGAGTTTGATTTTTCTTCTACTGATGCAATTGCCCCGTTAACAGCTGTAATAATTAGATCTTGCAGCATTTCAACATCATCAGGGTCTACTACTTCTTTATCAAGTGTTATCGATACAAGTTCTTTGCTTCCGTTTACTTTTGCAACTACTGCGCCGCCACCTGCAGAAAATTCTATTTCTTGATTTTTTAAGTTTTCTTGCATTTCTTCCATTTGTTTTTGAAGCTTTTGAACCTGCTTCATCATATTATTCATATTTCCTCCCATTGGAAATCCGGGATATCCTTTTGCCATAATGTTCCTCCTATATTATTTCTATATTTTTACTTCCAAATAAATCTTCTGCACTTTTTACTGCAAGTTTTATTTCTTTGTTATCTGTAAGTACAATTTTAACACTAATTTTATCATTATAGTACTTACTTAAAAAATCTTCTATAAAATTAATATTATCCTTGTTGGATAATGATTCATAGTTAAATTTATTTGATTCATCAAATTCTATTAAGAGTGTATTTTGATTAAAGTTTACAAGTTTTGCAAAGCTAAGTTGAATTGGAATGTTAAGTCTTTTTCTATTTTTAATTTCGATCAAGATATTATTCCAATCAGATTTTATTTTTTCAAGGGTTAAATTACCATCATTTATTATATCAGATTTTTCTTCTTTTTTTTCATCATCTTTTAATTCATCAACTACAGTTGTAGGAAAAACTTCCTGAGAAAGTTTTTTAGAAGGTGCTTCTATTTTTGTATCATTGTCTATAGATTTTAAATTGTTTTTAACAGGAGAAGTTTCAGATACATTTTTAAAATTCCCACTATTAATAATATCTTCTAAAGCTTTAATTCTTTCTTCAAGTGATACGGTATCTTTAAGCACAGTTATTTTTATTATGCTCATTTCAAAGATAATTCTTTTATCATTTGCATATTTTACATTTAAAAGAGTTTCATTTAAGATTTTAAGTATGTCAATTATTCTATCAACTGATAACATACAAGCTTCTTTTATATAATCATCAAGTCTTGTTGTATATAAAAGTTCACTTGTATCTTTTATAGTCTTTACTATCATAAGGTTTCTGAAATGGGAAATTAAATCGGATATTAAAATTGAAATATCCTTTCCTTTAGAATAAATTTCCTGGAGAGAACTGATAGCATTCTCAAGATTTCTGTCTATTAACGCTCTTGAAATTTTAAAAAGTATATCATCAGATGTTATACCCAAAATTTCAGTGGCAAGATTATAACTTATATGCTTATCCGTGAAAGACAGACACTGATCTAAAAGTGAAAGAGCATCACGCATAGCACCATCCGAGTTATTTGATATTAATGAAAAAACATCTTCATCACAAGATTTATTTTCAAGTGCAGTTATATTTTTTAAATTCTCGATTATAATTTCGGGATTTATCCTCTTAAAGTTAAATCTTTGTGTCCTCGAAAGTATTGTTTGAGGTATTTTTTCGGGTTCAGTTGTTGCAAGGATAAATATTAGGTGTTTAGGCGGTTCTTCTAAAACTTTAAGCAGTGCATTAAAAGCACTTTTTGATAGCATATGAACCTCATCAATTATATATACTTTATATTTTAAGTTCTGAGGAGGATATACAACTTTTTCTTTAAGTTCTCTAATATCTTCAACACTATTATTTGAAGCTGCATCCATTTCAATTACATCCATAACCCTATCATCAAGTATTGAAAGACAGTTTTCACAGTGGTTGCATGGATTTCCATTTTCAGAACACAGACAATTTACAGCACGAGCAAATATTTTTGCTGCTGATGTTTTTCCGGTTCCTCTTGTTCCTGAGAATAAGTAAGCATGAGATATTTCATTATTTGCTATTTGATTTTTAAGTGCTGTGGTAATATGATTTTGTCCCACAAGTTCATCAAAGGTCTTAGACCTATATTTACGATATAGTGCTTGGTACATTAATTTCAACTCCCATATTATTATAACATGAGGATTAAAAAATTTACCATATTTAATATTATTTAAATAATATAATATAAAGTTCTAAAACTTTTTACCATATCAACACATAATTTTCACACCATGAAACTATGATGTACACATATTAAATAGGAGGTATAGTTGAAGATGAAAAATTTAAACAAAATTCTTGCAGTAGGAACAATAGGTGTTATGATGTTCGGTTTAGTAGCTTGTGGACAAAAGAAAAATGAAGCTCCGGCAAATAATGCTCCGGCAAATGAAATGACAGAAGAAAAGGCTGAAAATGCTCCAGCAAATGAAATGATGGAAGAAAAGGCTGAAAACGCAACTGAAGAAAAAGCTGAAAATGCTCCAGCTGAAGAAGCTGCTGAAAATACAACTGAAGAAAAGAAGAACTAATTTAAATATTAAAAATGAGGAAGCCTTGGCTTCCTTTTTTTTATTCTATGTGATATGAATATTTAATGCTATAATAGTTTTGGTGATTTATATGAAAAAAATATTTTTTGTACTAAGTGCTATTTTAATTTTGATAGTCGGATTTGTTGTAGTTGATTATTCTACAAACGGAAACATAAGTGGCTTGAATTTTATTTCTAAAGAACCGGTTATTAAAAAAAATACTGTTAAGCAAAAAAACGTAGATGATAAGCCTGAAAAGAAAAGCGTTACTATTTTGGCAACAGGAGATATCATGTATCATCTTCCGCTATATATAAGAAATTTTGATGAGACTAAGGGAAAATATGATTTTTCCACATATTATGCAAAAATGAAAGAGTACATAGATTTATCAGATATAACTGTCGGAAATTTTGAGAGTACCGTGAATCCGAATAGGCGGATAAGCGGACATCCGATGTTTAACACGCCTAAGGAGGCACTTGAATATTTAAAAGAAATAGGTTTTGATGTTTTAAGTACGGTAAATAATCACTGCATAGATACTCATGCTGAAGGGATAGAAACAACTATTGATGAAATGGATAATGCGGGATTAAAGCATTTTGGGACATATAAGACAGCGGACAGACCGATGCTTGTGGTTGAAAAAAATGACATTAAGATTGGTTTTATAGGATATTCTGAAATTTTTAACGGACTTGAATCTTTAGTGCCTAAAGATAGAGCATATATGATTTCGCCGCTTGATGAAGAGCTTATAAAGGAAGATATAAGTAAGTTAAAAAGTCTTGGTGCAGATTTTATAATAGCGTATCCTCATTGGGGAGTAGAATATAGTAAAGAACCGTCAGAAGTGCAAAAATATTTTAATGATTATTTTTTAAATCTTGGAGTAGATGCAGTTTTGGGTTCACATCCTCATGTACTTCAACCTGTAAAAAATTCAAGTTATAACGGTAAAAAGACTTTTACTATTTTTTCTATGGGAAATTCTATTTCTAATCAGAGAATAAAGTGGCTACCTAAAGACGGTGTTGAGACCGGTGTTTTTGTGAAATTGTATATTGATAAAGAAAATGGCGTGACTTCTTTGACAAATGTGGAGCTTATTCCAACTTATGTAAATAGATATATAGATGAAAAAGGCAAGCCGCAGTCAGAAGTTTTGGCATATAAAGATATAATAGACGGTGGAAAATATAGAGATACATTAGACGATGCTACGAAGGCTTTTGTAGATAAAAATTATAATTTACTTTCGGAGAGTTTAAGAGAATATGAATAGTGAAGAAAATATAAAGAAAATACTTTTAATTGCAACAGGTGGAACAATTGCATCTGAACAGACGGAATTTGGGTTAAGTCCAAAAATAAATCCTAAAGAATTTTTAAATCATATACCTCAGTCAAAAGAGCTTGCACAAATTGATGTAAAGCAGGTTATGAACATAGATTCAACAAATATAGAACCTCATCACTGGCTTATGATAGCAGATGTAATTAAGGATAATTATGAAGACTATGACGGTTTCATTATAACTCATGGTACTGATACTCTTGCATATAGTGCTGCAGCATTGTCATATCTTATACAAAATTCGACTAAGCCCATAATTTTGACAGGTTCTCAAAGACCTATAACAGATTTGATAACAGATGCTAAGAAAAATTTGCTTGATTCTATAAGGTTTGCAATAAGAGAACAGGCCAGGGGAGTTTATATTGTGTTTGATGGAAAAGCCATTATAGGAACGAGAGCAAAGAAGCTTCGCTCAAAGAGCTATTCCGCATTTGATTCAATAAACTATCCGGTAGCTGCATTTATAGATGGCAATAGAATTTTACAATATGTTGAAGATAGAGAATTTGATAAGCAAACTGTTTTTTATGAAAAATTAAATTCAAAAGTATTTTTATTAAAGTTGACTCCGGGTGTTGAACCTGAAGTACTTGAATATATTTCAAAGCATTATGACGCAATTGTAATTGAGTCTTATGGTGTTGGAGGACTTCCATTTAATTCGGGCAAAAATTTTAATAAGGTACTTGAAAAGATAACTTCTGAGGGTAAAATAGTTGTCATTGCAACACAGGTTATGCTTGAAGGTTCAGATGCTACAACGTATGAGGTCGGATTTAGTATAATGAAAGATTATAATGTACTTGAGGCTTATGATATGACTGTTGAATCTGCAGTTACAAAGCTTATGTGGATACTCGGACAAACAAATAATTTTGAAAA
The DNA here is from genome assembly GCF_000468535.1 of Peptoniphilus mikwangii. GTDB lineage: Bacteria > Bacillota > Clostridia > Tissierellales > Peptoniphilaceae > Anaerosphaera > Anaerosphaera mikwangii. The sequence continues at coordinate 454,625 of NZ_AUQY01000002.1, read as the reverse complement.
GGTTAAAGAACTCTTCTATAAAAGTATAAATAGAGATTTGCTTAACAGCTAATACTTTACAAAAAAATATTTTAATGTTATTATTAATATATCGTTAAAATATTTTTTTAATCTAAAAGACAAAGATGGTCAAAAGGTGATTTTATGGCAAAACTTTCAAATTCAATTGAAGACTTTATAATGTCTTTACTTGAAGAAACAGATGGCACATTGGAAATACAAAGAGCTTTAATAGCAGACAGATTTAATTGTGCGCCATCTCAAATCAACTATGTTCTTACAACAAGATTTACTCCATATAAGGGATACTATGTAGAATCAAGGCGTGGTGGCGGAGGATTTATAAGGATTGTAAGAGTTGAACTTAAAAATAAAAATTCATTAAACAAGTTGTTTTATGATGAAGTTGGAAATTCGATAACTAAGGACAAGGCGGATCAAATATTAAAAGAACTTGTCCGACTTGAATATATAACAGAGAGAGAAGAGGGAATTATTAAAGTTGCATTAAGCGACAGGGCGCTTGGAGATTGTCCGGATATAAAAAATGAAGTTAGAGCGAGTATTTTAAAGAATATACTTCTTGTGATATTCGGTTAGGAGGATATTATGCTTTGTGATAGCTGTGGAAAAAAAGAAGCGATTATTTCATATACAAAGATGATGGGAAATGATGTTGAAGAAGTACATTTATGTGCTGATTGTGCCGAAAAGAAAATGAGAGAAGATTTAGAATTTAATAGTGCAGTTACCGGAAAGATGGAAAATTTTTTAAAGGAAATTTTTAAACTTACAGGTAACTTAAATTCAGATATTGTAAAAAAGAAATGCAGTCATTGTGGAACGGGATTTAAAGAGCTTGAAAATAATGAGCTTGGCTGCGAATGGTGTTATGATGAATTTGAAGATGAAATTAAAAGCATGCTTACAAGTCTTAAATCATCTTCAAAACATAAGGGAAAAATACCAAGAAGTGCAGGAGATAAAGTAGTATTTAAAAGAGAAGAGGATGAGCTTTTGAATAAATTGTCTGTTGCCATAGAACTTGAGGAATATGAAGAAGCTGCAAGACTTAGAGATGAGCTTAAGGCTTTAAGGGGGAAAAATGAGTATAACACTCTTTAGTGAAATAAGATTAGATAGAAATGTAAAGGGATATAACTTTCCGTCTACCATAAATAAAGACGAGGCATTAGAAATAACTGAAAAAGTTGAATATGCTATAAGAAATAGAAAATATAAAAAATTTTTGACTTCTGAAATGTCATCACTTGATAAGCTTAAGCATTTTGAAGAAAATGGAGCCGGAGATATTTTTAAACATGAAGATATAAGCTCAATATTTATTTCTGATGAAGATCCGGCTGTTATGGTAAATGGTACTAATCACATTAGTATATTTTCATCATCCGAAAAACTTGATTTAAAAAATTTATATGAAAGAGTATCCAGGATTGATGATTTGATTGATGCTAATGTTGATTATGCATATAGGGAAGATTTCGGATATCTGACTGCAAATCCCCAAATGTGTGGAACTGCAATGGATGCTACGATTTATTTTCATCTTCCCGCAACAGCATATTTTGGAATTTCATCTCTTGTTAGCAGTCTCAGCAAGCTTGGATATAAGGTAAGTACACTTAGCTCCGGAGCGGCACAGAGTGTCGGTTCAATATATAAAATCTCACATGAAAGAGTAATAGGACTTGAAGAGATGGAATACATTGATAAACTTCTTGGAATAGCTAGGGAAATAGTGGATATAGAAGAGCAAAATAGAAAGAAATTGTATCTGGATAAAATTATAGAGCTTGAAGATATTGTAAATAGAGCAGTTGGAGTTTTAAGTCATTGCAGAATAATAAGTGAAGAAGAAATGATTAATAAGATGTCAGATTTATTTTTAGGTATGGAACTAAGTATTTTAAAACCTAAGAAAAATATGGAATTATTAAAAACGATTAATAGCTTAAAGAATGGACATTTACAAATTGAGAGAGGTTCACTGCTTGATGAAAAATCCCGTAACATTTTAAGGGCTAATAATATTAGAAAGATGATGAAGGAGGTCTTTTAGTGGATATATTTGGAAAATTTACAGAAAAAAGTCAAAAGGCCTTATTGTTTGCACAAACTGAGGCAAGAGAAGGAAGACGTAACTATGTAGGTTCAGAACATTTGTTACTTGGAATAATGAGAGTTGAAAATTCAAAAGGGGCAAAAATTTTGTCCAATTTGGGGCTTAATTATAATAGTTTAAAGTCTGCAATATATGAAGTTGTAACTATGGGGCAAGATGTCATAAGTTCAAATTTGATATATACACCGAGAACTAAGAGAATATTTGAACTTGCATTTGAAGCTGCAAAAGAAGATGAAAGTGAATTCGTAGGAACGGAACATCTGCTCATAGGAATTTTAAGAGAAGGTCAAGGAGTTGCAGCACTTGTTTTAAAGAGAATAGGAATAGATTCGGATGCTCTTGAGGAGAGTATTTTAAATATAGAAGATGAAGAAATTGACGAGAGAAATAAAAAAGAGTCAAGTCTTGAAAAATATACTCAAAATTTGAATAGCAGAGCGGAACAGGGAAAAATTGACAATATAGTTGGAAGAGAAAAGGAAATAGAGAGAATCATACAGGTTCTTTCGAGAAGAAGAAAAAATAATCCTGTTTTAATAGGTGATCCGGGAGTCGGTAAAACTGCAATTGTAGAAGGACTTGCACAAAAAATACAAAATAGAGAAGTTCCTGAAATTATTCAAGATAAAATTATAAGAACTCTTGATGTAAGCGGCCTTATTGCAGGAGCAAAATACAGAGGAGATTTTGAAGAAAGACTTAAATCTGTAATAGATGAAGCTATTAAGAGTGAAAATACAATTTTATTTATTGATGAACTTCATGTAATTATAGGAGCAGGAGCTGCAGAAGGTGCAATGGATGCATCCAATATATTAAAACCGATGCTTACAAGAGGCGAATTACAAATAATAGGTGCTACTACAATAGGAGAGTACAGAAAACAAATTGAAAAAGACCCTGCCTTTGAAAGAAGGCTTATGCCTATTATTATAGAAGAACCTACTGTTGAAGATTCAATAAAAATTTTAAAAGGGCTTAGAGAGGGTTATGAAAATCATCACAATGTAATTATAACCGATGATGCAATAGATGCAGCAGTAAAGCTTTCTGACAGATATTTAACTGATAGATTTTTACCGGATAAAGCCATAGATTTAATTGATGAAGCGGCATCTAAATTAAAAATCAGTGCATATAAGACGCCGGATTTTAAATCTGAATATACAAGAGAATTAAATGATTTGACAAGACAAAAAAATATTGCGGTAGAAGCACAGGATTTTGAGCTTGCAGCTTCAATCAGAGATAAGGAAAAAGCATTAAAAAAGGAATATGAAAATAGAGAACAAGAATATAATTCTTCAAAGAAAAAAGATAGAGTAACATATGAAATTATTTCAAAAATAGTTTCTGACTGGAGTAAGGTACCTGTTGTAAAGATGGATGAAAAGCAAAATAAAAAGCTGCTCCATCTTGAAGGAAATTTGAAAAAAAATGTAAAAGGACAAGATGATGCTATTGCTTCAGTTTCAAAGGCAATTAAAAGAGCGAGAATCGGACTTAAAGATCCAAATAAGCCGATAGGATCATTTATTTTTGTAGGACCTACAGGAGTTGGAAAGACATATCTTGCAAAAATGCTTGCTAAGGAATTATTCGGAAGTGAAGAAAATTTGCTTAGAATTGATATGAGTGAATATATGGAAAAACATTCAGTGTCTAAACTTGTAGGTTCACCGCCGGGATATGTAGGTTATGATGAGCCGGGACAACTTACCGATGCAGTAAGGACAAATCCGTATAGTGTTGTTCTATTTGATGAAATTGAAAAAGCGCATCCTGATGTTTTTAACATACTGTTGCAAATTTTAGATGATGGAAGGCTTACCGATTCTAAGGGAAGAACTGTGAGCTTTAAGGATACTTTAATAATAATGACATCCAATGCAGGAGCAAGTTTTCTGAAGAATAAAAGTTCAATAGGATTTTCTTCTGTCGACGGTACTATAAAAGAATATGAAAATATGAAGATGCTTATAAACAAGTCTTTGAAAGATGTATTTAAACCTGAATTTTTAAATAGAATTGATGAAATAATAGTATTTAGAGAACTTGGAGAAAAAGAAGTACAGAGTATAGTTAAAAATATGCTCGAAAAATTAGCTGAAAGATTATTTGAAATGGGAATAAGAGTAAAATTTACTCCGAGAGTTGTAAAATATATTTCTGATATTGGATTTGACACGGAATTTGGGGCAAGACCGCTTGAGAGAGCAATTAGAACCAATATTGAAGATGAACTTGCTCAGAAAATACTTGAAGGAAAAATTAAAGAGGGAAATAAAATAGAAATAGGCTTTAACAAAAAACTTACAATAAAAAAATTAAGTGGGGTTAGAGATGAAAAAAAAGAACAAGTTCAAGTGTAAAAAGTGTGGCTATATATCATCAGGTTATTTTGGGAAATGTCCTGAATGTGGAGATTGGAATACATTTGAGGAAATAATTGAAGTAGATGAAAAAAAGATAAATGCTAAAGCGACAGAAAAAAGTACGTCAGCTAAAAAATTGAAAGAAATAGAAAGCATAACTTCATTTAGAATACAAAGCACTATAGAGGAATTTAACAGAGTTATGGGAGGCGGAATTGTTAGAGATTCTGTATCCATAATAACAGCAAAACCGGGTGTGGGAAAATCTACACTTCTCTTGCAGGTTGCAAATGATATGGCAAAGCAGGGTTTTAAAGTTTTATATGCTTCGGGAGAAGAGTCTGAAAGTCAAATAAAAAACAGAGCTAACAGAGTCGTAGATTTTATTTCAGAAAATATATATGTGTATTCTGATAATACGATGGATAATGTACTTGAAGAAATAGAAAAAACAGACCCTGATTTTATAATAATAGATTCAATTCAGACTTTTGTATTAAGAGATATACCTTCAAGACCTTCAACGCCTACTCAAATTATGGAGTGTGCATATAAAATGGTAGAGATTGCAAAAAATCCTCTTAGACCTAGAGTTGTATTTTTGGTAGGTCAAATGACTAAGGAGGATGAACTTGCAGGTGTTAGAGCTCTTGAGCATTTAGTAGATACAGTTTTGCTTATAGAAAATGAGAGTAATGAAGAGTTAAGAGGACTACTTGCTACTAAAAATAGATATGGTTCAACAGGGGAAATGGGATTTTTTTTGATGACAGAAAAAGGTCTTGAGTCACTTGATAATCCGTCAGAGTATTTTATGACATATAGAAAAGAGGGGACAGAACTTCCCGGTTCGGCACTTAGCGTAATAAGGGAAGGAACAAGACCTATAATCCTTGAAATTGAAGCGCTTAGCTCTCAAAGTTTTTTACCGTATCCATCACGTGTGGGAGAATGTCTAAATAGAGAGCATCTTAGTACATTGATTTCAATTTTGGAGCAGAGAGCAGGGTTAAGACTCATGGACAAAAATATAGTAGTAAAGACTACAGGAGGAATAAAGTTGAAAGAGCCTGCGGTGAATTTGGCGGTAATGATGAGTATTTATTCATCGCTTAAAAATGTTGCAATAGATACACAAACTGTTTTTATTTCAGATGTTGGACTTACAGGTGAATTAAAGAGCGTTCCTTCAATTGAAATAAGACTTAAAGAAGCGGAACGAATGGGATTTAAGAGAGCATTTATACCTCCGGTTAAAACTGAATTTGAAAATGTGAAGAATTTAAAAATTTATAAATGCAAGACAATTTCAGATGTGATAGAAAAAATTTAGTAGGATACTTAAATTTAAGTATCCTAATTTTATTTTTTATGTGTTTTAATCTGTAATGGTGTTATAATTATTTTATATTATAAGGAGGTAATTATGCATCAATATAAGGGTAGATTAATTGTTCACACAGGTTCAATGTTTAGCGGAAAGACATCAAGTCTTGAAAGAGAAATGAAAAGATTTGCAATAGCCGGATATAAGACAGTTGCATTTAAACCATCTATTGATACGAGAGCGGATAGAGAAAAAATTGTAACTCATGATAATACATATCTTTCTGCAGTAATGGTAAATAACATATTTGAGCTTGTTAAGTATGTAAGTAAAAGTGATTTTGAAGTTGTCGGTATAGATGAAGTACAATTTTTAGGCGGAGAAGTAGAAGAAATATTAAAAGAGATAAATGAACTTTTAAACTCCGGAAAAACTGTTGTAGTTGCAGGACTTGATATGGATTATACTTCAAAGCCTTTTGAAATTGTAAAAGAACTTATGTCAAGGAGCGACTATTTAAATAAGCATCATGCAGTGTGTACAGTATGTGGTGCTGATGCATGGGTTTCTCATAGAAAGACAAAAAGTGATGAGAGAATTGTAATAGGCGCCACTGAAGAATATGAACCGCTCTGTAGAAATTGTTATAATGAAATTTTGAAAAAAGAACTTGACGAAAAATAATTAAAAGTTTATAATCTAAACAAAGTTTTAGAGGTGATTTATTTGACTCCAAGAGAAAATGAAATAATGCAGCTCATTAAAAAAAATCCTGCGATATCACAACAGGAGATAGCTGATTTATTAAATATTAAAAGATCTTCAGTTGCAGCGCACATAAAAAATCTTTCAAGTCAAGGTTATATATTGGGAAGACAGTATGTGCTTAGAGATGAGCCGTATGTTGTTGTAGTCGGAGGAGCTAATGTAGATATAGTAGGCTATTCTGATTTTAAATTGATAAAAAATGATTCAAATCCCGGAAGGATTATTCAATCAACAGGCGGGGTTGGAAGAAATATTGCTGAAAATATCTCAAGGCTGAATGTGAGAACTTCGATTATTTCTGTAATAGGAGATGATGACAAGGGCAGGTTTATTTTAAACGAGCTCAATTCACTTGGAATTGAATCTGATAGTATTTTTGTAATGCATGATTGTAATACATCTGTATATCTTGCCATATTAGATGAAAATAGAGATATGGATATTGCAATTAATGATATGGAAATAATAAATAAATTGACTCCAGAGCTTATTGAAAAAAAACAGAGAATGATTGAAAATGCGATTTGCTGTATTGTAGATACAAATCTTACAAGAGAAACCCTTGAATTTCTATTTAAAAATATAAATCAAAAATATTTTGTAGATTGTGTGTCTGTAAATAAAGCGGAAAAGCTTGAAGGATTATTAAATAATGTTTATTTTTTAAAAGCGAATAAATATGAGGCTGAATTTTTAAGTAAAGTGAAAATAGACAGCCTTGAAGATGCAAAAAAATCTGCTAAAAAAATAATTGAGCAGGGAGTAAACTCTGTTGTAATAACCATGGGTGATGAAGGAAGTTTGTATGCTGATGAAAAAGATATGTTGCATGTAAGTTCAAATACTATGGATATTGTAAATGCCTCGGGGGCTGGAGATGCTTTTATGGCAGGCTATGTTTATTCCTATATAAAAGATTATAAGCTTACAGAAAGAATGAAATTTGCAACTGCATCAAGTAGAATAGCACTTATGTCTGAAAAGACAAACAGCGAAAAATTTACTGTTAAAAATATAGAGGGGGAAGTTAAGAATGTTAAGTAGAGAAATGATGAAGAAGTATATGGTTATAAGTCCTGAAGTTCAAGATGCAATGGATAACGGATATCCGATTGTTGCACTTGAATCAACAATAATATCACATGGAATGCCATATCCTCAAAATTTAGAAACAGCACTTGCTTGTGAGAGAATAGTAAGGGAAAATGGAGCAATTCCTGCAACAACAGCAATAATAAATGGAAAAATTAGAGTTGGGTTAAGTGAAGAAGAACTTAAATTTATGGCTACATCAAAAGATATTATAAAATGCTCCAGAAGAGATTATCCATATATTATAGCTAATAAATTAAATGGAGCTACTACAGTAGCAACATCAATTATAACTGCTTCCCTTGCAGGAATTAAGTTGCTTGTAACCGGCGGAATAGGAGGAGTACACAGAGGAGCTGAAGAAACATTTGATATTTCAAGAGATTTACAGGAGCTTGCAGGAACAGACATAGTAGTTGTATGTGCAGGTGCAAAATCTATACTTGATATCGGACTTACTCTTGAATATTTAGAAACATTCGGAGTTCCGGTACTCGGATATAAAACAGATGATATGCCTGCTTTTTATACAAGAAAATCAGGATATAAATTAGATTATAAAATGGACAGCGTAGCTGAAATTGCAAATACGGCAAGTACAAAATGGGAGCTTGGACTTTCAGGAGGAGTACTTGTAGCAAATCCTATTCCGGAAGAAGATGCAATGGATGAAAATTTGATTAACAGTGCGATAGAATCTGCTTTAAAAGAAGCTAAAGAAAAGGGAATAACTGGAAAAGAAACAACTCCTTTCTTACTTGGAAAAGTACTTGAAGTTACAAGTGGAAAATCTTTGGTTTCAAATATTGCTTTGGTTGAAAATAATGCAAAGGTAGGAGCGCAAATTGCAAGAGAACTTTACAGATAGTGTTAAGAAAACTTCATATAGCAGAGCTTTTTTTACTCACGCTACACTTCCCACTGATTTAAATGAGGGAGGTACAGTTTATGGAGCAAGACTTCTTGAGTGGGCGGACAATCTTGCAGGTGTAGTTGCAATAAAACATAGAAGAGGCAGCGTTACAACAGCATCTTTTGACAGTTTTGATTTTTTAAATCCTATAAGGCTTGGAGATTTTATATTTGGAGAGGCATATATTTCAGGTGTTGGTGCTAAATCAATGGAAATATTTGTAAAATTTATAGGAGAAAATTCTGTAACAGGGGATAGATATTTAGCAGCAATGGCTTTTATAACATATGCTGCATTAGATTTGAAAGACGGAGAAACACTTCCTAAGATAGAGGGAGAAACAGAAGATGAGATAAGATTTATTGCAGATTACGAAAAGCGAAGAGCAAAAATTAAGGAGCGAAGAGAAAGAAATAAAGATTTAGAAAGCAGAATAGATTTATATGCAATATAACTATTATAAGACATCATTTAAAGAGTGGTGTCTTTTTTTATTAGTAAAATTTGAAATTATATAAATAAAATAGTTTCAATTAATCGATTTTTTGGTATAATATAAAAAAGAAAAGTTTTAATTATAGTACTTTTTAATACTAAAATATAAGGAGGAGTGATAAATATGAAGAGAACTAAAGTATTTTATTTGACAGTTGCAGTTACGCTGAGCTTTATGATAATTTCACAAAGTGTCTTTGCAAAAGCTATGTCATTTACAGATGTACCAACCAGTGCATGGTATTATAATGATGTAAATTCAGCATATGAAAAAGGTCTGATAAACGGAAGAAGTGAAAAGATTTTTGCACCTGACGAAAATATGACTTATGCAGAGGCGGTAAAGCTTGCAGCGTGTATGCATCAAAAGGCAACTATGGGAAGTGTAACACTTACAAATGGAAATCCATGGTATCAAACCTATGTAGATTATGCTAAGAATAATGGGATAATTTCAGGTGAATTAGCGTGGATGTCCAGTGCAACAAGAGCAGGATATATGGCAATTTTTGCAAAAGCGCTTCCTGCAAGTGAGATGACAGAAATAAATACAATAGCAGATGGAAGTATTCCTGATGTGCCGATGACAATGACAAATGCAGCAGAAATTTATAAGTTGTATAAGGTTGGAATTGTTCAAGGAGTAGATGTATTACACAATTGCAGTCCTAACTCAAATATTAAGAGAAGTGAAGTAGCTGCTATACTTTCAAGAATGATGGATAAGAGTAAGAGATTAACATTTTCTATGTCAGGCACAAATAAAGAATTTGAAATAACAAAACAACCTACAGATCAAACTATAAGTTTTGAAAGTTGGGCAACATTTGAAATTCAAGCCAAAGGAGAAGGGTTAACATATCAATGGGAAGGTCTAAATAATAATGAATTTGTAAAATTAAATGATTCTTCAGAAATTTCAGGTAGCAATACAAGCATACTTAGATTAAAGGGAGTTGCTAATTTTAACGGCGTAAAAGGGCGTTGCGTTGTAAAAGACAAAAATGGCAACACTCTTATATCTCAGGTGGTAAGTTTAACCGTTACAGGAATTTCAAACACAAAACCGGTTATTCTTGTAGAGCCTTCGGATATCAGTGCGAAGATTGGAGATACTGTATATGTTGAAGTAGTTGCAACAGGAGAAGGCTTGACATATCAATGGGAAGGACAAATGCCCGGATATTCTTTTTCAAGTTTACAAGGCTTATCGGGAATTAGCGGAATAAATACAAATAGACTTGGAGTAGTAGTCAGTGAGGCTCTTGCCGGAGCAAAGTGTCGTTGTATAATAAAAGACAAAAACGGCAATACTGTGATAACAAGAGAGGCTTTATTAACTGTACAGCCAATTCCTCTAAAGATTACAAAACAACCTGTGGGACAGAGCGGAAGTGCAGGGAGCAGTTGGACTTTATCTGTTGAAGCTGAGGGAGTTGGGTTAACATACCAATGGTATTCTATGGTTCTTATGAATTATCCGGAACCTATTGACGGAGCTGTTTATAGTTCATATACTACCAGTTTGCCAATTATATCAAGGAGATATTATTGTATAGTAAAAGATAAATTCGGCAATACAGTTAAGTCAGATACAGTAACTTTAAGCGGAACTAATGTTGTTTATCCATGAAAAAACAAAAGGCTATTCTTAAATTTTAGAGTAGCCTTTTATTTTTTGAAATTTAATTATGGATACTAATATATCTCATATACTAAAATTTAAAGTTGAAATTAAAAATACCGACAATTATATAAATATTTTTATAAAATGTATCTTCGATGTTTGACAAAGTATATTTGTGGGGATAGTATACTATAATTGAATAAATTTTAGAGATTGTATGGGGAAAAAAGTTAGTTTGAATTTTATACTTTGTGTTATATAATAAAATTATGGTTGTGGGAACATGTAAAATAAAACTTAGACTCTTTTCACCTAACAGTCTAAAGGAAAAGAGAAAGATTATAAAATCCTTGATTGAAAGACTAAAGAATAAATTTAATATTTCCATAGCTGAAGTGGAGGATAATGATTTATGGCAAAGCTCTGTTATTGGGATAGCGGTAGTTTCAAATGACAGTATCTTTGCAGATGAAGTTATCAATAAGGTTTTAAACTTTATTGAAAATTTTAATGATGTGGAAATTATTGAATGCGACATTGAAATGTTGTAGGTGAATATGAGAAAATTATTAACTAAAAAAGAAGCAGAGCAGGTACTTGATGTATTAGAGATATGTTATCCTGATGCACATTGTGAGTTAGAGCATAATTCACCGTTTGAACTGCTTGTGTCAACTATTCTTTCAGCACAATGTACCGATGTGAGAGTTAATTCTGTTACACGAGATATGTATAAAAAATATAATACTCCTTTAGATTTTATTGAACTTGGAATTTTTGGAATAGAAGAAATTATTAAGCCTTGTGGCTTTTATAGAAATAAAGCGAAGAATATTTTAATGGCATCTAAAAAAATCATTGAGGAGTTTGACGGGCAAGTTCCAAAAACGATAGAGGAGCTTATGTCACTTCCCGGGGTAGGGAAAAAGACGGCTAATGTGGTAGCATCTACTTGTTTTGGAGTTCCGGCTATAGCAGTCGATACTCATGTATTTAGGCTTGCAAATAGAATAGGATTTGTAGATGAGAAAGACGTTTTAGAAACTGAAAAAGCTCTGCAGAAAAAAATTGAAAAAAACAGATGGACAAGAGCACATCATCTTTTAATTTTTCATGGTAGAAGAATATGTAAAGCAAGAAATCCTATTTGTGAAGAATGTAAAATTTCAAGTTATTGTAAATATTTTAAAAGGGAGAAATAAGTAATGCACTTTAGTAACAAGAGAGTGATATCAGTAGTATTAGCTGTTGTATTACTTGGAATTGCAATTATTTATTATAGTAATGAATCAAAAAGCGAAAAAATACATCGTGGTATAAAGATATCTAATATAGATGTATCAGAGCTATCAGTTGAAGATGCAATATTAAAAATTACATCAACCAAGGAAGAAGAAAATAAAGATGCTAAATTAAAATTTTCAACTGAAGAAATGAATTATTTTATACCATATAAGGACTTGGGCTACACACTTGATGTTGAAACAGCAGTTAAAGAAGCTTACTTGATAGGCAGGAGTAATTCTATAATAAAAAATTTTTTTGATATTATATACACATCGATCGTTCATAAGAATATTGAATTGTCGGAGAGCTTCAGCGTTGAAAAAGTAGATGCCACAATTAATTTTTTGGTTGAAAAGGTATATAAAAAACCTAAGAATGCTGAAATATCATATAGTGCTGAAAATGGATTCAATCTTTCTAAAGAGGAGCAGGGTTCATATTTAGATTCAAAAAAATTAAAGGAATTAATATTTCATGATATTGATAAAAAAGAAGATATACAGCTTCCAATTTTAAAATCTGAACCGACTGTGTATATAAAGCAGTTTGAAGGTATAGATGGACTTCTATCTGAATTTTCAACAGATTATTCAAAATCGGAAGATAACAGAAAAGATAACATTGCATTGGGTGCAAGTCACTTTAATGATTTTATATTAAAACCTGGAGAAGAGGTTTCATTTAATAATGTTGTTGGAGATATAAGTTTATTAACGGGATTTAAAGATGCGGGAATTATAATTAACGGAGAGTTTGATAGAGGTGTTGGCGGAGGAATATGTCAAGTATCAACCACATTATATAATGCACTTATAAGGGCAGATTTGGATATTGTTGAGAGATATAATCATACAAGACCTATTTCATATGTACCGCTTGGAACAGATGCGGCAGTTTCTCAAGGATATAAAGATTTAAAGTTTAGAAATAACTTAAATCATAATATATATTTCAAGGCATTTGCAGACGGCAATGAGCTTAAATTTCAAATATTCGGAAATAAAGCGGATCGAGACTATCAAGTTGAAATTGAACCTAAGTTACTTGCAGTTACTGAACCTAATGTAATTACACAGTATTCGGATGCAATAGAAGAAGGTAAAGAGGAAGTGAAAAAACCGGGTGCAAAGGGATACAGTTATGTCACTTATAAAAATATAATTAAAGATGGACAAATTGTAGAAACTCAAAAAATATCAAGCTCAAATTACATCGCACAGGATAAAGTAGTAGTAATAGGTGAAGGTGATCCTGATGTGATAAGAGAGAAAAAAGAAAGAGAAAAGAAAAATTACAATAAAGAAAAAACAAATAAAAAAACAAATAATGATTAGGAAGTAAATATGTATTTTCTATTTTCATAAAATTTGGATAGAAAGTATATTTATTACTCATAATTTAATCGGAATGATAATATAATTTATGCATACTAATAGAGATACATTTTGTATCTCTATTTTGTTGTACATTCTTGAGAATTACATAACTTAAAATAAATATACCTTTAGTAATTCAACTCTATATGATAAAATATTCTAAGCTAAAAGAGAGGTAATAATATGAAAAAACAACTTATTCTTGCAGAAAAACCGTCTGTAGGGAGAGATATTGCAAGAGTTTTAAATGTAACTAAAAAGAATAACGGATATTTTGAATCGAATAATAAGATAGTAACATGGGCACTTGGACATTTAGTGACACTTTCAACACCGGAAGAATATGATAAGAGATATGAAAAGTGGAATTTAGAAGATCTTCCGATAATTCCAAACAAAATGAAACTATCTGTAATAAAAAGTTCAAGGGCACAATTTAATATAGTCAAAGAGCTTATCAATAGAAAAGATATTGATGAAATTGTAATAGCAACCGATGCGGGGAGAGAAGGAGAACTTGTTGCAAGGCTAATTCTCACAATGTCAGGATCTAAGAAGAATTTAAAGAGGCTTTGGATTTCTTCTGTAACTGATAAGGCGATTAAAGAAGGCTTTGCGAATTTAAAACCAGCTGAAAAATATCACAATTTATACTTGTCTGCTCTATCAAGAGCCCAAGCGGATTGGCTTGTTGGAATTAACGGATCTCGTGCATTAACGATGAAGTACAATGCAAGATTGTCATGCGGTCGAGTTCAAACTCCTACTCTTAATTTAATAAAAATGAGAGAAGATGAGATTACCTCTTTTGTCGGAAAAGATTATTTTAAACTCAAATTGATTGTAAATAAAATGACATTCAACTATATTGATGATAATAATTCAATGACAATATATGAGGAAGATAAAGTAAATAAAATATTAAATGATGTTAGAGGCGGCAGCATAAGAATTGATGATATTGAGGAAAAATTAAAGAAAAAGTATCCTAAAGAATTATATGACCTTACTAATTTACAAAGAGATGCTAATGTCAGATATGGATATTCAGCTAAGCAAACACTTGATATAATGCAAAATTTATATGAGAAGCATAAAATTTTAACATATCCTCGTACGGATTCAAGATATTTAACAGAAGATATCGTTCCTACAATTTCAGAACGTCTTAAATCTATGAATACCGGCAGTTACAGAAAATATATAAAAGAAATATTAACGGGAAAAATCAATGCATCAAAAAATTTTGTAGATGATTCTAAAGTTAGTGATCACCATGCAATAATTCCTACAGAACAACCTCTTAGGATTGATGAATTAGATGACAAAGAAATAAAAATTTATGACCTTGTTGCAAAAAGATTCTTGTCGAATTTGATGAAACCATATGAATATAAAGAAATAAAAATTTATGCAAGTAGTTCAGGACATAAATTTGTTGCAAGGGGAACTATAGATATTAATCCGGGATATAAAGCTATTGACAGTTTTGAAGATGATGAAGAAGAAAATCAAAAATTATATGAAATTAAAAAAGGGGATATATTGAAGATTTCTGATATAAAAAAATCATCTCAAAAAACATCTCCTCCTGCATATTTTACGGAAGGTTCACTTCTTTTGGCTATGGAAAATCCTCAAAAATTTGTAAAAAATATAAGCTCCCAAAAAGCATCTACACTTAAAGAAACCGGAGGAATAGGAACAGTTGCAACAAGAGGAGATATAATTGAAAAGCTTTACAACACTGATTTAATTGAGAATAACGGAAATTATTTGAGAACAACATCAAAAGGAAGGCAGCTTCTTGAACTTGTACCTAATAAATTAAAGAGTCCGGAGCTAACTGCGGATTGGGAGTTGAAACTTAAGAATATTGAGTCGGGAAAACTAAAAGATGAAAATTTCTTAAAAGAGATAAAAGAATTTTCAATTGCAAATATTGAAGAAATAAAAAACAGCAATTACCAATATAAACACGAAAATCTAACAAATATAAAATGTGAATTATGCGGCAAATTAATGCTTAAAGTAAATAGAAAAGATAAAGAGCTTTTAATTTGTCAAGATACAAATTGTGGAAACAGAAAAACATTGAGTATTATAACAAATGTTAGATGTCCAAATTGCCATAAGAAACTAAAACTATTGATGGATAATAAAAATTATATTTGTGAAACTTGTGGATATAGAGAATCGAAGGACAGTGTGGATAAAAAATTTGCTGAAAATAAAAACAAGATGAAGAAATCTGAAGTTAAGAGATATTTAAGTAAACAGTCGGATGATGAAATTAATAATTCACTGGCAGCAAAGCTTAGCGGTTTGAAATTTGGTGAGAAGTAATGAACGTGTTTAAAAGAAAAGAGAATAGAGAAAAAAGCATATATGATGAGATTTTAGATTTTGAGGAAAGCGGACAAAAAGGAAGTATATGTTTAAATTCTTATTTTGTAGAGAAATCGTCAGATTTCAGCATTGATGAACTAAAGACAGCATTACTTGATTATTATGAGAGAGAAAATAAAGCGGTAGAAAAATTCTGTAACTATTTTCAATATCATAGAGCGGAAGATATAATTAGAAAATTCGAGAAATATATTTTTTCTATGGAAGTTTTTAATGAACAAAAACTTGTGGGAATGTCAATTTTACTTATGAGAGATACAAGAACCATAGAAGCTATGAAGTTTGGGATAATGCTATCAGAGTTTTATTCTCTTGAAAATATTAGAGCTGCAATAAAAATAATAACAGATTTAGGTGCATATGAGGAATTTACGGCAATTAGTCTTAAAGCATTAAAACAAGTAAATTTTTATCCTGTTTTAAGAGATAATATACAAAGACGCGGTAATGAAAAAGTAAAAGAAATTGTGAGGAATATGGAATGAAACTTGGAAGATGTGAACTTGAAGTAAAAAAAGTATTGAAGAAAGAAATTATTCTTACGAATGGTAAAGAAGATATAAAGTTAAAAGAGTTTGATGACAAGTTGAAAGTCGGAGAAAAATTAAACGTATTTATATATGACAGTTCAAAGGATAATAGAGTAGCGACAATTCAAAAAACATTGTTAGATGTGGGAGAAGTTGCAAAATTAAAAATTGCAGACAAGACAAAATTTGGCTATTTTGTGGATATTGGTCTTGATAAAGATATATTTTTGCCATATCAGGAAACTATAGGCAGAGTTGATATACATCAATCATACTTGATGCAGTTATACATTGACAGATCCGACAGATTATGTGTAACAATGAAAATAAAAGATAAACTCTCAATGAATGATGAATTTAAGGTAAATGACATAGTTAAGGGAACTATTTATGAAATAGACTCAAAAGGAGCTCATGTTGCAATAAATGATAAATATGACGGAATGATTTTGAAAGAAGAGCTTAAGGGAATATACCGAGTTGGAGAAGAAGTTGAAACCAGAATCCAAAGAATATTAAAAGACGGTAGAATAACTTTGACACTTAGACAAAAAGCTTATAAGCAAATGCACTATGATGCAGAAATGCTACTTGAGCTCATTGAAGATAACGGAGGAGTTTTAAATCTTGGAGATAAGTCGGATCCGGAGCTTATAAAAGAAGTAACAGGACTTACAAAATCTGCATTTAAAAGAGCTGAGGGCTCATTATATAAAGATAAATTAGTTGAACTGTATCCTGAAAAAATTGTGCTGAAGGTAAATAAATAAAATGGAATTTTTAATAAGAGATTTTGACTTTAAAGGCAGAGGATTTGCAAAATATAATGAAAAAGCGGTGTTTTTGGACGGAGGAGTAATAGGAGATAAAGTACTTGCAGAGATAGTTGAAGACAAGAAAAAATACTCTATAGCAAAAATATCAAAGATACTTGAACCTTCGCCATACAGAGTCAAATCAAAATGTCCATATATAAGAAAATGTGGCGGCTGTGACTTTTTAGAATATGACTATGAAAAACAACTGGAATGGAAAAAAGAAAAAGTTAATAATGATATGCTTCGAATTGGAAATATAGAATGTAAAGTGGAAAATACCATTGGAATGCAATATCCATATTACTATAGAAATAATATTCAGTTAAAAGTGGTAGATGGTAAAATAGGATATTTTTCTAAAAATTCGAAAGATTTAATTTCAATTAAACATTGCTTAATTGCAGGAAAAGAGATAAATAGAGCAATAGAAATTTTAAAAAATTGGAAGGGTTTAAACAGCGTTGACAGTATAATTATAAGAGAAAATAAACTTGGAGAATTATTTATAGTTCTCGTTACAAAGTCCGAAATAAAGAAAGTAAATCAACTTTTATCAGAACTGCTTGAACTTAAAATTTGCGGAATATTTGAAAATAAAAATACATCGAATAAATTCAGATTTGGCAGAGAATTTAAGAAGTTATATGGCGAAGACTATTTAACAGATGAGCTTTGCGGTTTTAAATTCAAGCTTTCTCCCGTTTCATTTTTTCAAGTAAATACAACTCAAACAGAAAAGCTATATCAAGAAGCAATTGATTATCTTGAAATTAATAAGCAAGATATAATTTTTGACTTATACTGTGGAATAGGAACAATATCTCTATTTGCAGCAAGAAATGCCAAGACAGTTATTGGTGTAGAGATAGTTGAAAATGCAATTGAAGATGCAAGGAAAAATGCAGAATTTAATTCGGTAGATAATGTGAGATTTATATGCGGGAAATCTGAAGAAATACTTGAAAAGTTGTTGGATGAAGAAAAAATAATACCGAATAAAATAATATTGGATCCGCCTCGAGCAGGATTAGATGAAAAATTAATAAAAAAACTACTTGAAATTATGCCGGAAAAAATATCATATATATCCTGTAATTCATCAACGCAAGCACGAGATTTAAAACTATTAAAAGAAAAATATAAAATAGAAAAAATTCAGCCTGTTGATATGTTTTGCAATAGCGTTCATGTTGAGACAATCGTGTTGCTTTCCAAACTAGATTCAAAGAAATATATTAGTGTAGAACTTCCGATGGATGATATGGACTTAACAAGTGCAGAGAGTAAAGCAACCTATAAACAAATTCAAAACTATGTTTTTAAGAAGTTTGGATTTAAGGTATCTAATTTATATATAGCACAAGTAAAAGAAAAATGTGGAATTAAAGAAAGAGAAAATTATAATAAACCTAAAAAAGAAGACTTAAAACAACCAATTTGTCCAATAGAAAAAGAAGAGGCAATAAAAGATGCGTTTAGATATTTTCAGATGATCTAATAGATGTTCACTAAAGCTAAAATTTCAAAATTAGTATTTGAAAATGTTTAAGTTTAGTATCCTATTAATAATTAAATATTGAATAGAGTAAGTCTATTTTAGCAATAGGTGAGCAATATTATATAAATATAAATTATCAGAAGATGAAATTGATTTTTCGAAGAAAAGATTAAGCCTATGGAATAATGTTAAAGTTAAAAAATTAGTGAAAGGATGGCTAAAATGCGATTATCGAAGATAAAGATTAAAAACTACAGATTGCTTATTGATGCCGAATTGGATGTCGATGCAAAAACAACCCTTATTGTTGGCAGGAATAATACTGCCAAGACTTCCTGTAGTAACTGTATCAACACCGTGCTGCAAGGAAACGATTTTTCATATAATGATTATCCTATATCAAAGCGAGAAAACCTCTACAATCTGATTTTTCAGTTCATGGAGAAAAAATTAAGTTATGAAGATTTCTGCAGAGGAATAGAACCTATTTCTATAGAGTTTGTAGTTGATTATTCATTGGATGATCCAGATACAAAATTGGGGGCATTATCACCTTTCATTATTGACGTTGATGTGGATACCACTGCAGCGTTAATTCGTGCGGAGTATCAGTTGAAAACTGACGAAAGCAAACTGCGGGAACTGTTTAAGGATAGTTGCTATAGTAATGATAAATTTGCGCCCAAAGCAGAGGAAATGCACGCTATGCTTGCAAGCAATTTTTCGAGGTTGTTTGGCTTAATTATCTATGCGGTTAATCCAAAGAATTTAGAAGATCGGCAAGTTAAAAGTCATAGAGAACTTGAAGACCTTTTCCCTTATTATCCGATTCCTGCAGAACGCATACTTGGAGAAGATGGTACTCAAAAGAACGAGTCCCTTAGTTCGTTGATTGCGGACTATTTCAGCTTGAACGAGGAAGATTTGACACCTGATATAGCAGAGAAAGTCAAAGAACTCCGTGCAGTAGTTGATGGTGCAAACAAAAATGTGCAAAAAGAAAGCGATCGAATACTCAGTGACTTAGTCAGCAAGGCAGTTGGTTTTGGATATCCTAATGTTGAAGAATTGCAGCTTGGTGTTACTACTGAGTTAAAAATTGATGATCAAATAAAAAACCAGACACGGCTTTCATATAGCTCTGGCACCGATGACGAAAGCCTGCCCAGCTCCCATAACGGACTGGGGTACAAGAATTTGATTAAAATGGAATTTCTCTTGGCTGCGTTTGCACGAGATGTTGAGAAAAAGGGAGACGCCTGTATTCCATTGTTGTTCATTGAAGAACCAGAGTCACATATGCATCCTCAAATGCAGCATGCGTTTGCGGAGCATTTAGAAAAATTCCTCGATAAAATTACAACTGTTCATATTCAGACGTTTTTAACTACTCACTCTGCACATATAGCGAATACTATGGATTTCTCTAAAATCCGGTATGCGCAAAAGTCTAAATCTGGAGTTGTTTATAAGAACCTTGATATTTTTGCGAGAGAAAATGCTGACAACATGGATTTCATCAAGAAATACCTTACACTTAGCAGATGCGATTTGTTCTTTGCAGATAAGATCATTTTTGTTGAGGGTGCTTCGGAGCGGTTGCTGCTACCGGACATGATAGAGAAATGTGAGAAAGAAAAACTGTTTGATTCAGAAAAATATAAACTGCCCGCACAGTATTATGCTTTGATCGAAATTGGAGGAGCATACGCATACAAATTCATACCTTTTGCAGACTTCCTCGGACTCCCTTGCTTAATCCTTACGGATATAGATTCTATGATAGATGGCAGAACAAAGGCTGTTGTCAGCAAAGGTAAGACCACCTCCAATGCAACAATAAAATGGTGGATGCGCAAAATTAAGGGTATTCCGCAGAATAGTAAAGATAAGATTTACCTTGCGGATATCACCGCTGCAACAGATGCAGAAAAGACTCTGGGGAAATGTCATATTGAATATCAAACTTCGGAAAATGGGATATGTGGCAGATCTTTGGAAGAAGCCATCATGAATGTGAATCGTAGTCATTATGGGTTCACAGAACCTGTTGCCGAAGAAGATTTGGAGTTTACTGAGAAAAGCAAGACGGACTTTGCACTCAATCTGATTTGCAATAATCCCAATTATTCTATTCCTCAATATATTAAAAATGGTTTAATATGGCTTAATCAGCAGCGAGTTCTTGAATAAGGAGGTGTTGAGAATTGTCTAAGAATTATGAATGTTTAAACTATAACATAGCTAAGGCGGAAGCAGACAAAGTCGACGAACAAATAATTTGTGCACTCAAGGCTGGGCGTAGCTTCCGCGTGGAGGCAGGCGCTGGTTCTGGAAAAACCTACTCACTAAACCGTGTAATCGAATGGATTCAAGCAAATAAGTGGAATGATTATCGCCGAAAAAAGCAGAATGTAATATGTATTACATATACAAATGCAGCTGTTGATGTGATTTCGCAGCGCTTATCCCAAGATTCATTTATTCTTCCGTTGACAATCCATTCATTTGCTTGGAATGCAATCAAGCAGTATCAAAGTACCCTTATTAGCATTATCGAGAACGATGCGTCATTAACAACGACGGAAACGGACTTTAGCAAGGTGTTAGAGATTCGTTATACTTTAGGACACCGTTATGTATCCCAAGGAGTTCATTACTTGCACCATAATGATGTTTTGAAGCTTTTTTGTACTCTGCTGGATAATGCAAAATTTCGCCGTGTTTTCTCTGACAATTACCCGTTGATTTTAATTGATGAATACCAAGATTCCTACAAACCGATTATCACACGTTTTATAAACTTTTTTATTGCAGAAGGAGTAGGCCCACAATTTGGCTTTTTCGGAGATGCATGGCAAACTATTTACCAAACCAACAACGCTTGCGGTGCGATAGAGCACAGCAATCTTCAGGAAATCAAAAAGGGTTCAAACTTTAGATCAGCTCCCAGAATTGTGAAGCTATTAAATGATATTCGCCCAGATTTACCACAACAATCTGCAATAGATAATTTTGAAGGTGAAGTAGTTGTTGTGACTTGCGATGATTTTTCTGGAGAACGTCGAACAGAACGTACATTCAAAGACGATCTCCCCGCAGAAGAACTGAAATCCAGACTGTTCCAGCTTTCAGAACACATCAAGAAAAACGCGTCAAAGGATGAAAATATTAAAATTTTGATGATTACTCATAAGGTTCTTGCCACACAGCAAGGATATGAGCGTCTATTAGCCATTATTGATGATGGACTCAGAGATAAACAAGATCCATTTTTGCTATTCTTCATGAATATCGTTGAACCGATATATGAAGCACTCAGCACATCAAATATGCAACTTCTGTTTGATACGCTTGGAATCAGACGATATCCTATCACGAAAAAAGCTGAGAAGATGAAATGGAAAGAGTTTGAGTCGCAGCTAAAGAAAGCCCGTAATGGCAGAGCCATTGATGTTATCAACACTATCGTAGAGACAAAGTTGGTGCCTATTCCATCATTGGTTGGTGGATACTACCATCTATATTTTGATGCCCCTGATACAATCTATGGATTGGATGCAACAATCCGGGATGTTTTAGATTTAGATTACAGTCAATTTAAGGCGGCAATTGAATTTCTGTACCCTGAATCAGAGTTTTCGACAGAACATGGTGTTAAGGGCGAAGAATACGATAATGTTGTCTTCGTTATCAGTAAAGGATGGAACCAATACCAATTTGAGACTTATGCACCTATGATAACTGGGAAAGTTCCAATACCAGTAGGTAAAGAGGCATCATATGAACGAAATAGAAATTTGTTTTATGTATGCTGCTCAAGACCAAAGAAAAGATTATTTTTATTTGTTTCAATACCTCTTAATTCCACTTTTAGAAATTTTCTAATCGATATAGTTGGATCAGAAAATATTTATACATTTAATGAATATTTAGATAATAAAGCTAAATAAAATGTTGGTTTGAACAAATCTGAAAAGAAAGTTGTTTCTTTACTTATTGAAAATTCAGCTTCCACTTCAGATGAGCGTGTAATTTAAATTGGTTTAACAAAAAGAACCATAGAGCGAACATTTATTTCTTACAAAATGAAAAAGTCATCGAAAGAATCGGAACAAAACGTGATAGAAGATGGTTTGCAATAAAATAGGAAAATAATCCTCATAGATATATTTTATGTTGATGTTTATATGTGGAAGTTTGGACAAAAGTTCGCATGTGGAGACGGTAGCATTGATGTCAAGAAAATGAAAAAATCTGACAGGAAACTACTGAATTTAATGATTTTTAGGATATTTTATTGAAGAAAAGTCGTTAGGGAACTGGTTGGTATTAGAATATTCCAAGGTGTATAGACACTATGTATATTTATAAAGAGATAAGATAGGGATTATGATACAGGATTTTAAGAATATTAGAAGAGCAACTTTATTTTCACATTTATTAATAGTTTTTTTATTATATTTTTTGTAAAATTTGCCGAAAGATTTTCTTATGTCTATGAGACGGATAGTATAAAAAATATAGCAACTATTATTATAGATTTACTTTTTGCGGTATTACTTATTATACATTTTATTTTAATCATAATTAATCTTATAGTCTTGTTACAAGAGATTACCAAAAAACATTTGCATTTCATAGATGTCTTATGGTGTTTGTATCCAATCTTAATTCTTTTAATAATTTCAGGATTTGATAAGTTTAATTTATTAAATGTTATAAAATCACTTTTTAATATAATTATAAATTATATTTACAGATAAAATGTTATTAAAAATATATAATTATATTATAATTAACAACAGTACCCGACATGCCTTTTAACAATGCATACCAAGTCGGGTCTTTTGATTTTAATAAAAAACACCCTTTCATATGTTACAAGAGCTTGTTCCACGAATATTATATCAGACATATTAAAGATATGTAGCTAAGATAATTGCAGAATATTTGAATAAAAATTTGATGATTGTTTGAAATAAATATACATAATTTATTAGATGAAATATCCGCTAACCATACTGTCATCATATTTAGGAATAGAGACGAAACGGAAATATTTATAAATAAACTTGATAAAAATGGGGGGATAGTAAAATATATTTAGATTTAGTTTCAAAATGGAAAAATTTATAATTAATAAAAAAGAAAAATAGATCATGGAGGTAATCCGGTTATAAAATGGATAATATATTTATACGAGCAGACCATGTTGGAAACATAAAAATATACAAGAAAAAATCTACAAAAAATATAGATGGAGTAATTGCTACAATTATGGCTCTTGATAGAGCAATAAGATGTGGTAATGATACTAGTGAATCTGTGTATGATGACAGAGGACTCATTGTGTTTTAATATCCATTACTATTATTCCTAAAACTGAGGTATTATATTCCGATGCCCTTGACATTATTCCGATGAAATAATATCATAAATTATGAAAAGGAGGAAGGGTATGTTTATAGGAGTAAGCGAAATTGCAAAAAAATGGGGCATATCAGAAAGAAGAGTTAGAATTTTATGCAGTGAAGGAAGAATTCCTAATGCTTATAAAGAAGGTAAGACATGGAAAATTCCATCTAATGCGATAAAGCCGACAGATGAAAGATTTACAAGGCCTAAAACTCTTCTTCCGATAATTGATGAAAAATTAGCAAAATTAAACACACTAAGACCTCTTACAGAGGGAGAAGTGTCAAGGCTAACAGAAGATTTCATGATTGAATACACATACAATACAAATGCGATTGAAGGAAACACTCTTACTTTAAGAGAAACGGATATGGTTCTTAGAGGACTCACTATTGATAAAAAACCATTAAAAGATCATATAGAAGCGGTTTCTCATAAAGAAGCTTTTTATTTTGTTGTAGATTTAGTTAGAGAAAATAGAGAATTAACAGAGAGTGTAATAAAGCAAATTCATTATCTTGTATTAGGAGAGAAAAAAGAAGATAGGGGAGTTTATAGAAAAGTTCCAGTTCGTATAATGGGTGCAAGTCATGAACCTGTGCAACCATATTTAATTGAGCCTAAAATGGAAGAACTCTTAATAAATTATAAATCATCAAGTGAGCATATAATAACTAAACTTGCAAAATTTCATATAGAATTCGAGGGGATTCATCCATTCATTGATGGAAATGGAAGGACTGGCAGACTTCTAGTTAATCTTGAACTTATGAAAGAAGGTATTCCGCCGATAGATATTAAATTTACAGATAGAATAAAATATTATGATGCTTTTGATGAATATCACGTAAAAAATAATTTAAGTGAAATGGAGAGTTTATTTGCCTCTTATGTTAATGAAAGATTAGATGAGTATCTAGGAATACTTGAAATAAAATAAATTATATTTAGCACTCGTTTAGATGGGTGCTATTTTTATATCTAATTTTAGGAGGTGGTAATATAAATATTTTAAATAAAATATTCACCCATAAGGGTACAGGTAAATCAAGGTATATCTAAAGACGGGGAGAGAATTTTTCATCTTCGCTTTCTATTAATGGCTATGAGAATATAATAAATTTAATCTTTAAAGAAAATTACATAGAAAAGTATGAGGATAAAGTATTAAAGTTATTATAAAGAGATGTAGAAAATTAGAAATACAATTACAAATAAAAAATTTCTGTATAACTTAAGTTAAAAACATTTTAGCAAAAGATGAAAATAAACTATATTATAATAAAAAAATAAAATTATAAAATTATTATTGATTTTTACTGTAAATATGTTAAAATATAATTGTTAAAATAATAACGAATATAGAAAGGGGTAATATGAATGGCACGTTTTACTTTACCAAGAGATTTATATCATGGAAAGGGTTCTTTAGAAGCACTTAAGACTTTTGAAGGTAAGAGAGCAATGATCTTTGTAGGTGGGGGCTCTATGAAGAGATTTGGATTTTTAGACAAAGCAGAGGGGTACTTGAAAGAAGCAGGTATGGAGGTTGAAATTTTTGAGGGCATTGAACCTGATCCATCTGTAGAAACAGTTATGCGAGGAGCAGAAGCGATGTCTAAATTCAAGCCTGATTGGATAGTAGCTATTGGCGGCGGTTCTCCTATTGATGCTGCAAAGGCTATGTGGATTAAATATGAGTATCCTGAGTGTACATTTGAAGATATGTGTAAGGTATTCGGATTACCTAAACTTCGTACTAAAGCTCATTTTTGTGCAGTATCTTCTACTTCAGGAACAGCTACGGAAGTAACAGCATTTTCAATTATTACAAATTATGAAAATGGCGTAAAATATCCTATAGCTGATTTTGAAATTACACCTGATGTAGCTATTGTTGATCCGGAATTAGCAGAAACTATGCCTAAAAAACTTGTGGCACATACAGGAATGGATGCATTTACACATGCCGTTGAGTCTTATGTATCTACAGCAAATTGTGATTACACAGATCCGTTGGCAATTCATGCTATTGAAATGATTCAGGAAAATCTTGAGGGTTCATATAATGAAGATATGGAAAAGAGACATGCAATGCATAATGCACAATGTCTTGCAGGTATGGCATTTTCAAATGCTCTTCTTGGAATTGTTCACTCTATGGCACATAAAACAGGTGCTGCATTTAGTGATTATGGTGCACATATAATTCATGGCGCTGCAAATGCTATGTATCTTCCAAAAGTTATCGCATTTAATGCAAAAGATGAAACAGCTAAAAAACGTTACGGTGTAATTGCTGATTATATGAAATTAGGTGGAAATACAGATGATGAGAAAGTTGCTTTATTGATTGAATATTGTCGCAATATGAATGATAAGCTTAATATTCCTCATTGTATTAAAAATTATGGTGCAGATAGTTACCCTGTAGAGCAAGGATTTGTTCCTGAAAATGTATTTTTAGAAAGACTTCCTGAAATTGCAAAACTTGCTATTGAAGATGCTTGTACAGGTTCTAATCCAAGAATTCCAACTCAAGAGGAAATGGAAAAATTGCTTAAGGCAGCATATTATGATACAGAAGTAGATTTTTAAATTATTTAATTTTATTCAATAGAAATTGTAAACAAAAATTGAACCTCTATCAGTAAGTTTTTATCTACTGATAGAGGTTCAATTTTTGTTTTTGCTTTTTACATTTTATTAAGTGCATTTTTTACTTTAGGAGCAATTATTACAACGGCAATAGTTTTAATAAGAGCTCCGGGGATAAATGGAATTAGTCCCCAACTTAATAGGGTGTAAAGACTATCAGGCGCTTTACCCAATGAATTTAATATAACATACATATATGGAAGACCGATTGCATAGAAAATAACTTGTCCAATTAAAAGGGAGATGAGAAGTTTTTTTCTATCTGTTGTATTTTTTACGATTGAACTTATTGCATAAGCTCCTATTGCAAAGCCTATTATAAATCCAAAACTTGGCGTAAATACTGTTCCAAATCCTCCATTAAATCCTGCAAAAACCGGTAATCCGATAAGTCCCAAGAGTATGTATATGAATACAGATAAAAATGCTTCAACAGGTGTAAGCAATACTCCGGCCATCATTACAAAAAATGTTTGCAATGTGATTGGAACCGGGTTCATGGGAATCGTTATTGCAGATCCCACACAGATAAGTGCTGTTAAAAGTGCAATTTTTGTTAAACTTTTTGTCTTATTTTTCATAAATAGCCTCCTAAATAATTAATTGTAATTATAAAATCAGTTAACAAATATGTCAAATTGTCAACATTGTTTACTAAAATTTATAAATTTTTAGAATGTCTTGAAAAAAACATATCAAATGTATATACTATAAAAAAATAAACTGTTATATAGAGGTTAAGAAATTATATGTTATTAGTTATTGATGTAGGAAATACTACAATAGTTTTTGGAGTGTATAAAAATGATGAATTGGTGCATGATTTTAGAATATCCACTGTAAAAACAAGAACATCTGATGAGTATGGTATGTTATTTTACAATACGCTTGCTCATGCAAACATAGAGATTAATGATATAGATGATGTAATAATTTCATCTGTAGTTCCAAATATTATGCATTCGTTACCGAGCATGATTATTAAGTATTTTAATAAAAAGCCAATTGTTATAGATCAAAGTTTAAAATTTGATTTAAATATTAAATATGATAATCCTAAAGAAGTCGGGGCGGATAGAGTTGTAAATGCGGTAGCTGCTGTAAAAAAATATGGCGGACCATGTATAATAGTTGACATTGGAACTGCAATGACATTTTGTGTAATTGATGAAAATAAAAATTATCTTGGGGGATTAATACTTCCGGGAATAGGAATTTCTGCAGAAGCATTGTTTATGAGAACATCAAAGCTTCCGAAAATTGAGATAGTAAAACCTGATTCCGTTATTGGTACTAATACTGTAAGTTCTATGCAGTCAGGGTTGTATTATGGATTTGCATCAATGATTGATGGAATAATAGATAAGATTGTTTTAGAGCTTGGAATGGATATAGAAAATATAAATTTAATTTCAACCGGAGGGTTTGCATCATTACTTACATCCGATTCAAAATATAATATAAAAATTGATAAGTTTCTTACTCTATATGGGTTAAAAGTTATTTATGATATGAATAAGGAAGATTTAATTGAAGAAAAAAATTGATGGAGCTATTTTATCACCTCTTGCGGGATATACAGACATTGCTTTTAGAGAAATATGTTCTCAAAAAAATGCCTATATGACAGTAACGGAAATGATAAGTGCAAAAGCTTTATATTATGGAGATAAAAAAACTAATGAATTATTAAAAGTTTCACCATTTGAGAAAAATGTGGCTGTTCAAATTTTTGGAGATGATCCGGATATAATGGGATATGTTGTAAAGAACAGCTTAAATTCTTTAAATTTTTCATGCATAGATATAAATATGGGGTGTCCGGCTCCTAAGATTGTAAAGAATAATAACGGTTCCGCATTACTTGATCAGCCTAATCTTGCATATAGTATTATAAAGAGTGTTGTAGAAAATTCAAATGTTCCTGTTTCTGTAAAAATAAGAAAGGGAATAAGGAATACAAATTCTATAGAAGTTGCAAGACTTGCACAAAAAGCCGGAGCTTCATTTATAACAGTTCATGGAAGAACGAGAGAAGAATATTATTCAGGACTTTCGGATTGGAATTATATAAAATCTGTTGTAGATGAACTTACAATTCCTGTAATTGGAAATGGAGATGTTCAAAGTTATGAAGATGCAATGGAAAAAATAAAATTTTCAGGAGTAAGTGGAGTTAGTATTGGAAGAGGAGCAATAGGAAATCCATTTATATTTGATGAGATTTATAAAAAATCAATTGGATATAACTATGAAAAGCCGACTGATTTAGAAAAAATAGAGATGGCATTGAGTCATCTTAAGTTAAATTGTGCATATAAGGGTGAAAAAATAGGTATACTTGAAATGCGAAAACATTTTGTAGGATATTTTAAAGGCATGAAAGGTTCGAAAGAGTTAAGGGACAAAATAAATAAAATTAATAATTTGGAAGAAATAGAAGAAATAATATGTAAATATATGCAGCAATAAAGGCCTTTACTTGACAAAGACCTTTATTTTTACTATAATTAGTGAGACTTTTAAGTAAGTAACTTGTAAGGGCGTGTTGCGCCTTATTTTTTATATAAGGAGAGATAAATTTGGTAGAAAAAGATATATTTTTCACTGCGGAAGGTTTGGAAAAAATTGAATCTGAAATAGAATATTTAAAAACAGTTAGAAGAAAAGAGGTTTCAGAGAGAATAAAAGTCGCACTTGGGTACGGAGATTTATCTGAAAATTCAGAATATGATGAAGCAAAAAATGAACAAGCTCAAGTTGAGGAGAGAATTGTAAAACTTGAAACTATGGTCAGAAATGCAAAGGTAATAAGTGAAACAGATTTAAATACTGATGTGGTAAATATAGGTTCAACAGTTAAAGTAAAAGATTTATCTGATGGAGAAGAAGAAGAATTTTTAATAGTAGGTTCTGCGGAGGCGGATCCTCTTGAAGGAAGAATTTCAAATGAAAGTCCTGTAGGTGGAAAGCTTATAGGTTTAAAAATAGGCGAGGTTGCAGAAGTTGAAGTGCCTGATGGAATTATAAAGTATGAAGTAGTAGGGATATCTTTATAGGAGGATAAAATGCAAAAGTCTGAAGAAAAAAAATTAAATGAAATGCTTGTTTTGAGAAGAGAAAAGTTGAATGAACTTAGAGAATCAGGTAAAGATCCGTTTAAAGTTGCAAGATATGATGTTACTAATTATTCAAAAGAAATAAAGGATAATTTTGATGCATTTGAAGGGAAAAAAGTTTCAATAGCAGGTCGTATAATGAGTAAGAGACGTCATGGAAAAATTGCATTTTTAGATGTTCAAGATAAGCTTGGAAGAATACAAATATTTGCAAGAAAAGACGTACTTCTTGACAATTATGAAGATATCAAGGGATATGATATGGGAGATATAATTGGTGTAGAGGGGGAAGTATTTAAAACGGAAGCCGGAGAAATTTCGGTAAGGGCTGAAAGTACACTTCTTCTTTCAAAATCACTACAAATATTACCTGAAAAATTTCATGGATTAAAAGACCCTGATCTTAGATACAGACAAAGATATGTAGATTTAATTGTGAATCCGGAAATAAAAGATGTATTTATTAAGAGAACTAAAATTTTAAAATCAATTAGAAATTATCTTGACAGCAGAGACTTTTTAGAAGTAGAAACTCCAATTCTTGCTACAGTGGCAGGTGGGGCGAATGCAAGACCATTTTTAACTCATCACAATACTCTTGATATGGATATGCAAATGAGAATTGCAAATGAGTTATTTTTAAAGAGATTAATAGTTGGCGGAATGGATAGAGTATATGAAATGGGTAAAATGTTTAGAAATGAGGGAATGGATACAAGACATAATCCTGAATTTACTAATATTGAGGTATATCAAGCATATGCTGACTATGAAGATATGATGAGACTTACAGAGGGCATTTTTGAAAATGCTGCAATGGAAGTTTATGGTACTACAAAGATCACATACCAAGGAACAGAAATTGATTTAAAAGCACCTTGGAAGAGAATAACAATGATAGACGCAATTAATGAAGCTACCGGAGTTGATTTTAATAAAATAGATTCTGATGAAGAAGCACAAAAAATTGCTAAGGCAAAAGGACTTGAAATTGAATCTGATTGGACAAGGGGAAAAATAATATCAGAAATGTTTGAAGAATTTTGCGAGGCATCATTAATTCAACCTACTTTTGTATTAAAACATCCTGTTGAAGTTTCACCGCTTGCAAAAAGAAGTGCTGAAGATCCAAGATTAACAGATAGATTTGAGGCATTTATAAATACATGGGAATTTGCAAATGCTTTTTCTGAATTAAATGATCCGATTGATCAAAGAGAAAGATTTGAAGAACAAGTTCGTGAGAAAGAAGCGGGAGATGATGAAGCTCATCCTATGGATTATGATTTTGTCAATGCACTTGAAGTTGGATTGCCACCAACAGGCGGACTTGGAATAGGTGTTGATAGAATGGTAATGTTACTTACAGACCAACCTAGTATAAGAGATGTGGTATTTTTCCCTACAATGAAACCTATAGTAAAAAAAGATGAGGAAGAACAAGAGTTATAGGATTTTTTGAATTAAAAAAGGCAACATTTTAGACACGAAGAATACTTGATAATATGTTGTTGTATTATTTATACTGAATTTTCGTTATAAAAAAACTAAAAAATAGTGGTTTTAGTTAACGGATTCATAGTCAAAATTATAAAAACGATATGATGCCAATCATATCGTTTTTTGATAGAAATAAAAATTGATAAGTGAAATGTAAGAGTATACTACTAAAAATAATATTATAAAATATTTGATGAGATAAAATATAATTTGTTAGGTTATATAATGCAGAATAATAAAATCTCATACCTTTTATATCTTTTTACTTTATACAGTATTTGGAATATGCATTCAAAACAATGGAATATTTGTCGATATAGAAGTCATCAAATCACATTTCGATAGATTTTATATACTGACAAGTCTCAGTTTGTATATTTAAAACAATCAAATACAGAATCGCAAATTAAAAACAGTAAATTAAAAAAGTTTACTGTTTTTTTATTGTTTAAAATCAAAAATAAAGGACAAGAAAAATTAAAAATATAAAAGAAAAAATCGTCAGTATAGAAGAAATCAATAAAACCTTAATAAAGAAAACAAATATGAAGATTTTTATAAAAGGCATATCGCAGATATTATTTTATTTTAAAGTGTAAAGAAATATCTGAAATAATATTTAGACAAAAGCAAGAGCTTAAATATATCCAAGTGAAAATTGAAAGTAAGTACTTTGAGGAAAGAAA
Organism: Peptoniphilus mikwangii; assembly: GCF_000468535.1. Classification (GTDB taxonomy): domain Bacteria; phylum Bacillota; class Clostridia; order Tissierellales; family Peptoniphilaceae; genus Anaerosphaera; species Anaerosphaera mikwangii. The sequence continues at coordinate 422,583 of NZ_AUQY01000002.1, read as the reverse complement.
AAGATAATCTATATTCTCAAATCTTAGATATGCGAAAATAGGTTGAACAAGCTGAAAACGTTAGAAGTAGCATAGAAAAATTCTTGCAAGAAAACAGAGAACTGACACAGAACAAGAAGCAAGAGTTAGAAGTATAATTTCTGTAAAGGTAACTTGACAAAAGTACAAACGGGGGATTATAATAATGTAAAGGAAACTTGACAGAAGGAGGACGGTGCGTTTGAAAAACAAATTAGATGAATTGCGAAAAATTAACGGTTTGACTCAAGAAGAATTTGCAAAAGAATTAAGAGTTTCAAGGCAAACTATTAGTGCGATAGAAAATGGTAAATATAATCCATCTTTAGATTTAGCATTTGAGATAGCATTATATTTTAACAAGACAATAGAAGAAGTATTTACTTATGAAAAGGAGGAAAAATATGAAAAAAAGTAATCTGATTTATGGTTTAATTTATATTATATTAGCTGGAATATCTTTGTATGTAGCTATTTACTTTGGCGACAATAAGATGACAGGTATATTTTACGGTTTAACAGGTGCTTTAGGAGGTAGTGGTATCGTTACTATAATTCGATATTTTTATTGGCAAAAGAACAAGGAAAAATATCAAGAAAAATTAGAAATTGAAGAAATAGAACAGCAAGATGAATTAAAACAAAAACTGAGAGATAAATCCGGAAAATACACTTATTGGATTGGAATGTTGATTATAGCTTTATCTATTATTGTGTATTCTGTACTTGGAGTTTTGAATATCATGGATGCAGAGCATATTGTAATTTATTTAGGGGCATACTTAATTAGCCAAGTGTTTATCGGTGTTATAGTTTTTAATTATCTATTGAAAAAATATGATTGATAAAATTCTAAAAAAGAATATTTTAGTAAAAACAGTAAATTAAAGAGAAAAAATTTAATTTGTTATGTATTTTGTGATTAATTTAGATGTGAACTATAAAAGGAGGTGTATATTGATATGGAAAAAGTAAAGATAGAAAAAAATACAGTTCAGGAAACTTTGATTGTTCCGTTATATGGAAGAAAAATGTGTTCTGAAAAATTTCCCGAACTTTATATGGATATTTTTGCTAATAGATTGTGTGATAGGTTGGATTATGATTTTTCAGAATTAGAGAAAAAGAAAAATTCATTTTTATATGAATTTGGTTCTCTTGAAGCTGCAATGCGACAGTTGGATATAATATATGAGATTAAAGAATATTTAAGTAGGTATCCTAAAGCAACAATTGTAAATCTTGGTTGCGGTTTAGATGAAACGGGAAAAACTTGTGATAACGGACTTTGCCATATTGTAAATGTGGATTTTCCGGATGTCATATCAATTCGTAAACAATTGATTTTTGAGCAGGACAGAGAAAAAATGTTGCTTGTGATTTAAAAGATTTTTCATGGATGGATGAGGTTGACGGTTCTAACGGAGTTATTTTCTTTGCTGCCGGGGTATTTCATTATTTTAAGAAGAATGAAGTAAAAGTATTGGTATTAGAACTTTCAAAAAAATATTCTAAAGGATGTTTGATTTTTGACAGTGTAGGCAAGCTCGGTTTGAAGCTGATGATGTCAAAAGTATTAAAGAATATGGGGATTAGTGATGTAGAAGGATTATTTTATGTAAATGATCCGATACAAGAATTAAATTGGTCGGAAAAAATTAAAATAACTTCAAAAGGTTATATGTTAGGATATTATGATATGAAAAGTCCTAATATTCGCTTTTCTCATCGTTTACTTGCTAAGATAGGGGATAAAGTGATGAAGATGTCAGTAAATAGAATGGATTTTAAATAAGTAAAGAGTTTTGATTTAATAAAAATAAGATTGTAATTAATATTTATAGTGAAGAATAAAAATGAAGATAATAGTATTGAAGGACATTAAAAGTAATGTCCTTTTTATTATGTTATTAATGATTGGGAAAAATATTTTGAAACTTGACATATTAGAATATTCTAATATAATAATATGTAGGTGATTATTATGGATAGAGAAATTATTATACGAAATGCAGATATATTAAAGGGTATTGCAAATCCTATAAGACTCTGTTTAGTGAAAAAAATTTTTGAAAATGGTAGTTGCAATGTATCGTTTTTTACAGATTGTATGGAAGTAAGTCAGTCTAATATAAGTCAACATCTTGCTAAGATGAGAGATTTAGGGATTTTAGATTATAAAAAAGACGGTAAAAATGTAAATTATTTTATTAAAAATGAGAAAATTAATGAAATAATAAAAGTGTTATTTAAAGAGGAGAAATAATGTCAAAAAAAATAGTTGTTGTAGGCGGGGTTGCAGGAGGAGCAACTGCAATAGCGAGAATTAGAAGATTAGATGAAAATGCTCAAATTATTTTATTTGAAAAGGGAGAATTTGTTTCGTTCGCAAATTGCGGGCTTCCTTACTATATAGGAGGCACTATTTCAAGTAGAGATAGTTTATTTGTTTCTGATATTGAATCGATTACGAGTAAGTATAATGTTGAAATAAGAAATTTTTCTGAAGTTATAAAAATAGATAAAGAAAATAAAAAAATATCTGTTGTAGATTTGAAAGTCAATAAAGAATATGAAGAAAGCTATGATGTTTTATTGCTTTCTACAGGTTCGACACCTTTTATTCCTCAAATGGACGGGCTTGAGTCTGAAAATGTATTTACTTTGTGGAATATTCCGGATACTGATAAAATTTATAATTTTATAAAAATTAATAAACCTAAAAATGCTGTTGTTGCAGGCGGAGGATTTATCGGACTTGAGATGGCGGAAAATTTGTCTGAGCTTGGTATTAAAGTTACTTTAGTTGAGTTTGCAGATCAAATTATGCCTCCTTTAGACAAAGATATGGCAAAATTAGTTCAAAATCATTTAGAACATAAAGGAGTTAAGCTAATTTTAAATACAGGAGTGAAGTCTATTTTTGATAATGGTAATAAAATTCTATTGTCAGATGGAAGTAAAATTGATACAGATATGACTCTTCTTTCAATAGGTGTAAGACCGAATTCTAAATTAGCAAAAGATGCAGGACTTGAGCTGAATGAAAGAGGAGGAGTTATCGTAAATGACAATATGCAAACAAGTGACTCCTTTATTTATGCCGTCGGAGATATGATTGAAGTAAATAATCCGATATCATTACAAAAGACTATGATACCTCTTGCAGGCCCTGCGAATAAACAAGGAAGAGCTGTTGCAGCAAATGTGTTGAATTTAAAAAAAGAAACTTATGACGGAACTATAGGAACAAGTGTAGCAAAGGTTTTTGATATAACAGTTGCAAGTACGGGAGAAAATGAAAAGGCGTTAAATAAAAGAAATTTAAAATTAAACAAGGATTATGGAATAGCACTAATTCATCCTATGTCCCATGCGGGATACTATCCTGGTGCAACTCCGTTAACTTTAAAACTGATATTTTCATTGGAAAATGCAAAAATATTAGGTGCACAAATTGTGGGATATGACGGAGTTGATAAGAGGATAGATACAATAGCAACAAGTATTCATTTTAATGGGACGGTATATGATCTTACAAAAATAGAACTTGCATATGCTCCTCCTTATTCATCAGCTAAAGACCCTGTAAATATGGCAGGATATGTCGCTACAAATATATTGGAAAAATTGACAGACCCCGTGACATTTGAACAGTGGCAAGCGAATAAAGAATTATACACTCTAATTGATGTAAGAGAAGATATTGAAGTGGTACAAGGTAAAATAGAAAATGCACTTCAAATTCCACTTACAAGAATTAGAAAAGAAATGTCGAAGCTTGATAAGTCAAAAAAATATTTATTATATTGTGCAGTGGGTGTAAGAGGATATATTGCAGAGAGAATATTAAAGCAAAATGGATTTGATGCATATAATTTTGTCGGAGGATATAGGACTTACAGAGATATTACAGATAGTGAAGACAGCTTTGAACTTATAGGAAATCAAAATTTAGAGCAAGACAAATTTGTGCTTGATAATAAAGAGAAAGCGTTAAGTTTAGATGTTTGCGGATTAAGTTGTCCAGGACCCATTGTAAAAGTATCGAAGAAAATGGAAGATATGAATATTGGGGAAATACTTAGTGTTAAAGCGACAGACCCAGGTTTTATCAGAGATATTGACAGTTGGTGTAAAAATACCGGAAATACTCTTATTTCAAGAAATGAATACAAAGGAAATTATTTTGCAAGCATTCAAAAGGGAGAAAAAGTAGAAACTTGTAGTGTCAATACTTGTAAAGAAAAAACGATGATAGTATTTGATGGAGATTTAGATAAGGCAATAGCTGCGTTTATAATAGCTACAGGAAGTGCGGCTATGGGAAATAAGGTAAATATGTTTTTCACATTTTGGGGATTAAATATTCTTAGAAAAGATGAAAAAGTTGATGTACAAAAAGATATAATTGGAAAAATGTTCAGTATGATGCTGCCAAGAGGAGCTAAAAAGCTTGGATTATCAAAAATGAATTTTTTAGGAATAGGTTCTAAAATGATGCGCGGTGTAATGGCCAAGAAGGGAATCAGTTCGCTTGAAGAATTGATTATTGAAGCTAAAAAAGCCGGAGTTAAAATGACAGCATGTCAAATGTCAATGGATGTTATGGGGATAACAAAAGAAGAATTGATTGATGGCGTTGAAATCGGCGGAGTAGCAACAATGTTAAACGATAATGATAATTCAAATATGAATTTATTCATCTAATATGAGGTAAAATAAGGCGACTTTGAAGTCGCCTCATTTTTATGCATATATAGTTAGATGATTATTGAAAAAGCTTGTACTGAATGATAAAATATAAAAATTAGTTAGATTTTATTTAATGGTGATACTATAAGGATGTAATCCTTTTTATTTATGGAGATATTAATGAGACTTAGAAAAAAACATTGGGCAATTCCTGAAATGAAAGAAAATCCGTATGTATATTTTGATGCTGCTGAATATAAAGGTAAGTGGAAAGAAGTATTTGAAAATTCAAATAAAATACATATTGAAATTGGTGCCGGTAAGGGAGCTTTTATTCAAGAGTTGGCAAGACGAAATAAAAATATAAATTATGTAATAATAGAACAAGAATCAAATGCTTTTGTTTATGCTACAAGAAAAATAATAGAAGAAAAACTTGAAAATGTAAGAGCGCTTCCAATAAATGCTGAAAAAATAAATGAATATTTTGATAAAGAAGAAATTGACAGAATATATATTAATTTTTGTAATCCATGGCCTAAGCTAAGGCATCAAAAAAGAAGATTAACTCATCCGAGATTTCTTGTTCAATATAGAGAAATATTAAAAAAGGATGCTGAAGTACATTTTAAAACTGATGATTTAGATCTATTTAATGATTCGCTTAAATATTTTGAAGATAATAAATTTAAAATTATGAAATGTACAAGAAATATGAAACTTGAAGATTATCCTGAGAATATAGTTACAGAATATGAAAATAAATGGAGAAGTAAAAATATTCCGATATGTTATGGAGTTTTTAGAATTGAAAAATAAATTTTGATAGTAATTATAACAGTAAGTCACTGAAATGATTTACTGTTATTTAATTTATCTATAATAAAAGTTTAATAAATTTGCATAATGTTTGTTGTATAATTTAATACATAAATATTAAAGGAGAAAATAAATGAAATTTAAAAAAATTAAAGTAATTATATTTTTAATGGTAATTGTTATATCCGCGGGATTAACATTACTGTATTTTTGCAATAATAAATTAGCTAAAATTGATTACAATTCGAAGGCAATTTGTGTAATGGATGCAGATAAAAATAAAATAATATTTGAAAAAAATGCAAATGAAAAATTAAAAATAGCTTCACTTACAAAATTAATGACAGTACTTGTTGCAATTGAAAAGAATTTAGATTGGGAAGAAATTAGTCCTGTAGATGTAGAAAGTTATAAAAATATGGTAGCTTCAAATGCTTCTATGGTAGGATTTTATGGAAGAGAAAGAGTTAAAGTAAAAGATTTATTATATGGAACAATGCTTGCATCCGGAGGAGAAGCAGCTATGAGTCTTGCCATAAAATCAAGTGGAAGTTTAGAAAATTTTGTCATTGATATGAATGAAAAAGCAAAAGAGCTTGGGCTTAAGGAAACAAATTTTTCAAATCCTGTCGGAATGGATGAAGAAAATAATTATTCAACAGCAAGGGATATGGCATTATTATTAAATGAAGCAATAAAAAATGAGGAATTTAAAAAAATTTTTACTGCAAAAAATTATACTACAACAGAAACATTAGATCATCCAAATGGAATTAATATAGAGAGTACAGTTCTTAAAGAAATTTCAGATGAGGATAAAACTGATTTTAAGATATTGGGAGGTAAAAGCGGAACAACAAAAGAGGCAGGACTTTGTTGGGCAACATTATCAAAAAAAGGAGAAAAAAACTATATAATAGTAGTAATAGGAGCACCATTGGATGAATTAAGAAATCCTACAATGTTACAGAAAGAGGATACAATAAAAATATTAGAAAAGATATAAAAAAACTATTGACAAAAAAGAATAAAACTAATAGAATAAAAAAGCTATCGCTTGAACAGAAAATTTCATAAAAGAAATAAAGAAAAATAAAAAAAACATCTTGACATCTTTAAAATGAAATTATATAATGAATAAGCTGTTCAAATGAATAGCAAACCTTGATAATTAAATAGTGTAAGAGAAAGAAACACAAGCAAAGCAAAAAAGCTTAGCGGAAAAAGTCAGTGAAAGAAACTGAAAGCTAAGGATACAAATTTCAATTGAGAGTTTGATCCTGGCTCAGGACGAACGCTGGCGGCGCGCCTAACACATGCAAGTCGAGCGATGAAAAGGATTTGGAGTTCTTCGGGACAAAGAAACCTTGGATTAGCGGCGGACGGGTGAGTAACACGTGAGTAACCTGCCTTTGACATGGGGATAGCCTCGGGAAACCGTGATTAATACCCAATAACATTTCCAAGTCGCATGACATGGAAATCAAAGCGTTTAGCGGTCAAAGATGGACTCGCGTCTGATTAATTAGTTGGTGAGGTAACGGCTCACCAAGATAGCGATCAGTAGCCGGCCTGAGAGGGTGAACGGCCACATTGGAACTGAGAGACGGTCCAAACTCCTACGGGAGGCAGCAGTGGGGAATATTGCACAATGGGGGGAACCCTGATGCAGCGACGCCGCGTGAGCGAAGAAGGTTTTCGAATCGTAAAGCTCTGTCCTATGGGAAGATAATGACGGTACCATAGGAGGAAGCCCCGGCTAACTACGTGCCAGCAGCCGCGGTAATACGTAGGGGGCTAGCGTTGTCCGGAATCACTGGGCGTAAAGGGTTCGCAGGCGGAAAAGCAAGTCAGGTGTGAAAGGCGAGGGCTTAACCCTCGTAAGCATTTGAAACTGTTTTTCTTGAGATGTGGAGAGGTAAGTGGAATTCCTAGTGTAGCGGTGAAATGCGTAGATATTAGGAGGAATACCGGTGGCGAAGGCGACTTACTGGACACAAACTGACGCTGAGGAACGAAAGCGTGGGGAGCAAACAGGATTAGATACCCTGGTAGTCCACGCTGTAAACGATGAGTGCTAGGTGTCGGGAGTAATCTCGGTGCCGCAGTAAACACAATAAGCACTCCGCCTGGGGAGTACGTACGCAAGTATGAAACTCAAAGGAATTGACGGGGACCCGCACAAGCAGCGGAGCATGTGGTTTAATTCGAAGCAACGCGAAGAACCTTACCAGGGCTTGACATATAGTGGACATATTTAGAGATAAATACTTTTCTTCGGAAACCGCTATACAGGTGGTGCATGGTTGTCGTCAGCTCGTGTCGTGAGATGTTGGGTTAAGTCCCGCAACGAGCGCAACCCTTACCTTTAGTTGCCAGCATGTAAAGATGGGAACTCTAAAGGGACTGCCGATGATAAATCGGAGGAAGGTGGGGATGACGTCAAATCATCATGCCCTATATGCCCTGGGCTACACACGTGCTACAATGGTCGGAACAAAGGGTAGCAAACTTGTGAAAGTAAGCAAATCTCAAAAAGCCGATCTCAGTTCGGATTGTTCTCTGCAACTCGAGAACATGAAGTCGGAGTTGCTAGTAATCGCAGATCAGAATGCTGCGGTGAATGCGTTCCCGGGTCTTGTACACACCGCCCGTCACACCATGGGAGTTGGCAATACCCGAAGCCTGTGAGCTAACCTTAGGGGAGCAGCAGTCGAAGGTAGGGTTAATGACTGGGGTGAAGTCGTAACAAGGTAGCCGTATCGGAAGGTGCGGCTGGATCACCTCCTTTCTAAGGAGATTAACTGTTGGACTGTAAAAGGAAAGGCAGTAATCAAAAGTGAAGGAYACACAACAAACCAAAGAGAGCTTGGTTCTAAGCTCTTACACTATTAATTATATATAAAAAAATCCAATTCAAAACTATATAGTTTTGAATTAATTTATGGACTTGTAGCTCAGGTGGTTAGAGCGCACGCCTGATAAGCGTGAGGTCGGAGGTTCGAGTCCTCCCAGGTCCACCAGTAATGATGAAAATCATTAAAAGAACCATGAAAACTACAAATCTAGAAGAAAGTCAAAACTTAAATTTCAGAAGAAATAAAGAAAAGACAAGAACACTGGAAAAGAAGTTAAATTTAGAAATAAATATAACAAAGGTCAAGTAAAAAAGAGCATTAGGTGAATGCCTAGGCACCAAGAGGCGAAGAAGGACGTGACAAGCTGCGAAAAGCTGTGGTAAGGAGCAAATATCCATCGACCCACAGATATCCGAATGGGGAAACCCACCTTAAAAAGGTATCTTTAAGCGAATAAATAACTTAAAGAAGCGAACCGGGTGAACTGAAACATCTAAGTAACCCGAGGAAAAGAAAGAAAACTCGATATCCCAAGTAGCGGCGAGCGAACAGGATAGAGCCCAACCGTGCATAAAGTATAAATAGCCAGTAGAATCATTTGGGAAGATGAACCAAAGAAGGTAACAGTCCTGTAAACGAAGGCGAAGAAATACCGGCACAAAAGAGTACCACGAGACACGAGAAACCTTGTGGGAAAATGGGGGGACCACCCCCCAAGGCTAAATACTACTTGGTGACCGATAGCGAACAAGTACCGTGAGGGAAAGGTGAAAAGAACCCCGGGAGGGGAGTGAAATAGAAACTGAAACCTAATGTTTACAAGCAGCGAAACTGGCAAAAGCCAGGATCGTGTACTTTTTGTAGAACGGGCCAGCGAGTTATGATATCTAGCAAGGTTAAAGTATAAAGTACCGGAGCCGTAGAGAAATCGAGTCTTAATAGGGCGAAAGTTAGATGTCATAGACCCGAAACCGTGTGATCTATCCATGGGCAGAGTGAAGTTGAAGTAAAATTCAATGGAGGCTCGAACCGGGTAGCGTTTAAAAGCTATCGGATGACCTGTGGATAGGGGTGAAAAGCCAAACGAACACGGAGATAGCTGGTTCTCCTCGAAATAGCTTTAGGGCTAGCCTTTAGTGATCAATGATGAGGGGGTAGAGCACTGAATCGTAGAGGGGTCTGTAAGATTACTAATACGTATCAAACTCCGAATACCAAATCAAGCACTAAGGAGTCAGACAATGTGGGATGAGCTTCATTGTCGAAAGGGAAACAGCCCAGACCACCAGCTAAGGTCCCAAAATAATAGTTAAGTGGGAAAGGATGTGGAGTTACTCAGACAACCAGGATGTTGGCTTAGAAGCAGCCATACATTCAAAGAGTGCGTAATAGCTCACTGGTCAAGTGACTCTGCGCCGAAGATAACCGGGGCTAAACTATATACCGAAGCTGTGGACTACGAAAGTAGTGGTAGAGGAGCAATGTGTAAGAGACGAAGCATAAGGCGTAAGCCGATGTGGATTTTACAGAAGAGAGAATGCTGGCATGAGTAGCGAAAGGTGAGTGAGAATCTCACCCGTCGAAAACCTAAGGATTCCTGAGGAAGGCTCGTCCACTCAGGGTAAGTCGGGACCTAAGGCGAGGCTGAAAAGCGTAGTCGATGGACAACAGGTGGAAATTCCTGTACCGATATGAAGCGTAAGAAAGTAAGTGGGGACGCAGGAGGATAGTAGCAGCGCCCAGTTGGTGAGGCGTGCAAGCACAAAGGTGGGAATAGAGGCAAATCCCTATTCTAAGAACACTAAAGTGTGATGCGGATCGAAAAACAAGTAGAGAAGGATATGACTCCACACTGCCAAGAAAAGCCACTATCAAGTAACATATCGCCCGTACCGCAAACCGACACAGGTAGGAGAGGAGAGAATCCTAAGACGAGCGGAAGAACCTTTGTTAAGGAACTCGGCAAAATGACCCCGTAAGTTAGCGAGAAGGGGAGCCCCTGTAAAAGGGGGCCGCAGTAAAAAGGCCCAAGCGACTGTTTACCAAAAACATAAGTTTCTGCAAAGTCGAAAGACGAAGTATAGGAGCTGACACCTGCCCGGTGCTGGAAGGTTAAGGGAAAATGTTAGGAGCAATTCGAAGCATAGAACTGAAGCCCCAGTAAACGGCGGCCGTAACTATAACGGTCCTAAGGTAGCGAAATTCCTTGTCGGGTAAGTTCCGACCCGCACGAAAGGTGTAACGATTTGGGCACTGTCTCAACAAAGGATCCGGTGAAATTGTAGTAGCGGTAAAGATGCCGCTTACCCACGACAGGACGGAAAGACCCCGTGGAGCTTTACTGTAGGCTGACATTGGATTTTGAGTTTAAATGTACAGGATAGGTGGGAGACAAAGAAGCTAGTACGCCAGTATTAGTGGAGTCAACCTTGGGATACCACTCTTTTAAGCTTAGAATTCTAACCTAACCCCTTGAATCAGGGGAAGGGACACTGTCAGTCGGGCAGTTTGACTGGGGCGGTCGCCTCCCAAAAAGTAACGGAGGCGTTCAAAGGTTCCCTCAGCACGGACGGAAATCGTGCGAAGAGTGCAAAGGCAGAAGGGAGCTTAACTGCGAGACCAACAAGTCGAGCAGATAGGAAACTAGGACTTAGTGATCCGGTGGTACCGAGTGGAAGGGCCATCGCTCAACGGATAAAAGCTACCCCGGGGATAACAGGCTTATCTCCCCCAAGAGTCCACATCGACGGGGAGGTTTGGCACCTCGATGTCGGCTCGTCTCATCCTGGGGCTGAAGTAGGTCCCAAGGGTTGGGCTGTTCGCCCATTAAAGAGGCACGCGAGCTGGGTTCAGAACGTCGTGAGACAGTTCGGTCCCTATCCGTCGTGGGCGTAGGAAATTTGAGAGGAGCTGTCCTTAGTACGAGAGGACCGGGATGGACTAACCTCTGGTGAATCAGTTGCACTGCCAAGTGCACGGCTGAGTAGCTAAGTTAGGAAGGGATAAGAGCTGAAGGCATCTAAGCACGAAGCCCCCCTCGAGATGAGATTTCCCCTGAAAAGATAAGACCCCTTGAAGAAAACGAGGTAGATAGGCTCAAGGTGTAAGAGCAGCAATGTTTTAAGCTAAAGAGTACTAATAGGTCGAAGACTTGACCAAGAAAGAAGAAAGATTTGTAGTTAAATGGTATCCGGTAACGAAAGTAAGAGGGAAACACCTGTAACCATACCGAACACAGAAGTTAAGGCTCAATACGCCGATGGTACTTGGCTGGCGACGGCCCGGGAGAGTAGGTATTGCCGGTTTGAATAAAGGTCTATGAATGAATATGTAAATATCGTTTATAGGCTTTTTTATTTTGTTTAAAATTATTAAAAATAAGCTGTATTAACAAATTAATAATTAAATCTTATAAATGCATAATAAAAACTCTTAATATAAATTAAATATTAAGAGTTTTTATTATTTGTATTTTTTATTACTTTAAGTTTTTTAAAAGTTCTAAGGTAAATTCATATACTCTCTTTGTAGATGGTATTGAAAGTGTTTCTTGAGGAGTATGTGCGCCTGAAATATCAGGTCCGATTGAAATCATATCTAAGTTTTTATATTTTATATAGAATACTCCGCATTCAAGACCTCCGTGGGTAATATCTATTGTCATTTCTTTTCCATACATTTCTTTATATAGCTTCATAGTAAGTGCTCTTAAATTGGAATCTTCTTTATATTCCCATTCAGGATAGTAGTTGGAATAGTTATATTCTACATTATATTCCTCTGAGATTAAATTGAATTTATTTTTAAATTCAGTCATCAAATCCCCTTTATTAAATCGCATTGAATTCCAAACTTCATATTTTCCGTTATCTTTTTTAGTTACTATTGCAAGATTAGAAGATGAAGCTACAAATGTTTTTGTTTCATCTGTAAATGAATTTACTCCTGTTGGGAGAGATAATAAATATTTTGCAAATTTATTTGTAGATTCTATTGATTGAGCTTCACTAGGTGTTTCTATTTCATTGTATATTATTTTAAGTTCACCTTCAATATTGCTGTATTTTTCTTTTAATGAAGTTATCAGTTCGTCAATACCATTTGTGTTCTTGATAGCAAGTTTAACTTTTCCAAGTCTTGGAATAGCATTATCTTTGGTTCCCACTATAAAGTCAACAAGCATAGAATCCTTTAAATTTTCTACAAAATCTGCCATTACAACAACCATGTTTCCTTTAGGGTTGGCAATTTCTACACCGCTGTGACCTCCCATAAATCCTGAGAAGTTGAATTCATAAGTTTTATATTCATTTGTTGGTGAAAGTTCAGGAGTGAAGTATGCCATATACAATTCTCCTCCGGCAGAGCCCACAGTCATTATTCCTTCTTCTTCAGAGTCTATGTTAATTAGATAATCACCTTTAAGAACTTTATCAGATAGAGCTTGTGCACCACCTAAATCTGTTTCTTCAGAAACTGTTACAAGAACTTCTAATGGTGCATGAGCAATTGTATCTGAGTCCAGTATAGCAAGTGCCATTGCTACACCTATACCATCGTCTGCGCCAAGGGTTGTATCATTTGCATGTAAGTTATCTCCATCTACTATAAGTTCAATAGGATCTTTTTCAAAATCATGAGTGGAGTTTTCTCCTTTTTCAGGAACCATATCCATATGTCCTTGTAAGATTACACCTTTTGCATTTTCATAACCTTTAGAAGCAGGTTTTCTGATTATAACATTATATGATTCGTCTTGTAAAACTTCCAAATTTCTTTCTTTTGCAAATTTCACAAGATAATCTGAAATTGCTTTTTCATTTCCGGATCCTCTAGGGATTTGAGATATTTCTTCAAAGTATTTAAATACATCTTTTGGTTCTAATTGTGAATATTCCATTATTTTGCCTCCAAATTTTCAATTATTTTAATTACTAAATCTTTTCCTTTTGTTAAAGAAGATACTGGAATAAATTCGTATCTTCCGTGGAAATTATATCCACCTGCAAATAGGTTGGGACAAGGAAGTCCCATATATGAAAGAGTAGCTCCGTCTGTACCACCGCGAATTGGTTGTATAATAGGTTCTATATTGAGATCTTTCATTGATTTTGATGCAAGTTCTATAATTTCCATATGTGGTTCAATTTTTTCTTTCATATTGAAATATGAATCACTAATATTAATTATAGCAACATTTCCATATTTTTTGTTTATAAATTCAACGATATTTGTAATTAATTCTTTCTTTTTATTAAATAATTCTATATCATGGTCTCTTATTATATAGAACATTTTTGTTTCTTCAACTGTTCCGTTAAACTCATCTAATAAGAAAAATCCTTCATAACCTTCAGTATGTTCAGGACGCTGAGCTGATGGAAGAAGAGAATTTATTTCTATTCCTATAAGTGATGAATTTAGCATAATATTTTTTGCAGATCCGGGATGAACATTTTTACCTTTTATTGTAATTTCTACACTTGCGGCATTGAAATTTTCATATTCTAATTCGCCTACAGGACCGCCATCAATTGTATAAGCGAAATCTGCTGCGAAATTTTTAACATCAAATAAGTTAGCTCCCCTTCCGATTTCCTCATCAGGAGTAAAACCAACTTTAACTGTTCCGTGTTTTATAGATGGATTTTCAATTAAATATTCCATTGCAGAAACTATAATTGCAATTCCACTTTTATCATCTGCACCAAGTAGTGTAGTTCCATCTGTAGTTATAAGTCTTTCTCCGATTAAATTTTTGAGAAATGGAAATTCTTTTTCTGTCATTACATATTCATCATTAAGTTTTATATCTCCACCTTTATAATCAACAAATTTAGGATTGACATTTTTTCCTGTTAAGTCTGGAGCTGTATCCATATGAGCAATAAATCCTACTATCGGAACATTTTTATTTGTGTTTGAAGGTAAAGTAGCATATACATATCCGTTTTTATCCATAGTTACTTCTTTCATTCCGATATTTGTAAGCTCTTCTACCAAGTACTTTGCCAAGACTAATTGGTTTTCTGTAGAAGGACATGTTTCAGAGCTGTCATCGGATGTAGTTTCAAAGGAAACATATTTTAAAAATCTTTCTACTATATCTTTCATAATCCACCTCATTTATAATTTTAAAAGATGTAGCCGGCATTAGCCGGCTGCTTTTTTACATAATAGTTTGAACACCAAGCATAGTTGCTGCAAATATTGCAAGTAGTACCATGTAAGGTATTACCCATTTTACCCATTTATCATAAGTTACACCAACCATTTGCAATGTAGGAAGTATTAATCCTGTAGGTGTTAAGAATGCCATCCAACCTTGACCGTAAGTGTATGCTGATACAATTACATCACGTCCTAAATTTACAGTATCTGCTAGTGGAGCAAATATAGGCATTGATAATACGGCAAGACCTGATGAAGATGGTATAAAAATTCCAAGGAAAGTGAATAAAATCATTTGTACTATTGAGAACAGTATTCCATTCATACCGTTTACAAGATTAGAAGCATAGAATAGCATTGTATCTGAAATAGATCCGTTATCCATAATTATATTAATAGCTCTTGCTACACCGCATACTAATGCTACTTGAATTAAATCTGCTGCTCCGTTCATAAATGTATTTACTGCTTCACCTTCAGTCATATTTGATAAAAGCATAATTAAGAATGCTGTTACCATAAATATTACGCTCATTTCAGTGAACCACCAGCCTTGAGAATAATCTCCCCAAATCATTACAGGGAATCCTAAACCAAATATTAAAAGAATAAGTTTTCTTTTTAGAGTAAATTCAGGAGCATTGTTTGAATCAAAGTTATCTAAATCAAATTTTTGTCTTATTTCAGGCATTTGGTCGGAAATAATCGATAAACTTGGATTTTTTTGAACTTTCTTTGCATAGCGATAGATGTAGATTAAAGTTAAAATAGAACCTAAAACAAGACCTACAGATCTTATAGGAAGACCAAGTTTAAAATTAATTCCGGCTGCTGTTGATGCTATTATAGTGGCAAACGGGTTTACTGTTGAGAACATTGTTCCCAATGATGATGCCATATAAATTGTTGCAATTGCTACCATGGCATCATATCCGCTTGCAATAAAAATAGGTAATAAAATAGGATATAATGCTATAGTTTCTTCTGCCATCCCAAAGGTTGTACCGCCGAGAGCTACCAGAGAGAATACTATTATAATTAGTATAAATTCTTTACCTTTGGTTTTTTTAGAAAGTGCTGCAATACCTGCATCAAATGCTCCGGTTTTGTTAAGAAGACCAATATTTCCACCAATTATCAATATAAATATTATAATGTCTACAGTATCAATAACACCCTCAATAGGAGATTTTAAAAATGCTGTTAATCCCTGCGGATTTTGTTCAATAGTTTTATAAGTACCTGGAATTGCGATAGGCTTACGAATATCTCCTCCTGTAAATTTTTCGAGTCCTATTGCTATGTTAAGCTCTTTTAAAGTATCTTCAGTTGCAGGTTTTTCGGTAACATTTCCTTCTTGATCGATAACTTCAAATACATTGCTATCTCCATCATAAGATAGACGTTGATATAGTCCGGCGGGAACTATAAATGTAAGTATTGCTGCAAGAATTAATACAATAAATAGTACCGTGAAGGCATTAGGAAAGGCCCTCTTTTTTTTCTTTTTGGTTGTTTCTGTCATTAAATATCACCTCATTTTTTTATTAAGAAATCTTATATTATAACAAATGAAAGAATTTCTTAATTATATTTTAACCCTACTGTAAATTAAAAACAAGAAAATTATATAAGATAAATTAATAAAAATCTGTAAATTTAGCTGTTTGAAGTGTAAAACTATATCAGGTTTTAAATATATTAAAAATATCGATGTAAAATAAATTGTATTTCAAAATAAAGATGTTTTGCTATATAATTACATAAAAGATTATTTAATAGAGAGTGATTTAATTATGAAAGTAATTATAATAGGTGGAGGAATATCCGGAGTTTTTTGTGCAATAGAACTTGCAAGAAGAGGAAATAAAGTTGTCATACTTGAAAAAAAAGATAGAATTTTAAAAAAAATGTTAGTTACAGGAAATGGAAGATGTAATTTAACAAATATGGAACTTTCTTCAGATAAATATTTTGAGAAAAAAGAATTTGTTTCAAATGCTATTGAAAAATTTTCAAATATAGATTTTATAAATTATCTTAATACTATTGGAATATATACAACGATTGAAAATGCAAATAGAGTATATCCGATAACGTTAAAGGCACAAAGTGTAGTTAAAGAATTATTAGATGAGCTTTATGATTTAGGAGTGGAGATTTTTTGCAACAATAGTGTTATATCAATAGAAAAAGAAAATAAGTTTGTTGTTAAAACTAATGAATGTTCTTATGAATCTGATAAAGTAGTTTTTGCAGTTGGAGGATCATCAACTCCAAATCTCGGTTCAGATGGTAAGAGTTATAAAGTACTTGAAAAATTGGGGCATAGAATCACAAAAATAATGCCGGCACTTACACAAATAAAATTAAATTCTAAATATTTGAAGCATTTAAGCGGAGTTAAAGTTGTTGGAAATGTAAAACTTATTAACGGTAAGAATGTAGTTGAAGAAGATTTCGGTGAGATTTTATTTACAGATTATGGAGTAAGTGGTCCTCCGATATTAAATATTTCCAGAAAAGTAAATTTTTATAAAAAAGAATTGAAAATAAAATTATCTATTATTAATAATGTTGATGATTTAAGTTTAATGAAAAATGAATTGTATAATAGGTATTATATGCTTTCTCATTTTGATTTAGATAGATGGCTTAGCGGAATAGTAGATAAAAAATTTATATATTATATAACAGATATCTTAGGAATGAAGAAAGAAACGTCTTTAAACATAATAGACAGTTCTGAATTTGAACGATTAATTAATATATTACTTGAAAGTGAATTTGAAGTTTTGGGTAATAGAGGATTTGAAAATTCTCAAGTGAGTGTTGGAGGAGTTGCAACTGATGATATAGATGAAAAATCTTTTGAATCTAAAATTTTAGGCGGGCTATATATTATAGGAGAGGTTCTTGATGTTGATGGTATGTGCGGAGGATATAATATTCAATGGGCAGTATCATCTGCAATGCAAGCTGCCAGAAGTATGTAGCTTTTAAAACTAAATTTTATATGATATAATTTTATTTTAGATAAGGAGGCAGTATGTTCTATTTAAAAAAAGTTTTAGAAGAGCATGGTAAAATTTCAGTTGGAGTTGTTGGGGCTGGAATTATGGGTACATCATTAGTATCACAACTCGAAATAATAGATAATTTTATGCCGCAAGTTCAATCATCACGCAAAATAGAATCAGTTCTTGAATCTTTCAATAAAGCGGGAATATTAAAAG
Organism: Peptoniphilus mikwangii; assembly: GCF_000468535.1. Taxonomy (GTDB): domain Bacteria; phylum Bacillota; class Clostridia; order Tissierellales; family Peptoniphilaceae; genus Anaerosphaera; species Anaerosphaera mikwangii. Next base: position 404,786 of record NZ_AUQY01000002.1, on the reverse strand, counting down.
AAAAAATAAAAATTACAAATGAATTAGATGAGGCATTAAGATATATTGAACAAGGATATTATATAGCTACTACAAATAATGAAATTCCTGCAAAATTTACTGACTGTGTTGTTGACTGTACAGGAGATACAGAAGCCGGAGCACAAATTTCTCTTTGGGCTATAGAATCAAAAACAGATATTGTAACATTAAATGTTGAAATGGATGCAACTATAGGAGCATATTTAAAAATTTTAGCAGATGAAGCCGGAATAATTTATACAGGGTCTTCCGGAGATGAACCTGGAGCTATAATAGAACTGTTCGAGTTTTTAAAAACAACCGGTTTTGATATTTTGGTTCTTGGAAAAGGGAAAAATAATAAGTTAAATAATTATGCAATACCCGATGAACTTTGTGATGAAGCAATATCGAGAGGATTAAATCCAAGGATGTTAACATCATTTGTTGATGGAACAAATACAATGACAGAACTTAATGCAGTTTGTAATGCTACCGGTTTTGTTCCGGATACAAGAGGATGTCATTGCTTTACAACAAGTCCAAAAGAAATTGCTAAAGATATTAATTTGAAAGAATACGGCGGTATGTTAAATAGTTACGGAGTAGTTGATTTTGCGATGGGAATAGCGCCGGGAGTGTTTGCAATTGTCAGGGCAAAATCAGATGTAATAAAGTCTGAAATGAAATATCTTTCAATGGGAGACGGACCTAATTTTGCAATATATAGGCCCTATCATTTGACAAGTATTGAAGTGCCGAATTCAATTATAAGAGCTGTAGTTCTTAGGGACTCATCTATTGTTAGCATTGGAGCACCTGTTGCTGAAACTATAGCAATAGCAAAAAAAGATTTGAAAGCAGGAGATTTTATTGACGGCATAGGTGGATATTCTGTTTTTGGACAACTTGAAAAAGCAGAAATTCAGAAAAAAGAAAATTTGCTTCCGATAGGATTGATAGTTGGAAATGTTAGGCTTAGAAGAAATGTAAAAAAAGGACAAGCTCTCAGCTATGAAGATGTAATTTTGGATGAAAATTCTGTAATAGTTAAACTTAGAAGAGAACAGGATAAAAAAATTATATTGACGTAATATATTTAATATTATAGAATGTATCTATTATAGATTAGGATGGAGAGGAATATCTGGTATGAGAATTACACAAGAAACAGATTATGCATTTAGAATTTGTGGATATTTAGCTCAAAATGAAGGACAAGTAATTGGAGCGCCTAAGATAGCAAGTGAAAAGAAAATATCTGAGAGATTTACACTTAGAATTTTAAGAAAGTTAAATCTTGCAGGTATAACTACAGCAAAAAGAGGTGCTGCAGGGGGATACTTGTTAAATAAACCTAAGGAAGAAATTACATTATATGACATAATTGTTGCAGTAGATGGACCAATTATAGTTAATAAATGTATTGATTCAGAATGTGGAAGAGTATCTGACAGCCCTTGTGGATTTGTAGGATGTAAATTTCACAATAAACTTGCAGAAGTACAACAAACAATAGTAGATATGTTTAAAGATGCAACATTAGATAAGTTTATGGAGCGATGAAAAGACCGTTATGCTTGATATTTATTTTTAGAGAGTGTTCGCTTGGTGGAAGAACATAAAATTGAGCATATAGATCAGCTTGGAGCTTTTAGGTTAGTCGCCTTAAGACCTTAAGAGATAGACATCTATAATTAGGGTGGTACCGCGGCAATGTTCGTCCCTTTCTTTTGAAAGGGACTTTTTTTTATATTATTTTTAAGGAGGAAAAAGATGAAAGTATTTAAAACACTTTCTAAGGAATCTGTAAAAGAAAGAGAAGAAAGTATAGCAAAATATTGGGAAGATATAGATCTTCTCCACAGATCCGTTGAGACAAGAGCTGGGAATGAACCTTATATATTTTTTGAAGGACCTCCTACAGCAAACGGTCGTCCGGGCATACATCACGTAATGGCTAGAACATTAAAAGATTTAACTTGTAGATATAAAACTATGAACGGCTATCAAGTAAAAAGAAAGGCCGGATGGGATACACACGGTCTTCCTGTTGAAATTGAAGTTGAAAAAAGACTTGATCTTCATAACAAACAAGATATAGAAAAATATGGTATAGCAGATTTTAATAAAATGTGCAAAGAATCTGTATTTGAATATGAACGTGAATGGAGAACTCTTACAAAGAGAATGGCATATCTTATAGATCTTGATCATCCATATATAACACTTGAAAATGATTATATAGAATCAGTTTGGTATATACTAAATAAGATGTTTGAAGATGGACTTATTTATGAAGGACATAAAATATTACCATATTGTCCAAGATGTGGAACAGGTCTTGCATCACATGAAGTGGCTCAAGGATATGAAGAAATAAAAACAGAAACAGTAATTGCAAAATTCAAATTAGCTAATAAAGATGAATATTTCCTTGCGTGGACAACTACTCCATGGACACTTCCATCTAATGTTGCACTTACAGTAAATGCAGATGTAGATTATATAAAGGTAAAGTATGAAGATGTAATATATTATGTTGCAAAAGATCTTGCATCTAAAATCTTTGATAAAGAATATGAAATTCTTGAAACAATGAAAGGGAAAGAGCTTGAATTTGTAGAATATGAACAGTTAATACCATTTTTAACTACAAATAAAAAAGCATTTTTTGTAACTTGTGCGGATTATGTAACAACTGAGGATGGTACGGGAATAGTTCATACAGCACCTGCATTTGGAGAAGATGATTATCAAACAGGAAGAAGATATGATTTACCGGTATTAAATCCTGTAGATGAAGAAGGTAAATTTACAGAAACTCCTTGGAAAGGACAATTTGTAATGGATGCGGATCATGAAGTAATACATTACTTATATGATAATGATAAGTTATTCAAAAAACAAAAATTCTTACACAATTATCCTCATTGTTGGAGATGTCATACTCCATTGATTTATTATGCACATCCATCTTGGTATATAGAAGTTACAAAGTTTAAAGATAAATTAATTGAAAATAATAATGATGTTAATTGGTTTCCTGAATTTGTAGGAGAAAAGAGATTTGGAAATTGGCTTGAAAATTTAAATGATTGGGCAATTTCAAGATCAAGGTATTGGGGAACACCACTTCCTCTTTGGAGATGTGAATGCGGTCATGTTGAGTCTGTAGGTTCTAGAAAAGAACTTGTAGAAAAAGCGGTAGAAGATATAGATGAAACTGTTGAATTACACAGACCTTATGTTGATGATATACATTTAACTTGTCCTCATTGCGGCAAACCTATGACAAGAGAAAAAGATGTAATTGACGTATGGTTTGATTCAGGCGCTATGCCTTTTGCTCAATGGCACTATCCATTTGAACATAAAGATGATTTTAATGAGTTATTTCCTGCAAATTTCATCTGTGAAGGTATAGATCAAACAAGAGGTTGGTTCTACTCACTACTTGCAATTTCAACTTATATGACAGGAGTTACTCCTTACAAGAATGTACTTGTTAATGATTTAATTCTTGATAAATTCGGTAAGAAAATGAGTAAGTCTAAAGGTAATACAGTTCAACCATTTGAATTATTTGATAAATACGGAGCTGATACAGTTCGCTGGTATTTAATGTATGTATCACCACCATGGGCACCTACAAAGTTTGATGAAGACGGATTAAGAGAAGCTGAATCTAAATTCTTCAGATCACTTAGAAATATATATAATTTCTTTAGTCTATATGCAAATACAGATGAAATAGATCCGCGTGAATTTAAAGTTTCTTATGAGAATAGAGATGAAATAGATAAGTGGCTTCTTTCAAAATATAATAATCTTTTGCTAAATGTTAAGGCTGATATGGAAGTATTTGAGCTTACAAGAGTTGTAAGAAATATTCAAGACTTTGTAATAGAAGATTTTTCTAACTGGTATATCAGAAGAAATAGAAGAAGATTTTGGAAAACAGAAATCGATGATGATAAAAAAGCTGTTTACAATACAACATATGAAGTTATGCTTGGAATTACAAAAGTGATAGCACCTTTTGTTCCGTTTATAGCAGAAGAGCTTTTTAAATCTCTCACAGAAAATGAATCTGTTCATCTTGAAATGTATCCGCTTGCAGATGAGTCATTAATTGATACTAAACTTGAAGAAAAAATGGATTTAGTAAGAAGCCTAGTGGCACTTGGTCGTGCTTCAAGAGAAGAAGTTAAGATAAAAGTTCGCCAACCACTTTCAAAGGTAATAATTGATGGTAAATACAAAGAAATAATAGGCGATTTAACGGATTTAATAAAAGAAGAATTGAATGTTAAAGAAGTTGTATTTGAAGAAGATTTATCCGTATTTATGAATTATGAATTAAAGCCAAACTTTAAAGTGGCAGGTTCAATTCTTGGAGCAAAAATTAAAGAGTTTGGAAATGTATTAAAGTCAATAGAACCGAAAAAATTTGTATCAGACTTGAGAAATGGCGCTGTAAATATGGTTCTAAACGGAGAAGATACAGAGATATTAGAGGATTATGTATTAATAACAATAAAGTCTAAAGAAGGCTTTGATGTAATAATGGAAAATAATTTATTTGTAATACTGGATACAGAATTTACAAAAGAATTAGTTGAAGAAGGATATGTTCGTGAGTTTATTTCAAAGATTCAGCAACTTAGAAAATCTGAAGATCTTGATGTGCTTGATAATATAGTAATATCTTATGAAGCTGATGATGAAGTAGTAGAGGCAATAACAAATTATACAGAATTTATTAAAGCGGAAACACTTGCTCAAGATATAAAGAGAGAAGGTTTTGAAGGAGAATCTGTTGATTTGAATGGACATGACTCTAAAATAAAAATAGAAAAACTCAATTAAATAATGAAATTAAGAAGTTAATGTACTAATATTAGTATATTAACTTCTTTTTTATAGTAATAAAATTTATGCTTAAAGATTTTAAAGTAATAAGAAAATATATTTATTTAAAAACTTTAACAACATCAATGTTAAATAATTATATTGATAGCATTAAGCTAGGAATATGGAATACTGAGCATATGCCATGTATTAAAGAGAAAAATATATTGTTAAAATGAAAGGAATATAAGTAATATTATAATAATTAAATAAAATGATAAGCAGCCTATTTGAAAAAGAAAAACCGACATTTTTGAATGTCGATTTTAAATAAAATTATATCTTTATATAAATCATCTGTTTTAAAAATTATCAAAATTTGTCAACTAAATTACAAAATTTCCATCTTTAAATATTTGAGTTCTTTCTCCACTTTTGCTTATTCCTACAATATTTGTTGTGCTATCTCCAATCATAAAGTCAACATGTATGATTGAATCATTAGCACCATTTTTGATAAGTTCTTCCGTACTCATAGATTCGCCTCCCTTAATACAAATAGGATATGCTTTTCCAAGAGCTAAATGGCATGATGCGTTTTCATCGTAAAGTGTATTGTAGAATAAAATTTTTGTATTGGAAATTGGAGAGTGATATGGAACTAATGCAACTTCTCCGAGTCTTCTTGAGCCTTCATCCGAATCTAGCATATTTTTTAATGTTTCATATCCGATTTTTGCATCAAAATCAACAACTACTCCATCTTTAAATTTAAGATAAAAGTCATCTATTAAATTTCCGTTGTAGTTGAGAGGTTTTGTGTTGTAGACTATTCCGTTTACACCATCTCTATGCGGCATTGAAAATACTTCTTCAGTTGGCATATTGGCAATGAATTCTTCGCCATACCTGTTAAATTCACTTGCACCTGAAAATATATGATTTTCCGGTAGTCTTATTTTTAAGTCTGTACCATTTTCACTATGGTATTCAAGAAATTCAAATTGTTTTTCATTTAAGAAGTCAGACCATTTTTTTAGATTATTTGAATGAGTTTCCCATGCTGATATAGGATTATCTTCCGTAACTCTAACTGTATAGAAAATTGTGTCCCAAAGTTTTTTAACAGCTTCTTCTTCACTTAAGTTTGGAAATACTACTTTAGCCCAACTCGGAACTGCAACACCTACAACACACCATGAACATTCACTATTCATCATTTTTTCGCTGAAAGATTTTAAGGCTATTGATTTTGCTTTGACAGCGGCTTTAACTTTTTCGGGATTTACATCAGAAAGCAAATTTGGATCATCACCTGTAATTGATAAAAATTTAGCTTTTTTTTCAATATATCCATTTTGTTCATCAATAAAATATTGTGGAATATCGCTTAAAGTTTCAATACTTGCATTATTGTATCTTATTTTAGCTAAATTTTGGTCAGAATAATTTACAAAAACATCTTTTGCTCCTGCTTCAAATGCAGTTTCTGCAATTAAGTTAATAAACTCATAGGTTTCTACCGGACCTCTAATTACAAGCAGATCATCTTTTTTTATTTTAAGTCCTTCTCTTATTATTAAATTTGCATATTTTTTTAGATTTTCTTTAAAAGACATTAATAATCACCTCATTAAAATTATAGCATATTATAATTAACAAAATATATAAGAATAGGGTGCAAATTTTTCGAATTATAAACTATTTTATTATTCCCGATCCTAAACAAATATCTCCTTGATAGAATACAAGAACTTGTCCCGGGGTTACACCTTTTAACGGATTTTCAAATATAACTTTAAGTTCATCATTTTCTAAATATACAGTCATATTTTCATCCTTGGCACGATATCGTATTTTTCCTGTACATTTAAGTGGAAATTTTGGAGTATCTGTTATCCAAAATGCATTTTCACATATAGTTTCTTTTTTATATAGGGCAGGATGTTTTAATCCTTGTGCTACGATAAGCCTATTGTTTTTTAAATCTTTATCTGCAACAAAAAACGGTTCTCCACTTCCCATACCTCCAAGTCCCATACCACGTCTTTGACCTATGGTATAATGCATGAGACCGGAGTGTTTTCCAAGATATTGACCATCCACTGAATATATGTCGCCTTCTTTAGTAAATAAAAATTTATCTAAAAAGTTGTTGAAATTTCTTTCTCCTATAAAACAAATTCCGGTAGAGTCTTTTTTCTTTGCAGTTGCAAGATTATATTTTTGTGCTAATTCTCTAACCTGTTCTTTTTTCATATTTCCTATGGGAAATAGTGTTTTAGAAAGAGCCGCTTCGGAAACTCTTGATAAAAAATAACTTTGATCTTTATTTTCATCAAGTCCCCTTAGTAAATATGTCTTTCCATCTTTTTTTAAAGTTCTTGCGTAGTGACCCATAGCGATATAATCAGAATTAAATTTCATTGCAAATTCTAAAAATGCTTTGAATTTTATTTCTGTATTACACATAACATCCGGATTTGGAGTGCGACCTTTTTCATATTCAGATAGAAAATATGAAAAAACTCTATCTTTATATTCCTTTTCAAAATTTACCGTATAATATTTTATTCCAAGTTCTGAACATACTCTTATTACATCAAGATAGTCTTCTGTAGCTGTACACACACCATCATCATCTTCTTCATCCCAATTTTTCATAAAAACTGCGGTTACATCATAACCTTGTTCTTTTAATAATGCAGCGCATACAGAAGAATCTACACCACCGCTCATTCCGAGAATAACACTTTTAGATTCAGTCATAAAAATTCTCCTATTTTAATAATTATTAATTCATTATATCTTAACAATTAAAAAAAATCTATAACAGCTATATATAATAAATTAATTGTATGGTAAATTAGTTTAAAATATTAAAAAGGGTAGAAATCTATAAAGAATTATCGTAATATGTTAGATAGAAAATATGATTAGGATGGTGTATAAATATGAAAAAGAAAATTTTAAATTTTGCATTAGGTATGGTAACGGCGACTGTTGGACCTAAAATTTTAAAATCAAAACTAGCAAAAAAAGTAGCTGTTGAAGCGGTAGTACAAGGAATGAAAGCTAAAGATTATATTGATAAAACTGTAGAAACTATAAAAGAAAATACAGATGATATAATCGCAGAAGCAAAAATTATAAAAGCAGAGGAAGAAAGTAAAGCAAGAGAAACTGAATTTAATGAAGAAGATTTTGTAACTGAAGTTAAAACAGAAGAAGCATAATAATATATGAAATTTACAATCGAGCATAAAATAAAAGGTAGAATAAGATTTAAAACTCCATATAAGTTCAGTTATGAAGAGGTAAATATACTTAAATATAATCTCGAGGCTATATCCGGTGTAAAAGAAGCCTATATTTATAAGAGAACAGGAAGTATCAGAATTGATTATGAAGAGTACGCATTTAAGGATATATATTATTTGATTAGAGATACTAAACTTAATCAACTTAAAAAATCCGATGTTGAAAATCATGCATTTAAACCTCAAGAGCGTATTGAGTTGCTTGATATATTAAGAGATGCAGTAGTTAAAAGAACTATTATTAAATATTTAATGCCATATCAGTTTAGAATAGCTTATAGTTTTATTGGAGCTTTTCCTTTTATTAAAAAAGGAATAAAAAGTTTGGTGCGTAGAAAACTTGATGTAGACGTATTAGATGCTACTGCTATAGGAATTTCTCTTTTAAGTAGAGAGTATTCTTCAGTAAATTCTATAGTATTTTTATTAAAGCTTGGACAAAGACTTGAAGAATGGGTATTTGAACGTTCTAAAGCAAATCTTAAGGGAGCGCTTTCTCTTAATGTAGAAAGTGTATGGATAAAAAGAGATGAACAGATAGAAAAAATTTCTTTAAGCAGCATTAAATTTGGTGATGAAGTATTAGTTGAGATGGGAAATATAATTCCGGTTGATGGCATAGTTATAGATGGAATTGGAATGGTAAATCAATCAAGTTTCACCGGAGAAGCGGAACCTGTTGAAAAGTTTAAAGATAGTTTCGTTTTTGCAGGAACGGTTCTTGAAGAAGGAAGACTTTTAATAAAAACGACTAAGGCACAAGATGACACTAAACTCAATGAGATAATAAGGCTTATATCTGAATCGGAGGAGAATAAAGCACAATCTCAAAAAAATGCTGAAAGAAAAGCAGATTCACTAGTAAAGTATACTTTTCTAGGCTCTATAATAACCTATGCTTTGACGAGAAATTTTGCTAAGGCCAAAGCTTTTTTAATGGTAGATTTTTCTTGTGCACTTAGACTTGCTATTCCAATTTCGGTAATGAGTGCGATGAGAGATGCATCGGATAAAAAAGCTCTTGTAAAAGGTGGAAAGTTTTTAGAAAAGCTAGCTATGTCAGATACTATAGTATTTGATAAAACAGGGACACTTACAAATGCACAGCCTAAGGTTGTAGATTTGATTACATTTGGAGAATTTTCAAAAGATGAATGCTTAAAATATGCAGCTTGTCTTGAAGAGCATTTTCCTCATTCAGTAGCCAATGCTGTTGTAAGGTATGCTGAAGATAGAAATATTATTCATAGAGAAATGCATACAAGCCCTGAATATATAGTTGCTCATGGAATAGCATCTACAGTTGATGGAAAGAGAATATTAATTGGAAGTGAGCATTTTATATTTGAAGATGAAAAAATAGAATACAATCATGAGGCGATAATAGAAATTGAGAAACTAAAATCTAATTATTCACTTTTATATCTGGCATATAGTGGAAAATTAGAAGCTGTAATTTGTATAGAAGATCCAATTAGAGATGAAGCTAAGACTTGTATTGAAAAATTACGTAATACAGGATTTAAAAATATAGTGATGCTTACTGGAGATTCAGAAAATTCTGCATTTCATGTTGCAGATGAGTTAAATCTTGATTATTATAAATCGCAGGTATTACCTGATGATAAATCCAATTATATAAGAGAACAAAAGAAACTTGGAAGAACGGTTGTTATGATAGGTGATGGAATTAATGATTCTGTAGCTCTTTCTGAGGCTGATGTGGGAATTTCTATGTTTAAAGGAGCAGATATAGCAAGAGAAGTTGCAGATATAAGTATTAATTCTGACAGTTTATATATCTTAAATGATATGGTAAGTCTTTCTAGAGCAATGGATAGAAGAATTAAAAACAATTATATATCAATAGTTGGCATAAATTCTATATTGATTATTCTTGGAGTGTTCGGAATTATAACTAATACTACAAGTTCATTACTTCATAATACATCTACGGTAATAGGATCAATGTTTAATATGAGAAAGTATAAAATTTAAAAAAATACCTAAATGTAAAAACTATATTACATTTAGGTATTTTTTGTTTAAAATTACTTTTACAATATACATATTTTTGATAATATATACAAAAGGTGATGAATTTGAAAAAAATATTGGTTGTTTTATTAATACTTTTTTTAACATGTGGATGTACAAAAGAAATAAGAAATTATGAAAAATATGATATTCAATTTTTTGATGCTTTTGATACGGTTACTTCAATGATTATTTATGAGGAAAGTGAAGAAAAAGCAAATGAAATTCTTTCAAAAATGAAAGATAAATTTTTTGAATACCATAGAATTTTTGATAGATATAATAATTATAAAGGTATAAACAATCTAAAGACAATTAACGATAATGCAGGAATAAGACCTGTTAAAGTATCTGATGAACTTTTTTTTCTAATAAAGAAAACCATTGAATATAATAAGGATGTAAGTGATAAGATTTGTCTTACAATAGGACCTGTAGTGGATTATTGGAGCAAATATAATGAGCTATATAATTCCGGAGCAACAGAAGATGAAGTTATAAATGAAATGGGTTTACCGATACCGACACATGAGAAATTGGATGAATTTAGAAATCTTATTAATGATGAAGATATTATTTTAAATGATGTTGATAAATCTGTATTTTTAAAGAAGAAGGGAATGATTCTTGATCTCGGTGCAGTTGCAAAAGGATACGCAACAGAGCTTGTTTGCAATTATGCGGTAGATGAACTTGGGGTTAAATCAGGAATAGTATCAGCAGGTGGAAATGTAAAAATAATGGGAAAGCCTGTAGATAAACCGGCATTTAAAGTAGGAATACAGAATCCGAATTTGGAAAGTTCTCAATTATATCTTTCAATACTAACACTTAATGATACATCTGTAGTAACGAGCGGAGATTATCAAAGATACTTTTTCTATAACAAAAAAAGATATTGTCATATAATAAATGCACAAAGTTTAGAACCTGCCGATGAGTATAAATCAGTTACAGTAATAAGTAAAGATTCATTTTTCTGCGATTATATGTCTACTACACTATTTCTTTCAAGTTATGAAGAGGGCTTAGAGCTTTGTGAAAAATTTGATGTGGATGCAGTTTGGAAATTTAAAGATGGAACTATAAAGGCGACAAAGGGTGCAAAAAAAGTAATGGGTGATTAAATGAGAAATAATACAAGGGGATTAATATTTCACTTAATAATAATAGCAGTAATGTTTATTTTTACTGCAATTGTAAATTTAAGTGAAATGCTAAAAAAAGTTTTATATGGAAATATAGCGTTTAGAATTATACTTTGTATAATTCCCATATTGCTATACTACAATTTGGCAAAGGGAATGAGCAAAAAAAAATCAAAACGACTTGATTTTTTAAGTGGAAATATAATAGTTTTAATATCTGTAATTTTATTTATTCCTCCATTTTTAATTTTAAAATCTAAGATGTTTTCGCTTGGTATAGCAGAATCAATTTGGAAATTTCCGTTAGATTTATTTTTAATGCCGGAACTATTTATATATCAGCTTTTAAAAATAGATTATAATATAGTTAGCATTATAATAGCATCATTAATTCCAGGATTTATTTATGGAATATCTATAAAAAAATCAAGAATAAAAATAATGAGAAAAATCAGAATGAAACAGTTGAGAAGTAAAAGATATGAAAAATAAAAAGATTTATTTATTGTTAGTATTATTTTTAATTTTATTTTTTCAAAAAAATTTATTATCTGTTAAGATTGATGATAATGTTGAAATTGCTGTTATAAAAACTGTTATAGATGGAGATACAGTTATTTTAGAAAATGGAGATAAAATTAGAATAATTGGGATAAATACTCCTGAAATCGGAAAAAAAGAAGAGTTGTACGGAATAGAAGCTAAAGAGTTTGCTGAAAAAATTCTATTAAATAAAAAAATCTATCTCGAAAAAGATAAGAAATATTTTGATAAATATGGAAGAAAATTAAGGTATATATGGCTTGAGATTCCTGAAAAAATAACAAAAGGAACAATAGAAGAATATAATTTTTCCGCGATTCAACTTAAAAATGGGTTTGCAAGAACATATACTTTTAAACCGAATGTAAAGTATTTAGATTATTTTAAAAAGATTCAGAAAAGTGCAATTAAAAATAAGGAAGGAATGTGGAAAGAAGACATTGCTAAAATAACGAGAGGAAATAGTTTGAGGTGATATAATGTATAACTATGATCAAAAACAATTATTTGATGAAGCTGTAAAAGCATTAAACAGAGCAGGAATAGAAATAAGAGATATTGCAGAAATTGTATATGAATTACAATCAAAATACGCAAAAGATTTAACTATTGAATATTGTGAAAAAAATGTTATTGCTGTTCTTGAAAAAAGAGAAGTGATTCATGCAATATTGACAGGACTTGCAATAGATGATTTGGCACAGAAAAAATTACTTCCGGAACCATTGCAGACAATTATAGAAAAGGATGAAGGGTTATATGGGATAGATGAAGTTCTTCCTCTTGGTATCGTAAATGTATATGGAACAATAGGACTTACCAATTTTGGATATTTAGACAAAGCTAAGGTCGGTATAATAAAAGATCTTGATGGAAGAAAAAACACAACAGGTCAGATTGCGACATTTGCGGATGATATAGTAGCGGCAGTAGCAGCTGCTTCTGCCTCAAGAATAGCACATAGAAATGCGAATAAATAAATTTTAAAACTGAGAATAAAGTCTCAGTTTTTTTAGTTGAAAAAAACTTTAATAGGTGTTATTCTATCATAAGGTGTAAAAGTTTGTTAAATATTAAACTATACGATAAGATACCCCAAAATAATTAAATGTGGTAAAATTAAGTTAGAAACTTTTAAGAAAGGGGATTTTTGATGAAAGTAACAATATGTATGGGATCAAGATGCACATTGATGGGTGCGAATGCAATCTATGATGCAGTTGATTTCTTAAAGGATAATATATGTACACCGGAATCGGATTATTGTTCTGCGGAAAATTTAGAAATAGAACTTTCTCATTGTATGAATTATTGTAAAAATGCTGAACATGGGAATTTAGCACCTATAGTAATAGTAGATGATGAAATAATATATAAAGCAACCGCACAGGAAGTAAGTGCAAAGATAATTGATAAGTTAAAATTATAGTATTGCAAATAGAGGACTGGTTATATGAAAGAAAGTTTCGGTAGTATAGTAGATATTAGAAGAAAGGTATTTGCTGAAGTTGCAAGAATTGCATATGAGGATTGTGATATTTCGGAATTAGAGAATTCAAGTTATAGAATAGTTCCGGGAGAAGTAGCTAAATATAGAGAAGATATATTTAGAGAAAGAGCAGTTGCCGATGAAAGATTAAGACTTGCAATGGGAATGGGTGTAAGAGAGATAAGTGTATATAAAAAAGTTACTGATGGATTTGATAAGATTGATATAGATACTAATGCCTATGAAAAACCGCTTATAAATGTAATAAAATTTGCGTGTGAGGCTTGTCCTACAAAAACATATTATGTAACTGATAATTGTAGAAAATGTATGGCACATCCATGTACAAATGTATGCCCGGTGAATGCTGTGACAATAGAAAGAAATAGGGCGCATATTGACACTACAAAATGTATAAAATGTGGTAGATGTAAAGAGACATGTCCATACAATGCAATAGTTATGTATGATAGACCATGTGCAGCAGCTTGTGGAGTAAATGCGATAGGTTCAGATGAATATGGTCGCGCAGAAATAGATCATGATGAATGTGTTGCCTGCGGAAGATGTATTGCAAGTTGTCCTTTTGGAGCAATAGCAGATAAAACACAAATATTCCAGTTAATTAAAGCTATTAAGTCAGGAAAAAAAGTATACGGAGCAATAGCACCATCATTTATAGGACAATTTGGAGCAAAAACAACACCGATGCAAGTAATAGAAGCAATTAAGAAACTTGGATTTGAGGATGTAATAGAAGTTAGTCTCGGTGCAGACATAACTACATTAAATGAAGCAAAAGAATATTTAAAGAGAGTACCTAATGAAATTCCATTTATGGGAACAAGTTGTTGTTATTCTTGGGCTCTTATGATAAAAAATAAATTCCCTGATTTATATGAACAAGTATCAGATTCAGGTTCACCAATGAGGTATACAGCAGAATATATAAATAGATTGGACCCTAATTCAGTTGTTTGTTTTATAGGACCATGTACATCAAAAAAACTTGAAGCACTTGATACTAAAGTAAAATCTTATGTTGATTTTGTTATAACATTTGAGGAGCTCATGGGAATGTTTGTAGCCAAAAATATAGAACCATCTGAGATAGAAATATCAAAAGAAAAAGAAGAGGCATCTGCACTTGGAAGAGGGTATCCTATAGCAGGAGGAGTTGCTGCGGCGGTAAAAGAGGTTGCACAGCAATTAGAGCCGAATAGAGAAATACAAATTGAAGGTGCAAATTCACTTGATGAGTGTATAAAAATGTTAAAGCTTGCCAAAGCAGGAAAATTAAATGGATGTTTACTTGAAGGCATGGCTTGCCCGGGAGGATGTATAGCGGGCGTTGGAACAATAGCATCAATGACAAGAGTTAAGAGAAATATAGAACAATTTAAGAAAAATTCACAAATTAAAACTCCGCTTGAAAATGAATTAATATTAAAAGAAAAATAAAAAAATATGCTAAAAACTTTGTGAAATACAGAAATAATACTTGACATAATATTTAGTGTATATTAAAATAATTGAAGTATTTAAAAAGCCCCGGAAAATTTTTAAATCACAGGAGGGAAATCCCATGAAAACTTATATGGCAAAAGCCAATGAAGTAGATAGAAAATGGTATATAATAGATGCTGAAGATAAAGTTTTAGGTAGACTTGCAACTGAAGTAGCTAATATTTTAAGAGGAAAAAACAAACCAATCTACACACCACATGTAGATACAGGAGACTATGTAATAATAATCAATGCTGATAAGGTTAGATTAACAGGAAATAAGTGGGAACAAAAAATTCATGCTTATCATACAGGTTATCCAGGTGGAAGAAAAGAAGTAGTATATAATCAATTAAGAGAAAAACATCCTGAAAGAGTAATAGAATACGCAGTAAAGGGTATGCTTCCAAAAAATAGACTTGGAAGAAAAATGTACACTAAACTTAAGGTATATGCAGGTGCTGAACATCCACATGAAGCACAAAAACCAGAAGTTTATGAGTTTTAATTGAGGGAGGATACAAATGGATAAATCACAATACAGAGGCACAGGAAGAAGAAAAACTTCTATTGCACAAGTAAGATTACTACCTGGTAATGGAAACTTTACAATAAATGGTCGTGATATTGAAAATTATTTCGATTATGAGACTCTTAGAATAGTTGCTAAATCTCCCCTAACATTAACAGAAACACTATCACAATTTGATGTAATAGTAAAAGTAATAGGCGGAGGATATACAGGACAAGCAGGAGCAATAAGACAAGGAATATCTCGTGCATTGCTTGAAGTAGATCCTGAACACAGAGTAATTCTTAAAAAAGCCGGTTTCTTAACAAGAGATCCAAGAATGAAGGAAAGAAAGAAGTACGGTTTAAAGAAAGCAAGAAGAGCTCCACAATTTTCAAAGAGATAATATATTATTATACAAAACCTTGGAAAACACCAACATTCCAAGGTTTTTTTATTTTGAAATAAAATTGAACTTGAAGTTATTTATACTGATAGTATAATTAAATTAATATTATTCTATATGGAGATTATTAGTATGAATGAAAATAAAGATAATAAAAATGAAAAAAATATAAGAATTAATGGGAAGTTTTTAAAGTATTTCGGACCGGTGTTTTATATTTTAGGACTTGCAGCAATAATCGGAAGTTATCAAAAGAAAGATATATTTTTGGCAATAGTTGGTATTTTTTTAATATTTTGGACAAAAAGATACAGAAAACCTTATATAAAGGCGCTTGAAGAGTTAGAAAATAAAAAAGAGTAGGTAGGATACAATTTATAAAAATTTATGAACGTGAAAAAGATTTCTTCATAAAAAGATATTAATACATCCTATATTGTTAGATGAAAAAAGTAATAAATATTTAAAGTATAAAATGTAAAGTCTCTTTTTGGAGACTTTATTTTTATTGTTTATGTAGTTTAATTTATAAAACTTTAGGTGTTATTTTTTAAATTTATGTTGACATTAAAAATCAAACAAATTATAATCTTTAGTGGTATTTAATAAATTAAGTAGATAGTTTAATATTTTGTTAAGAGGTGATTATTTGGATATTGGAAATAAACTAAAAAATTTGAGAGTTAAACAGGCGCTTACTCAAGAAGAATTAGCGGACAGATCTGAACTTACAAAAGGGTTTATATCACAAGTTGAAAGAAATTTGACATCACCTTCGGTAGCAACTTTAATTGATATATTAGAAGCACTTGGAACTACTCCTCTTGAATTTTTTGAAGATGATGTAGAGGAAAAGATTGTCTTTAAAAAAGAAGATTACTTTGAAATTGTTAAAGATGATGGTTATAAAATAACTTGGATAGTTCCTAATGCTCAAAAAAATGAAATGGAGCCTATAATTATAGAGCTTGAAAAAAATTCATCGACTAAGCTTTTAGATCCTTTTGAAGGTGAAATAATGGGATATGTATTAGAGGGAAGAGTTGAGCTTAATTATGGAGATGAAAAATTTGATATTAAGAAAAATGAAACATTTTATTTTACTGCGAATAAAGTAAGTTATCTTGAAAATAAAAATGCAAAAGTTGCAAGGGTGATGTATATAAGTTCACCACCTAATTTTTAAGGGGGATGAGTATGGAAAATTGTGTAATAGACTTAGTAAATATAAATAAGACTTTTGAAGAAGATGTTATTTTAAGTGATTTTAATTTGTCTGTTAAAAAAAATGAATTTCTTACATTACTTGGTCCAAGTGGTTGCGGAAAAACTACAACTCTTAGAATTATTGGCGGTTTTGAGACACCTGATAGCGGCAAAGTTATTTTTGAAGGAAAAGACATAACAGAACTTGAACCTTATGAGAGAAATATAAATACTGTTTTTCAAAAGTATGCTCTTTTTCCTCATCTAAACGTTTCGCAAAATATAGCTTTCGGATTAAAAATAAAAAAGATGGGTGCATCAGAAATAGCTTCAAAAGTTAAAGAGGTTTTAAAAATTGTAAATCTTAAAAATTTTGAAAATAGATCCATAAATTCTTTAAGTGGTGGACAGCAACAAAGAGTTGCAATTGCAAGAGCACTTGTTAATGAACCTAAAGTTATATTACTTGATGAACCGCTTGGAGCACTTGATTTAAAACTTAGACAAGGTATGCAAATAGAGCTTAAAAAAATTCAAAAAAGTGTTGAAACTACGTTTATTTATGTAACTCATGATCAGGAAGAAGCTCTTTCTATGTCTGATACTATAGTTGTAATGAATAATGGTAAGATACAGCAAATCGGAACTCCCATTGACATATATAATGAACCTAAAAATGCATTTGTAGCTGATTTTATAGGAGAAAGTAATATTATTAATGGCATTATGAGAGAAGATTATTCTGTTGAATTTTTAGGACATTTATTTAAATGTGTTGATAAGGGATTTGATAAGGATGAAGAGGTTGAAATCGTAATACGACCTGAGGATGTTGATCTTGTAAATGGAGATGGAATGCTTAGTGGAGTTGTAAAATCTGAAATTTTCAGAGGAGTTCATTACGAGATGGAAGTTGACGTTAATGGCTTCAATATGCTTGTTCAATCTACGATAAATAGACCTATAAATTCGGTTGTAGGAATAAATATTGATCCTGATTTGATCCATGTAATGAAAGCTGGTGGAAAATGAAAAAATATTCCTATGTATATGCACTTTGGGCATTAATTTTTATAGTATTTCCAATAGTTTTAATATTGGCATATTCTTTAAATGGCAGTAGGGGTATGGGGCTTTCTGATTTTAAATTTTCTTTTGAAAATTTCAGTAGATTTTTTGAACCGTTATATCTAAAAATACTTTGGACATCTCTTATCGTTGCATTTTTTTCAACAGTTATATGTCTTTTAGTAGGATATCCTGTTGCATATATAATTTCAAGAATGAGCGAAAAGGTCAGAGGTAATTTGATTTTACTATTTATAATTCCAATGTGGATGAATTTTTTGCTTAGAACTTATGCATGGCTGACTTTACTTGGAAACAATGGACTTATAAATAAATTTTTATCTGTACTTGGATTTGCTCCGTTAAATTTGATGTATAATATGCGTGCTGTAATGCTTGGTATGGTATATAATTTTTTGCCATTTATGGTACTTCCGATTTATACGGTATTACTTAAAATTGACAAAAATTTAATTGATGCAGCTAAGGATTTGGGTGCAAATAATTTAAAAGTATTTTTAAAAGTTACATTACCTCTTTCACTTTCAGGAGTGTATACAGGCATAACAATGGTGTTTATACCTGCTATTTCTACATTTGTAATTTCAAATTTACTTGGCGGAAATAGATTTTACTTAATAGGTAATTTAATAGAGCAACAATTTACTTTTACAGGAGATTGGGCTTTCGGTTCTGCGATTTCAATAATTTTGATTATTATAATGATTTTATTCCTTGTAGGTTCAAATATCATTTCCAAAGGTAAAAACAGAGAAGGAGGTGGAGCTATATGGTAAGAAAAATATTGGATAAACTATATTTAATTTTGGTTTTTATTTTTCTGTATGCACCAATAGCTGTGCTTATGGTTTTTTCCTTTAATGATTCTAAATTGAGAGGATCTTGGGCAGGATTTACTTTAAGATGGTATAGAGCTCTTTTGGAAGATTCTACAATTCTCAGAAGTCTTTATATAACTTTAATAGTAGCGGTTATAGCAACATTAATATCTACTGTCCTTGGAACATTTGCAGCAATAGGAATACATGAGCTTAAAGGGCACAGAAAAGAAATAATTCTTGATGTTAACTATTTACCGGTATTAAATCCGGATATTGTAACTGCAGTTGCATTAATGGGGTTATATGGATTTTTAGGACTTAATTTCGGAATGTTGACAATGACACTGTCACATATTGTATTTTGTACACCGTATGTAATTTTATCAGTTCTTCCTAAGTTAAAGCAAATGGACAAAAATACTGTTGAAGCTGCTTTGGATCTTGGAGCAACACCTGAGTATGCTATGAGACATGTGGTTATACCGCAAATAAAACCCGGAATAATAACAGGTGCACTTATGGCATTTACACTTTCAATTGATGATTTTGTTGTAAGTTATTTTACAACAGGCCATGGAGTTCCAAATCTTTCGATTACAATTTATACTATGGCAAGAAAGGGAATTAATCCTGCAATAAATGCAATGTCAACTATAATGTTTATATCTTTATTGGTACTATTGATTATTATTAATAAGAGAAACAGTAAGCAAATTATTAATAAGTGAGGTTACAAATATGAAAAAAAATAAAATTTTATTAATAGGTTTAGTTTTTATAATAGCGATGTTGCTATCTTCATGTGGCGGCAGTTCATCAAGTACGGCTACAATTAATGTATATAATGCGGGCGAATATATGGATCCCAGTACGATAAAGGAATTTGAAAAAGAAACAGGAATAAGAGTTGTATACGATACATTTGCATCTAATGAAGATATGTATATAAAAGCAACTCAATCTAAAGATGCATATGATATTTTAGTTCCATCAGATTATATGATTGAAAGGCTTATAAAGGAAGATATTATACAAAAATTAGATTTTAACAATATACCTAATTATAGCGGTATATCATCTGCTTTAAAAAATAAAGAATTTGATCCGAATAATGAATATTCAGTACCTTATTTTGCGGGAACTGTTGGTATTATATATAATACAGAAATGGTTAGTGAAGATATAAATTCTTGGAATGCACTTTGGGATGCCAAGTATAAAAACCAAATTATAATGTATAACTCTCAAAGAGATTCAATAGCTATAGCATTAAAGAAACTTGGCTATTCCATGAATTCTATAGATAAAATTCAGCTTGAAGAGGCAAAGGAAATATTAATACAACAAAAACCGTTAGTATATGCTTATTTGACAGATGATGGCAGGGATGTATTAGTTCAAGGGGATGCTGCAATGGGGGTTATGTATTCAGGAGATGCGGCTCTTATGATGGAGAATAATTCCAGTTTAAAATATGTAATTCCTAAAGAAGGATCAAATATTTGGATAGATTCATTCGTAATTCCCAAAAATGCAAAAAATAAAGAAGCTGCGGAAAAATTTATTGACTTTATGTGTAGACCGGATATTGCAGCAAAAAATGCCGAATATTGTGTAGGCTATACTTCTCCTGTTGATGCTGCTAAAGATTTACTTCCTGAAAAATTAAAAAATTCAGAAGTTGCATATCCTGATTATTCTAAATTACCTGAGCTTGAGTCGTATAAAGATCTTGGAGAAAATGTATCTTTATATGATAAAATATGGACAGAAGTATCTGCTACAATGGATGAGAAGCTTTAATAGCTTCTCTTTTTTATGTGATTGATTTGAAAAAAATTTAGAATTTAAAGTAATACGCTTTAAAAAATATTAATAGAGTGTATAATATCTTATGGAGGTTGATAACATGCAAGTATTATTTATAGTAATTAATCACGAACAGCATTTTAATGACATTTTGGAAGAATTTAAGAATAATGATATAAGAGGAGGTACTATTATTGATAGCGAGGGAATGGCACAATCATTGGCGTATATTGACCCAAGTTTTAGTACCAGTTATTTAAAGGTTATGTTAAATCAGGGAAGACCTTATAATAAAACAATATTTTTATTATTAAATGATGAGAAACTTGAAGTTGCAAAAGAATGTGTTAGAAGAGCAGTTGGTAATTTGAATAAAGAAAATGTTGGAATTATGTTTACTTTTGAAGTAACAAGTTTTGAGGGATTGACTAAATAGATGGATAAAATATATTATATATCAGTATTATTAATAGCAGGACTTGTTTTTTCTAAAATCTTAGGCAAGTTCAAATTTCCGGATGTTACAGGTTTTTTGATTGGTGGAATTATAATAGGTCCATCTGTACTCGGACTTATTCCAAAAGAGACACTCTCTTCACTTGATGTTGTAAGTGAAGTTGCGCTTGCATTTATAGCTTTTTCAATAGGTGATGAAATGAAGATTTCTGCTATTAAAAAATTGGGAAGCGGAATTTTATTAATAGTTTTATTAGAGGGAATATTTGCATTTATTGCAGTAACTATTTCAACTTTGTTTATATTTAAAGAAAGCTTTGCCTTTTCACTTACACTTGGAAGTATAGCATGTGCAACAGCACCCGCTGCAACACTTATGGTAATTAAACAATACAATGCAAAAGGAGATCTTGTAGATGTACTTATACCTGTTGTAGCACTTGATGATGTTTTATGTATTATTTGTTTTGGAATTGCATCATCAATCACAATTTCTTTAATTTCACATAGTGCTCTTAGTATAGGAGTTATGATTTATAAACCTATTAAAGAAATTATTCTTGCATTACTTTTAGGATTGATATCGGGAACTGGATTTTCGTTCATTATTAAAAAGGCAAAAAGTGATAGTGAAACAACAATAATCTCAGTTGCATCAATATTTATGGTAACTTCAATAGCTCTATATTTAAAATTATCAAGTCTTCTTACACTCATGCTCATGGGAGTAGTTTCATCAAATATAGGTAAAAGTAATAGAAGATATAGTGCTCTTATAAGTAGTATAGCACCGCCTGTAACAGTATGTTTTTTTGTACTTTCCGGGGCAGAACTTGACTTTGCAAATTTAAAGACTGTTGGATTAATGGGAGCATCATATATAATTACAAGAGTAATCGGGAAAATGCTTGGAGCTTATTCTGCATCTAAGATTGCAAAATTTCCTAAATCAGTTCAAAAATATTTGGGACTTACACTTGTTCCGCAAGCCGGAGTTGCAATTGGCTTAAGTCTTATAGCCTCAAGAATAATTCCCAATCCTCACGGTGCAATGATTAGATCTATTGTGTTAAGTGCGACGATAGTATATGAATTAATAGGACCTTTACTTGCTAAAATAGCTCTTGATAAAGCGGGATGCATAAAAGAAAATAGTTAAATTAAAAACTTCGGTATTAATACCGAAGTTTTTAATTTTTAATAGTTTAAAATTATTAAAAATTAGGGTATGATAGAAAAAAAGAAAGAGGGTGTTAGTATGATTCCTACAAGGGAACAGGCGTATAATTTGTTAATAAAATATAACGAATCAGATGCATTAATAAAACATGGTCTTCAAGTAGAAGCTGCTATGATTCATTTTGCAAAATATTTTGGTGAAGATGAAGAAAAATGGGGTATAGTTGGGCTTTGTCATGATTTAGATTATGAAAAATATCCTGAAGAACATTGTATAAAAACAAGAGAAATTTTAGAAAGTGAAAATTGGGACGAAGAATATATTCGTGCAATAGAGTCACATGGTTGGAAAATGTGTGTAGATGTTGAACCTATATCGCTTATGGAAAAAACACTTTATACAATAGATGAACTTACAGGAATTATAAATGCTTGTTGCTTACTTAGACCGAGTAAATCTGTGCTTGATTTGAATTTGAAGTCATTAACTAAAAAATTTAAGGATAAAAAATTTGCGGCAGGGTGTGATAGAGACATTATTCTTGAAGGATGTGAAATGCTTCAAATTGATAAAAATATAATTTTTGAAGAAACAATAAAAGGGTTAAGTGAAAGAGCCGAAATATGTGGATTAAAGGGAGAACTTTAATTTAATATATTAATCTTTAAAATTTCATTTCTATTTCACATAATGATTATATATTATAAAAAGAGGTGATAGCTTGTTTAAAATATTAGTTGTAGATGATGAAGAAAAAATAAGAGAAGTAATAAAGACTTATGCAGAGTTTGAAGGTCATAATGTTGTAGAAGCATGCGATGGACTTGAAGCAATAGAAAAATGTAAAGAGCAGGAATTTGACGTTATTGTGATGGATATAATGATGCCAAGACTTGATGGTTTTTCTTCATATAAAGAAATAAAAAAGATTAATGATATTCCTGTATTAATGTTATCGGCAAGAGGAGAGGAATATGATAAGTTATTTGGATTTGAAATTGGAATAGATGATTATGTTGTCAAACCATTTTCTCCAAAAGAACTTATGGCGAGGCTTAATGTAATAGTTAAGAGACGTCAGAGAATAATTGAAAATGCAGTTTTAGAATTTCAAGGTCTTAAAATTGATTTAGATGGAAGAGTAGTTTATGTGGATGGAGAAAAAGTTGATATGACTCCAAAAGAATATGATTTACTTGTATTTTTAGCGACTAATGAAAATATTGCTCTTTCAAGAGACAAGTTATTAAGCAAAGTATGGGGATATGATTTTTATGGTGATGATAGGACCGTTGATACACATATAAAAATGCTTAGAAATTCTATAAAAGATTATAGAAAATTCATTGTAACAGTTAGAGGAACAGGTTATAAATTTGATACGAAAGAATAAGAATTTAAAAATAGACAAAAAAAGCATAATGTTCACTTTTTGGAAGTACTTTTCTGCATTTGCGGTTGTAATACTTGCTATACTATGGCTTTTTCAAATAGTATTTTTAAATAGATTTTATGAATCTATGAAAATACACGAGGTTACGAAAATTGGAGATTATTTAAGAAGCCAGTATATGAATAAAGATTTTGAGAGTAAAGTATTAAACTATTCTCAAAAAAAAGGACTCAATATAGAAGTAATTGATGAAGAGGGGACTTTAATTTATCCTCTTACATGGCTTGATGTTATGATAAATCCAAAAGTAATAGGAAGTGATGCATTTGATGAATATTTTGCAGGTGTGAAAAACGGAGATCATCCTTATAGGGTTTCAATTACTAAGTTAAAACATTTAGAAACTCCAACTATAGTTTATGCAGGTTATCTTGGTACTACTGCAGGAACCAATTACTATATAATGATAAAAACCTCTCCACAGCCTGTAGATTCGGCAATAGATGTATTAAAGAGACTTTTAATAATAGTTTCTATACTTTCATTGTTGTTGGCATTCGCATTATCTTATTTTATTTCAAGAAGATTATCAAAACCTCTTGTTGAAATGTCAAAAACTGCAAAAAAGCTTGGAAGTGGAGATTATTCTGTAAATTTTAAAAAGGGAGATTATACTGAAATAGATGATCTTTCAAATACACTCAATTATGCTACAAGAGAAATTACAAAAACTATGGAAGTAAGAAAAGACTTAATTGCTAATGTGAGTCATGATTTAAAAACACCTCTTACAGTTATAAAATCTTATGGAGAAATGATAAGGGATATATCAGGAAATAATGAAGAGATGAGAAACAAGCATATTGATACTATAATAAATGAGGCTGATAGACTTACTATGCTTGTAAACGACCTTTTGGATATTTCAAAAATAGAATCAAATCTTGAAGAAATAAAATTTGATTGTATAGATTTAAAAGAAGTTGCAGAAGATGTTATTGATAGATTTAAGATTATGTTTGAAAAAAATAATTATAAATTTAATTTTATTTATTCCGGAAACACTCATATATTTGCAAACAAAAAAAGAATTGAGCAAGTAATATATAATCTTATAAATAATGCAATTAATTATTCTAAATCTGAAAAAGATATAACTATAAAAGTTGTTGGAGATTTAGGTGTAGTTAGGTTTGACTGTATAGATAAAGGAATAGGAATACCGAAAGATAAATTGGATTCAATATGGGAGAGATTCTATAGAGTTAGAAATAATCATACAAGACCTACAGTTGGAACCGGACTTGGACTTTATATTGTAAAAAATATTTTAGAGCTTCACAAATTTAAATATGGAGTAATTTCGGAGGAAGGAGTAGGATCTGATTTTTATTTTATAACGAAGCAATGTAATACAAAAGTTGTATCTTAATGTAATTATAATAATGGGAAAAAAACAATTTATAGTATGCCTTTAAAGATTATAAACAATATATAGTTGAATTTTGATTTTGATTTAAATATAACAGCGTAGATATATAAAAATAGAGAATAGGGACTTAGGTCCCTATTTATTTTTTTTATAAATTATAATGGAATAAGTAACGTAAATAGTGTAAAATGTAATTAAAGTGGTAGTAAGTGGTAAATAGTGGTAATAAGTGGTGATAGAAATGCTTATAGGTGAATATAGACATTCCCTCGATAATAAGGGAAGAGTGATGATTCCATCTAAATTAAGAGAAGATCTTGGAGATAATTTTGTAATAACAAAAGGATTAGACAAGTGTCTTTTTGTGTATCCAAATGAAGAATGGAAAAGGATTGAAAATAAACTTAAAGAATTACCGATGACTAATAAAGCTGCAAGATCATTTATAAGAATATTTTTCTCTGGAGCTACAAATGAAGATTTAGATAAACAGGGAAGAGCGCTAATACCACAAAATCTCAGAGAACATGCAGAAATTTTAAAAGATGTAGTTATTATAGGAGCAAGTACGAGAGCTGAAATATGGAGTAGTGAAAATTGGGATTCATATAATGATGATGAAGGTTTAAGCTATGAAGAGGTTGCCGAAAAAATGGCGGAGCTTGGAATATAAATGAAATTTAATCATAAATCAGTATTGTTTGAAGATACAATAAATTTATTGAATATAAAAGAAAATGGGATATATGTTGATGGGACAATAGGTGGAGCGGGACACTCATCTCAAATATTAAAGATACTTAATGGAACAGGACTATTAATAGGTATAGATCAAGATTTAGCTGCATTAGAAAAATCAAAAGAGGTTCTTGGAGAACTCGGCTATAATAACTATAAGTTATTTAATTCAAATTATAAAGATTTTAATGTTATTCTCGATTCTTTGGAAATTGATAAAGTGGATGGATTTTTACTGGACTTGGGAGTAAGTTCATATCAATTTGATGAAGGGGATAGAGGATTTTCATATAATTATGATGCAAAGCTTGATATGAGAATGGATACAAATGCTGCATTTAGTGCTTGGGATATAGTAAATGGATATTCAAAGGAAGAAATTGCAAAAATTTTATGGGATTATTCTGAAGAAAAATGGGCAGGAAGAATAGCGGATTTTATAGTTAAAAGTAGAATAAAAAAACCTATAGATACAACTTTTGAACTGGTTGAAATAATAAAAAATGCAATTCCTGCTGCAGCGAGAAAGAAAAAAGGTCATCCTGCTAAAAAAACATTTCAAGCACTTAGAATAGAAACAAACAATGAACTTGATGTTTTAAGAAATACACTTGGTAGAATGATTGACAGATTAAATCCAGGTGGAAGAATAGCTGTAATATCATTTCATTCTCTTGAAGACAGGATAGTTAAAGAAACATTCAAGTATTATTATTTAGATTGTATTTGTCCTGAAAAGGCTCCAGTATGCAACTGCGGTAAAAAACGTGAAATTGAAATAATAACAAGAAAGCCTATAGTTGCTTCTGAAAAAGAACTAATAGAAAATAACAGAGCACATAGTGCAAAATTAAGGGTTGCAGAAAAATTATAGAGGTGTAAAATGTTTAAAGTAAAAAATGATTTTAAAATACAAAAAAATAAAATAAAAAAAATTAATAGAGCCTCAAAAAGACCTTTATATATAACTCTTATTATTGTTATGATGGTTGTATGTGCATCTACATTAACTTATGCACAACTTTCAAGTTTAGATAAGAAAATTATGATACAACAAAAGGAAATTTCGGAACTTAAAAAGACTAAAATGTCTTTAATAGGAGAGGTAAAGGGAATAAAAAGCTCAACTGAAATACAAGATGAAGCAATGTACAAATTAGGTATGATTTATCCTAAAGAAAATCAAATTGTTTATGTAGATATAAGTAAGGACCAAAAACAAAAAGATGTAAATAACAACGTATTTTTAAGTCCTATTATTTCTGTACTTAAATCATTTACTAAAGATTAGGAGGAATCATGAACAAAAGAATGAAATTAACAGAGCCTGAAAAGAAAAATAAAGTAGAGAATAATTTGTCGAAAACTGCGAATAAAAAGGTTTTTTTTCTACTTTTCTTTTTGGGTTTTTTGTTTATAGCGATAGTATTAAAATTATTATATATTAATGTATTTCAAGGTGAAGACCTGACAAGAAAAGCGTTGAATCAGTTGACTAAGACTGAACTTGTAAGAGCTGACAGGGGAATAATATATGATAGAAATAAGAAAGAACTTGCAGTAAATGTCACCAAAGCAAATGTATTTTATAATATGAATTTTGAAAAAAGTGAATCTCAAAAGACAGAAGAATTTAATATTTATAAAAGAGCTGTATTGGAAGAGGCGTCAGAGAAAATAGCAACGGTGTTGGAAATTAGCAAGGAAGAAATTTTGGATATTATGGTTGGCGATAAAATTATAAAAATAGCTTCAAATATTTCAAGAGAAAAAGCTCTTGAATTAAAAGATTTAAAAATACCGAGACTTTCAATAGAAGATGTTGCAAGAAGATTTTATCCTTATGATGCTATTGCCAGTCATGTTATCGGATTTATAAGTGATGATGGAGTTGGTCAATATGGTCTTGAAGCTAAGTATGATGATGAATTATCTGGAATAGCAGGAAAAAATATATCAATAAAGAATAATTCATATACTCAAATTCCTTTGACAGATGAAGAAAATTATGCACCAAAAGAAGGGGCATATCCGGTGCTTACATTGGATGAAACAATTCAACAATTTGCAGAAGAAGCTGCATTGGACGCGAGAATAAAACACAATGCGGATATGGTTTCCATTATAGTTCAAAATACGGTTACTGGCGAAATCCTTGCTATGGCTAATAATAGAAGTTATAATGCAAATAATCCTAAGGCACCGGTAGGGGAAGAACAGGAAAAAATTTGGCCTAATTTAAGTAAAGAGGAAAAAGCGGAATTATGGTTTGAAAATTGGACAAATTTTTGTGTGAGTTCTCAATATGAGCCGGGTTCTGTTATGAAAGTAATAACTGCAGCAGCGGCTCTGGAAGAAAATACAACAAGTCCTTTAAAAATATATTATTGTCCACCTGTTTTGCCGGGTACAAAAATAATTTGTAATACTAAAAATATAGGAAATAAAACTATGGAACAGGCGATGGCGGAAAGTTGCAATATTACATTTGTAAAGATTGGTAGAGAGCTTGGTGCTGAAAAACTATTAAAATATATAAAAGCATTTGGTTTTGGAGAAAAGACAGGCATAGATTTACCGGCAGAAATCAAAGGACAAATTCCGGCAAATGCTAACGAAATAGGAGATATAAGACTCGCTACATTGAGTTATGGACATGGAATAGCGGTGACTCCTATTCAACTTATAAATTCAGTGTCTGCAATTGTAAATGGAGGAAATTTAAATACACCTAAAATAGTCGATAGATTTGAAGATAAAAATGGAAATGTTATTAAAAAATTTAAGACTGAGTTAAAGAGAAAGGTGATATCTGAAGAAACATCAAATACTATGAAGAGATTGATGAAAAAAGTAGTTGATGATGGAACAGGAAGACTGGCAAGAGTTCCCGGATATCAAATTGGAGGAAAGACAGGTACAGCATATATACCATCAAAAGATGGAGGATACGAAGATAATTATATATCTTCTTTTGTAGGGGTTGCGCCTATAAATGATCCTAAGATAACAGTACTTGTTGTTATGCAAAGACCGAGAGGAGATTTTTATGCTGCAACTGTAGTTGTACCGGCAGCTCAATATGTGTTAAAAAATACTTTAGAATATTTAAATATTCCAAAGACAGAGAAAATTGACACATCTGATAACAAAAATATTGTAGAAGTTCCTGATGTAACAGGATTGTTGTTATCGGACGCAGGTAAAAAAATTGTAGATGTGGGATTACAATTTAATGCAAATATAAATAATATTTCTAACGCTTCAATAGTTATGAAACAATATCCGGAAGCTGGAGCCATGGTAAATCTTGAAACAATAGTAGATTTAAGTGTAAATTCCAATATTGAAGAAGATAAAGTTATGCCAAATTTAGTTGGTAAGACCGAGAAGGAATTAAAGACTATTTTAAAAGATTTAAACGTGGAGTATAATATAAAAGGCACAGGTGAAGTGACATATCAATCTGTAGGACCTAATAGTAAAATCAACAGTAATACTTTTGTAGTATTTACTATGTCGATTCCTCCTACAGATGAAAATATCAGAGAATCTAAAAATGATGAAAATAACAAAAAGAATTTGAATAAAGAAAAGTAATTAAAGTTAGGAAGTGTATTTATGCAGGAAAGTAGAATCCTGATTAGTTTAATTTTATCAATGCTTATATCGTTAATGTCAGGGAAAATTGTAATACCGGAGTTAAAAAAGTTGAAAGCAGGTCAAAGTATTAGAGAAGATGGTCCACAAAGTCATTTGGTAAAAGGTGGAACGCCTACGATGGGCGGAGTAATGTTTTTAATTACTATATTAATTATGGTAATTTTATCCAAAGATAAAAGTCTTGAAATTGTAATGCTTTTATTTTCAACTTTTGCATTTGGTTTGGTAGGATTTATAGATGATTATATTAAGGTTGTAAAAAAGAGAAATTTAGGATTTACTGCAAAACAAAAATTAATCTGTCAAATTTTGGTAGCTTTAATAATATTGTTTTATCAATATAAAACTCCGGAACTTAATACAAATATAATAATTCCTATATTAAATTTGAACATAAACATAGGATTATTATATATACCATTTATTGTATTTGTCGTAGTTGGAACAGTTAATTCGGTGAATTTGACAGATGGATTAGATGGTCTTTCCAGTGGAATAACTATAATTTGCTTAGGTTTTTTCGCTGTTGTTGCACATAAACTCGGAAGAACAACAGTGGAACTATTTTGTATATTGCTAATAGGAGCTTTATTAGGCTTTCTATATTATAATAAATATCCGGCAAAAGTATTTATGGGAGACACAGGTTCTCTTGCATTGGGCGGAGCAGTTAGTGCCGTTGCAATACTGTTAAATTTACCTTTAATACTTCCTGTAGCGGGAGGTATATATTTTATAGAAACTCTATCTGTAATAATACAGGTAGCATCATTTAAACTTAGAGGCAAAAGAGTATTTTTGATGTCACCGCTTCACCACCATTTTGAACAAAAAGGTTGGAAAGAAACCAAGGTAGTAGTTGTATTTTATGCTGTGGAATTAATATTGTGTTTAATTTCATATAAAATGTTATTTTAGGAGATAATTATGTACGAATATAAAAATATATTAATTTTTGGGCTAGGAGTTACAGGCGAATCCGCATTGAAATGTATGAGTAATTTTGAGTGCAATTTATACGCCTATGATGAAAATGAAGACAATTTAAACAAAGATTTTGAAATAGACTTTAAAATTTTCAATAAAAAAGATATTGATAAAATTGATTTGATAATAAAGAGCCCGGGAATAAATCCTAAAAATGAAATTTTAATGCTTGCTAATGAAAAAAATATTAAAGTTGTATCAGATATTGAAATTGCTTATGGGATTACTAAGTGTAAAAATTTAATAGCAATAACAGGAACGAATGGAAAGACAACAACAACTTCATTAACTTATCAAATATTAAACAATGATAGAAAAACATACTGTGTAGGAAACATTGGAAAGGGAATTTTAGATATAGCTCTTGAAGCTGAAGAAGATGATTATATAGTTATTGAGGCAAGTTCGTTTCAATTAGAGTATACTTATGATTTCAAACCGATAGTTTCAGTTATAACAAATGTTACAAGCGACCATTTAGACTGGCATGGGAATATTTCTAATTATAAAAATGCTAAATATAAAATATTTAAAAATCAAAATGAAGATGATTACACCATATTCAATTATAGAGATCAGAATTTAAAAAGTTTAAGTTTCGATAGAGATATATATTATTTTTCACTTGAAGATTCCGGGAAGCTTGGTACATTTGTAAAGGAAGGCGGTATTTACTTTAGAAGTAAAGATTCTACGGAATTTATAATGTCTGTGAATGATATAAAAATGCCGGGAGTACATAATGTAGAAAATGTACTTGCATCAACAGCTATCGCAAAATCTCTTGGAATAAAAAATGAGGTCATAAAAAAGTCTATTTCTAATTTCATGGGAGTGGAGCATAGAATAGAATTTGTAAGAGAGTTAAATGGGGTAAAATATTATAATGATTCTAAAGGAACTAATCCGGATTCTACAATTATGGCAATTAACGCTATTGAAAAAAATATAATTTTAATAGCAGGCGGATATGATAAGAAAGCTGATTTTTCAGAGATGCTTAATATAGGGCTTGGCAAAGTAAAAAAACTTATATTACTTGGAGAAACAGCAGATATATTGCAGAAAATATCAAAGCCGTTAGGCTATGAAATATATATGGTTAATGACTTAGATAAGGCGGTTATGCTTTCTAATAGCATAGCATCTAGTGGAGATGTTGTATTGTTGTCACCGGCATGTGCATCGTGGGATATGTATACTTCCTATGAAAAAAGAGGAGAACATTTTAAAAAATTAGTAAATGAGTTGATATAATGAAAAAATATAAAAACAAATTAAAATCTATGGATTTTCCGTTAATAATAATTTTGATACTTTTAGTATTTTTTGGTCTTATTGCAGTAACAAGTGCAAGTTACCCTGAAGGTGTAAAAAATTTTGACGGCGATGGGTTTTATTTTGCAAAAAGACAATTAATATTTTCTATACTTGGATTTATCGGAGTTATTGTTGTTTCAAAATTACCAAGAAAAACAATCCGAAATTTATCTGGGATTGGTTTTATAGTGGGGATTTTTTTGATTTTTGCATTATGGACTCCTCTTGGCTGGGGGAAGTATGGACAGATAAGATGGATAAGAATTCCGAGTTCATCATTTAAATTTCAACCATCAGATATTTTAAAAATAACATCTATTGTGTATATGGCGAAGCTTCTTGATATTAACAAAAAAAATATGGGAAATAGTTATACATTTTATTCATTAGTATTAATCATGGCAATATCAGTTGTTCCGATAATGTTGAAAGACCTTTCAACAGCTGTTGTAATAGGAATATCATTATTTTCTATGTATTTTGTAGGGGGAATAAAGTCTCATCAATTTGTGACATTACTTGGCATTGGGGGAGCATCAATTGTGCCGATGATAGTTTTATTTCCATATAGAATAAAGAGAATGTTTTCGTTTTTTACAGATAGCGGAACATTAACAAAAGATAAATATCAAATAACACAATCATTGTATGCGATAGCTATGGGCGGATTTGGAGGAGTAGGATTGTTTCATTCAAGACAAAAATATTCTAATGTACCACTTGCATATAATGACTTTATTTTTCCTATTATTTGTGAAGAGTTCGGTATCATAGGAGCCATATTTTTGATTTTTTTGTTTTTTATGTTAATATATAGAGGATATTTGATTGCATATAAGGCAAAAAATTATTATGATAAATATGTAGCAGTTGGAATTACGACATATATCGGAATACAGGCAATATTTAATTTGGGAGTTGGCTGTGGATTATTTCCGGTTACGGGTATAACACTTCCATTTATTTCTTATGGAGGAACATCATTAATGTTGACTATGATTTCAATAGGTTTGCTACTTAGAATTTCAAGGGATGTGGAAGAATAAATGAAATACATTTTATCCGGTGGAGGAACCGGAGGACATATTTATCCGGCACTTGCGATAGCAAATGAATTAAGAAAAAGAAATGGGGATAATGAAATATTGTATGTAGGGAAAGAAGGAAGTCTTGAAGAAGAACTTGTAAAAACATATGGTATTGATTTTGAATCGATTCACATAGAAGGATTACCAAGAAAAAAAATAAATAAGCAAACTTTTATTACAATGTTGACTCTCTTTAAGGGTTTAAGAGAATGCAATAAAATAATAAAAAAATTTAAGCCGGATGTTGTAATAGGTACCGGAGGTTATGTTTGTGCTCCGATAGTTTTAAAAGCTCAGCAAAAGAAAATAAAAACTGTTATTCAAGAACAAAATGCATATCCGGGAAAAACAAACAGACTTTTGGCTAAAAAGGCAAATCTTGTTTCACTTAATTTTGAAGAAGCTAGAGAATATTTGAATACTGATAATATAATTATAACCGGAAATCCTGTAAGAGATGACTTTGAAAATATAGATAGAGAGAATGCGAGAAAAGAACTTGGAATTTTAGATAGTGAAAAATTTGTTTTATCATTTGGAGGTAGCGGAGGACAAGAATCTACAAATGAAGCTGTTATTGATATAATAAAAAGTAAAAAGGATATAAACTTTAAATTTATGCATATAACAGGAAAAACTCACTATAATAAATTTATGGAAAATTTAAATAAAAATAATATTTCTGAAAACATAACGATATTAAATTATTCATATGAAATTCCAAAATTATTAATGGCAAGCGATCTTGTAATTGCAAGTTCAAGTGCAATGACACTTGCTGAAGTGTCGGCGGTTGGAATTGCAAGTATTTTAATTCCAAAAGCATATACTGCAGGGAATCATCAAGTTTTTAATGCTAAAAGCTACGAGAATAAAGGTGCTTCAAAAGTTATATTAGAAGAAAATTTAAACGGAGATATTTTATATAATAATATAGTTGAACTGATTTCAAATGATAATTTAAGAAATGAGATGGCATTGAATTCAAAAAAAATTGGGAATATTGAAGCTGTAAAATTATTGGTAGATAAAATAGAAAGTTTAAAATAATGAATAACGGAAATAGAAAAAAGAAAATTATAAAGCGTAGAAAGAAAAGGCTTTTGATAAGAAAAATAGTTTCTATAATAATTTTGTTTAGTATAATAATATTTTTTATGCTAAAATTGGGAGTATTTAATGTAAGATCAATCAATATAAAAGGGGCATCAGAAGCAAAAGAGTCTGAGATAATAAAAAAGTCTGAATTTAAAGTTGGAGAAAATTATTTTTCTGTAAATAAAAAAGATAGAATTAAAAATATAAATAATATTCCGGTAATTAAAACTTCAAAAATTTCTTTTTCATTATCAAGGCGTGTAACTATTTCAGTTTATGAAAGAAAACCGATTCTACAAATAGAAAATTATATGGATTATTATTTGCTTGATGATGAATTTAGAATTATTGGAATAAAAAATGAACCATTACAAAATATTGTAGAACTTACCGGAATAGATGAAAAAGATTTAAAACTTGGAAAGTTTTTATACGCTAAAGATGATCAAACTAAAAATTTTATAAAAAAGCTTTTTGATGAAAAAGAAATTTTTCAAAATTTGAAAAGTGTAAATATAAGTTCTAATTCTATTATGTGTATAAATAAGGATAATATTGAAATTAAATTTGGAGAACCTACTAATCTTGATTACAAATTTAAGATGTTAGGACAAGTATTGGAAGATATTAGGAAAACAAATAAAAGAGCCACTTTAATAGATATGAGTAAAGGAGATAATATTATAGTAGAAATAGAAAGTGATTATTCAAATGGTAATGATAAAAATGACAAAGATAATTTTGATGAAAATTTAACGGAAAGTGAAAATTAACGATGTTTTTTTATAATGAAGTGTTTAGATATTGACTATTTTACAATTTATTTATAAAATACTATTATAGGTTTATTATGATGAATAAGTAATTTATTATATAAGGAGGATGTTTATGTTGGATTTTGATATGGATCATGATGATTTTGCCAAGATAAGGGTAGTTGGCGTTGGTGGCGGCGGAAATAATGCTGTTAACAGAATGATAAATGCCGGAGTTAAGGGAGTAGAATTTATTGCTTTTAATACAGATAGACAAGCATTAAAAAATTCTCTTGCAGAAAGTAAAATTCAATTAGGAGAGAAAGTAACAAAAGGGTTAGGTGCAGGTGCCAATCCTGATGTTGGAGAACAATCTGCAGAAGAGTCTCGTGATGAAATAAGAGCATGTCTTGAAGGTGCCGATATGGTATTTATAACTGCCGGAATGGGCGGTGGAACCGGTACTGGAGCAGCTCCTATAATTGCAGATGTTGCGAAAGAATTAGGATTACTTACAGTTGGTGTAGTAACAAAACCTTTTGCCTTTGAGGGTATAAAGAGAGCAAAATTTGCAGAGAGAGGAATTAACGCATTAAAAGATAAAGTAGATACATTGGTTATTATTCCAAATGATAGACTCCTTTCAATTTCAGATAAAAAGACAAGTTTTTCAAAAGCTTTTGAGATGGCGGATGAAATATTAAAACAAGGTATACAAGGTATATCAGATTTAATTTCGGTACCTAATCTAATAAATCTTGACTTTGCGGACGTTAAGACAATTATGTATGATAAAGGTATTGCTCATATGGGTATAGGTGTTGCATCCGGGGACGATAGAGCTACTGAAGCTGCTAAACTTGCTATAAATTCTCCTCTACTTGAAACTTCTATTCAAGGAGCAAAATCTGTACTTCTTAATATAACAGCAGGAAATGATCTTGGAATTTTTGAAGTTAATGAAGCTGCAGATTTAATTCGTGACTGTGTAGATGAAGATGCAAATATTATATTTGGAGCAGGAATTGATGAATCACTTAAAGATCAAATAAAAATTACAGTAATAGCTACTGAATTTGATCAATATAAAGAAGATAAGGGAAAAAAATTTCCAGGTCTTGACATTAGTGGCAGATCTGATTCTAAAGATTCTGTAAAAAATTTTGAAGATGGAGAATTAAAAATCCCTTCATTTTTAAGAACAAAGAAAAACTAATTAATGCCTCATCATTTGATGAGGTATTTTTGATGAGGTGATAATATGAAGTGTCCATATTGTGGGTATTCTGAATCTAAAGTTGTAGATTCAAGACCGACAGACGAAGGTAGTACAATAAGACGTAGAAGAGAATGTATAAATTGTAAGGGAAGATTTACAACCTATGAGAAAATTGAAGAGACACCTATAATAGTTGAAAAAAAAGATGGCAATAGACAGAGCTTTGATAGAAATAAAATAGTTCATGGAATAATAAAATCGTGTGAAAAAAGACCTGTATCAATTGAAAAAATAGAAGCTGCAGTAGACAATATAGAAAAAAAGATTCAAAATTCATTAAAAAAAGAAATTACAACTACTGAAATCGGTGAAATGGTAATGCAGGAACTAAAAGAACTTGATGAAGTTGCCTATGTTAGATTTGCTTCTGTATATAGGCAATTTAAAGATGTAAATAGTTTTTTTGATGAACTGCAAGATATAATAAGCAAGAAGAAGTGATTTTATGGATTTATTTACTTTAAATATGCAGGAAAATTTAAAAACAAATGCACCGCTTGCAGAAAGACTAAGGCCAAAAAATCTAAATGAATTTTTTGGACAGAAACATCTTGTCGGTGAAGGAAGATACTTAAGTAGAATTATAAAATCGGACAGAGTATCTTCGATGATATTTTATGGACCGCCTGGAGTTGGGAAAACAACTCTTGCAAGAATAATTGCAAATACCACAAAAAAAAGATTTGTTCAAATTTCAGCTGTAACATCAAATATAAAAGAATTAAGAGAAGTGTTAAATGAAGCTGAAGAATTTTTAAAATATGAAAATAAAAATACTATACTGTTTATAGATGAAATTCATAGATTTAATAAAACTCAACAAGATGCTCTTCTTCCTTTTGTTGAAAAGGGAATTATAATTCTAATAGGAGCTACAACTGAAAATCCTTACTTTGAAGTTAATAAAGCATTAGTTTCCAGGTGCCAAATATTAACACTTGAAGCTCTTTGTCAGGAAGAATTAAGAGAACTTATAATAAAAGCTTTAAATGATGAAAATGGTTTCGGTAATTTAAATATAGAAATAGATGATGCTGCAATTAATTTTTTGATAAATAATTCTTCAGGTGATGGGAGAAATATTTTAAATTCTTTAGAAATAGCAATTTTATCTACAGATATGGTTGATAATAAGATAAAAATAGATATAGATATTATTAAAGATTGTTTACAAAGTAAAAACATAAATTATGATAAAAATGGAAATGAGCATTATGATACTGCATCAGCTTTTATAAAATCAATTAGAGGATCTGATCCTAATGCTGCACTTTTTTACCTTGCAAAGATGATAGAGTCAGGAGAAGAACCTAAATTTATAGCAAGAAGATTAATAATATCCGCATCAGAAGATATATCAAATGCGGATCCTATGGCGCTTGTAGTTGCAGTAGCGGCATTTAATGCAGTTAATATGGTTGGATTTCCGGAAGGCAGAATTATTTTAGCACAAGCAACCACATATCTTGCTACAGCTCCAAAATCTAATAGGGCATATCTTGGAATTAATTCGGCTATTAATGATGTGAAATATGGAACAAATTTTTATATACCGATGTATCTAAGAGATAAGCATAGTCCGGATATAAAAAAAGAAGCTATATATAAGTATCCTCATGATTATGAAAATAATTATGTAGAGCAACAATATCTTCCAAGTGAATTTGTAGATAGGATTTATTATGAACCATCTAACAATGGATATGAGAAAAAAATAAAAGATTTTATGGCTAAACTTAAAGATAAATAAGAAAAAAATAGAATTAGAAATTGTGTTTTTCAATCAATTTGATTATGGAATAGAGCATAAATATTTAAAACATAGCATTGTGTTTTTTAATAAATATTTATGCTCTTTTATATTTGATTAAATATTGCTATAATATTAACTAGGAAATCATTTTCGTAAGGAGGAATTATAATTATGAAGAAAAGAATGTTATCTTTGTTATTGGCACTTATTATGATATTAAGTGTTGGTAATAGTGCACTTGCCTGTACAGGAACTTATGTAGGAAAAGATGTATCTAAGAATGGTTCTACTTTAATTTGCAGAACAGAAGATATAGGTGGAGGACATCCGAAAAGTTTTGTTGTATATCCGGCTGCAGATCATAAAGACGGTGAAATGTATGAAGATCAAATAACAGGGTTTAAATGGCCTCAAGCTATGCATACTTATCAATATTGTGCAGTTCCTGATTCAGATGGCTATGATGATGATGGTATTTATGACGAAGTTGGTTATAACGAAAAAGGAGTTGCAATATCTGCAACAGTATCTGCAGATTATAGAGAAGAAATTGAAAAAGTAGATCCTCTTATTGATACTGGTCTTAGAGAAGCAGACATAACTACATTAGTTCTTTCAAGATGTAGCACAGCTAAAGAAGGCGTTAAACTTCTTGGAGAAATAATTGATAAAGAGGGAGCTGCTGAATGTAACGTTTTAATGATAGCAGATCATAAAGAAGCGTGGTACATGGAAATAGTATCAGGACATCAATATGTTGCAATTAAATTGCCAACTGATGTTTGTGCGGTAATTCCAAATTGTTTATGGCTTGATTACGTAGATGTAAATGATACAGAAAATGTTATAGCATCTAAAGAATTAATTAGTATGCCTGAAAAACATAATTTAATAAAAAAAGTAAATGGAAAGTTTTCAGTGAGGGCAACTTATGCTCCTGAACTTCAAGATTATGATAGAGCAAGAGTATGGGGCGGACAAAATTTTCTTGCACCTTCAAAAAAATTGTCTTATGAAAGTAACTATAATTTATTTTTCAAACCGGATAAAAAGGTTTCTTTAAAAGATGTTATGGAATTACAAAAATATAGATATGAAGGAACTAAGTTAGATGGAAATAAGCCTGAAAATAAAGGCGTAAGAGTTATAGGAATAGAAAGACAAGTTGAGTGTCATATAATAGAATTAAAAGAAAATTTCCCTGCAAAAGTTCCTGGAATTTTATGGCTTGCTATGGGAAATGCGGAACACAATGTGTATGTTCCATACTTCCCTAATTTATCAAAAACTCCTGAGGCATATGCTAAAAAATCATCAAATTTTGATGATACACAGGCATATTGGGTATTTAGAGGATTATCTACATTAGCTGAATTAAATAGAGATAAATATGGAAAGAGTATTAGAGAATACTGGAGTAAGTATCAAGATAAATTAATAGAAGAACAAGATGCAAGAAATAAAGA
This sequence comes from Peptoniphilus mikwangii, assembly GCF_000468535.1. Taxonomy (GTDB): domain Bacteria; phylum Bacillota; class Clostridia; order Tissierellales; family Peptoniphilaceae; genus Anaerosphaera; species Anaerosphaera mikwangii. The sequence continues at coordinate 365,439 of NZ_AUQY01000002.1, read as the reverse complement.
ATTTTTAGTTTTGTATCATCAAGATCCTAAAAGAGCAGTTGAATATGCAAATGAAATGGCAGAAAAGCTGGGAATGCAGGCTTTTAAAGATGCAAAATCAATGTACTCTGAGTTATTTAGATATGTTGCCGGAGATGTAGCAAGAACAGCTAAAAAGCCATTTGTTCCATCAATAGCTCAATAATGAAAAGATAAGGTCCTAAAGGGCCTTATTTTTATGTAAAAATACTTCTACAATTTGACAAACTGTTACAAAATGGCTATAATACAACCTATATATAAATTGAAAATAAAAAATAAAGTTGATATATTAGGAGGAATTATGAGATTAACTATTAGAGAAATTTTAGAAAACAGTCAAAAATTTATTGATAGAGATGTAAAAATTGAAGGATGGATAAAAACAAGCAGATCATCTAAAAATTTTGGATTTATAGAACTTACAGATGGTTCGTGCTTTGGAAGTCTGCAAATTGTATACGATGATAAGCTGCAAAATTTTTCTGAAGTTGAAAAATATCCCATAAGTTCTTCTCTTTTAGTAGAGGGAAAAATCGTGGAAAGTCCCGGAGCAAAGCAGCCAATTGAGCTACATGCAGTAAAAATTGAAGCTTACTGTGAATCTGACAGAGATTATCCGCTTCAAAAAAAGCGTCATACGATGGAATATTTAAGAACTATTGCACATTTAAGGGGAAGATCTAATACATTTAATGCAGTATTTAGAGTTAGATCTATTCTTGCGTTTGCAATACACAAATTTTTTCAAGAAAAAGGATTTGTTTATGTAAATACTCCGCTTATAACAGCATCAGATGCAGAAGGGGCAGGAGAGATGTTTCAAGTTACAACTCTTGATTTAAAAAATATTCCTTTAACTGAAGATGGTAAAGTTGATTTTTCGAATGACTTTTTTGGAAAATCAACTAATTTAACTGTATCTGGACAATTAGAGGCTGAATCATTTGCTTTAGCATTTGGAAACGTGTATACTTTTGGACCTACTTTCAGAGCTGAAAATTCAAATACAGCAAGGCACGCTGCAGAATTTTGGATGATAGAACCGGAACTTGCATTTGCAGATCTTGAAGAAAATATGAGAATTTCAGAAGAAATGTTAAAGTATATAATTAAATATGTACTTGATAATGCAAAAGATGAAATGGAGTTTTTTAATAGCTTTATTGATAAGGGACTTTTTGAAAGACTTAATAATGTTGTAAATTCTGATTTTGGTAGAATTACTTATACAGAGGCTATAGAAGTATTAAAAAAATCAGGACGTGAGTTTAAATATCCTGTTGAATGGGGAGTTGACTTACAGACTGAGCATGAGAGATATTTGACTGAAGAAGTATATAAAAAGCCTTTATTTGTAATAAACTATCCAAAAGAGATAAAAGCTTTTTATATGAAAGAAAACGAAGATAAAAAAACGGTAGCTGCAATGGATCTTCTTGTACCCGGAGTTGGAGAAATAATTGGAGGTTCTCAAAGAGAGGATAGACTTGAAGTATTAGAAGAAAAAATGAAAAATATTGGAATGGATATGGACACATATAAGTGGTATTTAGATCTTAGAAGGTATGGTAGCGCTCAACACTCAGGATTTGGACTTGGATTTGAAAGAGCTGTAATGTATATTACAGGTATGAGCAATATTAGAGATGTAATACCATTTCCAAGAACAGTTGGTTCTGCAGAATTTTAGGAGGAACAGATGAATAATTATAATCCAAATGAAATAGAAAAAAAATGGCAAAAGTTTTGGGATGATAATAAAACTTATGTTACAAAAAATGAATTTGACAAGGAAAAATTTTATGCATTAGTAGAATTTCCATATCCTTCAGGACAAGGACTTCATGTAGGACATCCAAGACCTTATACTGCACTTGATATTGTTGCAAGAAAAAGAAGATATGAAGGATATAATGTTTTATATCCGATGGGATGGGATGCATTTGGACTTCCAACTGAGAATTTTGCTATTAAAAATAAAATTCATCCTGCGAAAGTTACTAAACAAAATGTAAATAGATTTAAGAAACAGCTAAAATCAATAGGATTTTCCTTTGACTGGTCAAGGGAAGTTAATACAACAGATCCTAAATATTATAAATGGACTCAATGGATATTTTTACAACTTTTTAAAAGAGGGCTTGCATATAAAACTGAAATGCCTGTAAATTGGTGTCCTTCATGTAAAGCGGGACTTGCTAATGAAGAAGTAGTTGGCGGTAAATGCGAAAGATGCGGTCATGAGGTAGTTAGAAAAGTTAAAAGTCAATGGATGCTTAAAATTACTGATTATGCACAAAGACTTTTAGATGATCTTGAAGAAGTAGACTATATTGAAAGGGTTAAGACTCAACAAAAAAATTGGATAGGCAGAAGTGAAGGAGCTGAAATTAAATTCAATATTGCAAATTCAGATGATTATCTTGAAGTTTTTACAACGAGACCTGATACTATTTTCGGAGCGACATATATGGTAATAGCTCCGGAACATCCATTAATTGAAAAATATATTGATAGAATTAAAAATTTAGAGGCAATAGAAACATACAAGGAAGAGTGCTCCAAAAAATCTGATTTTGAAAGAACAGAGCTTTCAACTGAAAAAACAGGAGTAGTAATAGAAGGACTATATGCTATAAATCCGGTGACTGAAGAGCAAATTCCTATTTGGATTTCGGATTATGTATTAATGAGTTACGGTAAAGGTGCTATAATGGCAGTTCCGGCTCATGATACAAGAGATTATGAGTTTGCAAAGAAATTTGATCTTAATATAGTTCCTGTAATTGATGGTGGAAATGTCGAACAAGAAGCTTTCATAGATACTGAAACAGGAATTATGATAAATTCTGGATTTTTAAATGGAAAATCAGTTAAAGATGCCATTGATTCAATGCTAAAGTGGATTGAAGATAAGGGAATAGGACATAGAAAAATAAACTTTAAGTTGCGTGATTGGGTATTTTCAAGACAAAGATACTGGGGAGAACCAATACCTTTAATATATTGCGAAAAGTGCGGTTGGGTTCCGGTTCCTGAAGCTGAATTACCTGTTTTATTACCTGATGTTGAAAACTATGAGCCTACAGATAATGGAGAAAGTCCTCTTTCTAAAATTGATAGTTGGGTAAATACAACATGTCCTCATTGTGGAGGCTTTGCGAAAAGAGAAACGGATACTATGCCTCAATGGGCAGGAAGTTCTTGGTATTTTTTAAGATATACAGACCCTGATAATGATATGGAGCTTGCATCAAAAGAAGCACTAAAATATTGGACTGCAGTTGATTGGTATAATGGAGGTATGGAGCATACAACTCTTCACCTATTATATTCAAGATTTTGGCATAAATTTTTATATGATATAGGAGTTGTTCCTACCAAAGAACCTTATAAAAAGAGAACATCTCACGGAATGATTCTTGGGAATAATGGTGAAAAAATGAGTAAGTCAAGAGGTAATGTAATAAATCCTGATGATATAATTAGAGATTATGGTGCGGATACTCTTAGAACTTATGAAATGTTTATAGGAGATTTTGAAAAGAACGCTCCATGGAGTGACAATGGCGTTAAGGGATGTAGAAGATTTTTAGAGAGAGTTTGGAATCTTCAGTCTATTTTAAATAACGGTGAAGATTATAGTAAGAGTCTTGAGTCCAGTATCCACAAGGCTATAAAAAAAGTTTCGCATGATTATGAGAACTTAAAAGCAAATACGGCAATAGCAGCATTAATGGGTTTATTAAATGAATTTAATGAAAATAAGAGTATCACTAAAAAAGATTTAAAAACATATTTAATACTTTTAAATCCAGTTGCTCCACATATAACAGAAGAATTGTGGGAAATTACAAATCTTGGTGGATATCTAAATCAAGCTAGATGGCCTGAGTATGATGAAGCAAAGACTATTGATGATAGTATTGCGCTTCCTGTTCAATTTAACGGCAAGGTTAGGTACACAATAGAGATTCCAAGGGATGCTAATATAGATGTTGCAAGGCAGATTGCTATGCAAAATGAAGTTTATAGAAATTATACTGACGGAAAGAATATTGTGAAGGAAATATATGTTCCGGGTAAGATTTATAATATTGTAGTAAAATAAAAAGAGAATCTGAAAAGATTCTCTTTTTTTGTCTTGTTTTTATGGCAAATCTATCAGAAATAAAGTATAATACTATAAAATGGGGTGTTATAAATGAATAGCATGACAGGATATGGAAGTGGAATAGCTTCTAATGAAAGATTCAGCATTAAAGTAGAAATGAAGTCTGTAAATAACAGATATTGTGATATATCAGTAAGACTTCCTAAAATATTATTTGCTCTTGAAGAAAGAGTTAAAAAGTCTATAAAAGACAGTGTAAATAGAGGAAAGATTGATGTATTTATAAATCTTGAATACATTAATTCTACAGATGTTAAAATAGAAGTAGATACTACTTTAGCTAAACAATATTATTTAGCTCTTACAGAACTTAAAAATGAGCTTAATATTAGTGATGATATATCTCTTAGGGATATATACTATATGCAGGGAGTTCTTGTAAATAAAAACAATGAAGAAGATATAAATGAATATTCAAAGATTTTGGATGAAGCATTAAATGAAGCTTTGACTAATTTTATTTCAATGAGAAATATAGAAGGAGAAGAAACAAAAAAGTTTTTTATAGAAAGAATTTCAGATATTGAAAAAATTTCCGCAATGATTAAAGAAAGAGCACCGATAACTTTAAAAGAAAATACAGAAAAGTTGAGGGAAACAATAGAGTCTAATGTAGATATTAAAAATCTAGATTTACCAAGGCTTAGTACAGAGCTTGCAATAATGTGTGACAGGTTATCTATTGACGAAGAAATTACAAGAGTTTTTTTACATCTTAAACAATTTAATAAAATAATCAATTTGGATGGAGCTATTGGAAGAAAACTTGATTTTTTAGTTCAAGAATTAAATAGAGAAGTAAATACAATAGGTTCTAAATCAACGGATATAGATACATTAAATTGTGTAGTTGAATTGAAATCCGAAATAGAAAAGATAAGAGAACAAATTCAAAATATAGAGTAGGAGTTAAAAAATAATTAAAATGATAAATATAGGCTTTGGAAATATTATTAATGAAAGTAGAATTATAGCGGTAATCGATCCTGATTCTGCTCCAATAAAGAGATTAATATCTGAAAGTAGAGATAAGGGGTTATTAGTAGATTCGACTTATGGACGAAAGACAAGATCTGTTATAATTATGGATACAAGTCAGATAATTCTTGCTTCTATACAACCGGAAACAATAGCGGCAAGGATAAGTGAAGGAAAAGTTAAGGAGGATTGATTTTTTTGTCAGCAGGTTTTTTATTAGTGTTATCAGGACCTTCAGGAAGTGGAAAGGGTACAGTAAGTCAAGCACTTATGAGTAGAAATAATAAGATATCCTTTTCTACATCGGTTACTACAAGAACTCCTAGACCAAATGAAGTTAATGGAGAAAATTATTTTTTTACTACTATTGAAGAATTTGAAGATATGGTAAAAAATGATGAACTTCTTGAATATGCTTTTGTACATACAAATTATTATGGAACTCCAAAAAAGTTTGTATTTAGCGAAATAGAAAAAGGTGAAATAGTTCTATTGGAAATAGATGTTCAAGGAGCATTACAAGTAAAAGAAAAATATAAAGAGGCAGTATTTATATTTTTACTTCCACCGACAATGGACGAATTAAAAAGTAGACTTATAAAGAGAGACACAGAGACGGAAGAAGAAATCAATACGAGATTTAAAAATGCATTTAGAGAACTTGACTTTGTCGGTGAATATGATTATTTTGTTGTAAATAATACAGTTGAACAAGCTGTTATAGATATAGAAAACATAATTGAAGCTGAAAAGCTTAGAGTTAAAAGACATAAAGATATAAAAAAAGAAGTAATGAAAGAAAAGAAAGGTGAGTAAAATGATAATACCTTCATTTAATAAAATAAAAAATGTAACAGATAGCAGATATTCTTTAGTGGTACTAGTTTCTAAAAGAGCAAGAAAAATTGTGGACGGTTCAGCTCCACTTGTTAATACTGAGAATGAAAAACCGGTATCAATAGCTATTGAAGAAATAATGGACAAATCTATTTTGTTTGGGGAGCCTATGTCAGATCGTGCTTATAACAAAAAAATAGAGGATGAAAAAGCGCATAAACTCGAAATTCTTAAAAATAGCAGAATGAAAAAAATGAAAGATGAATATGAAGAAAATTCTAAAATAGAAGATGAGATTAATGATGAAGAAGTTAATTTTAAAGAGAGTATGAGTGAAAATGCTTAAAAATAAAAATATATTACTTGGAGTTACAGGAGGTATTGCTGCATATAAGGCACCATCTATTGTAAGTAATTTGCGAAAACAAGGCGCTAATGTAAAAGTTGTAATGACTAAAGCTGCATGTGAATTTGTAACTCCACTTACATTTCAGACAATGTCCAATGATATAGTACATGTAGATATGTTTAAACAACTTTCAAATATGGATGTTGAACATATTTCTCTTGCAAAGTGGGCAGATATAATTGTTGTTGCACCGGCAAGTGCAAATACGATTGCAAAGTTTGCAAATGGTATTTGTGATAATTTACTGACTACTATATTACTTGCAAGTCGCTCAAAAGTGATGATAGTCCCTGCTATGAATACATTTATGTTAAATAGCCATGCCAATAGAGAAAATATGAAAAAATTATCAGATAGAGGTGTGATGATACTTGACACTCAAAATGGTGTATTGGCATGTAATGATGTTGGGGATGGAAAAATGTTAGAGCCGGCAGAGATTATTGATGAAATAGATAGTGCTCTTACGGAAAAAGACTTAGAAGGAAAAAGATTTGTAATTACAAGTGGCGCTACTATTGAACCTATAGATCCCGTTAGATATATTACAAATCATTCAAGCGGTAAAATGGGTTATGCTCTTGCTAAGCAAGCTAAGAAAAGAGGAGCGGATGTAACTCTTATTTCAGGTTCTGTAAGTATAGAAGCGCCTAAGGTTGATAATTTTGTTAAGGTATCTACGACTCAAGATATGTTCGATGCAGTTGAAAAATATTTTGATAAGTGTGATGTTTTAATAAAAGCAGCAGCCCCTGCAGATTATAGACCTAAAAAGTATAGTGAAGAAAAAATAAAGAAAACGGCACAAAAGGATTTGGAATATATTGAGCTTGTTCATAATATAGATATAGCAAAACATTTTGGAAATAGCAAAAAGAATCAAATTGTTGTGGGTTTTGCAGCAGAGTCAAATAATGAGATAAATTATGGAATCGGCAAGCTTAGAAGTAAAAATTTTGATATTATTGTTGTAAATAATATAAAGCAAGCAGGAGCAGGATTTAGAACTGATACTAATATCGCCAGTATTATTGATAGAAATGAAAATGTAGAAACTCTGGGTTTAATGACAAAGACTGAACTTGCAAATGTAATATTAAATAAGGTTAGAAAATTATTTTAAGCAAGAGAAAATCTTGCTTTTTTAATGGTGGTTATATGAAATATGCAAGTGTTTTTATACAAAATAGCGTATCTAAGATAGATGATTTATATTTATATAAATGTCCGGAAAACTTATTTATTGAAATCGGAATGAGAGTAATAGTTCCTTTTGGCAGAGGTAATAGTACAAGAATTGCATTAGTTGTAAAAATTCATGACAATATAGAAAAAGTAAATTATAAATTAAAAACTATAATTAATGTAATAGACTATGAACCAATATTGGAAAAAGATTTAATTGAGCTTGGTTTTTGGATGTCAGATAGGTATTTAACTACTTATTCTCAAAGTTTTTCTCCTATATTTCCACCGGGAGATGTTAAAAAAATCAAAAAAATTGCAAAAATAAACGGGAATATTAAGCTTAATGATAGTCAGAATGAGTTTATAAGACTCATAGAGAAAAATAATTATGAACTTGATTTTTTGGATGGAGATGAAAAATTAAAAAATTTTTTAAGAGTTCTTATAGAAAAGAAAGTAATCGAAATTGATTTTAAGATTGATACAATAGGTGGGGAAAAAACACAGAAATATGTTAAGTTGTCAAAAAATTACTTGAGAAAAATTGGAGAGAAATCATTAAAAATAACTGAAAAGCAAAGCTTAATTATTAAATATTTACAAGAAAAAATTGAAACTTCAAGGGCTAATTTACTTTCAGATTTAAAATTATCGGATGCTCCATTAAAAAGTCTTGTAAATAAAGAAATAGTTGAACTGTATGATAAATTTATTGAAAGAAATCCATATAAAGATAAGCAAAAATTAGAATCAAAAATATTAAATGATGAACAGTTAAAAGTTTTAAATGGGATATTTAATTCAAATAAAGAAACTGATTTAATATATGGACTAACGGGAAGTGGAAAAACTGAAATTTACTTAAAACTTGCAGAAGAAGTTATAAAAGCCGGTGGACAAGTTATAGTTCTTGTTCCTGAAATTGGGTTAACTCCTCAGATGATTGAAAGATTTATGGGAAGGTTTGAAAATAAGGTTTCTGTACTTCATTCTAAGTTGTCTACCGGAGAGAGGTATGATCAGTGGCAAAAAATTAAAAATGGATATGTTGATGTAGTTGTTGGAGCTAGATCTGCAATATTTGCACCGTTTAAAAATTTAAAATTAGTTATAATAGATGAAGAACATGATAGTTCGTATAGATTTCATAATGCATTGAGATATGATACATTAGAAGTTGCTCAAAAGAGGATGAATATATTAAATGGAAAAGTTATTATAGGAAGTGCAACTCCAAGTATTGACAGTTATTATAATGCATTAAGTGGGAAATATGGACTATTTAAGTTAAAACATAGAGCTGTTTTAGGTGCTAAACTTCCAACTGTTCAAATTGTTGATATGAGAAAAGAGCTTCTTAGAGGTAATGTTTCTATTTTTAGTGAACAACTTCGTAATTTAATAGAAGAAAAATTAGAAAAAAAAGAACAAATAATATTGTTTTTAAATCGAAGAGGATTTTCTAATTTTGTATCATGTAGATCTTGTGGTCATGTTATAAAATGTGATAATTGTGACATATCTATGACATATCATAAAAACACAAATTCGCTTAGATGTCATTATTGCGGTTCAACTAAGAAAATGGTAGATAGATGCCATGAATGTGGAAGTAAGTTTATAAAACAGTTTGGAGTAGGAACTCAAAAAGTTGAAGAAGAAGTACAAAAATTATTTCCTAATGCAAGAATTATTAGAATGGATAGAGATACAACTGTAAGAAAAAATTCTTATGATAATATTTATGAAAGTGTAAAAAACAAAGAAGTAGATATTTTAATAGGAACTCAAATGCTTGCTAAAGGATTAGATTTTGAAAATGTTACATTAGTTGGGATAATAGCGGCAGATTTATCTTTATACATTTCAGATTATAAAGCTACTGAGACTACATTTGAACTTTTAACTCAAGTTTCCGGGAGGGCAGGAAGATCGAATAAAGGCGGAGATGTTATTATACAAACTTATGAACCTGATAATTATAGCATTGTGTATTCTAAAAATGCAGATTATGAGCGATTTTATAATAAAGAGATAGGATATAGAAAAGAATTTAATTATCCTCCTTTTATTAAGCTTGTAAATATACATTTATATTCTGAATTTGAAAATAAGCTTGATTTTATGGCAAATGAAATTTTAAATTCATTTGCTGGAGAAATTAGAGGATATAAAGTTGAACATACAAGGATAATAAAAATGCCTAAAATAAAAAATGTATTTAATCGTAAAATAACGCTTAAAGTTGATCCTGATAATTTGGAGGAGTTAATTGAAGTTATAAAAAGGGTATTAATAAATAATAGATTAAAGCTTAATAAGAATAATATATTTATTGAAATAGAATTTATATGAGGTGAATTATGGCATATAGAGTTATACGAACAGATGATGATCCTGTTCTTAGAAAGATATCGAGAGAAGTTGTAAAATTCGATGATAGGCTTAAAACCTTAATAGAAGACATGTATGAAACGATGGATAAGGCAGAAGGAGTTGGATTAGCAGCTCCGCAAGTCGGTGTACTAAGAAGAGTCATAACCGTTGATGACAGAACGGAACATAGATTTGCTCTTATCAATCCTGAAATAATTTTTGAATCGGGAACACAATTAGGTTATGAAGGTTGTTTGTCATTGCCAAATAAACAAGGTAAGGTTAAAAGATTTAACGAAATTAAGGTTAAGTACTTAGACGAAAATGGAGAAAAAAAAGAAATAGAAGCTAAAGAATATCTGGCAAGAATTCTTCAACATGAGATAGATCATTTAAATGGAATTTTATATTCTGATATAGCTGAAGAGATGTATGTTATAAATAGTGAAGATGAGGAAATATAATGAATATAATTTTTATGTCTACTCCTGAATTTGGGATAGATGCACTTGATGCGCTTAATGAAAAATATAATATAAGTGCAGTTATAACTCAAGTTGATAAAAAAAGAGGAAGAGGTAAAAAGCTGCTTTCATCTCCAATAAAAGAGAGAGCATTAGCTCTTGGACTTGAAGTTTATCAACCTGAGGATATAAATTCAGAAGAATCAGTTAAATATTTAAAATCAAAAAATGCGGATTTATTTGTTGTAGTAGCTTATGGACAAATTTTAAAAGAAGAAGTATTATACTTACCTAAATATTATTCAATTAATATTCATGCGTCATTACTTCCAAAGCTTAGGGGGGCGGCACCCATAAACAGAGCAATAATAAATGGAGAAAGTTGTACAGGAATAAGTATTATGAAAATGGAGAAAGGTCTTGATACGGGTGATGTTGCGATAACAGATTGTATTGAAATCGGAAAGCTTTCTGCATCTGAGCTTGAAAAAAAACTTGCTAAAATGGGAGCAAAATTAATAGTAGAATTTATAGAAAAGTTAAAAAATAAAAATGTAAATTTTAAAAAACAAGATGAAGAATTGGCGACTTATGCTGAAAAAATAGAAAGAGAAACAGGGCATATTGATTTTAAAAAAATGAGTGTATTTGAAATAGACAGACTTGTAAGAGGCCTTAATGACAGAATGTATGCTTCTTCAGTATACAAAGGAGAAAGATTTAAAATAGTAGAAGTTGAAATTTCAAAAGATATTCAAAATAAATTACCGGGAGAGATTATTGATTCAAATAAGAAATTAATTATTTCAGCAATAGATGGAACTGTTTCAATATTAAAGCTTCAATTTCCGGGGAAAAAGTTAATGGATATTAAATCATATCTTGCCGGAAATAGTTTTAAAGTCGGAGAAATTTTGGGGGTGTAGTATTATGTTTGGTTATGGTTATTATGGTATTGGTTTCCAATATATGTATTATATAATACCCGGATTGTTACTTGCTATGTTTGCTCAATCAAAAATCAATTCTACTTATGAAAAATATAGAAGAATTGATTCAAATACAGGATTAACAGGTGCAGATGTTGCAAGGCTAATAATGGATAGAAATAATTTAAGAGATGTAAGAATTCAAATGATAGGTGGAAAACTTTCAGATAATTATGATCCTGAAAATAAAGTTTTAAATTTATCGTCTGATATATATTCAGGAAGAAGTATAGCAGCACTTGGAATAGCGGCACATGAAGTGGGGCACGCTATTCAGCATGAAAGAGGATATATTCCATTAAAAATTAGAGCTGCACTTGTTCCGGCTGCAAATATAGGATCTAATTTGTCAATGATATTTATAATGATGGGATTGTTTTTCTCGGCATTTATGATAAAACTTGGAATAGCAATGTTTGCGATAGCAGTTTTATTTCAGATAGTTACACTACCTGTAGAATTTGATGCAAGTAGAAGAGCACAAGCTGAATTATCTAACAATATTTTGTCGGTTGATGCACTTGTAGGAACGAAAGAAGTTCTTTCGGCAGCGGCATTAACTTATGTTGCATCTACATTAATTGCATTGGGACAACTTTTTAGATTATTGGCATTATTCGGAAAGAGAAGAGATTAAATATGAAAGATATTAGAAAAAAGGCACTTTTTATAATAGATAATGTCCTTTATAAGGGTGCCTTTTTAAATGAAGAACTGTTAATTTTATCTAAATCTAAAATTGACAAAAGAGATTATAATTTAATAGTTAATATAACTACAGGAGTAGTCCAAAATAAGCTTTTATTAGAACATATTGTATCTAAGTATTCTAAAATTAAAATAAAAAAAATACACAGAACTATTTTGACTATTTTACAAATGGGAATATATCAGATATTTTTTACAAGTAGAATACCTGACTATTCTATTATAAATGAAAGTGTAAATTTAGCTAAAATTTTTGGGAATCAAGGGTCGGCAGGATTTGTGAATGGATTACTTAGGAATATTTTAAGAGATAAAGAAAATATAGAAAAGTCTGAATTTTGGTTAAATGATGTAAAAGAGACAGATTATGCTGAGTATCTTTCCATCTATTATTCACATCCTAAATTTTATGTAGACTTAATTTTAGAAGAAAAGGGAAAAGATTTTACAAAAGAACTTTTAAAATGCAATAATGTACAAGCGCCATTTACAATAAGAGTAAATACATTAAAATGTAGTGTCGAAGACTTAGCGGGCAAGCTTAAAAAAAGAGGATTTGATACAGAAAAAACTAAATATTCCAAGAATGCTTTAATTGTAAAAAATCCTGAATCGATTTTGGATTCATTTTTGTTTAAGGAAGGGTATTTTTATATTCAGGATGAGGCATCTATGCTTGTATCAGAATTTACAAAATTTAATGAAAAGGCAAAAGTTTTAGATTTATGTAGTGCTCCCGGAGGGAAGAGTTTTAATATAGCTATGTTAAATAGAGATGCATCAATAATTTTATGCGATATTTCAAATAAAAAAATTTCGTTGATTCGAGAGAATATGGAGAGGCTTGGAATTAAGAACATAAAAATTCTAAAGAATGATGCTACGATATATAATAAAACTTTTTATAATTTATTTGACAATGTAATTGTGGATGCACCTTGTTCGGGTCTTGGATTATATAGGAGAAAGCCGGAAATAAAATGGAATAGGAAGCCTGAAGACATAGAGAAACTCACAAAAATTCAAATGAATATAATAAATAATGCATCTAAATATGTAAAAATAGGCGGAATAATAACATATTCCACATGTACAATAACAAGAGAAGAAAATGAAGATATAATTAATAAATTTTTAGATGAAAATAAGAATTTTGAAATTGAAAAAATAGAGAATTCAGATATTTTAAAAATATATACTAATACCCATAATATGGATGGTTTTTCTATAGCAAAGATTAAGAGGATTAATTGATGGAAATTAATAACCTGTATTTAGATGAAATTGAAAACAAAGTAAAATTTTATGGAGAAAAAAATTTTAGAGCTATGCAGCTGTATAATTTTTTCCATAAGCAAAAAAGGACAGACATAGAAAATTCTAATCTTCCTAAGAGTTTGATTACAAAGATTTTAGAATATGAAAAAATTCAGACAGTTTCAATCCTTGAGGAATATTCATCAAAACTTGATGAAACTAAAAAATTTCTATTTAAACTTGAAGATAAAAATATTGTTGAGGGAGTATTAATGAAATATAAGCATGGGTATTCTCAATGTATTTCAACTCAAGTTGGTTGTAGAATGGGTTGTGTTTTTTGTGCGTCAACAAAAGAAGGATTAATTAGAAATTTATCTGCTTATGAAATGCTTGGACAAGTTTATGAAGTTGAAAAAAGGTTTAATATAAATGTATCTAATATAATTTTGATGGGTAGTGGAGAGCCTTTTGATAATTATGATAATGTAATTAGATTTTTAAAATTAGTTCATAGCAAAGAAGGAAAAAATTTAAGCTATAGAAATATAACAATATCTACTTGTGGAATAGTAGATAAGATATATGAGCTTTCTAAAGAAAATTTGCCAATAACTCTTGCAATATCTCTTCATAACACTAATAATATTAGTAGAGACAACATTATGCCAATTAATAAAAAATATAACATTGAACAGATAATACAAGCTTGTAAAAATTATTCAAATATGACAAATAGCAGGATAACTTTTGAGTATACTTTAATTGGAGGTCAGAATGACACATTAGAAAATGCACAAGAACTTAAAAGTTTAATTAATGGATTAAAAGCTCATATAAATTTAATTCCATTAAATCCGATAAAAGAATATAATAAGAAAAGACCAAACCAAAAAGAAGTTGAAGATTTTAAGAAAAAGCTTGAAGCTTTGAAGTTAAATGTTACAATAAGAAGAGAATTAGGTGCGGATATAATGGCATCATGTGGACAACTTAGAAGAAAGTATGAAGGAGGCGATAAAAATGTTTGTAGCTGCGACTGATAAGGGATGTATTAGAGATAATAACGAAGATTCGTATTATATTCCCGGTAAAATAGAAAATATTTTTATACTTGCCGATGGTATGGGAGGTCATTTAGCTGGAGAAACCGCCAGTCAAATGGCTGTTCAAACAATAGTGGATTATTTTTCTGAAGAAAATATTAATTCTGATGAAGAGCTTGAAAGAGTAATAGTAAATTCAGTAAAAATGGCTAATGAAAAAATTTTTAATTTATCTCGTGAAGATATAAAATATAGAGGAATGGGAACAACTCTTTCTATGTGTTATATTTATGATGGATATTTATACTATGTCAATATCGGAGATAGCAGAATATATGAGATAAATTGTGATGAGATAAATCAAATTACAACAGATGATTCTTTTGTCAATTATTTAATTCAAATAGGAGAAATAACTGAACAGGAAGCTAAGGAGCATCCTAAGAAAAATGTACTTACAAAAGCCTTAGGTACATCAGAAACTATAGAGGTAACTGTAAATAAGCTGAAAATTAATAAGAATACAAAATATTTGTTGTGTTCAGATGGGCTTACAAATATGGTTGATGAAAAAGAAATATTAGAAATAATAAACAAATATGAAATTGAAATAGCCAAGGATAAATTAATTAAAGAAACTCTTTTAAATGGCGGAATTGACAATGTTACATTGATTATAATAGATAATAAGTAGGTGTTCTCATGATTGGTAAAGTATTAGGAAATAGATATGAGGTCCTTGAAAAGATAGGAACCGGAGGAATGGGCGATGTTTATAAAGCTCATTGCAGAAAACTTGATAGAATTGTAGCTATTAAGATTTTAAAAGCGGAATATAACGATGACAATAATTTCATTAGAAAATTTAAAAGAGAGTCACTTGCTGCTGCAAGTATTTCTCACCCTAATATAGTTAGTATTTATGATGTAGGTTCAGAAGAAATTGATTCTCAAAAAGTTCATTATATTGTAATGGAATATATAGATGGAAAAACATTAAAAGAAGTTATAAATGAAGAAGGGCGTTTAAATGAAAAACGAGCTTTAAATTATTGTGTGCAAATTGCTGAAGCATTAAAAGTTGCACATTCAAAGAATATTGTGCATAGAGATATAAAATCTCAAAATATTATGGTTACTAAGGATGACAGAGTAAAGGTAACTGACTTTGGCATAGCAAGAGTTGCTGACAATTCAACTGTTACAGCTACAAATGCAATAATGGGTTCTGTACATTATTTTTCTCCTGAGCAAGCAAGAGGTACTAAAGTAGATAATAGGTCAGACATATATTCTCTAGGTATTGTACTTTATGAAATGTTAACGGGTAAACTTCCTTTTGATGCAGAAAATCCTGTATCAGTAGCACTTATGCAGGTTCAAAGTAATATGCCAAAGCCATCTTCAAGATATAGCGATATATCGTCAATGGCAGATTCAATAGTATTAAAGATGACAATGAAAGAACCTAATGATAGATATGCTGATGTATATAGCTTAATAAAGGATATAAAGGATATTCAATTTGGAAGAACAACTAATTTCAATTATACAAATAGCTCTTCAAGGAATACAATGCCTGTTAATAAATCGGAAATTGCAGCTTCAAGAGATAAAAAAGTTGTTAGAAGAAATACGCCTAAACCTGAACGTGTTATTGAAAAAGAGGTTAAGAAAAAGAAAAAAAGTTCTTTTACGCCTGTACTTCTTGGAATATTATGTGCATTATTGTTGTTTGGACTATTAATTTTTGTAGTTCCTAAAATAATGTCGGGAAATAATACGGATGTAGATAAGGTGGAAAGAGTATCAGTTATAAATATAGTAGGACTTGATGAAAAAGAAGCGGAAGCAAAACTTAAAGCAATTGGATTAGTTATGGAACAATCCGGAGTTGAAGAAAGAGAAGATAAAAATAATAGAGAAATTTTATCTCAATCACCAAAAGAAGGCGAACAGGTTGAAAAAGGTACTTCTGTAAGCGTAGTTGTAAACATAGTGGAAGATTCAATTAAGGTTCCTAATCTTGTGAATAAAACATTGGAAGAGGCACAAAGACTTGCTAAAGATTCGGGACTTAATATAATTGATATTCAAATGGATTATAGCGATACTGTTGAATCTGATAGGATAATTTCACAGGAACCTCAAGCAGAAAGCGAAGTATCAAAAAAACAAGGTATATCAATTCGCATTTCAAAGGGTGCTGAAGATAAGAGTAAGGAGATTCCAAATATAAGAGGTTTAACAGAAGCACAAGCTAAAGCTACACTTGAGAAAGTTGGATTTGTTGTTGATGTGAAATATATAAAGGCAAATAATGTGGACAGAGGAGATGTATCAAGATATGAACCCGAAGGAGTAGCAGATAAAGGTTCAACAATTACAATATATGTAAGTGAAGGTCCAAAAGAAGATGGAGATTTAAATCCATCTGACGGTACTTCTACTCAAAACAGTTTAAGCGTAGATCTTCCAAATGATGGACAAAGACATAAAGTAACTGTGTATAGATTTACACCAAACGGTGGAGAGTATAAAATATATGATTATATGAAATCTGCAGATGAAGGAACTGTTTTAGTTCCATTAGATTATGCGGAACACGGAGACAAATTTGAGATTTATGTTGATGACGAAAAAGTAAGAACTGAGGTTATTGATTAGGAGGATGAATGAAAGGTAAAATAATCAAACTTACCGGTGGTTTCTATTATGTTAATTCTGAATCTGAAGTTTACGAAACAAGAGCTAGAGGAAATTTTAGAAACAATGATATAAAGCCTTTAGTCGGGGATATTGTCGAATTTAAATATGATGAAAATAAACTGGGATATATTGAAAAAGTATATCCCAGAAAAAATAAGCTTTTAAGACCTGCAGTTGCTAATGTAGATCAAGTGTTAATAGTTATACCGACTAAGGATCCTAAGTACAATTTAAACTTAATAGATAAAATGATATGCTTTTATGAAAATAAGGTTGACATATTGATTGCTATAAATAAATATGATCTTGATAGGGATAAGGCTGAAGAATTAATGGAAATTTATAGAAAAGCAGGATTTAAAACATTCTTAATCTCTTATAAATATACATTTACGATAGATTTATTAAGAGAATATTTAAAACAAAAAACTACTGCTTTGTGTGGAGTTTCTGCTGCAGGTAAATCTACAATAGCAAGTAATATTTTGAAGAAGGATATTTTAATAGGAGATGTCAGCGAAAAGACAAAAAGAGGAAAGCATACTACAAGGCATACTGAAATTTTTACGGGAGATAATAATACATATATATTTGATACTCCGGGATTTTCAAGTTTTGATTTAGACATAAACAGTGAAGAATTGCAACAATTTTTTAGAGAATTTAAAAGAAATTCGGGTAAATGTAAATTTAATAATTGTAAGCATATAAATGAACCGGAATGTAATATAAAGAAAATGGTTGAAAATGGGCTAATATCTAAATCAAGGTATGATAGCTATTTAGAAATTTACAATGAACTAAAGGAAAAGGAGCGATATTTTTGATTTCACCTTCAATATTATCATGTGATTTTACTAATGTAAAAAAAGATTTTGATGCAATGAATGAAGCAAAGGCTGATTTTGTTCATATAGATATAATGGATGGAAATTATGTTCCGAATATATCGTTTGGACCGTCAATAGTGTCTCAATTTAGAAAGCTTACTGATATAGATTTTGATGTACATTTAATGATTAATGAGCCTGAAAAATATATAGAAGATTTTGTGAAAGCCGGAGCAAATATTATTACTATTCATCCTGATTCAACACTACATTTAAATCGAACAATTAATTTAATAAAAAGTTTTGGAATTAAAGCTGGAATTGCAATAAATCCTGCACAGGAATTATCTATTTTAGATTATACACTTGAAGATATTGATTTAGTTTTAATAATGAGCGTAAATCCGGGATTTGGAGGTCAAAGTTTTATAGAAAGCTCTACCAGAAAAGTTGAAGATGTTAAAAAGATTATAAATAATGCTAAATCAAAATGTTTAATAGAGGTAGATGGCGGAATAAAATTAAATAATGCACTTAAAGTATATAATGCAGGAGCTGATATTTTAGTTGCAGGTTCTGCAATATTTGGGAGTGAAAATCCAAAAGAAACTATAATTAAATTTAAAGAGCTTTTAAAATGAAGGGGTTATTAGTATCAGGTGGAAATAAAGTAAATTTTTCAATATTAGAAAGAGAATCTAATAATTCTTTTATTGTATGTGCGGATGGTGGAATTAAAAATTTTGTCGGAACTTATTTAAAGCCTGATTTGATTGTCGGAGATTTTGATTCTATTGATGACAATGGTAAAAAATTTGTAAAAGAAAAAAATCTTGAATTTAAAAAATATCCATGCCAGAAAGAGTTTACTGATACTGAGGCTGCACTTGAAATTTTACTTGAGAAGAATGTTGATGAAATAGTGATTTTAGGAGCAACAGGAACAAGGCTTGATCATACTGTTTCAAATATATTTTTACTTCAGAAACTTTTTGGGAAAATAAATGCTAAATTAATAGATAACAATAATGAAATATATTATTTTGAAAATGGTATTTATGAGTTTGAGAAGTCTTGGTATAAATATATAAGTGTTATTCCTATAAGTACATGTGTTGAATATTCCACTGAAGGATTATTATATGATACAAATCATATTATAATAAATAGTACATCCGGAATAGGAGTTAGTAACGAAATATTGAATCAGAAGTGTAAAATAAATATTTATAATGGAAAAGGGTTTATAATAAAGTCGAATGACTGATTATAAACCCTTTTTTAGTTTTATTTCAGTTTTTAATCCGGGATTATTATAATAAAAATTTATTGTTCCTCCATGCAAGACAATTATTTTTTTTGTGATTAAAATTCCAAGTCCATGTACGTCTTGATTTTCTGTTTTTAAATTTAATGCAGTTATTTTTTGTTTAGATATAGATCCATTGTCTTTTATTATTATTTCTACATTATCATCAATTTTATTGAGAGATACTGTAATTATTACATTATCATTATGAATTATGCTGTTCAAAAGAATATTTCTTATCGCGCGTTCTATCAAATTTTTGTTGCAGTTTATTTTATATTCTTGGTCATTTGGGTTAAATTTGATTTCAAAAAACGTAGAAGAAGTATTGATAAGATCAACTATTATTTCTCTTAATAACTTTTTTATGTCCGTGTTTTCAAAACCATATTCAAAAATTGAATTTTCTAAAGTATATGTTAAATTTAGTCCTGAAATAATATTTTGCATTAGTTCGGAATTTTGCTTTATTATTTCAATTTCTTCACATTTACCTATTCTCTTTTCTAACAAATAACTGTATCCGATAGTTTTTGTAAGCGGGGTTCTAAGATCGTGACTTATTCCGCGAATCCAAAATTCTCTTTGAGAACTGTTGTTTTTCATTAATTTTGATGTTTTATTTAAGGCTTGTTTTATTTCTATAAGATTTCCGTTTTCAGGGAGATTTATAGATTTATTTTCAGATAAGTTTTTAATACTTGTTGCAATAGGATAAACTTCATCGATTATTTTTTTCTTGGAATATATATACACTAAAAATAAAGCTGATATATCAAATAAAAAAACTATAAAAATCAATTTTAATATATTTGCAAATAAATCATATTGATAAAAATTTGTTGGAAATTTTTCATATACACCGTGAGGATATCCGATTACCAATATACCCTCATCTAATACAAAAGTAAATACCGGATAACCATCAAGGTACCACCTTGTGAATTTTATTATATCTTGAATACTATAATCTCTATTTAGGTGTTTTGGAAGATTATAATTTTCTTTAATTTTTCCGTTTGAAGATATTACCATTATCCACAAATTATTTTTATCTAAAAATTCTTTGTTTTTATCTGAAAGATTCAACTTTCCATTTTCTTCAATCATATAATAAACGCTTAACGGTTCTATGTCAGATTTATTGAATTTTTGGTAATTATAATATACTCCAAAAATAAATAAAAATAGTGATGCTATAAAAAACAGGAATATGATTATAAAGAATTTAAGAAGTGATTTTAGATAATATTTTATGGAGTTCATGTTTCTACCTTCAATTTATAACCAAGGCCTTTAAATGTAAGTAAGTTTTTAGGAGACGATGGATTTAATTCAACTTTTTCTCTAATTTTTCTGATATGTGCCATTAGTGAATTTTCATATCCAAAAGAATCAACACCCCAAATGGAATTTAATATTCCGTCTATTGTAACAATCTTATTTTTGTTTTCATAAAGAAGTTTTAAAATTTCATATTCTTTTGCAGTAAGGGGAATTTCTTTATTAGATTTGATGACTAATGCTTTTTCAAAATCTATTTTAGAATTTTTTAGAAATACAATGTTATCATCATTTCCATAACTTCTGTTTAAAATAGCAATAAGTCTAAGTTCCAATTCTTTTGGTAAAAACGGTTTAACTATATAATCATCTCCTCCAAGCATAAAGCTTTTATATTGATTTTCTATATCTGATATTGCCGATAAAAATAATACGGGAATATTATTGTTTTTTCGAAAGTATTTAATTAAATCAAATCCGAGTCCGTCAGGAAGTAATATATCGAGTATTGCAATATCAAATTTTTCTCTATCAAATAATTTAATTGCATCAGCTATATTGTAAGCACATTTTATATTTTTAAATCCACATTCATTTAAAATTCTCTTAACAAGATTTACAATTACTACATCATCATCTACTATTAAGATTTTTCTATTTTTTATGTTCATAATTATACCTCAAAATTAAGTATATCATTTTATATTTGATATTTGTGGATTGATTTTAAAATTAAGGTAAATTTAAGGTTAATTAAAAGTAAATTTAAACATAAATTGATAATATACTGTTGAGGTGAGATTTATGGATAATTTTATAGAATTAACTAATTTAAAAAAGAATTATGGTAAAAATACAGTAGTAGATATTGATAATATGAAAATACCGGAAGAAAGTATCTATGGACTTATAGGACCGAATGGAGCAGGTAAATCTACGACAATGAAGATGATTTGTGGACTTACTGTTAAAGATGAAGGAATTATAAGAATTGCAGGAGAGGAGTTTAATGATAATAATAGGTTAAATATGCTAAAAAATATAGGTTCATTGATAGAGGGACCTGCATATTATAACAATTTAACTGCTTATGATAATTTGGATATAGTAAGAGAGCTTAAAGGTTTAAAGAAAACAGATATAGATGATGTAATAGATATTGTAGGATTAAAAAACAATATAAAAAAAAGGGTTAAAAATTATTCACTTGGAATGAAACAAAGACTTGCCATAGCAATGGCACTTATGGGCTTTCCAAAACTTATAATTTTAGATGAGCCTACAAACGGATTAGATCCTCATGCTATGGAAGATATAAGAAATTTAATAAGGAACTTACCCAAAAAATATGGTTGCACTGTTATGGTTTCATCTCATATTCTCGATGAAATTGAGAAAGTTGCAGATAAAATAGGGATAATAGGAAATGGAAAGATGCTTTATCAAGGTACAATTTCAGAATTTAAAAGTAATTATAGAGGAGAAATTAAGTTTAGAACATCCGATAATAATAGAGCTACTAAAATTTTAGACAATATAAATTTTGAATGTGATGATGAATTTATAAAAATAAAATATGTTTAAGACAATGTGGTGGGAAATATTATTGAATTGTTGGTGAAGAACAATATAAAAATTTACAGAGTATTTGAAGAGATTAAATCTTTGGAAAATTTATTTATAGAATTTACTGAAAGGAATACTTTATAAGTGATGTTATGAAAAATAATGTGAATGTTAATTTAAGAAAAATAGAAAATAAAAAGTTTAGGGGAAGTTTTTTATTTTTGGTATTTTTAGCCTTTTTTACGATAAATGGATTTTTTATGTCTGTTGTTTTATTTTCATCAAATTTTAAAAACATGTTTAGTAGCAATGATATCCCATGGAATTATGCATTGGATTTTTACTTTTTCATTAAGCAGTTATTAACTCCTATACTAATTGCCTCTATTATAAGTAAAGCAGTAAGTATCGAAAATGATACATATATGTGGAAATTTTTAAAAAGTTGCGGGGTCAGTTTTAATAAAATATATAGTGTAAAATTTTGGAATATTTATAAAAAGTATTTGATATATCAAATGTTAGAGTGGATTTTTCTCATATGTATTTCTAAATTTGTAGGACTTCATCAACCAATACCTATTTTTAGATTTATTGTATATTTTATATCGCAGAGTTTAATATCATTTTTACTTATGAGTTTTCATTATGTTTTATCTTTAAAATGGGAAAATCAACTAATATCAATTTCAATAGCGATAATAGGCACATTGGTAGGGCTTCTATCATCACTTATTTCTAAATTTATCTGTATATTTATGCCTTATTCTTGGTATATGTCACTTTCGTCAATTAAAGTTACAATGATTTCAGAGGACAAATTTGTAAGAAATATATTACCTATAAATTATTTACCGCTTATTTTATCAGGCATTCTTGGAATAACTATATATTTAATCGGTAGAAATATAAGAGGAGATGAATGATTTCATGATAAGAATTGAATTTAAGAAACTTAAAAACTCAAAGTTATTTTTGCCGATTATTTTACTTCCAATATTTTCTGTAGGATATGGAACTGTAAATTATTATATAAACAGAGAAATATTAAATTTGGAATGGATTAGTCTTTGGACGCAGGTTTATCTGTTTTATGGATTAATATTTTTTCCGGCTCTTATTGGAATTGTATGTGCATATATTTGGAATAACGAACATAAAAATAATAATTTTAAATTATTATTCAGTTCATCAAAAAGTTTTTATAATATAATTCTATCTAAAATTTGTGTTGTATTTATTATTTCTTTTATAATACAAATATATTTTTTAATATTATTTAATATTTCTGGAAGTTTTTTAAATTTTAATAGTCAATTTCCATTTGAAATTTTATATTTTATTATAATTATAAATTTATTTAATATTTCTATAATATGTATTCAGTGTTATTTATCATTAAAAATAAATTCTTTTGCAATACCGGTTGCACTTTCAATTGTGTATGCATTATTAGGAATGTTGGCAGCAGCTTTTGCAAAAATACCTGAACTCAAATATATTTTTAGCAATGCAAATATGACATTTGCCATGAATCATTTTCCATATAAATCATTTTCTAAATTGGAATATTTTAAAATGATGACATATAATTTTCTATTAACTATATTTTTTATAAAATTACAAGTTAGAGAACTTAAAAATAAATTAAAATAATTGAGAATCTTGTCTCCTTTTTTAACATTTATCAGCTGATTTATGATATTATTATATTAGGTGTTGATATGATTTTAGAAGCAATTATTATAGGTTTAATATTATCAAAATTTTTCAATGGAAATTTTGATAATTTCAATAAATTTAATTTAAAAGGAAAGTCTTTAATTGTCATTGGAATTATTTCAAATTTATTGATGATTTTATTTACAAGTTATGATTTTAAGATAATCACATATACTGTAATCAAATATTATGAGTATTTTCATATTATTTCATTTGCAGTTTTAATTATAGGTCTGTTATTTAATTATGATAATTTTGGGATAATTTTAATTTCAATAGGTCTTATTTTAAATTTGGTGCCAATAATTTTAAACGGGAAAATGCCTGTTGATTATGAAGCACTTTTATTGACAAATAATAATAGACTTATTGATATTATTTCTAAAGGTAGAAGTTTAAGTCATATAGTGCTTGACAATCCTAAAGCTAGAATTTTATCTGATATAATAGCGATTACAAGTCCTTATCCAATGCCCAAAGTCATAAGTATTGGAGATATTTTGATTTCAGTTGGACTGATTTGTTCATTAATTTTAATTTCGAGGAGAAAATCATGAATTTTTTTGACAATATTTTTAATATAATAAGAGTTAGAGATATTATAGATATAACCGTAATAGCTATTATTACATATAATTGTTTAAAATTATTAAAGGGAACTCGTGCGGAGCAACTTGCAAAAGGTATCTTAGTTATATTGATTTTGACTAAATTAAGTGAATGGGGAAAATTTTATACTCTTTATTGGTTGCTAAATAAACTTATGACATGGGGAATTGTTGCACTTTTAATAGTTTTTCAACCTGAACTTAGAAGAGGACTTGAATTTTTAGGGCGCTCAAGTTCAATTAGAAATAATTTAAATACTAAGTATGAGATGCCTTCAACTGTTACAGAAATTTGTGATGCAGTTGCTTCTCTTTCACGACAAAAGATAGGAGCATTAATTGTAATTGAAAGAAAAACCGGATTAAATGAAATAGTTGAAACCGGAACAAGCATTGATGGATATGTTTCAAGCGGATTATTGATTAATATATTTATTCCAAATACTCCTCTTCATGATGGAGCTGTCATCGTTAAAGGAGATAGAGTTGTTGCAGCAGCTTGTTTTTTACCTTTATCTGATAACGGCAATATTTCAAAAGAACTTGGAACACGTCATAGAGCGGGGATTGGAATTACAGAAAGATCTGATTGTTTGAGTATAATAGTTTCAGAAGAAACAGGTTCAATTTCTATAGCTGAAGGTGGAATTATTTCAAGATATCTGGATTTACCGACTTTAAAAACTATATTAGAAAAGGTTTATACTAAAACATCAATAGAAACTACTAATTCAATATTAAATAAATGGAGGATAGGTAATGAAAAAGGCAATAACTCAGATAAGTAAAGAAAGAATGCTTCAAATTATTTCTGTGGTTTTTGCGATACTTTTATGGTCTTATGTCAGAAGTGGAGTTGATCCTGAAATGAAGGTAACATATAAGGGTATAGAAGTTAGATATGAAAACATAGCTGAAATTAAAAGTAATAATTTATCTGTTATATCTCCAAAGGAAGCAACAGTTGATGTAGTTTTAAAGGGAAAGCAGTCTAATATTTCTAAAATAAGTCGTGAAAGTGTAAGAGCTTCTGTAAACTTATCGGGCTACTATTCCGGAGATTATAAAATTCCAATTAAGGTACAGGTAGATGCGAATAATATAATTGTAGATTCAAAAGAACCTGAATCTATATCATTTAAAATTGACGAAAATATAAGTAAGAATATAAATGTTGATATAAAAACGGTTGGTGAACTTGCTGATAATTATGTTCTTGGAAATGTAAAACAAAAAGAGGAAGTTAAAATTACTGGGCCAAAAACATATATTGATTCAATTGATAAAATAGTAGCTGTTGCAGATATATCCGGTAAAAGTGAAAGTACAGTTATAACAACACCGGTAATTGCTTATAATAAGGATGCTCAAGAAATTTCAGAGCTTACAGTTGAACCTGAAAATCTAAATATAGAAGTACCTATACTAAAGACAGAAATAGTTCCGGTAAGACTTAGAATAATTGGAAAAGGATCTGATAATATAGATGCTAAGGAATTTTTTGTAGAGCCTAATTCAGTTACTATAAAGGGAAACTCTGCAGTAATTAATAAGATTGATGAAATTCTTACAAAACCTGTAAATGTTAATGATTTGACAGAGAAAAAAATCCCTGTAGATATAGATTTGCCTGATGGGGTTGCACTTGTTGATAATGATTTGAAGTTCGTTGCAAGCCATTTTCCAATTTCATTATCAGAGCAAAATATAGATTTTAAATTTAGTGAAATAAAAATTTTAAATTTAGAAGAAAAATTAGAAGAAAAATTGACATTGAACTTTAATAAAGGCGATCAAATAACAGTTGTTGTAACACCCAAAGATCCACTGTCTACTGAAAAAATTGATAAGGAAAATATGAGTTTAAGTTTAGATTTAAAAGACTACACAACGGGAGTTCATAATGTTAAATTGAATGTTAGTTTGCCTGAAATATATAAGGTAGTAAAAATAAAACCGGAGTTTATAGAAATCACAATAGATAAAAAAAGAATATTTTAACTTTTTATTTGAAAAAATGAATTTAGAGAATTATAATATTATGAAATGATATTTAAGGAGGAGATATTTTGCAATATTTTGGAGAAGGATTAACGTTTGATGATATTTTGTTGTTACCTGGGAAATCAAATGTATTACCTAATAACACAGACTTAAAGACTAAGCTTACTGAGAAAATTTCTCTTAATATTCCATTGATGAGTGCCGGAATGGACACTGTTACTGAGGCTAATATGGCAATAGCCATGGCAAGAGAAGGCGGAATAGGAATAATTCATAAAAATATGTCCGTTGAAGTTCAAGCAAAAGAAGTTGATAAAGTAAAAAGGTCGGAGCACGGAGTTATAACAGATCCTTTTTCTCTATCTAAAAATCATACAATTGCTGACGCAGATAGATTGATGGATACTTATAGGATAAGTGGAGTTCCTATTGTGGATGAAAATAATAAGCTTGAAGGTATAATAACAAATAGAGATATAAGATTTGAGCAAGACCTGGATAAAAAGATTTCTGAGGTAATGACAAAGGAAAACTTAATAACAGGTCATGTTGGAATTTCTTTAGATGAAGCTTTAAAAATATTGAGAAGATATAAAGTTGAAAAACTTCCTTTAATAGATGATGATGGATTATTAAAGGGATTAATTACAATAAAAGATATAGAAAAACAAGTTCAATATCCTAATTCTACAAGAGATGAGAGCGGAAGATTGCTAGCAGGAGCGGCAATAGGTGTAACATCTGATGTATTAAGTAGAGTTGATGCACTTATTAAGTCAAAAGTAGATGTACTTGTAATTGATACAGCACATGGACAATCTGAAGGTGTTTTAAATACAATAAGGGAAATTAAATCAGCATTTCCAAATATACAATTAATTGCGGGTAATGTTGCGACATACGAAGGAACTTACGACCTTATTAAAGCCGGAGCAGATTGTGTAAAAGTTGGTATAGGACCTGGTTCTATTTGTACAACAAGAGTTGTAACAGGTATAGGTGTTCCGCAAATAACAGCAATTATGGAAGCTGCAAGAGCTGCAAATGAACTTGGAGTTCCAATTATTGCAGACGGTGGTATCAAATATTCGGGAGATATAACAAAGGCCATAGCTGCAGGGGCTAATGTAGTTATGTTAGGTTCTCTATTAGCAGGTACTGATGAATCACCCGGAGAAGAAATTTTTGCTGAAGGAAGAAGATTTAAGAGCTATCGTGGAATGGGTTCATTAGGAGCTATGAACTCAGGTTCAAGTGACAGATATTTCCAAACAGAAACTAAGAAATATGTTCCTGAAGGAGTGGAAGGTAGAGTTCCTATTAAGGGAAAAGTCGGAGATGTAGTATACCAATTAATGGGAGGTCTTCGTTCCGGTATGGGTTATACAGGTTCACATAATATTAAGGAGCTTCAAACAAATACTAAGTATATTAAGATTACAACTGCAACATTGCAAGAAAATCATCCTCATAATATCACAATAACAAGAGAGGCTCCAAATTATATAAGTAAATAGGTTAAATAAATCAAAATCTTCGTATTAAAAAATGATGCGAAGATTTTTGTTTTTAAAAACTTATGTTTCTTATTATATGGAATAAGATTATTTTTTATGATAAAATTTAAATAGTATCACATATAATAAAAGTGAGGTTAAAATAATGAGTACTAAAATTTTGTTAGTTGAAGATGAAGATGCAATAAGAAAGTTTGTAAAGATAAATTTAGAAAGAGAAGGGTATGATGTATATGAGGCTCCAACAGGAGAAGATGGAGTTGCAATTGCAAGAGAAGTTCATCCTGAAATTGTTGTTCTTGATGTAATGTTACCCGGCATTGATGGTTTTGAAGTTTGTAGAATTTTAAGAGGAGAATTTCCTGAGCTTGGAATTGTGATGTTAACTGCAAAAACAGAAGACTATGATAAAATAATGGGACTTCAATATGGAACGGATGATTATTTAACTAAACCTTTTAATCCAACTGAACTTACTCTTAGGATAAAATCACTTGAAAGAAGACTTGAACCTGAAGAGCATACAAATAAGAATTTAATAATATTTCCTCCGTTTAAGCTAGACACTTATTCGAGAAAATTTTATAAAGGAGATGAAGAATTAGAATTAACTCCTACAGAATATCAAATAATGAAAAATTTTATGCAAAATCCCGGGAAAGCATTAAATAGAGATGAAATATTAAATCTTGTTTGGGGAGAAGATTTTGTCGGAGATTCTAAAATAGTAGATGTTAATATTAGAAGACTAAGATCTAAGATAGAAGAAAATGCAGCTAAACCAAAATTTATAGAAACCGTTTGGGGACTCGGATATAGATGGCATATTGAGGTGTAGCTTGAAAAAAAGTATAGGAAAAAGACTTGTAAATAGTTTTTTATTTATAATAATATTTGCAGTTACGATAATAGCATTTTTTCTAATAGTCGGATTCAAACAATTTTATTATAATACAATTGAAAATGAGCTTGAAAATAGGCTTCTCATATCAATGGATTTTTTTGAAAAATTTTACTCGGATAAAAATCTTGAAGAAATTTTAATTGATGATAATGATTTAATATGGGCACATAGTAATTATGAAGTTCAAATATTGGATGCAGAACACTATGTTGTTTTAGATACAGTTGGAGCTATGCCAACAGATCCTATTACAAGTTCTGATGTAAAATATGCAAAAAACGGAACAATAACTTCTTGGGTAGGTTCAAACAACTATACCGATGAAATAACAATGGCAGTTACAGGAGTATTAAAAAATCAAAATGGTGATATAATTGGTTATTTAAGATTCATATCATCACTTGAAGAAGTTAATATATCAATATTTAAAACTGCTGTTGTAATAGTTTTATTTGGGCTGCTAGTAATTTTGATTACAGCGATAATGAGTTTAATATTGGCAAGATCAATAGTAAAACCCATAGTGGAGCTTAAAAATGTTGCAGAAAAAATGGCTAACGGACAATATAAGGTACATTCTAATGTAAATAGTAAAGATGAACTTGGACAGTTATCTAAAACATTAAATACCATGGCGCAAGAGATTGTTAAGAAAGAACAAATAAAAAATGATTTTATTTCTTCGGTTTCACATGAACTCAGAACACCATTAACATCAATTAAAGGTTGGGCAGTTGTATTAAAGAGTGCAAAAGAAGATGAAAGACAGCTGATTGAAGATGGACTTAATATTATAGAAAACGAGAGTGACAGACTTGCAAAAATGGTGGAAGAACTACTTGATTTTTCACGATTTATTTCAGGTAGGATACAGCTTGAAAAAGATGCTTTTAACATTGCTGATACATGCAATGATGTTGCAAAACAAATGAAGCCGAGGGCGGAGCTTAATAAGGTTGATTTTATAATAGATATTTCTGAAGATAAGGCTATAATAGTCGGAGATGAGAATAGAATCAGACAATTACTTATAAATTTGATAGATAATGCAATAAAGTTTACATCTGAAAATGGTTGGGTGAAACTGAAATCTTATGTTGAGGATGAAAAATTTGTGATTCTAGTTTCTGATAATGGAATGGGAATTTCTAAAAAAGATCTTGCACATGTTAAAGAGAAATTTTATAAAGGAAAACATTCTAAAAGTCATAGTGGTATAGGGCTTTCAGTTTCAGATGAAATAGCAAAATTACATGGAGGAAAAGTGGAGATTTTTTCAGAAGAAAAAATAGGTACAACTGTAAAGGTTACAATACCTGTTCCGATATATGATAAGGGTGATATTAATGAATAGAGTGAAATTAGTTTTAATTACACTGATGCTTTTAATTCTTACAGGTTGTTCATTCATTAATATTGATATGAATAAAGTAGAAACACCTACTATTTCAAAAACTCCAATAAGCGGGAAGTGGATTATAACAAAGTGCGTATTTAAAGAAGATTATGGGGAAGTAAATTTCAATTATAAAGACTATATAGGAAAAGATGTAGTTTTTACAAACAATAGTGCTATAGTAGGAAATTTATATTCTGAAAATGTAACATTTAAAGCTAAAAAAGTAAATGCTGCAAATTATTTATACAAGAAATTTGATATAAATAAGAAAAAGTTAAATATAGATTCAGATAATTTGTATATTGTTGATATCTATGATAAATATAGCTTATTTTATGAAATAATTAAAGCATCAGAAGATGTATGTTATATTTATGCAGATGAAGTATTTTTAAAAATCACTAAAATATCAGATACAATAAGTGATGATGAATTTAATGAAATTTTAAAAAGAGGAAAAGATGAATTTAATAGATCTGAAAGTATTGAAAGTATAAAATCAAGTGAAAATGGATTTTTACTTGGAATAAAATATACAAAAGATGAATCATCGCCTAAAGTTTTTGACTACAAGACTATTTTTATTAAGTTTAAAGATAATGAAATAGAAAATTCTAATGAAGTTGATAAAATTTTATTGCCAAAACAAAACAAGTTTTTTGAAATTTCAGTTGATAGACAAAAAAATGGAGATTTCTATAATGATGATGTAATTGTAAGTTCAAAATTTAACAATGAATCATTTAAGATAAATAATGAAGTAGTACCAAGTTTAAAAGAAATTATGTTTGTTTCAGAAAATTATATTAACTACTATGAAACTGTTGAGCAATATTTAAATGAGAACAGATATAGTTTATATTCATTAAATATTTTAAATAATCATAATCAGATAGATCTTGATGATATAGTTAAAGATGGAGAGTATCTTTTTAAAAGAGCCGGAATGGTTAGTATGAACGGCAATGAAATGGGTTTTTATGATAGTTCTAATATCGGTTTTATAAGAGAAAATGGATTTTGGAAACTTGTTGGAATAATTAAGTTTAAAGACGATTCTTATAAAGATAAGATTTTTGATCTTAATATATTACTTCCAAAAGATATTGTAAAATATGATAAACTATCTATTCCTATGTCGGAAATAAAAGAAAAATTTCCTGATGTAAAAGATGCTTTTATTTCTCCGAATAATAGATTTTTAATAACTATGGAAATTGAAAGCTTGAAGGTTTATAATATAATAAATAAGGAAATAAATCCAAATGTTATTTATGAGATTAAAATACCTAAAAATTCTGAAACTATAATGACGCAATGGTCGATGGGAAAATATTCTCAAATGTGGGATAAAGAAATATCTACTGAAAAATAGGGGTGAGTTATGTCAAAGATACTTGAAATAATGTCAGGGCACAATCAATACATAATGATTTCAATTTATGTTATAATAGCAGCTATAATTGTTACATTTGTAGTTAATTTTGTAACTAAAAGCTTGAGATTTGTGAAATATTTACCGGGAATTTTTTTAATATGTATAGGTATGTTTTCTCTTTTTTCTGTAGTAAATGATCTTTTTAACCCTGAAAACTTAGATAATATAGTTATTTTTGTAATAAGTAGTGCAGCGGGAATAATTTCATTTTTATTTGCGCTTATACTTGGTATAATACAAAATGATTTGGGATAGTTTAAACTATCCCTTTTTTATTAGATTTAATTTTTGAGTTTTCGAAAGTTTTTTTATTTCAATTTCTCTTCTTAAAGCATCCGACTTATTGTTAAATTTTTCAAAATATTTTAAAGTTACAGGAGTTCTTCCTCTTGTATACTTAGCGCCGAGTTTTGAATTATGAAGTAGAATTCTTTTAGATAAATCTACAGTATATCCTGTATATAGAGTTTTATCAGAACATTCTAATATATACACAAAATAATTCATTATTTATAATCTATCTCCTTTAAAGCCAATTTTATTTTACTATAACTGTATCCTTTATTTGTTAAATATTTAAGTAATTTCTCATATTGATTTTTATCTGTTTTATTATACTTAATTTTCTTTTCTATTTCAGATAATAAATTTTTATGTTCGGTGTCCGTATCTGCATCTTCAAAAACGGAATCTATTATATTTTTATTTATTCCTTTTAATGATAGAGCAAGTCTAATTTTTTGAAGTCCATGTTTATTTATTCTTATTTTGTCGGATGTATAATATTTAGCATATTTCAGATCATCTATATAGTTCATAGACTGTAAGTAACAAATAGTTTCATCTATTATTTCGGTTTCTATTTGATTTAATTTTAAATATTCTCTTATTTCATATTCAGTTTTTAAATTTTTTATATATTTTAGGCTTAAATTTATAGCTATATATTTTTTATTTTCAAATAAAATGTTTTTTATAATTTCATGATTTATTTCCATTGACTTATACAAATTAAATTTTACTAAGGTATCTTCTAAAATTTCAAAATTGTAGTCAGTGTCAGTATTTACAGTAAAAGTATTAGATTTTTTGTTATATAAAATATTTTTTATAATCATAATGTATCACCATTTATATTCTATCATACTAACACCATAAATATCATTTTTGTTTAATTTAATTTAAATTTGTGATATTATATTGTTGATTATATTAGAGAGGTGTAAAAGTGTTTGAATTAATATCACAAGTTTTAAAATATATATTCATATTTATAATATATTTATTTATTTTTGGAATTATAAGACTTATGTATCTTGACATAAGAAGCATGGATAAAAAAGGATCGTCTCCGGATACAGCATATTTAAAAGTAGTAAATAGACTGGATACTTTAAATTTTAAAATGCATGAATATTATGTATTAAAAGGGAAAGTTGTAGCTGGACGTTCATCAAAATGTGATATAGTTATAAAGGATAAATTTGTAAGCAAAGAGCATATAAAAATAATTGAAGATGGGAATTCATATTTTTTAGAGGATTTAGATTCGGCTAATGGAACTTTTTTAAATGGAGAAGAAGTTCATGATATTATAGAGCTTAGAAATGGAGATAAAATAGGTGTCGGATTTATCCAATTTATTTTCGTCGATAATAGGGGGTAACATGTTAGAAAAGGTTTTAAAAACAAGACGCCCAAGAGATTTATTATTGGCATTTGAATTACTGAGTATTTTACTTTTATTCTTTTTTAATAATAAACATGTAGATAAATACATTGTACTTTTATTTACAGGTCTTGTTTTAATATTATATATTTCAAATTTTATATTAGGTAGAGTTTCTACCGGAGATAATTATTTATTCTTAATAGCTTCTATGCTTTTATCAATAGGCATAATAACTATATATAGAATAAATCCAAGTCTTGGAATAAGACAAATTGTTTGGTCATTAGTGGGAATTTCACTATTTTATATTACTTATTTTGCAATGAGAGTTTTCAGAAGGCTTGAAAAATATACATTGCATTATTTTGCTATTTCAATATTTTTGTTTTTAATTACTGCAGTTTTTGGTACCGATCAAGGGATGGGTGCAAAAAACTGGATATCCATGGGAAGCTTTTCAATGCAACCGTCAGAAATTACTAAAATAATAGTAATTTTTTTAGTAGCTGCATATTATACCAGTTTCCAATATCAAATAAGTAAAAAATTTAGGTTTAAACCATATACATTAATGATAATTATCTATTTTTTAATAGGCTTGTTGTTTATTCAAAAAGATCTTGGAACAGCAGCCATATTTTTGGCAATATTTACCGGGATTCAATTTGTTTATGAAGATAATAAAAAAGTAATTCTTGTCAATATAGCATTAATGATAGCAGGAGCAGTTTTAGGATATTTAATTTTTAACCACGTTAGAGTTCGTGTCGATATTTGGTTAAATCCATGGACACCTGATAAAATTTATGGAAAAGGAAGTCAAATAGTTCAATCTCTATTTGCTATTAGTGAGGGAGGATTCTTTGGAACAGGTATTGGACTTGGATATCCAAAATTGATACCTGTTGGATATTCTGATTTTATATTTCCTATAATTTGTGAAGAAATGGGAATTTTTACAGGAATAGGTATAATAATGCTATTTATGCTATTGACATATAGGGGTATAAAAATTGCGATAAGCCAAGAATATAAGTTTTATAGAATTATATCAATTTGTGTTGCTGTACTTTTTGCAGTACAGACATTTTTAAATATAGGTGGGGTAATTAAATTAATTCCAATGACAGGAATTACCTTGCCGTTTGTGTCTTATGGGGGATCTTCAATGATTTCAAGTTGTATAGCGCTTGGAATACTTCAAGTTGCAAGTGAAGATATGTCTTATAAGTATAATGAGGTGTAGAATGGACGTAAAAGAAAACAAAAAAATATTGACATTACTAGTTTTTTTAATTGTTTTATTTTTGTCTTTGATATTATATTTAAGTTACTTTACCGTTTTTAAAGCATCTAAAATTATAGATAATCCTGCAAACAGAAGAGATGTGTTAAAAGTTGCCGAAATAAAAAGAGGAAGCATATCTGATAGAAATGGAGAAGTGTTAGCATATTCAGATGGAGAAAAATATAAGTACCAAAGACATTATCCATACCCTACAATTTATTCTCACTTAGTTGGATATTCCAGTAAAGTTAGAGGAAATTCGGGGATTGAATCAAGTTATAATAAGTACTTACTTGGAAGAGAGGGAAGTAATACATTAAAGGCGATAAGGGCATTTTTTGATAAGAGAATTGAAGTTAATGCAGGAAATAATTTGATTCTTACAACAGATACCAATATACAACAAAGATCAAGAGATTTACTTGATGAACTTGGAGAAAAAGGCGCTATAGTCGTAATGAAACCAAAAACAGGAGAAATTTTATCTTTAGTTTCTTATCCTGATTTTAATGTCGAGTCTATAGACAAAGATTATGCTGCAATAGTTGAAAGAAATGAAGGAGCATTTTTTAATAATGCAATTCAAGGATTATATACTCCCGGTTCAACTATGAAAATAGTTACAGCGGCATCAATAATAGAAAGTGGAATAAATCAAGATTATACTGATATCGGTGAAGAAAAATTGGGCGGTTATCCAATAAAAAACTCTAAAAATATGGTATATGGAGATATAAATTTAATGGAAGCATTCACTTTTTCAGTGAACACATATTTTGCAAATAAAGCAATAGGAGTTGGAAAAGATAAGTTTGGTGAAACTGCTGAAAAATTTATGTTCAACAAAAAAATTCAATTTGACCTAAATACAACTACAACAGAGCTCGCAATATCAAAATGTAAGTATAAAGATTGGGATAATCAGGCACTTGCATCTGCAGGTATAGGACAAGCGGATATTGGAGCAACACCGCTTGAAATGTGTATGGTAGCATCTGCAGTTGCTAATGAAGGGAAAATGATGAAGCCGTACTTAGTTTCTAAAGTAACTAATAATGCGGGGAATACTATATTAGAAAACAAACCTGAAGTTTTATCAGAAGCAATGAAAGTAGAAACGGCAAATCAAATTAGAGAAATGATGATAAATGTTGTAAATAAAGGATCCGGTAAAAGTGCTGCACTTAGAAATGTGCAGGTAGCAGGAAAGACAGGAACTGCACAACGTTCAGTTGAAAAATCTATTAATAATGCATGGTTTATAGGTTTTGCGCCGGCCGAAGATCCTCAAATTGCAGTTGCAATTGTAATTCAAAATGTAGACCAACTTGGTGGAGAAGTTGCTGCTCCTATGGCACAGGAAATTATAAACTATTCACTTAGTCAGTTAAATAAGTAGGAGAAAAATGTATAAGGATAATTATGTAACGGCAATAATAGCTGCTGCCGGTATGGGTAAGAGGATGAAAAATAGTTTGAATAAACAGTTTTTATCTATAAATGATATTCCGATACTTGCTCATACGATTAAAAAAATTGAATTTTCTAAATATATTGATTTTATTATTTTAATAATAAGGCGCTCAGATATAAATTATGTTGGAGAAATTATAAGTAAGTATGGAATTAATAAGCCGTTTAAGCTTGTATATGGTGGAAAAGAAAGGCAAGATTCAATTTATAATGGACTCATTAATATGCCGGATGATACAAAAATAGTTTTGACACATGATGGGGCAAGACCTTTTGTTGATGTAGCTAAAATTGACTATGCTATTGAGTCTGTTTTTGAAACTGGAAGTTGTACTCTTGCAAATCCGGTTAAGGATACTATAAAAGTTTCATTAAATGGCGAAATTGTAGATTATACTCCAAACAGAGCAGAACTTTGGGCAATTCAAACTCCGCAAGTATTTTTAAAAAATATAATTATTGGAGCATATAAGCAGGCTTATGATGAAGGATATTATGGAACCGACGATTGTTCTTTGGTAGAAAAGACAAATAGAAAAGTAAAGCTTATTTTAAATGACTATAATAATATAAAAATAACTACTCCGGAAGATTTAATTATTGCAGAGGCTATTAATAAGGATAATACTTAGGAGGTAACATGAGAATAGGTATAGGATATGATGTTCATGAACTTGTAGAAGATAGAAAACTTTTTCTCGGAGGGATAGAGATAGAATATGAAAAAGGGCTTCTTGGACATTCTGATGCAGATGTATTAATTCACGCAATAATGGATTCCATTTTAGGAGCATTATCACTTGGAGATATTGGTAAATTGTTTCCTGATACAGATGATAAATATAAGGATATTGATTCTAAAATACTTCTTAGAAAAGTTTATGATATAATGATAGATAAAGGATATGAAATTGGAAACATTGATACTGTCGTTGCAGCACAAAGACCAAAGTTAAAAGATCATATACTTGCTATGCGTAAAACAATAGCGGATATTTTAAATACAGATATTAAAAATATATCTGTAAAGGCAACTACTACCGAGCATCTTGGTTTTATAGGAAGAGAAGAAGGAATATCAGCAGAGGCTGTTGTAATTTTAGTAGAAAGAGGATAAATTATGAAATTTTTTATTGATACTGCAAATTTAGATGAGATAAGGGAGATTAATTCCTGGGGAATTATATCCGGAGTCACAACAAATCCAAGTCTTATAGCAAAAGAGGGAAGAGTTTTTGAAGATGTAGTTAGAGAAATTGCAGAAATAGTAGACGGACCGATATCTGCAGAAGTAACAGCTCTTGACAGCGAAACTATGATTACTCAAGCTATGGAGCTTTCTAAAATAAACAAAAATATAATAGTAAAAATTCCTATGACACAAGAAGGTTTAAAGGCGGTTAATATTCTTTCAAAAAAAGGAATAAAAACAAATGTAACATTAATTTTTTCTGTTAATCAAGCACTTCTTGCAGCGAGTGCAGGAGCAAACTATGTAAGTCCGTTTGTAGGAAGACTTGATGATATAGGACAAGATGGAATGGAATTAATAAGAGATTTAAGTGAAATATTCAATATTTACGGAATAGAAACAGAAATTATAGCTGCATCTGTAAGAAATACAATTCATGTTTATGAATGTGCAAAAAGTGGTGTAGATATAGCAACTATACCTTATAAAGTATTTAAACAAATGACTACTCATCCCCTTACGGAGATTGGTATAGAGAGGTTTTTGAAAGATTTTAGAGATGTTAGAACAAAAGGAGATTTTTAGAATGAACAGAAATTTAGCACTTAATCTTGCGAGAGTAACTGAAGCTGCTGCACTTTCTGCAGCAAAATTTCTTGGAAAGGGAGACAAAAATGCTGCTGATGGAGCTGCAGTTGACGCAATGAGAAGAATGTTTGACACTGTTGAAATTGATGGTGTAGTAGTAATTGGAGAAGGAGAAATTGATGAAGCTCCTATGCTTTATATAGGGGAACATATCGGAGGAACATGCGAAGAATTTGATAAAGTCGATATTGCAGTAGATCCGCTTGACGGAACTACATCAATAGCAAAGGGAATGAATAATGCTATTGCGGTAGTTGCAGTTGCACCAAGAGGATGTTTATTGAATGCGCCTGATGTTTATATGGATAAAATAGCATGTGGTCCAAAAGCGAAAGGTCAAATAAATTTAGATGATACTCCTACAGAAAACATTAAGAGGGTAGCTAAAGCTCTTGATAAAAACATTGAAGATATAACAGTTGCCATATTGGATAGACCAAGACACGAAAAAATAGTAGAAGAAATAAGATCTATAGGAGCTAGAATAAAAAAAGTTTCTGATGGTGATATAGTTACTGCTATTGAAACTTGTTTTGAAGATTCAGGTATTGATCTTATAATGGGAATGGGCGGAGCTCCTGAAGGAGTTATTGCAGCAGCAGCTCTTAAATGTTTAGGAGGAGATTTTCAGGGAAGACTTCATCCTACAGATGAAATGCAAATGAATAGATGTAAAGATTTAAATAGTGATTTAGAAAAAATTTACTATATTGATGATCTTGTAAAGGGAAATGAAGTTTTATTTTCTGCAACAGGAGTTTCTAAGGGAGAAATTTTAGATGGAGTTAAATTTTTCGGAAAAGATTCAGCCAAGACTGAAACATTAGTGCTTAGACTTCCGAGCGGAACAGTAAGAACTATTAAATCAAATCACAAATTATCACAAAAGCCTGAATATGCTAAATAATATTCAGGCCTTGTGCCTTTAGGAGTATATATGGAGAAAAAAATAGAAAATAATGAAATTTTAGACAGTAAGCCGATTGAAGATTTGCGTAATATTGCAATTTCTATGGGACTTAAAGACCATAGTTCACTTACGAGAGGAGATTATTATAATTACATAGTTAAGGGAAAAAAACCTATGATATTTTCATATAAAAAAGATGAGCTTGAAAAATTATCTGTAGCAGAACTTAGAGATATAGCAACAAATAACGGAATATCTCATAGTTATAAATTAAAAAAAGAAGAATTAATAAAAAATATATTACTTACACAATCAAATCAAGATATTCAAATTCAAAACAAAAACAAGTTAAATAATATGACAATGAGCCAATTAAGAGATATGGCTGATAATTTAAATATTAAAAAATCCTATGAATATAGAAAAACTGAATTAGTTGAAGAGATTTTAAAGATACAAAATATAGAAACAGATCTAACTTTTGACGAATATTATGACGATTTTTTAGATAGTTTAGAAGAAAAAATCGAATATGAGGAAGTCATAAATGTAGAAGATCTATCTGATAATGCTACTGAAATTATTGAAGAGATGGAAGATATAAATTATGTTGGCGGAATTTTAGATTTACACCAAGATGGTTATGGATTTTTGAGGGTTAATAACTATTTGTCGGGAGAAGGAGATATATATGTATCACCATCTCAAATAAGAAAATTTAGACTTAGAAATGGTGACGAGGTAGTAGGAGTAATAAGACCTTCAAAACCTGGTGAAAGTTATAATGCGCTGATTTATATAAAAAGTGTTAATGGATTTGAACCTAATAAATGTATAAATAGACCTTATTTTGAAAATTTAACTCCAATATATCCAAAACAAAAGCTTATACTTGAAAGTGATTCATCTGATATTGCAACAAGAATTATAGATTTAATTTCACCAATAGGAAAAGGGCAAAGAGGACTTATAGTATCACAGCCTAAAAGCGGAAAAACAACTCTTTTAAAAAAAATAGCATCTTCTATTTCAAAAAATTATCCTGAAGTAAAATTGATAGTTTTATTAATCGATGAAAGACCTGAAGAGGTTACAGATATGATGCGTTCAGTTAAAGGGGATGTAGTATATTCTACATTTGACGAACAACCTAAAAATCATATCAAAGTTGCAGAAAATGTTATAGAAAGAGCTAAGAGATTAGTTGAGCAAAAGAAAGATGTGGTCATACTTTTAGATTCACTTACAAGGCTTACAAGAGCATATAATTTAACAACACCAACAAGTGGAAAAACACTTTCGGGTGGTCTTGATCCATTATCTTTGCATAAACCGAAAAGATTTTTTGGAGCAGCAAGGAATATTGAAGAAGGGGGAAGCCTTACCATACTTGCTACAGCACTTATAGAAACAGGTTCAAAAATGGATGATATAATATTTGAAGAATTTAAGGGAACTGGAAATATGGAAGTTCACCTTGATAGAATACTTTCTGAAAAAAGAATATTTCCGGCGATTGACATATATAAAAGCGGAACAAGAAAAGAGGAGCTTTTATTAAATAATGATGAGCTTGAGTTTGCATGGACAATTAGACGTATTATGAATAAAGAGTCTACAGAAGACGTTACGGAATTTATACTTCAAAATATAATTAAATATGAAAAAAACAAAGATTTTATAGAAGGAATAAAGGATAAGTTTAATTTAAATGAAAAATGATTTGATTATTGAAAGTAAAGATAATAAAAGCTTCAAATATTTAAAGTCTCTTTTAAACAAGAAGCAAAGAACATTAGATAAAATTTTTTTTGTAGAAGGAATAAAAGTATTAGAAGAAGCTTTAAAGTACAAAATACCTATGTATATCGCAGTATCAGATACATTTAATAAATCAATAGTAACCGATCTTATTTTAAAGTATCAGTTAAATAATGTGGTGATATATTATTTTAAAAATACTATTTTTAAACAGCTCACTGATACAGAAAATTCACAAGGAATTATAGCGTATTTTAAACATATACACATTAATGGAATTAATGAAATAGAAAATGGTAAATATGCTTTTTTAGATGATCTTCAAGATCCGGGAAATGTAGGTTGCTTAATAAGGTCTGCTGATGCTTTTTCGTTAGACGGCATAATATTATCTAAAAATACAGTTGAGTTATATAATCCGAAATTAATAAGATCTACAATGGCATCGGTTTTTAGGGTTAAACTTTATATAGTAGAGAGCAAAAATGAAATTTTAAAATTAAAAGAAAATGGATTTAAAATAATATCAACTTCAGTTGAGAATGCAAAGGCATCATATGAATACAAATTTTCTGAAAATTCTGTAATTACATTCGGAAACGAGGCAAAAGGAGTAAGTGATGAAGTTTTTTCTTATAGTGATGAAAAAATTTATATTCCAATGTCTGAAGAGATAAACTCTCTTAATGTAAATGTTGCTGCTTCAATATTATTTTATGAAATGAACAGATGACAAGACTTGTAGTAGATAAAAATATAAATTCAAAACTAAAAAATAAACTTTTAAAAATGGGATACGAATTAATATATACCACAGAAAATAAAAAATTGCTTGATGGTATAAATTGTCATCCTGATATGTTATTAAGACCATTAGAAAACAGGGATATTATTTGTGATAAAGAAAATATTGATTATTATAAAAAATATTTTGAAGGATATAATTTAATAGAAACTGAAAAAATTCTTGATAAAAAATATCCTTTGGATGTAGCGCTGAATTTTGTTACTTATAATGGATATTTTATACATAACTTATCTTATACGGACAAGAAAGTAATAAATTATTATAAAGATAGAAATTATAAGTTTATAAATGTTAGACAAGGGTATACTAAGTGTAACATACTTATAGGCAAAAATTCATTAATTACATCTGATGATAACATTTATAATAAACTTAAAGAGATTTTTAATATACTTTTAATAGAACATGGGCAGATAGTGCTTAGAGGTTTTAATTACGGATTTATAGGCGGAGCATCCGGATTTTTAGATAATAAAATCATGTTTACGGGAGATTTTAAAAATCACAGCAGTTATAAAAAAATGATTGAATTTTTAGAACGAAATAATGAAGAATATGTTATTTTGACAGATGAGCCCATTGAAGATTATGGAAGTATTCTCGAAATTAGATAGTTGCCTTTTTAAATAAGTTATGTTATTATATCAATAATATTTTACGTAGATGGGATAAGTAGAATAGAAATATCTTCACAGAGAGAAGAACATCAGCTGAAAGTTCTTTAAGTAAAGCTATTTGAAAACTAACCCTGAGTACCTTGGTAATGCGAGGCGTGTTAGTCGCGATAAGATGATTAAGGAATAATTAAGGTGGAACCACGGTTTATCGTCCTTTCGGATGATAAACCTCTTTTATTTGGAGGTAAAAATGATAGTAAAATTGCCTGATGGCTCAGAAAAAGTATATGAATGCTCAAAAACTGTAAAAGAGATAACAATGGATATTTCAGAGGGACTTGCAAGAGTTGCAGTAGGAGCAGTAGTTAACGGAGAAACTTTAGGAATGAAAGATTTAGTTTCCTGTGACTGCGATTTTAGAGTTCTTAAATTTGATGATAAAGAGGGAAAACAAATTTTTTGGCATACAACATCACATGTTATGGCTTATGCAATAAAAAATTTATTTAGCGGAAGTAAATTTGCCATAGGACCATCGATTGCCAATGGATTTTACTATGACATAGATGTTGAACACAGATTTGCTCCTGAAGATCTTGAAAAGATAGAATCAGAAATGAAAAAAATTATAAAAAGTGAATATGAAGTTGAAAAATTATCCTTACCAAGAGCGGAAGCAATAAAACTATTTAAGGATTTGGAACAAAATTATAAACTTGAGTTGATAGAAGGTATAGAGGATGAAAATATAAGTATATATAAAATAGGCGACTATTATGATTTATGCAAAGGTCCTCATTTGGAAAATGTTAAAGCAATTAAAGCATTTAAGTTACTTTCAATAGCAGGTGCATATTGGAAAGGTGACGAAAATAATAAAATGCTTCAAAGAATATATGGAATTTCTTTTGAAAAGAAAAAACAGCTTGATGAATATATAGAGAGAATTGAAGAAGCGGAAAAGAGAGATCACAGAAAACTTGGACGTGAACTTGATTTATTTACAATGCATGATGAAGGTCCGGGATTCCCATTTTTCCATCCTAATGGAATGATACTTAGAAATGAACTATTAGGTTGGTGGAGAAATGTTTTAATTGAGAACGGCTACGGAGAAATACAAACTCCTATCATTTTAAATGAAGCTCTATGGCATAGATCAGGACACTGGGATCACTATAAAGAAAATATGTATTTTACAAAAATAGATGGAGAAGATTATGCTGTAAAGCCTATGAACTGTCCCGGCTCTACAATAGTATATTCTACAAATCCTCATTCATACAGGGAGCTCCCAATAAGACTTTCTGAATTTGGACAAGTTCATAGACATGAATTGTCAGGAGCACTTCATGGACTATTTAGGGTAAGAACATTTACTCAAGATGATGCTCACGTATATTGCTTGCCATCTCAAATTGAAGAAGAAGTATTTAAGATGATAGATCTTGCCGATTATTTATATTCAACATTTGGATTTAAATATTCAGTTGAACTTTCTACAAGACCGGAAGATTTTATGGGAGATATTGAAACTTGGAATAAAGCGGAAGAAAGTTTAAAGGTAGCTCTTGAAAAGAAAAATATCAAATATTCTATCAATGAAGGAGACGGAGCATTTTATGGACCTAAAATTGACTTTCATCTTGAAGATGCTATTGGAAGAACATGGCAATGTGGAACAATTCAGTTGGATTTCCAAATGCCTGTAAATTTTGACTTGACATATATAAATGAAAAGGGAGAAAAAGCAAGACCTGTAATGCTTCACAGAGCTTTACTCGGATCAGTTGAAAGATTTATGGGAATATTGATAGAACATTTTGCGGGAAAATTCCCATTGTGGTTGTCTCCGATACAAGTTGAAATTATACCTGTATCTGAAAAATTTGCCGAATTTGCAAAAGAACTTGAAATAAAACTTAAAAATGCAGGTTTAAAAGTATATTTAGATGAGAGAGCAGAAAAAGTTGGATACAAGATAAGAGAAGCACAGCTAAAGAAAATAAATTATATGCTTGTAGTTGGAGAACAAGAAGTAAATTCAGGTAAACTTTCGGTAAGAAAGAGAAACGGCGAAGAAATTAAAGATTGTGAAGTGGAAGAATTTATAAATATTTTAAAATCTGAAATAGAATCAAAAGAAATTACAAATTAAAAATAAGTGATAGAATAAAAACTCTTAGGGTAGTGTCTCTAAGAGTTTTTATTAATATATTTTATATAAATAGTGAGTTTTATGTAAATGAAGATATAAATAATAAAAAATTTTTATATTTATTAAAAATATATTGACATAAAATAGCTTGTTAAGTATAATTAATAAGGTCAATGAAAAAGGTTGACCGTAAGTGATTGTGGTGATATTATGATTGATAAAGTAATTGAAATAAATATTCTTTTAGATTTTTATGGAAAGCTATTATCTGAAAAGCAAGAAAGAGCAATAACTATGTATTATATATATGATTATTCTATAAATGAAATTGCGGAAGAACTTTGTATTTCTAAACAGGCGGTATCGGATAATAT
This sequence comes from Peptoniphilus mikwangii, assembly GCF_000468535.1. Classification (GTDB taxonomy): domain Bacteria; phylum Bacillota; class Clostridia; order Tissierellales; family Peptoniphilaceae; genus Anaerosphaera; species Anaerosphaera mikwangii. The sequence continues at coordinate 320,801 of NZ_AUQY01000002.1, read as the reverse complement.
TAAAAGGGCAGAACAAAAATTAATTGATTATGAGAAAAAGCTTGATTTAGTTAAAAGCTATGAAGAAAGATTAAATAAACTTGCTTTGCTTAGAGATTTATTTTCAGAATTTAAAAATAATTCAAAGAGTGTTGATGATATAACATTGAGAAAAATATATTCCACAATTTTTGATAAAGAGGAGGTGTATTGATGGTATTCGAATCTTTGTCGGATAAATTACAAGATACACTGTCAAGGCTGAGAGGAAAAGGAAAGCTATCTGAAAAAGACATTGATGCTGCCATGAGAGAGGTTAAACTTGCTCTTTTAGAAGCAGACGTAAATTTCAAAGTAGTTAAAGATTTTATAAAGAGTGTCAAGGAACGTTCATTAGGTTCTGAGGTACTTGAGAGCTTAACTCCGGGACAGCAGGTTATAAAGATTGTAAATGAAGAGCTCACTTCTTTAATGGGTAAAGGTGAAGCTAAAATAGATTATTCTAAGAAGCCTACCGTTATAATGATGTGTGGACTTCAAGGTGCAGGAAAGACAACAACTTCTGCTAAGCTTGCTAATTTAATGAAGAAAAATGGTAAAAGACCACTTCTTGTTGCATGCGATGTATATAGACCGGCTGCAATAAAACAGTTGCAGATAGTTGGAAGCAGTGTTGATGTTCCTGTGTTTTCTATGGGAGATAAAATAAATCCTGTTGAGATTGCCAAGGCAGCTTTGGAACATGCTAAAAAAAATGGGAATGATGTTGTTTTATTAGATACTGCCGGCAGACTTCACATAGATGAATCTCTTATGGAAGAATTGCTTAGGATGAATGAACAGACAAATCCATCTGAAGTATTGCTTGTTTTAGATTCTATGACAGGTCAGGATGCTGTTAATGTTGCTGATTCATTTGATAAGCTTTTAAAATTGAGTGGTGTTATACTCACCAAGCTTGATGGAGATGCAAGGGGTGGAGCTGCACTTTCAATAAGGGCTGTTACTGATGTTCCTATAAAGTTTATTGCTATGGGAGAAAAACTTGATCAAATTGAGGTTTTTCATCCTGACAGAATGGCATCGAGAATACTTGGAATGGGAGACGTTTTGAGTTTAATTGAAAAAGCGCAGGTGGCAGTAGATGAAAAGAAAGCTATTGAGCTTGAACAGAAGATTAGAAACCAGACTTTTACATTTGATGATTTTTTAGATCAGCTTGAGCAAATGAAAAATTTAGGACCTCTTGAGGATATTCTCGGAATGCTTCCGGGTATGAATAATAAAATGCTTAAGGGAATTAATATTGATAATAAAGAATTTGCAAGAGTTGAAGCTATTATAAAATCCATGACAAAGGAAGAAAGACAAAAGCCGGAAATTATAGATATTTCCAGAAGAAAGAGAATTGCTGAAGGAAGTGGTACATCACCTGTTGATGTAAATAAACTTTTAAAACAATTTAGAGATCTCAGAAAAATGATGAAACAATTTGGAAATATGGGAAAGACAATGAAAAAGAAGAGATTTAAAATGCCTTTTTCATTTTAAGTAGTTGGAATTTATTTTATATAAATTTAGTTTTTTTAATGGAGGTGAATTAATTGGCAGTTAAGATTAGACTTAGAAGAATGGGAGCTAAAAAGAATCCTTTCTATAGAATAGTTGTAGCAGACTCTCGTAGTCCGAGAGATGGAAAATTTATTGAAGAAATTGGTTATTATGATCCACTAACTGAACCTAAAAAGGTTGTAGTTGATTCAGAAAAAGCAAATAAATGGATAAAAAACGGTGCTAAACCAACAGATACTGTTGATAGATTGTTTAAAGAAAATAGTGTTTATGAAGCTAAAGTGGAAGAAGTAAAGACAGAAGATGCTGAGTAATCTTTTGTATGGAGGAATCAAATGGTTGAATTAGTTGAATATATTGCTAAATCTTTAGTTGATTGTCCCGATTCTATAAAGATTACATCACATAGAGAGAATGATGAGTTAGTTATATCTCTAAGTGTTCTACAAAGTGACATGGGAAAGGTTATAGGAAAACAAGGTAGGATTGCAAAGGCTATTCGATCTATTTTAAAAGCTATTTCTCTTAAGGAAAATATAAGGGTTAATTTAGAAATTGAAGAAATTAAGTGAGTGTACAATAATCGGTAAGATTATCAATACAAGGGGAATAAAAGGAGAAGTTAAAATTTTTCCACTAACAAGTTCGGTTCATAGATTTTCGGATTTGATTACTGTTTTTATCGGCAAAAATCTTGAAGAATTTGAAGTATCAAATGTATCTTATGATGATAGATTTGTATATTTAAAATTTAAAAACATTGATAATATAAATGATGTACTTAGATTTAAAGATGAGTTTTTATATATTGATGATGCTGATAGGATTGAATTGGAAGAAAATACCTTTTTTATAAATGACATAATTGGATGTAAGGTATTTGATTTGAATGATAATGAACTTGGAGAAATTAAAGACGTTATAGAAAATCCTGTAAATGATTTATATTTATTAAAATCTGAAACAGGCGAATCTTTAATTCCTGCTGTTTCACAATTTGTAAAAAAGATTGATATTGATAATAAGATTATTGTTATAGACCCTATAGAGGGGTTGATTAATTGAAGTTCAGTATTCTTACACTTTTTCCTGAGTTTTTTGATGCTCTCCGAAATTATAGTATTGTAGGAAGAGCTATTGAAGAAAGTAAAATAGAGATTAATACTGTAAATATTAGAGACTTTTCTGAAAATAAGCATGGGCAGATTGATGATTATTCTTATGGAGGAGGGCCAGGTATGGTTATGATGGCACCGCCTATATATAGAGCAATAAAATCTGTTGAATCTGAAAATTCTAAGGTAATTTATTTATCACCTCAAGGAAAGACATTAACACAGAAAAAGTTAATTGAACTTTCGAAAATTGAGCATCTGGTTCTTCTTAATGGACATTATGAGGGAATAGATAATAGAATAATAGAAAATTATGTTGATGAAGAGATTTCTATAGGTGATTATGTATTAACTGGAGCGGAGATACCGTCTATGGTGCTGATTGATGGAATTACAAGGCTTCTTCCGGGAGTTTTGTCTTCTGATGAATCATACAGCATAGAGTCTCATTATAATGGAATTTTGGAGTATCCTCAGTATACTAGACCAAGTAGTTTTAATGGGTATGATGTTCCGGAAATTCTGTTAAGCGGTAATCACGAAAAAATAAAACAGTATAGAATTTATGAAGCAATAAAGGTTACACTGAAAAAAAGACCTGAATTATTAGATAGAGATAAATTATCTGATTATGAAAAAAAGATTTTAAATGATATAGAGTTTGAAGGGAGGTAACAAATTGGATATTATTAGAGCACTTGAAGCAGAACAAATAAAAAATGATTTACCTAAGATGAGTGTTGGTGATACAGTTCAAGTTCACTATAGAATTATAGAAGGTTCAAGAGAAAGAGTTCAAGTTTTTGAAGGAACTGTAATTAAAATTCAAGGAGAAAGTTCAAGAAAGACTTTTACTGTAAGAAGAATTTCTTATGGAATTGGAGTTGAAAGAACATTCTTATTATATTCGCCAAGAATTGCTAAATTGGTAATAGTTCGTAAGGGAAAAGTTAGACGTTCTAAATTGTACTATCTAAGAGATAGACAAGGTAAGGCTGCTAAAGTTAAGGAAAAAGTAAATTATTAATTAAAATATGGGACTTGTATAAGTCCTATTTTTTAATTAAAGGCTTTTAATTTTAATTCATAAGCTATATAATATAAGATATTAAATTAATGAGGATGATGAAATGAAAAAATTTTTTATTGGTTTTATATTTATATTACTTATTTTTGCGGCAGGAGGATTTTATTTTTTAAATTCAAGAGGTTCAAGTGAAACTTCTACTAAATATAAAGAATTTAGTTTTATCTATGAAGATAAGGATATAGATAAAAAAGATTTTGCTAAGATTGACGGACAATATTATCTATCATTAGATTTTATAAAAGAATATATTGACGACACAATATCTTATGATGAATCTGAAAAAGCTGTAATTTTTGTAAATACTAAGGGTACAAAAAGAATAGTTTTAGGTGCTAATGAAGCTTTTTTGAATGATCAAAGAGTAGGATTAAGATCTGCTGTAATTGAGAAAGATGGAAAAGTTTTAATTCCTTCAGAAATATTTATATATGACTATCCGGTATCTCTTAGATATATTGAAGATAAAAAAGTTCTTGTAATGGATAGAAAAGATATTGAATATGCAGTAGGAATTCCTACTGGTGATGGCTTAAATATGCGTGAGGAAGATAGCATAAAATCTCCGATAGTATCAATTTTAAAGAGGGATAATAAAGTTTATGTTTATGGAGAAAAGGGAGATTTTTATAAAGTTAGAGAAATTGATGGATATTCAGGATATATTAAAAAATCACTTCTTGATGTTGAATTTCCAAAAAATAAGTTTAAATTAGAAATTGGAATTGATAATGGAGAGGCTGTTAAGCCTCTCAATTTAACATGGGACTATACATATGGGCCTCAAAGTCAAGAAAGTATAGATGCTATAACTTCTATAAAAGGTTTAAATGTAATATGCCCTACATGGTTTTCTGTAGCCAATTCTAATTTAGATATAATTGACAGAGGCAATCAAGAATACGTAAATAAGTATAAGGCACTTGGAATTGAGGTTTGGGCTTATTTAGATAACTCATTTAATGCAGATTTAACGCATGAAGTTTTATCTAAGAGTTCATCAAGATATATTTTAGCTACAAAAACACTTAGACTTGCAAAGAGATACGGATTATCCGGTGTTAATGTGGATTTTGAAAACACTAAAATTGAAGATAGAGAAAATATTACGCAGTTTGTAAGAGAACTTTCCGGCATGTTTCATTCTGAGGGTTTAAAAGTTAGTGTAGATGTTACACCACAAATTTCAAGTGATGTTACAAAAGAACCATATAATAGAAAAGAACTTGCGAGATTTTGTGATTATGTAATTTTAATGGCATACGACCAACATTGGGCATCGTCAAAAAAAGCAGGTTCCGTTGCTGAATATAAATGGGTTGAAGGTAATTTAAACGTTCTATTTAGGCAAATACCACAAGAAAAATTAGTTTTAGGTGTACCATTATATTCTAGGTTGTGGAGTGAAAATGATAGCAATGTAAAATCAAGTTCGCTATCTATGAATCAAGTAAAAAATATTATAGAATCAAAAGGCAGTTCAATTAGTTGGGATGATGTTTCAAAACAAGACTATATAGAATACTCCGAAAATGACAAGTTGTATAAAATATGGATTGAAGATGCAAAATCAATAGAGTGGAAAACATCTCTTATAAATAAATATAATTTAGCTGGAATTGCAAGCTGGAGAAAAGGATTTGAAACCTCTGATATTTGGGATACAATAGATTCTGTTTTATCAAACATTAAATACTAAAAGATTGACAAAATAGATATATTATATTAAAATAAGTACAAATTTTTTGATGGGAGTGTTAAAAATATTAGCTGAAACTCACAGAAAAATTGCAGGTAAAATTTATGATAAAATTTTATATGAATATGGAATAGAACTTAACTTGGATAAACTGGAGTGGGGTGCTGTTGCACCGGATTATTTGCCATATTATAAGTTTAAAAGACATTATAAAGAAGAAAGCATAAATTTTATTTGTGGAGAAATTGTAAATTTAATTTTTATATGTAGATATGCTGACTTGTATAGTGATAAAAATTCATTTTTAATTAAGTATTTGAGCAAAAGAATAGGTATAATTTCACACTATTTATGTGATTATACATGTTACCCTCATGCATATCGAATGACTTTTATTGGAAATATGAAAAAACATATTAAATATGAGTCTGATTTGAATGATTATGCAAAAGAATATAATTTTGAAAATAACCACATTTCTATTAATAGCATAAATATTGAATGTAATTCGTTAGATAGTTTATTTTTTACGGTTAAAAATTATATTAATTATGTTATTGATAACTATAAGTCGGAAGAAAATTCTTTTTCAAATGATTTAAATTATGCTATGAAACTTAGTTATAATATGACAGATTTTATAGTGGAGACAATTTTAGATTATTCAGAAGAAATGGGATATCAATTTGCTTAATTAATAGTTAGTAAATATTCTTTCATCATTGATGAGGGGATATTTTTATTTGGAGGTAATATGAGAAATAATTCAGAAGTGACAAAGTTAGATCTAAAAGAAACACAAATGGCAATAAAATCACTAAAAGACTATTTTCAAAGAGATTTGGCTAATAGTTTAAATTTGGCAAGAATATCAGCTCCACTTATGGTAAGACCTGAAACCGGATTGAATGATAATTTAAGCGGTTTTGAGAAAGCTGTTAGTTTTGATATTAGAAATTATGATATAAATGTTGAGATAGTACAATCTCTTGCAAAGTGGAAAAGAAATGCTCTTAAAGAATATGGTTTTAAATGTTATGAGGGAATATATGCAGATATGAATGCTTTAAGACCTGACGAAGAACTTGACAAAATACATTCTATATATGTTGACCAATGGGATTGGGAAAAGATTATAAAGAAAGAAGATAGGAATGAATATTTCTTAAGGTCGGTCGTAAAAGAAATATTTGAAGTTTTTAAAAGAGCGGAAGAGTATATAAATCAATTGTATCCACTTGTTTTTGAAAAAAAGCTTCCGGATGAAATATATTTTATAAAAAGCCAAGAACTTGAAGATATGTATCCTAATTTAACAGGTAAAGAAAGAGAAAGGGAAATTTGCAGAGAGAAAAAAGCGGTATTTATAATTGGAATAGGGAATAAATTAAAATCTGGTGAACCGCATGATTTGAGAAGTCCTGATTATGATGATTGGTCATTAAATGGAGATATACTTTTTTGGAATCCTGTTATAGAAGATTCGTTTGAACTTTCCAGTATGGGAATAAGAGTCGATGAAAAATCGCTTAAAAATCAGCTTGAAGAATCAAATAAGACAGAAAGAATGAGTATGGATTATCACAAAAATATAATAAATAAAAAATTGCCATATACAATAGGTGGCGGGATAGGACAATCAAGACTTTGTATGTTTTTCCTTGAAAAAAGACATATAGGAGAGGTGCAAGCTTCAGTTTGGACTCCTGAAATTATTGATGAATGTAAAAAACAAAATATAATTTTACTTTAATTTTAATAAAAATTACACATTTGTAACTATTTATAGTATAATAACATTAATGGATACATGGAGGAATTTTTATGGGAGCAATATCAAAAATTAAAGAAACTAAATATGATTATAATTTTTGCTCTATGGATATAAAAAGATATTTAATTGAGAAGTTTCTGTATGATAATGATTCTGAATCCATTAATATTTTACTTAATATGTATGATGTTGATAATTCTATAGAAACTATATGTCCTACTTATATTTCTTTAAAGCATTTAAAAAAAGATATTATAAAGTTTTTAAAGCATAAAGAAGGAAAAGAACTTATAGCATATAATCTTAGTAATCTTATTCACAATGATGTAAATAGGTTTGAATTGTTTTTATATTTAGAAGGATACAGGGCAGGTTCAAATGCAGTTAAAAATATTAATAAATTAGAAATAATAACATTTAAAAATTATAATATTGAAGACTTATATTATAGAAGAACGTTATTTAATTATGAAGTGAAAGATAACGAAGTATTAAAATTAAAAGAAAATATGTTAAAAGATTTAAAAAGAGATAGTAAAGTAAGGCGTACTATTTATGATATAGTATTTAAATTTAATTTGCATCTTTTAAAAAGAAAGGTATTTAATTTAAATGCTCATGTTGATAAACAATTAGTTCTTAATTTTGATATAACTGATGAATCTGATGTTAAGTTTAAAGAAACAAATTCACATCTTTCTAAAAAAGAATTATATGGATTAGATAGAAAAATAGTTAGATTTTTGTGTATAGATGCAATGAGGATTTATGAAAATGCTTATTGGGAAGGCGTGAATGACAAAGTATTAAAGAGGTATAAATAAAAACTAAGATTTGTTGTCTTAGTTTTTTTATTAGTAATAGATTATGATAATATTAGGGATAGATCCGGGATTTGCGATAGTTGGATATGGAATTATTGAAGTGGTGGGAAATAAATATAAAGTACTTGATTATGGTGCTATTACTACAGATAGTAAAATGTCTTTTCCGTTGAGACTGGAAAAAATTTATTTAAAACTTGAAGATTTAGTAAAAAAATACAAACCGGATGACATAGCATTTGAAGAGTTGTTTTTTAATAAGAATGCAAAAACTGCAATGGCAGTTTCTCATGCAAGAGGAGTTATGATACTTTGCGGAAAATTAAATCATAAAGAATTGTTTGAATACACTCCGCTACAAATCAAGCAAGCAATAGCAGGGTATGGGAGAGCTGAAAAAAAACAAATACAGGAAATGGTTAAATTTATCTTAAAACTTAAAGAAACTCCAAAACCTGATGATGTTGCAGATGCACTTGCAGTTGCTATAACTCATGCTTCTTCCTTAAAGTTTAAAGACATGTTTAGGATGAAATAGATGATAGATTATATAAAAGGTATAATAAGCGAGCTTTTAGACAATTACATAGTTATAGAAAATAATTTTAAGGGATACATTGTATACATGTCACAGAGTGATATTGAACAACTTGAAATTATGCAAGAAGTAAAAATATATACAAGACTGATCATCAGAGAAGACAGTATGACATTATATGGATTTGCGAATAAAGATTCAAGAAAACTGTTTGATTTACTTACATCAGTAACATCGGTTGGTCCTAAAGCGAGTATGGGTATACTTTCTACATTATCTGCTTCTCAAATAATAGTTGCTATACTTGATGAAAATAGTAAGGCTCTTACAAGTTCTCCGGGTATAGGTAAGAAGACAGCCGATAGAATAGTTCTTGAATTAAAAGATAAGGTTTCAAAATATAATTTTGAAACTCGGTTTGACGTTAAAGAATTAAAAAATAGCCTGAAAGAAGAAATAGATATTTCTCCTGCGGTTGAAGCTTTGATTAGTTTAGGTTACAATAAGTATGAGGCTAAGAAGGCTCTTACCGGGATTGACGAGAATTTTGATGTATCTAAGATGATAAAAGAAGCACTTAAAAGGTTGGGGAGGTAGTTATGGAAGACAGTAGAATGGTTGAACCTACAATAACTCCATTTGACAGTTCTAATGACAATACATTAAGGCCCAGATGGTTAAGTGAATATGTTGGTCAGGATAAAGTTGTTGAGAAATTAAAAATTTTTATAGAAGCCGCTAAGAATAGACATGAACCTTTAGATCATTGTCTATTAAATGGACCTCCGGGTCTAGGAAAAACTACTTTAAGTTATATAATAGCCAATGAAATGGGAGTCAATGTTAAAGTAACAAGTGGACCGGCAATTGAAAGACCGGGAGATTTGGCAAGTATACTTTCAAATCTAAATGAAGATGATGTTTTATTTATTGATGAAATTCATAGGATAAATAGATCTGTTGAAGAAGTTTTATATCCTGCGATGGAAGATTATGCTCTTGATATAATAATAGGAAAGGGACCATCAGCACGTTCAATAAGATTGGACCTTGAAAAGTTTACTCTTATTGGAGCAACAACAAGATCAGGACAACTTACATCGCCACTTCGAGATAGATTTGGGGTTATATTAAATTTAGAATTATATGATATTGACAGTTTAACTGAGATAATAATGAGATCTGCCGATATTTTAAATATTGCAATAGAAAAAGAAGGTGCAATGGAAATAGCTTGCAGGTCAAGGGGAACTCCTAGAATTGCAAATAGGCTTCTAAAAAGGGTTAGAGATTATGCTGAAGTAAAGGAAAGTGGAGTAATAACAAAAAGAGTTGCAATAAAGGGATTAAATTTACTTGATATAGATAAATTTGGATTAGATGGCTTGGATAGAAAGATAATTCGTACTATGATAGAAAATTTTATGGGAAGGCCTGTTGGAATTGATGCAATAGCTGCATCAATAGGAGAAGAGAGAGTTACTATAGAAGATGCATATGAACCATATTTAATGCAAATAGGATTTATAAATAGAACACCAAGAGGTAGAGTACCTACTAAGGCTGCTTATGATCATTTTGGAATAGAATATAGAGAACAGGAGAACTTTTTATGAAAAAAAATTTTTTAGTGATTTTGATAATGTTATTATTGACACCATTTAGTGTTTATGCTGAAGATGATACTTATTTTAATATAAAAATCGGAAAAACATATACTGAAGGTAGTGAAATTAATGTAACGTCAAAGTCTAACATCTATCTTGTTGATGCAGACTATAATAAGATAATTGACTTAAATTCAAAAACTGTAACTGCTGTATTAAAGTCGGGAAAAATAATTTTAAAAAATAAAGAACAAATATATTCAAATGATTTAGTACAAGACGGAGCTATGATGCTTGCAACAGATGATTATTTGAAGGTTAATAATGAATATAGAGGATATATTTATTTTAAAAATTTGAAAGGAAATCTTATAGTTATAAATCATATTAAACTTGAAGATTATTTAAAAGGTGTAGTTCCAAAAGAATTATCAGCAGAATATCCAATAGAAGCACTTAAAGCTCAAGCTATATGTTCAAGAGGGTTTGCATTAAAAAATATAAATAAATATAAAAAATTGGGATACAATTTAGATGATACAACTAATTCTCAAGTATATAGTGGAAAAAGTTGTGAAAAAGATAAAAGTAACAGAGCAGTAGATGAAACTAACGGAGTATATGCTACATTTGAAGGTAAGGTTGCCGATACTATTTTTGGAGCATCTTCCGGAGGGTGTACTGCAGATATCAAAGATGTTTGGGGCGGAAATGGATTAAGTTATTTAACTGTAATTGAAGATCCATATTCATTAAAATACACTTGGAATTATTCTTTAGATAAATCTAAAATGACTGATATGTTAAAAAATAATTCTATTAATATTGGAGAACTTTTATCAATAAATATAACAGATTATGATAATTCAGGAAGAATAAAAAAAGTAGATTTGATTGGAAGTAATTCAACAGTTAATATTACAGGTAATAAGTTTAGAAATATTTTTGGAAACACTAAAATAAAAAGTGCTTTGTTTACAGTTTCTGATTTAGGAAGTAGTTTTAAATTTGATGGTAAGGGTTATGGACATGGTGTAGGAATGAGCCAATATGGAGCTGTTGAGATGGCAAAAGAAGGAAAAAGTTACAGAGAAATCATACATTTCTATTTTCCTGGAGTTGAACTTAATAAATAGTAGAAAGGTTATAGATGAAGACAAGAGATTTTAATTATGAGCTTCCTAAGGAGTTAATAGCTCAACATCCTTTAGAAAATAGAGATTATTCAAGGCTTTTAGTATTAAATAGGCTCACAGGTGATATTGTTCATAAGCATTTTTATGACATTTATGATTATTTAAAAACCGGAGATGTCCTTGTTTTAAATAATACTAGGGTTATGCCGGCAAGGATTTTTGGCAGTAGAATTGATAGACAAGAACATATAGAATTTTTACTTTTAAAAAAGATTGAGAAAGATACATGGGAATGTTTATGTAAACCGGGAAAGAAAGCTAAAGTAGGCACTAAAATCTTTTTCTCTGAAAGATTGAACGGAGAAATAGTAGATGTATTGGAAGATGGTAATAGAATTATAAAATTTATATATGAAGGTATATTTGAAGAAATTTTAGATGAATTAGGTGAGATGCCTCTTCCCCCATATATAACTGAAAAGCTCGAAGATAGAGAAAGATATCAAACTGTATATTCAAAGATTGATGGTTCAGCAGCTGCACCTACTGCAGGATTACACTTTACAAAAGAGCTCTTAGAAAAATTAGAAGACAAAGGCGTTAAAATAGTATACGTAACATTACATGTGGGGCTTGGAACATTTAGACCGGTTAAATCAGATGACATATTTAATCATCATATGCATTCTGAATATTATGAGATATGCAAAGATACAGCAGATGAAATAAATAAGGCAAAAATAGAAAATAGAAGAATTGTTGCTGTTGGAACAACTTCAATTAGAACTTTAGAAAGTTGTGCAGATGATAAAGGTATGGTTAAAGAATCTAATGGATGGACAGATATATTTATACATCCCGGATATAAGTTTAAGTGCGTAGATGCGCTTATAACTAATTTTCATTTGCCGGAGTCTACACTTGTAATGTTAGTTTCTGCATTTGCAACTAGAAGTATGATATTGAATACTTATGAAATAGCAGTAAAAGAAAAGTATAGGTTCTTCAGTTTTGGAGATGCTATGTTTATATATTAGGAGATTTTATGTTTGAATTTGAACTTATTAAAGAGTCTAAAGAATGCAAGGCAAGATTGGGCAAAATAAAAACTACTCATGGTGAGATAGAAACACCTATATTTATGCCTGTTGGTACAAGAGCGACAGTAAAAACTATGACGCCCGAAGAACTTAAAGAGCTTGAAGCTCAAATTATTTTATCAAATACTTATCACTTATATTTAAAGCCGGGTATGGAAATAATAGAAAAAGCTGGTGGGCTTCATAAGTTTATGAATTGGGATAAACCGATTTTGACAGATAGCGGAGGTTTTCAGGTATTTAGTTTAAGTAACAACAGGAAGATATCGGAAGAAGGAGTTGAATTTAGATCGCATATTGACGGATCTAAAAAATTTTTATCTCCGGAAATATCTGTTGATATCCAAAATACATTAGGTTCTGATATTATGATGTGTTTTGATGAATGTGCTCCATATCCGTCGAGTTATGAATATATTTTAAATTCTATGAATAGAACTACACGATGGGCTAGGAGATGTAAAGATCATCATAAAAATGTTGATAATCAGGCTTTATTTGGAATAATACAAGGTGGAATGTATAAGGATTTAAGAGAAATTTCTGCAAAAGATTTAGTAGCACTTGATTTTCCCGGATATGCGGTTGGAGGATTAAGTGTTGGAGAACCTCTTGAACTGATGAATGAAATACTTGATTTTACAACTGATTTCATGCCTAAGAATAAACCTAGATATTTGATGGGTGTAGGTTCTCCTGATTATTTATTTGAAGCTGTTGAAAGAGGAATAGATATGGCGGATTGTGTATTACCTACAAGAATAGCTAGAAATGGTACTGTTATTACATCAAAAGGGAAACTTGTAATAAAAAATGCTAAATATAAAGATGATTTTACTCCGATTGATGATGAATGCGATTGTTATACATGTAAAAATTATTCGAGAGCATATATACGTCATTTATTCAATGTAGACGAAATTTTAGCATTGCGTCTTGCCACTATTCATAATCTACATTTTTTAATTAATTTAATGAAAAAAATAAGAGAATCTATAAAAAATGATACTTTCATGGAATTTAAAGATGACTTTTATAATAAATACGGTTATAATAAAGTAAGAAGGGAGTTTTAATATGGATCCAAAAATAGCACAAATGTTAAGCTCGGTAGGTCCATTAGTTGTTGTTGTAATAGTATTTTACTTCTTTATGATTAGACCTCAAAAGAAAAAAGAAAATGAAATAAAATCAATGAGAGCTAATCTTAAAGTTGGAGATGATATAATAACTATTGGTGGAATAATTGGAAAAGTTGTTCTTGTTAAAGAGGACTATGTTGTAATTGAATCTTCAGGAAATAAATCAAGAATTGATGTTATGAAATGGGGAATTAATTCGGTAATAGCTAATAAGAATGATTTAAAGGCTTAAATGGAGGTACTTATGAAACACGTTAAGACATTAACAACTAAAAGATTAAAAGATACTTTTGCAAAAGGTGGATGTGGAGAATGTCAAACATCATGTCAATCTGCTTGCAAAACTTCTTGCACAGTTGGAAATCAAAAGTGCGAAAATTCTAATCAATAAGAGGGTTGGGTTAACCACCCTTTTATTTTATTAATGGGGGAAAAATGGGAAGTATTCATAAATTTTTTTTAAATGATAAATATATAGTATTAGATATAGCGAGTGGTTCAGTTCATGTAGTTGATGAAATAATATATGATTTAATAGGAGATTTTTTAAGTTTAGATGAATCTGAATTATATAAAAAATATGCTTTAAAATACGATTATGAGTCAATAAGAGAGGCTATTTCAGAGATTAATGCTTTAAAAGAAGATGAAGTTTTGTTTACTGAAGACAAAAGACTTTTTAAGCCTATATATAATCCTGATAATATAGTAAAGGCAATGTGTCTTCATGTTGCTCATGATTGTAATTTAAGATGTAAATATTGCTTTGCTTCACAAGGGGATTTTAATGGGAAAAGACTTCTTATGGACGAAGAAACAGGTAAAAAAGCACTTGATTTTATTTTAAAAAATTCAGGAAATAGAAAAAACTTAGAAGTTGATTTCTTTGGAGGGGAACCTCTAATGAATTTTGAATTAGTAAAAAAATTAGTTAATTATGGAAGAGATGAAGAAAAAAAATATAATAAGCACTTTAGATTTACAATTACAACTAATGGAGTGTTATTAAGAGATGACGTAATAGATTATATAAATGAAAATATGGATAATGTAGTTCTTTCATTAGATGGAAGAAAATGTGTTAATGATTATATGAGACCGACAATTTCCAAAAAAGGTTCTTATGACATTATAGTTCCTAAATTTAAAAAGTTAGTAGATAAAAGAAGAGATAAAGATTATTATATTCGCGGGACATTTACTAATGAAAACTTAGATTTTTCTCAAGATTTAATGGAATATTACAATCTGGGATTTAAAAAAACATCTATAGAACCTGTAGTTACAGATGAAAAAGAAGAATATGCAATTAGGGAAGAACATCTTGAAAAGATATTAAATGAATATGAAAAAATGAGTAAAGATTATATTGAAATCAGAAAAAAGGATCCTGATTTTAAGTTCTTCCATTTTATGATAGATTTGACTCAGGGACCATGCATAATTAAGAGAACTGTGGGATGTGGAGCAGGGTCTGAATATGTAGCTGTAACACCGGAAGGAGATATATATCCTTGCCATCAATTTGTAGGAGAAGAACAATTTAAACTTGGAAATGTAGATGAAGGAATACTAAATACTGAGTTAAGAGATAATTTTAAATGTTCAAATGTATTTACAAAGGAAGATTGCTATGAGTGTTGGGCTAGATATTATTGTAGCGGCGGATGTCATGCAAACGCATATTATGCAAATAATGATTTAAAAAAGCCTTATAAAATAGGTTGTGAAATGGAAAAGAAGAGAATAGAATGTGCTATATCAATACTTGCAAATGAATAACAATATTATATTGTCATGTAAAAGTTAACATATATATTTTTGAAAAATTAATTAAAGTGAATAAAGTGGTATTAAAAAAAGCAGCAAATCAAAAAAGATTTGCTGCTTTTTTAAGTTAAATAACAGAGCATAGACAAATTATAATTAATAAGTAATATTGTGCAATAAACTTAATTTTACGGTAAAAATATTGTTTAATGAAATTAAAGAATTAAAGCTTTATAAGCAAGAAGAAAATAATAATCAGAAAGTGTTAAGCAAGTTTAATCTATTTATAAATAAAATTTTTTACAAATATATAAAATACGTGATTAACAAAGTACAATAGATTTAATTTAATTTAATTTTGTGGTATACTTAATTTTAATTATAACGATAACTTTTTGGTGATTATATGGAAAAATGGTTTCTTAAAAATACAAAAGACCTAACTTTAGATTATGAAAAATTAAATATTAATAAATATATATGTAATATACTTTTTAATAGAGATATAGATACAGAAGAAAAATTGGAAAAATTTTTAAATCCAAATTTAGAAGATCTTCATACGCCATTACTTTTACCGGATTTGATAAAAGCTGCAAATATACTTATAAATTCTGTAGCTACTAATAAAAAAATCAGAATTATTGGAGACTATGATGTAGATGGCGTTATGAGCACTTACATATTATATAAGGGGCTTAGTTATTTAAAAGCAAATGTTGATTATAGGATACCAAATAGAGTAAGCGATGGATATGGAATAAATTTAAGATTAATAGATGAAGCAAGGACAGATGGAATTGATTTAATAATAACATGTGATAATGGAATAGCGGCAAGAGATGAGATTCAATATGCTGTTGAAAACGGTATAGGTGTAATAATTACAGATCATCATGAAGTTCCTGTAGATACTGAAAAAAAAGAATTACTTCCTAATGCTCTTGCGATAGTGGATCCTAAAAGAGAATCATCTAAATATCCATTTAGAGAAATTTGCGGAGCTACTGTTGCATATAAACTTATAACATATTTGTATAAAATAAATGGAATTGAAGATGAGAAATTGTATAGTGATTTTTTAGAATTTGTTGCTATAGCTACCATATGTGATGTGATGCCGCTTATAGATGAAAATAGAGTATTGGTTTTTAAGGGATTGGAATATTTAAATAAAACTAAAAATAGTGGAATTAAAGCAATTATAAATGCTGCTGATTTAAGCAATAATTTAATTTCAGCGTATCATATAGGTTTTATAATAGGTCCTACGATAAATTCAAGTGGCAGACTTGAAAGTGCAGATATTGCCGTTAAGTTGTTATTGGAAGAAGATTATAATGTAGCTTTGAAATATGCTACTTATTTAAGAGAACTTAATTCGAAGCGTCAAAAATTGACTGATGATGGCTTTGAAAAAATAGATAAGATAGTAAATGAATTTAATTTATTAGAAAAATTTCCTGTTTTGATTTTAAGGGATAAAGAAATAGATGAGAGCGTTATTGGAATTATAGCAGGTAGAATAAAAGAAAAATACAATAGACCTGCTATAATACTTACAACATCAAAAGATGAATTAAAAGGTTCAGGAAGAAGTATTGAAGGATTTAATTTATTTGAACATGTATCTGCATCAAAAGAGCTGTTAAGCAGATTTGGTGGGCATGCTATGGCATGTGGGCTTAGTCTTGAAGAAGAAAATTTTAAAAAATTTGTTATAGACGTAAATAATAAATCAAATCTTACCAAAGAAGATTTAATTAAGAAAGTTTATATAGATACTCAAATTAATCTTTCTGATGTAGATATATCTTTAGCTACAGACATTGAAAAATTAAATCCGTTTGGAAATGGAAATTCTAAACCTTTATTTGCAACCAGAGAATTAAGTATTAGAAAATTTAATGTATTCGGAAAAAATAAGAATGTAATAAAAATGGTAATAGGAGATTCTATTACTCAAAGGGATGCAATTCTATTTGAGAATATTGATGAATTTTTAGATAAAATATCAAAGTATTATAATCAGGATGAAATATATAAATTGAAAAATAATATGACAAATAATATTAAATTGGATATTACTTATATTCCTGAGATAAATAGTTTTAGAGGAAATGACAATATAGAATTGAAAATAAGTCATTATAGAGTAAGTGAGGGAGTAAAATGATAGAGGAATTATTAGAAAAAATAAAGATATATAATCCGTCAGTAGAAGTCGAACTTATAGAAGAGGCTTTTAATTTAGCCAGTGAACATCATAAAAAACAAAAAAGAAATTCCGGAGAACCATATATAGTTCATCCATTTAATGTTGCTTTAATACTTGCTGATATGAATATGGATACCGCTACAATAATAGCAGGTTTATTGCATGATACTATAGAAGATACAGATGTTACTTATGAGGATATAAAGAAAGAATTTGGAGTTGAGATTGCAGATTTAGTAGAAGGAGTTACTAAACTAAAAAAACTTAATTACCAAACTAAACAAGAAAAACAAGCTGAAAATATTAGAAAAATGGTTCTTGCAATGGCAAGAGATATAAGAGTAATTATAGTTAAGCTTGCAGATAGACTTCATAATATGAGAACTCTTGAATATATGACTGATGCCAAAAAACACGAAAAGGCTCTTGAGACACTTGAGATATATGCTCCTATTGCTGATAGATTGGGTATGAGTAAAATTAAATGGGAATTGGAAGATTTATCTCTTAGATATTTAGATCCGGAAAATTACTATCAGCTTGTTGAAATGGTAAATAAGAGGAGACACGAAAGAGAAGCTTTAATATCAAAAATTACTTTAGAAATTGAAAAAAATTTAAATAAAATAGGAATACATGCAGACATACATGGAAGACCTAAAAATTTCTATAGTATATATAAGAAAATGAAGATAAAGGGAAAAGCATTTGATGAAATATATGATTTATCTGCGGTTAGAGTTTTAGTTGATGATATTAAAGATTGTTATGGAGTTTTGGGTGTAGTGCATACACTTTGGAAACCTATCCCAGGAAGATTTAAGGACTATATAGCCATGCCTAAACCCAATAAATATCAATCATTGCATACTACAGTAATTGACAATAACGGTGAAACATTTGAAGTACAAATAAGAACTTTTGAAATGCATCAAACTGCTGAATATGGTATTGCCGCTCATTGGAAGTATAAAGCAGGGGTTTCTAAATCCACTTCGTTTGATGAAAATTTGACATGGCTTAGACAATTACTTGAATGGCAAAAAGATTTGAATGATCCTAATGATTTTATGGAGACTCTAAAAATAGATTTTTTTGCGGATGAAGTATTTATATTTACTCCAAGAGGAGATGTAATTAATTTACCTGAAGGTTCTACACCGATAGATTTTGCATATAGAATTCACTCTGCAGTTGGGAATAAGTGTACCGGTGCAAAAATTAACGGAAGAATAGTACCTCTTAACTATAAACTTAAAAGCGGAGATATTGTTGATGTTATAACTAATCCTAATTCCGGTCCGTCATTAGACTGGTTGAATATTGTAAAAAGTCCTCAAGCAAAGAAAAAAATAAGTCAATATTTTAAAATTAAGGATAGAGATAAAAATATTGAAAGAGGAAGAGACTCAATAGAAAAGGAAGCAAAAAAATTAGGATATAAAGTTTCAGATATAGTAAAAGAAGATTGGTTAGAAGATGTAAAAAATAAATTTAATTTACAAAGTTTAGATGATTTATATGCTGCAGTAGGTTTTGGGACAATAACTATTAATCAAGTTATGTCGAAACTTGTTGATTTATATAAAAAGTACAACAAAGATGATACACCTGTATTGCCTAAAACAACTCAAAGAGTTAATAAAGCATCTAAGGGCGGAGTTGTTGTAAAAGGTGTAGATAATGTAAAAGTTAGATTTGCAAAATGCTGTAATCCGGTTCCTGGGGATGATATTATAGGATATATAACTATAGGAAGAGGAATTTCTGTGCATAGAGCTGATTGTACAAATATAAAGGTATTAGATGAATCTGCAAGAATAATAGATGTAATTTGGGAAACAGAAGAAGGCGCAAGTTATAATGCTGAGATAGAAATAAAGGCACTCGATAAATCTAACGTAATTTCTGATGTTGCAAATAGAATAAATGAGTCAAAATTAATTCTTCATAGTTTAAATGCTCGATCAACAAAAGATGGAGATTTATTCTTAAATATTGTAGTTGAAATTCATACAATTGATGAACTTGTGAGATTAATTGAAAAAATTAAGAGAATAAATAATGTATTTGACGCTTATAGAGTTAAAGCATAGGAGGAAAAATGAGAGCAGTAGTTCAAAGGGTACTAGAAGCAAGTATTACTGTTGAAGGAGAAAAAATATCTGAAATAGGAAATGGATTATTAGTATTGCTTGGAATTGAAGAGCATGACAGTGATTCGGATTTTGAATATATTTTTAAGAAAGTTTTAAATTTAAGGGTTTTTGAAGATGAAAATGCTGTTATGAATTTAAGCCTTATAGATCAAAATAAAGAGCTTTTAGTTGTATCTCAATTTACTCTTTATGGAGATGTAAGAAAAGGAAATAGACCAAGTTATATTAGAGCTGCCAAGTTTGAAGATGGAATAAATTATTATAATAAATTTATTGAAAGAGCAAAGGAACTAAATATTTCTACATTTGGTGGAGAATATGGTGCTGATATGAAAGTACAATTAATAAATGATGGTCCTGTTACAATATTATTAGACAGTAACAAAGAATTTTAGGTGATAATTATGGATTTTAAAATAATCAGACTTACTTTAGGTGCATATCAAACTAACTGTTATATAATATTTGATAAGAATAATAATTCGGTGATAATTGATCCGGGCGCAGAAGCTAGAGCTATTATAAAAGAGATTGAAGATAGAAATTTAACGGTTGACAAGATAATATTGACACATGCTCACCCTGATCATTTTGGAGCTCTTGATGATGTTAGAAAACATTTTAATGTAAAGGCATTTTTAGGTAGAGACGACAATATTATGCTTGAAGACAGATCGTCTGAATTAAATCTTGTGTTAGGATTAAAGCCTAATAAAATATCTGCTGATGTTTTGGTAAAAGATGGTGACTTAATTTCATTTGGAGATAAATATTTCAAAGTTATATCTACCCCGGGTCATACTCCGGGAGGAATATGTTTATTAATTGGAAATGTTTTATTTTCCGGAGATACATTATTTTGCGGTTCAATAGGAAGAACTGATTTACCTGGTGGAGATTATGAAACAATTTTAGAATCACTTAAATTATTAATGCAATTACCTGATAACACTATAGTCTTACCGGGACACGGACCAGAAAGCAGTATAGAATACGAAAAACAAAATAATCCATTTATAAGAAGTATGAGAAATGATTAATGTTGTATGTGAAATTTTAACAGTTGCACATGAGGCATATGAATTTTTGAGATTAAAATTTCCTTCATACGAAAAAGAAGGGAATATTTTTGTTAATATCGATTTTGATAAAAATATTTTAGAAATAAGTTGTGATTTTTTAAAGAAAAAAGTTTTTATTGCAAAATGTGAAACATTAAAAGATAAAAAAGTTTTAATAAAGCAAATTCTTTTTGAAAATTTTGAAAATTATTTTGAAGTAAAAAATAAATGGGGTATTTTAACCGGAATAAGACCAACTAAATTAGCATTTAAATTACTCGAAAAAAACAGCCGAACTGAAGCTGAAAATATCTTAAAAAACACCTATTTAGTTTCTGATGAATCTATAAAACTTATTATGAATATTGTGGATTTAGAATCAAAAATAATATATCCGCTTAATAAAAACAGTTATAGCATTTATGTTCATATTCCGTTTTGCCCGAGCAAATGTTCATATTGTTCCTTTCAAACACTAAAATTGAATAAGGATGTTATAAAAAAATATGTAGATAAGTTAATTTGTGATTTAATAAATGAATCTAAATATTTTAAAAATCCGCCGAGAAGCATTTATATCGGTGGAGGAACACCTACATCTATTGATATATATTATTTAGAAAGCATTCTTAAAACCATTTTGAAATATTATGGGATTGCAGATGAATTTACAGTAGAATGTGGAAGACCTGATACAATAAATTTTGATGTTTTAGATATGCTTAAATATAATAAAGTAAATAGAATAAGTATAAACCCACAGTCTATGAGAGAAAAAACGCTTGATTTAATTGGTAGAAATCATACAATTTCTGAAATATATAATAGTTATAATTTAGCAAGAAAAGTTGGTTTTAATAGTATCAATATGGATTTAATAATAGGACTTCCGCAAGAAAAGTATAACGATGTGGAGTATAGTATTGATAAAATTTTAGAATTAAATCCTGAGAATATAACAGTTCATACTCTTGCTATAAAAAACGGTTCTGAGATATATGATAAAAATATTAAGCTTTCATCGAATATAGATTCAATAATAGAAATGACAAAAGATAAGCTTAAAATAAAAGGTTATAATCCATATTATATGTATAGACAAAAAAGAATGCTTGGTAATGGCGAAAATATAGGATATTCAAAAAATGGATTTGAATCGATATATAATGTATTAATAATGGAAGAAAAACATAGTATTATAGGCTTTGGAATGAGCAGCTCTACAAAAATATATTATCCTGATGAAAATAAACTTAAAACAATAATGAATTTTAGAAATATGAAAGATTATTTAAGTAGAGAAGACGAAATTTTTACTGTAAAGAAAAAAATATATGAAAAATTTGATTTTTAGGTGGATAAATGAATTTAAGAAAGATATTAAAAAATATTGAAATATTAGATACAAAGAATTTTATTGATTTTGATGTTGATATTAAAAAAATTTGTTACAATAGTAAATTTATAACTGAAAGCAGCTTATTTGTAGCTATAAAAGGATATATAACGGATGGACATAAATATATTTTACAAGCTTATGAAAAAGGTGCAGTTTGTGCTATAGTAGAAGATTTTATAGACTGTGAAATTCCTCAAATAAAAGTCGAAAATACCAGAATTGAACTTGCAAATGTTTCTAGAAATTTTTATGGTAATCCTTCTCAGGAATTAAATATCGTAGGCATTACAGCTACAAATGGGAAAACAACAACATCATTTATGCTTGATAAAATATATAATGATGCGGGATACAGAACAGGAATAATTGGTACAGTATATACTAAATATTCAGATATAACAATTCCGTCAGTATTAACAACGCCTGAGTCTTTAGAATTACAATCTTTTTTTAGAGATATGTTGAAAAAAAATATTGAAAAAGTCACAATGGAAGTATCGTCCTCTTCAGAAGAATTGTATAGAGTAAAAAATATTGATTTTAATATAGTGGCATTTAATAATTTCAGTCGTGAACATATAGATCAACATGGAAGCTTTGAAAAATATTATGAAGCAAAATCAAAACTTGTAAAAGAAGCTTCTGAAAATGCAGTTGCAATATTAAATATGGATTTTGATTACATAAAGGATTTATTAACTCAAACTAAGGCAAGAGTTATAACATACTCTTTAGAAAACAATGATTATGATTTTTCAATTTCTGAATTGGATTTAAGTACAGGATTTGGGAAATATATCTTTAATGTAAATAGAAATATTGATTTTAATGATTTTGTATTAAAAAAACAAAGTTTTGAAATAAATTTATCTGTAGCAGGGTATTCATCCGTAATGAATTCAGTTGCTGCAATAATAATTTCACTGGTTCAAAATATTGATGTAGATATTATAAAAAAATCAATATCAACATTTTCCGGAGTAGAAAGAAGATTTGAAATGATATACGATGAAAAATTTAAGATAATTGATGATCATTATGCAAACGTTAAAAATATAGATGTAACATTAGAGACGTTATCTAAAATGAAATATAAAAATTTTAGAATGTTATATGCTATAAGAGGAAACAGAGGTGTAAACCTAAATAGAGAAACTGCTGAAGAGACTGCAAAATGGTTAAAAAAATTAGATGCAAAAACTTTTTATGCTACTTTGAGTAAAGATACCGTTTCAAAAAAAGATGAAGTATCTAAAGAAGAACTGGAAATATTTTTGAATATAATGGAGAAATATAATATAAATGTGAAAGTTTTTGATAATTTAGAAAATTCTGTATATGAAATATTAAAAACGGCAGATAAGGGAGATGTTGTTTTATTTGCAGGCTGTCAAGGTATGGATAAAGGAGCAAAATTTGCATATAATTATTTAGAATCTAATAATTTAATGAAGGATGAAAATTATTTAAAAAATAAGATTAATAACAGAATTTGTTAATCTTGACACTTGATTTAAAGAACATTATAATAAAATTAAATACGATAGTTTAGAAAAAATTAATGAATCTTTTGTAGAGAGTGAACAGTTGGTGAAAGTTCATATAGATAAATTAATGGGACAACTTTACTGTAGAATATTCCGTAGATTTGCGTTAAAAATAGCAAGAGAGGTTTACCTAATTAGGGTGGTACCGCGAGTTTTTCCTCGTCCCTTATCGGACGGGGTATTTTTATATGGAGGTAACAAATGTTAGAAAATATTAAAGGATTAAAGAGAACTTATTATTGTGGAGAGTTAAGAGAGTCTAATATTGGGCAAGAAATAACTTTAATGGGTTGGATTGCAAAAGAAAGGAATTTAGGTTCTATAATATTTGCAGATTTAAGAGATAGAACAGGTATTGTGCAAATTGTATTTGATGATACTGTTGATAAAAATTTATTTGAAAAGGCTGTAAAACTTAGATCTGAATTTGTAGTTGCAGTTATTGGAAAAGTTAGAGAACGATCTTCTATTAACGATAAAATACCAACAGGTAAGATTGAACTTATAGCAAGTGAACTTAGAATATTAAATGAGTCAGAAGTTCCACCTATTTATATTAAGGATGATGACAATGTAACTGAAAATACAAGGTTAAAAAATAGAGCTTTAGATTTAAGAAAGCCATATATGCAAAAAAATTTAATGACAAGATCAAAGTTGTATAAAATAACAAGAGATTTTTACTATAATGAAGGATTTATGGAAATAGAAACACCAATGTTAACTAAACCTACCCCTGAAGGAGCGAGGGATTATTTAGTTCCAAGCAGAGTTAACCCTGGAAAATTTTATGCTCTTCCACAATCACCTCAATTAATGAAGCAACTCTTGATGGTATCCGGATTTGATAGATATATGCAAATTACAAAATGTTTTAGAGATGAAGATTTAAGAGCTAATAGACAACCTGAATTTACACAAATTGACTTGGAGATGAGTTTTGTTGAGGTTGATGATGTAATAGATATAAACGAGAGGTTTTTAAAATATGCATTTAAAGAAATGTTAAATATAGATATTGAACTTCCGCTTATGAGAATGAAGTATGCTGAAGCTATGGATAGATTCGGAGTTGATAAACCTGATTTAAGATTTGGACTTGAGCTTGTAAATATATCTGAATTAGTTAAAGAATGTGGATTTAAGGTATTTGAATCTTGTACTGATGAAGGCAAAAGTGTAAGAGGTATAAACATAAAAAATGGTGCTGAATTTTATTCAAGAAAAGCAATAGGAAAGCTTGAAGATTTTGTAAAAACATATGGTGCAAAAGGACTTGCATGGATAAAAGTAGAAGAAAACGGAATTAATTCTCCGATTTCCAAGTTTTTAAGTGAAGATGTTGTAAATGATATTATGAATAAATTGAAAGCTGAAATTGGAGACTTATTAGTGTTTGTAGCAGACAAAAATAACATAGTTTTTGACAGCTTAGGAAATCTTAGAAATTCAGTAGCTAAAGATATGAATTTAATAGATAAAGATGACTTCAAATTACTTTGGATAACAGAATTTCCTTTATTTGAATATGATGAAGACGAGCAAAGATATGTAGCTAAGCATCATCCATTTACTTCTCCTATGGATGAAGATTTAAATTTAATTGAAACAGCTCCACATCTTGCAAGAGCAAAAGCTTATGATATAGTAATAAATGGAGATGAAATGGGAGGCGGAAGTATAAGAATTAATAATCCTCAAATTCAAAGTAAAATGTTTAAAGCATTAGGATTTACAGAAGAAGAGGCTGAAGATAAATTTGGATTCTTACTTGAAGCATTTAAGTATGGTGCACCTCCTCATGGAGGATTAGCGTATGGGCTTGATAGATTAGTTATGACATTTACAAAATCTGATAATATTAGAGACGTAATAGCATTTCCGAAGACACAGTCTGCAACTTGTCTTTTAACTGGTGCTCCTACAGAACTATCCGATTTACAGTTAAATGAAGTTCATATAAAAGTTATAGAATAGAGGTGAAGTAATGGAACAGATGGGAGTTGTTGTAAAGGAATTAGGTGAACTTGTAGAAATACATTCTTTTAGACAGGCAGCCTGTGGTTCCAGTTGTGAAAGCTGCCATGCAAAGTGTGCAGAATCAAAGCTTTATGTGCTAAAGGCAAAAAATACTTTAGGACTTAAAGTTGGAGATAAAGTAAAAATAGAAACAAATTCAAAGAATGTAATTAAATATATACTATTAGTTTATGGACTTCCTTTAATATTTTTTTTATTTGGAATTGTGATAAGTTATAATATATTTAATAAATATTCTATTGATAATGCACAGATTCTTAGCTTTATAATAGCTGTCTTAACTACAGGATTAGCTTTTTATATCATTAAGAAAATTGATGTTAAATATGAAAATAATAAATTTGATGTTATTGTATTAAAAAGGTGTTAGATATGAAAAAACAATCTAAAATTTTATATGCATTTACCATACTTTCGATTATTTTATTGATAATCATCTCTTGTTTTTGTGGATATTCTTATTTAAATGTCAAAAATATCCATAAAATTGAAGAAGAAAATACTTCACTAAATAATAAACTTGTAGAGCTTTTAAAAGTTGAAGAGCAATTAAAGACGGAAAGTAATAACGAAAATTTAAACCTTGAAAAATTAAGTTTAGATTTTTCATCTAAATACGGATATGATTATACTCAGAAAGAGGAAAATATAATAAAGCTTGAGATAGAAAATTTAAAAGCTGCAAATGTATCAATAAAAAAGCAGCTAAAAGATGAAATAAAAAAATATTCTAAATATTATTCTGGGGACTATTATAAAAATGAATCATTAGATGCTATTATATCTAAGCTTGTAAATTTAAATAATATGAATGGAGCAGAATATTTAAATACTAATTTATATACTGAATTAAAAATATCAAATTTTATAAGAAATGCTAAATTGAGTGGTACAATAAAATATTTAAGTTCAATTAACAATGATAATCCTGAAATCAATTTACTTTTATTTACAACAGCTTTATATTCCAAGGACTTAAATGAGATAGGAAATGATTTGAGCGATATAGATGAAAATTTAAATAAGATATATGCTCAAATCATTTCTACTGAGGAAATATTTAGCAACTTAGAAAAATATGGAGTTAATACAGGAAATTTGTCTTCAAAAAATTTAAGTTTATTAAAAAACAATTGTGGAGATTTAATAAGACAATATTATGAAAATAAAGGTGTTATTGAAATTTTAACTAATATAGGTGATAAAAATGAAAAATCTAAGTAATAAATTTCTTTTTTTGATTTTATTGACTATGTTGTTAACTTCTTTTGCGTTGGGATATTTTGGGTATATAAATTTTAAAAAAATAAACTCAGTTCAGCTAGTTTACAAAGAGAAAAATAAAACTCTTAAAGAGGATATAAAGCTTAAAGAGGATAATATTAATTCAATAAAATCAAAACTTGATTTATTAAAAGAGCAGGTAAAAGAGATAAATGAAATAGATAATAAATATAGCAAAATACAACTTCCGGACAGTGAATCTTCTGTAATGGGATATGAGTCATATATTTTAAAAATTTTTAAACCTAATTATGACATATCAAGATATAAGTCAATATCTGAAAAAACGAACAGCTACAGGAAATTAATAGCAACGTTTTTTGGAGATGATGAAGTAATGGACCTTGAAGAAGCTAAAAGTAATATTCTTATAGGAAATATTTTGATGAATGATAAAATATTTTCATATTTAAATGAGAAAGTTGTAGAAAATAATAACAGAATTTTTAAGAAAATAGGTCTATACAAATATTTAGAAAAAACTAATAATTTTTTTATTAAATATGTAATTTTTGAAAAAATAAGTGAAGAAAAATCAAGTCAAGTAGAAGCCTATACTCCTTTAGAAATGAAAGAATTTTCAAGTAATATACTTTATTTAAAGGATGAACTTATCGGAATATATGATAATGCATTGTATCCTGATGAGAAGAATATTTTATATTTAAATGATATAAAAAATGCTGTAAATGAAGAAAAAAAATCTATTAATTACACTGATAATTTCAAAAAATATAGTTATAGTATTGATACAATAAAAGACATGTATAATTGCATGACACTATCAATAGATATAAATAGTCAAAATATTGATTATTTGAATGGATATGATATTTTAGACAAAACTTTTGAAATTGAAAATAATATTCAAGTTTTAAGATATTTAACTGACAACAGAAAGAGATTGTATCTAATTGAAGAGAGATCAAATGGTAAGCCAATTAAATTAGTTTACTTTTCAGCAAGTGGCAAGCCTTATTTTGAGCTGGATATTCAAAATTATAAGGGAATTTATTTTAATTTTGAAAAAACCAAAGAAATAAAGAATAAATATAATGAGGCAATAAAACTCTATAACAAATTTTAGTGTTATAGAGCGTTTTGTGCCTGTAGCTTAATTGGATAAAGCAGCAGCTTCCGAAGCTGAAGATTGGGGGTTCGAATCCCTTCAGGCATACCAAAAGAGGAAATTGAATGTATGTAAATAAAATAATATCAAATAATATAGGGTATTTAATCTTAAACAGAACAAAAAAATTAAATGCTTTAAATATTGATATGATTAGAGAATTAAGAGAAAAATATTGTGACTTTATAAAAAATGACAATGTAAAAATTATAGTTTTA
Source organism: Peptoniphilus mikwangii (assembly GCF_000468535.1). Lineage (GTDB taxonomy): Bacteria > Bacillota > Clostridia > Tissierellales > Peptoniphilaceae > Anaerosphaera > Anaerosphaera mikwangii. The sequence continues at coordinate 292,403 of NZ_AUQY01000002.1, read as the reverse complement.
AAAGGAAATAATAATAAAAATTTTTGTGCAGGCGGAGACATTGTAACCTTGTATAAGGAATATATTATAAATAATAACAGTCCTATGTTTTTCTTTGAAGAAGAATTTGAACTTGATTATTTATTATTTAATTCAAAAAAACCGATAATATCTTTTATATCAGGAATAACAATGGGTGGAGGAGTAGGTCTTTCTATTACAAGCAGTATAGTTGTTGCAGATGATACTACAAAATGGGCTATGCCCGAAACAAGACTTGGAATGATACCTGATGTTGGAGTTGGATATTATTTTTCTAAAATTGAAAAACCATTAGCATTATATATTTCCCTACTTGGAAATATATTATTTGGATCAGATTTAACAAAACTTAATATTGCAGATTTTTATATAAAAAATAGCAGCATAAGAAATATAGAGATAGAGTTAGAACAATTTGATTTTAAAAATTTAAGTTTTGATGAAATGGTTTTTAATGCAAAACATATAATATCAAAATATAAAATCAAGGAAGATTATATTGATTTGAGCATTAGTTCTGATAAGATTAATAATCATTTTGATAAAAATGAATTAAGTGATATTTTTAATTCTTTAAAAGAGGGCAATGATAAATTCTCCATAGATACATTAAATGAATTAAATAATAAATGTCCTTTATCTTTGCAAATGACATTTTTAAAATATTTTAAATGTAAAAATATTTCTATTTTAGACACATATATGTTAGATTTAAAATTATTAAAATATTGTTATGAAATTGGAAATATGAAAGAAGGAATAAGGGGAGTAATGATTGATAAAGAATATATTCCGGCATTCAAGCCGCACAGTTATAAAGAAGTAAATATTAAATTAATAGATAAATTACTAAAAATATAAAAGCAGCTTTATAAAGCTGCTTTTATATTTTTAAACGTTAAATTTAAAGACTACAACATCTCCATCTTGCATTATATATTCTTTACCTTCGCTTCGTATAAGCCCTTTTTCTCTAGCCGATGCCATTGATCCACAGCTTATTAAATCGTCATAGGATATAGTTTCTGCCTTTATAAATCCTCTTTCGATATCAGAGTGAATTTTACCTGCAGCCTGAGGAGCTTTAGAACCTTTAATAATTGTCCAAGCTCTTGATTCCATAGGTCCTGTAGTTAAGAAACTAATTAATCCAAGTAATTTATAGCTTGATTTTATTAGTTTATCAAGTCCAGAGCTATCAAGACCAAGTTCTTTTAAAAACATTTCTTTTTCATCATCATCCAAAGATTGAATTTCTGCTTCAATAGCAGCACTGATTACAACGGTTTCATCACCTTGTGATGTAGCATACTCTCTTACTTTTTTTACAAATTTATTTTCGTCAATGTTAGATGAGATGTCATCTTCAGAAACATTTGCAACATATATTATTGGTTTTGAACTCAATAGAGCATAATTTTTTATAAGCTTTTCTTCATCTTCACTTAATTTTACATTTCTTGCAGGTTTACCTTTTTCAAGAACATCTTTTAATTTTTTTAAAAGCTCTACTTCCGGAAGAAGTTTTTTATCACCTTTTAACTGTTTTTCTGTTTTAGATAATCTTTTTTCAATTTGTTCAAGATCAGAGAAAATAAGTTCTAAATTTATATTTTCAATATCTCTTAACGGATCTACACTTCCATCAACATGTATTATATTTTCATTTTCAAAGCATCTTACAACATGTACTATGGCATCTACTTCTCTTATGTTTGATAGGAACTGATTTCCGAGTCCTTCACCCTTACTTGCACCCTTAACCAATCCGGCAATATCAAAAAATTCTATATTTGTATATACTGTCTTATCTGAATTGCTCATTTCACTTAATACTTTTAAGCGTTCGTCTGGAACATTTACTACTCCGATATTAGGCTCAATTGTAGCAAAAGGATAATTAGCAGCTTCTGCACCGGCTTTTGTTAATGCATTAAATAGAGTAGATTTTCCAACATTTGGAAGTCCTACTATTCCTAATTTCATCTAATCGCCTCATTTATTATTTTATAGGCTAATATTATATCATAAAGATTAATAATACCCAATAATAAAAGTTATATAAATATTGGTTTTATGGCAACATTATAGTATAATTGTATATATATAATATGAAGAGGTGAATTTGTATGAGTGCCATAGTTATTAGTGAATTAACTAAGAGAATGGGCAAAAAAAGAATTTTTTCAGATCTTAATTTAGAAGTTATAGATGGTGAATTTTTTGCGTTATTGGGGTTGGAAGGTTCCGGTAAAACGACTCTTTCAAAAATTTTATTTAATTTTCTGAAACCTACTAAGGGAAAGGCTACAATTTATGACATGGATTGTGTAAGAGATTCTAAGAATATTAAAGAAAGTGTCAGTATAATACCTGAAGATATAATTTTTCAAGAAAATATTAAAGTGAGTACAATGCTAAAAAGAACTTTGTCATTGCATAATTTAAAAAATACTGATGACATAGCTACTCTTACAGAATATTTCAATCTTAATTCCAGGTTAAGGTTACTTGAAATGAATGAAAATGAAAAGAAACTCTTTTTGATAATAAATGCATTAATAACCAAACCAAGACTTTTGATAATTGATGAACCATCAAAATATTTAAATTCAAATCAAGTTGGAAAGTTATTTGAGTATTTAAATACCTTAAAAGTTGACGAAGGTCTTACTGTTTTTATTTTAACTCAATCTCTTGTTGAAGCACAAAGATATTGTGATAGAGCGGCATATTTATATAATGGACAAATAAAAGAAGTTGAGTTTTTAAGCGATAAGATTGCAAATGATAAAATTATAAAAATATACAGTCCTTTAAATGACTTGAGTCCATTTGTAAATATTGGAGCCAAAATAATTAAAGATGAAAATAAAGATAAAATATTATATTATGATAAGGATATGAAAATATTGTCCAGGGTAATCGCTGAATCATGCATAGATAATTACAGTATTGAAAATTCATCATTATATGATAAGATTTTAGCTTATTTTAACGAGGAGGCATAATATGATTTTTTCTAGAGAATTTAAATCTAATATTGGAAAACTTGTGGCATGGACAATAGTTTTATTCATATTAGTTGGATTATTATTAGCTTTGTATTATCCTATGATGCTTGATATAAATATGAAAAGTATGTTTGACGGATTTGTTTCTTCATTAAATCCTAATTTTAAAAATATTTTAGGTTTTGATGAAAATATAGATTACACTGAGCTTGGCCAATATATTGCATTTATATATCAATATATTGCAGTTTTAGTGGTTATATTTGCCATGCAGCTTGGAGCTAATTCCTTATCTAAGGAACAAAGTAGCGGAAGTATTCAATATATTTATAGCAATCCTATTTCAAGATCTGAAATTATGATTCAAAAATTGTTATCGGATGTATTAGTTTATTTTATATTTTTAGTTTTATTGGCAGCACTTACTATAGGGCTATTATATGTCATTCCTATGGAGGTTGCTATAAGTCTACAAGCTATAATAATAGATATAGTTAGAATATTTGTTGCAATGCTATTAAGTGGATTAGTATATATGTCCATAGGATATTTTTTCAGTGCAATTTCAAATAATACTACACTATCAGATGCTACGAGTGTATTGTTTGTTTTAATAACTGTAGTAATTGTAATTATTGGTAAAATTTATGGTGCTATGTTCTTTACGATTGTAGACTTCTTTGCGCTTGAAGTATTTAAACCGTTTAGATTTTTAGTATCTAATATTTCTATAGTCGGCGTAGGTATTAATTTAGCTATTTTTGCAATATTTATATTATTATCATTTGCAATTTACAATTCAAAAGAATTGAATTATTAAACCTGTTTAATAACAGGTTTTTTTATTTATTTTATATGTAATTATTATATAAATTTCTTGATTGTTAAATATTAATATGTTATACTTATATGCGGTAAATTAAAACACACACTTTTTGATGATTTAAGAGTTGCTGATATGTACTTAAATCAAGAGATAAAAGTGGAGGAATAAAAACGGAGGTGGATATTTTGTCAGTAATATCAATGAAGAATTTATTAGAAGCCGGTGTTCATTTTGGACATCAAACAAGAAGATGGAATCCTAAAATGAGCAGATTCATCTTTACACAAAGAAACGGTATATATATTATTGATCTTCAAAAAACTGTCAAAAAAGTAGATGAAGCATATGAATTCATCAGAGAGTTGTCATCAGAAGGTGGCAAGATTTTATTTGTAGGAACTAAAAAACAAGCTCAAGATGCAGTTGAAAAAGAAGCAAAGAAATGTGAAATGCCATTTATAAACCAAAGATGGCTAGGTGGTCTTTTGACAAATTATAAGACTATAAGAAAAAGAATTGACAGATTACAAGAATTAACAGAAATGGAAACAGATGGAACTTTTGATGTTTTACCTAAAAAGGAAGTAATTCAATTAAGACACGAAAGAGAAAGATTGGAAAAATTCTTAGGTGGCATAAAAGATATGGATAGAGTTCCAGATGCTTTATTTATAGTTGATCCTCGCAAAGAGAGAATAGCTGTAAAAGAAGCTCATATATTAGGAATTCCTGTAGTGGGAATTGTTGATACTAACTGCGATCCTGATGAAATAGATTTTCCAATTCCAGGAAATGATGATGCTATAAGAGCTGTAAAGCTTATTACAGAAACAATTTCAAATGCAGTATTGGAAGGAAAGCAAGGCGCTCAAATTCAAGATTATTCTGAAAATGAAGAAGTAAAAGTATCTGAAGAAGAGCAACCTGTCATAGAAAAAGAAGAAGAGTAATATTTTGGAGAGTTCTAAAGCTAAACCTTTAAAACTCTCTTTTTATAATAGGAGGTAAATTATGAATATAACTACAGCGTTAATTAAAGAATTAAGAGATAAGACTTCTGCAGGAATGATGGATTGTAAAAAAGCTCTTGTAGAAACAAATGGAGATTTAGATAAGGCAGTAGACTATCTAAGAGAAAAAGGGCTTGCAAGTGTGGCTAAAAAAGCTAATAGAATAGCTTCAGAAGGTATTGTAGATTCATACATTCATGGTGGAAGAATTGGTGTAATTGTAGAAGTTAATTCAGAAACAGATTTTGTTGCTAAAAATGATGAATTTAAAGCTTTTGTAAAAGATGTTGCTATGCAAATTGCAGCTGCTTCACCAAAATATGTAACACGTGAAGAAGTTCCTGCAGAAGAAGTTGAGCACGAAAGAGAAGTCTTAAAAGAACAGGCATTAAATGAAGGTAAACCTGAAAAAATTGTAGAAAAAATGGTTGAAGGTAGATTAGAAAAATTCTATGAAGATATAGTTCTACTTGATCAAAAGTTTATAAAAGATCCGGATTTAAAAATCCAAGATGTATTAAACAATTTAGCAGCTAAGATAGGTGAAAATTTAAAAATAAGAAGATTTGTAAGATACGAAGTAGGAGAAGGCTTAGAAAAAAGAGAAGAAGATTTCGCAGAAGAAGTTGCAAAACAAATTGGTAAATAAATAGGAGAGTTTTATGAATCCAAAATATCGCAGGATAGTATTAAAGTTAAGTGGAGAAGCTATGGCAGGACAAAAAGGCATAGGCATTGATATAGAAACTATAAATTCTATAGCTTCACAAATAAAAATGATACATGATATGGAAGTTGAAACAAGCATAGTAGTCGGTGGCGGTAATTTTTGGAGAGGCAGAGATGCTGTTAATATGGACAGAACAACTTCTGACTATATGGGTATGCTTGGAACAGTGATGAATGCATTAGCTCTTCAAGATGCGCTTGAAAAAATGGGTATTCCAACCAGAGTTCAAACGGCAATTGAAATGAAAGAAGTAGCTGAACCATATATAAGAAGACGCGCTATACGTCATTTGGAAAAAGGAAGAGTTGTAATATTTTCGGCAGGAATAGGAAATCCGTATTTTTCTACTGATACAACCGCTGCATTAAGAGCAGCTGAAATTGATGCAGACGTAATACTTTTAGCAAAAAAAGGTGTAGATGGTATATATGATTCTGATCCTAAGTTTAATAAAAATGCAAAAAAATTTGAAAAACTTTCATATTTTGAAATACTTAGTAGAGAATTAAAAATAATGGATTCTACAGCAACATCACTTTGTATGGATAATAATATTCCTTTAATTGTTTTTGGAATAGATGAACCTTCATCAATAGTAGATGTTGTTAATGGAAAAGATATTGGAACTAATGTAAAATAAGGAGGACATTATGATACCTGAAATAAAAAAAGATGCTGAAGAAAAAATGAAAAAAACCATATCTGTTTACAGAGAAGATCTTCAAAGTATTAGAGCGGGAAGAGCTAATCCATCTTTATTAGATAAAATAACAGTAGATTATTATGGACAAGCAACACCTCTTAATCAAGTTGCGGGTATATCTGCTCCAGAGCCTAGACTTCTTGCAATTACTCCTTGGGATGCAAGCTTAATACCAGCTATTGAAAAGGCTATATTAAAATCTGAATTAGGTATTACTCCTTCAAATGATGGTAAAATAGTAAGATTATTAATTCCTCACCTTACAGAAGAAAGACGTAAAGAACTTACTAAAATTGTAAGGAAAAATGGTGAAAATGCAAAAGTTGCAATCAGAAATATAAGACGCGATTCCATAGATGAAGTTAAAAAACTTGAAAAATCTAAAGAAATTTCTGAAGATGACAGAAAAGATGGAGAAGAACAAATTCAAAAGCTTACAGACAAGTATATAGAAGAACTTGATAAAATTACAAAGTCTAAAGAAGATGAATTAATGGAAATATAAAAAAGGACCTGTGAGGTCCTTTTTTTATAAAGGGGATAATATGACTTTAAAAGATAATATTAAATTAGATTTAATTCCCAATCATATAGGAATAATAATGGATGGAAATGGGAGATGGGCTAAAAATAAAAATTTACCTAGATATTTTGGGCATAAAGAAGGTAGTAAAAGAGTAATAGAAATAGTAGAAGCTTGCTATAATTTAGGAATCAAGTCTCTTTCATTATATGCGTTTTCTACTGAAAATTGGAAAAGACCTGAAGAAGAAATATCTAAATTAATGGATTTATTAGTTATTTTTATTAAATCTCAATTAGATAAAATTATGGAAAATAATGTAAAAATAAATGTACTTGGAGATATTTCAAAGTTACCGCTTAAAGTGCAAAAAGAAATTAATAGAGCATTGTCATTAACAGAGCATAATGATAAAATGATATTAAATATTGGATTAAATTATGGCGGAAGAGACGAAATTATAATGGCTACAAAAGCAATATGTGAAGATGTTTTAAATAAAAAGATAGCTATTAATGATATTGAAACATTATTTTCAAATTACTTATATACTAAAGGACAAAATGAGCTTGATCTTTTAATAAGGCCTAGCGGAGAATTAAGAGTTAGTAACTTTATGCTTTATCAATTGGCTTATGCTGAATTTTGGTTTTCAAATATTCTTTGGCCTGATTTTACAGAAGAAGTACTGTATGAAGCTATAATTGATTATCAAAATAGAAATAGAAGGTTTGGTGGATTATAATTGTCTGAATTAAAAAAAAGACTTATAACTGGAGTTGTAGGATTAATAATATTAGGATTAATTTTATATTTTGGTGGAAATTATTTAAGAATTGCGTTAATTTTAATTTCGATGTTGGGCTCTTATGAAATGTATAATGCTTATAAAAAAATTAACATAAATATAAATTTTTTAGTAATATTAATCGGAATATTTTCTATTTTTGTATTTGAATTAGTTGGGTTCTCATTAGAATTTAGCGTTGTAATTACATTGTTGCTATCATTTATTTTTACTTTATTCAGTGAAAGATATAATTTAAATGATGTAGCATATACTATATTAACATTTATATATGTACCATATTTATTTAGCTTAATGCTTGAATTTGAAAATACTCCATATCTATATCTTATTTTTATAATAGCATTTAGCACAGATACATTTGCATATTTTGTAGGATCGAAATTCGGCAAACATAAACTTATAGAAAAAATTAGTCCTAAAAAATCAATAGAAGGTTCTATTGGCGGGATACTTGGATGTTTAATTTTAAGCTTAGTTTATTTTTATATTACAGGTATAAGTATAAATATTGTATCATTCATTTTTGTTATAATAGGATCTATATCCGGGCAAATAGGAGATTTAATAGCTTCAAAGATAAAAAGAGTAGTTGGAATTAAAGACTATGGTAAATTATTGCCCGGACATGGAGGAATAATGGATAGATTTGATAGTATAATAACCGTTATTCCAATAGTGTATATGTTATATTTTATTACAGTTCTTTATTAGGAGGCAAACAATGAACACTTTAATTGGTTCTATTATAGTTTTTATGCTCGTTATAACTCTTCATGAGTTGGGTCATTTTTCAGTTGCTAAAATGGTTGGAATAAAGGTTAATGAATTTTCTATAGGTATGGGACCTAAAATTTTTCAAAAAGAAGGCTTGGAAACCAAATATTCTATTAGAATCCTTCCAATAGGAGGATATGTTGCCATGGAAGGTGAAGATGAACGTTCTGATGATCCTAGAAGTTTTAATAATGTCAATGTGTTTAAACGAATGGCTGTAGTTGTAGCAGGAGTTTGTATGAATTTTATCCTTGCCGTTATAGCCTTTTTTATTGTAGCAGTTATTGTAGGAACCCCTACTAATACTATTGGAAGTATTGTAGACAATTCTTCCGCATATCATGCAGGATTATATGCAGGGGATAAAATTATAGAAATTAATGATATTCCTACTAAAAATTGGGAAGATATTGTATTTAATATTTCTAATTCAAAGGAAAACTCTGATATTAGAATAAAAATAACTAGAAATCATAATGAATTAGTAAAGCATGTTATAGCTAAAAGTAACAACGGAAGAATTCAAATAGGAATAACTCCTAATTATGAAAAGTCAATTTCTAATGCGATAAAATATTCTTTTCTAGATACAATTCAAGTTATAAAAGATGTATTTATGACTATTAAATTATTATTTAAAGGCAATGTTGATGTTACAATGTTGTCCGGTCCTGTAGGAGTAATTTCTGTAATTGGACAGGCTACATCTCTTGGTATGGTTTATTTATTAAAGATGATTGGTATAATCAGTGCAAATCTTGGTGTCGTTAATTTATTACCTATACCGGCATTAGATGGAGGAAAGTTATTGTTTTTAATAATAGAAAAACTAATAGGTAAAAAGATTAATGAAAAAATTGAAAATACACTTAGTTTAATAGGAATTTCATTTTTGCTATTTTTGATGTTATATATAACTTTGTTTGGAGATTTAGCAAGAATGAATTTATGGAATGTAATAAAAAAATAATTGGGTGATTATGTGATTGATAGAAAAAAAACAAAACAAATTAAAGTAGGAAATGTATTGATAGGTGGAGATGCACCTATTAGTGTACAGTCTATGACTAATACTATAACTAAAGATATAAATTCTACTATTAGTCAGATTAATTTACTTGAAAGCTATGGGTGTGATTTAATTAGATTTGCTGTGAATGACTTAGAAGATGCAAGTGCTATAAGAAAAATTAAAAATGGAATAAAAATACCAACTATTGCAGATATACAATATGATTATAGATTAGCTTTAGCCTCTGCCGAAAATGGAATAGATTGTCTCAGAATAAATCCCGGGAATATTGGAGCAAAATGGAAAGTAGAAGAGGTAGTTAAAGCTTGTAAGTATCATGATATACCAATTAGAATTGGCGTGAATTCCGGTTCAATAAAGCAAGAATTTATAGATATGTATAAAGGTGTAAATGAAAATTCTATTTGTTATAGTGCATTAGAAGAAATAGAAATTTTAGAATCTATGTCTTTTTACGATATAAAAGTGTCATTGAAAGCAAGTAATGTAAATTTATCAATAAATTCTTATAAAAAATTTTCAGAATTTAGCGACTATCCGCTTCATCTTGGAATAACAGAAGCAGGTCCTTCGTTTAACGGAACTATAAAGTCATCTGTTGGAATAGGTTCACTTTTGGCTATGGGAATAGGAGATACAATTAGAGTCTCATTAACTGCAGATCCTATAGAAGAAGTAAAAGTTGGAAGAGAGATATTAAAATCATTAGGATTATTAAAAGAGGGCATTGAAATAATATCTTGTCCAACTTGTGCAAGAACAAAAATAAATCTTATAGATATGGTGGAGAAAGCTCAAGATAAGCTATATTCTATAAATAAAAATATTAAAGTAGCACTTATGGGGTGTCCTGTAAATGGTCCTGGAGAAGCAAAAGAAGCAGACATTGGAATTGCAGGAGGAAACGGAGTAGGAATTATATTTAAAAAAGGTAAGATAATAAAGAAGGTAGATGAAAATAAACTTCTTGAGGAATTATTTAAGGAAATAGAAAATTTATAGGTGATATAATTGATTACTTTTAAGGAACTTTTGCAAAAGCTTGATATTGATGACGAAAATTTGTATAAAAAAAATATAAAAATAGAAAAAATTTTACTTGATAAAAAAAATTTGGAAATTTTTATAAATTTTTCTAGTTATGAAGAATTAGATGATGAACTAAAAAAAATTATTGAAGATAAGATTAAAAATCAATTGAATAAATTAAAAATTATATATAAGTATAATATTTTATCCAAAGAATATACTGATGAAATTTCGTTAATAAAAGATGAAATTATAAACTACAATCCTTCTGCAAAAGTTTGGATTGATAATTTAAAAATTCATGTAAAAAAAGAAGAGTCATGTATAAACATTGAGGTATTTGATAAAAATATTTATTATTTAATTACTAAAAATGAACTGAAGAATATATTAGAGGATAAACTTAAAATATTTGGAGAGTATAAACTTAATTTTATAGAAACTGAATTGGAAATAGATACTTCTGAAGATAAAATAGAAGAAATTATTACATCAATGCAAAAACAAGAAAAAATAATTTCACAAAAAATTGATCTTCAAAGAACGTCTAATCCAACAGAAACTCAAAAAATGAGTTCAAATGATAAATATAGCTATGGAAAAAAAGATATATCCAGCGTAACAAAGCTCATATTTTTAAATTCGTACTTTAAAAAAGTAACCGTAGAGGTAGATGTATTTTCAATTGATGTAAGAGAAACAAAAAATAATAAATTTTTAATAAGTTTATCAATAACAGATTATACATCCTCTTATATAGCTAAAATATTTTTAACTAAAGATAAAATTGATGAATTTTTATCTAAAATTAACATAGGTAGTCATGTACTTATTACAGGAGATATTCAATATGATTCTTATTCTAAGAGCGAAAATATATTTATTAAATATATAGAGGTTTTAGAAAAACATATCAAACAAGATACTAATAATGAAAAGAGAGTTGAGCTTAAGCTTCACAGTAAAATGAGTGCTATGAATGGAGTAAGCTCATTTAACGAATTTGCTAAAAGGGCATCTGATTGGGGTATGAGTTCAATTGCAATTACTGATATTTCGGATGTTCAAGGATTTCCTGAAGCTATGGAATGCGGTAAAAAATATGGATTAAAAGTTATATATGGGTTAGATTGTAATTTTGTAGATAATTGTGAAGATATAGTTAAAAATTATAATGATGCTGCTTTCACAAATTCTTTCGTTGTATTTGATATAGAAACTACAGGATTTTCTCCACAAGTTGATGAAATAACAGAAATTGGAGCAGTTAAGATAGTTGATGGAGTTATTGTTGATAGATTTTCGCAATTAGTTAATCCTATGATTAAAATACCTGATAGAGTTGTGGAATTAACAGGAATAAGTAATGATTTTGTAAAAGATGAGCCTACAATTGATAAAGTAATTGTTGATTTTAATGATTTTTGTAAAAATTCTGTTTTAGTAGCGCATAATGCAGGATTTGATATAAGTTTTATAAGGCGTGATATGCTTAAATATAATCTTAGCTTTAATTTCACCGTACTTGATACATTATCATTAGCCAGGGCAATTATAAAAGACATTAAGAGATTTAATCTTACTGCATTATCAAAAAAGCTTGGAGTTAGCCTTGTGAATGCACATAGAGCTGTAAATGATGCAGAAGCTACGGCTGAAGTATTTATTAAAATGCTGGATATTTTAAAAAAATTAGGAGTAAAGACTTTTTGCGATATTAATAAATTAAAAAAAGATATTGACAGTTCAATACTTTTTGAAAGTTCCATATCTTTGTTGGTGAAGAATGATGTAGGACTTAAAAATTTATATAAACTAGTTAGTGAATCTCATATGAATTATGTAAATAGAGTTGCTAAAGTTCCAAGGAGTTTGATCAATAAATATAGAGAGGGCATTTTGGTTGGAAGCGGAAATTCTTCATCAGAACTTTTTAAAGCTGTATTCAATATGGAATCAGAAGAAAATATAAGAAATATCGCAAGATATTATGATTATATAGAAATACAGCCATTGGAAAATAACTTAAATTATATAGAAAATAATTTAGTAAAAGATTATGATACACTAAAATTTATTAATAAAAAATTATATGATTTAGGTAAAGAATTAAATATTCCCGTTGTAGCAACCGGTGATGTTTATTATTTAGATGAAAAAGATGATATAACAAGAAGAGTAATATTAAACGGTCAGACTGGCAGACCTCCAGAGAATGCGCATATACCACAGAAATTATTTTTTAGAACTACAGATGAAATGCTTGAAGAATTTTCATATCTAGGCAAAGATCAAAGTTATGAGGTTGTTGTTGGAAATACAAATATGATTGCTAATTTATGCGAAGATATAAAACCGATTCCGGATGGAACATACCCTCCCATAATCGAAGGTGCAGATTCAGATCTAAGAAAGATATGTTATGAGAAAGCTCATGAAATATATGGGGATAATCTTCCTGAAATAGTAGAAAATAGATTAGATAGAGAGCTTAATTCTATAATATCAAATGGATATGCTGTTCTTTATATAATAGCACAAAAATTAGTAAAAAAATCAAATGATGATGGTTATTTAGTCGGATCAAGAGGTTCTGTAGGCTCATCATTTGCTGCAACAATGAGTTCTATTACTGAAGTAAACCCATTACCTCCACATTATATATGTCCAAATTGTAAATATTTTGAAGATATGAGTAATGGAACTGTTGATTCAGGGATAGACTTACCGGATAAAATATGTCCTGTTTGTGGAAGTGAACTGAAAAAAGACGGACATGATATACCTTTTGAAGTTTTTTTAGGGTTTAATGGAGATAAAGAACCGGATATAGATTTAAATTTTGCCGGAGAATATCAACCTACCGCTCATAAATACACAGAAGAGTTATTTGGAGAAGGATATGTTTTTAGAGCCGGAACTATAGGTACAGTTGCAGAAAAAACAGCTTATGGATATGTTAAGAAATTTTATGAAGATAAAAACATTTCGAATGTTGAAATTGATAGAATTGCTAAAGCAGCTATAGGAGTAAAAAGAACTTCAGGGCAACATCCCGGAGGAGTAATGATCTGTCCTAAAAGTAAAGAAATATTTGACTTTACACCTATACAATATCCCGCAGATGATAAATCATCAGGAGTAATAACAACTCATTTTGATTATAATTTCATACACGGAAAAATATTAAAATTGGATATACTTGGGCACGACGGTCCTACTATAATAAAAATGTTAGAAGATTTTACGGGATTGAATTCACAAAAAATACCACTTGATGATGAAAAGACAATTTCTTTATTTTCATGTTCGGATGAATTGAAATTGAATGAAAACATATTTTCTTCAAGTACAGGAACGCTTGGTATTCCTGAGTTTGGAACTAACTTTGTAAAACAAATGTTAATAGAAACTCATCCTAAAAATTTTGCTGAATTAGTTAGAATTTCAGGGTTATCTCATGGAACTAATGTTTGGACAAATAATGCTCAAGAATTGGTAAAAGCAGGAAAAGCTAAATTATCAGATGTAATATGCACTAGAGAAGATATAATGTTATATTTAATTAGAGCAGGTGCTGAAAATAAAATGGCATTTGATACTATGGAAAAAGTTAGAAAGGGTAAAGGACTTTCTGATGAACAAAAGAAAATCATGAATACACTTCCACTTCCCAATTGGTATATTGATTCTTGTGAAAAAATAGAGTATATGTTCCCTAAAGCACATGCTGTTGCATATGTAATGCTTTCTTTTAGAATAGCATATTATAAACTTAATTATCCGTTGGCTTATTATGCAACATATTTTACCATAAAACTTGCAGATTTTAACGGAGAGCTTATAATGAAGGGAGTAAATGCTATTAAGGAAAGAATTAATGATTTGAATAATAGTAACGATAAATTATCGGCAAAAGAAAAAGGAGAATTAACAGTTTTAGAAGTTGTTCTTGAAATGTTTGCAAGAGGATTTGAATTTGCTCCTGTTGATATATATAAATCAAATGCATCAAAATTTGATATATATGATAATAAAGTTTTAATGCCTCTACGAGCATTTTTTGGAGTTGGTGAAACCGTTGCAGATAATATTGTTTCAGAAAGAGAAAAAGGAGAATTTATTTCCATAGAAGATATAATTAAGAGAACTAAGGCTACAAAATCTGTAATAGATATATTAAATAGCAATAATTTGCTAAAAGAATTTCCTCAAACAAATCAATTGAGCCTATTTAATTTATTTTAAAATTATCTGAAAGTTGATTTATTTTGATAAATATGTTATAATTCTTAAGAAAGATATAGAAATTGTTAAGAGTGGACTAGTCCACTCTTGTTTTTTTCAAATGGGGGTGCATTGTGAAAAAAAATGATCTAATAGATAAAATAAAAAATATAGCAGAAGAATGTTCTAACGAAATGGGATATGAAATAGTTGATGTTGAATATCAAGTCGGTAATAAGCATGATTTACTTTCAATTTTTATTTATAAAAAAGAAGGAATAGATATTAACGACTGTACTAATATGAGTAGAATTATTGAAAGTGTACTGGACAAAGAAGATATAATTGACAAACCATATTATTTAGAAATATCATCACCTGGACTTGATAGACCATTAAAAACAAAAGATGATTATAGAAGAAATATCGGAAATGAGGTTACTGTAAAACTATATGCACCTTTAGACGGTAAAAAACTAATAGAGGGAATACTTGAGAATTATGATGAAAGCATAATAATATTGAGTGTTGAAGACGAAAAAATAGAAATACCTATAAAATCAATTTCTCTTATGAGACAAAGTATTAAATTTTAATGGAGGAAAATATGAACGAAGAATTTATAGGCGCATTAAATGAGTTAGAAAAAGAAAAGGGGATTTCAAAAGAAGTAATATTTGAAGCTTTAGAATCTGCTTTAGTTTCAAGTTACAGAAAAAATTTTGGAACATCACAAAATGTTCAGGTTGATATCAACAAAGATAGTGGAGAAATAAATGTTTTTGCACTAAAAGATATTGTTGCGGATGTAGATTTTGAAGATGAAAATTTACAAATACCTATTTCTAAGGCAAAGGATATTGATGCTAAATTTGAATTGGGAGATGTATATTCAGAAAAAATTAAGCCTGCTAATTTTGGAAGAATTGCAGCTCAAACTGCTAAACAAGTTGTTATACAAAGAATAAAGGATGCTGAAAGAGATATAATTTTTGAAGATTTTACAGACAGAGAAAATGAAATAATTACAGGGCAAGTTCAAAGAGTTTCTTATGGAAATGTGTATTTTGATCTTGGTAAAACAGAAGCTATACTTCCCGTTGCAGAACAAATTAAAGGAGAAGTATATCGACAAGGAGATAGACTTAAATTACTTTTATTAGAAGTAAAGAAGACTACAAAAGGACCTCAAATAATATTATCAAGATCACACCCGAATCTTGTTAAAAGATTATTTGAATTAGAGGTTCCTGAAATTTCTGAAGGTATTGTTGAAGTATATTCAATATCAAGAGAAGCAGGTTCAAGAACTAAAATAGCGGTATTTTCTAGAAATGAAGATGTAGATCCGCTTGGAGCTTGTGTTGGATATAAAGGTTCCAGAGTTAAAGCTATTGTAGATGAATTACATGATGAAAAAGTTGATATTGTAATTTATGAAAAACAAATAGATAAATTTATAGCTAATGCATTAAGTCCTTCAAAAGTTGAAAAGGTGTTTGCAAACGAAAAAGAAAAATCTGCATTAGTAGTAGTTCCTGATTATCAATTATCTTTAGCTATTGGCAAAGAAGGACAAAACGCAAGGCTTGCGGCTAAACTTACAAATTGGAAAATAGATATTAAATCTGTATCACAATTTGAGGAATATTTGGACTGCGAAAAAATCAATGAAGAAGATTTAAAAGAAAAATATGGTTATTCGTATGTATCTGAAATATCAGAAGATTATTATGAAGAAAATTAACTATTAATATTTTGGGGTTAACAATGGTAAAGGTAAAAAAAATACCTATGCGAAAATGTATAGGATGTGGAGAAAATAAACCTAAAAAAGATTTGATAAGAGTTGTTAAAAATAAAGAAAATGAAATATTTTTGGATAAAACAGGTAAGAAAAACGGCAGAGGTGCTTATATATGTTTTGATATGGAGTGTCTTGAAAAAGCCATAAAAACAAAAGCTTTGAATAGAGCATTTGAAGTGGAGATAAATGATGAAACTTATAATGATTTAAGAGAATCTATAAAAAAACAGTAGTACCTTATTTCAAGGAGGTGGCCTAATGTCAAAAATTAGAGTACATGCATTGGCAAAAGATATTGGAATAAGTAGTAAAGAATTAATAGACAAGCTAAGTTCTTTAAATGTAATTGTTAAAAATCATATGTCAACAATAGAAGAAACAGATGAAGCTAAAATTAGAAGTATTTATGACAAAACAAAGAATCTGGAAAAAGAAAATATAAATAAACAGGTAAAAGATACAAAATCAGAAAAATCTTTTTCTAAAGAGCAAAATTATAAAGATAAAAATAATTTTCAAAATAAACAAAAAAATGATAAAAATTTAAACAAATTTAAGTCTGATAAAAAAAATATTAACAATAAAGAAAATAATAAAAAAGAATTTAAGAAAAATGATTTCAATAAAAATAAACAAAATAAAGATAATTTTATAAAAGATGAAACTTTTAATAAAAAAACAGGTAAAAATTTAAACAAAGATAATAAAAATATTAACTCTAATGAAAAATTCTCTAAAAAGAAAAATAATAATAAAATACAAAATTCTAAATATGATGATTCAGAAAAATCTTTTCCTAAAAGAGATTTGACAAAGAAAACTATAAAGAAAAAAAATAAATCGCAGAAAAAATCAGAAAAAACTGATATTAAGACAGGAGATGGTAGTATAGTTAGCATAAGTGCTCCTATAACAATTAAAGATTTTGCAGAAAAGTTAAATGTTTCTGTAGCTCAAATAATAACAAAATTGATTGGACTTGGAATTATGGCTAGTCAAAATGAAATGATAGATGAAGATACATGCTTATTAGTTGCTGATGATCTAAATATAGAAATTAAAATAGAAGAACCTGAAGCAGAAATATCAATTGAAGAAAAATTTGGGCTTGACTACGAAGATAAGGAATCTCAACTTAAATCAAGACCTCCTGTAGTAACAGTAATGGGACATGTTGACCATGGAAAAACATCACTATTAGATGTAATAAAAAAATCTCATGTTCAACTTTCAGAAGCTGGCGGAATTACCCAACATATAGGGGCGTATACTGTTAATGTGAACAATAAAAAGGTAACATTTTTAGACACGCCTGGACATGAAGCATTTACATCAATGAGACTTAGGGGCGCTCAAATAACAGATATTGCAATTTTAGTTGTTGCTGCAGATGATGGAGTTATGCCACAAACTATTGAAGCTATTTCTCATGCTAAATCAGCCAATGTACCTATTATAGTAGCGATTAACAAAATAGATAAACCTGAATCAAATTTAAACAGAGTAAAGCAAGAACTTTTAGATAATGGTCTTATGGCAGAAGATTGGGGCGGAGATGTAATAATGGTTCCGGTATCTGCAAAGACTAAAGAGGGAATTGATGATTTACTTGAAATGATTTTATTAGTTTCAGAAATGCTTGAATTAAAGGCTAATCCAAATAGAAAAGCTATAGGAACAGTAATAGAAGCAAAACTTGATAAAGGTAAAGGACCTATGGCTACAGTTTTAATACAAAAAGGAACCCTTCACTTTGGAGACAATGTAGTTTCAGGATTTTCTAGTGGAAGAATAAGAGCTATGACAGATGATAAAAATAAAAATATTAAAAAAGCAGGTCCTTCAATGCCTGCAGTAATATTGGGCTTATCAGATGTTCCTAATGCCGGTGATTTAATTTATGCGGTAGAAGATGAAAAAATGGCAAGAACAATTGCGGATAAAAATAGAGAATCTATCAGAGAAACTAGAATAAATGCTAATTCAAAAATATCTCTTGAAAATTTATTTGATAAAATAAAAGAAGGAGAGATGAAAGAATTAAACGTAGTTGTAAAAGCTGATGTAAAAGGATCAGTTGAAGCTCTTAATCAGTCCCTTCTAAAGCTTACTAACGAAGAAGTAAAAATAAATATAATACATTCCGGAGCTGGTGGAATTAATGAAAGTGATATATCATTAGCATCGGCATCAAATGCAATAGTAATTGGATTTAATGTGAGACCTAACATTAATGCACTTGAACTTGCAAAGTCGGAGGAAGTAGATGTTAGAACTTATAGGGTTATCTACGATATTATAAATGATATTGAAGCTGCTGTTAAAGGTATGCTTGATCCTGATATTGTTGAAGAGGTTCAAGGAAGATGTGAAGTTAGACAAATATTTAAACTTCCAGGAAACATAATAGTTGCCGGAGTTTATGTATTAAACGGAAAACTTGTTAGAAAATCTATGATAAAAGTATTAAGGGATGACATAGTTATCCATGAAGGAGAAATATCATCACTTAAAAGATTTAAAGATGACGTAAAGGAACTCGCTACAGGATTTGAAGGTGGATTGGCAATAGAAGGATTTAATGATATTAAAGAAGGAGATTTCCTTGAGTGTTATATTTTAAAGGAAGTTCAAAAAAATTAGGTGGTTTAAATGAATAATAAAAGAACTCATCAAATTTCGGAAGAGGTTAGAAGAGCTATTTCTGATATAGTTCAGCATAAATTGAAAGATCCTAGAATTCCGGATATAATAAGTATTTCTCATGTTGATGTTACAAATGATTTATCATTTGCAAAAGTATATATATCAATACTTGGCGATGATAATAAAATTGAGGAAGCTATAAATGGAATAAATAGCGCTAAGGGTTTTATAAAAAGAGAGCTTGCAAAATTAGTGAAAATAAGAGCTATTCCCGAACTTATTTTCGTAAAGGATGACTCTATAGAAATTGGAATGAAAATGTCCAAAATAATAGAAGAGGTTAATAATGGAAACAGCTAAGTTTAAGGAGCTTATAAATTCTTCAAGTAAAATTTATTTAGCATCTCATATTAATCCTGACGGAGATAATATCGGTTCGATTCTTGGAATGTATGGCATTTTAAAGAAATTAGGTAAAGAAGTATATCTTATAGAGGATGATATTGTCCCTGACACATTTAAATTTTTACCATTTTTGAGTGAAATTGTCAGAAGTGATACTTTGAAAAATGATGCCGATTTATTTATAACACTTGATAGTGCTGATGTAGATAGAATAGGAGCTAATGCAAAAGTACTATTTTATGGTTCAAAAAACACTGTAAATATAGATCATCATTCTACAAATACAATGTATGCAGATGTTAACATAGTAGATGCATTAGCTCCTGCTACAGGAGAAATATTATTTGAACTTGCCAAAAACTTAAATGTAAAAATAGATAAGAATATTGCGCTTTGTATTTATACGGCTATATCAAGTGATACCGGAAGTTTCAAATATGATAATGTTAGACCATCTACATTTAAAATTGCATCAGAATTAATTAAAATAGGGATAGACATAAATAAAGTTGCAGTTAATTTATACCAAAACAGAAGTATAGAAAAAACCAGATTATTAATTAGCGCAATGAATAACCTAGAGTTGTATTCTAATGGTAAAATAGGAATTGTATATGTAGATGACATTATGATTAAAAATTGTAATGCTCAAAGTTCTGATACTGAAGGTATAGTCGAATTCATCAGAGATATATCCGGAGTGGAAATTGCTATACTATTCAAAATAAAAAAAGATTCAATAAGAATAAGTATTAGAACTAAATCATATGTTGATGCAACTAAAATTGTACGTTCTTTTGATGGTGGAGGACACATAAGAGCTGCCGGAGCAACTCTTAAATTACCATATTTTGACAGAAAGGAAGAAATTATAAAAATTTCTTTAAGAGAATTAAATGAACGGAATATTAATATTTAATAAACCTAAGGGAATTTCATCTCATGATGTAGTTTACATTTTAAGAAAAAAAATGAAAATAAAAAAAATAGGTCATACAGGAACATTAGATCCTATAGCTACAGGCGTTCTTATCATGTGTATTGGAAAAGCTACTAAAATATCGCAGTATATAATGTCAGATACCAAAGAATATATAGCTAAAATTAGTTTTGGATATGAAAC
The DNA here is from genome assembly GCF_000468535.1 of Peptoniphilus mikwangii. GTDB lineage: Bacteria > Bacillota > Clostridia > Tissierellales > Peptoniphilaceae > Anaerosphaera > Anaerosphaera mikwangii. Next base: position 271,721 of record NZ_AUQY01000002.1, on the reverse strand, counting down.
TGCCACATTAGATTCTACATCTGAGCCAATTAAAAAAACTGACTATATTCCTCCGATAAATGAATTTAAAAATATTTTAAATTCATTTATCGGAAATATAGAACAAATTCCGCCTATGTATTCTGCGATAAAAGTAAATGGTCAAAAACTCTATGAACTTGCAAGGCAAGGCAAAACAATAGAATTAAAAAAAAGAAAAATTACTGTTTATAATATAGAATTATTAAAACAAGTGGATTATAAATCATATTATATAAAGATAAAATGTTCTTCAGGAACATATATTAGAAGTTTAATAAGAGATATAGGATATTCTCTGAATTCTTTAGCTACAATGGAAGAATTGACACGAACTAAGAGTGGAGAATTTACTATAGAAAATTCAATTTCTGAAGATAAGTTCTTATCTCTTGATAATGAAGAAATTGAAAATTTTATAATACCTATTGATAAAGCTTTATATAAATACAACTACTATAATATAAATGATAATTTTTATAAAAAATTAATTAATGGAGTTCCGTATAAAACTAAATTAGATTTTAAAAATAATGAACTTTTAAGAATATATTGTAAAAATGAGTTTATAGGAATCGGAAAATACATTGATTCGTTTGATTTTAATGGAATAAAAATGGAAAAAATGTTGATGGGTGATTAGATGCAGGTAATAAAAATAGATGAAAATTATCAAGCTGTTGAAGAATCTATAATAGCATTAGGGAACTTTGATGGAGTTCATTTGGCACATAAAAAATTACTTTTAAAATTAGTTTCTGAATCCAAAAAGTTAAATTTAAAAAGTAGTATTTTAATTTTTAAAAATCATACTAAAGATACTATATATAATAAAAAACAAAGATTATTAACATCAAATAAGCAGAAATTTGAGATGTTAAGAAATATTGGAATTGATATTATTTATGAAATTATATTTGATGATAGTATAATGAAAATATCTCCTGTTGAATTCATCGAAAAATTTTTATATAAAAACTTAAAGGCTAGAGGAATTGTAGCGGGATATGACTATAAGTTTGGTTACATGGCTAAAGGAGATATTGAATTATTAAAAAATTTATCATTAAAAAATAATATTAAAAATTTTATAATTGATGCTGTTATTTTTGATGGTATAATAGTTTCTTCTTCAACTATAAGAAATTTTATAGAAGATGGTAATATCGAAATGGCAAATAAACTTTTAGGCTATAATTATACAATCACAGGAAAAATAATTCATGGGAAAAATTTAGGAACTAAAAATGGATATCCCACTGCAAATATACAAATTGACACTAATTATGTTATTCCTAAATTTGGTGTTTATGATAGTGATATAAAAATAAAAAATAAAGTATACAAAGCTGCATCCAACATAGGCAAAAATCCAACAATAGAAAATAATGGACTTAGAATAGAATCACATATATTAAATTTTAATAAAAATATATACGGTGAAACAGTTGATTTAATTTTATTAAAATTTTTAAGACCGGAATCTAAATTTTTAAATATAGACGAATTATTTGAAAAAATAAAAGAAGATGTAAATAAAGTAAAAAATAGAATTTAGTTTACAATATATGATATATGTGTTAATATAATAAAAGTACCACACATGTGTTTGTCGTACCTCGGCGCTTACTTATGTGTTGGCATATATTAAAAAACGGAGGATAAAAAATGTTAAACAAAGATGAAAAAAGTAAAATTATTGATAGTTTTAAGGTGAATGAAAAGGACACAGGTTCTCCTGAAGTTCAAGTTGCAATTTTAACTACAAGAATTAATGAGCTAAATGAACATTTAAAGGAACATAAGAAGGATCACCATTCAAGAAGAGGTCTTTTAAAAATGGTAGGTAAAAGAAGAAATCTTCTTAGATATTTAAAGAATAAAGATATTGAAAGATATCGTTCATTAATAGAAAAGCTACAAATCAGAGGTTAATAAAAAGAGCGGAGGAGCCGCTCTTTATTTTTTAAAAGGAGAAAATAATGGAGAAAATTTTTACCTTAGATCTAGCAGGTAGAACTTTAAAAGTAACTGTAGGAAAAGTAGCTGAACAGGCAAATGGTGCATGTTTAGTTGAATATGGAGACACTGTAGTTTTAGTTACAGTAACGGCATCTAAAACTCCTAGAGATGGAATAGATTTTTTCCCTCTAAGTGTTGATTTTGAAGAAAAAATGTATGCTGTTGGGAAAATGCCTGGTGGATTTATAAAAAGAGAAGGAAAACCTAGTGAAAAATCTATTTTGTCATCTAGATTAATAGACAGACCTATACGACCACTTTTCCCTGAAGGATATAGAAATGATGTTCAAGTTGTTGCTACTGTATTATCTGTTGATCAAGATTGTCAACCTGATATTGTTGGGATGATAGGATCTTCAATAGCACTTTCTATATCAGACATCCCTTTTGATGGTCCTACAGGTTCTGTTTTAGTTGGTTATGTGGATGGAAAATATATAGTAAATCCTACAGAAACAGAAAGAGAAAAATCTGACATTTATTTAGTTGTTTCTGGAACTAAAACAGCTATCATGATGGTTGAAGCAGGCGCAAATATAGTTAGCGAAGAAACTATGCTTAACGCTATACTTACGGCACATGAAGAAATTAAAAAAATATGTGATTTTGTAGATCAAATTAAAGCAGAAGTAGGAAAAGATAAAACTTCATATGAAGTATTCAAGCCTAATGAAGAAATAAAAACTAAAGTAAAAGAATATGGAACATCTATGATAGTAGATGCTATAAATGAACCTGATAAAATCATCAGAATTGAAAAGGTTGAAGAAGCAAAAGAGAATATAAGAAAACACTTCGAAGAATTAATGGAAGAATTTTCTAAAGATATAGAAATTATAATGGAAGAAATAGAGGTTACAGAAGTTAGACGTGGAATAATCGAAGATGAAATTAGACCTGATGGAAGAAAACTTGATGAAATTAGACATTTATCTTCTGAAACCGGTATTCTTCCAAGAACACACGGATCCGGGCTTTTTACAAGGGGACAAACTCAAGTATTATCAATAGCAACGCTTGCCGGACTTTCTGATGTTCAGGTTATAGATGGATTGGGCGATGATAAACCTAAAAGATATATTCATCATTATAATTTTCCCCCATTTAGTGTAGGGGACACGAAACCTATGAGAGGTCCCGGAAGAAGAGAAATAGGACATGGTGCATTAGCTGAAAAAGCATTATTACCAGTAATCCCAACTGAAGAAGAATTTCCTTATGCAATAAGAGTTGTTTCTGAAGTATTATCATCAAATGGTTCTTCATCTCAAGCCTCAGTTTGCGGTTCAACTCTTGCATTAATGGATGCTGGAGTTCCAATAAAAGCACCTGTTGCCGGAATAGCCATGGGTCTTATTGAAGAAAATGGTATTACCAAAATATTAACTGATATTCAAGGTCTTGAAGATCATTTTGGTGATATGGATTTCAAAGTTGCAGGAACAAAAGAAGGTATTACTGCTATTCAAATGGATATAAAAGTTGAAGGAATAAGCAAAGAAGTTCTGGCTGTAGCTCTTGAAAGAGCAAAAAAAGCAAGATTAGAAATTCTTGAACATTTAAATACTACAATATCTGAGCCAAGAAAAGAGTTATCACCTTATGCACCAATAATTCACATAATAATTATTGATCCTGAAAAAATTGGAGAAGTAATTGGAACCGGCGGAAAAATGATAAATAAAATAATAGAAAAAACGGGCGTAAAAATAGATATAGATGAAGATGGTAAGGTATCCGTACTTTCAGAAAATTCAGAAAAAGCAAAAGAGGCAATTTCTATTATAGAATCTATCGTAAAAGAAGTTGAAGTTGGAGATATATTTGAAGGTAAAGTTAAAAAAATAATGAAATTTGGAGCATTTGTCGAATTGAAAAAAGGTGTAGAGGCTTTACTTCACATATCAGAAATACAGCATGAGAGAACAAACAAAGTTGAAGATATATTAAAGATAGGAGATATAGTAAAAGTAAAAGTAATAGAAATTGATGAAGATGGTAAGATGTCATTATCGAGAAAAGTACTATTACCTAAAGAAGAATCTTCTAAAAATGACGCAACTTTAAAAAATGATGACGATATTGAAAAGCAAATTATAGAATAATATAAAATTGGGATACTTTTAAATTTTAGTATCCCGATTTTTTAAGGAGAATATAATGAAAATTAAAATTGTAAATAAAAGTAAGAATGAACTTCCTAAGTACCAAACCGAAGGATCTTCAGGTATGGATTTACAAGCAAATATTGAAGAACCTATTGTTCTTAAAAGCCTAGATAGAACTTTAATACCTACCGGATTATTTATAGAATTACCAAATGGATATGAAGCACAAGTAAGAGCAAGATCAGGATTAGCGCTAAAGAAAGGATTATCTCTTCCTAACGGTATAGGAACAATAGATAGTGATTATAGAGGAGAAATAAAAGTTATAATTATAAATTTAGGGAAAGAAGATGTAATTATAAATCCGGGAGATAGAATAGCCCAATTAGTAATTATAAAATACGAAAGAGTTGAACTTGATATAGTTAATGAATTAAATGAAACTGATAGGGAATCCGGAGGTTTTGGACACACTGGAGTTTAAAATTAATTATTTTAAATAGTAATTTAAACTATCCTTTATGATATAATAATTATAAAGAGGTGTTATTTTGGCAAATAGAAAAGTTAAAAAAAAATCTGAAAATAATATATTTTATGGCGAACTTGTGAGTATTGGATTTATTATACTTGGCATAATATCCTTAATAAGCTTATTTAGTAATAAAATGGGATTAGTTGGAAGCTTATTATATAAACTTTTTTCGTTTTTAGGTGGGACAGGAAACTTTTTATTTCCATTAATTTTTATTTTTTTAGGTTTTATTTATAATATTAATAAATTAAAGAAAAATTTTAAAAAATATATTATTTCATCTATTATAATTCTTCTCTGTATCTTAGTTTTTTTGGATGGAACTAAATCATCAGATTTGACTTTAATTGATAGAATAAATTTATCTATTGAATTTTTAGATATAGCTACATCAGGTGGAGTAATAGGATCTATATTAGGATTCTTTTTGTATAAGTTATTTGGTTCAATAGGAACTTATGCTTTTTTAATAAGCATAATTATTATTAATATATATTTATTAGTTAAATATAATTTAATTTCTATCGGTAAAAATAAATCATTATTTACTATGATTACTAAATTATTTTCTAAAAAATCAAATTTAAATAAAAATAAAAAAACTATAAATAAAAATTTAAAAAAACTGATAGAAAATGTTTCAGAAGAAAAAGATATAAATGAGTTTGATTCAGAAAATATTATTGCAGATAATGATGTTAACAAAAATATTTTAGAAGAAAATTATTTAAATGATGAAAAAAATATTTTAGAAAAAAAGACAGCTGGCAAAAATATTAATTTAAATAGAAATGAATCAGATGAAATAGAATTAAATAAATTTGAGAAAAATATAAGAAAAGATCAAAAAGAGGATAATTATATATTTCCTCCAATAGAGCTTTTAAAAAAATCTTCTGAAAAATCTTCTATTTCAAATCAAGAAATAATAAAGAACGGAAGAATTATAGAACAAACAATGGAAAATTTTGGAATAGATTCAAAAATTGTTGCAATTAATAGAGGTCCCGTAATAACTTGTTATGAATTAGAGCCAGCTCCAGGGGTTAAACTTAGTAAGATAGTAGCATTAAATGATAATCTTTCAATGAGTCTTGCAAGCCCTGATATAAGAATAGAAGCTCCGATTCCCGGTAAGTCAGCTGTTGGTATTGAGGTACCTAATAAAACTAAAGAATCAGTTACGGTAAGAGAAATAATTCAAAGCAGTGAGTTTAAAAGGTTAAATTCAAATTTGCCACTTGCGCTGGGTAAAGATGTTTCCGGTTCAATAGTAATGTCATCAATTGATAAAATGCCACATCTTTTAATTGCAGGAGCAACAGGATCTGGAAAATCCGTATGTATAAATACTATTATAACAAATATACTTTATAAATCTTCTCCAAAAGATGTCAGACTACTTTTAATAGATCCTAAAGTTGTTGAACTCAGTGTGTATAATGGAATACCTCATCTTCTAATACCTGTTGTAACAGACCCTAAAAAGGCTGCATTCGCTCTAAATTGGGCTGTTGGAGAGATGGAAAAAAGATATAAATTATTTGCAGAAAATTCTGTTAGAGATTTAACTTCATATAATAAAAAAATAGAAAAAATCGGAAATGAAGATGAAAGACTTCCTAAAATCGTTGTTATAGTTGATGAATTAGCAGATTTGATGATGGTTGCTCAAGGAGAAGTTGAAGATTATATAGCAAGACTTGCACAAATGGCAAGAGCAGCGGGAATTTATTTAATAATTGCAACTCAAAGGCCATCCGTTGATGTAATAACAGGTACTATAAAAGCTAATATTCCATCAAGAATTGCTTTTTCAGTATCATCAGCAATAGATTCAAGAACTATTTTGGATATGGCTGGAGCTGAAAAACTTCTCGGAAAAGGAGATATGCTTTTCTATCCTGGATTCTACTCAAAACCGGTTAGAATTCAAGGTTCATTTATTAGTGATGAAGAAGTTGAATCTGTTGTTGATTTTATAATTGCAAATTCAACCATAAAAAATGATTTCGAAGAAAAAATAAATAAAGAAATTGAAGAAAAAAGAGAAAAATTAAGTAATGATAGAGATCCTCTTTTTAATGATGCGTTGAAATTTATAGTAGCAGATGAACAAGCTTCTATATCATTTTTACAACGAAAATTAAAAATAGGATATTCTAGAGCAGCCAGAATTGTAGATCAAATGGAAGAGTCTGGTATTCTTGGTCCACATGAAGGATCTAGACCTAGAAAACTACTACTTAGCGAAGAAGAAATTTCAAATTTATTGGGGGAAAATAATGAATAGCATACATTTTATAACATTAGGCTGTTCAAAAAATGAAGTTGATACTTCACAAATGCAATCTATATTAGACTCAAAAAAATATATTATAACAAATAATGTAAATGATGCTAATGTAATTATTATAAACACTTGCGGATTTATAGATGTGGCTAAAGAGGAATCTGTAGATACTATCATAGAAGCTGCAAAATATAAAGATGTAGGAAAATGTAAAAAATTAATTCTTGCAGGTTGCCTTGCACAAAGATATTCCAAAGAATTGATGGAAGAAATTCCTGAAGTAGATGCAATATTAGGAACAGGAAACATTATAAATATAAATAATATATTAGATAGTGCATTTAATGGAGAAAGAATAGTAAAAGTTGATAATATAAATGATAAATATATTGAGGGAATTAAAAAATCTAAAGTTTCGGTTACTGAGTATGTAAAAATATCAGAAGGATGTAATAATAATTGTACTTATTGCATAATACCTAAGCTTCGTGGAAGAAATAGATCTAGAAAAATAGAAGATATTTATGATGAAGTTAAATATTTGGTAAATAACGGTACAAGAGAAGTAATTTTAATTGCTCAAAATACGACTGATTATGGTATAGATAACTATAAAGAATATAAGCTTAAAGATTTAGTTAAAAAATTGTCTGAAATAAAAGATTTAAAGTGGATAAGACTTATGTATTTATATCCTGATAATTTTACAGACGAATTAATTGATGAATTTAAAAATAATGATAAGCTTTTAAACTATGTTGATATACCTTTACAACATATCAGCGATAATATCCTTTCTAAAATGAATAGAAAAACAAATAGAAATAATATAAGTGAACTTCTATTTAAACTTAGAAATAATATACCTAATATAATAATTAGAACTACTTTTATAGTTGGATTTCCTGGAGAAGAAAATTCTGATTTCAATGAATTAAACGAATTTATTGAAGAAAATAAATTTGACAAATTGGGAGCTTTTATTTATTCAAGAGAGGAAGATACTCCTGCTTTTAATATGAATAATCAAATACAAGAAAATGTTAAACAAGAACGATTAGATATACTTATGTCAACTCAAATTAGTATTTCTGAGAATAAATTGTCCTCAAATATAGGAAATATATTAGAAGTTTTAATAGAAGAAATAGCAGATAATGAAACTTATGTGGGAAGATCTTATATGGATGCTCCGGAAATTGATGGAGTGGTTTATGTTAAAAGTAAAAATAATTTGAAAATAGGATCTTTCTATAATGTAAAAATAACAGATTATTTAGAATATGATTTAATAGGAGATGCAATATGAATTTGCCAAATAAATTAACATTTATTAGAATTTTATTGGTTCCAATTTTTGTGTTTTTGATGTATATGAATTTTGAGGGTGCAAGAGTAATTGCAACAATTGTATTTGCAATAGCTTCTTTTACAGATTTTCTTGATGGATATATAGCGAGAAAAAATAAATTAGTAACAAATTTCGGGAAATTTGCCGATCCACTTGCAGATAAAATACTTGTTTGTTCTGCGTTAATTTGCCTTACAAGTATTGGAGATATTCCCGCTTGGGGTGTTATTGTTATAATCTCAAGAGAATTTGCAGTTACAGGATTTAGAATAATTGCCGCTTCTGAAAATATAACAATTGCAGCAAGTAAACTTGGAAAAATAAAAACAGTTTCTCAACTTATAGCAATAATTGTTTTATTGACAAATATAACTTCATTATATAAAACCGGGTTATATATTTTTTATTTTGCAGTATTTTTTACTATTTTATCTGGAATTGATTATTTTATAAAAAATATTAAAGTATTAGATTTAGAAAATATTTAGGAGAATAATATGAAGGCTGGTATCATAACTATAGGAACAGAAATTTTGATAGGAAGTATTTTAAACACTAATTCTAAATTTTTATCAAAAAGGCTTTCAGAATTTGGAGTTCACGTAAGTTATCATGTTTCCGTAAGAGATAATGCTATTGAGCTTAGTGAAGTAATAAATGAACTGCTTAATAAAGTTGATTTACTTTTTTTATGTGGAGGACTTGGACCCACAAATGATGATATAACTAAAGAGGTTTTGTCAAATGTTTTAGGGCGTTCTTGCATAGTAGATGAAGTTCAATATAAAAAATTAATAGATAAATTTAAAATTATGGGCAGAGAAATGACTGCTAACAACAAAAAACAAATTATAGTAATTGATGAAGCTGTTGTTTTAGATAACAAATGGGGAGTAGCACCCGGCGAGGTAATTAATTACAACAATAAAAAAATATTTTTATTACCTGGACCTCCAAGAGAATTTGAGCCAATGATAGATTTCTATTTAAAAAATTTTATAAATGAAAATAATCAAATTATAGTAAAATCTGTAAATATAGCCGGCATAGGAGAGTCCCGAGTAGAAGATATATTAAGAAAATTAAATCTTGAAGAGCATAATATTTCCATAAATACATTTGCAAAATTTTATGATACAGAAATAAAAATCATAGCTGAAGGTACTGATACAAAACAATTACAACGAAAAATCGATAGTATAGTAAAAAAATTATATGAAGTATTTGAAGGGTATTTATATGCAGAAGATAATGCGAGTATTAGTGAATCTATAGTAAAAAAACTGACAGAAAAAAAATTAACTATAAGTTTTGCCGAATCTGTAACAGGGGGATTATTAGCTTCTAAAATAACTAGTGTACCAAATTCATCAAAAATTTTAAAAAATTCAATAGTAACATATTCTAATGAATCGAAAATTAAATTATTAAATGTAAATGAGAAAACTTTGAATAAATATGGTGCAGTAAGCCCTGAAGTTGCATACGAAATGGCTAACGGTTTAAAAGATATTGGCTTTAGCGATATATCTGTGTCAGTTACAGGTGAAGCGGGACCTATATCTTCTGAAAAAGAAGTAGGACTAATATTTGTTTGCTACTACTTTAAAAATTATTATGAAATAAAAAAATATTATTTTACTGGAAGTAGAAATGAAATTCAAGAAAGAACAGCTAATACAATTCTTCAACACGTATTATTTAATATTTAATGGAGGTAATATATGGATATCGAAAAAAAGAAAGCACTTGAACTTGCTATTTCTCAAATTGAAAAGCAATATGGTAAGGGTTCTATAATGAAACTGGGAGCTGACAGTAAGCTAGATATAGAAACTATCCCTACAGGCTCTTTGGCATTAGATTTATCTTTAGGTGTTGGAGGGATTCCAAAAGGTAGAATAATCGAAGTATATGGACCTGAATCTTCCGGAAAAACAACATTAGCTCTTCATATATTGGCAGAATCACAAAAAATGGGTGGTATAGGTGCCTTTATAGATGCAGAACATGCATTAGATCCGAGTTATGCAAAAAATTTAGGAGTTGACGTTGAAAATTTAATCGTTTCACAACCTGATACAGGTGAGCAAGCTCTTGAAATTATAGAGTCATTAGTAAGAAGCAATGCTGTTGATATAGTTATTGTAGATTCTGTTGCAGCTTTAGTTCCTAAAGCTGAAATTGAAGGAGAAATGGGCGATAGTCATATAGGTCTTCAAGCTAGACTTATGTCTCAAGCACTCAGAAAATTAACAGGTGCAATTAACAAATCTAAAGCTTCTGTAGTATTTATAAATCAATTAAGAGAAAAAGTTGGTGTAATGTTCGGCAATCCTGAAACAACAACAGGAGGCCGTGCTTTAAAATTTTATTCCTCAATAAGACTTGAAATAAGAAAAGTAGAAAATTTAAAATTAGGGGAAGAAATTGTAGGAAATAGAGTAAGAGTAAAAGTTGTTAAAAATAAAGTTGCTCCACCTTTTAAACAAGCTGAATTTGATATTATGTACGGTAAGGGAATTTCTAAAGAAGGAACTTTAATAGATGTCGGTGTACAAACTGATGTAGTAACAAAATCTGGTGCTTGGTATAGCTATGGAGAACACAGATTAGGACAAGGCAGAGAAAATGCTAAAGAATTTTTACTTGCAAATCCTGATATATCAAGAGAAATTGAAATGAAAATTAAAGATAAATATAATTTAAATAAATCTGACAACATTGAGAGTTCAGAAGAAAATAAATAAGGTATAATAATTATGAAGTTTTTATATTTTACAGATACTCATTTAAGAGCTACTAATCCAATTAATAGAACCGATAATTTCTTTGAAACATTAAAAACTAAATTAAATGAAGTAGTAAATATCAGTATTGAAGAAAACGTAGATTATATACTTCATGGAGGGGATCTTTTTGACAGGCCGGACACTTCTATTTCAGTTGTGTCCGATTTTTCGAAAATATTTCAAAAATTTAATGTACCTATTTATATAGTAAGTGGTAATCATGATATTTTTGGACATAATCCTAAAACTTTAAATAGAACAATGCTTGGATTATTATGTAATTTAGGAATTTTAAATCTTGTAAACGATAAAAAAATTATATTAAAAAAAGATATATCGGTTCAACTTACAGCATACCCATATACATTTGGAATGGATGATGATATAAATAAAAGTAATTATTTAGTATTAGAAAAAAATCCTGAAGCTGATTACATGATTCATATGACACATGGTTTTTTAATTGATAGACCATTTATAAAAAATATTCCCCACACACTAATTAGTGAAATTTCAAGTACATTTGCTGATATAACTTTAGGAGCTCATTATCATTATGGCTTTAAAACAACAGAAATAAATGGCAAATATTTTGTAAATCCTGGTTCTATAGTGAGAATTTCAAACAGTCAAGAAGAAATTAAAAGAAAACCTAAAGTTGTTATAATTGAACTAAATGATAAGATAAGCATAAAAGATATTTATTTAAAAAATGCGTTAGATGGAAATTTAGTCTTGGATAGAAGTGAAATGGAAAGACATAAATTTAAGCAAAACCAAATTTATGAATTTAAAGAAATAATAGATTCATCTACAGAACTTAATAATTTAGATATATATGAAATTTTAATTAAAATAGCAACTAATGAATCTATAGATGATAATATAAAAATGGAAGCTATAAAAAGAATTCAAAATATTCAAATTAAAGGAGCTGATTTTTCGTGATTTTCATAACTAAAGTTGAGCTTATAAATTTCCAATCTCACGAAAATACTGTAATTGATTTTCACAGAGGCTTAAATGTAATTTTAGGTAATTCAGACAGTGGAAAAACAGCAATATTAAGAGCTATTAAATGGGCTTTATATAATGAACCATCAGGAAATTATTTCATAAGAGAAGGCGAAAAAGAAACTTCAGTAACTATATATTTTAATACAGGAGCTGTCGTAAAAAGATATCGTTCTAATTCTAAAAACACGTATTATTTAAAAAAATCAAATTTAGAAGAATTTAATTTTGACGGTTTTGGATTAACTGTTCCAAAAGAAATAATAACAGAAATTGGAATGTCAAAAATTAATTTAGATAATTCATTAAATAGCATAATAAATATTGCGGAACAATTAGATGGTCCATTTCTTTTAAACGAAAAAACATCAGTCAGAGCTAGTGCAATAGGAAGAATTATAGGGGTGAATTATATTGATGATGCTCTAAGAGAAACAATTAGAGATAATAAACAAATAGCATCAGACATAAAATATTTAAAGTCAAAAAAAGAAATAATAGAAGCTAAAATTCTAAAATTTGATTATTTAAAAGAAACTGAAGTTTTATTAAATACCCTTATTGAAATTAAAGAAATAATAACTTATAGCAAGACTAGGCTGAATAAATTAATAGAATTAAAAAATAAATATGAATTTAATAACAATGAACTCGAAAAACTTAGAGAGGAAAATAGTAAATATAAAAATTTAGATCTTCTATATAATTTGCTGTCAAATATAGAGATAATATTATTTAAATATAATACTTATTCAAATTTTTATAAAAATTTGAACTTTTATAATTATGAAATAAATGAAAACATTAAATGCTTAAATAAGTATAAACATTTAAATGAACTTTCACTTAAATATGACATTTTGAATAACTTATTACATGATTATTTTAATAATATTTCTATAAAAAATGAATTTCTTGATATTTCCAATAGAATAGATGAAGGTGTAAAATTTATTGATAATCTTAAATATATCGATAAATTAGAAACTATTTATAAAAATTTAGTTCCTAAAATAGATTGTATTTTTTTATTTGAAAGGCTTAGCGTATCAAATAAAAAAATATCTTATGATATAAATAAGTTAGAAGAACATTTGAATACTTTAAGCGATGATATTAAAGAAAAATATTTTGAATATGAAAAAAATATTTTGAATTTAGGATACTGTCCATTTTGTTATAGTGAAATTGATGAAAATATAATAAATCATATACGAAAACATTATAAGGAGTAATTTATGAATTATGAATATAACTTAAATAAATTAAAAGAAGAACTTGAAAAAGCTAAAAATCTTAAATATAAAGCTGAAGCAAAACTTGAGCAATTAAATGTTCAAAAAGAAGAAATAATAAAAGAAATTAAATCACATGGAATAGAGCCCGAACATTTAGATGAAGAAATTGAAAAATTAAAAAATGAAATAGATGATTTATTTAAAAAAGCAAATGAATTAATTCCGAGGGACTGATATGGATTTAAATATATTAGAATCTAAAATTAATCGTATTGAAAAAAATTTAAATATAGATAAAGGAAAATTAGAAATATTAAACAATAACTTGTCAGATATAAATTCTGAAATAAAAAGTTTAATTGAATATGACGATATATTAAGTAAGGTAATAATTTTATTTCAAAAAACATCAAGCTATGGAAGAAATCAAGCGCGAAAACAAATAGAAGAATTAGTAACTAAGTGTTTACAATTTGTCTTTGAAACGGATATTGAATTTATTATTGAAATTACAGAAAATGGTAAAATACCTCAAGCGGAATTTTATGTATTATCTAATTATGATGAATATAAAGTTAAAACCAAACCTGAGTTATCACGTGGAGGAGGCGTTGTTGATATAATTTCTATCGCTTTAAGAATTGCCTTTATTCAATTATATAAACCTGAAATCAAAGGACCGATCATATTAGATGAACCTGGCAAACATGTGAGCAATGATTATATATTTAATCTTGGAGAATTTTTAAGACAAGCTTCATCCATGTTTAGGCGACAAATTATAATGGTAACACACAATTCTCATTTATCTCAAATTTGTGATATTTCGTATACCGTAGAAATTAAAAACGGTAAAAGTGTAATATTGCAAAACGAAGAACTATCATAGTTTGATAGTTCTATTTATCTTGACTTATTTTTTTAAAAGAGATAGAATAACTTTATACAAGTTTGTAAATTATTTTATATTTTTAAATTTGGAATTTTTAAATTTGGAACATGAAAATTTAATAAGGAGGTGCATGAATGGAATTAGAAATGATAGTCAAAATTTTAATTGGCCTAATAATTGGTATAGCCGGAGGTTATGCCATTAGAAAATATATTGGCGAGAGCAAAATTAACAGCGCTGAAGATCTTGCTCGAAAAATTGTGACAGATGCTGAACATAATGCTGAAGGAAAGAAAAAAGAACTTTTACTTGAAGCTAAGGAGGAAATCCATAAGCTTAGAAGTGAACATGAGCATGAAGTAAAGCAAAGAAGAAATGAACTTCAACAAATAGAAAAAAGAGTTATTGCAAGAGAAGAATCTGTAGAAAGAAAACTTTCTTCCCTTGAAAAAAAAGAGGATAATCTTAATTCTAAAATTGAAGAAGCAAAGAAAAAAGTTGAAAAAGCAAGTTTATTAGTTGAGCAAAGAGAAGAAGAATTACAAAAAGTTGCTGGGTTAACATCAGAAGAAGGAAAGAAAATTTTATTATCTGAACTTGAAAAAGAGATAACTCAGGAATCTGCGCTAATAATCAGAGAAAATGAACAAAAAGTAAAAGATGAATGCAATAAATATGCTAAAAATATTATTGCACAGGCAATTCAAAGATGTGCTGCTGACCAAGTAGCAGAAAATACTGTTTCTGTTGTAAGTCTTCCTAATGATGAAATGAAAGGAAGAATAATAGGTAGAGAAGGAAGAAATATAAGGACTATTGAGTCTTTAACTGGTGTAGATTTAATTATTGATGACACCCCAGAAGCTGTTGTATTATCTTGCTTTGAGCCTGTTAGAAGAGAAGTTGCAAGGGTTGCTCTTGAAAAATTAGTTGCTGATGGAAGAATACATCCAACTAGAATTGAAGAAGCTATTGAGAAAGCACAAAATGAAGTTGACACTTTAATAAAAGAATCTGGAGAACAAGCTGCATATGACAGTGGTGTACATGGATTACATCCTGAAATGATTTATTATTTAGGAAGATTAAAATATAGAACAAGTTATGGACAAAATGTTTTAAAGCATTCTGTTGAAGTTTCTAATATTGCAGGAATTCTTGCAGGAGAAATTGGAGCAGATGTTAAACTTGCAAAAAGAGGAGGCCTATTACACGATATAGGTAAGAGTATAGATCATGAAGTTGAAGGTACTCATGTTGAATTAGGCGTTGAACTTGCTAGAAAATATAAAGAATCTGATGCAGTTATTAATTGTATAGAATCACATCATGGTGATGTTGAACCTAAATCTGTAGAAGCTATTTTAGTTCAAGCGGCAGATAGTATTAGTGCTGCAAGACCTGGCGCTAGAAGAGAAACTGTAGAATCTTATATTAAAAGACTTGAAAAATTAGAAGAGATAGCTACATCTTTTGATGGAATAGAAAAGTCTTACGCTATTCAAGCAGGAAGAGAAGTTAGAATAATAGTTAATCCTGAACAAATTTCTGAAGCCGAAATAACAATTACTGCAAGAAATATTGTTAAGAGAATAGAAGATGAACTTGATTTCCCTGGTCAGATTAAAGTAAATGTAATTAGAGAAACAAGAGCTGTAGAATATGCAAAATAAATAATAACCTGCTAAATAGCAGGTTATTTTAATATGGAGGGGTTTAGTTTGATAAATAGTAATATAGTAGATGATTTTTTATCATATCTATCCACAACTAAAGGTGCATCTCAAACTACAATAAAAGAATATTATTATGATATCAGAATTTTTTTGAAATTTATATTTGTAAGAAAAGGAATAATAGATGAAAAAAGTATCAATGAAATAGATATCGATGCTATAAATATAGATATTTTAAAATCTATAAATAAAATGGATATATATGCATATAATTCATACTTAGATAAAATACGGAAAAATTCTAATAAAACCAAATATAGAAAAATTTCATCGATTAGAACTTTTTTTAATTATCTTTCAAACAAAATAGATGTTATAGAGTTTAATCCTATAGAGGATATAGATATGCCTAAAATAGAAAAACGATTGCCAATTTATTTAACGCTTGAAGAATCTAAATTATTATTAAAAACCGTATCTGAATCAAAAATTAAAGATAAATATAAGACAAGAGATTATGCTATAGTTGTACTATTTTTAAATTGCGGAATGAGATTATCTGAACTTTCGGGATTAAATATAAAAGACATAAACAATGATAATACCTTAAGAGTAACCGGAAAAGGAAATAAAGAACGAACTATATACTTAAATAATGCATGTGTTAATGCATTAAAAAATTATCTTAATTACAGAAATGATACTGATAATAAAGCCTTATTTTTGTCAAACAGAAATACAAGATTAAGTAATAGACAAATTCAAAGAATGGTAGAAAAATACATTAACGCTTCTGGACTTGATTCTGAAAAATACACAGTTCATAAATTGAGGCATACTGCCGCATCACTTATGTATCAATATGGTGATGCTGATATTAGATCTCTCCAAGAGATATTAGGGCATGAATCTGTCACAACAACACAAATATATACTCATATAAATGATAAACAACTAAAAAATACAGTAGATAACAATCCGTTGTCAAATATAGATTTTGACAATAAATAAAATAAGATATTATAAATTCTACAAAAAATCAGTACAGTGTGATAAAATATTATTGAGGAGTGGTAGAATGGATAGAATATCAGAACTTCAAACTCAATATAGTTCCAGTTTCGATAAAAGAAAAATATGTTCCTATGATATCGAACAAATAAATGAACCTACAAAATCTATAATGCATCAAGAGTCGCGCTTTTTATTTTTTACAAGTGGTAAAGGAATAATAAAAATAAATGATGTTCCATACGAAGTTAAACCAAATTCATGTGTTGCAATAGTTCCATGGGTAATAACAGAGGTAACTAAAGTAGAAGAACCTATGCAATTCATAAAAATAGTATATAATTTCAATTTTTTAAACAGAAATATAAAAACAGCATATATAGATGCTAAAGAACAATTCAATTTATTTAATGAAATATCCAATAGCCCAATGATATATTGCAATGAATTTGAAGCAAAAAATTTCATAAAAATAATGGATGATATAAAAACAGAAGTTGGAATAGAATCTATATTGGATGTAAAACAAGAAAAAATACTTACTAATGTTTTCATAACGAACAAGATAATGGAAATGTTAATATGGTACATAAGAATTGAACAAAAAGTTGATCTTTCAACTGAAAATAATGAAAATCCGGGGTTTGATGAAAGAGCTGTAATATTTAAATATCTTTATTCGCATTTAAGTGAGAAGCAAACCCTTAAATCTGTATCAAGTTTGTTTTTTATGTCAGAATCGTCTCTTTCTAAGTACTGTCAAAAAGTAACGGGACATAGTTTTCACGATTTATTAAATGAAATGAGATTAGTTAAAACTATGGACTTTCTAATGTATTCAGATTTTTCATTAAATATAATTGCCGAACTTGTCGGGTTTAATGATGCATCACACTTATCAAAATTTTTTGCTAAAAGAATAGGTACAACTCCAAATCAATATAGAAAAATAAATCAAAATGTTGTAAATATGTTAAATCCTGAAGAGAGCAATATAACTTATGAACTAATAGGACATATAAGTAATTTGTTTACAGAGAACATAAATGAAGTAGAAACTGCAAAAGAATTTAATATGTCTGTTGTAGAAATGAATAGAATCTTATTATATACAATCGAAAAAAATTTTGATGAATTCATAAGATATCTTAGAATAAATTATGCTTGTGAACTTTTAAAAAGTACAGAAGAAAATATATTAGATATAGCTGTTACAGTAGGCTATAATAATGCAAAAACATTTAATAATCATTTTTTAAAATTAAAGGGTATGACACCATCTAAGTTTAGAAAAACCGTTGAAATACAATATGATTATGATTAATTTAAAATCATTGTAAATTTAAACACAAATTTACAATGATTTTTTCTATCTTTTTCGTACTTGGGAAATCATTTTCGTATATACTATATTCGTAAGATATTTAATATTAATTTAATTAGGAGGTTATAAAGTGGCAAACATTAATGTAACAAGTGAGATTAAACAATTAAAGAAAGTTTTGGTTCATAGACCTGGAGATGAATTACTAAATCTAACTCCTTCTACTTTAGAAGAGCTTTTATTTGATGATATTCCAGATTTACAATTAGCTCAAGAAGAACACGACAGATTTACAAACATTCTTAGAGATAATGGAGTAGAAGTTGTTTATCTTGAAGATTTAATGACAGAAACATTAGATGCAAATGAAGGTTTAAGAGAAAAATTCTTAGATGAATATCTATCAGAAACAGGTGTAACTGATGAAAAAATTTTAGCCTTGGCTAAAGAATATTTCGAAAAAATAACTGACACTAAAGCATTTGTTGAAAAGACAATGGCAGGTTTAACTTTAAAAGAACTTGGTTTATTTAACGAAGAAGATTTACACAATATGGTAGTTGGAAAATCTTATCTAGCAATTAATCCAATGCCAAATCTATACTTTACAAGAGATCCATTTGCTTCAGTAGGAAATGGCGCTGTTATTAACAGAATGTATTCAGTTACAAGAAACAGAGAAACAATATATGCTGATTATATTTTCAGATTCCATCCGGAATATAAAGGAAACGTTCCTAACCTTTATGGAAGAAAGAATGAATTCCATATTGAAGGTGGAGATACATTTAATGGAAATGAAACAACATTGCTAATAGGTATTTCTCAAAGAACTCAATATGAAGCTATTAAGCTTTTAGCTAAAAAATTATTCTTTGGAGATACTGAAAATAAAATCGAAAAAATTTATGCATTAAAAATCGATGAAAACAGAGCGTTTATGCACTTAGATACAGTATTTACTCAAATTGATGTAGATGCTTTCACTTATCATCCAGCTATTATTAAAGAAATGGAAGTTAAGATTATTACTAAAGATGAAGCAAACAAAGATTTACACATTGAAACTGCTTCAGGAAAATTAGATGAAATTCTTGCAAAAGCATTAGGAATTGAAAAAGTACGTTTAATTCCATGTGGTGGCGGAGATCCAATTGCTGCTGAAAGAGAACAATGGAATGACGGCTCAAATACATTAGCAATTGCTCCAGGTAAAGTACTTGTTTATAAGAGAAATATTGTTACAAATGCCGTACTAAGAAAAGAAGGAATTGAAGTATTCGAATTAGATGCTTCTAACTTAACAGTTGGACGTGGAGGCCCAAGATGTATGTCAATGCCTCTTGTAAGAGAATAATAATTAATAAATTTTAAAAAATTGGGGGATAAAAGTATGCCAGTAAATTTACAAGGAAGAAGTTTCTTAAAATTATTAGATTTCTCAACAGAAGAAATTAAATATCTTCTTGAATTGTCAAAAGAACTTAAAAGATTAAAATTAGCAAGAGTACCGCATAAATATTTAGAAGGAAAAAATATTGCACTATTATTTGAAAAAACTTCTACAAGAACTCGTTGTTCATTTGAAGTAGGTGCTTATGATTTAGGTATGAATGTAACATATCTTGAACCGGGCACTTCACAAATGGGTAAAAAAGAATCTATTGAAGATACAGCAAGAGTTTTGGGCAGATTTTATGATGGTATTGAATACAGAGGATTTTCTCAAGCAATAGTTGAAGAAATTGCTGAAAAAGCAGGCGTTCCAGTATGGAATGGACTAACAGATGATTTTCATCCTACTCAAATGTTGGCAGATGTTTTAACAGTTGAAGAAAACTTTGGAGATTTAAGAGGACTTAACTTTACGTTCATGGGTGATGCTAGAAACAATGTTGCTAACTCTTTAATGGTTGTTTGTGCTAAACTTGGTATGAACTTTACAGCTTGTGGACCTAAAGAATTAATGCCAAAAGCAGAACTTGTAGAACAATGTAGAGAAATTGCTAAAGAAAACAAATGTACTATAACTCTTACAGATGATGTTAAAGTTGGATGTACCGGAGCTCATGTAATTTATACTGATATTTGGGTATCTATGGGAGAGCCTGATGAAGTATGGACAGAAAGAATTAAACTTCTTGAACCATATAGAGTAGATAAAAAAGCTATGGCAATGGCTGATGAAAATGCTATTTTCTTACACTGCTTGCCATCTTTCCATGATACAAACACTACTATCGGAAAAGAAATTGCTGCTAAATTCAATGTTACTGAAATGGAAGTTGCTGATGAAGTATTCGAATCACGCCAATCAAAAGTATTTGATCAAGCAGAAAATAGAATGCACACAATTAAAGCTGTAATGTATGCTACATTAAAATAATCATTAGTATTATAAGCATTGAACCATAAATTTATGGTTCAATGCTCTATATTAAGTTAAGATAAAAATAATATAGTATCAAATTTACATGCAATAAATTATATTTTTTCTTATTTTATACTTTATAGATATTAAGTTATTTTTTTCTTAAATAAAAATATTTTAAAAGGTTGGTTTAATAATGAACAAAAAAAGATTAGTAATTGCACTTGGTGGTAATGCTCTAGGTAATACACCTGAAGAACAATTAGAATTAGTTAAAGAAACAGCAAAAACTATAGTGGATCTTGCTGAAGATTATGATGTTATAATTGGTCATGGAAATGGTCCTCAAGTAGGCATGATAAATAATGCAATGGAATTTTCATCTACAAACGGTGGAAAAACTCCTTATATGCCTTTTCCGGAATGTGGAGCTATGTCACAAGGATATATAGGATATCATTTAACTCAATCAATTCAAAGAGAATTGATGCTTAGAAATGTGAAAAAAGAAGTAGCTTGTGTAGTTACTCAAGTTGTAGTAGATGAAACTGATAAAGCTTTTTCAAACCCTACTAAACCTATAGGTTCATTTATGAGTAAAGAAGAAGCTGATAAAATAGCAGAAGAAAAAGGATTTGTTTTCGTAGAAGATGCTGGTAGAGGATATAGAAGAGTTGTTCCAAGTCCAAAGCCAAAGAAAATTGTTGAACTAAATGTTGTTGAACAATTAGTTAGCGCCGGCGATATCGTAATTACAGTTGGCGGTGGCGGAATTCCGGTCATTGAAACAAATGACGGATTAAAAGGAGTTGCTGCAGTTATAGACAAAGACAGTTCAAGTGCAAAATTAGCCTTAGATGTTAATGCTGATATGCTTGTTATCTTAACTGCTGTTGATAGAGTGGCAATTAATTTCAATAAACCTAATCAAGAATCATTAGCTGAAATGACAATTGAAGAAGCTAAGAAATATATAGCTGAAGGACATTTTGCACCTGGTTCTATGCTTCCTAAAGTTGAAGCTTGTTTAGATTTTGTTGAAAAAACATCAAATGGTGTAGCTTTGATTACATCTTTACAAAAAGCTAAAGCTGCATTAAATGGTGAAACAGGAACCATATTAAAGAAATAAGGAGGAATTTTTATGGATCAAAAGAAGAAGAGAAAATCGCTA
Source organism: Peptoniphilus mikwangii (assembly GCF_000468535.1). Classification (GTDB taxonomy): domain Bacteria; phylum Bacillota; class Clostridia; order Tissierellales; family Peptoniphilaceae; genus Anaerosphaera; species Anaerosphaera mikwangii. The sequence continues at coordinate 249,902 of NZ_AUQY01000002.1, read as the reverse complement.
ACAGCCTTTTCAATACTACTAATAGTATTAGCAGTTGTATGTTTAGTATCTGTTGCATTACAAGGAAATGTAATTGATCCGGAAATTATTAAGCCATTAGACCCAGGTCGTTTTGGAGAATTAATAGACGCTGTTGATGCTGGTGAAGATATCACAGTTCAAGGTGCTACTTTTTCAAATTTCATAATGGCAATACCGGAAGGATTTATAGATGCTGCTGACTTAGTAGTATTTATAGTTGCTCTTGGTGGTTTTATCGGAGTAGTAATGAAAACCGGAGCTTTAGAAGCTGGAGTATATCACTTAGTAAAAAAATTAAAAGGTAAAGAAGAACGCCTAATAGTTGTATTGATGTTTTTATTCTCATTAGGTGGAACAACTTACGGTATGGCTGAAGAAACTATAGGATTTTATGCACTTATAACTTCTGCAATGGTTGCAGCAGGATTTGATACAATAGTTGCTGTAGGTACAGTATTACTTGGAGCTGGAGCCGGAGTATTAGGTTCTACAATAAATCCATTTGCAACTGGTGCTGCTATGGGAGCTTTATCATCAGTAGGAATTGAACCTAATACAACTCTTATAATGGTTTTAGGACTAGTTCTATGGTTATCTACTTTTGCTATTTGCTGCTCATTTGTATTATCTTATGCAAAGAAAGTAAAGAAAGATAAGGGTTCTACAATTTTATCTTTACAAGAACAACAAGTAATGAAAGAAAGCTTTACTAATGAAGATGGAGTTAACTTAGAATTCACTTCAAAACATAAACGTGTATTATTAGTATTTGCATTTGCTTTTGTAATTATGATTGCATCATTAATTTCATATCAAGATTTAGCATTTGGTGGAGATGAAGAGGCTTATTTAAGCGCATTAGGATGGTCTGATTTCTTAACAGGACAACCTCTTGGATGGTGGTATTTTACTGAATTAGCTGGATGGTTTATACTAGCAAGTATTGGAATTGGTATAATGGCTAAATTAAGTGAAAAAGAATTTGTTGATACATTTATAGCTGGTTCTGCAGATTTATTATCAGTAGGCTTAATTATAGCTGTTGCTCGTGGTATTACTGTTGTAATGGGCAAAACTCACTTAGACTTTTATATATTAGATCATAGTTCTAAATTATTAAGTGGAGTTCCTGGATTTATATTTACACCAGCTGCTTATGTAATTTATCTATTCCTAAGTTTCTTGGTTCCTTCAACTTCAGGATTAGCTGCATTATCTATTCCTGTAATGGGTAGCTTAACTGGAGCTCTAGGATTTAATCCAAGTGTAATGATTATGGTATTCTGTGGTGGTAGTGGATTAATTAACTTATTCACTCCAACTTCTGGTGTTGTAATGGGTGGATTAGGAGCTGCTAAGGTTGAATATTCAACTTATATGAAATGGGTATTTAAACTATTAGTTGCAGTTGGAATTGCAAATGTTATAGTACTAACAGCTGCAATGATGATGTTATAATTTAACTAAAAAAAGAACAGTAAAATTACTGTTCTTTTTTTACACGCATAATAAATGTCACAAAATTATTATTTTGTGACATTTATTATGCGTGCTACTGTCAAAGTATTTCTGACATCTAATAATGTTAATTAAGTACATCAGGAATTAAAATTATGTCTCCTGGTTTTAGCTGATTATCTATATTATTAAGTTTAATAATTTTATCAATATAATCTCTTTTTTCATAGTTATATTGATAATTATCAACTATGTTCCACAAATTATCATTTTCAGATACAATATAATATACATTTTTACAATTATTTTGACATAAATATGAAGTTAAATTAACAGTTTTTACAGCTGTTGTAAATATAAACATTAATGCTAACAAAAATAAACATCTAATTTTATTAATAATAATTTTTTTATTTTTCATAAATATCCCCTTTAAATATTTAAATATATGTTCAGAATATATGTTCTATTTATATTTTAACCGAACATACATTCATTGTCAATATAAATTAAACATTTGTTTGAAATATTTGTTCTTTTTTGATATAATTAAATCAAATAAATTTAGGAGGTTTTTTAATGTACGAAGATTTAAGCCAACGCGAAAAAGATATACTTTTTTTCATAAAAAGATTTTTAGAATCTAAAGGATATCCTCCTACTGTTAGAGAAATAGGAATTAAATTAAATATTAAAAGTACTTCTACTGTTCATACAAGTATAGAAAGATTAGAAAATAAAGGTTATTTAAAAAAAGATCCTACAAAACCAAGGGCTATTGAAATAATAGATAATAATGATGATGTGTTAATGATTAAAAAAAAGACTGTCGACATACCAATAGTAGGTTCTGTAACTGCAGGAATGCCAATTTTAGCATACGATAATATAGAAGATACTTGTCCCCTCCCTATTGAATTTGTTCGAGATAAAAATCTTTTTATCTTAAAAGTTAAAGGTGAAAGTATGATAAATGTAGGAATATTTGATGGTGATTATGTTATAATAGAAAAATCTGAATACGCTAAAAATGGAGATAAAGTTCTTGCTTTAATCGGTGACGAATCTACAATTAAAACTTTTTATAAAGAAAAAGATTTTTACAAATTACAACCAGAAAATGATTTTATGGAACCTATTTACGTAAAAGAATTAAAAATATTAGGTAAAATAATTGGATTATATAGAAAAATGTGACCTTAAGGTCACATTTTTCTATATTCTATATATCTAAATATCTAAAAACCCATTACTTTTAAAATTTGATAAAACTTTTAAAAGTGCAAATTTTGCATGATAATATGTCAATCCTCCCTGATAATATACAAAATAAGGTTCTCTCATAGGTCCATCAGCAGATAATTCTATTGATGAGCCCTCTATAAAATCACCTGCTGCCATTATTACTTTATCTTCATATCCAGGCATATCCCATGGTTCCGGTAAAAAATGTGAATCAACAGGAGATGCTTCTTGTATTGCCCTACAAAATTGTTTAAGTTTTTCAGGATTTTTTAATTCTATCGAAAGTATTATATCAGATCTAATATCATCTGTTTTTGGAATACAATTATATCCTAATTTTTCAAATACACAAGAAAATAGTTGAGCAGAGTTTATAGCATCTTCAACAACCTTCGGAGAAATAAATAATCCTTGTAATATTTGTCTTGTCATCCCAAAACTAAGTCCACATTCTTTACCTATTCCGGGAGCTGTTAATCTATTAGATATTCTATTTATTAAATTGTGTTTACCTACTATATATCCTCCGGAATATGCAAGTCCACCACCCGGATTCTTAATTAATGATCCCGCCATTAAATCCGCTCCAAAATCAGTAGGCTCATTAATATCTGTAAATTCTCCATAACAATTATCTACAAAAATTATTATATCTTTATTAATTTCTTTTATTAATTCAATTGATTTTTTGATTTCATCCATAGTTAAAGCTCTTCTATTGCTATATCCTGTAGATCTTTGTATACAAACTAATTTTGTATTAGGACGGATCTCATCTTTTAACCCATCTATGTCAACTAAATTATCCTTTAATGGAATTTCAGAATATTTTATACCCATTTCAAGCATATTTCCATATTCTGTTCCGTTAACTCCAATAACTTTTAATAAAGTATCATATGGTGTTCCTGATGCATATATAAAATGATCATTTGGCTTTAAAATTCCGAATAATGCAAGAGATATAGCATGAGTTCCACTAACTATATTAGGTCTAACTAAAGCATCTTCGGTATTAAATATATCTTTATAAATACTTTCTACTTTTTCACGACCTATATCACCGTAACCATATCCTGTCGTCCAATTAAAATCAGTAGCCTGTAGTTTATTTTTTTGCATACTGTTAAGTATTTTTACTTGATTATATTGGCTTATTTTTTTTCTATCATTAAATTTTTCTATAAGTAAATTTTCACATTCATCTACAAAATTAATTATAGACTTATCTATATTATAATTATCCAATAATAAACTTTTATATTTTTCCAAATTTTTCTCCTATTGTATTCATAATTTTTTCTTCTAAATCTTTATCATCTTTATCGAACCAAATTATTCTACTATCTCTTTTAAACCATGTAATTTGTCTTTTTGCATAATGTCTTGAATTTTTCTTAATTAAATCTATAGCTTCATCCAATGTTAATTCCAATTTTAAATATGATATTATTTCTTTATATCCTATTGCTTTAAAGCTATTTAATTCGCAGTTTTTATATTTATTTAATAAAAACTTTACTTCCTGAACTAAACCTTGTTCAATCATTAAATCTACTCTGTTATTTATTTTTTCATATAATTTTTCTCTTTTCATATTAATTCCTAAAAAAAGTAAATTATAATTATTATTTTCTTTTCTTAAATTTTCATATTCTCCATCACTCGAAAATTCTAAAATTTCTAATGCTCTAATTATCCTATTTCTGTTATTTTTATCTATTTTATTTGCAATATTGATATTTTTTTCTTTTAGTTTTTCATACAAATACAATACACCATTTTTATTAATTAGAGATTCCAAATAGTTTCTATACTCTTCATTTTTTTTTACTCTTTGGAAACTCAAATCATAAACTAAAGAATTTATATATAATCCTGTACCCCCCACAATAAATGGAAGTTTCCCATTTTTATTTATTTCACTTATTAAGCTGACAGACTGTTTTTTAAAATCCGCAACACTAAAATCATCACATGGATATACCACATCAATCATATAATGTGGTATATCCGTTTCGTTTATATTTATTTTAGCTGTTCCAATATCCATTTCTTTATAAATTTGCATTGAATCTGCAGATATTATTTCGCAATTATATTTTCGAGATATACTTAAAGAAAGTTCAGTCTTCCCTATTCCAGTAGGTCCTGTTAATATTAAAAGATTGTCCAACTAATCACTCCCTTAAGAATAATTTTTCTATTTCTAAACTTTTTAGTTCAATAATTGTAGGACGTCCATGAGGACATGTGTAGGGATTTTTACATTCTAATAGAGATTTTATCAATGCTTGAACTTCCATATCAGATAATTCATCTCCTGCTTTAACAGCAGCTTTACAAGCTTTTTTCATAATTTTATATGAATCAACTTCATAACTAGATTGTTTTATCTTATCTAAAGAATCTATCGTATCATGAATAAAATCATATCTTACTCCATGTCCAAAAATCATTGGAACTTGTCTAATTACTATTGAATTTTCTCCAAATTCTTCAATTTCAAATCCCAATGATTTAAATAATTCATAATTATTTTCCAATTTTTCTTTTTCTTCTACACTAAGCTCTATTATTTCAGGAGTAATCAAAATTTGGCTTAATACTTCGGAATTTTCAAACTGTTCCTTAAATTTCTCATATAATATTCTTTCATGTGCAGCATGTTGATCTATTAAATAGCACCTTCCTCTAGAATAATTTTCCAAAATTATAAATGTTTTAAAAAGTATCCCAACTAATCTTGTATTTAATAAATCACAATCTATTTTACTACTATCTTCATTATTATTCGTATTTGAATTCTCTAATGAGCTATTGATATTTTTAAAATCTTCATTATTTTCACATGTATTGTTTGTATTGTTATAAATATATTTCTGCTCTTCAAAAAAAGCATTCGTTTTACTTTCAAATTCTTCTATAGAATTATTATAAATAAAATTTTCTGTTTTATTTTCAGTATTTTGTTCAAAATCAACTTCTTTAAACATTTCAAAAATATTTATATTTCTTTCTTTTGGTTCTTCTTTGATTGGATTTATAATACTTCTATTAGGATATAAAGTTTCATCAACTAAGTCAGATAAAATTGCAAGTATATTATTTTCTTTCGACAATTTAACTTCATGTTTCTTAGGATGTACATTTACATCAACAAGTATAGGATCAATGTCTATATATAATAAAAATACAGGATATCTATTTAACGGTATCAATGAATAATAATGTTTTTCTATTTCTTTAGATATATCTAAATTTTTAACATATCTACCATTTATATAAATGTACTGATGATACCTATTAGATCGATATAATTTATTATTGGATATAAAACTTTTTATTTTATAAGAATTAGAACTAAAGTTCACCTCTATCAAATTTGATGCTACTTCTCTTCCAAGTATAGAAAATATATGATTCTTCAAATTATCAGTTGCTGATGAATTTAAAATAACTTTATTATCTCTTATTAATTTTATTGATATATCAGGATTCCCTAATGCTATTTTTTGTACAACTTCATAAATATAATTAAATTCTGTATTATCTAATTTTAAATATTTCTTTCTTACAGGCATATTATAAAATACATCTTTTACATAAAAAGTTGTTCCGACAGGTAGTCCAATACTGTTCATTTTTACTATTTTACCATCTTCAATTTCTGCTCTTGTTCCGGATAAATCATCTTTAGTTTTTGTTAAAACTTCTATTTTACTTATATGCGATATGCTAGCTAATGCTTCACCTCTAAATCCAAGTGATACTATATTATGCAAATCTTCAGCAGTTTTTAATTTTGATGTAGAATGACGTAAAAATGCTAAGTTTAGATCATCTTTATCCATTCCTATTCCATCATCCGTTATTCTTATATAACTTCCTATATTTCCTCTAACTTCAACAATTATATTTTTTGCTTTAGCGTCTATTGAATTTTCTAATAACTCTTTGACTATAGATGCCGGATTTTCTATTATTTCACCGGCAGCTATTTTAGCTATAGTGGCTTCATCTAAAAGTATAATGCTCATATTATATCATTTACCTCATTTATAATATCATTTAATAAATTAAGTGCTTCTATTGGTGATAATGAATTAATATTAAGTGTGCTTAATTTTTTTAGAAATTCATCTTTCTTCATATCAAAAATAGTTTTTTGACTAACCTTTATTTTATCTTTCTTTGCAATATTATTTTTTATATTCATATCTTCATTGTTTTGAATAAATTCAAGAATTTCATTTGATCTTTGAATTATAAAATCATTTATTCCTGCAAGTTTTGCAACATCAATCCCGTAAGAATTATTGCTGAACCCTTCAACTATTTTCCTTAAAAATACAATTGAATCATTTTGCTTTTCAACTGATATCGTAAGATTATTTATATTATTATATTTATTACTTAAATTTACCAATTCATGATAATGCGTAGCAAATAATGTCTTTGCATGAATATTTGTCACCAAATATTCTACTAGAGCCCAGGCTATAGAAAGTCCATCATAAGTACTTGTACCTCTGCCGACTTCATCTAAAATTATTAAAGAATTTTTAGTTGCATTTTTAACTATATTCGCAACTTCTTTCATCTCTACCATGAAAGTACTGTCCCCTTTAGCTAAATTATCCGAAGCTCCAATCCTTGTAAAGATTTTATCAACTATCGATATATTAGCTGATTCACACGGCACATAAGAGCCCATATGAGCCATTATAACAATAATTGCCACCTGTCTCATATATGTAGATTTACCTGCCATATTTGGCCCTGTTATAATGTGAATTAAGTTATTATTTGCATCAAGCAATGTGTCATTTGGAACAAATAGTTCTTCTTGCAATTTTAATTCAACTATTGGATGCCTTCCATTTTTAATTTCAATAATACCATCTTTATTTATAGAAGGTCTTACATAATTATTATCAATTGCAACAGTACATAGAGATACCAATACATCTAATTTTGATATATTTTTTGCTACTTTTTGTATTTGTATTATATTATCAGCTAAAAATTCTTTTAAACTTTTATATATTTCCATTTGCAGTTTAAATGCTTCACCTTTTGAGCTTAATAATTTAGATTCCATTTCTTTAAGCTCTATAGAAAAGTATCTCTCAGAGCCAACTAAAGTTTGTTTTCTTATATAATCTTTAGGAACTTGATTTGAATAAGATTTTGTTACTTCTATAAAATACCCTAAAATTTTATTATATTTTATTTTTAAACCTTTTATAGATGTTCTTTTTCTCTCTTTATCTTCTAATGAAAGTATCCATTCTCTACCTTTTTCACTTGCGGCAAACAATTCATCCAACTCTGTAGAATATCCTGTTTTTATAAATCTATTCTCATCAATATTAACAGGAGGATCATCTATTATAATATCTGTTATTCTTTTTCTTATAGATGCTAATGAATCCAGAGATTCTGCAATTTTTATTAAAGTTAAATTATCGCTAGAAATTAAAATATTTTTTATATTTTTAATTGAATTTAATGATATTAAAAGAGATATAATTTCTTTTGGAGTTATAGTCCTGTTTGAAATTTTAACACTTAGTCTTTCTATATCATATATCTCTTTAAGTTGAAGCTTTAGATCATCTAATAACAATAAATCTCTTTTTAATTCATTTATTTTATCAAATCTATCATTAATAGCACATTCATTTAGAAGCGGCTCTTCTATCCACTTCTTTAATTCTCTTGAGCCCATTGATGTTTTTGTTTTATCTAAAATTTCAAGCAATGATTGTGATTTATTTCCGGTATTAATTCCCTTTACAAGTTCAAGGTTTCTTTTAGAACTCTCATCAAGAAGCAAATATTCATCACTATTATAATATATGATTGAATTAAGATGACTCAAACTATCTTTCTGAGTTTTTATCAAATATTTAATCAATATATAAATTGAGGAATAGTCGCTTATCTTGTTTGTTGTTTTTAATTTTTCTATATCATTAAAAATATTATTATTTATTAAACTGATTTCTTCATTCGTAAATTCTATATCATGAATAGACTCATAAAAATCTTCGATATAATTTATATATAAATTTGAAAATTTTAAAATAGAATTTAACTTCTTATTTTTTATTCTATTAATCAAAATTTCTGAAGGATTTATTCTATAACATTCATTTATAAAAAAATCTAATAATTCATTAAAATTAAAAAATGTTTTTGATGTTGTATATAATTCTCCTGTGCTATAATCTGTATAACTTAAATATATACTGTTATTATTTATTACAGTACATAACAAATAATTATTTTCATCTTTTTTCAAATAATTAAAGTCAGTAAAAGTACCAGGAGTTACTATTTTTGTAACTTCTCTCTTAACTATTGTCTTTGCAAGTTTTGGATCTTCCATTTGATCACAAATTGCAACTTTATAACCTTTATTTATTAGTTTTGAAATATAACTATCCGCAACATGATATGGAACTCCACACATTGGAGTGTTTTCCCCCGTACTACTTCTCTTAGTCAAAGTAATTTCAAGTTCTTTAGATGCTATTATTGCATCTTCAAAAAACATTTCATAAAAATCTCCAAGTCTAAAAAATAAAATTTCATCTTTATGCTTTTTTTTAATTTCTAAATATTGCTCCATCATAGGAGTTAATTTTTCTTCTTTTTTACTCAATTATTTCACCTGTTAAAGAAAATGTATTAGCATCTATTATTTTCACATTAACTATTTTACCTATTTTATTTTTATCTGCCCTAAAATTAACTAACTTAAATTCTTCTGTTCTACCACTTACATTTTCAGAGTTATTCTTACTTACATCTTCCACTAAAACTTTAACATTTCGTCCTATATACTTTTTATTTTTTTCAAACTGAATTGGATATAAGACATCTATAAGTTTTTGAAATCTATCATGTTTAATTTTATCCGGGATTTGCTCATTAGATTTTGCAGCAAAAGTTCCTTCTCGTTTAGAATATATAAATGTAAATGATGTATCATACTGAACTTTTTTTACTAAATCAATTGTCTCCATGAAATCCTCTTCAGTTTCTCCAGGAAATCCAACCATTAAATCGGTGCATAATGCTATATTAGGATTTACAGTTTTTATTTTATCAATTTTTTTCAAATAATCTTCTTTAGTATATTTTCTATTCATTAATTTTAATATCCTACTTGAACCTGATTGAACCGGTAAATGTAAAAAATTACAAAGTTTATCTAAATCTCTATAGGCATATATTAATTCATCCGATATATCTTTTGGATGTGAAGTCATAAATCTTATTCTATCAATCCCATCGATTTCATTTATTCTGTACAATAAATTTGCAAAGCTTATTGGTTTCTGTAAGTTTTTTCCATATGAATTTACATTTTGGCCTAATAATGTAACTTCTTTAGTCCCGTTTTTTGCCAATAACTCTATTTCTCTTATTATATCTCTTGGATCTCTACTTTGCTCTCTTCCTCTTGTATATGGAACTATACAAAAAGTACAAAAATTATTACATCCATACATTATGTTAACATAAGATTTATATGGATACAGCCTGTTAGCTCCCAAAGTATCATCAATACCGCTAAAATTTTCTTCTATATCCATTGATAATTTATTAGTCTCATAATTTTTTAAAAGAAGTTCCGGTAACTTCCAAATATTATTTGTTCCAAATATTATATCTACATTTTCAAACTTATCTATTACATAATTTCTAGACTCTTTTCTTTGCATCATACAACCACATACGGCTACCTTTAAGTTGTTTTTTTTCTTCTTTAAATGTTTTAAAACTCCTAATTGTCCATATACCTTATCTTCTGCAGAATGTCTTACTGAACATGTATTTAATACAACTAAATCACTATTAGCTAAATCTTGAATTATTTCATATCCCATTTTTTCTAAAATCCATTCAATTTTTTCTGAATCATGTTCATTCATTTGACAACCATGAGTTATTATTTTAGCCCTTTTATTATGTCCATAATTTTTCTCTACATTTTTTATATATTCATCAATATTTTCTTTACTATCTCTTATTAAATCATAATTATCCATCTTATTTTCCTTTCCTAATACTGTATAAATTATATCATACAAGTTCATTTTTATAAAATAAATAAGTAATTGCATATGCAATTACTTAAGATTTTTTGCTATTTTTAAAAACTCTTTAGTTGATTTTTTAATATACCTGTATTTCTTATAAAAAAAAGAAATATCTCTTTCAGAATCATTACTTTCTAATTTATATAAATAAATATTATCTTTTTTTCCAACATTTTTTAATATTAAGTCACTTATAAAAGAAACTCCCATACCAAAACAAGTTAAGTTAAAAGATGTCATTTGTTGATCTAACTCAAGTAATATATTCGGCTCAACTTTTTCTCTGCTACAAATTTTATCAGCTCTCATTCTTGTATCATTACCTTCTTTTAAAAAAATAAAAGGATCATCTTTAAATATTTTTAGTGGAAGAATAGGTATTTCATCACTCAAATATTTTCCTGAAATTATTTCATCGTATGATATTTTATAATCTTCCGCTTCTAAATTAGACTTAAATTTAGCCGGAACAGCGAGAATTATATTATCTTTTTCATAAAATTGCTTTTCATATATCGATTCATCAAATGCATAATTATCTATTACCACATCTAAATATCCATCATATAAATATTTTTCTAAATTTGCGGTATTGGTTTCAACAATATTAAGTTCAACCTTTGGATACTTTTTAGAAAATTCAGAAAGTATCGGAGGAAGCACATAAGATGTAAATAAATTTGTACCGCCTATTGAAATGTGTCCTGCCTTCAAATCTCCAATATCATTCAAGTAGTTATCAAAATTTTCCTCGATTTCAAGTATTTTCTTAGCTGCCAATATGTACTCTTCCCCAAATTCAGTTAAACCTATAGGCTTCGTAGATCTATCAAATATATCAAACCCAAGTTCAACTTCTATCTTTTTTACAGCTGCACTTAAAGATGGTTGAGATATAAACAAATTTTTAGCAGCTTTTGAAAAACTTTTTTCCTTATACACTTCATATACATATTCCATTCCTCTAAACAATATAGTCACCAACCTATAAAAACATATAACATTATCTATTTGATTATATATTATGCCAATTTTATAATTATATCAAGAATAATATTAAAATTTATTAATTTTGGAGGAATATAATGAATGAATATAGATTAGAACATGATTCTGTAGGTGAGAAAAAAATACCCTCAGAGGCATATTATGGAGTACATAGCTTAAGGGCATGCGAAAATTTTGCTATAACAGGACATAAATTGCATGATGAACTCATAAACTCAATATCTGAAATTAAAAAAGCTTGTGCTATAACAAATATGGAGGTTGGTATTTTAAGTAAAGATATTGGAAATGCAATAGTATCTGCATGTGATGAAATAATTTCAGGAAATTTTCATGATCAATTTATAGTAGATCCCATTCAAGGAGGAGCCGGAACTTCAACTAATATGAATGCAAATGAAGTTATAGCAAACATCGCTCTTGAAAAATTAAATTCTATAAAGGGAAATTATAAATTAATAAATCCTAATGATCATGTAAATATGGGACAATCTACTAATGATGTTTATCCTTCTTGCGGAAAGCTTACAACATTAAAATTAATATCAAAAACAATTGATAAACTTATACTATTAAATTCATATTTTGAGTTAAAATCGAAAGAATTTAAAGATGTAATTAAAATGGGCAGAACTCAACTTGAAGACGCTGTCCCCATAACATTAGGTCAAGAATTTAATGCGTATAGTACTGCAATTAAAAGAGATATTGAGCGATTAAAAAGAGTCTCTAATGAGCTTAGAATTTTAAATTTAGGAGGAACAGCAATAGGAACCGGACTTAATGCAGATGTCAACTATGTCAAAAATGTTGTTCCTAATCTCAATAAAATAACAAATTTAAATCTTGTACAGGCTGAAGATTTAATAGATGCTACTCAAAATCTTGATTGTTATGTATCGGTTTCAGGAGTAATCAAATCATGTGCAGTTAACTTATCTAAAATAAGTAATGATTTGAGGCTTATGAATTCTGGACCAAGAGCAGGTATAGGGGAAATAAATCTACCGGCAAGACAAAATGGTTCTTCTATAATGCCCGGAAAGATAAATCCTGTAATACCCGAAGTTGTAAATCAAGTGGCATTTAATATAATAGGAAATGATATGACAATAACAATGGCAGCTGAAGCCGGACAACTTGAACTTAATGCTTTTGAACCTGTAATATTCTTTAATCTTTTTGAATCACTTGAAACTTTATCTGGTGCAATAATAACTTTAGCAGAAAATTGTATTAAAGATATAACTGCAAATAAGGAAGAATGTAAACATTTAGTTGAACATTCTATAGGAATGATTACTGCAATAAATCCTTATGTAGGTTATGAAAAAGCTGCAGAAATTGCAAAAGAAGCATTAAAAACAGGACAATCTATTAAGGAACTCATCATCAGAGATAATTTGATTCCTATAGATGAAATAGATGATATTTTAAATCCCTTTAAAATGATAAAACCGGGAATTATTAGTAAAGATAGGTGATTATATTATGGAGTATAGAATAGAAAAAGATTCTATGGGAGAAATAAAAGTTCCTTCTAACGTATATTGGGCTGCACAAACTCAAAGAAGTTATGAAAATTTTTTAATAGGAACAGATATTGTCCCATTAGAAGTAATTCATAGTCTTGCAGAACTTAAAAAAGCTTGCGCAGAAGTAAACTTTTTAAATTCAAATTTATCAGAAAAAAAATATAATTTAATAACAAAGGTATGTAATGAAATTATAGATAATAAACTTAATAGTCACTTCCCTCTCATGGTTTTTCAAACAGGAAGCGGAACTCAATCAAATATGAATGTAAATGAAGTAATTGCTAACAGAGCTAATGAAATAGCAAAAGAAAAATTAATACACCCAAATGATGATGTAAATATGTCTCAAAGTTCAAATGATACTTTTCCAACTGCTATGCACATAAGTTCTACAATAGAAATAAATAAAAGACTTATTCCTGCAATAAATTCTTTAATTGATACCTTTAAGCACCTTGAAGAAAAATATTATGATATTATTAAAATAGGTCGAACTCATCTTCAAGATGCCACTCCAATAAAATTTTCACAAGAAATCAGTGGTTGGAGAGGAATGCTTGAAATAAACAAAAATATGATTTTAGAAGCATCAAATGGACTATTAAATTTGGCAATTGGTGGAACTGCTGTCGGAACAGGATTAAATGCTCCAAAAAATTTTGGAGAAAATGTTTCTGAAATTTTATCAAAAAATTTAGGATTTAAATTTAAATCAGATTTTAATAAATTTCATGCTTTATCTAGCAAAGATGAAATTGTGTATGCACATGGAGCCTTAAAAGCACTTGCTGCAAATCTTATGAAAATAGCTAATGATATTAGATGGTTAGCAAGCGGACCAAGATGTGGTCTTGGGGAAATAAATATACCCGCAAATGAACCGGGTTCTTCTATAATGCCTGGAAAAGTAAATCCCACACAAGCGGAAGCAATGACTATGGTCTGTGCTCAGGTTATGGGAAATGATATGACTATAGGCTTTGCAGCATCGCAGGGAAATTTTCAACTAAATGTATTTATGCCTGTAATAATATATAATTTTTTAAAATCAGTTAGACTCTTATCTGATACAATTAATTCTTTTAATAAAAATTGTGCTTCAGGAATTGAGCCTAATGTAGAAAAAATGAATTACAATTTATATCATTCACTTATGCTTGTAACAGCGCTAAGCCCTCAAATAGGGTATGATAATGCAGCAAAGGTAGCTAAATATGCCTATAATAAAAATTGTTCTTTAAAGGATGCCTGCAAAGAGCTGAACCTTATGAGTAGCGAAGACTTTGATAAATATATAAAACCTGAAAAAATGGTATAAAAAAATACGGTGATCCCGTATTTTTTTATACCATTAAATGTTTTTTATTAGTAAAATTCATAATATTATAAAATATAATTCCAAATACACCTGTAAATAACGACGTTGGAAATACAACCAAAATCATTAATAAAGATAAGGTAGCACCCTCAGGTAATCCTGAAATAATTAAAGCTGAATATAAAAATATAAAACCGCTAAAAATACTTCCTAAAAAACATATTATAAACATAATAATATTATTAATTTTATATTTTTTTAATGCTAAATTAAACATAACATAAACTAATAAACTTGAACCTAGTTTATCTAAAATTGACGGTATCTGCCCAAATGGAAATGTAGTAGTCATTGCTGCAATAATACCAGCAACAAATCCTATTGTAAAAACCGATCTTATCTCTAAATTAAATAATATAGAAATAAACATCATCAATAATAAAAAATCTGGTTTCATTCCATTTATTATCCCCGGAACTATCATATGCAATATACTTCCAAGTGCTAAAAGCACAGCTGCAATAGTTAAATTTTTTGTTTTCATATCTTCTTATTCCTTTCTTTTTTAGAAAAAGTTCCCTGAAAATAAAAAAATCATTTGCCCTTAAAGGAGCAAATGACAATTCACGGTACCATCCTTTTTATATCAAAAAGATATATCTCATTCGAATACTAACATATTCTATCTCTATAACGGGAGAACCGTCTCAGCTACTATAATTCGCCTCGCATTCATAGACCCATTCACTAAAGCAATTTTATCAGTTTGCACCAAACACTGACTCTCTACAAAAATTCTTCAATAGCTACTATTTTCTAATCAACAATTTCTTATTTTTTATTATATTAAACCAAAGTAAAATAATTGTCAAGGACAATCTTATTATTATTTATATTTTTTCTATATATACTTGATCTATATGATCAACCTCAATGATATTAACAACTACCTTTTCAGACATGGATGTAGGTAAATTTTTACCTATAAAATCCGGCCTTATGGGAAGCTCCCTATGCCCCCTATCAATAAATGAAACTAGTTCTATTTTCTTAGGACGTCCTTTAGATAATATTGCGTCAATAGCAGCCCTAACAGTTCTTCCGGTAAATAAAACATCATCTACCAAAATAATTTTTTTGCCATTAACCGGTATAAAAAAATTATTATTAATTTTTGCCGATGCTTTAATATCATCTCTAAAATTGGTTACATCTATAGGATAAACATCTATTTTTCTATTTTCTATTTCAAAAATTTTTTTTGAAATTCTTTTTGCTATGTCTTCTCCTCTTCTTATTACGCCTATTAAAATTAAGTCTTCTGTACCTTTATTTTTTTCGATAATTTCATTGGATATTCTTGAAATAGCTCTTTTTATAGCCATCTCATCCATTATTATATTTTTCATATATCTTTCCTACTTAAAAATTTTACAAATCTATTTGGAATATCATCTTCAAAACTTAACTCTTCTCCCGTTATTGGATGATTAAATTTCAATCTATATGCATGTAACATCTGTTTATCAATTTTATATTTATTTTTATTGCCATATGTCAAATCTCCTAATACCGGATGCTTTATATAGCTTAAATGAACTCTTATTTGATGAGTTCTTCCGGTAAGAATATTAATAGAAATTAAACTGAAATTATTAAATTCTCTAATTTTTTTATATTCGGTTATTGCATTTTTAGAATTTTCATATATAACAGCCATTTTTTTTCTATTTTTAGGATCTCTTCCTATAGGTTCATTTATTATTCCAAACTCATCTGTTTTTCCTTCTACTACAGCTATATATGTTTTTCTTATTTTAGATTCTTTAAAATCTTTAACTAATTTCAAATATGCTAAATTTGTTTTTGCAATTATCATAAGTCCACTTGTGTCTTTATCTAATCTATGAACTATTCCGGGTCTTAATTTATCTCCACAATTTGAAAGATTTTTAAATTTAAATAACAATCCATTAACTAAAGTATGATTATAATTTCCAGATCCGGGATGAACGACTAAATTTTGAGGTTTTGAAATAACGACAATATGTTCATCTTCATAAATTATTTTAAAATCTATTTTTTCCGGTAACAAAAAAATTTCATCTTCATATGAAACATCGATTATATCTCCTATTTTTGTCATATATCCTGCTTTTACAATAGAATTATTTATTAATATATTTCCGGAATCTATATATTTCTTAATTTGCGATCTGTTTATATTAAGTTTTTCTACTAAATATCTATCTATTCTAATATTATCTAATTCACATACATAATTGACTTTAACCATATTATTTCCTCTTAGGATTTTCATATAATAATATAATTATAACTAAAATAATAGTACCAATAACTATAAAAGAGTCTGCTAAATTAAATACGGCAAA
This sequence comes from Peptoniphilus mikwangii, assembly GCF_000468535.1. GTDB lineage: Bacteria > Bacillota > Clostridia > Tissierellales > Peptoniphilaceae > Anaerosphaera > Anaerosphaera mikwangii. Next base: position 232,804 of record NZ_AUQY01000002.1, on the reverse strand, counting down.
ATCATAATTAAATATTTTTACACTTATAAAATCTATAACATATTTAAGTCTTATCCTATCTACAAAATTCCCTATTGTTCCTCCTAAAATTAAAGCAATAGCAAATTTTAAAGGTTTGCTTTTATTGTTATAATTTTTAAATAATATTCCTGTTAAAACGCATACTACAATAACCGTAATAATTGTGAAAAACATTCCCTGGTCTTGCATTATTCCAAATGCAGCTCCTCTATTTTCTAAATAGAAAAAATTAAGAAAATTTTTTATAACTACCAGTGGCGGTTTATCTTTTAAAAAATTAACTACAAAATATTTTGACAATTGATCTATTATAAACAAAAAAAATGAAAAAATTATAACTCCCATTATGCCTCCAATGAATAATCCCAAAATTTTCATTTTGGGATTTTTACCTTAACTATATATCTATCTTTTCTTGTATATCCTTCTATATTGTCGAAAAATATTCTACCAAATCCCCTAACTGAAATTAAATCTCCAATATTAACTTTATTAGAACCCTTACTTTCTTTCCTGAAATTTACTTTCACCTTATCTGATTCAATTAAATTTGAAACAGCAGTTCTTGATAATTTTAAAACTGAGCTAAGAAATGTATCTAATCTAAGTGACGAAATAATAAAAGTATATTCATCATATGTTAAAGTCGGTTCAATAAATTCTGCTTTTTCAAATTTTATATTATTTCTTTTTATTTTTTCTAAATTAAATCTTAAATATTTAGATATTTCTGATTTTACAAAAATGTGACAATAATTAGAATTGAATACTATGTCTCCAACTTTTCTTCTATCAATACCTAAAGATAAAATACTTCCAAGCACGTCTTTATGCGTAAATTCAAAATTATTTTTAAAGCTTAAAACTTCTACATCATCAAAGTCAATATCATACATATAATTTGGAAAAATATATATAACAGCTCGTTCAGAATTATTATATCCTCCATCAATGCTATACGATATATCATCAAACTTATTTAAAATTGAAATTACTATTTTACGCTCATAAGGATCTAAAAAATCTGTTGATTGTATACTATGACGATTAGCAGATATCTCAATTTTATCAATAACTTTCCTTATCTCAAAAAGTTTATCCTCGTCAACACTATTTAAAATAGCATTTCTGTCTATTTTCATTACCAAGGAAACATTCCAGTACTTTTAAGTTCTTCCTTTAACCCATCAATTTCAACATTACTTGGTGCAAGAACAAATATATCTTTATTTACTTTTTGAATTTTACCATCAAGAGCATATAAAGCTCCACTTACAAAATCAAATATTTGTCTTTTAACATCAATATCAAGTTGTTCAAAATTAAGAACTACAGACTTATGTTCTCTAAGATCATCTACGATATTAGGAGATTCATCATAAGAAAGTGGTTCATGAACTGTTATAATCATATCAGAAGCATTTAAATTCAAAACATTAGAATTTCTTTTACTTCTAGTAATTTTAGGTGCTGTTTCTTTTATATCTGCAACCTCTTCATGATATGTTTCTTCTTCATAATCATCATAATCATACTCTTCAGAAAATCCAAAAACTTTTTTTACCTTATTCATTATATCTGCCATAATATAATCCTCCTATTTATAATTTCTTTTTCCAAATATACTTGTTCCTATTCTAACCATATTTGAACCCTCTTCTATGGCTATTTTATAATCTCCGCTCATTCCCATTGAAAGATATTTCATTTCAACTTCATCATAATTTAACTTTATAATTTTTTCTTTCAAAATGAACATTTTTTTAAAACATTCTCTCAAAAATAATTTATCTGAAGTATCTGGAGCTACAGTCATAATACCTTTAATTTTTATATTTTTATAATCTATACATGTTTCTATAAAATTTAAAGCTTCGGTATATGGAACACCACCTTTTTGACTTTCTTCAGCTATGTTAATCTCAACTAAGCAGTCTACATCTATATTTTTAACATCTGCTCTTTTATTAATTTCTTCTAATAAACTCTTTCTATCGAGAGATTGAATCAAAGTAACTTTATCATATATATATTTTACCTTATTTGTCTGTAAATTTCCAATCATATGGAAATTTATATCATCAAAATTTAAAAATTTTTCTTTTAATTCTTGAACTTTATTTTCTCCAAAATCTCTAATGCCTAAATTATAAGCTTCTTTCATTTCATCTATTGTTCGCATCTTAGAAACTGCTATTAATTTTACTTCTTCTCCAGTGATAGAAACTTTCCTTGAATTTTCTATTTCAGTTAATATAAATTCATAATTATCTTTTATTGACATTTCATCACCTCTATTAATTTAAAATTTGAGATTCATCTATTTGTTTCGGATTAACTATTATTGCATCATTTATTGAAATTGTTCTATATGACTTATCTCCTATAGTAATATATCCATTTTTATCTCCTTTAGATACATAACTGTAATCCTGAGTTGGAGAAATAACGATTATAGGTATAAATCTAACTAATCCATGAATTTCTTGAACATAGACACCAAACAGATTATTTCTTTTTACAATGGCACTTTTTGGAATTTCAAAACATTTCTTATCTACAAGAATTATTTTAAAATTATTTATTCTGTCAGAGTAAATTGAATTAAACATATCAGACATAGATAAAATTATTACCGATTTATTATTTTCTTTTTCAATTTTAATAATTTTTCCCTTTAGTGTTTCAAAATTAAATTTTAAACTCAAAGTATCTCCAACTTTAAATTTATCTATCTTTTTATTATCTTCAATTTTTAAAGCTAAATAATAAGATAAATTATTTATTAATTTAAACAATTTATCTCCTTTTTTTACTTGACTTCTACTCTCAAATTTAGTTACTTTATTATATTTCTGCAAATATGCATAATTAATTTTTTCTAAATTATCAATTGTATAATAACTTTCAAGTCCATCAATTTTATAAGAAACTATTCCACTAAAGTCTGATGTATATTCTATATTACTTTTTGAAATACTCAAAAGTAGTTGCTGTTTTTTTTCAGCAAGTTCTTCTTGTGTAAACTTCATAAGTTCAGTAAGCTCAGATATACTTATATTGTCTTTTGAATTTAAATCTATATCATTAATATCAGCTATTGCACTTGAAAATTTGTTTTGTTTTAAATCATTTTGAAGCTTTTCCACATTAAAGTCACTAATAGAGTTTTCCGAATTATTGCTACTATTGAGTTTATAATTTAATGCTGCATTAACTTTGATAAGCTCATCTTTAAGTCCAGATGTATCATTCATTAAATTTATGCTTGCTATTTCAAAGCCTACAGGAACTTTTTGCCCTTCACTTGCATTAAAAAGTGAAATACCATCATCTCCAGCAGAATATACCTTCTCGTCTAATATATTAAAACCAACTACTTCTAAATTTTTTTTATAATTAGTATATGTAGGAAAAACAGTCTTATAACTTCTATATATTTTTCCTGAAAATGCTCTAGATAAAAAAAATAGAAATATTAAAAAAATTAAAACAAAAATTATTCTCTTTCTAAAAAAGAGTTCCTTTTTATTTTTTTTAATTCTCAAAAATATCACCCGATTATAATATTAAGTATAACACAAATAAAAATAAATCCATTCTTCAATTAAAAAAAATTTCTTCAATTTCTTCTTTGTATTCACGCGTCATCAAATTCAAAACAGCTTCCCTAGGATCTAAGCCACTGTATAATACTTCATATAATTTATGAGTTATAGGCATGTTCACGTTATATTTTTTAGACAATTCATATGCTGATTTTGTAGTTTTTATTCCTTCAACAACTTGTCCTACTATTTTACAAGCTTCTTCCGAACTATTTCCTTCTCCTATAAGTATTCCTGCTCTTCTATTCCTTGAATGCATACTTGTACATGTAACTATTAAATCTCCTATTCCTGAAAGTCCGTTAAAAGTTTGAGGATTTGCTCCTAAGGCCATTCCAAGTTTACTCATTTCATATATTCCTCGAGTTACTAATGCAGCCTTTGTATTATCTCCATATTTTAGACCATCACTCATTCCCGCAGCTAATGCAATGATGTTTTTTAATGCTCCTCCAATTTCTACTCCTATTAAATCAGAATTTGTATAAACTCTAAAATTATCTGTAGCAAATATTTTTTGAATAGTTTTTGCAGCATTAATATCTTCAGATGCAACTGTTACTGTTGTTGGAATGTCTAATCCTACTTCTTCAGCATGAGAAGGCCCCGATAAACATACATATGAATTATTCGGCAAAATTTCCTTAGATATTTCAGACATTCGTTTTAAACTATCAATTTCTATCCCTTTAGATAGATTAACTATTATCTGATTTCCAACCTTCTTTTTAACTTCAATTAAAACTTTTCTAAAACTATGAGAAGGAACAGCCATAATTATAATTTCAGTATCATTTATACATTCATTTAAATTTGATGATGCTTTTACATTTTTTATTTCTATATTAGGTAAATATTTTGAATTTCTATGATTATTATTTATATCTAAAACTGTATCATTATTTCTAACGTAAAATTTAATATTATATCCTTTATTTGACAACAGCCTTGATATTGCAGTCCCCCAGCTTCCTCCACCAAGAATTGCTATGTTCATTTTTTTACAGCTCCTATTTTATTTTCAGTTCCATTTATAATTCTTTTTATATTTGATCTATGTTTGTATATCCCCAATAATCCTATAACAAAAATTATAGACAAACCAATGTTATTATAAGAAGAGAATGACAAAAATAATACTATTATACTTACAAAAAAGAATATAGAACCCAATGATACCATTTTACTTGCCATTGTAACAAATATCCATATCAAAAAACAAAAAAATGTTAGTTGAAAATTCGTAATTAATAAAGCACCAAGAGTTGTAGCAACCCCTTTACCGCCTTTAAACTTCATATAAAATGGATAATCATGTCCCACTATACCAAACAATATATTTATTAAAACTAATGTTTCATTAACTTTAAATATATTTTTTGATAATAGTACTATTATTATTCCTTTTAAAAAATCTATAAGAAATGTTATTATTCCCCATTTTATTCCAAATACTCTAATTGCATTTGTGGTACCTGCGTTTCCGCTTCCATACTTTCTGACGTCCTTATTTAAAAATACTTTCCCGATTATATAAGAACCTGATATTGAACCCACTAAATAAGAAATTATTATAGTTATTAAAACTGTCATCCTTTTTCGCCTCTATTTTTTAACGATAAAACTAATGGTACTCCATCAAAACTATATGCATCTCTAATTTGATTTTCTAAATATCTTACATATGAAAAATGAAATAAATCCTTATCGTTAACAGAAATCAAAAATTTTGGAGGTCTTACAGAAACTTGTGAGCCATAGTATAATTTCCCTCTTTTACCTTTATCCGACGGCGGTTGATTCATAAGTACGGCTCTATTTAAAATATCATTTAAAACTCCTGTTTTTATCCTGTGATTATAATTATTGTTAACTAATGAAATCATTTCAAGTAATTTGTCCACACGTTGACCGGTTTGTGCAGATATAAATAATATTGGAGCATAATTTATAAATGGAAGTCTTTTCCTAATATCAGACTCAAATTTTTTCATAGTAGAATTATCTTTTTCTATCAAATCCCATTTATTTACAGCAACTATTATAGCCTTATTGTTATCATGAGCATATCCTACTATTTTAGAATCTTGTTCAGACACTCCTTCATGAGCATCAATTACAAGTACACATACACTCGATCTCTCTATTGCAGTCAAAGTTCTAATAACAGAATATCTTTCTATATTTTCGTATATTTTCTTCTTTTTTCTAAGTCCTGCTGTATCAACGAAAACATAATCTTCTCCATTAAAATTGAATTTTGAATCTATTGCATCTCTTGTAGTTCCGGGAATATCAGTAACTATAACCCTTTCTTCTCCCAATATACGATTAATTAATGAAGACTTTCCCACATTAGGCTTTCCTATAAAAGTAACTCTAATATCATCATCGAAGAAGTCGTCTTCCTGATCTTTGAAATCAACGATAACCTCATCTAATAAATCTCCAACTCCACTTCCTTGCTCAGAACTTATAGTAATTGGAGTACCTAACCCCAACTCAAAAAAATCATAATAATTATTTTTAGCATCCTTAGAATCAAATTTATTTACAGCCAATATAACTTTTTTATTAGATTTTCTCAAATAATTTGATATTTCCAAATCATTTGAAGATACACCTTTTATTCCATCTGTCAAAAATATTATTACATCACTCATATCTAACGCAAGATCAACTTGAGCTTTTATACTTGACATAAAAATATCCTCATCTTTCAAATCAAGTCCGCCTGTATCTACAAGTAAAAATTGTTTATTAAGCCATGTTGCATCAGAATATATTCTATCTCTTGTAACACCCGGAGTATCTTCTGTTATAGAAATTTTTTTTCCTACTATTTTATTAAAAAGTGTGGATTTACCTACATTAGGCGTTCCAATTATTGAAACTATAGGTTTTTCCATACTACCACCTCATCTCATTTTATACTATATCATTATATCATTTGAACGTAATTGTTTCAATTAATTCAATTGTTAAAATGGCGAATAAATAGTATAATTTAGAATTGAAAGGAGAATTTTATGGAACGCGTTTTAAAAGATCTAAATGATGCAAAAAGGCTGTTGAATTTAGCTATTTATTCAGGACAACTTCTAATTATGTATGGTGCGGAAATTTATAGAGCAGAAGACACTGTTCAAAGAATTTGTGACTCTATGGAAAATGTGAGTTCTGCAGATGCTTATGTACTTCCTTCCGGTATATTTGTTTCCATTGAATTTGAGGGAGAAATTGTAACCATATTTAAAAAGGTACATAGTTCAGCAACCAATCTTAACAAAATAGATAAAATAAATAGCTTTTCAAGAAAATTTGTAAAAGAAAATATATCATATGAAAAAGGTATGAATATTTTAAAAAATATAGAAAATGAATCTCCTATGAAAGAATGGAAAAAAAATTTATCTGCAGCGTGGGCTGCTGCATTTTTCTCTCTTCTTTTCGGAGGAAATATAAAAGATTTTTTTTCAACTTTTATAATAACAGGTATAATGTCTTTTACATTTAATAAACTTTGCTTTTTTAATTTTTCATTTGTAATAAATAATTTTATAGGAGCTTTTGTAGCATCAATATTAGCTGTTTTTGCAACTAATTTTGGATTTAGCGACAATAGTGATATGATTATAATAAGTGCTATAATGATCTTAGTTCCCGGAGTATCAGCAACCAATGCAGTAAGAGATATAATGAATGGAGATTTTTTATCCGGTTTAATGGGACTAACAAAAGCAATTTTTTTAGCTCTATCGATCGCATTAGGTGTTGGTGTTGTATTAAAATTTTTTAGGTGATATCTATGTATTATATAATTCAATTTTTGATAGCTGCTTTTACAACCATGGGATTTACATTTTATTTTAATTGTCCAAAACGAGCAATACCCATTTCATGTTTTTTTAGCGGAATATCTTGGCTTATATACAAAATCATTGTTATAAAATATCAAGATTATTTCTTAGCAGGTTTTACATCTGCATTCATTCTTGGATTAATAGGAGAATCTGCAGCTAGAATCATGAAAAATCCGGCTACAATATTTATTTTGCCGGGACTTATTCCTATGGTTCCAGGTGCAGGAATGTACTATTCTATGTACTATTTAATATATCAAAATTACCCTTCTTTTAAAATGGAAGCAATTAAAACTTTTTATATAGCTGCTTCTCTTGCAATAGGAATAGTTGCTGCATCTACATTTACTAAAGCTACTTATGCTATACTAAAATACAAAAAATAGCCATATATATGGCTATTTTTTAGATGCTTGTAATATTCTCTTATTTAATTCATAAGCCGGATTATAACCCATTTCTTTTTGCTTAAAATTTTTTGTTGCAACTTCTACTATCAAAGATGTATGTCGCCCCGGTTTTACAGGAATACTAAATATAGGTATTTTTTTACCAAGTATTTCTTCGTAATTATTATCAATCCCAAGTCTATCATATTCTTTAGAATCATCCCAATTTTCCAAATTAACTATCATTTCTATTTCTTTACTTTCCATTACATAACCTATTCCAAAAATTCGTTGTATATCTATTATTCCAACACCTCTTATTTCCATAAAATGCTTGGTTATACTTGGGGATTTCCCAATTAATCTGTCATCAATTTTTTTTATAATAACAGAATCATCTGATATTAATTTTGAACCTTTTGAGATTAAATCTAATGCCGTTTCCGACTTTCCTATCCCAGATTTACCTGTTATCAAAACTCCAACTCCATAAACATCTAAAAGAACAGCATGCTTTCTGATAGTTGGAGCCAATTCAATTTCTATATAACTTTGAAATCTTCCGGCAAATTTTATAAATGAATCAGTAGTTCTTAAAAGAGATACATTATTTATTTTGGCAAGTTCTATAACTTCATCATGAATCCAATTATTTCCTGAAAATATAAGTGCCGGAATATTATACTCAAAAAGTTTTTTTAGTGACTTATATCTCTTTTCCAATTCCATTTCATCAATATAAGTCCACTCCTGTTCTCCTAAAATTTGAAGTCTATCAGAATCAAATTTATTATAATAACCCGCTAATTGCAATCCGGGTCTATTTAAATTAGCAGTCAAAATACTTACATCTTCATAATTATTTGCTAAAAAAATTTTTTGAAGATTTAAATCTTCAACTATCTTTTTTAGTTTAATTCCTTCCATGTTCTCCTCCGTGAAAATACAAATATATAGAATTTGCAGCTTTAGAATTTATACCTTTAACTTCCAAAAGTTCATCTAATTCTGCATTCTTTATTTTATCCAATGATTTAAAATGTTGCATTAAATATTCTTTTCTTTTTTTACCAATATTATCTATTAAATCAAGCTCAGATTTAAATAAATTCTTACTTCTCAACAGTCTATGATAATTTATTGCAAATCTATGCACTTCTTCCTGAATTTTATATATCATTCTATAACCATTGGAATTAATCTTTAAATTAAACTCTCTATTATTATATATTATTCCTCTCGTTGTGTGGAATTCATCTTTAACTAATCCGCAAACAGGTATATTAACACCTAAATTTAAAAGTATTTCAAGTACAATATTTACTTGTCCTTTACCCCCGTCAAGCATTATTAAATCCGGAAAGTTAGAGAACGACGAAATTATATTTTTATTTTTTTCATCAATTCCCCTTATAAATCTTCTGTTAAGAACCTCTTTCATTGAAGCATAATCATCTGGTCCTACTACAGATTGGATTTTAAACTTTCTATAATCACTTTTTTTAGCAATTCCATCTTCAAATACAACCATAGAAGCTACACTTTGTACACCTGAAATATTAGAAATATCATATGATTCTATTCTTTTCGGAAATACTTCTAATCCTAATAAATTTTGAATTTCTTTAAGGGCATAAGTATTTTTTTTAATCTTTTCACTATAGTTATCTTCGTATTTACTGATCATATCAAGTGCATTTTTTTTAGCCATAATTACAAGATCTTTCTTATCTCCTCTTTTTGGAGAAATTATGCTTACTTTTCCGCTTCTTTTATCAGACAAATAAGATTCTAAAACATCTTTATCGTAAGGCTCACTTTCTACAACTATTTCTCTTGGAATAAATGCAACTCCACTATAAAATTGTTTTATAAAAGCATTTAAAATACTTTCTATATCATTATTTAAATAGTCCTTTATAATATAGTGTTCCCTTCCTATTATTTTTCCTGCTCGTATAAAGAAAATCTGAACCAATATTTGCTCTATACCCCTTGCTACTCCTATTACATCCCTGTTTTCACTAAAATCCGTATTACTAATAATCTGTTTTTCATTTAATATTTCAAGAGCTTTTATGCCATCTCTAAAATTAGCAGCAACTTCAAAATTTAATTTTTTTGATTCCATATTCATATTTTCTTCAAGAATATGAATTATATTTTTACTTTTACCGGATAAGAATTCTGTAATTTCATTTATAATGTCATTATATTTATCCTCGTCTACATTTTCATGACACGGTGCAAGACATTTTCCAATAAAATAATTGAGACATGGTCTATATCTAACATTATTTTTTTCCAAATTTAATGAACATGTTCTAAGTTTAAATAATCTTTCAAATATATCTATAGCTTCATTTACAGCACTTGCTGCAGGATATGGCCCAAAATATTTAGCACCATCGTTTAAAATTAATCTCGTTTTCAAAACTCTTGGAAATCTTTCATTTATTGTTATTTTTATATATGGATATTGTTTATCATCTCTTAAAACTATATTATATTTAGGATGATTATCTTTAATTAGATTACTCTCAAGAATTAATGATTCTATTTCATTTTCAACAATAATATATTCAAAGTCATTTATATTGGAAACCATTGTCTTAACTTTTACATTAGAATTCCCATAACTACTAAAGTATTGTCTAATTCTTTTTCTCAAAGATTTTGCCTTGCCAACATATATTATATTATCATTAATATCCTTCATAATATATACTCCCGGCTGATCCGGGAGTTGTTTTAATCTTTCTTCAATATCCTTCAAATTTTTATCTCCTATTTGCTCATCTCTTTGGTAACTTCATATAACCATGATCTTTCTTCAGAATTTAAAAATGGTGATATTTTTTCATAAACTTCCTTATGATATTCATTGAGAGCTTTTAACTCAAAATCATCTAAAAGATTAACATTAATTGCTTCTCGTTCTATCGGTGCAAAAGAAATTAAATTAAACTTAAGAAATATTCCACTTTCATTTTCAATATCTTTAACTACTTCTAAAATATTTTCTGTTCTAATTCCAAATTTTCCTTCTTTATATACCCCCGGTTCATCAGAAAAAATCATTCCTTCTTTAATTTCACTGCCTAAAGCTCTTGGACTAAGCCATGGTGGATTTTCGTGTACTCCTAAAAAATATCCTACTCCATGCCCTGTTCCGCACTTATAATCACTATGAATTTTCCATAACGGATATCTTGCAATCGCATCTAATGCTGAATCTTTAGTTCCCTTCAAAAAAACTGCACTTGATAATACAAAGTGTGATTTTAGAACATATGTGAAATCTGTGATTTCTTCATCAGTTAATTCCCCTACAGCTATAGTTCTTGTTATATCTGTAGTCCCATCCAAATATTGAGCTCCGGAATCTACAAGTAAAAAGCCTTTATTTTCAATAACGGATGCTTTTTCCTCACTTGCACTATAATGCATCATCGCTGCATTTTTACCATATGCAGATATAGTTTCAAAACTTTCATCTGTAAATAGAGCTTGCTCCTCCCTAAACTTTCTGAGCTTTTGAGCCGCTTCATATTCTGTTATAATTTCATCTTTTACTATTCTTTTTATCCAATAAATAAATTTAGTTAATGCAACTCCATCTCTTATATGAGCATTTTTTATATTTTGAATTTCTATAGGATTTTTTACTGTTTTTAATCCTTCTATTAAATCATCCCCTGAAATGACGTTGTTAGATTCATTTATTTCACTAAATAATTTATGATTAATTGAACTTTTATCTATATAAATATTTGTTTCAAAATATTTTTTTACATGCTCAAATACATCATCATAATTTATTATTTCACTAAATGAAGATAAATACTTAATCACATTATCATCCAATTTATCCTTATTGATGAATATATAAACTTTTTCCATTTCAACAATAGCGTATGAAATAACAACCGGGGTATGTTCTATATCATTACATCTCATATTAAATAACCAAGCTATATCATCAAGCTTTGATATTATAGTTAAATTCGCATTATTTTCTGATAACACTTTTCTTACATCTTCTATTTTCTGTTCTGATGTTCTTCCGCTATATTTATGTTCATGAATAAAAACTTTTGAATTAGGTAAAGAAATTCTATCTTGCCATATGTCTTTGATTAAGTCAATATCAATAATACTTATATTATTCTTATTAAGTTTTAACTCTAAATTTTCAAAATCACTTTGCAAATAATACTTTGCATTTAATCCTAAAACTGATCCTGATTTTAAATTATCAGATAACCATTCTATAATTGTTGGATATCCTTCAATCCCAATCTTCATAAGTTTAAAACCATTATCTTTAATTTGAGACTCTGCTTGAATGAAATATCTTCCATCTGTCCATAAAAATGCATCACTATTTGTAACAACAGCAGTACCTGCAGAACCGGTGAATCCTGTTACAAATTGCCTTTCTTTATAATAATCAGGTAAATATTCGGAACTATGAGGATCAAGCGTAGGAATAATATAACAATCAATTTTATTTTTTTTCATTTCGTTTCTCAATACTTTTAATACCACACAATCATCTCCTTATATATATTTTACTATAAAAATAAATTTTGTAAAATTAAAAGAGAATGCTAAATAGCATTCTCCAAATAAATTTTTTCTATTGTTTTCAATTTTTCTCTATCATATCTTTCAAAAGCTCTTTTTGAAGAATCAACATTAGTATAACATTTCCAATAACCGGTTAATTTGCACTTACAATTTTTGCAATGAAAATTATATACATCCCTTAAAGGATATCCTAAAAAAATTCCTATTTCATTTGGACAACTGTCATTTTCTAAAAATCTATTTTTCAAATGTTCTAAATAATCTTTATAGTTACCACACTTAGAATATTCAAAATCCTTCAAAAATTTAGTTATTTTATCTTCTTTAAGTTTATTTTTTAATCTTTTTTTATCATAAAAATATACTAAGACAGATTTTTCATTTTCTCTAAGTTCAACAAAATCAAGATTCAATATTTCTGAAAAATATTGTCGATTTGCTTTCCATAACATTTTTAGTTTCCTTTTAGAATCAGTTAAATTAACCATAGTTCCTAATTTTAACTTAGCTCTTGTTGGTGCTGTATTAAATTTAAGCATAGCTATTAAAAAATTTAAATCATCATATTGCTCAAGAAAAATATAAAAATTTAAAAAATCTTTTTTATACATTTTAAATTAAGCGTTAGCTAATTCTTTACCTAATGCTTCACATTCTTCAATAGCATCTTCATCAGGATTGTCATATGCAGCAAATCCATCGGCGATTAATTTGCAACCTGTAGCTTCAATTTCTTCTTGCCACAATCTCATCCATTCTCCATCAGCCCACTCATATGAACCAAAAATTACAACATTCTTTCCTGAAAGAAGAGGGTTTACTTTATCCATAAAAGGTCTCATTTCTGTTTCTTCTAATTCTTCTGCTCCCATAGCTGGACAACCAAAAGCAACATTATTAACTTCTTTTACATCATCTTCAGTAGCTTCCCCTACAGGTATAAGCTTTACTTCAGCACCTGCATCCTGTGCTCCCTTAACAATTGCATTAGCCATCGCTTCTGTATTACCTGTTCCACTCCAATAAATTACATTTACCTTACTCATTTGAATCCTCCTATAAATATTATGTTTTGATATTGACTATCATTTTCTATTACATTATAATATAAGTGATATATTAATTTTTTAATAAAATTATAATAATTATTTTAAAATAAAGGAGTGGTTAAATGCTAAATCATCTATCACTAGCAAGTCAATTAAAATCTAGTACTTTCAATAAAGCTCTTGATATTTATCATGGTGATGTTAAAAAATTTATTAGTTCAAATCAAACTGCTAAGGAATATTTAGTACATTTAAATATGTTTTTATATACTTATTTTTTAGTTGAATATAACAAAGATTTGGAGGTTTTTGCACTTCAGAACGAAAGATATATCTACTCAGAAAATAATATACATGTATTAATTGAACTTGGTGAAATTATATTAAAAGGTTATACAAATAAGTTTTCATCTGAACTTAATCAAAATGACCATGAATTAATCGAAAAAGCTCTTGATTATATAAATAAAAACTATAATAAGAAAATAACATTACAAACTGTTGCGAATAAGCTTCATATATCAAGAAATTACTTATGTCATCTATTTAAAACAAAAACAGGCTATAAATTTTGTGAATATATAAATCTACAAAGAGTAAATAAAGCAAAAACATTAATTGAAGAAAATAAAAAAACATTTGAATTTATTTCTTTTGATTGTGGATTTTCTTCTCAATCACATTTTTCAACTACATTTAAAAAATATATGGGACTAACTCCAAATGAATATAAAAAAGAATTAGGATAAAAATAAACCATCTTTCACAAAAGATGGTTTATTTTTATCCTAAAAGAATATAAGTCCTTCTTATACTTCTGAAGGTTGATTTACAATTTCCTCATATTTAGCAAAAACAGCTTCTTCAATAGCTTTTCTTGCTTCAGCATTAATCGGATGTGCAATATCTCTAAATTCTCCGTTTGGAAGCTTTCTGCTCGGCATAGCTATAAATAATGATTCTGTACCTTCAATTATCTTTATGTCATGGATTACTATTTCATTATCAAATGTAACCGATACTATAGCCTTCATTTTGTCTTCATCTGGTAATTTTCTAATACGTACGTCTGTAATTTTCAATTGTAACTCACCCTTTCTATTGTGTGATTACTATTATACTATAATAATATATTAAAATATAGTATAGTTTTTTTTTTAACAATCTTTTTATTAAAATTGTTCATTTGATAATTATGGTATATGGTTTTTATATATGATATAATAAAAACATTAAATTTTATTTTTGGGGGAAAAAATGTTTGATTTTATAATAAATAAACATAAATATAGACATATTCACTTTATAGGAATTGGTGGAATATCAATGAGCGGTTTAGCTGAAATAATGCTAAATGAAGGATATGTAGTTTCAGGTTCAGATCATAAAGAAAGCATTATAACTAAAAAACTTGAAAATAATGGAGCCAAAATATATAACTCCCACTCAGCTGATAATTTAAGAGGGGTAGATTTAGTTGTATATACTGATGCCATTAATATTGAAAACGAAGAATTAAAGGCCGCTATAAAGCTTAAAATTGATATTATAGACAGAGCTTCTTTCCTTGGAGCTCTTATGAAAAATTATGATACATCAATAGCAATTTCAGGAACTCACGGAAAAACTACAACTACGTCAATGGTTACTGAAATCATAAAAAATCTTAATTCAAATCCAACAATATTATTGGGTGGTCAATTAGATGATATTAACGGTAATGTAAAAATAGGAGATAAAAAATTATTTTTAACTGAAGCATGTGAGTATAAAGCAAATGTATTAAAATACTTTCCTACTACGGCTGTGGTATTAAATATTGATGAGGATCACTTGGATTATTTCGATAATATCGAACATATTATTAAAACATTTAAAGGATTTGTAAATAATTTAAATTCAAATGATAAATTAATATTAAATCTTGATGACGAAAATTCAAGAATGCTATTAAATGACAAAAGAGAAAATGTAATTACATTTTCTACAAAATCTCCCGCAAATTATAATGCTAAAAACATAATTTATTCTTTAGATGGTTATCCGTCTTATGATTTATATTATAATGAAAAATTTATAGGTAATGTAGAACTTTCAATCATGGGAAATCATAATGTATCTAACTCCCTGGCAGCAATTGCTGCCTCTGTTGAAAATGGAGTGTCATTCAAAGATGCTATCAATGGAATTAAAATATATAAAGGAGTACATCGAAGATTAGAATATAAAGGTAAGTATAATGGTGCAATTATAGAAGATGACTATGCACACCACCCTACTGAAATAAAAGCATCTCTTAATGCTTTAAAAAATTCATGTAAAGGTTCTTTATATTGTATTTTCCAACCGCATACTTTTACTAGAACAAAATTGTTACTTGATAGTTTTTCAAAATCATTTAACAATGCAGATGTTGTTATAATTACTGATATCTATGCTGCAAGAGAAAAAGATTACGGAGATATTCACTCAAAAACTTTATGTGATGCAATAAACTCTAATGGAGGAAATGCTTTTTATTTAAAAAACTTTAGTGATGTTTGTGAATATTTAAAGAAAAATTTAAAAGAAAATGATATGGCTGTTACAATGGGCGCAGGTGATGTATATAAAATAGGAGAAGCTCTTTTAGAAGATAAATAATTTAAAATGAGATTTATGATAATCATAAATCTCATTTTTTATCTTATAAGTCATCCTCAAATACTGAAGATTTAGAATATGCTGATACTTTTCCTTCAAAAAAATCTGTCTTTATTTCATTTGGATTGGAATATTCAGAAACCCATTTCATCGAATTCGGCTCTTCAATATTCCTGTCGAACAAATTACCAAACCCAATACTTCTAGACCTTAAATTCCCAAGATATTCTATATAATCTTTTACCATTTGTGCCGTAATACCTTGAATATTATCTCCTATTACATACTGTCCCCATTCAATTTCTTGACGAACTCCTTCCATTAACATGCATTTATACTCATTTATTCTTTCTTCAGTAAATAATTCTACTTCCTCTTTTTTTAATTCTTGTATTATGTTTCTAAATAACCATAAATGTGTATTTTCATCACGATTTATATATCTAATTTCTTGAACTGTTCCGGGCATTTTTCCCATACGACCTAAATTATAGAAAAACATAAACCCTGAATAAAAATAAATTCCTTCAAGTATATAATTTCCCATTACAGTTTTCATATACGTTTCTTTAGTATGATTTTCTACAAAATCATTATAAATATTTCCAATAAACTTATTTCTGTTTAATAAATGCTCATCATCTCTCCATTGATATAGTATTTCAGTTCTTTCTTCAGGCGATGCAATCGTATCAAGTATATATGAATATGACTGAGAGTGTATAGCTTCTTGATATGCTTGAATTGTAAGTATTAAATTAACTTCATTTGCTGTTGTATAGTCACTTATATTAGGTAAATTTGCTGTTTGTATACTATCAAGAAATATTAAAAATGATAGTATTTTATCGTACGCTTTTTTTTCATGAAAATCAAGATTTCTATAATCTTTAATATCTTGATTCATATTTATTTCCTCAGGGATCCAAAAGTTATTCATCATAGTTCTATACATATCTGAAACCCAAGTATATTTTATATTATTAAAGTCATTTAAATTTGTTGTGTTGCCATTAATCATCTTTCTTTTTGTCAACTCAACATCTCCGCGTTCATTAAATAAAGCTTTCCTATTAATTTCCATTATATCCTCCTATGCAGAACATGTATCACACTCTTCTACTTCCAATGATTTGCCTCTCACATAATAAATTGATTTTATCCCCATTTCATTAGCCGAAATTAATAAATTTAAAATTTTTCTCATTGTATAATCTGTTGTTATATACAAATTCACAGATTGCCCTTGATCTATATGCCTTTGTCTGATTGATGCAGCTTTTATTATCCAATCCTGATCTACTTCATGTGCATTTTCATAATTCCAAAATGTTTTAGCATTAAGTCCAGGTGCAACTCTTGGTATTATTGAACCTTTTTTTTCTTCTAAAAAATATCTTTTCATAACCGGATCTACTCCTGCAGATGTTCCTGCAATTATAGATGTTGATCCTGTAGGTGCTATTGCCATCAAATAAGCATTTCTAAGTCCATTTACTCTTACAGATTCTTGTAAATCTTTCCACCTATTTGAAGAATAATCTCTTCTTCTAAAGTACTCTCCACTCTCCCATTCAGATCCATTAAAATATTTATAAGCTCCTTTTTCTTTTGCTATTTCACTACTTGCTTTTATTGCAAAATAATTTATATTCTCATAAATTTTATCCATAAATTCTAAATGCTCTTCTGACGAAAACATTATTCCTCTCTGTACAAGTGCATGGTGATAACCTGATGTACCAAGCCCTATTGCTCTATATTTTTGATTTGTAATTTCAGCATAGGGAACAGGATAATAATTCAAATCGATGACATTATCCAGTGCTCTAACTGTAATAGATACTATATTTTCAAGCTCTTTCTCATCTTCTAAATTTATATTTCCAAGAACTAAAGATGCTAAATTACATACTACAAAATCTCCCGCTTTAGTAACTTTTGTAATATAGGAATCTTTATTAATTTCTTCTATTCTAGTATCAATAGTCTCTATAGCCTTCATATTCTGCATAATTTCTGTACATAAATTTGACGAATATATCATACCTACATGTTTATTAGGATTAGCTTTATTTGCCGCATCTCTATTAAATGTAAACGGCGTTCCTGTCTCTGTGAGTGAAACTATAATTAATCTTATCATATCTTTAACTGAAATAGTTCTTCTGGACAGCTTATTATTATTTACACATTCATAATATCTTTTTTCCCACTCATCTCCATAGTAATCTTCAAGCTTATATCCCATAATCTGCTCAATTTCATGCGGGTCAAATAAATACCAAGTTGCCTCGATATTATTTTTTGCAAGTCTCCAAAATAAATCCGGATACGAAACAGCAGGAAATACATCATGAGCCTTTTGTCTATCATCTCCATTATTTGTTCTTAATTGCAAAAATTCAGGCATATCCTTATGCCAAACATCAAGATAAACCGCAACAGAACCTTGTCTCACTCCAAGCTGATCTACAGCCACAGCAGTATCATTTGTAAGCCTTATCCATCTTACAACTCCTCCTGCAACTCCTTTAAATCCTCTTATATCAGAACCTTGAGATCTTACTTTCCCAAAATATATCCCCATTCCTCCTCCATGTTTTGAAACTTGTGCAAAATTATCTATCGTTCTATATATTCCCGTCAAAGAATCAGGTACTATATCAATAAAACATGATGACAATTGATGATATGGTTTTCTGGCATTACTCATAGTAGGTGTTGCCATTGTTATTTTAAGAGTAGATAAAATATCATATAGTTTCTTTGCAAATGACACTTTATTATTTCCTTCAGGAATTGCAAGATGCATTGAAATTCCCATAAACATTTCTTGAATATTTTCAAGCACATTCCCTTCACTATCACGAATTAAATAGCGCTTAACTATCAAATCAAGTCCAGAATAATTAAATAATTTATCTCCGCTTGAATCCATATATACCTCTAATTCATTTATATCTTCTTCGGTATATTCTTTTAATATATAATCTCCATAAAGTCCTTCATCAGTAAGAGTTTTTATTTTATCGTAAAAATTCTTAATTCCTCTCTTTTCTGAATTTTGTTTTATAGAGGAATTATTATCATATACCATAAATCTTGCAGATATATACTCCCAATTAGGAGATTCTTTACTTGTAAGTTCTGCAGCAGCCTTAATAATCGCTAAAAGATATTGTCTCTGAGTCATATCTTTTTTTAAAAATGAGTTCCATTTTAAAAATAATTGTTCTATATCATAATGAGTTCTATCAAAATCATTTTGTATATCTCTTATAATATCTATTACATTGTTATCTGTTATATACTCTGAAAACTTTTCAATTATTTTTCTATTCATAGTATGTTGAGCTCTATATAATATATATGACTTAACAACTTCATATTGTCTGTTTTCTATTAAAGTAATTTCTACTAAATCTTGAATTTCCTCAACAGTAGCTATATGATTTGATGGAAATTTATTCAATAAAAGATTTTCAACTGAACATGCCATTTCATTTATTATATTTTCATCAGGCTCTCTATCCAATGATTTATATGCTTTTAAAATAGCTTTTTCAATTTTATTCCTATCAAATTCAACTAATCTGCCATCTCTTTTTTTTATATTAAACATTTACCTTACTCCTCCGATTAAATAATACACTATATATAGTATACTATTTAAGTAAAATATACAATATGTGTTAAGGAATTTATTTAAATTATTTATATCACTAAATATAACATTGACATGAAGTTTTCTATATATTAAAAGCTTAAGTTCAAATGAACTTAAGCTTTTAATACTTCTCATTTATATAATTTTCAATTAAGGAAATTCTAACATCATCATGAAATACTTCATTTTCCCTTAAAACATCTAATAACCATTTTGCTTTAGAGTGAAATATAGCTTCTTTTTTATCTTCTAATACTATCTCATATAAATTATTTTTTAATGAATTTGAATTACATTTTATATAATAACTATTAATATTTTCAAATTTTTGAATTTTTAAAATAGATAATACACACTCATCTTTTTCATGGTAATATTTATTTCCCATATTCAGATAATAGTTATAATATTTTGCATGTTTTTTAGTATTTCTAACTTCATTAGCAAGCATTCTATAATATTTAGCCATTCCATTATAATACTGATAGTTATACATTCCCTTTTCATAAGAATCTAACTTTAGAAAAGGTTTTGCATTTATAGATAAAAAATAGTCATAATTATATTGCAGAAATTCACGCTTAGTTATATCTCCATTAGTATATTGCATTATCAAAAAAGATCTATGTTCAAAAAATTTTTCAAACAATCCTTTTTTTCTAATAGAATCCAATTTTTACACCTTTCTAATTCAAAACTTGAAATAAAAATGGTACAACCATAACCAATACAAGTATTATGGCAACAATTCTTACAAAATTTTTATTTCCCAATAATATCACCTTATTGTGGAGTTACTTCTAAAGAATTTTCTTTTAAAGACTCCGGAATATCGCTTAGTACATAATCAACATTAATGTAAATTTCTCTATTCTCTATGTCTTTAACTTTTTCAAGTTTATTTTTAATAAACTCAAGATCTTCAATATTTAATTTTAAAACTTTATATATTCCATCAATATAAATCTTTTGAAGATCATAATCCATTGCCATTAGACCACAAATAAATCCATAGAAAGACTCAACATTATTTAATCTATAATCTGTTGCATTTATAAGCCTTACATTATAATCAAGACTAAAAATATGATCATCATCAACTTCTACAAAAGCAATGTTTCCATTTCCGCTTTTAAAATCTTCATTTGCATTATTAATTAACCATCTTGTCTTTCCTGAACCCTTTGTACCTAAAATATACTTAATCATATTATCATACCCTTTCATTTATACTGACCTTGATAAAAATTTTTATCAATCATTTCTTTTTCTATATCATCTCTTATTTTCCACCAAGAAGTATTCCAATTACAAAATAAACTATTTTCTTCAGGAGCTCTACCTATAATTCTCTGAATAACTATTCTTTTATCTAAATGTTGAAGAAATAGTATAACCCTTTTTTTATATTCTTCCAAAGAAATCAAATTTATTTTTCCTTCTTTATAAAGCTTCCCCATCATAGTATTTTCTAAAATATATAAAGCATGTAGTTTAACTTCATCAACTTGTAGAGCATTTAAAATATGTGCTGTTTCTATAACATCTATCTCATCATCATATGGTAAATTTAGTATTACATGAGTACATACTCTAATATTTCTTTTTTTAGCTCTATTTACACCATCAATAAATTCCGCTAATCCATGACCCCTATTTATCTTTTTTAAAGTCCTATAATTTGCAGTTTGAAGTCCTAATTCTAATGTAATAAAAATATTTTTATTTATCTCTTCTAAGAAATCCAAATATTTATCCGAAATACAATCAGGTCTTGTTGATATTGATATTCCTACAATATCATCTATCATACATTCATATATATTTACTTTAAATTTTTCAAAATCTAAATAAGTATTGGTAAAGTTTTGAAAATATGCTATAAATTTTTTCGCCTTATATCTATTTTCTATAACAGCTTTGTCTTTGGTTAGTTGTTCTTTTATTCCTCCAAAGTTATTTTCAAAACTTCCACCTTCTTCACCACAAAAAGTACATCCTCCATAGCCAAGACTTCCATCTCTATTTGGACAAGTTAAATTTAATTTTATGGGAAGTTTATAAACTTTTTCTCCAAATTTACTTTTTAAATAATCTGAATATTTATTATAAAGCATTGATGTATTCCAAAACTTCCGCTGCATGCCCTTGAGCTTTTACATCTCTATATTCTTTTATAAGATTTCCTTCTTTATCAAAAATAAACGTAGATCTTATGGTTTTTATAACATCTTTGCCATACATCTTTGCATTTTTTAATACGGAAAATTGTGCATGTACAGTTCTATCAGGATCAGCTAATAATTCATAAGGAATATTTTCCTTTTCCTTAAATCTTTCATGACTTTTTACGGTGTCTTTGCTAATTCCTACTATTTCACAATCTAACTTTTTAAACTCTTCATAATAAATTGAAAATTCATTGGCCTCTAAAGTACAGCCACTTGTATTATCTTTCGGATAAAAATACAATACCAAATACTTTCCATAATAATCTTTTAGGCTTACAATTTTTCCACTAGTAGAAGAAAGTTCAAAATTAGTATTCAAATAAATCACTCTTCCTCTACATAAAGTGCTTCAAACTCTTTTGATACTTTATTAAATAAATCTTCATCTTCAATCACATTTAATTCAACTTCTTCATTTTCTAATTCTTTAAAATCGTATATTAATATCTCTTCTCCATCTTCTTCATCAGCAGGAAGAAGTGCAATATACGATCTTTCTTCATAATCAAAAATTCCAAGAATTACACATTCAAGCTCAGAATCATCATCAAGAGTTAAAACTATAGTTTCAAATTCCTCAGCTTCATGTTCATGTTCGTGATCATGTCCACAACAGCAACATCCATTTTTCTTTTCTTCTGTCATTGTATTACCCTCCATAATTTTATTTTAAATTTTTTAATATCTCAATAACAAAGTTGTATACTCTATTAGTAGATTCAATTTCTAAGTTTTCTCCAGGAGCATGCGGACCATGTATATTAGGTCCTATAGAAAGCATATCAATATCTCCTATAGTCTCTTTGAACAACCCACACTCAAGACCGGCATGTATTGCCTCAAGTTTAAGTTCTTCTCCTGTTATTTCTTTATAAGCTTTTGCAGCAACATCTCTCAAATGAGAAACATCTTTATATTCCCATGCAGGATATTCACTCTGAACACTATATTCTGCATCGCATACTTTAGCACATACCTTATGTCTATCACTTATTTCATCTCTTAATGATTGTAGTGCAGATCTTATATTTGTAGTTATTCTGATTTCATCTTCAAAACTTTCTATAACACCAACATTAACCGAACTGCCAACCAAACCGTCAATATCTTGGCTCATACTTTGTACTCCATTTGGAAGTATATTCAATAAATTTATTATATTTTCTTTAATTTCTGTTTTTAATACACTTTCATAGTTGCTTGTCTTTTCAAAATTTAATCTGACATCAGGATCAACCTTACCAAGTTCTCTAACAAAATTTCTATTTAATTTTACTATCAAATCCTGTATTCTTTTTTTATCATCAGGTTTTATTGAAATTATAGACTTAGCCAATCTTGGTATTGCATTAGGCTTCGCTCCTCCGGATATATCTACTAAATCAATGTCAAATTCTTTATTGATTTCATATAGACTTCTACCCATCAATTTATTAGAATTTCCTAATCCTTTTTTTATTTCTTGTCCTGAATGTCCACCTTTTAACCCTGTAACAGTAAGTTCATAAAATTCTCTTGAATTCCTTGCTTTCTCAAACTTCTTATCAAAGCTTAGAATATCCCTTTTCCCTCCTGCACATGCAACACATGCTACACCTTCTGATTCAGAATCAAGATTTAGGAGCATTTTACCTTCAAGCATTTTACCATCAAGATTATGAGCTCCTGTCATTCCATTTTCTTCATTAGTTGTAATTAAAACTTCAAGAGGCGGATGTGCTATTTTGTCAGATTCAAGAATAGCTAATGCCATAGCAACGGCAATTCCATTATCTGCCCCTAAAGTAGTTTCTCTTGCTATGATAATATTTCCTTCAACTTCAAATTCAATAGGATCTGTATCAAAATTTATTGTACAATTATCAGCTTTCTCACATACCATGTCCATGTGACCTTGAATTATCAAAATAGGAGCATTCTCATAACCTTTAGAGCCATCTTTTTTAATTACTATATTATTGTTAACATCTCTTAAACATTTTAAATTATGAGACTTCGCAAAATTTTCTAAATAATCTGCAATTTTTTCTTCTTTTAAAGAACATCTTGGAACTTTTGTAATTTCTTCAAAATAATAAAATACCCTCTTCGGTTCTAAATTAGTTAATTTATTCAAAATATTCCTCCTTTACTACTAACTATTATACTCTATACTCAATAATAGTTCATTACTTATTTAATCAAATTAAACAATAATTTTAAATTAATCGTAACAATTACTCTTCATAATTTTCAAGCCGTGCAATAAGCTTTGAAGATATATAATTTGCTGAAATATCTTCTTCAAACGCTATCTCATAATATCCTTTTTTAATTTCATTAAGGCAGAATTCTATTAAATAATTAATTGAATAATTATTTTTAAATCTGCTTGAAATAAATTTTAAAACAACATCTTCAACATAATTTACTTCATCTTTAGAAAGCTTAAACTTATCAGCCGTATCTAAAAATACGAGTGAATATTTATATCTTAAAAAATATAGAAAATCTTGTAAATTTTCTTCATATCCGCTATTTTCTATCTGATAAAGTATTTTCATAAATAAATGCCATGAAAAATCTTTATTCATTATTTCAATAATAGTATCTGATATTTGATTCATAAAAGAATCATTGCACTTTATAGACTTATTAAATTCTATATACTCCCCTATATTCATTTTAGAATAATCAATTTTATTTATCTTATTTATCAAATTTATAAAGTTTTCCCCAAATGATATCTCTTTTTCTTTTACCGCTTTCATTTGAAGATATTCCACTATAAAATCTATTGAGTTTTTGAAATTAAACACAAATCCAAAGTCATCTTTTATCTTATTACTGAAAACATCATGTATTATCTTTGATAATAAATAATTAAGCTGTTCTTTTGCCGATTCCTCATCACTTGCATCAAGACTTGAAACATGATCATATAATATCATAAGCTGTTTATCTACCATATATAAAGAATCTTTAATTGATGCCATTATATCTTTAAAAAAACCTTCATTAATCATATAATTGTAATTCTTATACAAAATTTTATGGTCTATTTCCCCCCAAAATACATTAACCATCGATTTTATTTGAAGTTCAAATCTAAAAAAATTCTTACCATATTTATAAATACCATCAATTTTGTATATTTCAAATCCATTTTTTTGAATTTGCGGCTGTTTTTCAGAAAGTTTTAACATTATAGGACTGTCATCTATTATTTTGTAATAACCGTCACCAACATATGTATTAAATTTCTGTCTAATAATATTAAAGAGATGTTCTTCTTCTTTTATAAATCTACATTCCAATCTTATACCTATTAAATCCGATAAATCTAACATCATAGTTTCAGGTTTCTCATATTTTAAGAAAAAATTATTTTTTATAATTTTTTCTCTCAAACTATTCTCAGATTTAATCCTGTATGTTATATTCAGAAAATTATCATCATCACAAAGTATATCTTTTAAAAGTTTAATAGCATTTTGAGCAATTTCATTTAATACTTCATCATAATTATTTAATAATTTAATGCTATTATCAACAAAATTAAAAAGTTCTATTTTCATTTTATCCTCCTAATATTTGTCTCTTTTATAATTATACCCTTTATATAAATTTTTTTCATTTAAAAAAATACAATAAAATAAAAAACCGGAAATTATTTTTCCGGTTCTATATTTAAAACTTTTATATTGTGTTTTTGAGAAAGTTCTCTAATTTTATTCATATATATATTTTGTTCTTTATATCTTTTAACTTCTTTTATAACATCATCTCTAACTTCACTTAATGTATGTTTTTTTGAAGGTATTATTTTATTTAGCTTTATAATATGAAATCCAAAATTTGTTTTAACAGGTTCTGATATTTCTCCTTCTTTCATAGAAAAAACTTTTTCATCAAATTCACGAACCATTTGTCCTGAATGAAATACTCCGAGATTTCCTCCATTATTCTTTGAAGGACACATTGAATTATTTTTTGCAAGCTCTTCAAAGTTTTCTCCTGCTAATATTTTATTATATAATTCATTGGCTTTATTTTCATCTTCAACTAAAATATGACTTGCATCTACAGAATTCGGAACATCATAATGCTCAGCATTTGCATTATAAAATTCCTCTATCTCTTTTTCACTGGGTGAAACATTTTCAAGAAGCTTCCCTAATGCGTATGTTTTTAATAAAGAGGCTTTAGTTCTTTCTGAAACTGTAACAAATTCTTCATCTTCGTCAAGTTTATTTTCAATAGCATCCAAATATAATAGTTCTTGATAGATTAATTCATCAATTATTTCTTTTTTCTTATCCCCATCTGTAAAATAAGCTCTAACCTGAGGATTCAATGACTCCATAAAAAAATTAAAGTCATCCATAGTTATTTCATTACCATCTACAATAGCTAAAACTTTCTTTTCCATATATAACCTCCCAATATAACCAATAAGGTAATTAAAAAAGCAGCACATAGCTGCTTTTTTAATTATAATATAACGATATTTTCTGCTTGAGGACCTTTTTCTTTTTCCACAACATCAAACTCAACGTCTTGGCCTTCCTCTAAAGTTTTAAAGCCTTCTTTTTGGATTTGTGAAAAATGAGCAAATACATCCTTGCCATCTTCAGCAGTTATAAATCCAAATCCCTTTTCACCGTTAAACCATTTTACTTTACCTTTCATTTAGTACCTCCTATTTCCTTCAATCCTTTGTAAAATGCAGAGAAACTAAATTTAATAAAGTAAGTCAATCATTTTCAAATTCATAAAGTTATTAATACTTTTATATATTAACATTAAAAAATGAAATATTCAAGTATTCTTTTAATTTTAAAATCTAAGTAAAATCAAACTTAGTCTATACTTTATTTACATAAAATTTTATATATGCTATAATTCAAGCAGAGATAAAAACTAATAAGCGCCTGATCCGATAAGGATGACGAGGTTTGGAGTTATCGAAATTTTCGGCGGATGCTCCAAAGGTATCACAGCCTAAGTATTCTTTAAAAATTAAGAGTAATCTTATAACAAAGAGAATTCAGTGAATCTCTAAATATTTTTTTGGAGGTTAATTATGTGTGGAATAGTTGGATATTGTGGTAAATTAAATGCCACAGATGTAATCTTAAATGGGCTTGAAAAACTTGAATATAGAGGATATGATTCTGCAGGTATTTCAGTAATTACTCAAGATAATATGATTACCATTAAGCGTGCAGGAAGACTTAAAAATTTAAGTTCTGCAATAGCAGAAAGACCATTTATAGGAAATGTTGGAATAGGACATACAAGATGGGCAACCCATGGAATTCCGAATGAAGTAAATGCTCATCCTCATTTAAATAACGATGAATCTATTTCAGTTATCCATAATGGTATAATAGAGAATTTCGTAGAATTAAAAGAAGAGTTATTGAATAAAGGATATACTTTCAAGTCAGATACAGATACTGAAATAGTAGCTCAACTTTTAGATTATTACTATGATGGAAATCTTTTAAATGCAGTTGTTAGAACTATAAAAAGATTGGAAGGTTCTTATGCTCTTGTAATTATTTCAAAAAATAATCCAAATGAGTTAATTGCTGTTAGAAATGAATCTCCTTTGGTTCTGGGAATAGCAAAAGATGGATATATTGTAACTTCAGATATTCCATCAATACTCGAATATACAAGAGATGTTGTATATCTTGATAACGGTGAAATAGTTTACGCAAATCTAAATAAAGGTTACAAAATATATAACACAAATCTAGATGAAATAAATAAGAAAATTTCTACAATAGAATGGAATTTAGAAGCCGCTTCAAAAGAAGGCTTTGAACATTTCATGATAAAAGAAATTTTTGAACAACCTAAGGCTATCGAAGAAGCTATAAGAAGAAAGCTTAAAAATGATACTATAAACATATCGAATAGCTCTTTTTCAAAAGAAGAACTTGAAAAATTTAACAAAATATATATAGTTGCATGCGGGACAGCTTATCATGCAGGTCAAATAGGAAAATTTGCAATTGAAAAGTTTGCCAAACTTCCAGTAATAACTGACATAGCATCTGAATTTAAATTTAATTCAAACTTTGTTGATGAAAAAACATTAATTATATTTGTGAGTCAATCGGGAGAAACTGCTGACACCCTCTCCGCTTTAAGAGAAGGAAAAAAACATGGAGCAAAAACTCTTGCTATAACAAACGTAGTTGGATCATCTATTGCAAGAGAAGCTGATAAAGTTTTATACTGTTATGCCGGACCTGAAATAAGTGTAGCATCTACCAAAGCATACACTACACAACTTATAGCTTTATATTTTTTAGCTCTTGATTTTGCTAAAAAATTAGAAACTATGAATGAAAATAAAATTCTTGAGATAATTTCAGAATTAAAAAGTATCCCGAACAAAATAAATATAATTTTACAAAATACTAAAATCTTTGAAAATATCGCAGAAAATATCAAAAATTCAAAATCAATTTTTTACACCGGAAGAGGCATTGATTATATAACTTCAAAAGAGGGTGCTTTAAAACTTAAAGAAATATCTTATATTCATACAGAAGCATTCCCTGCCGGAGAACTTAAGCACGGTTCTATTGCATTAATTGAGGAAGGAACTAATGTATTTACTGTTGCTACGCAATCTAATCTTATAGAAAAAACAGCTTCAAATATTCAAGAACTAGCTGCAAGAGGAGCTAAAGTATACTCTATTGCACTTGAAGGAAATACTTTACTTGAAAAAAATTCAAATACAGTAATTTATATCCCTCCTACAATAGATATATTAACTCCATTGTTAACTGTAATACCTGAACAGCTAATAGCATATTATACATCCGTTTCTAAAGGAAATGATGTAGATAAACCAAGAAATTTAGCCAAAAGTGTAACTGTCGAATAATAAGAAACTTAATAAAAAACTCATGAGGACTAATTCTCATGAGTTTTTTATTAATAACTATTTCAATTTTAAAAATATTGTTTTTGCAAAGAATATTTCTTTCATGCATGTATAATTTCTCTTATTTATTTTTACATACACTTACATATTAGTCATAAAAATCTAAAAGCATCAAATCATATCTACTTATTTTTATTTGAAAAAATGCTTAGCTACCGGTGTAAATAATATTCATAGTACAATTATCATTCATTGCAATATTACATAATAATCTTTTTATTCAAAATTTTAAAATTCTATTATTGTCTTATATAAATCTCCATCTATTTCAATATTAAAGTTTCCGTTTTGTGCAGATGTAAGAGAACTTGCTATTGAAAGTCCAAGTCCCGAACCTTCAGTACTTCTTGAACTATCTCCTCTTGTAAATCTTTCTATCAATTCATTTGCAGTTATATTCAACGGATACTTGGAAATATTTTTAATTACTAATTTAACTTTTTCAGATTTTGTTAAATCAACATAAATTCTTGTGTTTTCTAATGCATATTTATTTATATTTGAAAATAAATTATCAAGTATTCTTGATGTTTTATTGCCATCAAGCTTTAATATAACAGGATCATCCGGAAAATTTATGTTAATATCTAAATTGTTATCATTGAACTTATCTTCCCATTCTCCTATTACCTGTTCTATTAACTGTTTAAAATCTACGTTTTCCATATTTAATTCTATATTTTTACTACTTAATTTAGATACCTCAAACAAATCTTCAATCAATTTTTTTAACTTATTTGACTTCTCATTTATTATCTTTGCATATTCAATCCTGTCTTCATTTGTGGTATTATCTTCAACAATTAATTGAGAATAATTTATTATTGATGTTAAAGGAGTTTTTAAATCATGAGAAACATTAGTAATAAGCTCAGTTTTCAACCTTTCTGACTGAATTGCATTTTCAACTGCCGTATTCAAATTATTACTAATTGAATTTAAACTATGCGATATTGATTTAAATCTGGTAGCCCCTTCATCAATTTTAATATTATAATTTCCATCGGCAATTTTTTTTGATATATTGGAAATATTTTGTAAGTCTATAAATGAACTTCTTATCATCATAAATATTCCGCTTACAAATATAAACCAAATAAATAATGCCAGAATAAATAAACTGTCTCTTACTAAAATAATAGCACCGAAAAATCCTAAAATTAAAAATCCTATATACAATATTAATTCTATTCTTGAATTTGAAACATCAAAATATTTTATAAAAGATTTTTTTATAAACTTATAAAATCTTACAATAATCGAATTTTTCAATACAAACGTTTCAGTTCCTAAATTATATATATCCTTTATTGAATAAATAATATAGTATATAGCTATTGACCCGAAAAAAGTAAGTATGAAGAAAATAATATTAAATAACATTCCGTTATATAATTTAAAAAAATATTCTTTCTCACTGCTTATAAATGATAGTGGAACAAACCATAATCCTATTAATGCTATTACTATTTCTATAGGATAAGACGATATTCCTTTGTAAAATCCTACATTACTTGTAAACTTATAATTTGAAATTGATGTTAAAAACAAAACTATCAAAAATGCTGAAAACATAGATATTAAAAGTATAGGAAAGAAATATGTTTCATAATTCATTCTTGTCTTCAACATTTCAAAATTATTAGAACTTAAATCAATCATATAATTAAAATTGATTTTTTTAATACCTGATTTAGGTTCTATATCAGAATATCTTTTTTTTATTTCATATTTCAACTTTGATAAATAAATATTAGAATCTTTATCCTTAAAATTACTGGAGTCCGTAAATTTAACCTTGCCATTTTCATAAAATCCACTTACAAATATTTTATCATTTTCATCTGTTTTAATATTTTGAGGATCAAATTCATTAATATTCGGTTCTGATGTCAGATAATTTACTGTAAATTCAGGCTCTTCAGTCTTATCTATATTGAGTTCCGATAAACTGTCAATATCTCGTCTTATCTCACTTATAGAGCCATCCCAATCCACAAAAGAACCATTGCTTTTTCTTTCAACAATATTATTCGGATATTTTTCCTTATATTCCTTAGTAAAAGGATAGTTGGATATTTTATATGATCTTATATAATATTCAAGCACATTATTATCTTGTCTTAAATCTCCTCTATCATAAGATGTATATAGAGAATCATAAATTTCAAATCTTATTTTATCTGAATATGCATAAATATTTTCTTCCTTTCCGAGCTTTTCTTTGTTCAAAAAAAAAGGTGTTATACTTACTATCAATGATAAAAGAATTAAAAAACAAACTATTCCTATGTTAGAGTATCTTATACTAAATTTATTTTTTTCCATTATAACCTCCTATTAGGCTTTACAAATTTGTAACCAAGTCCCCATGCGACCTTTAAATACAAAGGCTTTTTAGGATCTATTTCAATTTTTTCTCTTATTCTCCTGATATGCACAGTAACTGTTTTAGCTTCTATTGCAGGCTCATTCCAAACTTTTTCATATATTTCATCAATCGAAAACACTCTGTTTGGATTTTCCATTAATAATTCTAAAATTTTATATTCTATAGATGTTAATCCCACTTTTTCTCCATCTACAAAAACTGTTTTCTCAAATGTATTTAACTTTATTCCCCCAATTTCTATATATCTTTCATTTTCTTCTTTACTTTGATACTTATATAGTCTTCTGATATTGGAATTTACTCTTGCCATTAATTCCAATGGATTAAATGGTTTTGTTATATAATCATCTGCACCTATATTAAGTCCTATAACTTTATCATAATCTTCTGATTTGGCAGATAAAATTATTATTGGTACATAAGATTTTTCTCTTATTTTTAAAATCGCCTCTTCTCCAGTTACATTTGGCATCATCAGATCCATTATCACAAGATGAATTTCATTACTTCTAAATTTTTCTAAAGCATCTTTTCCGTCAAAAGCATATATAACATCATAGTTGGAATTTTTTAAATAAATTCCTATTGAATCTCTTATTGCCTTATCATCTTCTGCTACAAGTATTTTATATTTATCCATTTTGTTTCCTCCGTTATAATACTATCAAATATATTCAAAAAAATTATTATCTAAAAATTACAATATTCTTAATTTTATTATACCAAAATGTTAAGAATGATTTTACATTAAATATTATATTGTATATGTTATAATATTTTAAAAGCAGGTGATAAAATGTCCTATGATGGATCAACTTTAAGAGCTATAGTTTATGAACTAAATGAGAAAATATCAAATACTAGAATTGAAAAAATATATCAGCCTTCAAACGAAGAATTAATATTCAATTTAAAAAACTCAAATGGTAAATATAAATTACTTATAAATGCGGGAAGTAATGCTCCAAGAGTCTATTTAACTGATGAAATAAAAGAAAATCCCACTAATCCTCCAGCTTTCTGTATGCTACTCAGAAAGCACCTTGAAGGATTTAAAATACTTAATTTTTCTCAATATAAAATGGACCGAATTTTAAGAATTAATATTTTATCAAAAAACGAACTCGGTGATGAATTAGAAAAATCACTTTTTGTAGAAATTATGGGAAAACATTCAAATATAATTTTGACAAGATCAAATGATTTAAAAATATACGATTCAATTAAAAGAGTAAATTCGCTAATGAGCAGTATAAGGGAAATTCTGCCTTCAACAACATATTCAATAGAACCTATTTCAAATAAAATAGATCCTATTTCAAATAATTCTCTATATGATTCAATAGAATTTTTTGACGAAAATAAATCTATTAAAAATAATTTAATTAAAACTTTTACAGGATTAAGCCCAACTATAGCAAGAGAAATTGCTTATAGAGCAAATATTGATGAAAATAGAATGTTCTTTGGTTTAAGTCCTAATGAAAAAGAAAAATTAATACAATCTTACGATGAAATTATAAGAGATTTAAAAAATCACAATTACTATCCTATTATAATAAAGTCTGATAATAATTTAATTGATTTTTCGTGTATAAATTTGAAAATGTATCCTGAAAAAGAGAAACAAAACTATAATTCAATTTCTGAAGCTGTAAAATTATTTTACTCAGAAAAATCTATTACTCAACTAATTAATGACAAGTCTTATACATTAAAAAAACTGGTCAAAAACTATACCGACAGAGAAATTAAAAAATTAGAAAAACAATCTCAAGAATTAAACGAGGCGATAGATAGAGAAAAATACAAAATATATGCTGATTTAATTTCAGCTAATTCATATAAAATTGAAAAAGGTGCTAATTTTGTCATTTTAGAAAACTTTTATGAAAATATGAATTTAATTAAAATACCTTTAGATGAAAAATTATCTGCAACTTCTAATGCTAATAAATATTATAAGAAATATTCTAAACTAAAAAATGCAGCCATTATTCTTGAAAAAGAAATCGAAAAAACAAATACCAATATTGAATATTTAAATAGTATCTTATTAAATATTAGACTTTCAGAAAATAGCTCTGATATAGATGAAATAAGAGAAGAACTTATAGAAATGGGTTTCATAAAAAAAATAAATACAAAGAAGAAAAAAAATTCTTCTAAAATGAATTTTTTAGAATATAAGTCATCTGAAGGATATACTATAATATGCGGTAAAAATAACAAACAAAACGAATATATAAGTTTAAAATTAGCCGGTAAAGATGACTTATGGTTTCACGTTAAAAACGCGCCCGGTTCTCATGTTATACTAAAAAATAATGGAAATGACTTTTCTCAGAAATCAATTGAAGAAGCTGCACAAATTGCAGCACTTAATAGTTCTCTATTGAATTCTGACAACATTGAAGTGGATTATACAAAACGAATAAATATCAAACGACATCCTTCTAAAATTTTAGGTCTAATTTCCTATACAAACTACAATACAATTAATATTAAGAAAAAAGATTTAAATATAAATGATATAGAAAAGATAAAGTAACTTATTAAATAAGTTACTTTATCTTTTCTATATATTGATAAAAATTATCAAATAGTTTTACTTTTATAAATTTTTAAGATACAATTAAATAGTATATAAATATTATATACCTAAAAATTTTTTGAAGGGAGATTAATTATGTGTACTACAATTCTTGTTGGAAAAAATGCAAGTTATGACGGATCAACTCTTGTTGCCCGTATTGAAGATTCTTCTTCAGGAATGTTTAAAGCAAAAAAATTTATTGTTGTTGAACCCAAAGAACAACCCGTACATTATAAATCTGTGCGTACAGATTGTGAAATCGAATTGCCTGAAAACCCTATGCGCTATACTTGCCTGCCTAACGTAAAAAAATGGCGTGGAGTGTGGGGTGCATGTGGTATAAATGAAAAAAATGTTTCTGTTAGCGCTACTGAAACAATTACCACTAATGAAAGAGTTCTTGGTGCTGACCCATTAATTGAATTTGAGCCGGATATAATAAAAAAAGGTGGAATTGGAGAAGAAGATATCATCGTTATAACCCTTCCATATATAGAAAATGCTCGTCAAGGTGTTGAAAGACTCGGTTCATTAATAGAAAAATATGGAACTTATGAAAGTAATGGTGTTGCATTTCAAGATGTTGATGAAATTTGGTGGTTTGAAACAATCGGCGGTCATCATTGGATAGCAAGAAAAGTACCTGATGACAGATATGTTGTAATGCCTAATCAATTTGGAATTGATTATTTTGATTTAGATGACGCTTTTGGAGAAAAGAAGGAATTCATGTGTTCATCTGATTTAAGAGAGTTTATAAAAAAATATCATTTAGATCTTTCAATGGATGGAAGACTGAATCCTCGTGATGCATTTGGAAGCCATACAGATGAAGATACAACATATAATACACCTCGCGCATGGGTTATGTTAAGATATTTTAACCCTACTTCTTATACTTGGGATGGTCCTGCTGCTGACTTTAAACCGGAAAATCTTAATCTTCCATGGAGTATGGTACCTGAAAAGAAAATTACAATTGAAGATGTAAAATGTATTCTTTCAAATCATTACCAAGGGACGCCTTATGATCCTTATGCAAGATACGGCGACTTATCTCAAAGAGGAAAATATCGTCCAATAGGTATAAATCGTGATGATGTGCTAGCTCTTACACAAATACGACCTTATATGCCGGATGAAATACGTTCTATTGAATGGTTAGCATTTGGATGTAATGTATTTAATGCTATTGCACCATTCTATTCTAATATAACAAAGACTCCTGAATATTTAGCAAATACAACTCTAACTCCAACAATAGATAATCTTTATTGGGCTAATCGTATAATAGCTACACTTTGTGATCCTCATTTCTCAATAACACTTCCTGATGTTGAAAATTATCAGATGATAGTTCAATCTAAAGCTCATGAAATTTTAAATAAATATGATGAAGAGTTTTTAAATAATAGAAGTAAGATTAAAAATATTAACGAATTTTTAGAAAAAGCAAACGATGATATAAGTAATTTCTTAAAAGTTAAAACCACAGATTTATTGGATAAAACACTTTATACTGCAAGTTGTGAAATGAAAAATGGATATTCCAGATCTGATGCTTAAATATAAAGAGAGACTTCATGACGAAGTCTCTCTTTATATTCTATTATTTTTCTTTTTCAATAAAATTTAATCTTTCAAGAACTAATTTATATCCATCTGAACCGTAATTTAGTGATCTATTTATTCTCGAAATAGTTGCTGTACTTGCACCGGTTTCTGATTCTATTTCGTGATAAGTTTTATTTTTTATCAAAAGCTTAACAACTTGTAATCTTTGTGAAATTGCCTGTATTTCCTTAACCGTACAAATATCTTCAAAAAATCTGTAGCATTCCTCAATATTTTCTAAAGCCAATATAGCTTCAAATAATCCGTCAGTTTGTTCATTTTTAACCTTTGAATTGTAAATCATATTATTACCTCCTAATTTAATTCCTCATTCATTCTTTGTACATCTTCTTCAAGTTCCTTCTTATAATTTAATAATTTAGAACTCAAAGATTCATTATTTATAGCAAGCATCTGTATTGCTAATAGTGCAGCATTTTTTCCTCCATCTATAGCAACTGTCGCAACCGGTACTCCTGATGGCATTTGTACTGTAGCAAGTAATGCATCTAACCCATCAAGTGTAGATGATTTTACAGGCACCCCTATTACAGGAAGAATAGTATTTGCTGCAAGCACTCCTCCTAAATGAGCAGCTTTACCCGCTATGGAAATAATTACTCCTACTCCTCTACTCTTTGCCTCTCTTGCAAATTCATAAGCGCGAAGTGGAGTTCTATGAGCTGAAATTATTTCAATTTCATATTCAACTCCAAATTTTTTAAAAACAGATACTATATCATCACTGATTTTTTTATCACTGATACTACCCATTACTATAGATACCTTCATTATATCCTCCATTAAAGCTTTTACTAAAGTTATACATTTTTTACCAATAATATATTAACAATGTTTTACATTAAAGTCAAGAAATATACTAAATTTAGCTAGAATAAATAAATTAATTTCAACATTTTAAAAAAGTAACTATTATATAAATAAAAAAGATACCAAAATAATTTGGCATCTTTAACAACTTATTAATATTCAATAAATGATTTAGATTTAACGTGACAAATAGGACATTCTTCAACCATTTCATCAAATGTTATATATCCACAGAATGGACACATGAAAATCTTTTCTACATCAAGATCTTTTCCCGAATCTACTGCCGCTTTTGCTTCAGCATATCTTTCAGCATGAATTTTTTCAGCTTCAATAGCATATTTCATAGCTTTAACCGCTGTTTTTTCTTCTTGCATTTCAGCAACCGCAATATAAGCAGGATACATTTGAGTATATTCAAATACTTCTCCTCCTCTTGCTCCCTCAAGATTCTCAGAAGTAGTTCCTATACCAAATCCTGCCATTGATACAACAGGAAAATCTCCTTTAACATCTTTTAATGCTTTAAAATGTAATGTTGCATGCACTCTTTCCGCATCAGACGTAGCTTTAAACAACCTTGAGACATTTTTGAAGCCATTTTTTTCAGCTTCTTCACTCCAAATTATATATCTCATATGTGCTTGGCTTTCTCCCCCAAATGCAGATCTTAAATTATCACTAGTCATTGCATTCATATTATATTACCCCCTTATTTTATACCTAGACATGTATATTATAATATATTTTTAAAAATTTATCAGTAACTTTATGAAATTTACTTATCTACATTTTCAATTTTACTTGCTTGATCACTGGCAATCAATGCATCTATTATTTCATCTAAATCTCCATCTACAATGCTATCTATCTTGTGTAAAGTTAAACCTATTCTATGATCTGTTACTCTTCCTTGAGGATAATTATATGTTCTTATTCTTTCAGATCTGTCTCCGGTTCCTATCTGAGATTTCTTTTGCATTGATAATTCTGCATTTTGCTCTTGCAGCTTTAAATCGTATAGTTTAGTTTTTAAAATTTTCATTGCTTTTTCTTTATTTCTAAGCTGAGATTTTTCATCTTGACAAGAAATTACTATTCCTGTAGGTATATGAGTAAGTCTTACAGCAGAGTCCGTTGTGTTAACGCATTGTCCTCCGTTTCCTGAAGCTCTAAATACATCAAATTTTATATCTGATGGTTCAATATCTATTTCAACATCTTCTGCCTCAGGAAGTACAGCTACAGTTGCAGTTGATGTGTGAATTCTACCTGAACTTTCAGTTTCAGGAACTCTCTGAACTCTATGAACTCCTGATTCATATTTAAGTCTTGAATATGCACCCCTACCCAATATCATAAATATTACTTCTTTATAGCCACCTATTCCTATTTCATTAGTACTCATTATTTCAACTTTCCATCCCATTCTCTCCGCAAACCTGACATATTGTCTAAATAATACTCCGGCGAATAAAGCCGCTTCATCTCCACCAGCACCAGCCCTTATTTCTACAATTACATTTTTTGAATCGTTAGGATCTTTTGGAATCAAAAGTATCTTTATCTCATCCTCTAATACTGAAATTTTTTCTTCTGAGTCTTTTATATCCTCTTTAATTAAATCTCTCATGTCATCATCTAAATTTTCATTTAGCATTTCTTTATTATCTTCAAGATTTGATATTAGAGTTTTGTATTCTCTATATTTCAAAACTACAGGCTCAATTTCAGCATGTTCTATTGCTATTTTTTGATATAACTTAGAATCATTTATTACATTAATATCCATAAGTTTTTGTTCAAGTTCAATATATTTTTCATCAAATACTTGCAAATTTTCGTACATCTATTTCTCCTTTACTCGCAATTACTACTCTATCTCTCCCTGACATATCTTTTATAACAAAAAAATTATATTCAGATAAAATATTTCTTAATTCACTGCTTTGATTATGACCTATTTCAAAAACTACAAAACCGTCTTTTTTTAAAAATTTATCCAATTTCGAAACTATTTTTCTATAAAAACAAAGACCGTCTATACCTCCATCTAATGCGAGATGAGGTTCATAATCCTTAACCTCTCTTTGCAGATAATCTATTTCTTCTGTCTTAATATACGGCGGATTTGAATAAATTATATCATATTTATCTTTTATATTTGAATAGATATTACTTTTTACTACAGAAATATTATCCAAATTATATTTAGAAATATTCTTTTTAGTATTATTTATTGCATAATCCGAAATGTCACAAGAAGTAAATTTTATATCTTTATTTTCTATTGCCATACTTATAGAAACTATTCCACTTCCACATCCTATTTCTAAAAAATTTTCTATTTTATAATTTTCAAATAACTTTTTAAGTACTTCAATACTAACTTCTGTATCATTTCTTGGAATTAAAACATTATCATCAATAAAAAAATCTCTTCCATAAAATTCAACTATTCCAAAAATATATTGTAGAGGTTCTCCGTTGTTTCTTCTTCTTAAAATATCAAAATATTTATTTTCAATTTCTTTATCTATATTCTCATCTTCATGCGATATTAAATATGATATATCATATCCTAATATTTTGGATAAAATCAATCTGACTTCAAAAAATGGATTAGTATATTCTGAATTTTCTAAATATTTTATCCCTCTGTTTAAAATATCTCTTATTACCATAAATCACTTTCACCATCTTCAGGTAAAACTGCTTTTAAACTTTCTATTGCCACTTCTATCATTGAATCATCCGGTTCTCTTACAGTAACATATTTTTGAATTTGAAGACCCGGAATAGCAAGTATCCTACATACATTAGAATCACTTTTACCGATAATTCTATTTACCTCATAGGCAATTCCCGCAATAATCGGCAGCGCCAATATTCTTGAAATTATCCTTATTAAAATACTCGGCCATCCAAAAAATGACAATACAAATATACTTATAAGCATTACCATAAACAAAAAACTTGTTCCGCATCTTGGATGAACTAATGGATATTTTTTTACATTTTCTACGGTGAGTTCTTCCCCCGCCTCATAACAATGAATTGATTTATGTTCACTTCCATGATATTCAAAAACTCTTTTTATATCTTCAATTTTAGATATATAGTAAAGATATATTCCAAATACAATAAGTCTAAATACTCCTTCAACCAAATTTAAAATCACAGTGGATCCTATATGTTTCTGTAAAAATCCAGCTATCAAACTTGGAAAAATCATAAATAGAATAGATGCAATCATAAACGAAACTAATATTGTAAGTCCGGTTTCAATATTCTCTTTCTTATCTTTAAAAATCTTGTCCATTAACTTATCGGATTTTCTTATTTCTTCTTTACTCTCATCTTCCAAAAAAGATGCAGAATATGTTAGTGCATTTATTCCAAGTACCATTGCATCTACAAATTTATATGCACCTCTAATTATTGGGAAAGATAATAGTTTATATTTTTCACTTAAATCATTTAACTTTTCTATTTTTAACTCAATAGTTTTATCCGGCTTTCTAACAGCTATAGCGATTTTTGACGGTCCTCTCATAAGAACACCTTCAATAAGGGCTTGTCCACCTATAGTTGTTTTAAAAGCTTTTTTATTAAATACCTTATCCATATTACTCCTTAAAGAAAAATGGTTAGCCATTTGCTAACCATTACTTATTTCTTTGATATTTCTTATTGAATTTCTCAATACGTCCGCCATGGTCAGTAAACTTTTGTTTTCCTGTGAAAAACGGATGACATTCAGAACAAATTTCAACTTTTAAATCTTCTTTAACCGAGCCTGTTTTAAATGTATTTCCACAAGCACATGTTACAGTTGCTTCTTTATATTCTGGATGAATACCTTTTTGCATTTTAACACTCCCTTAATAATCTTATATTATTAAATTATTCTAACACAAAACATACTATATTACAATAATTATTAATTTTTTGTTTTGCTTTTACCTTTTATATATTCTTTTATATCAATTTCTTCCTTTGTCGACAATATAATTTTAAATTCATAATCATTAACAATACCCGCTCCAACACCTACTAAAGCAGCAACTGGTGCAAGAATTATTCCAAGTGCAGATACAGTAAGTGATAAACTTAAAACAATATCCCCGTCTTTTTTTACAACCAACTTATTTGCATTTCCTTGATTCCAAATTTCCTTAATTGCATCTTTTATATCCTCAAAGTCAATCGTATCTTTAGATTTTTTTGAAGAAGTATCCACTGATTTTCTAATTATATCAACGGCTAAATCGACATCTCCATCTGAATCTAATAAAGCTCTTCTCACAACATCATAAGAAGAATTTGTAACATCCATAACATAATCTATTTTTTCCATAGTAATCATAATATCACCTCTGTTTATTATTATACCCTTAATTTAACAACATAAAAGTTATGATTTTATTAAATTTTTTCAACTTTTTCAATAGCTTCTTCTCTTCCTAAAATTATTAATACATCTTCAGAAACTAACTTAGTATCTGGTTTAGGTGCTATCTGGATGTCATTATTTCTTTGTATTCCTAAAATAGTTATTTCGTACTTATTTCTTATTTTTAACTCATCTATTGTCTTATTTTCCCATTCAGGTAAAAGTTTTAATTCTACAATAGAAAAACCTGGAGATAACTGAATATAATCAAGAATTTTACTTGATGTCATATTATGTGCAACCCTATATGCCATATCTCTTTCCGGATATATAATTTTATCAGCACCTATCTTCTCAAGTATTCCACCTTGTCTTTCTGTTTTTGCTTTTGCAATAATATACGGAATTCCTGCTTCTTTAGATATTATAGTTGCCATAATTGCTGCTTCAAGATTCGAACCTATTGCAATAATTGCCGTATCAAAATTTTTAAGTCCCAAATCTTTAGTTGCGTTTTCATCTAATACATCACACTGTATAGCTGTTGTTACTTGATCTGAAATTGCTTGAGCATTTTCAAAATTATTATCTATTGCAAGAACCTCATTACCTAATCCTGTAAGAGTTGTAGCAATTGTAGAACCAAATCTACCACATCCAAAAACTACAAAAGATTTCATAGTAGCCTCCTATCCAACAATAACATGACCTTCAGCATATTTCAAGTTAGAAGATTTCTTCTTTCTCATAAGACCTATTGCAAGAGTTGTAGGACCAACCCTTCCAAGGAACATAGTAAATGACAATATGATTTTTGATACATTTCCTAACTTATCAGTTATACCTCTTGTAAGTCCAACTGTCCCAAATGCAGAAACAGTTTCAAACAAAATATCTACAAATTTAAATTTTTCATTTTCAAATATAGAAAGCT
Organism: Peptoniphilus mikwangii; assembly: GCF_000468535.1. Lineage (GTDB taxonomy): Bacteria > Bacillota > Clostridia > Tissierellales > Peptoniphilaceae > Anaerosphaera > Anaerosphaera mikwangii. The sequence continues at coordinate 191,022 of NZ_AUQY01000002.1, read as the reverse complement.
CTAAAGCTACCATAAGAACCAATCCAATACAAATAAAAGTTATAGCCATACATTTAAAAATAATATTATTTGGTATTGCTCTTTTCATAAAAACCGCTTCTCTTTCGCCTCTTATAACAGAGAAAGCTGTAAACATCATTACTCCAAGCGTAGTAGTCTTTAATCCACCTGCAGTTGATGCCGGAGAACCTCCTATAAACATTAGAATAATCATAAGAAATGCTGATGAATCTCTTATTTTATCCATAGGAATTGAATTAAACCCTGCAGTTCTGGTAATTGTTGATTGAAACGCAGAAATTAAAAACTTATCTTTTATGCTATAATTTGATATGGTTTGTACATTATTATATTCTATCAACAAAAATAATATTGTGCCAAAAGCAAGTAAAATAAATGACATTATAAGAACCATCTTAGTGTGCATGCTAAAATTTCTAAACTTTCTACTTCTATACATATCAATATAAACCGTAAATCCTAAACCGCCTAAAAAAACCAATAACATTATGACTAAATTAATTATAATATCCGTATTATATATCTCAATAGAGTTTCCTATAATATCAAAACCTGCATTACAAAATGCAGAAATAGAATGAAATATAGAATACCATATTCCTTTTACAAATCCATATATTGGAATAAATCTAACAGATAAAAATATTGCTCCAATAAACTCTACTATAAAACTTGTGAAAATCACGTATTTACTAAGCTTTACAATGCCGGACATTGAATCTATATTCAACTGTTCTTTTAACAATAGTCTTTGTGTCAATCCAATTTTTTTTCTAAGAATCAATGGTATTATAGAAAATACAACCATCGTTCCAAGTCCACCAATTTGAATTAACATAATTATAACTATGTGTCCGAATGTAGTCCAATTTTTAGCTGTATTTACAACAACAAGTCCAGTTACGCAAGTAGCAGAGCTTGAAGTGAAAAAAGCATCAACAAAACCTATTGATTCTCCATTAGAACTTGCTATAGGTAAGTTTAATAAAAATGTACCTATTAAAATTACAACTATAAATGATATTCCCAATAATAAAGGTGGATTTTGCAATAATTTAGAAATTTTTAATCGAAATTTCAAATACAATTTTTCCTCCTAAGAAAAATAAAGTCCCCTAAGGAACTTTATTACTCTCCTTTTGCTATTTCTACTAATTTAGCAAAACCTTGAGGATCATTGATTGCCATTTCTGATAGCATTTTTCTGTTAATTTCAATATTAGCTTTCTTTAATCCATTTATAAATTTAGAATAACTCATCCCATTAATTCTTGTTGCAGCATTAATTCTCGCAATCCAAAGTTTTCTAAAATCTCTTTTTCTTTGTTTTCTACCTATAAAAGCATAGCTTAAAGACTTCATAACTGCTTGATTAGCAGGTCTGAATAACTTTGATTTTGCACCAAAATATCCCTTAGCTTGCTTTAAAATTTTCTTGTGTTTTTTCTTAGCATTTACTGCTCTTTTAATTCTAGCCATTACATTAACCTCCTACTATGGAATCATATGATCGATTCTTCTTTGATCGCCCTTACTTACTAAACTAGATTTTCTAAGTTTTCTAAGTCTTTTTGCTGTCTTTTTACCTGTTAAATGGCCTTTAAACGCATATCCTCTTTTAAGCTTTCCAGAGCCTGTTCTCTTAAATCTCTTAGCAGATGCTCTGTGAGTTTTCATTTTACCCATAGTAATCCTCCTTATTTATCTGTTTTGGGAGATAAAAACATAATCATGCTCTTACCTTCAATTTTCGGTTTTTTATCCACAACTCCATACTCAGAAATTAATTCAACAAAATTATCAAGCACATCCTTGCCCATTTCAGTATGTCCCATTTCTCTTCCTCTAAAACGAACAGATATTTTAACTCTATCGCCATTTTGTAAAAATTCCTTAGCACGATTTGCCTTAGTCTTTAAATCATTGGTTTCAATACTTGGTGTTAAGCGAAGCTCTTTAACATTGATAACTTTTTGTTTTTTCTTTGCTTCTCTTTCCTTCTTAATCATATCATACCTATATTTACCATAATCCATAATACGACATACAGGCGGTTTTGAATTAGGTGAGACATTAACAAGATCAAGCTTTTTCTCTTCAGCCATCTCTAATGCTCTGACTCTAGTTACTACACCAACTTGATTTCCTTCATCATCTACTAACCTAACTTCTTTTTCTCTGATATCTTCATTTATTTGAAGCTCTTTAATTTCTAAGCACCTCCATTAATATATAATAAAAAAACGGGCAAAAAAGCCCGCAAGAATTCATAAAATTGATATTCTCAAACAACCTTATAACTTAAGAATAAGGTGAGAAGCGGACTTCTTCTTTTAATACTCATATATTATATACATTTAATTAAATACTGTCAATAATTTTATATCAATTTTTTAATAAATATAATAAAAAAATAAAATACTTAAAATAAATTATATTTCATTATTATATTCATAACTTTACATATTCAATGACATATAATCTTACTTAATAACAAAAGACACATCATCTTAAGATGATATGTCTCTTATCCTATCAATTCATTCTTCTGTATAAAAGCTCATATTGACTATATAATACTGTTACTTTATTTAATCAATTCATCTACTATTTCATCTATTTTTCCATTTTTAATATATACCTTTGGAAGTCTCGGAGAAAAATGACATGAATATGACGTTGCAATTTCATCAACTTTTCTTGCTATTTCTAATATATCAATATACTCATTTCCTTGAGAACCAAGTATTACAACTTCGTCTCCAATATTACAATCTACTCCACTTACATCCACCATCATTTGATCCATACATATTCTTCCTATCTGTCTGCATCTTTTTCCTGATACAAGCACATCAATTTTTCCGCTAAGTTGTCTCAATATTCCATCTGAATATCCCAATGGAATAGTTGCTATTTTAGTTTCAGTTGAAGTTTCATAAGTTAATCCATAACTTACTTTTTCCCCTTTGGAAACAATTTTAATATTAGACACTTGAGCTTTTATCTGACCTATATATTTTACATTATTTAACTCTTTATACTTAGTCTTAATTCCTTCAGTGGAACCATATTGTATTATTCCGGGTCGTACCGCATCAAGACTGTATTCATTATAATTCAGTATTGCACTTGAATTATTTATATGTTTTATCGGTATATTAATTTTATTTTTTTCCAAAATGTCTGTTGCATTTTTAAAAATATTAAATTGTCTTTTAGTATATTCTGCATTGGTATCAGCTGCTGCAAAATGTGAAAATACTCCTTCGATATAAATGTTTTTAAATTTAGAAATCTTTTTTATGTCTTCTATACTATCATCTATATTTTTAAATCCTATCCTATTCATTCCTGTGTCTAATACTATGTGAATAGTAGCTGTTTTATTTTGACTCTTAGCTATTTCATTTAAGGTTCTTGCAGATTCATAATTATAAATAGCTGATGTTATATCATTTTCAACTGCAACATTCATTAAATAATCCGGTGTATATCCAAGTATTAAAAGTTTTACATCTTTAAATTTTTTCCTTATAGCTATAGCTTCGGACATAGTCGCTACTGCAAAAAAATTAACTCCATTTTCTCTTAAAATTTCAACTATTTTTAATGCTCCAAAACCATAAGCATTACTTTTAACAACCGATATTATTTCGGCATCTTCTCTGACATTATTTCTTATTTTATTTATATTTTCTATTAAATAATCCAAATTAATTTCCAACCATGCAGGTCTAGTTAAATTCAATTTAATACCTCCATCAATCAAATATGGCATCTATAAATGAGTTCAATTCAAATTCTTGTAAATCATCTATCCCCTCTCCTACTCCTACAAGCTTAATTGGTATTTGAAGTTCACTTTGAAGAGCTATTACTACTCCTCCTTTTGCGGTTCCATCAAGCTTTGTCAAAACTATTCCGGAAATACTACAAACTTCCTTAAATGTTTTAGCTTGATTCATAGCATTTTGTCCCGTTGTAGCATCAAGTACAAGAAGTGTTTCTCTATTTGCATTAGGATACTCTCTATCTATTACTCTATTAATTTTTTCAAGTTCTTTCATTAAATTGGCTTTATTGTGAAGTCTACCTGCTGTATCACAAATAAGAATATCGGAATTTCGTGATTTTGCTGCTGTTATCCCATCAAATATTACCGCTGCGGGATCTGCTCCTTCATTATGTGAAATTACATCTACATTTGCTCTATCTCCCCAAGTTTTCAGTTGATCTATAGCTGCTGCTCTAAATGTATCTGCCGCTGCTATTAAAACTTTATTTCCTTCCATTTTCAACTTACTTGATAACTTGCCAATTGTCGTAGTTTTTCCAACGCCATTTACTCCCACAACTAAAATTATAGTAGGACTTTCCTTTTTTATCTTACTATCCAATGAGTCGTTCATAAGCTTTTTAACTTCTTCTTTCAACAATGGTTTAACCATATTGGGATCATTTATTTTTTCTTGTATTATTGTATTTCTAAGATTATCAATCAGTTTCATCGTAGTTTCCATTCCGATGTCTGCAGATATCAAAATATCCTCTAAATCTTCAAGCATTTCATCATCAATTTTTACATAAGAGCCCAATATTGTATTTATCTTTACTCCCATTTCGTGTCTTGTTTTAGTTAAACCTTGCTTTAATTTTTGAAATATAGATAATTTAGACTCTTCCTTAATCTCTTCTACTTCTTCATAGATTTCTTCTTTTTCTTCAATATTACTAATTTCATCAATAGTTTCATTTTCTAAATTATTATCTTTAATTTCATCTTGATGCAAAGTTCCTTCAACCAACTGATCTAATTCATTGTTAGATTCAACGATTTCTTTAGTATCAATATCTTCAACACTTGTATTTTCCAAATTATTTTCTTCATAAAATTCAACTTTTTGTTCAACTTCATTCACTTCATCTGCGTAATTTTCTTTTATAATTTTTTGCTCATCATCTTTAGAAAATTTTTCTTTAAACCATTTAAACATTTTTTTCTCCTAATTTTTAAGTTCTACTGAAATTATTTTACTTATTCCCTTTTCTTCCATTGTAACACCATATAGTATATTTGCAATTTCCATAGTAAGTTTTCTATGTGTTATTATAATAAATTGTATGTTTTCAATTTTTATCAAATAATCAACATATCTTTTTACATTGGCATCATCAAGTGCTGCATCTATTTCATCAAGAATACAAAACGGTGCCGTTTTAACTTTTAATAACGCAAATAAAAGTGCTACTGCTGTTAGAGCTCTTTCTCCTCCTGACAACAAAGATAATGACTGAAATCTTTTCCCTGGGGGTTGTGCTTTTATTTCTATACCGCTATATAATTCATCATCACCATCTATTTCAATTTGAGCTTTACCTCCATTAAATAATATCTTGAAAATTTCTTCAAAATACTTTGAAACTTTAGAAAATGTCTCCCTAAACTTTTCTTTCATTTCTTTATCTAATTCTTTTAATATAGACTTAATCTCTTCCCTTGAATCTAAAAGATCCTGTTTTTGCTCCAAATTAAATCTAAGTCTTTCACTAACCGCCTTATATTCTTCTATAGAAAATAAATTAATATCCCCTAATTTTGAAATACTTACTTTTAAATCAAAAATTTCATCTTTTATTTCTTTTAAGTTCTTATAGTCAACAAGCTTTTTAATATTATCCGCTTCGATTCCATATTCTATTTTTATTTTTTCCTCAATATTTAATATATTAAATTCTATTTTATCTTTTTCACTTAATATTTTGGCATTTCGTTTTTCAAAATCTATCAACTTTATTTGAAGTTGTTCAAAAATATTTCTATATTTTTTTAAATCTAAATTTAAACTAAGTTTAGATTCTCTAAGTTCAAATAAAGCCTCCTTAGTTTTATCTAGAATATCTTTTGAATTAATTAACTTTTCATTTAATTTATTTTCTTCAATATTTAAGTTCTCTCTGTCTAATTCTAAACTGACTATTTCACTATTTAAATTAGTTATTTTTAAATTATTAAATTCATTGTTGGATAATATATTATTATTTTCCTTTATTAAAGAATCAATATTACCTTGAATTTTAATACTATCCAGTTGATTTTTTGAATATTCTTCCCTTTGTTCTTCTATGAGAAGTTTTAAAGTATCATGTTCTTTATCAAAAGTATTTCCTGAAATATTTTTTTCTTTAAGCTGAAAGTCTATATTCTTAAGATTATTATCTAATTCAGTTAATAAATCTTTATCTAAAGTTATAGAGCTCATAAGTTGATTTTTTTCTTCTACATATTTGGATAAATATGCATCATTGCTGTTTTTACTTAAACTTAAATTATTTTTGCTATTCTCAAGAGTCACAATTTCCGAAAATATCATATAAATTTCATTTTTTAATTCATTTAATAAATTACTGTCATCTTCGATTTTTGACTTTAACTCATCATATTCTTTTAAAATAGATTCATATTTATCTTTTAAATCAAGAGATTCTCTTTCTAATTTTTCTATATCACTTTTCCGACTTATTATGTCCGTATTATTTTTAAGTATACTTCCTCCGGTTATTGAACCACCGATATTCAAACTATCTCCATCAAGAGTTACTACTCTGTATGTTCTGTTTAATTTTTTGGATATTCTATTTGCAGTATCAAAATCTTTAGAAATTATAATCTTTCCAAGTAAATTTTTAAAAATAGACTTATATTTGCAATCAAATTCTATAAGTTCATCAGCAAAACCTATTAGCCCTTCTTCATTTAAATCCTTCAATTTAAAATCAATTTCTTTATAAGTCATTGAATTAATAGGTAAAAATGTTACTCTTCCATATTTTTCTCTGTTCAAAAACTCAATCATTTCTTTTGCGTCACTGTCACTTTTTACTATAATGTTTTGTAAATTTCCACCAAGTGCCACACTTATTGCCTTTTCGTATTTTGAATCAACTCTTAAATTTTCAGCAACAGGTCCTATTAATGAATTTGAAAATATATTTCTTTTTTTTGCTCCATTCATAAAAAATTTTACACTTTTACTATATCCTTCATAATTATCCGCGATATTTTTAAGTGCAATAAATTCAGCATTCTTTTTATCATATTTATTTTTATATTCTGATAAAAGTTTGCTACTATTTTTAATTTTATTGTTAAGCTCAAGAATTTCTTTTTCTAATTTTTCTTTATCAACTATTAATTGTGACTTTCTATTTAAGATATCATTATATTTAATGTCTATAAAACTAAATTCTTTTTCTATTTCTATATTATTCTCTTTTAATAAATCTAAATTCTTACTTACACTTAAAAGTCTGCTCTCTTTTTCAGATATTATAGACTGTGTCATTAATTGTTTGGATTCTATCTCAGACTTATTTTTATGTAACTCTAAAAGAATTTTGCTGTCAGTTTCAATTTTATCTTCAACTTTTTTAAACTCAAGTATATTCAAATCTAAATCTTTTTTTAATTTTGAAAGCTGTTCAGTTACTTTAACAAAGTCGTCATTGCATGTATTTATTTTTTCTATATTTGTGTTATATTTTTCTCTATTTTGTAATATTAAATTTTCAAGCTCAAATATATTTGTATTTCTTTGCTCAACATTTGAATTTATATTTAATTTCTTTTCTGATATTAATTCAATTTGAGACAACATTCTCTCATAGTTTTTATTGTTTTCTATCTCAGATAATTGAATAGACTCTATTTCTTCTTCTATTATCCTTATTTTTTCTTCTACATTCTGCTGCTCATCTTGATTTATTTTAATTGATAAATTTATATTTTCTATTTCACCGTTGATAAAAGCTATTTTCTCATTAAATTTATCTTCACTCAATTTTTGTTTTTCTATATCAACAAATGCTAAAGTTACTTCCAGGTCAGTCAATTTATTAAAAAAGTTTTTATATCTAATTGCATTCTCAGATTCTACCTTTAAAACTTTTTCTCTTATTTCAATTTCCGAAATTATATCATTTAATCTTATTAAGTTCTCCTCTGTCTTTCTCAGTTTATTTTCACTTTCTAACTTTCGCATCTTAAACTTTGAAATTCCAGCAGCTTCTTCAAAGACACTTCTTCTTTGTTCCGGTTTATTACTTAAAATACTCTCTATTTTTCCTTGTCCAATTAAAGAATATCCATCTTTTCCTATACCGGTATCCATAAAAAGTTCTTTTATATCTTTAAGTCTACACTTTACATTATTAATTAAAAATTCACTTTCCAGCGATCTATACATTCTTCTAGTAACGGAAACCTCTGTGTATTCTATTGGAAGCTTCTTGTCACTATTATCAAATACAATAGTTACTTCCGCAAATCCAAGCGGTTTTTTTTCATCTGTACCGGAAAATATTACATCTTCCATTTTAGAACCACGAAGTGATTTTATACTTGTTTCTCCTAATACCCACATCATAGCGTCTGAAATATTACTTTTCCCGCTTCCATTAGGACCTACTATTCCGGTTATTTTATTATTAAATTCAATTTTAGTTTTTTGTGCAAAGGACTTAAATCCTTGTATGTAAAGTGTCTTTAAATACATACTTATCTCCAAATCATATAATCTTTTATTTGTATTTCATTTTCAAAATTTTTTTCATTCAATCTATATTTTAATATTAAAACATCATCAGATATATTTTCGCCAAATAACTTAAGATTCTTAATTTTAAATTCATTTATTATTTTATTCTTTAAAAATGATTTTTGGCCTGCCAAATTAGATACATTTTTATTTGATGAATGTATTTCAAGCTCATAATTTGTAATTTCCTTATCATTAAAGAAATTCTTTAGGACATCAAACAAAATCTCACCTTCTACAATTTGTCTTATAGCAGGATGAAAAGGTCCTGCAATTACATCTTTTCCCATTTGAATATTTTCTGTAGGCTGAAGTCCTATTCTAATAACATATATACCATTTAGTATATATAATTTTAATAATTCCTTAGTTATTCTTACAGCATCTTCTATACTCAAAGGTTTATAACTCCCATTATATAAACTTTTTTCAAGTTCTGTATCTTTTATAACTAAAGTAGGATATATCCTCACAAAATCCGGATTTAATTTAATAAATTCTCTTGTAGTATATAATGAAGCCTCTAAACTATCGCCAGGAAGCCCTATCATTTGCTGAAGTCCAAGATTAAATCCATATTTTTTTATCAATTTTACAGCATTATATACACATTTATCATCATGTCCTCTATTAGATAAATTTAATACATCTTCATCAAGACTTTGTACTCCAAGCTCAATAGTATCAACTAAATAATGCTTCAAAATTTCAAGTCTTTTGATATCTATGCAATCAGGTCTTGTTGAAAGCCTTATTTCTTTAATAATATTATTTTCTTTATACTCTTTTGCAACAGATAAAAGCTCTAATTGAATACAAATTTCTATTGCTGTAAAACTTCCGCCGTAAAATGCTACTTCTATATTATTTTTATCTTTAAAGTATGACAAGTATTCTTCAATAATAGATCTAACATCATCAGAAGTAATATTTGTAGACGATGCTGTTATTTTATTTTGATTGCAAAAAACACAATCGTTTGGACATCCTAAATGAGGTACAAAAATGGGTATTATGTTCTTTTTAGACATCTAACTCACCTATTCTTATAAGTGCATTTTTAGCAGCTAATTGCTCTGAACTTTTTTTAGTCTTACCATATCCGTTTCCTATTATTATATCATTAATTAAAACATTAGAATAAAAGACCTTATCATTACTAGGCCCCTTCTCATCATATATTACATATTTTATATTTCCCATCTTATTTCTTTGAATACATTCTTGAAGCATAGTTTTATAATCTTCTAAAGATTTTAAGTTTTCAACTTCCATAATTCTATCATGAAATAGTCTTAAAATTACCTTCCTGACAGCGTCTAATCCTCCATCAATATAAATTGCTCCTATCAGCGCCTCAAGGCAATCAGAAAGAGTAGATTCTCTTAAATTACCTTTATTTTTTATTTCTCCCTTTCCAAAATACATAAAATCTCCAATTGAAATATTTGTAGCTATTTTATATAGACTATTCTCATTAACAACTTTAGATCTAAGCTTAGATAAGCTTCCTTCTTTTAGATTTTTATGACTATAATAAAAATATTCTCCTATTATTAAATCTAATACGGCATCTCCTAAAAACTCTAATCTCTCATTGCTCACTGTATCTTTTAAATTATGCTCATTTATATATGACGAATGTGTCAATGCAGTATTTATATATTTATCATTTTTAAATTCATATTCTAATAAAGATAAAAGAATAGATACATTTTTAGGCATAAAATCACCTATTCCATTTCTTCAAGATAATCTAAGACATCTCCAATCGTAGACATATTTTCTAAAATATCATCCTCAATTTCAATTCCAAACTCATCTTCTATGCTCATAACAAGTTCCACTATATCTATTGAATCTGCATTTAAATCATCCGCAAAAGATGTATCTTCTCTTAAATCTTCTACTTCCTTATTAAATTGTGACGCTATTAACTCCAATACCTTATTTTTCATTTTCTATACTACTCCTTAAATATTTTACCTAAATTTTTAACTACATCAGCTTTTACTGCCATAACAGCAACTTTTGCTGCATTTTTTATAGCTACATAGTCCGAACTACCATGAGCTTTAATTACAACTTCATTCAAACCAAGAAGTATTGCTCCCCCAACCTCATGATAATCTATTCTCTTACTTAACTTGGACATTAACATTTTTATATCAATTAAGCTATCCTTAGATAAATTTAACTCGGCTACAGATTTCTCTATAAGTTTTGTCAAAAAATATGCAACTCCTTCTGTATTTTTTAGCAAAACATTTCCAACAAATCCATCACATACAACTAAATCACAAACTCCAAGAGTTACATCTCTCGCCTCTATATTACCAATAAAATTCAAATCTGATTTTTCAAGCAACCCATAAGTATTTTTAACAACTGAATTTCCTTTTCCTTTTTCTGTGCCGACATTCAAAAGCCCCACTTTAGGATTATGATTTCCGCTTGCTTCTAAATAAATCTTTCCCATTTTAGCAAATTGTAATAAGAGACTTTCATCACAGTCCATATTTGCTCCGGAATCAATTAAAAGAGTGCTTCCCTTTAAATTTGGAATTGCAGTTGGCAAAACTGCTCTTTTAATGTTTTCCGCTCTTCCAACTATAAAAAGACCTCCCGCAAGAAGAGCTCCCGTACTTCCCGCAGATACAAATGCATCAACCTTTTTTTCTTTTAACGCTTTCAATCCTACAACTATTGAAGAATCTTTTTTCTTTCTTAAAGCAAATGCAGGTTCTTCATCATTTTCAATTTTTTCACTTGCATTTATAATTTCAAATTCTATATTCTGATCTAGCTGGTCGGTTATATTCATTATTTCATTTTCTTTACCTACAAAGGCTATATCTATATCAAATTCTTTCTTAGCTTCAAAAGCTCCTTTTATTACCTCATAAGAACCGTTATCTCCGCCTAATGTATCAAATAAAATCTTCATAAAATTCCTCCATTCTAAATAAATATATAGTAAAATCAATAAAAAATCAAATATTTTATACTAAATATAACTAATTAATCAACAAAATAAAAAAAATGCCATAAACATAATTTATAGCATTTAAAATAAAATGTTACTGAATTTATGGGGTGGATAGTGGGATTCGAACCCACGATCTCAAGAGCCACAATCTTGCGCCCTAACCAACTAGGCCATACCCACCATAATCATCAGTAACAAATTTATGTTACCAAATTTCGCATGTTAAGTCAAGAGTTATTTATTATTAATAAATAATTTTATCACTGTATTTTTTCATTAAAAAATCTTTGAATTTTTTAATTGCTTCACTTCTATGGCTAATGAGATTTTTTTCATCACTGCTCATTTCTCCAAATGTCCTGTTAAATCCTTTAGGTAAGAAGATAGAATCATATCCAAATCCACCATTTCCTATTTCCTTTTCTGTTATTTCTCCTTTACAGATACCTTCAAAAATATGTTCTTCTCCTATAGAATCTATATATACAATTACAGTTTTAAAATAAGCTCTCCTGTCTTTTTCATCTCGTAAGTTTTTAATTAACAATTTTCTGTTTTCAGCATCATCATGTGATTTTGCATATCTCGCAGAGTGTACTCCCGGTTCTCCGTTAAGTGCATTTACAAATAATCCTGTATCATCAGCTATTACAGAATAAGCACACTTATCTTTTATTGCTGATGCTTTTAAATGTGCATTTCCCTCAAGTGTATCAAAGTTTTCATCAACATTGATATTAGAAAGATTTACATCTTTTTTAGATATAATCTCAACAGGCAAATCTTTTAATATTTCTTTTATTTCTGTTATTTTATGCTCATTATCACTTGATAAAACAATTTTTTCTTTATCAAGTAACACCTTATTTTGTATATTAAATATATTATCTATTGCGATTTCTGATAAATCTATAAGTTCATTTAACTCTTTTCTAGAAAAACTTCTTCCTTCTGCCGTCCCTTGAATTTCTATAATTTCCTTATTATCGTTCATAACTACATTCAAATCAACTTGTGCATTAGAGTCTTCATCATAATTAAGATCCAAAAGCTTTTCATTTTCTACAATTCCAACACTTATAGCAGCAACTTTATTCTTTATTGGATTTTCTAAAATAATCCCTTGTCTAATAGCATTTTTTACAGCAAGACTCAATGCAATAAAGGAGCCATTGATGCTAGTTGTACGAGTTCCTCCATCTGCAGATATTACGTCACAATCTATCCAAATAGTTTTTTCTCCTATTTTTGATAAATCAACACATGATCTTAAGCTTCTACCAATTAACCTTTGAATTTCTTGACTGCGCCCATCAAGTTTTCCCCTTGATATGTCCCTCACTTTTCTAACGCTTGTAGAGCCAGGAAGCATAGAATACTCACATGATAACCATCCACTATTTTTACCTTTTAAAAAGAATGGAACTTTATCTTCTATCATAGCAGTACAAATAACTTTAGTATTTCCACACTTAATAAGTACAGAACCATCCGGAGCAGAAGTATAATTTAACTCAAGTTCAATGTTTCTCATTTCATCAAATTTCCTATTATCTCTCATTTTATCCTCCAAAAATAAAAGAGGTATAACCCTCTTTTATTTATCACCATATTTGTTGACATAGTTTTTAATTCCCTTAAACAATCCATTAGCAAGTTTATCTAAATAATTATCATCAACAAGATTTTTATAATCTTCTTCATTAGACATAAAGCCAAGCTCTGCAAGTGCCGAAACATTTTTAGTTTTATTTAATACTACCAAATCAGGTCTGTTTTTTAACCCTCTACTGCTACAACCAGTCTCTTCTATTAAAGCTTTTAATAATTCATTAGCAAAATGCTTTTGTTCAACTGTCTTTATTTTTACTTTGCTTTCAGAAGCATAAAGTACTTCTATGCCTTTTGCTTCTTTATTATCTGAGCTGTTGAAATGTATAGATAAGAAAATTTCTGCACCATTATCATTTGAAATTGCAGCTCTATCTACGAGTTTAATAAATTCATCTTCGGTTCTTGTTATTATTACTTCATATCCTTCTTCTTTTTTTAACAGTTCATATAATCTACCTGCTACTTTAAGATTTAACTCTTTTTCTGTAAGTCCGCTTTCCATAATAGCTCCGGAATCTTTTCCCCCGTGACCCGGATCAATAACTATTGTTAAAGGACCATCTATTTTAAATCGTTTAGTTATAACTCTTTCCTCTTCTTCTAAATCAGGTATGCTAAGACCTGCAGCCTTATATGCTTCTTCTTCAGCTGTTTTATTCAACTGATTCGTTTCCATTTTTTCATAATTTGAAGTAAATAACGCATTATTACCATTCAAAGATTTTACTTCCTTATCTGTGTTATTAAGGGATGCAGTTTTTATTTTTTCTTTATCTTTAGATTTAGTTTCTTCTTTTTGAATTTTAGTTTCTTCTTTTTGAGCTTTAGATGTTTCTTTTTTGGAACTTAAAACACTGGCTGTTTTTGTTTCTCCATTCCAGTCAACATCATATCCAAACGCTTCAGACAAAAATCTTAAAGGTACCATTGTCTTTGTTTCGATTCTTGGTTCTTTATATTCTGCAAATTTTGGTATAGAATTTTCCTCAAGTTTTGTTTTAACTCCATTTATATAAATAATATTACTTCCTATTTTTAATTTTATTTCTTTTTGACCAAGACTTATGCTTGCACTTTTTGTACTATTATCCCACTCAACATCAGCTCCTAAACTTTCCGTAAGTTCTCTTATAGGTACAAAAGTTCTGCCTTTATCTGTATATGCATTGAAAGCCATGTCAAGCTTAGTTTTATTTACCTCTACATTTACCATCTTTACAGATACATCTTTTCCGTCAATAGTCACATCAAACTGCGAATCGGCATATACCTTGTCTGATAGTAAAAATAGAAATGTAAGTATCATTAAATATATATATTTATTTCTCATAATTCCTCCTTGATTACTATAGTTATAACATTAATATATTGTCAAAGTCAATAAATTTATACTATCTTATATAGTTCATCAACAGTGGCTTCTAATACTATCTCTCTATTTTCTCCTTTGATTAAAAGATCTGAGCCTTCTTTTACAATTCCTATCTCAGTAATTAATATATTATTTTTTTCACATTTCAACTTAAATTCTAAAAAATCCTCTTTACTGAATATAAAAATCATACTCCCACTGGAAATAAATCTAAATACATCTATATCAAAAATTTTTGATATTTTCTTAGTTGAATTTTTTATGGGAACTAAATTTTTATTAACTTCAATAGCTTTTTTTATTACATTGCTACTTTCCCACAAGGCTCCATAAAGTCCACCTTCTGTTATATCATGCATAAATTTTACATTATAATCCTTAGCTATTTTTGATTCATTAACTACAGAAAGCATTTCTGACATACTACATATTTCTATTTTATCTTCTTTACTTAAAATTTTATCAAGCTCATTTTTTCTTTCATTATAGGCAATACAAGTTCCTTCTATTCCTATATATTTCGAAATTGCAATTACATCTCCCGCTTCTATTCTATTGATCTTAGGTAATAACTCCCGTTTTACCTTACCAAGTACTGTAGTTGTTACTACAATTCTATTTACCGCATCAGTAACCTCCGTATGGCCTCCGACTATATTGAGATTAAGTTTTTCACATTCTCTACTTGCATCTTTTATAATTACATCAAGTTCATCAAGAGTTGCATTCGGAGGAAGCAATACACTTATTAAAACACCAACCGGTTCAGCACACTCGCAGGCTATATCATTACATGACACATTAATCGCAAGCTTTCCTATATCATTTGTAGCGCCGGTTATAGGATCAGTCGATGCAACTATCAAGTTGTCTTTAAAATCTAATACAGCAGTATCAACACCAATGTCTGCTCCAAATAAAACTTCATCTCTATTTACTGTAATATTTTTTAAAACATAATTTTTTAGTTCTTCATTTGATAATTTCCCTATTTCCAATTTATTCATCCACTTCTATTTTAATTTGACTATAAAATAATCTCTAAATAGAATTTTATCACATTATGTATTTTTATCAAATTACAACAATATTAAATATATAAATCAATCGATTTACTAACTTAAATTAAAAAGAGCAACCTTAGTTGCCCTATATAAATATAATTAATTTACAAATGTAATTACCGAAGATTTTTGTCCTCTTTACTTAAACTTGAATATATTTCATAATAGTACTCTTTAGTTCATTATTTCTATCTTTATTTTAAATTTAATTACTCCATCTTCAATATCTGACTGCAATAATTCACTTTTATGTTTAATTCCCTCTAATATTTTCTCAATCTTCTTTTCATTTTTTGCTATTCCATTTACATACATTGCATTATAGTAATAGTAATCTGTAAATAATATTTCATCATCTTCCAAATCCTCAAGCTCTAAAAATAAATTCCCAAAATCAACTGCCGATTTTTGTTTTTCTCTCAGTTCATTATCTTCTTCTATATCCTTTAACAACTTTTCATTTTTCTGTTTAAGTTCATCATAATTTAACTCTGAAATTCTATTATCTAATATTTCCTTATTGTTGTTCAATTCGTTAAGTTCACTTTCTCTTATATTGATATTGTTGGAAATATAAATGTATAACAAGAAATTTAACACAAAAAATATTAAAGCATAAAAATATATTTTGCTAACTTTTTTCTTTTGTTCTTTTATAAAATTTAACTTTTTATTAGGATTAAATTTTTTATAATCTATTTCAAAAAAATATTCATTACTAATCTTTTCTAATTCAGTTTTAGTTTTATCAATTATTAAATTTCCGGTAAAAAGTGTAGCTCCGTACTCTAATGATTTATTTATCAAATTTATATTTTTATACAAAATTAAATCAAAATTGTTTTCGATTTTTAAAATTGTATTACCTTCCAATTCAACAAACTTTTTTTCCATAATATCTTTAGATACAAAATATTCCAAATTATATTTATTAAATATCTCATAAAAATCAGCATTGTAAATACTCTTATTTACATCCGAATTTTTAATTAAAGTATGTCCAAAGTTTAAACTTATAAAATTTGTAAATTTTGTATCTTCACAAAAATCATTAAAAAAATAAAATCCTTTTAATTTTTTATTGAGGTTTTTAAATACATCCTCAAAATCAGCTATAAAATCCTTCCGAGCAACTCTAACATCTACATTTATTTCTGAATTTATTGTATAAGTATATACAAATTCATATTCAGACAATTTTATAGGAAGCAAATTTTCTATCTCATATCCTATCATGCTTCTAATATCTTCTTCGCTGATTTTAGGAAGTTTTAATTTTAAACTGAATATTTTAGATGATTGATTGAAAATTATAAATTCTTTTTCAGATATATCATTATTTTCAAAAAATTTTTTTAGTATATAATACAAATAATTTTTATCTACTATAATCCCATCAATTAAAATATTCCTTGGTATTTCTACCCTTTCCATAAAATTATTACTTATAAAGTCAAAACAATAATCATCAAAAATTAAATATGCAAAATTCTTACTCATATTATCACCATTAATATACTTATTGCTATATATGGACAAAATGCTATTTTCTCTTTTGCTCCTTTATTTTTTAAAAATACTAATAATATTACTACAAATGCCGCAACCATAAAACTATTTCTAAAGATTTTAAAAACTTCATAAAAATTTGTAGCAAAAAATCCTGATACTGCTCCTAAAATAACATCTGCCTCTCCCATTGCTTTTGACAAATAATATATTAAAAAATAAATCATTCCAAGCAAAACCATCATCTTAATGCTATTTAACATAACATCTCCATAATAAATTTTAATAAAAAATTCAGTTGAAAATAATGCAAAAATATCAATTGTATATACTGCTTTTTCTCTAATATCTGTAACAGAAATTATTAATAATAAAATTAATTCTAATAACCTCAATAAAAACTTAAATTGAAATCCATAATTAATATACAATATAGTAGTTAATATCGCCATTATAATTTCACACATAAAAATATATACATGTATTTTATTTTTACAATTTTTACATTTTCCTTTTAAAATAATATATGACAGTATTGGAATATTATAATAAAAGGGAATTTTTTTACCGCAAATTTCACATTTTGATCGTCCG
Source organism: Peptoniphilus mikwangii (assembly GCF_000468535.1). Taxonomy (GTDB): domain Bacteria; phylum Bacillota; class Clostridia; order Tissierellales; family Peptoniphilaceae; genus Anaerosphaera; species Anaerosphaera mikwangii. Next base: position 173,262 of record NZ_AUQY01000002.1, on the reverse strand, counting down.
ATTAAAAAGCTTTTTAAATTTTTTCTCCTATAAATATAGGCTCCTATTGCAGAGCCCAAAATACTTCCAAAAATAAAAACTATTATGTATAACATTACTTCTCCACTTCAAGATTTTTCCCATTAACTTTAACAGTTCCGGGAGTTACTGTTATATTTGAATTATCATCAACACTTATTTGAAAATTTTCCTGATTTAGAGCTTTAGCCGGTTTTGGAATTCCATTTTCAAAATAATCTGATAGTTTTTCTATAGTTACATTTTTTTCGTTAGGATGTTCTATGAGATATAAAATAGCTGCATTTTTTATTTCTTTTACATTCACATTGTGAGCCGCTGCTTGTGCTGATAAATTTGATTTTTCATATTTAGGAACTGCTATAGATACCAAAATTAAAATTATTGCAATAACTACAACTAATTCAACCAATGTAAATCCTTTTAATTTTTTCATAAAAAACCTCCTTAAATTCTATTAACTAAATCAAACATAGGCATTGCAATTGAAATTACTATGAATCCAACAAATATAGATAATACTAATATGATTATCGGTTCTACAAGCGAAACATATTTTTGACTTTTAAAATATATTTCATGCTCATAATAATCATCTAATGCTCTAAGAATATTATCGAGCTCAGAAGTTTCTTCTCCTATGTTTAACATAGATAATGCCGCTTCAGAAAACAATCCCGTATTTCTCAATGAATCTGATAAACTTATTCCATCATACAAATCTCTAATTGCATTTTTTATATGTTCCTTTACAACAAAATTTTCTGTTGAATCTATTATTATTTCAAGAGAGTTAGACATTGTAGCTTTGGACGATATTAAATAGTTAAGCATATTTACAAATCTCTTAACAATTATTGTCTTATAAAATTTATTCTTTAACTTAATTTTATCTAATGTGTACCTTCCCCTATAAGTTTTAAAAAATACTTCTAATAAAAGAATGGCAATTAAAAAATTTAAAATTATTATAATAATGTTCTTATTTATAAATGTGGATATATTAATCAATATCTGTGTAATATACGGAAGCTCTGCACCGGAATTTTTAAAAACTTCTGCAAATGTAGGTAATATATTTAACATTAAAAAATTCACTATAAAAAATGTAACCACAAATAATAAAGTCGGATATGATAAAGCATTTCTTATTTTTTTATCAAGCTTAACTTTATTTAAATAATATTCCGACAAATTTTTTAATATTAGTATCATATTAGATGAATTTTCTCCAACTCCTATCATATTTACAACTAGATTTGGAAATTCTCTACTTTCTTTTAAGGCATCGCTTAACGGTTTCGCCGAAAGTAAGTCTTGATATACTTTTTTTAAAATCTTATTCTTTTTACCGCTATAACTTTTCAATAATACTCTAAATGCAGATGGAATTGTATTTTTTGCATTAACCAATACATATAGTTGATATAATAAAATATGCAAATCTTCATTATTAAATGTTCTTCTCTTTAATACTATATCCACATTAATTTTATTTATCTCAACAATCTTAATAGGTCTAAGATTTCTACTTCTTAAAATTGATATAGCCTCTTTTTCTGAATTTGCCTCAAGTCTATCTTCTATTAAATTATCTTTAAAATCCAATGCTTTGTATTTAAAAATCATAAGTCACCTATAGTAATTATATTTTTATATACCTCATCCAAAGATGTAATTCCTTCAAGTAACAACTCTTTCATAGATTCTTTTAAAGAAATCATATTATGTTTTTTACATAACTTTCTAAATTCAGTTAAACTTATAGATGAATTTAGAGCTTCTTTCAATTCATCATCCAAAATTAATATTTCAAACACCGCTTTTCTTCCAGCATATCCGCTATTGGCACATTTAGGACAACCGCATTTTTTATATATTTCCATTTCTTCATCAAATATATCTATATATTTTTTCTCTTTAATTTTACAATCACAAAGTTTTCTTACTAATCTTTGTGAAATTATTCCTATAATCCCGGCAGATATTAGATAACTTTCTATTCCCATATCCTTTAATCTATATATTGCTGACGGACTATCATTAGTGTGTAGTGTACTGAGCACTAAATGTCCTGTTATTGAGGCTCTAAGAGATGTACTTGCCGTTTCTGTATCTCTTATTTCACCAACCATTATTTTATCCGGATCAAGTCTTAATATTGTCTTAAGACCTGAATTAAAATCAAATCCGACTTTCTCATTTATTTCTAACTGATTTATACCTTCAATTTTATATTCAACAGGATCTTCTATAGTAAGTATATTTATATCCTCACTTTGAATTGATTTAAGTAAAGTATACAGTGTAGATGTTTTTCCGCTACCGGTAGGACCACATACCAATATCAGACCATTGGGCTGCTTAATTAGAGTTTCTACAGCTTTTAGTTTATCTCCATGTAATCCGATTCCCTTCTTAGTAAATAAAACGTTTTCTCTATCTAAAATCCTAAGCACTACTTTTTCAGAATATATTGTTGGAGTTATTGCAACTCTTATATCAATACTCTTTCCTAAGTAATTAAAACTAAACCTTCCGTCTTGTGGTATATTTTTTACAGTATAATCTAAATTACTGAGAACTTTAATTCTATTTATTATAAATTTAATTACACTCTTTTTTATCTCAAATAAGTCCATTAAAATTCCATCAATTCTAACTCTAATGAGCGATGAATTTACAAGTCCATCAATATGTATATCAGAACATTTATTTTCTATTGCATAAAAAATAATATTATTTAAAAATTCAGATACTTTGGATTTTTCTCCAAGTTCTAATTCTCCACTTTCTATTTCTACTCTAGATTCAAAATTTTCAAGTGAACTTTTAAGTATGGACATATCAGAAACAGAATATACACTCTTCCTATGATTAATTAATTCTTCATCACTACAAATTTCAAATGTTATGGTTTTATTCAAAAGTATCTCCAAATATAGCTGTGTATTCTGATCAATTTCAGTTGACCAGAATACGATATTACTATTATTTTCTAATTTAGGAACTACATTGTATTTCATAGAAATATCTTTATTTACAATACCAATAACATTATCAGATATAAAGTTCATATTAATCTCCATTACTTTTCAACATAATTACAATCTTTATTGCTACATTTTATCAAATTGCCCTTTTTGGTTACTACTTCTGTTAAAACTTCTCCACATTTAGGACAAATCTTATCTATAGGTTTATTCCACGTTACAAAATCACATTTTGGAAAATTGTCACATCCGTAAAATACTCTTCCTTTTTTACTTCTTTTTATTACAATATCTCCTCCACATTTAGGACATTTTAAACCAATTTTTTCAACTAATGATTTAGTATTTCTACATTCAGGAAATCCGGGACATGCTAAAAATTTTCCATATCTTCCCATCTTTATTACCATATTCCTGCCACATTTTTCACACTTTATATCGGTTTCTTCATCACGAATTTCAATTTTTTCAATTTTACTGTCAGCTATTTTTAAATCTTCTTCAAGTTTAACATAAAAATTCCTTATTAAATTTCTCCATTCTAATTCACCATCAGCTATTTTATCAAGATCAGCTTCCATATTAGCAGTAAACTGCTCATTTATTAAATCAGAAAAATTATCACACAAAATTTCATTAACCGTTATCCCAAGTTCAGTTGGAAGTATTTTTTTATCTTCTATCACAACATAATATCTTGAAAGTAATGTACTTATTATCGGTGCATAAGTAGACGGCCTTCCTATAGCTCTTTCTTCCAAAAATTTAATTAAAGTTGCCTCATTATACCTTGCAACAGGTTGTGTAAAATGTTGAATATTTTCAATTGTCGCACATTTCAGCTTATCGCCGACCTCTAAATTAGGCAATATATCATCTTTTTCAGTTGAAAATTCATATACTCTTAAAAATCCATCAAACTTTATTTGCGAACCGGATGACTTAAATACTTCATTATTTGAAATTATATTGAGACTCATCGTATCATAAATTGCAGGTTGCATTTGTGATGCAACAAATCTTTTCCAAATTAAAGAATATAATTTAAATTCATCTTTAGAAAGTGAATCTTTCAATAAGTTTGGTGTCCTATTCACATCTGTAGGTCTTATACACTCATGAGCATCTTGAATATTACTTTTACTAACTTTAGCATTATTTTTATATAGGTAATTATCCCCATATTCATCACTTATAAATTTAAGTACGCTATTTTGAGCTTCATCTGACATTCTTGTAGAATCTGTTCTCATATAAGTTATTAATCCCACAGATCCTTCATGCGGAATATCTATACCTTCATATAAACTTTGTGCCACAATCATTGTTTTTTTTGTAGAAAAATTCAACTTTTTAGATGCTTCTTGTTGCATTGTAGATGTAGTAAAAGGAGGAGAAGATGATTTTTTTCTCACGCCGCTCTTTTTTTCTTCTACAATAAAATTATCTTTGTCAATATTATTTAATATATCTAAAGACTCTTTTTCCGTTTTTATTTCACGTTTTATCTGTTTGCCATTTTCTATTGTTCCATAGTATTTAGACGAAAATTTACTTCTTCCCTTTTTTAGGGTAGCTTCAATTGTCCAGTATTCTTCAGCTTCGAATTCTTCTATTTCCTGTTCTCTATCACATATAGCTTTTAAAACAACAGACTGCACTCTTCCGGCAGACAAACCGCTTTTTATCTTCTTCCAAAGCAATGGACTTATTTTATATCCCGCAAGTCTATCTAAAACTCTCCTTGCTTGTTGTGCATTAACAAGATCCATATCTATCAAACGTGGATTTTTAATTTGTCTTTTTACAGTTTCTTTTGTTATTTCATTAAATGTTACTCTATTCTTACTATTTGAATCAAGATTAAGTATATTACTTAAATGCCATGAAATAGCTTCCCCTTCTCTATCAGGGTCAGTTGCCAAATATATATGATCTGCTTCTTTAGCATCTTTTTTTAATCCTTTAATAATATCTCCCTTGCCTCTAATATTTATATAGCTGGGCTCGAAATTATTATCAACATCTATTCCAAGTTTACTTTTAGGCAAATCTCTTATATGTCCTACCGATGCTACAACTTTATAAGTACTTCCAAGCATTTTTTTAATAGTTTTAGCCTTAGTAGGTGACTCAACTATAACTAAATTTTTAGCCAATATTACACTTCCTTAAACATTTTTCATTTATGTTATAATATCAAGTATTTATTAAGTGTTCAAGTCTTTTAACAATTTTTTAAACAAAAAAACCTAAGGCTAATCCTTAGGTTTTTGTATTTTATAACACTCTTGTTGCATTTACATAATGAGAATCATAGTATTTTTCATTTAAATTAGATACTACAACTTTTCCTTTACCGCTTGATGCATGAATAAATTCTCCGTTTCCTATATATATGCCAACGTGAGAAACTCCGCCACCTGTAGTATTAAAAAACACCAAATCTCCTGCTTGAAGATTTTCTCTTTCAATTTGAATTCCATACTCTGATTGTTCTGAAGAACTTCTCGGTAAATTTATTCCCATTTGCTTTTTATATACAGCATATATCAAGCCTGAACAATCATATCCTTCATCTCCTGCAGATCCATATACATATGTTGTTCCTAACTTATCAAAAGCAGAATCTAATATTATCTTAACTTTTCCATTTTCAACATTTGGTACAACAACTTTGGCTTTTTCAACATTAGATGTTGTAATTTTTGCTGTTGCAACTTTTTGTATTTCCTTTTCCTCATTTGATAAAATATTTACTTGCACTACATTAGTTTTTTTCTCAACAACTTTAATTGCCTTTTTAGGTTCAATTTTTTTAGTTGTTGTAGACACTAATTCTAAACAGTTTTTATCAACTTCGCCCTCTACATTGTCATTGCATTTAACTAAGAAATTTTCTCCTCTTAAAGCTAAATACACAACTTCTTCTCCCAAAAATAAATTTCTTATAATTTGTCCTTCTTTATCTTTTATAGATGTATTTTTAGAAACTTTATATATAGAAGTAGTAACTTCTGTTAATTCTATTTTTTCTGTAGGAATTGTAACACGAGCTTTTCCTTTAGCAACTATGTATCCATCTTTTGCTTTTTCTACTATTTCAGCTTTTTCCCCTAATTCAAAATAAACTTTATTTCCACTATAAGTAGTTTGAACATGGTCTCTTATAAAAATACCGGTATCTTTAAGTCCAAATAACGATACTGCACATAATGCAATTACTCCCATAGGTACTTTCTTATTTATATTCAACAATTTGTAACACTCCTTATGTTAAAAATATAATCTCTTTCTAATAAAGTATAACAAATCGGTTACAAAAATGCAATAAAAGATTACAAATTTGTTAAAATAATTTTAACCTATTTGTAATCTTTTATCATAAGTAAGTAAATCTATAAGCTGCGTTCTGTTTTATCAATCATCTATCTATATTTATTGTCACCAATAAATTAAAGCGACCTACCTTCCGGCAGATGCGAGCAACATCTGTTTTATCCTATCTTGGTCTTGCTCCGAATGGGGTTTACATGGCATTATTATTACTAATAACCCGGTGAGCTCTTACCTCGCCTTTCCACCCTTACCTGAACTTCAGGCGGTATCTCTCTGTTGCACTTTCCTTAGGGTTGCCCCCACCGGTCTTTCACCGGCATCCTGCTCTATGGAGCGCAGACTTTCCTCATCTATCGATGCGATTGACCAATTTACTTACTAAAATATTTTAACACTGAATTTAAACTCGATCAAGTTCTAATTCAAAATTAGATGAAGTAAGTGAATATACATCAATTTCAAACTTATTTTTATACTCATAACTAAGTTTTTCAATTATCAATTTTTCACTTCCATAATGTCCTATATCCATAACAGCTATATTATTTTCATATGCATATTGTCCATCATGATATTTTATATCTCCTGTTATATACAAATTTGCATTATGTTTTACCGCATCACTTATAAAATCTGAACCTGATCCTCCACAAATTGCTATAATATCTAATTTAGATGGATATTTTCCATATAATTTTATATTGTCAATTTTTAGTTCATCTTCAAATTTATTTTTAATTTCAGCCAATGAATTAAATTTATTATTAGTACCGATTTTACCAATATAACATCCATTTTCCATTTCAGATAATCCTACACAATTATCTAATTCTAAAAATTCCGCTAAACAATCATTAACTCCATTTATAGCAATATCAAGAGATGTGTGTGAACTATATACACTTATCTTATTTTCTATTAGTTTTAAAATATTTTCCCCAAAATAACTGCTGAAATTTATATTTTTAATTCCTCTAAAAAACATCGGATGGTGAGTTATTATTAGTTTAGAGTTTTTTTCAATGGCAAAATCTATTACTCTATCATCTATATCTAATGCGACCACTATCGAAGCGGTTTTTTCTTCGTCAAATAATATTTGCCATCCCGAATTGTCCCATTCTTCTTGAAAACTTGGATTTGCCCAATTTTCTAAAAATTCAATTAATTTGATTACATCATATTCCATAATAGCTCCTCATAAGATTTGTTTTTAGACTCTAACTTACTAATTCTATTTAAGACCCTATCAGTATTAGAACCTTCTTTTAAAATTTTTATTATTGATTTATTATATTTTATTTTATTTTCTAAAAATAATTTTAAAATATTTTCTTTTCTTTCATACATTAATTTCGGAATCTCATAATAGATTTCGTTAACTTCAGTTCTTATACCTGTATATTTAACAACTATTATTTCAAAAAACTTTTCATCTTCATATACAATATTTTCATCCAAAATTTCATATCCGGTACAATACAGATATTTCCTTAAAAATTCTTGACCTTGCATTGGCTGGAGTATTAATTTTTTTAAGTTTTTAACTTTAGAAATTTCTTTATGAAGTAAATCTACAATTAAATTTCCACCCATTCCGGCTATTATTACAGTATCAACTTCTCCATCCTCTACTACTTCAAGGCCGCTTCCAAGTCTTGGAAATATTTTATCACTATAATTAAGTTTTTTTACCAATTCTACACTTTTTTTCAAAGACGAAAAACTTATATCTGAACATACCACATAATCGGATATATTATTTGATACTAAAAAAGCAGGCACAAATCCATGATCTGTGCCTATGTCTGCTACTTTAGAATTTCTATCCACATATTCTGAAATTTTTTTTAATCTATTAGAAATATTTATCATTCCAAAAAATCCTTTAATTTTTTACTTCTGCTCGGATGTCTTAATTTTCTAAGAGCTTTTGCTTCTATTTGTCTGATTCTCTCTCTTGTAACATCAAATTCTTTTCCTACTTCTTCAAGTGTTCTTGCTCTGCCATCATCAAGTCCAAATCTAAGAGTTAAAACTTTCTTTTCTCTATCTGTTAAAGTCTGTAATACATCTTCCAATTGCTCTTTTAGTAATGTAAATGTAGCTGCATCAGATGGTGATAATATTTCATCATCCGGAATAAAATCTCCTAAATGAGAATCTTCTTCTTCTCCTATAGGTGTCTCTAATGAAACAGGCTCTTGAGCAATTTTTTGAATTTCTCTTACTTTTTCTACTTCGAGATTCATTTCTTTTCCTATTTCTTCAGGTAGCGGATCTCTGCCAAGTTCTTGTACCAATTGTCTCTGTACTCTAACCAATTTATTAATAGTTTCAACCATATGAACCGGTATTCTAATAGTTCTAGCTTGATCTGCAATAGCGCGAGTTATAGCCTGTCTTATCCACCATGTAGCATAAGTCGAAAACTTAAACCCTTTTGTATAGTCAAATTTCTCTACCGCTTTCATAAGCCCTAAATTTCCCTCTTGAATTAAATCAAGAAAGCTCATTCCTCTTCCAACATATCTCTTAGCAATAGAAACTACCAGTCTTAAATTCGCTTCAGCTAATTCTTGCTTAGCATCTTCGTCTCCAACTTCCATTCTTTGAGCAATATCTATCTCTTCATCTCCTGTAAGTAGAGGAATCTTTCCTATTTCTTTTAAATACATCCTTACAGGATCATCTACACTTATCCCCTTAGGTACAGATAAATCTTCTTTTGATAAATCATCCTCATCATCTTTTCTAACATCTAAAATATCCTCATCAAGCTTATCATCATCCAAAATATCATCGTCTATTTTATCATCTGTTAAAATTTCTATTCCAGACTTCTCAAAATCTTGATATAATAACTCAATCTCATCACTTTCCATAGGGATTTCTTCTAATGCATTAATAATTTCATCGTAAGTTAGATTTCCTTTTTTCTTACCATTATTTTTTAAATTTATAATTATACTATCTTTTGATTGAAGGTTGCCATCTTCAATTTTTGAATCAGTATCTTGCATATATTTAGCCTCCTTACTGAGAAATATTAATTGTTTTATTTATTTCATTTAGTTCATCTATTAGTAACTTTAAAATTTCAGAATTTTTTTTGGACGGTTCTTCTTTTTCAAGATTTTTTATATCTTGTAATATATCTTTTCTTCTATATTCCAAACTATCTTTTTTCAAAGCTCCAATCAACTCACTAATAATTTTATCCGAACTATATTGATTAATTTCAATTATATTTATTTTATCAGCATAATCTTGAGATATCAGCTTCTTATCTACCAAATTTTTTAACACGTCTTTAAAATCTATACCTTGCCTATAATATTCGGCAAGCTCTTCAAATATTATCCTGCATTCAGACTTTGTAAATTCACACGAATTTATTTTTTTATCTATCAACTCAAAATTATCATTTGAATAAAGTGCATATTTTATAAGTTGGTCTTCTGCTATATACCTTGTATTTATCGAAATCTTTTTATCTTTAACTTCTTTATTTTTATATTCATAAGTTTTTTTATTAAATTCTTTATTTTTCTTATTTCTGCTTAAAATTAATATATAATTAATAATAGAATTTTTAGAGACACCATATTGCTTAGATATTTTATCTACATAGATATCCATTTCTATAGGATTTTTTATTCTTGAAATTAACTTTGACACTTCACTAGTAAATCCGCTTAATCCATCCGGCGACTCTATATTATAGTTCTCTCTTATTTTAGATATTTTATATTCCAAATATGGTTGACTATTTTTAAGTTCAATCTCAAAGCTAAGTTTTCCATATTTTGTTACATATTCATCAGGATCCAATTTTTCTGGCAACGTTAATATTTTCGGCTTTATATTTTGAATTATAAGTATATCTATAGCTCTATTTGTAGCCTTTATCCCTGCAGAATCTCCATCATAACATATATATACTTCTTTACCATATCTTTTTATGAGTTCTGCTTGTTCTTCCGTTAATGAAGTACCTAAGCTTGCTACACTATAATTTATACCACTTTTATATAAAGATATAACATCCATATATCCTTCTACCAAAATAATCTTTTCTCTATCAGATTTTTCTGATATTATGTTTAAATTATATAAGTTTTTACCTTTATTAAATATAATCGTATCTCTTGTATTTAAATATTTAGGAAGACTGTCATCAAGAACTCTTCCTCCAAATCCTATGACTCTTTTTTTTGTATCTATTATAGGGAACATAATTCTATTTCTAAATCTATCTATAAATTTACCTGATTTTGACTTTGAAACTAAATTAAATTCTTCAAGTTCATCTCCATTAAATCCCTTTTTACTTAAATAATTAAATAATTCATTCCAACTGTCAGGAGCATAACCAAGTCCATAGTCTCTAATTGTATCATTGTCAATATTTCTATTTTTTAAATACATATATGCAGACTTAGATCTGCTTAAAGAAAGCATAAAGAATTTTGCAGCTTCTCTATTAGCTTCATAAGCTCTATTTTTTTTATTTATCAGCTGGGTATTTATACTCTCGGATGTATTTTTCAATTCTATTCCATATTTGTCTGCCAAAAACTTAACAGCTTCTCTAAAACCTAAATTTTCTCTTTTCATTATGAAAGAGATTTGATCTCCTCCAACACCGCAACCAAAACAATGAAATATTCCTTTACTTGGTGATACAGAAAAAGAAGGAGTTTTTTCACCATGAAATGGGCAAAGTCCCATATAATTACTTCCACTTTTTTTTAAGTGTACATATTGAGAAATCAAATTTACTATGTCAATTTTATCTCTAATATCATTTAAAAGTTCGTCATCTATAATGTAGGACATAAAATCACCTACTTACTCCAACCCTTTGGGATATACAATGACTTATATAAATCAACAACATATATATCCGTCATCCCTGCTATATAATCACATATTATATCTTCTTCAGTGTGCTCTATATTTTCGTATACCTTTAAATTTTCAGCAGGTATCTTACTAATATCATTTTTATAATAATCAAATAAAGACATAATTATATGCTCTATTTTATCATCTTCTGATTTAACAGTTTTATCTAAATAAACATTTTTAAACATAAACTGTCTAAGTTCCATAGTTGCTTTTTCTATTTCCGGTTCCATATAAATAGAATTTTTATGATAACTTTCTCTAACTATTGAATTTATCATTTTATTTATTCTCTTACTATGAGAATCTCCAAGAAGCTCAATTAAATCAGTCGGTAAATCTGTTTTTGAAATTATTCCAGCTCTAATAGCATCATCAATATCGTGATTTATATATGCTATTCTATCTGCATATTTTAATATTTTACCCTCCAATGTTGATGCAACATTATCACCGGAATGATTTACAATACCATCTCTTACTTCCCAAGTAAGATTTAAACCAATTCTATTTTCTCCAACTTCAAGATAATCTACCATTCTAAGTGACTGTTCATTGTGTTTAAATCCTTTTTGATTTAATTTATTCAAAACTTTTTCTCCACTATGTCCGAATGGAGTATGTCCAAGATCATGTCCTAATGCCATAGCTTCAATTAAATCTTCATTTAACTCAAGACTTCTTGCTATTGTTCTGGCTATTTGTGAAACTTCAAGAGTATGTGTAAGTCTTGTTCTAAAGTGATCCTTTTCAGGAGATATAAAAACTTGTGTCTTATGCTTTAATCTTCTAAATGCTTTTGAATGTAATATTCTATCTCTATCTCTCTGATATTCTGTTCTCAAATTACACTTTTCTTCAAACTTTTGACGCCCTCTACTCTCATCAGAAAAACTTGCAAAATTATATAAAATTTCATGCTCAAGTTTTTCTCTCTTTTCTCTTGGATTCATATTATCCTCCGCTATAAAACTTTTTCCATGTGGTCAATAATAATCTCAGCTGTTTCTTCAATTGCTTTATTGGAAACATCAATTACAAAACATCCAAGTTCTTCCATTATTTGCTTAGAATATTTAAGTTCAGCTTTGATTCTTTCAATATTTGCATACTTTGCGCTACTTGATAACCCTAATGATTTAAGTCTTTCCTCTCTTATCGTTATAAGTTTTTCAGGATTACAAGTTAATCCTATTACTCTATTAATATCCTTCTCATATACCTCTGCCGGAACCGGAACTTCCGGTACAAGAGGTATATTTGCAACTTTATATAATTTATTTGCAAGATACATAGAAAGTGGTGTTTTTGATGTTCTTGATATTCCAACAAGACATATATCTGCCTTTTTAGCTCCTCTTGGATCTTTACCGTCATCATACTTTACAGCAAACTCAATCGCTTCTACTTTTTTAAAATAATTATCATCAAGTCTTCTTATAAGTCCAGGTTCTCTTACCGGTGAATATCCTAATATTGCTTCTAAATGACTCATCGGAGAACCCATTACATCTACAGTATGCAAACTAAGTTCTTCCGCTTTTTTTTCTATAAAATCTCTTGTCGACTGAACAACATTTGTATATATTATTAAACTTCTTGTACTTTGTGCCGCTTCAAGAAGTATAGGCTCTATTTGTTCTATTGTGTTGTGATAAGGATACCTCTTTATTTCAAAATTTTCAGACTCAAATTGTCTTATACTTCCTTTGGCAATAAGTTCTCCCGTTTCACCTATAGAATCTGAAATTACATATATTATAATTGAATTATCAGACATAATTCCTCCTTTAATATCCTTCCTTTACAAGCTCTACAAAAATTCTATTGACATTTGTTTTAGTAAATCTTCCTATTACTTTAAGTTTATTTAAATCTCCGTCTGTAATTCTAACAACAGGAAGAGAATCAACTGCTCTGTCATTGATTTTTATAGCAGCTTCAATTATACTGCTATTTTCTGTCACATATACTATACTGGACATTCTTGTCATTATCATGGCTACCGGAGTATTGTTTAAATCCATTTTACCAAGAGTTGTTCTAAGTAAATCTTTCCTAGAAACAACCCCTGTTAAAAATCCATTAGATGTTATGAAAATCGAACTTACATTTTCTAAAAACAGTTCAACTATAACATCATAAATACTCGTGTTTTCATCCATTACTACCGGCACACTCATCGTTTCTTTTACTAATATTTTATCTACTTCTCTTAAAAATATAGATGTATTGGAATTCTCAATATAAAAATATCCGACTTTAGGACGTGCACCTAATATATTAAGCCGAGTTAATACCGAAAGATCCGGTCGTATAGTGGCTCTTGATATATTAAGTTCTCTAGCTATATCGTCTCCTGTAATAGGAGCTCTTCCTTTAACTATTTCAATTATATCAAGTTGCCTTTTAGTAAAATCCAAATTATCACCAACTTTAATCAGTTACAATTTTTTCTATATTCAATATTCTTCTCATTACAAAATCTATTTTGCTTATCATTTCAAGTCTATTAAATTTAATTTTTTCATCATCAACCAATACCATTATATTATCAAAGTAATTATTTATTAATACAACTAAATTATCCATTAAATTTAACGCTTCAATATACTCTTTATCATCTATTAATTTATTTACATTCTCTAATAATTTAGACTGTGCTTCATAAAGAGCTTTTTCATCAGGCTCAGATAAAAGCAATGCTTCAAATTCTATATCCCTATCTTTTTTCTTAGCCATATTATGAAGTCTTGTATATGCATCTATTAAACTGCTCTTGTCTTCTTTAAAATATTTATTTAATTCATTAGCTTTTTTGAAGATATTTACAACACTTTCTGAATCACTTAGTACAGAATCAATAATATCATATCTTATATCGTCTTCTTGAAGCATGTTTTTTAATCTTCCTGCAAAAAATTCTATTATGCTATTTTTAACTTTTTCATAATCAAATACTAAAGATAACTCACTGGTATAAATATACAATGAATAATCAACTATGTCTCCAATAAGTATGTCCCACTTATTTGATTCTATTATATTAATAATCCCTCTTGCATTTCTTCTTAAAGCGAAAGGATCTTGAGAACCTGTAGGTATTAAACCTATTGCAAACAATCCTGTTATAGTATCAATTTTATCTGCTATTGCAAGAATTGAACCTGTTGTTGACTTAGGTAATAAATCATTTGAAAACCTTGGTAAATACTGTTCATAAATAGCCTGAGATACTATCTCAGATTCTCCGCTCTTAGTTGCATAAATTGAACCCATGACTCCTTGAAGTTCTGTAAATTCTTGAACCATTTTTGTAGTTAAATCAGCCTTAGAAAGTTTTGCAGAACGTTTTATAGATTCTATAGTTTCATCAGCAACCTCTAAATTTTCTCCTATCTTTTGAGCAAGTTTAGACACACGTTCAGATTTGTCATACATCGTTCCAAGTTTTTGTTGAAACATTACTCCCTTTAATGAATCAATATAACTTTCAAGTGATTTTGATATATCATCATTGTAGAAAAATTTAGCGTCTTCAAGTCTTGCTCCAAGTACCTTTTCGTTGCCTGCTATTACTATATCTTTATAATCGTCATTTCCGTTTCTTATAGTTATAAAATTAGGAAGAAGTTCTCCATTTGAAGCATGGATAGGTATAAATCTTAAATGATCTCTCATCGGAGTAGTGATTACTTCTTTCGGTAATTGTAAATACTCATCTTTTATACTTCCCATTATAGGATTTGGATATTCAACTATATATGTTAATTCTTCCAATAAATCTTTATCTTCGTATATTTCTCCACCTATTGACTTTGCAATTTTTGCAGAACCGTATTTAATTATTTCTCTTCTTTCATTTTGATTTAATATTACAAAATTATCTTTAAGTAGAGATTCATAATTATCTACTTCATCAACAACTATATTTGAGCTTCCTAAAAATCTATGTCCTCTTGTAATATTTGAAACACCAATTCCCTCAAATTCAAAAGGAACAACTTTATTATTTAGCAATGATACAATCCATCTAATCGGTCTTGCAAATTTAATATTTTTGCCTCCCCATTTCATATTTTTAGGGAAATTTATAGATTTGATTAATTCCGCAATATTTTTAGATACTATACTTTCAAATGAGTCTCCTTTTTTATGTATATTAGAATATACATATTCCTCACCTTTAAATTCTTTTATAACAATATTTTCAGGTGCTATATTTTGAGACTTCATAAATCCAAGCAAAGGTTTAGTAGGATTTCCTTCCTCATCAAATGCTATTTTCTTCGCCGGACCTTTTACTTCTAAATCTAAATCTTTTTGATATAATTCAACATCATTTATGATCAAAGTTAATCTTCTTGGAGTAGCATAGACTTCTACACTGTCATATTTAAGATCATTTTCTTCTAATAATTTTTTTGCCTTATCTTCCATTTGAGCTATTGCTAAATTTACAAATCTTGCAGGAAGCTCTTCAACCCCAATTTCAAGCAAATATCTATTCATTGCCAACACCTACCTTATTTAATAAAGGGTAACCCATTTCTTCTCTTTCTTTTAAATACTGTAATGCGACTGCTCTAGCAAGATTTCTGACTCTTGATATATAAACCGCCCTTTCAGAAACAGATATCGCTCCTCTTGCATCTAATACATTAAAAGCATGAGAACATTTTAAACAATAATCATAAGCAGGAAGTACAAGACCGTTTTCTATTATTCTCATAGACTCTTTTTCATACACTGTAAATAAATTTTTAAGCATATCGATATCAGCAGTTTCAAAGCTATAAACGGAATGCTCATATTCTGACATTTTAAATACATCACCATATGTTAACTTCTCATTCCATTTTATTTCGTATACAGAATTTACATTTTGTAAATACATAGCTATCCTTTCTAGACCATATGTCAGTTCTGCAGATTCAAGTTCACAGTTTACTCCACCAACTTGTTGAAAATAAGTGAATTGTGTTACTTCCATTCCATCTAACCAAACTTCCCAACCAAGTCCCCATGCTCCAAGTGTAGGTGACTCCCAATTATCTTCTACAAATCGTATGTCATGCTTTAACGCATCTATACCTATGGCTTTTAAGCTGTCAAGATATAATTCTTGTACATTTTCAGGAGACGGCTTTAATATAACTTGCATTTGATGATGTTGATATAATCTATTAGGGTTTTCTCCATATCTGCCGTCAGCAGGTCTTCTGGATGGCTCCACATAACAAGTTCTCCATTCTTCAGGCCCTAATGCTCTTAAAAATGTTGATGGATTCATTGTACCTGCACCCTTTTCAACATCATAAGGTTGCATAATTACGCATCCCTTATCTTTCCAATAGCTTTGTAAATTTTGTATCAAATCTTGAAAATACATTTTTTTCCCCCTTAATTTAAATAAGTGCTAACGAATTAATTTCGTTAATATCAAGATTATATTTTATATATTCTATTAAAATATTGTGTAAATATATAAGCTTATCACTGTCATATCTTTCGTCTATTTCATCTAAAGAAGTATATAATAATTTTTTTAAATAGTAAATATCTTTTTTATCCAGTAGATAACAACCGAACTGATTTTCATCCAAATCTACAATACCGCCATCTTTAATAGAAAAATAGTTGTTTTTTTCTTGTAATTCTAATGATGGTCTATATCCTAAAAATGTAATATATTTTAATTCAAAAGCTAAAATTATCGGCATGATATAATTAATATTTTGAATGATTTTTAAAGTTTTTACAGTTAAATCAAATATCTTTTTATTTACTTCTCCTTCAAGAAAGGTTTTATCCAATAATTCTAAAATATAACTAGATATTATTAAAGTTTCATATTTTTTTCTTATTTTAAAGTTCGAATTTAAAATAGTAGCAGATTCAATGTAATAAAATGATCTCCCCTTATTTATATAAGCATTTGAGTGACTAAAAAGCTGTGTTATAGAAACAAGAGGTGATTTAGCATTTAATGCTCCCTTAGCTAAAATTGTAATTTTTCCCTTTTCTTTTGAAAATACTCTTATAATTTTACTTGATTCACCATATTTTTGTTCACTCAGTACAATTAATTCAGTCCTTATCTTTTCCATTACTTATATCCAAAATATTTAACTTTATTATCTAAATCTCTCCAATTTTTTTCTACCTTGACCCACAAATTAAGATTCACTTTAGTATCAAGCAAATTTTCAATTTCAGTTCTTGCTGCACTTCCTATTTTTTTTAACATTTGTCCATTTTTACCAATTACTATTTTTTTATGAGATTCTCTTTCAATATATATGACCGCTTCAATATCAGTTATTTCTTTTTCTTTTCTCTCTCTCATTTTCTCAATTGAAACGGCAATGCCATGTGGTATCTCCTCATCTAAAAATCTAAGAGCTTTTTCTCTTATAATTTCTCCAACAATAAACTTTTCCGGATGATCTGTTACCATATCTTCAGGATAATACATAGGTCCGATTGGAATATACTTTGCCAATGTCTTCAAATAACTTTCTACTCCATCATTCTTTAATGCAGATATCGGAATTATTTCCTTAAATATTCCAATGTCATCATACATTTTTATTATTTCAAAAAGCTCTTCTTTTGCAACCTCATCTATTTTATTTACTAAAAGTACAATAGGTGTTTTTAGGTTTTTTTCTTTTAATTCTTTTATTATATAATTATCAAGTTTTCCTATTTTTTTTGAGCAATCCACTATATATGTTATGACATCTACTTCAGAAAGAGTTGATTCAGATACTTTTAACATATAATCACCTAATTTATTTTTTGGCATCTGTATCCCGGGAGTATCTAAAAATATAACTTGCATTTCTTCATCAGTATATATAAATGTTATTTTATTTCTTGTTGTTTGAGCTTTATTAGAAATAGCAGAAATTTTTTGACCTACTATACAATTTAAAAGTGTACTTTTTCCTACATTAGGTCTCCCTATTATTGTAACAAAACCTGATTTAAACATTTTTTACTCCTTCAAGATCTTCCGGCCCAAAACTATACGGAAGTAATTCTTCTAATGTAAATACTTTATAACGCTCAACCGAATTAGCTATTATTATCTTTGCATTTACTCCAAATTCTCTTATTACTTGTCTGCATACTCCACACGGAAATGTATATTCTGCATCTCCTACTATAGCAATCTTTTTAATTTTTCTCTTTCCTTCTGATATTGCTGTAAATATCGCAGTTCTTTCAGCACAATTTGTAGGTGAGTAAGATGCTATTTCTATATTTCCTCCTTTATATACACTACCATCTTCCATCTCAACTGCGGCACCAACTCTAAAATTAGAATACGGTGTATATGATGAATTATTTTTAGCTTCAATAGCCAACTCTATTAATTTTTTATCTTCCATCAAATCTCCTCTTATCCAAATACTTTAAATATAAAAATTGCTACACAAATTCCAAGTATGGCTCCACTTACAACTTCACTAATTTTATGAATTTTGCCCTCTATTCTACTTTCTCCTACTAAAAAAGCTATTCCAAATGATGCAATTGTTATTAATGTTTTTTCTGCAACAAGCGATATTATTGTCGCTGCACAAAAAGCAATTGATGTATGTCCTGAAATTGCTCCTCCTTGAAAATAAGTTCCTCTGTTTTTTTTAGCTCTTAAATATTTACCTCCTATTGTAAGCATTACAACTATAATAATCGCTACAAAGCTAAGATGTTCATCAGAATTCTTTATCTTTATTAAAAGTAAATCTCCCATATTTGCCATTCTCTTATAAAATAATAAATAAGCTGTAACTAAAGCATTAACGGAAGCTATCAAAACTGCTCCTGCAGAGATATCTTTAACATATTTTGCTATCGGATTATAATCTTGAACTACAAGGTCTATTGTTCGCTCTATAGCTGTATTAAACATTTCAGAAGTTATTACAAATATTATCGCTAATAATAAAAACATAAATTCCACTCTAGTAAAATCCATAAATAAACTTATAAATATTACTCCAAGTGCTGCTATGTAATGAAATTTCATATTTTTTTCTGTTTTTAACGCAGATACTATTCCCTGCACAGCATAATTAAACGATGCTATAAATCCACCTTTTTTCATTATAATCACCTATATATTTTTAAATTATCCATTATAATTTTTTCTTTGGATCTCATGATTAACTTATCTTCTTCTTCAATATGATCATAACCTAAAAGATGTAAAACGGAATGAACAGTTAAATATGACATTTCCCTTTCATTTGAATGTCCAAATTCTTGAGCCTGTTCTATAACCCTTTTTGTATTTATTACTACATCTCCAAGTATTCTTTCTTCAATTTGAAATTCATCATCTATAGGAAATGACAATACATCTGTAGAAGAATCAACTCCTCTGAAATTTTTATTTAATTCTTGTATCTCTTCATCATCTACAAATGATACACTTACCATTATATTTTCATCTAATTTTTCAGACTTTATAACTTCTAAAATAGATTTTTTTATAAGTTCTATAATATTTTCATCTATTTCTATTTCATCTTGCCTATTATCAAATAATATATTCATTTATCTAACCTTTTTTATTATATTTGCGTTCTTTTCCAATATCATTTTCATACTTATCGTAAGCATTTATTATTCTCTGTACCAAAGGGTGTCTAACTATATCATTATTTCCAAGATATATTATTCCGATTCCCCTCACACCTTTTAATATATTTAACACAGTTTTCAATCCCGATGGTCTTCCTTTAGGTAAATCTGTTTGAGTAATGTCTCCTGTAATAATTGCCTTTGAACCATATCCAAGTCTTGTCAAAAACATTTTCATTTGCTCATGAGTAGTATTTTGCGCTTCATCTAAAATTACAAATGCACTGTCAAGTGTTCTTCCTCTCATATATGCAAGTGGTGCAACTTCTATAAGCCCCTTTTCAACATACTTAGTATAATTATCATATCCCAACATTTCAAATAGAGCATCGTATAGCGGTCTTAGGTATGGATCAACTTTCATTTGAAGATCTCCGGGAAGAAATCCTAAACTTTCTCCAGCTTCAACTGCCGGTCTTGTTAAAATTATCCTGTTCACCTGCTTATTCTTAAATGCTTTTACAGCAGCTGCCACTGCAAGATATGTTTTCCCGGTTCCTGCAGGACCTATTCCAAATACAACATCATTATCTTTAATTGCATCTAAATATCCTTTCTGCCCTAAAGTCTTAGCTTTTATAGGTTTTCCCATAGATGTATATACTATCGTTTCATTTAACAGTTCAACAATACTTGTCATATTGCCGGATTTAATTAAATTTATAGAATATTGCAAGTCTGTTTTTTCGAGTCTTTTTTGTCTCAAAATAAATTCTTTTAAATTTTCTATAAGTATTGCAACATTTTCTACTGTATCTTCTTCACCTTTAATGCTTATTTCATCATTTTCACATTTTATAATAACATTAAACTGTTCTTCAATAAGGTATATATGCTCATCTAGCTTCCCGTAAAGTTGAGCAACCATATCATTATTTAATATAGAAATATCAACTAATTTTTCAGCCATTATTACCTCCTATAATCTATATATAATATCACAAAAAGGCTGATTTTTCTACTTTAACATTACAAAAACAAAAGGGAGATGTTCTCTCCCTTTTCATCTAAGTGATACAGGTTTATCTAATATCTCTTTCATAATGACTGCTTTTACAAGTTCCTTGTCCGTAAAATCATTCAAGATATCTTCCTCGCTTATTTCCAATGTTTCAGTATCAACACTATTCTCCACTGAAAAAGCATCTTCACGATTTAAGATCCTATTTCTCTCTTCTTTTATTTTTTCCAATCTTGAGTCTCTATCTTCATAATTATTTGTCTTTAATTCTTGTGCTTTCATTGTAGGATAACCATCTTTATCATATCCATAAAGATCATTAGAATTATTTTTTAATTTACCTTTATCAGATGTAGATAGAGAATCTAAAAATTCTTCAAAAACATTATTTTTAATTGTACTTAATATTTTTTTAGAGTTTTTTAAACCTTTTGAATTATTCATTTTTAATAACTCTTTTTCATCTTTAAAACGACTGTCGGACTTCTTTTTTGAAAATTTACCATCACGATGTTTTTTATCTTTCGAAAGAGAAATTATTAAAGGTATTAACAAAATTAAAATATTAATAATTTTCATATTATCACTTACTTATCTTTATTCTTAGAAGTATCTGTAACTTTTGAAATAGCATCTCTCATATCTGTATCAGAGTTAATATTTTTTATCTTATAATAATCCATTACTCCAATATTTCCATTTCTAAGAGCCTCTGCCATAGCAAGAGGAACTTGTGATTGCGCTTCAACAACTTTTGCTCTCATTGATTCAACTTCAGCTTTCATTTCTTGTTCTCTCGCAAGAGCCATAGCTCTTCTTTCAGATGCCTTAGCTTCAGCTATTCTCTTATCTGCTTCAGCTTGATCTGTTTGAAGTCTTGCACCTATATTCCTTGCAACATCAACATCCGCTATATCTATTGATAAAATTTCAAACGCAGTTCCTGAATCAAGTCCTTTTTCAAGTACAACTTTAGAAATAGAATCAGGATTTTCTAAAACTGCCTTATATGTTTTAGATGATCCTACTGTTGTTACTATACCTTCACCAACTCTGGCTATTATAGTTTCTTCTCCCGCTCCTCCTACAAGTCTGTCAATATTTGCTCTAACTGTAACTTTTGCTTTTACTATTACCTCTATACCATCTTGCGCTACCGCAGAAATATTTGGCGTTTCTATTACTTTAGGGTTTACAGATACTTGAACTGCTTCAAGTACATTTCTACCTGCAAGGTCTATCGCAGCTCCTCTTTCAAATTGAAGAGGAATATTTGCACGCTCAGCAGCTATAAGAGCATCAACTAATGTATTTACATTTCCACCTGCTAAATAATGTCCTTCAAGATTTTCTATTTCAAGATTAAGCCCCGCCTTGGTTGCTTTTATCATAGGGTTTACTATTCTACCCGGTCTTACACGCCTAAGTTTCATTCCTATAAGTGTGGAAATTTTTATTTTTACTCCTGAAAAAAATGCAGTTATCCAAAGCCCAACCGGAACAAAACTAAAAAATAAAATTAAAAGAATTATAACAAGTATAATTACTCCGCCACCTAAAATATTACCGACATAAATCATTCCTCTTTCCTCCTAACAAAAATTTTAAAAGCTTCTATTTTGCATACTACGACCTCTACATCTTTTTCAATAAATCCATTATATGCTATAGCCTCATATTTTTTACCATCAATTTCAATGTATCCTGTAGGACGTAATATACTTATTGTCTTTCCATTTCTACCCACATCAAGCTTAGCATAATCAACACTGATGTATCCATCTTCAGACGAACATGACTTTGAAAGTGTAACATTATTTATAAATTTTAATTTCTTTCCCTTTTTAATAAGATATATTCCACATAATATTGTGATAATTAACGCTATCGCTATACTTGTAATTGCAATTTCTAAAGTTTTCATTGCAAGCACAAGTCCTGAAATTACAAATATTATTCCTCCTATTCCCGCTATACCGAATCCCGGAATTATGATTTCTATAATTATTAAAACAATACCTACTAAAAATATAACTATTGAATACCAATTAGAATTTCCGGCCATTAAATTTCCTATAAAAAACAGTGAAAAAGCTATTATAGATATAATACCTCCTACACCAAAACCCGGTGTAAAAATTTCTACAACAAATCCAAGCATTCCTAAAATAAGAAGTATAGTAGAAACAGTTTGATTTGACACTATGTTTATTACCTTAACAGTTAAATCCATCTTGGCAATTTCATATTTTTTACCATCTAAATTAAATTGTTTTAATATATCTTCATAATTATTGGCAACTCCATCTGAAATTCCAAGATCTAAGCTTTCTTTAGATGTCAAATTTGTAAGTTTCCCCTTTTCGATTATCATTGGAATGTATATGTCCGAATCTGCCATAGATTCTATTATTTGCTCATTTCTACCTCTATACTGCGCTGTATCTCTAAGCATACCTTTCCAAAATGAAATATTTTTTTCTGTCTTAGGTATAGTTTCTGCAGATCCTATTGTTGCCGTTTTTGACATATAGACATTTTTACAAGCTATTGTTATTAAAACTCCTGCTGATTCAGCTTTATTATTTACAAATGCAACCGTAGGAATTTTTGAATCTATAATATAATTTTTTATTTTTTCAGCAGCTATTATAGAACCTCCATAGGTATCAATTTCAAAAATTATAAGTGGACTTTTTTTATCTTCCGCATTTTTTATGGAATCTCTAACATATGTTGCCATAGCTGAATTTATTTCACTCTTTATAGGTATAATTACCGGTGTATTTTCACTTGCAAAAGCTTCATTTGATATTAATGCCAAAAATAAAAAAAGTAATAATAAAATTTTTTTCATAATTTTCTCCTAAAAAATTAAACCCGGGTTATACCCCAGGTTTATTTAACAAATTTTGAGCAATTTTACTTACCATTTTGCCATCTGCTTTGCCCTTAATTTTAGGCATAATACACTTCATAAGATTACCCATTTCCTTAGCTGAGCTGATATTATTTTCTTCAATTGTCTGTTTAACAATCTCAGTAAGCTCTTCTTCAGTAAGTTGTTTAGGTAAATATTCAAGCAATATTTCTATTTCAGCGTTAGTTTGATCGATTAAATCTTGACGATTTCCCTTTAGGAAATCTTCTATAGAAGCTTTCTTTTCTTTTAGTTGCTTTGTAAGCACTTCTATTATATCTTCATCTGAAAGTTCTATTCTCTCATCAACTTCTCTTTGCTTGATAGCGGCACGCGCCATAGTTATTGTATCTTTGCGAAGCTTTTCTTTATTTTTCATGGAAGTTTTTAAATCTTCCATAAGTTTTTCTTTTAGAGACATCTCACATGCACCCTCTTTTAATATCTTGAATGTTTCTTTCTACGTGCTTCTTCAGACTTTTTCTTTCTTCTAACACTTGGCTTTTCGTAATGTTCTCTCTTTCTTGC
The DNA here is from genome assembly GCF_000468535.1 of Peptoniphilus mikwangii. GTDB lineage: Bacteria > Bacillota > Clostridia > Tissierellales > Peptoniphilaceae > Anaerosphaera > Anaerosphaera mikwangii. Next base: position 148,934 of record NZ_AUQY01000002.1, on the reverse strand, counting down.
CTCTTTTAATACTCCACTTGTGGCACATTGTCTCTTAAATCTTTTAAGAGCATTGTCAAGAGATTCATTTTCTCCAACTCTGATTTCTGACATTGCTTCCCCTCCTCTCGTAGAAAAGAGTAGCCCTGCGGGCCAATTCTTAATAATTATACCTTAATAACGGTTATATTTCAATATCTTTTTTATCAGCCCGGTGGCCAATTAAGACTTCTTCCACCCAATACATGAAAATGTAGGTGATTAACAGTTTGTCCCCCATCTTCCTTACAGTTATTAACTATTCTATAACCATTTTCAAGACCAAATTTTCCACATAAATTTTTTGCAACTAAAAAAATATGTCCTATTAATTCTTTATGATTTTCACTAAGTTCATCTGCAGATTTTATATGTTCTTTTGGAACAATTAAAAAATGTATCGGAGCTTGCTTATCAATATCATTAAAAGCATATACAAGCTCATCTTCATATATACATTCGGACGGAATACCTCCATTTATTATTTCACAAAATAAACATTCCATAACTAACCTCCTATAACTGAAACCTCAACCGGATCACATTCTATATTTACTATATTAACATCTTTTATCTTATTTTTTAAGTTTTCTTTTGAATTTGTAAAGCATCTTATATAGTTAGTTGTATATCCAACATAACTTGAATTTACAAGTTTTTCTTCAAATAGCACAGATTTTATTACATTTAAATTTTTTTCAGAAAATTTTTTCATAAGTTCATCACTTAACGCAAGTAATATGGAACTTCTCTTATTTTTTATATTTCCGTCAATTTGATTTTTCATTTTAGCTGCAACAGTTCCATCTCTCTTAGAATATTTAAATACATGAACTTTAGAAAATTCAACTTTTTTTATCAAATCATAACTGTCTAAAAAGTCATCATCTGTTTCTCCCGGAAATCCTACTATAACATCCGTTGTCAATCCTGCATATGGCATATAACTTCTAATCATTTGTGTCTTATCAAAATATTCTTCTCTTGTATATTTTCTATTCATTTCTTTTAAAATTTTATTTGAACCGCTTTGCAATGATAAGTGAAAATGATCACATAATTTATTTGTAGCAACAACCCTTTTCATAAAATCATCTGTTATAGTCCGAGGTTCTATTGAAGATAATCTTATTCTTTCAATTCCATCAATACTTGCAATGTTTTCTATTAAATCAATCAATCGCTCCTTACCAATGTCATACCCATAAGAGCCAATGTGAATTCCGGTTAAAATTATTTCCTTATATCCTGCTTTTGCCAATTTTCTTGCTTCATTCATAGAATCTTCTATTGATCTTGACCTTATATTTCCCCTTGCAAATGGTATTATACAATACGTGCAATATCTATTACATCCATCTTGAACTTTAATATACGCTCTTGTCATATCATTTTCTTTAGATGTGTTAATAGTTTGAAATTCATGGTCACTCTTTAATGATCTAACGATATTAATTTGCTTTTTATTATTCGAAAACTCCTCACATAATTCAACGATTCTATTTCTCTCAGTAGTTCCTATAATTATGTCAACACCCGGAATTGAACTTACTTCCTCAGGAGACGTTTGAGAATAACAACCCACTACTGCAACTATAGAATTAGGGTTGTCTCTTTTAGCTCTTCTTATAAATTGTCTTGATTTTCTGTCAGATAAATTAGTTACTGTACAAGTGTTTATGATATATATATCCGAAACCTCCGTCTCAAAATCTACATTAAGATATCCTTCATTTTCAAATAATTCAGCCATTGCCTCAGATTCATATTGATTTACCTTACACCCTAACGTCAATATCGAAAAAGACTTTTTCATCACTTACCTCTTTCAAAATTATATATTATATAAAAACTTGCACAAACTGCTGCTGTTTCAGCGCGTAAAATTCTATTTCCAAGTGATACAATTTTTGCACCTAAAGATTTTAAATAATCTATCTCAGTTTCTTCAAAACCTCCTTCAGGTCCTATAACTAAAATAACATTTTTATTTTCCAGTTTTATATCTACAAGCCTGTCATCATCTTCATTCTCATATGGCACAATTAACTCTCTATTTTCTAAAATTTCTTCTATCCCTTCTAAATCAATAGGAGTATTAACTCTCGGTATATAATCTCTTTTTGATTGCTTAGCCGCAGCCTCTACAACCCTTTGCCATCTTTGAACTTTTTTATATTCCTTATGATCTATTTGTGCAACAACTCTTTTTGTATTCAGAGGATAAATTTCGCAAACTCCAACCTCAACAGAGGATTTTAATGCTTGGTCCATCTTATCACCCTTTAAAATCCCCTGGAGCAAAATCAATTTTACATCACTTTCTCTTTCAGCTGAAACTTCTTCTATTTTTTTTAAAATTATAAAATCACCGCAACAGCTATCAAAGATAGCCTTAAACACTCCATTGTTTGCACCTACTTCTACTATTTCCTCTTCTCTGATTCTAAGAACAGTTTTATAATGATGTGAATTTTCTTTAGACAGAGTTATTGTATTTTCAAAATTTGCATTTTCAAAAAATCTATACATTTTTTATCACTCTGCCAACAATTAAAGACCAACCGTTATTTTCTCTGATTTCTATAATTTCAAATCCTTCTTTTATTAATGCATTTTTTACCATGTCGATTTTTTCAACAATTATTCCTGAAGATATAAATATTCCATTACTCGTTAAATGTCTTTTTAAATCTCCTATCATATCAACTATAATCTCTGCAATTATATTAGAAACTATTATATCGGCATTTCCACTTACAACGTCTAATAAATTTCCTTTGTAAACTTTAATCTTTTCAGAAACATTATTCATATTTGCATTTTCTAAAGATGCTTCTATACATTTTTGATCAATATCTACTGCTATTACTTTTTCTGCACCTAATTTTATGGCAGCTATTCCAAGTATTCCACTTCCACATCCAATATCAAATACAATATTGTCTTGCTTTACATACTCTTCCAGAGCTTCTATGCACATATATGTCGTTTCATGTGTACCTGTACCAAATGCCATACCCGGATCTATGTCTATAACTATTCTATCTTTATTTTCATATTCTTCCCATGTAGGCTTAATTAAAATCTTCTCTCCTATTTCAATAGGATGATAATATTTTTTCCAATTATTTGCCCAATCTTCATCATCAGTTATATTAATATCTGCACTCCCAAGTTTTTTATTTTCTATAGCAAATTTAATTTCCTCAGCCCTTTCTTTTTCCTCAATAGAAAAATAACATTTTAAAATTAAATTGCCTTTACCTATGGAAAACACATCCTCATCTACAAAATCCCAAGATTTTTCATTTTGAGCTAATTCTTCAATTATCTCTATACTATCTTCTTCAAACACATAAATATCTCTATTATATAATTCATTTAAAACAAACTCTCTATTATTATCAATAGTATTTATAATAAGTTCAATATATTTCATAAAACCTCCAGTTTTAAAAATAGACAAAATCTAATGATTTTGCCTATTCAAAAAATTCTTTGACTTTATCAAAAAATCCCTTTCGTTCTTCGTGTATGTCTTTACTTTTTTCTCTTAGAGTTTCAAGAAGCTTTTTTTGTTCATCTGTTATCTTTTTAGGCACTATTATGTCAACCGTAAAGTATAAATCTCCTTTTCCCTCACGCCTTACATAGCTTACTCCCTCTCCTCTAAGTTTAAATGTAGTTCCTCCCTGCGTTCCCTTAGGAATTTCATAGTCGACTAAGTTATTTAACGTAGGTACTTTTATCGTTCCGCCAAGTACAGCATCCATATAAGAGATTGGAATTTCTAAATACAAATCTGTTCCATTTCTTTTAAATACAGAATCTTCTCTAACGGACACATAAATAAATAAATCTCCATTTGATCCGCCGTTTTCTCCTACATGTCCTTCACCCTTCATCGAAATTATTGTATTATTGTCTACTCCGGCAGGAATTTTAACATTTAACTTTTTACTTATTACTTCTTTTCCTACTCCTCTACAATGCTTACACGGCTTATCAATTATTTCACCCGAACCATTACATTTATCACAGGTAACTACTCTAACAAATCTACCAAATGCAGAAGTTGACTGTATTTTAACTTGTCCTGTTCCATTACATTTATCACAAGTGTGTTTTGAAGTTCCGGGTTCCGCTCCTGTACCGCTACAATGTGAGCAGTTTTCCTGTCTTCTTATATTTATTATCTTTTCAACTCCAAATACAGCCTCTCTAAAATCTAAAGTTATATCATATCTGATATCTCCGCCTTTTATTGGAGAATTAGAACTTCTGCTTGTATATGAATCTCTAAATCCTCCTCCAAACATATCAAATATGTCGCCGAATATATCTGAAAATCCTCCAAAGTTTCCTCCACCTTGGAAGTTTCCATTTATTCCGTCTTCTCCATACATATCATAAGTTTTTCTTTTTTGATCGTCTGAAAGAACTTCATATGCTAAGTTTATTTCTTTAAATTTCGTTTCCGATTCTTCATCTTCTTGATTTAAATCAGGATGATATTTCTTAGCTAATTTTTTATACGATTTCTTTATTTCTTCAGAAGTAGCAGTTTTTTCAACCTCTAAAATATCATAAAAATCTCTCAAATCTTCACCACCAATTTCTAAAGTCTTATTTTACATCTTTTTATCAAAAAAATAAAGCTAAATCAAGTTGAGATTTAGCTTTATTTATAGATTACATATTATTATTCTTCATCTACTACTTCATAATCTGCATCTACAACATCTTCTTCAGGTGCTTTTTGTTCTTCTTGAGCTTGTGTTGCTTTATAAATTTCTTCAGATACTGCATAAAACGCTTTTGTCAATTCTTCAGTCTTAGCTTTAATTTCATCCAAATCTTCAGAATCTTTTACAGATTTTAAGGATTCTATAGCTTTTTCTATTTTTTCTTTATCTTCAGCCTTTATTTTATCTTTTAACTCCTCAAGTGTTGATTCTGATTGATAAATCATCGAATCCGCATTATTTCTTGCTTCAATCAAATCTTTTTTCTTAGAATCTTCTTTAGCAAACATTTCAGCTTCTTTTACTTTCTTTTCAATCTCTTCGTCACTCAAATTTGTTGAAGATGTAATTGTAATTTTTTGTTCTTTTCCTGTTCCTAAATCCTTGGCATATACATTTACTATTCCATTTGCATCTATATCAAAAGTAACTTCAATTTGAGGTATTCCACGTCTTGCAGGAGCTATTCCGTCTAATTGGAATCTTCCCAAAGTAACATTATCTGATGCCATTTGTCTTTCTCCTTGTAGAACATGAATATCTACTGAAGTTTGATTATCAGATGCTGTTGTAAATACTTGTGATTTCTTTGTAGGAATAGTTGTATTTCTTTCTATAAGTCTTGTTGTAACTCCCCCCATTGTTTCAATTCCAAGAGATAATGGTGTAACATCAAGTAATAATAAATCTTTTACATCCCCTGAAAGAACTCCTCCTTGAATTGCTGCACCAAGAGCAACACATTCATCAGGATTAATATCTTTTTGTGGTTCTTTCCCTACCAACTCTTTGATGCAAGCTTGAACTGCAGGAATTCTTGTAGAACCTCCAACCAACAATACCTTATCAATATCGCTTGGAGTCATATCTGCATCTTTAAGAGCATCTTTTACAGGTTGTTCAGTCATTTTTACAAGTTCTTTAGTAAGCTCATCAAATTTAGCACGAGTTAAGTCCATATTTAAATGTAACGGTCCTTCTGCTGTTGCTGTTATAAACGGCAAATTAATGTTTGTAGACATTGTTGAAGATAGTTCCTTCTTCGCCTTTTCCGCTGCTTCTTTTAGTCTTTGTAAACTCATTTTATCAGCTTTCAAATCTACTCCATGAGCTTTTTTAAACTCACTAGCTATATAATCAATTACTTTATTATCAAAGTCATCTCCACCTAATTTGTTATTTCCTCTTGTTGCATGTACTTCAAAAACTCCATCTGAAAGTTCAAGAATAGATACGTCAAAAGTACCACCGCCAAGGTCATATACCATAACAGTTTGTGAATCCGATTTTTCATCTTCTCCATAAGCAAGTGCTGCTGCTGTAGGTTCGTTTACAATTCTTTTTACATCTAATCCTGCAATTTTACCGGCATCTTTTGTTGCCTGTCTTTGTGCATCCGTAAAATATGCAGGAACTGTAATTACAGCCTCTGTAATTTTTTCTCCAAGATAGCTTTCCGCATCAGATTTTAACTTTTGAAGAATCATAGCAGAAATTTCTTGCGGAGTATAATCCTTTCCGTCAATATTTACCTTATAATCACTACCCATGTGTCTCTTTATTGACTGAATAGTTCTGTCCGGATTTGTTATAGCTTGACGTTTTGCAGTTTCACCTACAAGTCTTTCTCCATCTTTTGTAAATGCTACTATTGATGGTGTAGTTCTATTTCCTTCAATGTTAGGAATTATTATTGAATCTCCACCTTCCATTACCGCTACTGCTGAATTTGTTGTTCCTAAATCAATACCTATTATTTTTCCCATTATTATTTCCTCCTTAAGAGATTATTTTATTTTTTATTTAGATACCTTAACCATTGCTGATCTAAGTACTTTTTCACCTATCATATAACCTTTTTGTAATACTTCTATTACAATTCCCTCTTCAATGCCATCTTTTTGCTCTATGAGAACTGCATGATGAAGATTAGGATCAAATTTTTCATTTAATGAATTCATTTCTGTAACTCCATTTTTCTCAAGCAATTCCATAAGTTGTTTATAAATTAATTCTACGCCGTCAAAAAATGTATCTTTTTCCCCTTTAGATTCTATAGCTCTTTCAAAGTTATCTACTATTTGAATTAATTCAAGCATAACTTTTTTAGTTCCAAGTTCTATATATTCCTTTCTTTCAACTTCTGTTCTTCTCTTATAATTAGCAAAATCAGCCTGAAGTCTTAAAAATTGATCTTTTATAAGATTAACTTCACTATCAATTTCATCAATATCTTCTTCAGTAGTTACCTCCTGAGAATTATCTACAGGTTCTTCCATTGTTTCATTAACTTCTTCAACAACTTCTTCTTTAACCTTTTTATTATCTGACAATTAAATCACCTCACTATTTTATCTATAACATAAGACAAATTATCTCTGAATAATTTTACAGTCTTTATATGTTTTCTATAATCCATTCTTATCGGACCTATAATTCCTATTTGTCCTATTCTCTGATTTTTAGGTCTAAATGTTGCTCTTATAATCGAATTGTTTTTCATCAGTTCATCTTCATTTTCATCGCCTATTATCACATCAAAATCAGATTTCTCGGAATAATTTATAAGTTTTAAAATTGATTTTTTATCTTCAATAAACTTAATAAAATTTCTTGCTTTTTCAATATCATAATATTCTTCAAAACTCAAAATATTATTCAATCCATCATAATAAAAATCAAATTGACTGACTTTTTCGTTAAAAGTGCTTGCTCGTTTTATTATATCTGAAATAAATTCTCCATATTTTACCATAGAACCTTTCAAAACAACTTTAAGTCCACCTATTTTTTGAAAATCTATTCCACAGAGATATTCATTTAATTTTTTACAAATTTCATGTAAGTCATCATCAGAAATGGATACTTGTGTATTTACAATTTGTTTTTCAACTACTCCTCTATTTCCAACAATAAGCAAAAGTATTGAATATTCATCAATATTTAGTAACTGAATAAATTTTATTTCAGTGTCGGGTTTTTTTAATGCTACTACATAAGATGTACACTTTGTAAAATCAGAAAGAAGTTTTACAGTGTTTTTAAAAATATCATCTAAGCTATTGGCATTTTGTAAAATTAAATCTCTTATGTCATAGTCTTCAATAAAATCTATATCATATTCAAAAATTTCTTTTTGAATATGATCTACGAAAAACCTATAGGCCTTATTGGATGGAATTCTCCCTGCAGAGGTGTGAGGCTTATTCAAATATCCTAAATCTTCAAGATCTGCCATTTCATTCCTAACTGTCGCTGAACTTATTCCCAAGTTGAAATCCTTTGAAATAGTTCTGGAACCTACAGGATTAGGAGAATCTATATAAGAATTTATTATAGCATTTAATATTTCTATTTTTCTCTCATCCATATTATCACCTTTTGTTAGCACTCTTATTTGTTGAGTGCTAAACCCTATATATAATATATATCCTTAGTCAAAGATTGTCAATACTTTTTTTGCAAATATATTTTTCTTTTTATTGTCATTATTTTAATTATACAAAAACTGTGTTAAAATATAGTTTAGTTTTAGATTATTAAAATTAACCAACTTTAAAATATATGAGGTGAATTATGAGTGAACCAAAGAAAGAATCTTTTCTAAGTTTTATTTTAATATTTATATCGGCATTTGTTCTTGCATTTTTAATTAGACAATTTATTTTTAATGTCAATATTGTTGTCGGAGAATCTATGTATCCTACCTTAAAACCCAATGACAGATTAATTACATTAGTGTTTCCGCTAAAATTTAAAAGTCCAAATAGAGAAGATATTGTAATTTTAGATGCTCCTGATGAATCAGGAAGAGAATATATAAAAAGAATTATCGGCATTCCCGGCGATAGTGTTAAAATAGAAAATGGAAAAGTATATATAAATGACGAACTTTTATCTGAAAATTATTTAGATAATAATATTGAAACTCCAATACAAAATCAATCTGAATGGCATCTTTCAGAAAATGAATTCTTTGTAATGGGTGATAACAGATATAATAGCTCAGATTCAAGAATTTTTGGAGCAATAGATAAAACTTCAATAAGAGGAATTGTAGTTCTTCGCTTTTGGCCGATATCAAATTTTGGAATTGTCGGAGGTTTAAATGACAAATAGACAAGATAATATTAGAAATTTTTCAATAATCGCACATATTGATCACGGAAAGTCAACTCTTGCTGATAGACTTATTGAAAAAACCGGAATGCTTACCGAACGTGAAATGGAGTCACAAGTTTTAGATTCTATGGAACTTGAAAAAGAAAGAGGTATCACAATAAAGTTAAAAGCCATAAGACTTGTCCATAAAACTAATGACGGCAAAGAATATATTTTCAATTTGATTGATACTCCGGGACATGTAGACTTTAACTATGAAGTTTCAAGATCTCTTGCAGCATGTGAGGGAGCATTAGTTGTTGTTGATGCAACTCAGGGTGTTGAAGCTCAAACTCTCGGAAATGTATATTTAGCGATTGATCAAAATTTAGAGCTCGTACCTATAATTAATAAAATAGACCTCCCAAGCGCAAGAGCCGACGAAGTAAAAAAAGAAATCGAAGATATTATTGGTATTGATTGCGAAAACTCTCCGCTGATATCAGCTAAGAGAGGTATAGGAATAGAAGATGTATTTACACGCATTATTGAAGATATCCCGGCTCCTAACGGAGATGAAAATGCCCCGCTTAAAGCTTTGATATTTGATTCATATTATGACTCTTATAAGGGTGTTATATGTTATGTCAGAATAAAAGACGGAAGCGTTAAACCCGGCGATGAAATAATGATGTTCTCAACCAAAAAGGTTTTTGAAGTTGTAGAAGTCGGTGTTACTACTTCGGGTCTTATGCCTTTGAACAAGTTATCAGCAGGTGATGTAGGCTATATAACAGCAAGCATTAAAAATGTAAAAGAAGCAACAGTTGGAGATACCATAACATCTCCATCAACTCCTACTGCAATGCCCTTTCCTGGATATAAAAAAGTAGTTCCTATGGTTTACTGCGGAATATATCCTGCTGAAGGAGAAGAATATGTCAGCGTAAGAGAAGCTCTTGAAAAACTGCAAGTAAATGATGCGGCATTAGTTTTTGAAGCTGAAACTTCTGTTGCCCTCGGTTTTGGATTTAGATGCGGATTTTTAGGATTACTTCACATGGAAATAATCCAAGAAAGACTTGAAAGAGAATTTGACCTTAATTTAGTTACAACAGCTCCGTCAGTTATATATAAAATAACAAAGACAGATGGAAGTATAGTAGAAATACAAAATCCTACTAATATGCCAAGTCCCGCTGAAATACTTAAAATGGAAGAACCGATTGTAAAAGCCGAAATTATGACTCCAACAGATTATGTAGGCGCAATAATGGATTTATGCCAAAATAGAAGAGGTGTATTCTTAGGTATGGAATACCTTGAAGAAACAAGAGCTCTTATAAAATATAATCTTCCGTTAAATGAAGTTATATATGACTTCTTTGATGCCCTTAAATCAAGAACCAGAGGCTATGCTTCATATGATTATGAATTGATAGGATATAATGAATCCGACCTGGTTAAACTTGACATACTTATAAACGGAACTCTTGTAGATGCTTTTTCAATTATCGTACATGAATCTACAGCTTATAATAAAGGTCGTAGAATCTGCGAAAAACTTACAGATGTAATTCCAAGACATCAATTTGCAGTACCTATTCAAGCGGCAATAGGAAATAAAATAATAGCAAGAGAAACTATAAAAGCACTTAGAAAAGATGTTCTTGCAAAATGCTACGGCGGAGATATTTCAAGAAAGAGAAAACTTTTAGAAAAACAAAAAGAAGGTAAAAAACGTATGAGAACTGTCGGCGAGGTTGATGTTCCTCAAGAAGCATTCTTAACGGTATTAAAATATGATGAAGAAAATTAATAAGTCCGATTTTATATCGGACTTTATACTTAATAAAAATTCAACTGAAGATATATCATTATATATACACGTTCCATTTTGTGAGAGTAGATGTTACTATTGTGACTTTTATTCATCAATTATAAACGAAAACAACGTCAATGATTATTTTGAAAATTTATATAAAGAATTATTTTTATATAAGGATTTTTTAAAAGACAAAAAAATAGTCAGTATATTTATAGGTGGCGGAACGCCAAGTTCTGTAAATCCAAAATATATTTTTAAATTAATGGAAAAAATCAATTTAATTTCCACAATTGAAAAATCTTGTGAAATAACTATTGAACTAAACCCCAATTCAGTATCAAGTGAAAAATTAAAATTATATTTGAACTCAAAAATTAACCGTTTTTCAATGGGAGCGCAAAGTTTTAATGATGATATATTAAAAAAAATAGGAAGAATTCATAAAAAAGAAGATATTATTTCTGCATGCAAACTATTTGGAAAATATAACATAAAAAATTTCAATTTAGACTTAATGCTTGCACTTCCCTCTCAAAAATTTGAAGATATTAAAGAATCTATCAAATATATAAAACTGTTGGATCCTGCTCATATTTCATATTATAGTTTAATTTTAGAAACAGGAACTAAACTATATGATATAAACCAAGTTAATCCACTGATTTTTCCGGATGAAAATCAAGATAGAGATATGTATCACTATATAGTTCATTCACTTGATGACTTAGGATACAAACAATATGAGATTTCAAATTTTTCAAAATCTGAATTTGAATCAAAACACAATTTAAGGTATTGGAAATTAAAAAATTATTTGGGTCTGGGTATTTCCTCACATTCAAATATAAACAATTTAAGATTTTATAACCATAATTCATTTGAAAAATATTATTCAATAATTAAAACTTCAAATTTGCCGGTTCAAGATTTTGAGGTCTTAGATAATAAAGATAGAATAAATGAATTTATAACAATGGGACTTAGGTTAAACAGCGGAATTAACATCTCTTCAATAAATAAAATTTTTAAAATAGATTTTTTAAATTATTATAAAAATGAAATTTCTAAAAATATTAATTTAAATCTAATTACTATTAAAAATGAAACTATTTACTTAACTGAACTTGGAAGAGATTTATCAAATCTTGTAGAATTGGATTTTATTAGACTTTAATAAATAAAATCTTGCATTGTTACTAAATTAATGTTAAAATACTAAAAGCTTATAGATTAACTGTGGAGGTGAATTACATGGCAAATATTAAATCAGCTATTAAAAGAATAGATGTTATTAAGAGAAATAACGCTCGTAACAAATCAATCAAAACTGAAGTTAAATCAGCTGTTAAAAAATTTGAATCAGCATTAGAAGCTGGTAATATAGATGAAGCGAGAGAACTATTAAAGCTTGTTGATAAAAAACTAAAAAAAGCTGCTCACAACAATATCGTTCATAAAAATGCAGCAGCAAGAAAAATTTCAAGACTTACTCTTAAATTTAACAAGGCAAACTAATTATCAACAAAATTAGAATGTAATTGTATCGCACATTTCTATAAAATAGTCAGATATAAATTAACCTGAGGAATATTCCTCAGGTTTTCTAATTTTATTTTGTAAATTCTACTATTAGCATTTCTAATAAAATATATTTCGAAAGTTGTGTTGTTTTAAAATATTCATCAATATTTAACAACTTTTCATAAAACTGATATAAAAATTTTAAATCAAAGTTATGCGAAAACTTTGAAATTTTTGAATACTCATATTGTTTTATTCCCATATAATTCATAGCTTGTACATCTTTATATCCGTTAGATTTTAAATCTCCATACATTATTAGAAGCCTAACCTGTCTTACAATCATAGAAAATATTCTCTCAATAGGTTCATTCAATAAATGTAATTTTTTAAATTCCATAAGTGATTTTTCAGTATTTTTATTACAAAGTGCATCTAAAAAATTAAAAATATTTGAATCGGCATTTTGAGTCATAGACCTATCAATAACTTCCCTATCTATTTTCTTAACTTCAGATAAAACAAGCATCTTATCAAGTTCATTTTTTAAATCATACAAAGTCATATCTAAATTTTTAGAATCATAACCTGATTTTAAGCTAAGATAACTAATATCCGATTTACTAATATCAAATCCTTTTCTAACTAAATATCCTTCAATAAAATTAAATATGTCCTTTCCGCTTAATTTAGGAAATTCTATAGCTCTATTATTTTTAGAAAAATATTTATAGAAGGTTTTTGTTTTATCTATTTTATTGTCTTCATCAAGAAATACTAATATTAAAAATTCTCCGATATTATCCAAAAATTTATAAAATTCTTTTGTAACACTTTCTGAAAACGCATTAGCTCCTTTTACGAATATAACTCTTTTATCATTCATAACAGGAAGTGTTTCGCAAGATGACATAAGCTTATCTTCCGTTAAATTATTTCCGTCATATAATGACAAATTAAAAGTTTCCATTCCTCTACTTACATATTTTTTCTTTACATATTCGATTGCATTGTCCATTAAAAGCCTTTCATAACCATAAAACAGAAATGCCCCGCTAATATCTTTTTTGTATATTTCCCTGTATTGCAATATATTCACCATACTCTCTTACAAATGCAATAATAACTATATAAGTTAATAATGTAATTATACCAAAACTTCCATCTTTTTCCTTAAAACCTTTAAAAATAATAGAATTCTTTTTAATATTTAAATTTATTTCTCCAACCTCATTTGTAACTTTGGTTATTACATTATTTTCTTGTAATCTGTTAATAACCTCTGAATGAGGATGCCTATAAGAATTATTAATTCCACAACTTATTACCGCATATCTAGGTTTAGCAGTTTTCAAAAATTCTTCTGATGTAGAAGTTTTTGAACCATGATGTGCAACTTTCAACAAATTACAGGTTTCAGTAATATTACTTTCAGTTTGTTCTATATCTCCTGTAAATAAAATTTTAAACCCTCTATGATTTAATATCATAACCATCGACTTATCATTTGAAGAATTATATTCGTCAACATCTGAAATTATTCTAAAAAATGTGTTATCATCCATCTTTATTAAATCATCTTTTTGTACAAGGTATATATTCATTCCCTTACTTAATGCCTTTTGTAAATATTTATTGTCTTCTATATATGATATATAAAGACTTTTTATTTTAACTTCATCAATAATATCAAGTAGTCCATCAACATGATCTTCATCAAAATGTGATATAAAAACTTTATCAATTTTATTTATTCCCTTAGCTTTCAAATAGTTTAATGTATATTTTTTACCCGGATTGTAGTTTTCATTTGAACTTCCCCCGGTGTCAACCATAAAATATCTATTATTAGTTCTTCCAATGGCGCAATCTCCTTGACCTACATATATAAAATTAAGCTCAAACGAATTATTATAATCGTATAAAAACATAGCTGAATTAATTAATATTATTAATATTAAACTTATTAAAACAGATATATTAAATTTATAAAAATTAATAAAAATATCTTTATATTTGATTATAATAAAATTGGAATATAAAATAAAAACTGAAATGATAGAAATTTCAGCAAACTCTAAATTTAAAAAGCTAAAATCATTAATTTTTACAGCTAAAAAACTTGCAACATTCAATATAAAATTTATTGATGGTGCAATAAGAAATGCAATAGGCTTAAATATAATTAAAATATATGAAAGTATTATTGCAAAACTATATAACGGCAATAGAAAAACATTTGATATGAAACCCAAAACAGAAAATTCTCTAAATAAGTATATACTTACCGGAAATAACATAATATTCACAGAAAGAGTCAGTGCCAAGCTTTTGCCGAAATAATTTTTTTGAAATAATATTTCGAATTTTTTATAAAATAATATAATTCCAAGCACACTCAAATAGCTGAGTAAAAACGACGGAGAATATATGGAAAATGGATTTATTAAAATTGTAATCATTGCACTTAAAATGAGTGCATTAAATGAAGTATATTTATATTTAAACAAAAATGACATAAACATAAATCCAAACATCAAATATGCTCTAAATGCCCCTATTGGCATTGAAATTAAGTATAAATATACAAATGAAAATAAAAGAGCTATACTCCTTCTTAAAACTTTTGAAATTCCAAATAATTTTAATATTCCCTCAAAAATAATCATAAGTATTCCCATATGAAGTCCCGAAATGGCAAGCATATGAGAAAGCCCAATATTTCTAAAATTATCTTTAATATCTTTATCAATATAATTTGAATTTCCAAGCAATATAGAATTTATAATATCTGCATTTTTATCAGATAAATTCTTTGATACCGTGTCTGTAATATAATCCTTAAAATATGTTCTTAGCTTTAAACTTTTACTTTCTCCGACTTTTTTCACTGAATTTGAATATATAATTTCATATATTCCTTTCGATTTTAAATAATTTTTATAATTAAAATCACTAAAATTCATCTTCCCTTCAGGTATCGCAGAGCTTCCGTAAATAATAACAATATCTCCAATACTTAACTTTTCTTTTGAATATAATAAATATTTTTTAAATATAGATGAAGATGCAATGTATTTACTTTCATTATTTATATAATCATCTACAATTTCAGCTTTAATATTTACACTTTCATTTAATTGATTTGATGTCCTCATACTCACATTTAAAAAAGAGATTATAAACAATATAATACATAAAAAAGATATTCCGGTCTTAAATTTTTTAAAATAAAAAAAGTATGTAGATGATAGCATAACTAAAATGGCAAGATATATTAAATTTATTTTTAAACAGTCACCTAAGACTATTCCTAAAATCATTGACAATAACAAATAAATCATAATGCACCTCTACTTATAATATATTATAGAGTTTACTTTTGTTCAATATTTAATTAACATGTTACTATTTTTAAATTGTTCTATAATAACGTCATTTAATAAATTATTAAACTAAAAATTGGTTAAGTTTGCACTTAACCAATTTTATTTTTTTATTTAATTATATCCATAATCTAAAATATTATTTTAGCTCCATCATTTTCAACTTCAACATTGTGAATTCTCCATTTTGAAATTATATTGCTTAAATTTTTAAGAGCATTATCTATATCATTGTTATCCCTTTCAGATATTACAAGTAAACTTGGTCCTGCCCCGCTTATAAATAGGACTGCATTATTACCGCTGCATATGCTTTTAATATAATCATAATCGCTTATCAGTTGTTTTCTGTAGGGTTCATGTAATAAATCCTTAGCCGCTCCTTTAAGCAGATTAAAATCTCCACTGTTAAGTGCATTTGAAATCAATGTTGCTCTTGCAATATTTGAAACTGCATCAGATAACCTAACTTCTTTTTTTACAACTTCTCTTGCTCTACTTGTTTGCATTTTAAAATTTGGAACCAATACATTAAATTTAAAATTTTTATCAATATGAGTTTTATAAAAATATACTTCATCTTCCACTATTGAAGTGATATGTCCTCCAAAAATTGCAGGAGCGACATTATCCGGATGTCCCTCTATATTTGTAGCATATCTTAAAATAGCTTTCCTATCCAATTTTAAATTACTCAACTCATTCGCAGCCATTAATCCTGCAACTATACAAGTAGCACTGCTGCCAAGTCCTCGAGTCATCGGAATCATAGATTTTACTTTTATAGAAATACTTGGCGCTTCAATATTGTTTTCATCGTAAAAATATCTAAAAGATTTATAAATAAGGTTATCATTTAACTTCTCATCTAAGAAACTACAAGGCTCTATTTTAAAAAAATTATATAATTTTAATGCCATACCTTGACTATCATATCCTGGCCCTAAATTTGCCGTTGTAGCCGGCACTTTTATGATCATTTTATTATCCTCCTTATATAATCTTTTATTTCATCTTTTTCTATTACCATTTTATTTTTTATATCTTTTGCAAATAAATCTTTAAATTCAACAGGAACACTTATATTAAATTTTTCTTCCAAAGTATTTAAAGCACTAATTTCATCATTTGAATTCATCATAAGTGCCTCAGCTATTGAATTTATAAATTTAAACGGTGATGCAGTAGCTGCAACCAGTATTTTTTCGTCCTTATTAAATTTTTCATAATCTTGCGCAGCAAGTAACCCTATCGCAGTATGTGTATCCACTAAATAATTATACTCATCATATATTTTTTTTATTTCATCTATAGTTCTATCATCATCAAAATAATATGCCGTTATATTATTAAGCCTTCTGCTGTCAATAAAATATTTTCCATTCTTCATCAACGATTCCATTAAGAACTTAATCTCTTCAGAATCTTCGCCAAGTTCATAGTATAAAAATCTCTCTAAATTACTTGAAATTAAAATATCCATTGAAGGAGAATTAGTGACAAAAAACTCTCGATTTATATTGTAAATACCTCTATTTATAAATTCTGTAAGTACATTATTTTTATTTGAAGCACATATTAAATTATTAATAGGTAATCCCATTTTTTTAGACAGATATGCCGCTAAAATATTTCCGAAATTTCCTGTAGGAACACTTACAGAAATTTTCTCACCATTTTTTATATAACCGTTTTTCACAAGATAATAGTAACTATAAAAATAATATACAGTCTGTGGTATAAGCCTTCCTATATTTATAGAATTAGCTGATGATAATTCATATCCTTTCATATTAAGATATTCTCTAAATTGCACATCATTAAAAATCTTTTTAAGCGAAGACTGAGCATCATCAAAATTTCCTCTTATTGCAATTGCATGGGTATTCTTACCATCAAGTGTTACCATTTGTCTCTCTTGAATTTCACTAATACCATCTGTAGGATAAAAAACTGCAATATCAGTATTTTCTACGTTTTTAAAACCATATAATGCCGCACTTCCTGTATCTCCGGAAGTAGCGGTTAAAACTAAAATTTTTTTATCTAATCCAGAATGTTTTATTGCAATACTTATAAGCCTTGGTAATAATGATAGTGCAAAATCTTTAAATGCAAAAGTTTGACCATGATATAATTCAATAACATATTTATTATCAAGCTTTTTTATAGGAACTATGTTGCCTTTAAATGTTGAATATGCCAACTCAATAGCACTATATAATTCTTCTTTATTAAAGTCATCAAATATACTTCCTATTATTTTTTTAGCAAAATAAATATAATCTAATTTTTCAATTTCCTCATTACTAAATTCAATTTCAGGAAAACTTTCAGGAAGATATAGTCCTCCATCATCACTAAGTCCCTTTAAAATTACCTCGTAACTTGAATTTAATTTCGAATTTCCTCTTGTACTTATATATTTCATAATTATTCCCTTACTTGTCCAGAACCTAAAATAACATATTTTGAGCTTGTGAGCTCATTCAACCCAACAGGACCTCTTGCATGCAACTTTTGTGTAGAAATTCCAATTTCAGCTCCAAATCCAAAAATTCCACCATCAGTAAATCTTGAACTTGCATTTACATATACACATGCAGAGTCTACTCCATTTAAAAATTTCATAGCATTTTCATAATTTTCTGTAATAATAACTTCAGAATGATTTGTAGAATATCTATATATATGATCTATTGCTTCATCTATTCCGCTAACCACTTTCATAGACATTTCATAATCTAAATATTCCTTTCCATAATCTTCATCTGTAGCATAAATCACATTATTAATCTTATCCATGGTCTTCTCGCATCCATGTATTATTATATTATATTGATTAATAATTTTTTGTAGTCCTTCATAAAAGTTGTCAGATATATCTTCACTTACAAGTAATGACTCCATAGCATTACATACTCCAATTCTTGAAGTCTTTGCATTCTCAATTATATTTAATGCCATTTCAATTTTTGCACTGCTGTCTACATATACATGACAATTCCCAACTCCTGTTTCAAGAACCGGAACCTTTGAGTTTTCAATTACTGAATTTATTAAACTTGCGCTACCTCTTGGTATTAGTAAATCTATATATCCTTTTAATTTCATAAGCTCTACTGATGACTCTCTTGTGGTATCTTCAATTAAACAAATCATATTTTCATCATATCCCAATTCAGAAATAGATTCCCTTATTATCTTTACTATTGAAATATTTGAATTTATAGCTTCTTTTCCACCTCTTAAAATAAGTGAGTTTGATGACTTTATGGCAAGTATTGAAGCATCTAATGTAACATTTGGTCTTGCTTCATATATTATTGCAAGAACTCCTATGGGTACAGTTTTCTTTCCAACTATAAGCCCATTTTCAAGAGTTCTCATATCATAAATATTGCCGACAGGATCTTTTAAATCTATGAGAGTTTCTACCGACTCTGCCATGGCTCTAACTCTATTTTCTGTAAGCAAAAGTCTATCAAGTACACCTTCTTTTAACCCGATTTTTTTAGCATTATCCATATCAATTAAATTAGCTTTTATAATTTCATCAGCTTTCAAAATTATATTTTTCTTTATATTTGATAATATACTATTCTTTTCCTTAGAGCTTAATTTTGAAAGCTGTCTATTGGCATTTTTAGATTTAATTGCAATATTTTCAAGACTTTGCCTTAAAGATTGTTCCAATTTCTTCTCCTCCTACTACCCTTCTTATATTCTTAATATCATTTGAATTAGCAATAACAACATCTATCCCCTTCTCCATGCACATTTTTGCAGCATTTATCTTAGTTGTCATTCCGCCTGTACCTACATTTGAAGAAGAGTCCTTTGCCATCATTTTTAATTTCTCATCAATTTCATTAACTTCATAAATAAACTTTGCATTTTCATTTTTCTTCGGATCATCATTATATAAACCATCTATATCCGATAATAATATAAGTAAATCAGCATCAACAATTCTTGCTACAACTGCAGATAATGTGTCATTATCTCCAAATTCTATCTCAAATGTTGAAATCGTATCATTTTCATTTACTATTGGTATTACATTCATACTTAATAATTTTTGAAATGTATTTTTTGAATTTTCTCTCATTACACTATCTGTCTCAATTTGCTTTGTCAATAAAATTTGTGCCGCTTGATAGCTAAACTCATTAAATGCTCTGTTATAAGTGTTCATAAGAGCTACTTGCCCTACTGCGGATGCAGCTTGTTTTCCAACAGTATCTCTAGGTCTCTCAGCTAAATTTAATCTCTTTGCTCCTGCAGCAATTGCTCCGGATGAAACTAAAACCACATCTATACCATGATTTTTTAAATTTGAAAGTTCCCATGCAAGTTCATCAATCTTCTGTAAATTTATAATTCCATTGTCATGTGTTATTGAAGATGAACCAATTTTCACAACTACCTTTTTTAACTTTCTACTAAATTCTCTCAATTAATCACAACCTATATAATTATTATTTATTAATATACTACAACAAAATCCATATTTCAATAATTTCAACCTTATAAAGCATACTATATTAATAAAAAAAGAGTAGGAAATCCTACTCTAAAGTATCCGAACTTTCTATTTGTATAGAAGTTTGGGTATACATCCTTTTAATCATCTTATACATAAAATAAAATGTCGGTATTATCATTATAAATGATAAATAATCTATTGCATTTAAAAATGCATCATTATATATAAAATCCGGAAAAGACGAAATAAAATTATTTAATATATGAACATATATTGGCCAAATTAACGACTTCATATCTTTGTATACAAGAGCTATACCAAATCCTAAGGAAATTGTATATACTGATTGAACCAATTCCCTATGCCAAATACCGAAAAGTAACGCAGAAACAATCACAGGAAACAACTTACTCTTTATCTTATCAGAATAATTATATATAAGACCTCTAAAAAGCAATTCTTCTACAATCGGCCCTAAAATTACCACTGAAAGAAATACAAATATATACGGTTCTTCTACAACACCGGACCACGTATCATTGAAGCTGTCATAGCTATTTTTGAAAATTGAAATTTTATATAAATAACGATCAACAAATTCCAACCATAATGATGATATTCCGCCCAAACCAAATGTTATTATACTGCACTTAACTATCTTTGATATTACAGACTCTTCAAAACTCACTTTATCATCATTATTCTTTTTTAAAGCAAAAAACCATACAGAATATACAATTAAAGGAATTATACAAGATAGTGTTTCAAGAAAAAAATCTCCATCATTAAAAATTTTAAAATTTTCTCCGAACAAAGCTGCCTTTCCATAAAAATAAAATGCAAAAAACAATTCCAGTAACAAATCATAGCTAATTACTAAAAATAAGATTATAAAAATATATTGCAATAAACTTTTCTTACTTTTCAAAATATCTCCCCCAAAAACTTTTAACTTAAATAGTTTACCACAAATTTTAAATATTAATAGTTATCAAAATAAATATTTATAATATTTTAACTATTTATTCAAAAGTAATTTCTTTATTTATTCTTTCTATTATTATAGATATAACCTTATATCTTCTCTGAAATCAGATATGAAATTTGAGAAATAATCATATATATTTTGTATTTTAAGATTCTTTTTTAAATTTTTATCTACATATTATTTCTTATCTTCTTATCTGAAAACAAAAAAGAGAACTTCAGCATCTGAACATACCGAGTTCTCCGTAATGAATGAAAATATTAAAGTGTAATGGTTGGCTAAAGGACATAACAAAATTTCTTTGACAAATTTATATCTTCTCCGTTTCTCTCTTGATTAGCTTTAATATTTTATCTTTATATGTTTCCCCTGTGCCTTGCTTAAAATGTAGGTTTACAGTGTGTTTCGTCTTTCCAATATCCATTATTAACTGTTTATATTGCAGTTTTTTTATCTCTCTTTTTTCTTCCATAAGTCCTCCTTTCCGTTTTTAGACAAAGAAAAAACAGCAAATCTTTGTGTTTTACTGTTTCAAAAATTATTCTATTCAATTAGACAAACTTGGAATTGTCTAATAAATCTTTTCAAATACTTCGCATATCATTGGAGCTTGTTCATAGAAATTTTTTCCTACCGATTTATATTCTTCAAAAAAGTAGCTGTCATGAACCTCTCTCCAATACTGATAGCTCCTATCACCTTCACCTTCATGCCATGCATGTTCCGGTGTAATTAAGTTATAAGGCATCATATACACTACTTTTGTTTGTGTAATACATACAGGCTCTTTAGAACCATTGAGAATTATATTATACTCTCCCACTTGTGGTATATCGTCTCCCATTTCATATAATTCAAATGCTGAAGTCGTAGCTGTCTTAATATTACAATTAACTAATTCTGCCAATTTATCAGCCATCTCTTTTGTATTGCCGAAACTCCAAGCTTGATATTTTATATCTATCGGTAATTTCTTTTCGTTGCAAAATTTAATCCAAAACTCTTTTACTTTATCATCCATTCAAATTACCTCCACAACTTCCAAACAGTAAACCTTTTTGATTTACTGTCCCTGTGTTAGTCATATTTAGTTGTTAATGTGACAAACTGGGATTTAAGATTTTCTTATGTTCTTTACATTCCAATTCATCAAATGCCTTCCCAAATGTCTATATACAAAAGTCTTGATTCCTGATAGCTCCTGATGATGATTTTTCATTAATTCATCCGGAGAATCATATACTCCAAAATCCTTAGTTATTCCCTCACTTTGTATGTATGTGTTGTTTCTGTCAAAATCAATTACTGGATGCTGAAAATCCTTTACCGCAACCCCATATCCGCAAAAAGATCCAGTGCAGTTTGCAAATTGTTTTTGCAACTTGGATAAGTATTTTTGATCCAGTATAAAAGCCTCCAGTTCATACCATTTATCTTCAAAATACACTTCAACCCAGCTGTGAAATATATTTTGGGGTGCATTTTTATAAACAAACCCACTCATTGCACCTTTTTGTAGTTGTTTATCTATGGTAAATCCATGGATTCGGCAAGGAATTTTGCAGGCACGAAGCAATGCCATAAAAAGAGTTCCTTTTGTATTGCATTGACCATATCCATCATCAAGAACTTTAGAAGCAGGAATACTGTCATCCACATTGTACCCAAATACTATATCATCTCTTACGAAATTATAAATAGCTTTAAGACAATCAAACTTATTTTCTTCTTCCCAACGCTTCATCTCTATTAATTTTTGAATACTCGGATTTGAAAAATCCAGCATTTTAGTTTCTTTCAAGTATTGATTCATTTTAGTTTCCTTCACAAACTTTTAATTTTATCTCTTTTTCACCTTATGTTATACCATTTTTAAGCCATTTTTTCTATATCAATTTTCTGTGGCACTTGACAGTTACCTATGAAGTTAAAATACACATCAACTTGTTATTTTCTGTCTTTGCCTTGTCTTCCTCCTGTTGCTTCATGGATTACAACTTTTTCTATATACTCATTTATCATTGGTAGGCTGATGGGATAAGGACTTTATCTTTGGTTAATATATCTGCTATCTGTGTTCAATTTTCTTTTACTTATACATCTTCAAATTTATGTTTCATATGATAGTATCCACTTCTTGAGTCGCAATAAATACACCCATTAGTGCAGCCTCTGAATAAATTCATTCCATTCTTTGAAGAGAGAATTCCTTTTACTTCTTTAAAATGCACTTTACTACCCTAATTCCCTCTATTTTAACTTACAATTTTTCTTATGAGCTTTAAGCTTTTTCATTGCCCAATCATAATGACTTGAGGTTGCACTTACAAAATAGGAACCCAGTGTACTCCCCCCTGTCCACTTATAGACGCCTTTGGAAAACAATTCTTTGTCTGTAAATGTTTCAGCTAATGCTAAAACATCACTATGGGATTTATGAAACATTTCTGCTGCATCTTCAAGAGAAGTATTTTGATGTTTCTTCCAAAACTCAACATTCATATCTCCGTAAGTTTTCCAGTTATACGGCGCAGGCAAAAACGGTTTTTCTTCTCCTTTTTGATTGGAATGTACCCAATTCAAAATAAGCTGATGCCATTCATAGAGATGGATTAAAACATCTCTTAGGTTCTTATCTCTTTTCCAGTGGGCTTCTTTTTTCTTTTCATCTTTTGAAAAGTCAAATGGTGTATTTAACTCTTCCTCAGTCATCTTTGAGATAAATAAATTTAATTTTTCATAGTTTTCTTTAGCAGCAGCCATTAAATCATTTTTTGTCGTTGGTCTTGGCATATTTTTTTACTCCTTCCATCTCTTTAGAGTTGGGAAAAACTCCATCATCATTTTTCTTGCACTATCTTCATTCATATCTTTATTGGCTTCGACTACATGAGGAACGCATATCTCAATCATTTCCTCCATTGTTCCCTTAAAAGTAAATTCGCTTTTCTCAAAGCAATACTTACAATAATCTTCATTTACGCTTTCATCTGAATTTGTACCATAAAGCTCTGTTCCCTCTCCCATAGGCATGCCACAACATTGACAATATTTCGTATCCATTTTTTATTCCTCCTTATCTTTATTTAAGATAATTATATCTCACCATACTTGACACCATCTGTCATATTATATATTTTTCTGCCATTTTATTTATCATTTTTTTAATTTGCATTCTAACTTCTTCAGGTTCCAATACTTCTGCTTCATCTCCAAATGAAAAAATATAATTATATAAGTTATAGTCATTCGGTATTTCTATTTCAGTATATAAATTTCCGTCATTATCTTCTGTAATTTCTCCGTTTAGTTCATCATATACCCTGAAAGCAACTTTACGATCAAACTTAACTTTTATATGCACTGTGTTCTCGTGTGGCATTTCTTTCTTGAGTATTGCATCTTCAAAGTTGTCATCAAACTTTTCAGTATGGATTTCTAAATTCTTTATCCGGGACAATTTGAAATATCTGAAATCATTTCTGAGTAAACAGAAAGCATATAGATACCAGTCCTGACTCTTGAAAAGTAGTCTAACGGGTTTAACTCTTCTACTTGTTTCTTTTTTATTGCTGCTAAAATATGTGAATGAAATAATGTTTTTACTTAAAATTGCAGATTTAATATCATTAAACGTTTGTTCATACAGCTTATTGTTTTGCCAATTATTAAAATCAACCTCTATCCAACTGGTATTTTTCATTTTAAAGAGTGCGGAAAGTTTTGTTAGAAGCTCATTCTCATGCTGTATTGCGGTATTATCCAATCCTTGAAGAGCTGACATAATTTGTTGTTTCTCGTTTTCAGACAGTAGTGATTTACTAAGAACAAAATCCTCAGCAATTTCTATTCCGCCGCCCTTTCCTTGCGTTGCATAGATTGGAATACCGGCACTGCTGATAGAGTCAATATCTCTATAAATTGTTCTGACTGATACCTCAAATTTATCAGCAAGTTCGCTTGCTGTAACTTTTCCCTTTTCTAAAATATAATATAGTATCCTAAATAGCCTATTGTCTTTCATCGCCTTAACATCTCCTATGTTTATTATACCATAATAACTTGACATCTATTGTCATATTATCTGAGATATTTCTTTTACAAAACTTATACTATATCTCATTTGATATAATTATAATATAAATTTAAAACTCACTTAACGCTTAATCTATAACTTATTCTTTTATAGCAAGCATAGTAAGCGTATACCTGCTTATGAAAAAATTGATTAAGTTGCTCTATCGTTAAACTGCTTATTTTTTTAATGCTTTAGCGGTAAATTAAAATAAACCAACTAATATATTAGTTGGTTTATTTTAATTTAAATTTTTATTATATATAATATTATTCTTCTATCTTATCAATAAAGAACATTTTTATCGCTGAAACTATTTGTAGTATAAAAATGAATAATACAACAAATCCTCCTGCCGCAGCAAGTGCTTTTACACCTTCAACTCCTTGTTCTCTTCCGCCGAACGCTGCCATAATTATAGCTATTATACCTATAGTAACTCCCCAAACTACTTTTAAATATCTTGGAGCTTCAGAACCTATCGGTATATTCTTAATACACATTGATGCAACATTATTAGTTGTAGCATCGGCTGCTGTTACAAATGATATTAATATTACAAATAGGTTTATTGGAATAAGTATTACACTTAATGGCATGTTCTTTATAAATTCAAATAGTGCTGTTACAGCATTTGAATTTTGAATTGTAGCAACCAAGTCCATTTGTCCTGTTAATTGCATATTTATTGCAGTATTTCCCCATACGCCAAACCAAATGATACCAAATACTGATGGAAGAATTAAATTAACTATTAAGCATTCTCTTATAGTTCTACCATAAGAAATTTGTCCTAAAAATATTCCTGTTACAGGTGCATAAGCTATCCATACAGACCAGTCAAATAAAGTCCAAGAACGTGTTAACGGTGCCCCTCCTATATCTATAGGATCAAGTCCCCATAACCAGAAATTATTAAACCACTCAGCTAATCCTGCTGTTGTATTTCTCAATATAAAAAGAGTAGGTCCGGCTACAAATAAGAATATAAGTAATCCGTAATAGAAATACGCATTAATTCCTGCCAATTTTTTAAGTCCATTATCTAATCCCACATAAGAAGAAAGTGTAAATAGTGCAACTATAACAACGCCTACTGCAAGGAATAATCCAAATGAATTTTCAAAGCCGTAAGAAGAATTTAATCCTGTAGTTATCAAAACTATACACATTGTAAGTCCTGATGATAGTCCTAAGATTATAGCAAGCATTGAAAGTGTATCTATTATATTTGCAATAAATCCTTTTCTGATTTTTTCTCCAAATACAGGTTCAAGTGTAGAAGTTACATTCAATTGTTTTTTCTTGTTAAAATATACATAAGCTACTACAATCCCTGCAAGAGCATACATTGCATAAGGTATAAATGTCCAGTTATAAAAACTTCTTCCCATAGCAAATCTTGCCGCTTCTGCTGTTCCGGGCTTAATTCCAAGAGCATCCAATTCCCCATACACATTTCCTAAATATATTAGAGGTTCATTTACACCCCAACTTACTATACCTGTTGCAACTCCACCTGTTAATGTCATTGCAAACCATGTCCAAAAAGAATACTTCGGCATTGCATCTTTTCCACCTATTCTTATTGAACCAACTTTAGAAAACATTATAACTAATGTAACTATCAAAACTGCTACACTGACTATTTGATATAACCATCCAAAACTTTCAAGTGACCAACCAAAAAACTTATTTGACATACTTGCTAAAGCTTCATTATTTACTATACCTATTATTGCTGCTAAAAGTGTAAGTGCAAAAGCTGGTATAAAAACCGGCCATCTTATTTCTTTTTTATCAATTTTTTTCTCACTCATTTATTCCACCTCTAAAATTTCTAATAATTTTTTAGATTTTATTACTTCATAAACCTTTTCTATATCTCTACTTAAATTTCTATCTTTATCATAGAAAGGTACCGCATCTCTAATTACCTTGTATGCAAGTGAAGTAGTCTTTCCAAGTTTCTTATTTCCTCTAAGGTCAATTGCCTGTGCTGCATGCATTGCCTCTATACCGATAATATATCTTATATTATCAAGCATTTGGAAAATCTTATAACAAGCAAGAGGTAAATTACTTGCATGGTCTTCTATTGTTCCGGCAAGAGAATAAAAATCCATAGATGAAGGATTTGCAAGTCCTCTATTTTGAGTATCAAGCATTGTATATGTCTTTTGAATAGTTCCAAAAGCTATTGTTTCAACTTCCTTTGGTGTTAAAAATCTATTCAATTTAGTAAATGCAGGATCCGCCAATTTTATCATTCTGTAACAAGAAGATTTAGATAAATGACTAAGCGCTACTGCCAGCATTTCAACTCCTATTGCCAAAGATGTTATTTCAAAATTTGCACTTACAAATGATGATTTTTCATCTATTATTATGCATGGATTATCATCTGTTGTATTCATAGTTATTCCAAGTTGCTCTTTTACATATTCCATTACATCATACATTGTACCATTAACAGAATGGGCACATCTAAAACTTAATGGATCTTGTAATGCTCTTTCAGGATCATATTCATGAAGATAACTTCCTTCTAAGTATTCTCTACACATTTTTGCAACTTTTTCTTGACCCTTGATTGCTCTAACTTCATTAACATCTTCTCTAAGCTGTTCCATAACGCCGTTTAGGCCCTCTAAACTCATACAGAATATTATAGTAGACATTTTTACGATATCTTCTATTTCTTTAAGTAAAATTGCAGTCATAGCCTCTCCCTGTGCATTACAAGAAACTATACTAAGACCATCTTTGGGACCAAGCTTTGCAGGTTTTAACCCAACTTTGTTCATAGCATCTGTTGAATTCATAACTTCTCCGTTAAAAGTTACATCTTCTTCACCTATAAAAGCAAGACCTATGTGAGAAAGTGTTGTTATGTCAGCCTCTCCTATTGAAGATCTCATAGGAATTCTCGGATGAATTCCATAATTTAGAAAATCTCTATAGTGATGCAACAATTCCGCAGATATTCCGGTATGTCCTGTTAAAGCTTTATTTAACCTTAAAAGTAAAATTGCCCTTACATGCTCATCCGGGTGATATGGTTTAACACCAAGACAATGACTGTTTAATAAATTTTTATTATATGCTGCAAAAAAATCTTCATCAAATTCTTTGTCTTTGTTCCAACCTACACCTCTGTTTAATCCATATACCGGTTTACCCTCAGCTGCCATATCAAATAAAATTTGTCTGGCATCTCTTACTCTTTTTTCGGCATCATCAGAAATTTCAACTTGTCTGTTAGAATATGCTACACTGTAAACATCTTCAAGTGTCAATGGAGCTCCTGTTAAAATTAATTTCTCCATTTTATTCCTCCTCTCTTAATTTTTCTATGCTCTTTATAATATTTTCCGGATTTGCCGGATAATTGGTAATATTAGTTCCAAGAGCATGATTTATTGCATTTAAAACTGCCGGAGCAGGTGCAACCGCTGATAATTCTCCTACGCTTTTTAATCCGTAAGGAGCCGTTTCATCATCACTTTCCACTAAAATAACCTCTACATTAGGCATATCTTGTGCATTTAAAGTATGATACTTTGATAGACTTGCATTTTTTACATATCCATCTTTGTCTATTACAACTTCTTCTGAAATAGCCATTCCTAAGACAAATTGACAACCTCCGTGAATTTGTCCTTCAACTAGCATAGGATTGATAGGCTTCCCTATATCATGTACAGCTAATAACTTTACGATTTCTACAAATCCTGTCTTTTTATCAACCTTAACTTCCGCAAAACAAGCTGCAAGTGCAGCCGGATTTCCTTTTGGTACATGGTGTACATATACTGAAGTAGGATCGAATAAAAATTTTTCCCTCAATGACGCTATTTCTCCATAGCTATATTTTTCATCAGAATTTCTAACCAATACATATCCATCATCTATATATAAATCATTCTTATTTAGTTTTTTAACCTTTTCTAATGTATCAAAAAGCTTTTCTTTTAATTTTTCAGCTGCCTCTATTATTGCTCCTCCACTTACAAAGCTTACTCTACTTGCCTGAGTTCCTGCAGCATCATATGGAGAAATGAACGTATCAGCCTCAGGAATGGAAATCATTTTAGGGTCAAGATCGAGTTCCTCTGCCGCAACTTGTACAAGAGATGCAACCGTACCGCAACCTTGCTCGTGTATAGCATTTTTTATCAATACACTTCCATCTGCGGAAAGAATCATTTCAATATTTGTAAAATCCGGAAAAGCTCCAAGATAACCATTACCGTGACTTGCACAAGCAACTCCTACTCCATAAGAATATCTATCCGTATTCTTTTCCCTTATATGATTAAATTTTTCTTTCCAATCAAAAGCTTCCATTCCTTTTATGATGCATTCCTTTATTGCGGCTTTACCAAGATTCGGTCCGCCCACAGGATCATCATCATATGGATCTATTAAATTTTTTAACCTGAATTCACAAGGATCCATCCCGATTTTTAACGCAGCATTAGTTATATTTATTTCTGAAACCGCATGAGCCTGTGGTCCCCCATACGCTCTACATGCTCCTCCAGGAATTGCATTAGTATAATATGCTCTACCTTCAAATTCTTGATTTTTTATTTTGTATAATCTGAATAATTTTTTTGCAAAAGCATTTGTAATACTTATATTGTTCGTATCATATGCTCCACCGTCTACTTCAGTAGATATTTTTCTACCAAGTATTGTTCCATCCTTATTGATGGCAGTTTTAACACTTACCCTCATATAATTTCTTGTAAATGTTCCTTTTATGCTTTGTTCTCTATCCATATATAAAAGGATCGGCCTTTTTAACTTCCATGCAACAGCTCCAACTATAATTTCTAAAAGAGGTTGTTGCTTTCCTCCGAAAGAACCGCCCATCAAGGATTTTATAACTCTAACTTTGTTATATGGAATTCCAAGTACATTTGACAAATGCATTTGTATTGCAAAAACTATTTGACTTGGGCTTGACACTACCAAATTCCCAAATTCATCAATTTCTCCAAGTGCAACATGGTTTTCTATGGCAAGATGATGTGTTCTTGGAGTAGAACCTCTGTCTTCAATTATATAGTCTGCTTCTTTGCATACCTTTTCAAAATCTCCACACGCCAAATGTTTTTCATAGGCAAGATTTGAATCTCTTTTTATTACTATTTCATCTTTTTTTGCTTCATCAATGCCGATTACTGCGGGCAATTCTTCATAGTTTATCTTTAACTTCATAATAGCTTCTTCAACTGCAATTCTGGTTTCTCCAATCACAATTGCAATTCTATCGCCTACATATCTTGCTCTTTCATTAAGTACACACTCATCTTTATAACCTGACACACCTGAAAACCATTCCATTGAATTATACATTTTTTGCGGCAAGTCACTATGTGTTAAAATAGAATGAATGCCTTCTACTTTCATAGCTTCACTACAATCAAAACTTATATTTGCATGTGGCTTTTCACTTAAAACAAGTTTTGCATA
Organism: Peptoniphilus mikwangii; assembly: GCF_000468535.1. Classification (GTDB taxonomy): domain Bacteria; phylum Bacillota; class Clostridia; order Tissierellales; family Peptoniphilaceae; genus Anaerosphaera; species Anaerosphaera mikwangii. Next base: position 118,296 of record NZ_AUQY01000002.1, on the reverse strand, counting down.
GAGCATATCATATTTTTTTATATCGCCTATAAATTTTGCTTTCCCTGTAACTCTACTAAGGGAATCCTCTCTAATTAAACTTTTCCCTATATATTTATATTGACTCATTTTAAATCTCCCAATAAATCTTCAACTAAACCTTCAATTGCAATTCTTTTATAATATTTTGAAGATCTTGTCGGAATTGCAAGTTCAATTTCTCTAAATGCCAATTCTTGTATTTTTGTAATATCAATATCATTTAGCCTTTTATTTAAAATTTCTTCTTCAATAAGTTTCGCTTCAACCGGCTTTACTCCGACCGCTCCTAAATATACACTTGCATTTAAAATTACATCCTCAGACATTTCTAAATCCATTGCACAACTTATTTTTGATATTGTTACTGCAATTCTCGAACCGACTTTTCTAAACGCACTTATTCTATTTTTCTTTTTTATAATTATTTCGCATATAACTTCATTTTTTGTCAAAGATGTTTTTTCTCTTCCGATTACAACATCGTAAATAGGCACAATCCTAAAACCGTTTTCAGGGTTATATATTTTTATATCAGCTCCATAGGAAAACATAGTAAGCATAGTATCTGCAGACTGCGATGCATTGGCAATATTTCCTCCAATTGTAGCCTTATTCCTTATTTGTTCAGAGCCGAGATTATATGCTGCATTATAAAGTGCAGTAAGCTTATTTTTTATTAATTCACTTTCACAAAGTTCTGTCATAGTTACAACAGAACCTATATATATATATTCTTCGTCTTCACTAATATTTTTCCAATCACTGATTTTTGTCAAATCAACAATGCTGTATTCTGTAATATTATTTTTTTTAAGATGTATTATTAAATCAGTTCCACCTGCAATAAAAAATGTATTTTCAGGTGCATTCAATAAAACATTTTTTAACTCAATTTCATTTTTAGGTGAATAAAACATTATTTCCCCTCCTTAATTGCAGAATCAATAGCCTCGATAATTTTTTTATAGCCTGTACATCTACAAATATTACCTTCTATTGCTCTTTTTATATCATTAAGAGTGGGATTTTCATTATTCATCATTAGCGCCTTTGCACTCATCAAAAACCCGGGAGAACAAAATCCGCATTGAACCGCTCCATGTTCTATAAATTTTTTTTGTAATATATCAAGCTCTCCATTTTGCTGTAAGCCCTCAACTGTTAAAATTTCACAACCGTCAACTTGACCTGCAAGAACTAAACAAGATGCAACTGCCTTTTTATCAATTATGACAGTACAAGCTCCACATTCTCCCTCAGAACATCCTTCTTTTGTCCCTGTCAGTTTCAAATCATCTCTGAGAAAATCTATTAATCTTAATTTTTCACTTACATCGGTCTCATATTCTATTCCATTTACTTTTGTTTTAATAATCATATTCTTCACCCACAATAATACTCTATACCTTAATTCCTTGTTAATGTATTAAACTAAATATAGAATACTATCTTATTGTCTAATTAAAGTCTAATTTTAAATACTTTTTATTATGGTGTTGTTTTTATTTAAGATTCAATATTTTTTATTTTAATTAGACGGAAATTACTAAATTAATAATATAATGAATTTATCAGTTATTGCTCAAGTCAAATTTTTTTAATTATAACGCTTCATTTACTAATTTAGTATTTCGAAATATTATTTTGTATTTTTTTTAATACTATTTAATAGTGTTTTATCAACGATATGCAATTAGTAAATTTATATGATAACTTTTATTTATTTGTAATTTCCAAGCTATTTTTTTGTGTTATAATTAATTTGTATAAAATTATTAATGGGGTGTAAATATGTATAAAATTTTGAATAAAGAGTGTCTTGCTCCAAATATCTACTTAATGGATGTATATGCTCCTCGCATTGCAGCTTCAGCAAAGCCCGGACAATTTATTATTGTAATTGCCGATAAATATTCAGAGAGAATTCCTCTTACAATTTGTGATTACGATAAAGAAAAAGGTACCGTCCAAATAGTAGTTCAAGTAATTGGTGAATCTACTAAAAAAATATGTAATTATAACATAAATGAATCTTTTGCAGATTTTGTAGGTCCATTGGGACATCCTTCAGAATTTATAGAAGATAATCTAAATACTCTAAAAAGCAGAAAATATTTATTTGTTGCAGGTGGTGTCGGAACTGCGCCTGTATATCCTCAAGTTAAATGGCTTTTCGAACATGGGATTGATGTAGATGTAATAATAGGTGCAAAATCAAAAGAATTTGTAATATTAGAAGATAAATTAAAAGCAGTATCAAAAAATTTATATATCACAACAGATGACGGAAGCTATGGATTTAAAGGTCTTGTAACTAATAAAATTGTAGATTTAATCGAAAATGAAAATAAAAAATATGATATATGCGTTTCAATCGGTCCTATGATTATGATGAAGTTTGTATGTCAAACAACTAAAAACTACAATTTAAAAACTATAGTTTCATTAAATCCTATTATGGTTGACGGTACCGGAATGTGTGGAGCTTGCCGTGTAAATATTGGCGGAGTAAATAAATTTGCATGTGTTGACGGTCCGGAATTTGATGGACATCTTGTAGATTTTGATTCAGCTATAAAAAGACAATCTCAGTACAAAAATAATCCTGAAAAATTATTAAAAGATAATAAGGAACATACTTGTTCACTTGAAATTGCCGTTGAAAAACAACATAGAGAAATTGAAAACGAGAAAGCTGATAGATTTAAACGTACTCCTATTTCAGAACAGCCTGCAAGTATTAGAAATAAAAATTTCGAAGAAGTGTGTCTCGGATATACTGAAGAAGAAGCTGTTATAGAAGCTAAGCGATGTCTTAATTGTAAAAATCCTCTATGTGTCGGCGGATGTCCTGTATCAATAAATATTCCTGAATTTATCAAAGCAATTGCAAATTCAGAATTTGGAAAATCTGCTGAAATTCTATCTCGCTATACTGCTCTGCCTGCAGTTTGCGGAAGAGTTTGTCCACAAGAAACTCAATGTGAGCAAAGATGTATTCTCACAAAAAGAGGCGACGCCGTTGCAATTGGAAAATTAGAAAGATTTGCAGCGGATTATGCAAGAAAAAATAACATAAAACTAAATGAAAAACCTGAACCGAACGGACATAAAGTAGCTATAGTCGGAGCAGGACCGGCCGGTCTTACATGTGCGGGAGAACTTGCAAAATTAGGATATGATGTAACTGTCTTTGAAGCTCTACATCAAGCAGGCGGTGTTTTAGTATATGGAATACCGGAATTCCGTCTACCGGATGAAGTTGTAAATCACGAGGTTAAAAATCTATTAAACCTTGGTGTTAAAATTGAAAATGATATAATTATAGGAAGAACAATAACTATAGATCAAATTCTAGACCAAGGTTTTGAAGCGGTATTTATAGGCTCAGGTGCAGGATTACCAAGTTTTATGAATATACCGGGTGAAAACTTAAATGGCGTATATTCTGCAAATGAATTTTTAACAAGAAATAATCTTATGAGATCATTTGAAAAAGAATATGACACCCCAATAAATGTAGGTAATAAGGTTGCGGTTATTGGTGGCGGAAATGTTGCAATGGATGCTGCAAGAGTTGCAAAAAGACTTGGAGCCGATGTATCAATCTTATACCGTAGAACGGAAGCAGAACTTCCTGCAAGAGTTGAGGAAGTTCATCACGCAAAAGAAGAAGGAATCAAATTTGAAATGCTCACTGCTCCTATAGAAATTATAGGCAGCGATGATGGTTGGGTAAAATCACTTAAATGTGTTAAAAATGAACTTGGAGAACCTGATGATTCAGGAAGAAGGCGTCCTATTCAAATACCGGACTCAGAATACGAAGAAGAATTCCAAACAATTATAATGGCACTTGGAACTTCCCCTAATCCGTTAATTTCTCAAACTACAAAAAATTTGGACACAAACAGGAAAGGATGTATAGTAGCAGATGATTTCGGACAAACATCAAGACCTGAAATTTTTGCAGGTGGAGATGCTGTAACAGGAGCTGCAACAGTAATTTTAGCAATGGGTGCCGGAAAGACGGCAGCTGAAAAAATTGATGAATATATAAAAAATAAGCAGTAATAAACTGCTTATTTTTCTTTATATTCAATTCCATTTCCCACTTCACTTTTAATTATAGCTTCTTGTCTTTCAAGCTTTTCCAAAATTTCATCTAAATCAATATCGGATATATCAAAAGTTTCCTTCAATTCAACCCTAAAAACCCGTTTATATTGCTTTATGAAATCCAAAATATGTTTTTCATCAGCTATAATGTCTCTCTTTTTTAAATTTGAAAACTTATCTATAAATTCAATCAACTGATTTTTAGTTTTATATCCTCTGATTACATGCTCTCTCTTCTTTTCATCCACATACATAAAATTTGGAAATGTAACCATTCTTCTGTCAAATGTTGCAATTCTGTCATTTAAAAATTCTTCCTTTGAAAAATCTCTAAAATTTTCTATAAATTTTACCCTATCAATACCAATCTCTTGTGCAATATCTGCACATATATTTTCATCCATAGTATTTAGTCCATCTAACATGGTTGCTTCTCTTAATTTCCTAAGAAATTTATTTGAAAGCGAAAATTCCGTTATTCTTGCAGCAATAAAAGCACAATCTATTATATTTGTACTTGGATTTTTTCTTGATAAAAGATTCGGTGCTTTTATCATTATAGGCATACCATGAATATTAGAGCCTGTTTGCCAGATTTGAAGTAAAATTTTATTAGCCATTTCATCAGAATCATTATCTTTCATATTCATAGGAAGTATATCGTGATAATCGGAGATCATTCCCGCCATTATATTATCCATTTCAATTTTTCCGCAATATATATAATCTATCGCCCTAAGTACTTTTTCTTCACCATATGACCAAGTACATACTGCATCTGAAAATATTGTAAGTTTCATAAAATACCTCCTTTTTATTTCTACCCTTTTATTTTATTTTAAATAATTTATTTTATTAAACTTATTTAAGTAATTATTTTTTCAATATATTGTATATATCTTCAATATTCGCTTGAAATAAAACACTACATATTGTATAATATTTTCATAAAATAATTAGGGGTGTTTAAAATGACAGAAGTAATTAAAAGAAATGGTGTAAAAGTACCTTTCGATGCTAATAAAATTGAAATAGCAATAGAAAAAGCAATGCATTCAAGCAATGGAATTTTTATTGAAGATCAAGCAAAAACTATTGCTAAAGAAATCGAAAATTATGCAAATACGTTAGAAGATGCAATATCAATTTATGACATAGAAGAACAAGTATATTATAAGCTAATACAATACAATAATCCTGCAACGGCAAGGTCATACGAATCATATAAATCAGTTCAATCATTTAAAAGAGAACAAAATACCACTGACAAAGAAATTTTAGGTCTTCTTAACCAAACAAACTTTAATGTAATGGATGAAAACTCAAATAAGAATGCAATCATTGCATCTACACAAAGAGATTTGATTGCAGGAGAAGTTTCAAAAGACATAGCTAAAAGAAAAATGATTCCTGCTGATTTAGTTGAGGCACATGACAGCGGAGCTATTCATATACATGATATGGATTATATTATTCAACCTATTTTTAATTGTTGTCTTGTAAACATGAAAGATATGCTCGATAAAGGCACAGTTGTAAATGGAAAAATGATTGAAACTCCCAAATCATTTCAAGTTGCCTGCAATGTAATGACTCAAATCATAGCTCAAATAGCATCAAACCAATATGGCGGTCAATCTATAAACATCTCTTGTTTAGGTAAATACTTAAGAAAATCTTATGAGAAAAATCTAAATCTTGCAATTGAAACTCTCGGTGATGTAGAACTTGCTGAAAAAATGGCAAATAAAATGACCCAAAAAGATTTAGAAAGTGGAATTCAAACAATTCAATACCAAATAAATACTCTAATGACTTCAAATGGTCAAGCACCTTTTGTAACGCTATTCATGCACTTGGAAGATAATGATCCTTATATTGACGAAGTTGCACAAATAATTGAAGAAATATTAAAACAAAGAATTAAAGGAATTAAAAATGATGCAGGAGTATATGTAACTCCGGCTTTCCCAAAATTAATATATGTACTTGATGAAAACAATATAAGACGAGATTCTAAGTACTACTATCTAACAAGTCTATCAATAAGATGTACTGCAAAGAGAATGTATCCTGATTATATAAGTGCAAAAAAAATGAAAAATAATTACGAAGGTAATGTATTTAGCCCGATGGGTTGTAGAGCTTTTTTACCTGCGTGGAAAAATGAAAAGGGTCAATATCAATTTGAAGGCAGATTTAATATGGGTGCTTGCTCTATAAATCTTCCCCAGGTTGCAATACTTGCAAATGGAGATGAAAAAAAATTCTTCGAAATCTTAGAAAAAAGATTAGAACTTGTAAAAAGAATAGGCGTTATAAGATATGAACATCTTAAAAATGTAACAAGTGATTCTTCTCCAATACACTGGCAACACGGTGCAATAGCAAGACTTGGAAAACATGAATCAATAGCACCTCTGCTATTAAATGGATATTCAACTGTTTCTCTTGGTTATATCGGCATATATGAAGCTACAATATTAACCAAAGGTGTTTCTCATACAGATCCTGTTGGATATGAATTTGCAATGAAAATAATGGATCATTTAAATGATGCCGTTAAGAGATGGACGGAAGAAATAGGAATAAAATTTACATTATACGCTACCCCGGCAGAAAGTCTAACTCACAGATTCTGCTCCATTGATAAAAATAGATTCGGGGTAATTGAAAATGTAACAGATAAGGGATATTACACCAACTCCTTCCATGTTGATGTAAGAGAAGATATTTCCGCATTTGAAAAATTTACCTTTGAATCAAAATTCCAAGACAGATCAACCGGAGGATGTATATCCTATGTAGAAATCCCTAATATGGGACATAACCTTGAGGCTCTTGAAACGTTAGTTAAATTTATATATGACAACATTCAATATGCAGAATTTAATACAAAGAGTGATTATTGTGCCGAGTGTGGTTTTGATGGAGAAATCAAGCTAAATGATGAAAATAAATGGGAATGCCCTCAATGTGGCAATAAAGATAAGGCCACACTTACAGTTGTAAGAAGAACTTGCGGATATCTTGGAGAAAACTTCTGGAATGAGGGAAGGACAAAAGAAATTAACAGTAGGGTGCTTCACATATAATGAAATATGGACAAATAAGACAATTCGATATAGCTAATGGTCCCGGAATCAGAACAACCTTTTTCGTAACGGGTTGTACTCATAATTGCCCCGATTGTTTTAACAAAAAATACCAGGATTTTTCTTTTGGAAATGTTTGGACGGAAAAAGAAACTCAAATAGTAATAGATTATTTAAAAAACGAATCTGTAAGCGGACTTACAATTCTCGGCGGTGAACCGTTCCAAAATACTAAAGATTTAATACCGATTGTAAAAAAAATTAAAGCCAATTCAGAAAAAAGTATTTGGATATATTCGGGATATACCTATGAACAATTGATATCCGATAAATTAAAAAAGGAACTTTTGTCCCTATGTGATGTATTGATTGACGGATTGTTTATAAAAGAATTAAAAGACTTAAACCTACATTTTCGCGGTTCTTCAAATCAAAGAATAATAGATATACAAAAATCACTTGAACTGAATCAAGTAAACTTAATAAACATATAAGGAGCGTTAAGCTCCTTATTTTTATATTGCGATATAATCGGTATATGCTCAAAATAATTTGTTACTATCCTACTTATAAGAATGTATACTTTCTCATCTCTTTTGGAAATTTCTAATTTAACTTAAATTCTTTTTACAAATATATTATAAGATATTGATATTTAAATAAAGCCTTTAATTTTTTCTTACATAAACAAAAAATCCTCCTAAATTAGGAGGACTTCTATAAACTTATTATAATTCTACTGTCGCTTCTATTTCTATTAGAGCATCTTTTGGTAATCTTGCTACCTCTACACAGCTTCTTGCCGGTTTATGGTCTGTAAAATATTCTGAATATACTTCATTTACAGCAGCAAAATTATTCATATCAGATAAAAATATATTTACTTTTATAGCCTTGTTAAAATTTGAACCTTCATTTTCAACTATAGCTTTAACATTTTCAAGACTTTGTCTTGCAGCTTTTTGAATATCATCTGATACCAATTCTCCAGTTTCAGGAATTAGTGGAATTTGACCTGAAGTAAAAAGTAAATTTCCAACTACTGCTCCTTGTGAATATGGACCTACTGCTGCCGGTGCTTTTTCTGTGTGTGTTAATCTAACGCTCATTAGTCTTCCTCCTCTTTAACTCTAAAATTTTCTTCATCTGACCACAATCTTTCAATATTATAATATTCTCTCTCATCTTTGTGGAATACATGTACTATTATATCATCATAATCAAGCAAAATCCATCTCATAGAATTTTTTCCCGACTTATTTGAAAGTTCATATCCTTCTTCACTCATCTTATCTTCTATTTCATCTGCAAGAGCATTAACCTGATTAGAAGAATTACCGCTAACTATTACAAAATAATCGGCTATTGAACTAAGACCTTTGATATCAAGAACCTTTATATCTGTTCCCTTCTTATCTTCACACGATTTTACAATTATATCCAACTTCTTATTTTCCATAACTCCTCCTTATTTTAATCCTAAATTTACCAAAATAGCATCCATTTCATTTTTATCTACAAAGAAATAAGAGATTTTATTCTTATATCCCGCATTTCCGGGTACTGTCATGGTCTCTATATTTTCTGCCGAATACTTTCTAACATTAAGTCCAATCTTAACTATTTTAGAAAAAGGAATATTACTCTTTGTATACTTATCATAACTTCTTAAAAATATAGGAAATTTTACAAATGTTGCAGGCGACTTTGCTTTTTGTATAAATGAAGAAACAAACTGTTGCTGCGCCTGTACTCTTCCTAAATCTTGATTTTTATATCCTTTCCTAAATCTCAAAAATTGAATTGCTTCATCACCTTTAAGCTTTTGCATTCCCTGTTTTAGATGTATTTTCAACGGAGGATCTGCCCACAAATCTTCATAATCCATATCCATCGGAACATCAACATTTACTCCACCTATTATATTTACAATATCTTTTACAAATTTATAATCAACTGCTATATAATTTTCTATATTAGTTCCAAGAAGATTATTTACCGTACTAAGTGTAAGATCAGCACCGCCATAATTATAAGAGTGATTAATTTTTTGCTTTCCATGTCCTTCTATATTCGCATAAGTATCCCTAGGTATAGAAATTAAATTTACTTTTCCGCTTTCCAAATTTACATTTACAAGCATAATTGTATCTGAACGTGTATTTTGAGCCTTATCAATATTTAAACTATCTACTCCTAACAGCAAAAATGTTATGTTATCATTAGAACTTATAATTTCTTTAAAAAAATCACCCGGCTTTTCTACATGATTCTTTAATATAAAGTATAATGTAGAACCTAAAAATAAAAATACTATTAAAATTAAAGTAAGTAAAAATGATTTAAAAAATCGTTTCATTTTCAATCTCCAATATATAATTTCTTGCAAGTAATGTATCTGTCGCTATATAACTATTAGAATTACAAAGATGTATTATAGTATTATTTAAACTGAAATATACAGCTTTATTAATATTTGTTCGTGCAAGAGTTCTTGCCAATTCAACTTCAGGAAAATTCCTTCCCGGTTCAATATAATCTGCAATAAACACTATCTTTTCTAAAAGACTCATCCCTATTCTTCCTGTTGTATGCCATCTTATCGAATTTAAAATATCTTCATCTTCAATACCGTAATCCGCTTTAGCAATTAATGCCCCAAGGTGCCCATGTATTATCTGAGGATTCATCTTCATATCATGTGTAAGTTTAAGACCATATTCTATGCATTTACTGTGCAATAAATCTACATTTTTAATCTTTGCACAGTCATGATAATATCCCGCAATGGCAGCTTTTCTTTTATCTTCTCCGTAAATTTTTGAAAGTTCTATAGCAACATCCATAACTCTTAGAGAATGTTCATATCTTTTTTGCCCTATAAGAGCTATTATCTTATCTTTATTTTCTTGCATATCAGCCTCTATAAAGTTTATTATCATTAATATATATTATAACATTATCAGGAACTAAATACTTAACACTTTTATTTAATTTAAATCTATTTCGCAAATCAGTAGATGAGATTTCATAAAGTGGAGTTTCTACAACATGAACTGTTGCATTATATTTTTCTAATTCTTTAAGTTCTTTTCTCAAATCTTCAGAAGCTGTATAATTCGGTCTTACAGCACATATAAACTCAACTTCTTCTGAAAGTTCATCAAATTTTTTCCATGTTCTTAATTGAAACAATGTATCTGAGCCTATTATAAAGTAAAATTTACCGTCAAGTTTATTTTTAAGCTGCTTAACAGTATCTATACTATAACTGTTACCAATTTTATTTGTTTCTATATCCGAAATCATAAAATTTTCATTATCTTCTATTGCTATAGAAGTCATCTCAAATCTAAATTTTGCATCAATAGTTTTTTTGTGTGGAGGATTGCCTGTAGGAATAAAAATTATTTTATCAAGCTCCATCTCAATTCTGATATATTCACTAATCATTAAATGACCAAAATGAATAGGATTAAATGTTCCTCCCATTATTCCATATTTTTTCATTATAATTCTATTTTTTTATTTTCCTTTGATTCCCTATAAATTGTAAGTTTGTTTCCTATTTGCTGAACAAACTCCGCTCCCGTTTGCTCAAGTATCTCTTCAACAATTTCTCTTGCATACACAGGAGAATTTTTTAGAACTGTTATTTTAACCAGTTCATGATACTCCAATAATTCATCTATTTGTTTAATTAAATTTTCAGTAACACCATTTTTACCAACTTGCAAAAGTGGATTTAATGTGTTAGCTAAAGATTTTAAATAAGATCTTTGTCTACCTGTAATCATCAATACCTCTATTCAAAAAATTCAAATTCATAACCTAAAATAAATACACTGTCTCCTTCAGATATTCCAAGAGATTTTAATTTATCAACAACATTATTCTTTCTCAAATTTTCTTGGAAATACTTCAAAGAATAAATATCCTCAAAATTAGTAGAGTGAAGAAGCTTTTCAATATAAGGTCCATCAACTATATACTTATTATCTTCAATATATACATTAATTCCCTCTTCTCTTTTTTCTTCCTCAACATACTGTATATCATAAGTTTCATATTCATCTTCACATTTTTGAAGTTCTGTAAAAGTATATTTCATAAGCTCGTCCACATTTTCCGTCGTAGCGGCACTACCGGAAAATATCATATACTTATCTCCAAACTCTTTTTTTATTTTTTCCAAGTTTTCTTCTGCAGGAAAAACATCCATTTTATTTGCAAATATTATTTGCATTTTATCTGAAAGCTTTTCATTGTAATTTTTTAACTCTTCATTTATTTTATAAAAATCCTCTATCGGATCTCTATCTTCAGAACCTGAAGCATCAAGAACATGAATTAATATTTTAGTTCTCTCTACATGTTTTAAAAATTCATCTCCAAGTCCAAGTCCCTCACTTGCTCCTTCTATTAATCCCGGAATATCCGCTATTACAAAACTCATTTCAGGGCCTAAGCTCACTACTCCAAGATTAGGTTTTATTGTAGTAAAATGGTAGTTTGCTATTTTAGGCTTTGCAGATGAAACTACTGAAAGTAATGTAGATTTACCAACATTTGGAAATCCGACCAATCCAACATCTGCAAGTAATTTAAGTTCAAGAGTTATTGCTTTTTCTTCTCCTTTAGAACCTGCTTGAGCAAATGCAGGAGCTTGTCTTGTAGAAGTAGTAAACTTTGCATTTCCTCTTCCTCCACGTCCTCCTTTTGCAATAACATACTCTTGATTTACCTCTTTTAAATCTACTATTACTCCACCCGTCTTTTTATCTTTTACAAGAGTACCTACAGGAACTTTTAAAATGATATCTTCTCCATTTTTCCCAAACTTCTTTTTACTCATTCCGTTTTCCCCATTAGGCGCCTTATATTCTCTCTTGTATCTAAAATCCATTAATGTATGCAATCCGGAGTCAGTTTTTAATATAATATTTCCACCGTTTCCGCCATCGCCACCTGCAGGTCCTCCTGCCGGTTCATATTTTTCTCTACGCCAAGCAACTGCTCCATCACCGCCATTGCCAGCTTTCAATTTTATATCTGCTATATCTATAAACATATCTATTCAACTCATTTTTCTTTTATTATATCATTAAATCTAAATATAAACCTTTAAATTATATTTAAAATTTCAAAAAATTGTCTAAAATATAAATAAAGCCGTAGCAAGAAGCTACGACTTTCCTTATGCTAATTCTTCTGTATAAACACTAACTATCTTCTTATTGCCTCTACCTTTTGTCTCAAACTTAACACGTCCATCAGCAGTTGCAAAAAGCGTATCATCTCCACCGCGCATTACATTTTCGCCCGGATGAATTCTAGTTCCTCTTTGTCTTACAAGAATATTTCCGGCAATTACATATTGTCCATCACTTCTCTTAACTCCAAGTCTTTTAGCTTGAGAATCACGACCATTCTTTGAAGAACCTGCTCCCTTTTTAGAAGAAAATAACTGTAAATTAAATCTAATCATCATTGCACCTCCATCATCTCTAATTTTATATGTTTAGAGTATTGTGCCTCTAAAATTTCAAGTCCTTTAATCATATACATAAAAGATACTTGAATATTTGTGTCTTTATCATTATTCTTTAAAATAAGCTTTAAATATCCATCTCTCTGCTCTACATCAAAAAACTTTTCATCTAAGTTCAAATTTTCAACTAAATGAAAATACATTGTCTGAGTTAGAGTGGAAACTCCTGCACAAACTATATCATCACCATCAGAATATTCAGCATGTCCGAATGATTCAAATCCGATATAATTTGCATTTCTTTTAAAAATTTTTATATTTATCATTAGATAATATTTTCGATTTCAACTAATGTATAAGGTTGTCTGTGTCCTCTTTTTTTTCTTTCATTCTTCTTAGATTTGTATTTATATACAATAATCTTCTTATCTTTTGCTTGTACAAGAACTTTTGCCTCAACCTTAGAACCTTCTACATAAGGCTTTCCAACTTTAAGATCTTCTCCACCAACTAAAAGAACTTTATCAAAAGTTACTTTATCTCCTTCGTTAGCATTCAACTTTTCAATCTTAACCTTGTCTCCTGCCTTAACAGTGTATTGTTTTCCACCTGTTTCAATTACTGCGTACATTTTGTAGCACCTCCTTAATTATTAAGACTCGCCATTGTAGGTAATATTTTTCGACCTTACTCTGTGCGGTTACAGTTAATTATAATACCATAATAACAGCATTTTTGCAATACTTTATTAATTTTTTATTACTATTTATCTCTATTTATCTTGTCTTCAAACCTACTTAAAATAATATTTAAAATTACTCCTACAAGTGCTGCCAATGATAATCCTGAAAGAGATACTTCTTCCGTTATTTTTATAGCTATATTTATACCTACATGACTTCCAAGTCCGATAATAATTATGCTTAACATTATTATTATATTCTTTAAATTAAAATTAATCTTTGAATTTTTTATTGTCTTGATACCAATTAATGCTATCATAGAAAATAATACAACCGAAATTCCTCCCATAACTGCTTGAGGAATAGTTTGAAGTAATCCCCCAACCTTCCCTACACATCCAAGCATTATTGCAAAAATTGCCGTAATTCTCAATATTGACGGATCGTAGTTTTTTGTTATTGCAAGTACACCTGTATTTTCTCCATAAGTTGTATTTGCAGGACCTCCTAAAAATCCGGCAACCATTGTTGCAAGTCCATCTCCAAGTAAAGTTCTATTCAGTCCGGGATCTTCAAGAAAATTCTCTCCTACAACAGCCGAATTTGTAGTTATATCTCCTATATGCTCCATAAATACCGCAAGTACAACAGGAGCTATTACTATTATTGCCGGAATATCAAATTTCGGAGCGGAAAATTGTGGCAATGACAATATCGCAGCATCTCTAACCGCACTCATATCAACCAAACCGATGTTTAGCGACAAAATATATCCTATTATTACAGAAATTATTATAGATAGCTGTTTTAAAAATCCTTCTGTAAAAAATGAAAGAGTCAAACAAAATACAAGCGTTACTCCTGATACAAGATAATTACTGCTTGCCATTGATATTGCAGTAGGAATTAAATTAAATCCTATTACAATTATCATAGGTCCTACTACTTGCGCCGGAAAATATTTTATTATTTTATTAGCTCCAACTTTTCCAATTACAAATGATAAAATTACATATAAAAAGCCTGCAACCGCTATACCACCTTGAGCATATGACAGACTTCCATAATTATTATATACACTTTGAATTACTGGAATAAAAGCAAATGATGAGCCTAAAAAAACAGGTACCTTCTTTTTCGTACAAAAATGAAAAATCAAAGTACCTATACCCGCACAAAATAAAGTAGTATTTACATTAAATCCTGTTAAAAGAGGAACTAATACAGTAGCCCCGAACATTGCTATTAAATGTTGAAGAGCTAAAATAATTTTCTTTAGATTTATTAAAAACTTATTTGTAGAACCATTACCAAAGAAAAACTTTTCCAAATTTATTGCTCCTTTCAATTATAAAAAAATTCCTTGCAAAAGATAGCAAGGAATCAAAACTCTAAGCAATGCCATCTAATTGCACTACCAACATATTATTCTTACTGATTATACTTTTATATAATTAAATTGTCAATGAATTATTTTTCATCTAAAAAGGATTTTATCTTTGAATAAATTAAATCAATAGCCACTTTATTATATCCGCCTTCAGGAATAATTATATCTGCATATTTTTTAGACGGTTCGACAAATTGCATATTAGCCGGTCTTACGGTAGACATATATTGAAGTATAACCGATTCCAAAGAACGTCCTCTTTCCTTTATATCTCTTAATATTCTCCTTATTATTCTTACATCACTATCTGTATCTACAAAAATCTTTATATCCAATAAATCTCTTATTTCTTTTTCACTAAGAATTAAAATTCCTTCCAATATTATTACTTCTTTAGGTTCAATTATTTTTGTTTCTTCTTTTCTGTTATGAACCTCAAAATCATATATCGGTTTCTCAATACTTTCATTATTTTTAAACTTTTTTAAATGTTCTATCAACAAATCGTTATCAAAGGCAAATGGATGGTCATAATTAGTTTTTACTCTTTGCTCAAACGGAAGTGCGCTTTGATCTTTATAATAACTATCCTGCTCAATAATTACAACTTTGTTATCATCAAGCATAGCTTTTAATTCATTAGTTACTGTGCTCTTACCTGAACCTGAACCGCCTGCAATTCCTATTATTATTGGTGTTCTCATATCTCATTCTTCCTCCTAAGCATAAAATCTTTTTTCACATCTCTGTCCACTTTTATCTTAAATATTTGTTTTGCCTTATTTGCAACTTCTATTGGAATATCATTTTCATCAGTCATATAATCAATTTTTTGCTTAAAAAACTTTACGGATGGCCCGAATATTTCAATCTCTTCGCCTTTAAATATTCTATTTCTCTGCTCTATTGTAGCTATTTTGCTATTCTTGTCATAATCAAGCACAATTCCAACAAAATCGTATCCTCTTATATATGAATTTGTCTTATATACCTGCGAATCTTCATTAGCTTTTCCATAAAAAAATCCGGTAGTAAAATCCCTGTGACTTACTTTCTTAATTTCATCAAGTAAACTTTTATCAAAGACATATTTTTCAGGATTTTCATAATAGCTGTCTATTGCCATTCTATATGATCTTATTACCGTTGCAAGATAGTATTCGCTTTTTACTCTTCCTTCTATCTTTAAACTCACAACTCCTGATTCTATTAAATCATCAATATGCTCTATCATACATAAATCTTTTGAATTCATTATAAATGATCCTTCATCGTGCTCTTCTATCGGAAAATATTCACCCGGACGTTTTTCTTCAACTAAATAATATTTATATCTACATGCTTGTGAACAATCTCCCATATTCGCATCTCTTCCTGTCATATAATTGGATAATAGGCATCTTCCGGAATATGACATACACATTGCTCCATGAGCGAAGGTCTCGATTTCAATTTCTCCATTAGACTCTTTTACTATATTTTTTATTTCATCAATAGATAGTTCTCTTGCAAGAACAACTCTTTTTGCACCCATTTGTTTCCAAAATGCAACCGTAGATGAATTTGTTACAGAACCTTGCGTAGAAATGTGTATATCCATATCTGAAACCGCATTTCTTACTTTTAAAAACATACCCGGATCTGCAACTATCAGTGCATCTACCCCCATATTATAAAGTTGTTTTACATATTCTTCTACACCGTCTATATCTTTATCGTGTGGAATTATATTCAAAGTAACATGAACTTTTTTTCCTCTTTCATGAGCATAAATAACGCCTTCTCTTATATCTTCCATAGAGAAATTTTTAGACGCCTTTCTAAGTCCAAAACTTTCTCCTCCAAGATATACCGTATCCGCACCATAATCAATAGCTGTCTTTAGTTTATTTAAATCACCGGCCGGAGCAAGTAATTCAATTTTATTCATTCTATTTCCTCCCAATCAATAGTACCCCATCTCCAATTGGAACTATCGAAGATATAAATTCCTCATTTTCTTCTATTTCTTTCAAAAATTTTCTAAGCCTTTTAACGATAGTTATTTTTCTTCTCTTAACCAATTCTTGATTTGCAATCATTCCTCTAAAAAGTACATTATCACAAATTATTATTCCATCTTCAGATAAATTTTTTAATGACATATTAAAATAATTTTCATATTGTCCTTTTGCAGCATCTATAAAAATCATATCATATTTTTCGTCTATTTTTTCAAGAACCTCTGCCGCATCTCCATGTACAACTTCTATGACAGAGCTCAATTTCATAATTTCAATATTATTTCTTGCAATGTCAACCATTTCATCTTTTATCTCAACAGTTTTTATATGCTCAATAGAAGAAGAGCTCATTGCAAAAATTATTGAAGAATATCCTATTGCAGTTCCGAGTTCTAATATTTTATTAGGCTTTTTTAAATTTATCAAAAACTTTAAAAACTCTTCACTTTCTTCTTCAACTATTGGAATATGATTTTCTTCAGCATATTTTCTCATCTCCAATAAATGTCCCGATTTACTTGGTATCAAGCTTCTTATATATTCTTCAATGTATTCATAATTTATATTACTCATTTCATCCTCACAAAAAGGGAATCTTTCGATTCCCCTTTAAATTTCCATTATAATTGGAAGTATCATAGGGTTTCTCTTTGTCTGTGCAAATAAAAATCCCTTTAAATCTTCTCTAATGCTTGTCTTTAACGAAGTCCAATCTGTTATAGATTTTCTATCACATCTATCTAAAGTGCCCTTAACCACATTTCTGACATCTTCTATTAATCCTTCAGACTCTCTTACATATACAAAACCTCTTGAAATTATGTCAGGTCCCGAAACAAGTTTTCCTTCAGACTTTGACATAGTAATAACTACTACAATAAGTCCATCCTCTGAAAGATGTTTTCTGTCTCTAAGGACTATATTTCCTACATCGCCTATTCCAAGTCCGTCCACCAAAATATTTCCTGATGGAACATCTCCTACAAATTTAGCATCTTTCTGAGAAATTTCCAAACAATTTCCATTAGACATAATAAATATATTTTCTTTAGAAACTCCAAGTGAATTTGCTACCTCTGCATGTTTTAAAAGGTGTCTTATTTCTCCATGTGCCGGTATAAAATATTTCGGTCTTATTAGACTTAATATTAATTTTAACTCTTCCTGACATGCGTGTCCGGAAACATGAATCTCAGTTAAACTTTCATATATTACGTTTACACCTAATTCAAGTAATTTATTGATTACCTTAAATACTGACGTTTCATTCCCCGGTATCGGTGTAGCCGACAAAATTACTATATCATTTGGTGTAACAGCTATTTTCCTATGTTCACCATAAGCTATTCTCGTAAGAGCACTCATTGGTTCTCCTTGCGAACCGGTTGTTATTACTACAAGTTCGTCATCATTGTACTTATGCATATCTTTAATATCTATTAAAGTACCTTTTTTTAGCTTTAAATATCCAAGCCTTTGTGCAGTTTCCATTACATTAATCATGGAACGACCTGATAAAACTACTCTTCTTCCATATTTTTCAGCAGAATTTATAATTTGTTGAATTCTATGAACATTAGATGCAAATGTAGCAATTATAATTCTATTTGTTCCTGCTTGAGAAAAAATTCTATTAAATGTTTCTCCTACTTTTCTCTCACTCATTGTATACCCTTCACGAAGAACATTTGTAGATTCTCCAATCATGGCAAGCACACCTTTTTCTCCTATTTGTGCTATTCTTTGTAAATCAATAACATCCCCTGAAATCGGTGTAAAATCAACTTTAAAATCTCCTGAATGATACACATATCCCAAAGGAGTTTTTATAG
Source organism: Peptoniphilus mikwangii (assembly GCF_000468535.1). GTDB lineage: Bacteria > Bacillota > Clostridia > Tissierellales > Peptoniphilaceae > Anaerosphaera > Anaerosphaera mikwangii. The sequence goes on along the minus strand of NZ_AUQY01000002.1, from coordinate 99,662 downwards.
CAAGGGCACAACTGTCCGGTATTGAATGATTTACTGATATCCATTCAACCTCCATTTTCCCAAGTTTTACCTTATCTCCTGCACGAACAACATTTAATTCAACTTTTCCAAGATTATGCTCTTTAAGTTTATTTTCAAGTAATCCAATTGTCAGTGGTGTACCATATATTGGCATTTTCAATTTTTTTAATATATAAGGTATTGCTCCTATATGATCTTCATGGCCATGTGTTAGTACTAAGGCTTTTATTTTTTCCTGATTTTTAATCAGATAAGTTACATCAGGTATTACAACATCTATACCGAGCATCTCATCTTCAGGAAATGTCATACCGCAGTCAACTATTATTATTTCATCTCTATATTCTATTAGTGTTAAATTTTTTCCGACTTCTCGCATTCCGCCAAGAGGAATAATCTTTAACTTATTGCTATTTCTCATTCAATCTCTCCTTTTTTTCATAGCAGTCTTTGCAATAACCATAGAATTTAAGATTGTGGTCAACTATTTTAAATTTTTCGTCATTTTCTATTTCTTCTTCTAAGCTATCTAATAAATCAAGCTTTACTTCCGTAATACCTCCACAATCAAGGCATACTAAATGATGATGTCTATGTCCCTCACCTACGGTCTTAATTTCATACCTTGCAACACCATCGTCAAAACTTATTTTATACAAAACACCAAGTTCCTCAAACAACATAAGTGTTCTATAAACTGTTGCTATACCTATTTCAGGATCTTCTTTAGAAACATAGGCAAATACATCTTCAGTTGATAAATGTTCATCTCTATGATTTAAAAAAACATTATATACTTCAGCTCTCTGATTTGTATATTTGTAACCATTATTCTTCAAAACATTTTTTACATATTCAACATTTAATTCCATAATTCACCTCATTGCAATTTGTCTTTCATAAGTTCTTCATAAACTGCAGTTGCTTCTTCCAATTCTTCATCTTCAATACCAACCAAGAATTCATTTCCTGCATCATCAACTTCAATTTTTAAAATATAAATAAGCGGCTCAAGGTCATCTGCTGGTAGCATAGCAACATAATCAGTATCATCTACAGTAAATTTAGCCTTCACTATAAATTCAACCGGCTCATTATTTTCATCATAAAAAAGGTGCCTTTCCATTGTTCCTCCTCTACTTACTATCCAAATATGTCTGTAAAATATATGTCGCTGCTATTTTATCAACATACTGTTTTCTATTTTCTCTTCTTACTTCGCCTTCAATTAAAATTCTATTAGCAGATATAGTAGTCATTCTTTCATCTATATATATAATTTCAACACCATATTTATTTTTTAATTTTTCCGAAAATTTTAAAACTTTTTCGCTTTGAGGCCCTAACGTATTATTCATATTTTTCGGTAGTCCTACAACAACTTTAGCTATGTTGTTTTCCTTAATTAAATTATATATATCTTCGTATGCTTGTTTATTAGATTCTCTTTTTATTGTCACTAACGGCTGTGCAGTAATGCCTAATAAATCACTCACTGCAACACCTATCCATTTATCCCCTATATCTAATCCTAATATTTTTTCCATTAAATAAACCACAACCTTATTCTAAGGTACATATTTCTAAATATACAATATGTAAAGATGAGATGGAGCATACGTCCATCTCATAATATATTATTTCTTTAAGTAGAACTTTAACAATTCTCCTAATAATTCATCACGCTCAACACCCTGTATTATGGATCTTGCATTATTATAACTTGTAATATATGTCGGATCTCCTGAAAGTATATATCCTATTATTTGATCCACAGGATTATATCCCTTTTCGCTAAGTGATTCATATACTGATTTTAATATACTTCTATATTTTTCAGTTTCAATACTTTGCTTTTCAAAAACTTGAGTTTCATAATTTTTATCATCCATAATATCCCTCCTATATGATTATACCATATAATGTGTTTTAAAAAAACTTAAACTATAAAATATTCTTTATCTCTTCTAAAGCCAAGTCAATTTTAGAAGCATCCTTTCCTCCGGCTGTAGCCATATCCGGTCTACCGCCTCCACCGCCTCCTGTTACTTTTGCAACTTCTTTAACTATGTTACCGGCAGAAATTTTTTGTTTTACAAGGTCTTGTGAAACTGCACATACAAAATTAACTTTGTCCTCTATTTCTGTTGCAAATAATACTACAACACTTCCGACTTTTTCTCTAACTTCATCAGCTAAGTTTCGAAGTGTATTTACATCCACTTCATTAAATCTGTATGTTACATAATTTATTGAATTAATTTTTTTAACGTTTTTAATGATTTCACTAACTTCATCTTTTGCTGTCTTTAACTTGAGTTCTTCTATTTGCTTTTCATAAGCTTTAACATTCTCTGTCAAAAGTTTTATCTTTTGAATTATATCAGACTTATTTGATTTTAATGCTGAAGCACTTTCATCTCTTAAGTTTTCAAGATTATTTAAATAAGAATATACTGCAGGTCCTGTTATTGATTCAATTCTTCTAACTCCGGATGAAATTCCGTTTTCAGAAATAATTTTAAACATCGAAATTTCTGATGTATTGCTCACATGAGTTCCACCACATAATTCCATTGAATAATCTCCCATAGTAACTACTCTTACAACAGAACTGTATTTTTCTTCAAATAATCCGACTGCTCCAAGCTTATAAGCATCTTCAGGATTTGTAATTGTAGTTTTAACAGGTAATGCTTCAAATATTTTTTGATTTACTCTATCTTCTATCTTTTGTAAATCTTCTTTGTCTATAGCCTCAAAATGAGTGAAATCAAACCTCATTCTATTGTCTAATACTTCTGAACCTGCTTGGTTTACATGATTTCCTAACACTTCTTTAAGTGCTTTGTGCAATAAGTGCGTTACAGAGTGATTTCTTCTTATGTTAAATCTTCTGATTACATCTATTTTAGCTGATACTTCTGACTTTTCTACTATACCTTCCTCAACTTCCACCATATGGAGATGTAATCCTTTTACATTTTTCTTAGTATCAATTACTTTTATTTTAAATTTATCAGATTCTATAATACCTGTATCGCCCGCTTGACCACCCGATTCTGCATAGAAAGGTGTTTTATCAAGTATAATGATTCCCTTTTCACCTTTTGTTAATTTATCAACAAGTTCATTCGATTTAACTAATTCGATTATATTAGCTTTGCATTCATCTTTTTCATAACCTACAAACTCATTCTTTAATCCTTCATAGATTTTTTCATTGTCATGGCTTCCCCATCCTATATTATCTGAATCATCTCTTGCAGCTCTGGCTCTTTTTCTTTGAGCATCCATATTTTTATCAAATCCATCTCTATCAAGCTTTATTGAATTTTCATCTAATATTTCTGCTGTCAAATCAACCGGAAATCCATAAGTGTCATATAACTTAAATGCATATTCTCCATCTAATATATCCAACTTTTTCTCTTTTAAATCTAATATATGAGATTCAAGCATGCTCATGCCTTGCTCTATTGTTTCAAGGAATTTTTCCTCTTCAGCTTTTATTACTGATTTAATATTATCTCTATTTTCTATTAATTCAGGATAATAATCTGCACCCCATGAATTTATTATTAAATCTGAAAGTTCTGACAAGAAACTCTTTTTAATTCCAAGTATCCTTCCATGTCTTGCAGCTCTTCTTATAAAACGTCTGAGAACATATCCTCTTCCTTCATTTGAAGGTCTTATTGTATCAGATATCATAAATGTCATAGCTCTTATATGATCAGTTATAACTCTAACAGACTCATCTAATTTTTTGTCCGTTTCATATTTATACCCTGAAATTTTTTCAATCTCTCTTATAATATCTTGAATTGCATCAATCTCAAAAATATTATTTGTATGTTGAACTACTGTTGCAAGCCTTTCAAGTCCCATTCCCGTATCTATATTGGGATTCTTTAATGGATGGTATACTCCACTTTCATCTTTATCAAATTGAGTGAATACCAAATTCCAAACTTCAATAAATCTATCACAATCACATCCGGGCTTACAATTTTTATCTCCACATCCATAAGCCTCGCCTCTATCTACATAGATTTCAGAACAAGGACCTGACGGACCTACTTCAAGTTCCCAGAAATTATCATCTTTACCAAGTCTTACTATTCTCTCTTCAGGAACTTTTATTTCTTCATTCCAAATTCTAAAAGCTTCATCATCTTCATGATATACAGTTACCCATAAATCATCTTTTGAAATTTCAATTTGCTCTGTTAAAAATTCCCATGCCCAAGTTATTGCTTCCCTTTTAAAATAATCTCCAAAAGAAAAATTACCAAGCATTTCAAAAAAAGTTGCGTGTCTATCAGTTTTCCCTACGTTTTCAATATCTCCTGTTCTTACACATTTTTGGCAAGTTGTAACTCTTCTTGATGGAGGAGTCAATTCTCCTGTAAAATATTTTTTCATAGGAGCCATTCCCGCTCCAATCAATAAAAGTGATTTGTCATTTTTTGGTATAAGCGAAAAACTCGGAAGCATTAAGTGCTGCTTAGACTCAAAAAAATTTAAATATAACGATCTAATCTCATGTAATTTAAGATTCTTCATACTACACCTCTCTACCTTAAAAATCCTCCCGTCAAAGGGAGGACACTTTGTCATTAAAATTATAAATTGTATATCTAATTTTGTCAATTTAGACTATATTTCTATTTCTCTCATTATATTTCATTTTTGCAAAATCTATCAATATTAAAGCAACAGATACTATAGGAACTGCAAATATCATACCCCATATTCCAAACACTCCACCGCCGATAATAATTGCAATAAGTATAACCATAGGATTTAAGCCTGTCTTATCCGCCAATAATTTCGGGGCTATAATATTATTTTCCGCCCATTGCAATAATAAAAATAATATCGCAACCCATAGCGCTTTAATTGGAGATTCAATAAACGCAAACAGCACCGCCGGAACAAATCCAAGAAACGGTCCAATATATGGAATTATATCCGCAATACAAGTTATAATACCTATTACAACTGCAAAATCAACTCCAAGTATTAACAAATACACCATAGTGGCAAATCCAACAAACACCGCCATCAACAATCTTCCCTTTACAAAATCATGAAGTGCACTATTTATTCTACTTGCGATATATAATATATCATTTCTATGTTTTACAGGAATATGTGAATCCAAAATATTTTTAAACTTATTCTTATCTACTGTAAAATAGAAAGAAAATATAAATATAAGCACAAATCTAAGTAACTTTGAAAATACAGTTTGCATACCCATAGTTAAATTTTTTAATTTTGAAAGTATTGCCTCAGGAACTAAAACTATATACTTATTTATGCTATTTTGAATTTCTTCAATAATTGTCCTTCCCTGTTCATTTTTTGGTAAGTCATAATTAAAAGACTTATTTAATTTTTCAGACAAATCATTTAATATTTTACCGCTTTGATCTATAAGAGATGGTATACTCTTTAATAGGTTCGTTATTTCTTGAATTGTTTTAGGTATTACTATTATAAGTAATATTGCCAATACTAAAATGACACTTACATATACAATTATAACGCCATATTTTCTATTGATCTTTTTAGTTTCAAAATAAGTTACAACCGGATTTATCAAAAACGAAACTATAATAGCTGCAATTAATGCCCATATCGTATCAGATACTATTGGATATTTATTAAATATCAATTTTAAAGAATACAATACTACAACTCCAAATAAAATTCTAATTGCAAGTTTCAAGTCTATATTTATTCTTTTATTTCTGTCAATATATCTATTCCCAATATTTATTAAATAATAAATTATTAAAAATAAAAGAAATATGGATAACGTAGCTACTGCAGTTGTTATAAATCCCGGTGTTACCGCCTTTATAGAGCTCATATCTCACCTCTATCTTCTTAAAGTTTCTATTACTTCTCTTATTATAACAGATGCTTCATTTATTTCATAAATATTATTATCAATACCGAGTGATAATCTCAAACAATTTCTTGCAAGCTCATCACTTCTTCCTATTGATTTTAGAACGTGTGAAGGTGCCATGCTTCCTGCCGTACATGCACTTCCGCTTGAAGCATATACTCCTCTCATATCAAGCATCATTAATAATGCTTGAGCATCCACTTTTTCTATTGATATATTTATATTATTTGAAAGTCTGTTTTTTGAAGAACCGTTCAAATAAACTCCATCAATTTCAAGCAAACTGTTCATTAAAATATTTCTTAAATTCTCTATATATTTTACATCATTTTTTATATTTTTTCTACTTATATCAACAGCTTTTGCAAATCCTACTATACTTGCAACATTTTCCGTTCCTGCTCTTCTCCCACGTTCTTGGCTTCCACCATGTATAATTGGATTTATTTTCGTTCCTTCTTTTATATAAAGTGCTCCTATCCCCTTAGGACCTCTTATCTTATGAGCAGAGAAACTCATTAAATCCATCGGAAGATCTTTAAGTTTAAAATCTATACTTGAAAGCGCCTGGACACCGTCCACATGAAACAATATATTTCTTTCTTTTAATATATTCCCTATTTTTTCAATTGGTTCTATAGTTCCTATCTCATTATTTGCATACATTACAGATACCAAAGCCGTATTTTCATTTAAAATATTCTCTAAATATTCTAAATCTACAATTCCATCAGAATCTACCTTTAAATATGATACATCATATCCTTTTTTTTCTAAATATTCAAATGTATTTAAAACAGCGTGATGTTCAATCGGCGTCGTAATTATATGTTTTCCTATATTTGCATCAACAGTTCCTTTTATTGCCCAATTATCAGATTCCGAGCCTCCTGATGTAAAAAATATCTCTTTAGATTTAGCCCCCAATTTATCGGCTATCAAATCTCTACTTTTTTCTATAGCCTGTTTTGTAGTCCTTGCTATTGTATATATACTGGAAGGATTTGCAAACTCTCCTGTAAGGTATGGCAGCATTTCTTCTAAAACTTCTTTATCTAACCTTGTTGTAGCAGAATTATCTAAATATATTTCCATAATCACCTCATATCTGCAAGTGTCATTGAATCAAGTACTTCCTCAAGTTTAATTTGGAGTTTTTCCAATATTTCCCTTGTAGGACAAGTTTCTACATTCCTGCACTCCGGCTTTATATTCATACTGCTACAAGACAACGCAATATCTCCCTCAAGTGCATTTAGAATTTCTCCTATTTTAATTTCACTTGGAGATTTTGCAAGTTCATATCCGCCGGCTGCACCTCTTATACTCTTTACCAAATTTTTCTTTTTAAGTAAAGTAAATAATTGCTCTAAATAGGCCTCCGATAATTTTTCTTCCTTAGCTATATCATTTATAGGAGTTGGTCCGTTTCCATAATTTAAACTAAGTCTGTACATTGCCATAAGACCATATCTACCCTTTGTTGATAACTTCATATAATCCCCTCTCAAGGAGTAAAACTGCCTTCGGTTTTATTATTTTCAAGAATATCTTTTAATGTGTGCCATGCAAGAACTGCACATTTAACTCTTGCAGGCAAATTCTGAATATTTTCAAAGGCAATTGCATCTCCCAATTCATCAAGTTCATTCTCTCCAATTTCACCTTTAACCATAGAAATAAATTTCTCACAAAGCTCAAGTGCTTTTTCTACAGTAACTCCCTTTACTATATCAATCATTATTGAAGTAGATGCCTGAGATATAGCACATCCGTGTCCTACATAGGATATATCTTCAATAACATCATTCTCAATCTTAAGTTGTAATGTTATCTCATCTCCACAGCTGGGATTGTGCCCAAGTTCAATGTGAGTCGGCTCTTCTAAATTTCTCTTGTTTCTTTTATTTTTACTATGCTCTAATATAAGCTCAGTATAAATTTCATTAAGATTCAATTCCCATCATCCTCCTTACACTCTCAAGGTGTTCTATAAAATAATCTATTTCTTCAAATGTATTATAGAAAGAAAATGATGCTCTACAAGAAAAATTTATTCCGAGAAATCTGTGTAATGGCTGTGCACAGTGATGCCCGCTTCTAATTCCTATATTATAACTATCTAAAATCGATGCAACATCATGTGGATGCGCCTGCTTAAAATTAAATGACAATACAGGACTTCTATTCTCAGTTCTCGTTGTATATACATCAATGTATGGAATATCAAGCATCTTATCATATGCATACTTCATAATAGAATTTTCATATTCAGCTATATTTTCCATACCTATATTTTCTATATAGTCAATTGCCGCATGGAGAGACTTTGCCCCTTCAACATTTGCAGTACCCGCTTCAAATCTCTGTGGCGATTTTAAAAATGTAGAATGATCTTCATAAACATACTCTATCATATCTCCGCCATACATAAACGGATTCATAGAATTTAGTATATCTTCTTTTCCATACAGTACTCCGATTCCCATAGCAGAAAACATTTTATGACCGGAAAATGCCAAAAAATCACAATCAATATTTTGTACGTCTATTTTTTGATGCGGAGCAAATTGTGCCGCATCTATAATTGTCTTTATATTTTTGGACTTTTCCTTAGCAAGTTTTATATATCGTTTTATATCAGGCATAGTTCCAACTACATTTGATGCCGCTGTTATAGTAAAAAGCTTTGTCTTTTCACTTATTTTAGATTTAAATTCCTCATCAGTTATCTGTTTATTATCATCAATATATAAATATACAAGATTAGCCTTAGTTTTATTCGCAACATATTGCCAAGTTACACAATTTGAATGATGCTCCATTATTGAAAGCAGAATCTCATCACCCTCTTTTAAATTTTCAAGAGCCCATGAATATGCAACCAGATTAAGAGCCTCTGTTGTATTTCGTAAAAATATCACTTCGTTAGATGACTTTGCATTCAAAAATTTTGCAACTCTTTCTCTTGCGCTTTCATATATTTCTGTGGCCTTTATTGCAAAATAATGTGCTCCTCTATGAGGATTTCCATTTTCAAATTTATAATAATCTTCAATAGACTTTATTATACTATTCGGTTTCTGTACTGTTGCTCCGTTGTCAAAGTAAACAAAATTTTTTTCTAACTTCAAATAATTAAAGTCTTTTCTTATATCCAAAATTTCATTTTTACTTAACATTTATCTCCTCCTCGCAATGCCAAATATATTCTTCCATAGCTTTTCTTTTAATTCCTCATTTTCAAGTTTATCTATCGCTCTTGAAAATTTAGATTCTATTATTAGTGATTCAGCTTCAACTTGATTGAATCCTCTACTCATTATATAAAATAAAAGTTGTTGATCTATCTTACCTGCACTTGCAGCGTGGTTTCCCTCTACATTATCTTCATGTGCCAACAGTATAGGAACTGATAAAGCTGTAACACTATCATCCATTAGAACAACATATTCCTCTTCTGAACCGACCGCAAAGCTTGAACCTTCTTTAAAATCGAGAGTAGATTTAAAATTCTTATAACTGTTATCTTTTAATGCCCCATTTACTACAACTTCCGACTTAGTTTCTTCTCCATAGTGCAAAATATCATATAGCATATTAATCTTATTATCATCATATCCGAAATAAATACTGTCTATATTAAGGTTCGACTCATTTCCGATTAAATTGCCTTGAAAATTTGTATATAATTCCTTTGAACCTAATTCAAACTGACATAAATTGACACTCGAATTTTTTTCTGCCTTCACAAGAATTGATTCTAAGGAAAAAGATTTTTCATCTCCATTTTGAATTACATATAAATTAACCTGTGAATTCTCTTTAGCTAAAATTCTTATAATTGAATTCCTATATTTATCAGAATTGCTTATCGAATTATAATTTAATATTAAATTTAATTTTGAATTTTCTTCTGCTATCAAATCGTGTGTATCAAATAAAATATTATTTTTACTGTCTTGTTTTAAATCTACTATTTCATTTATTTCTGCATCCTTACTTGAAACATATGACCTGTACAAATTTCCAAATTTATCATTTAATTCTATACATTCTTCAGAAACACCGTATTTAACATTTTTAAATTCTTCTACATCCAATTTCTTATCTGATTTTAAATAGTATTCCTGTTTTATCCCTTCAGGCATAAAAATTTCAGTGTTATTTACTTTAAGCCAGCCAAATGTTTTAAAGGTTAGGCTATTACCCAAAATTTTTGTATTCATAATTACCTCCTAACCAATTGAACCTTCAAGCTCAAGGCTTATAAGATTATTCATTTCAACAGCATATTCCATGGGAAGTTCTTTAGCTATCGGTTCTGCAAATCCTCTTACTACCATAGCTTTAGCATCATTTTCAGAAATCCCTCTACTCATTAAATAAAAAATAACCTGATCTGAAATCCTACCTATTTTAGCCTCATGTCCCAAATCAACACTCTTATTTTTTATATCTATTACAGGTATTGTATCTGATCTTGAAAGGCTATCAAGCATTAAAGATTCACAACTAACCGAGCTCTTGCAATCATGTGCGCCTTCCGCTACTTTAACTAATCCTCTATATACAGCTATTCCGCCTGATTTTGATATTGACTTGGAATTAACTGTAGATGTTGTATATGAAGCAGCATGAATTACCTGTGCGCCTGTATCAATATTTTGTCCTACTCCGGCAAAAGATATTCCTGTAAATTCACTTGTAGCATAATCTCCGACAAGAACCGATGCAGGATATAGCATTGATACTTTTGAACCGAATGAGCCTGAAACCCATTCTATTTTTCCGTTTTTTTCAACTATTGCTCTTTTAGTATTTAAATTATACATATTTCTTGACCAGTTCTCTATTGTAGAATATCTGAGAGTTGAATTTTCTCCTATAAAAAGTTCTACAGCTCCCGCGTGAAGATTTACCACATTGTACTTAGGTGCTGAACAACCTTCTATAAAATGACAATATGCATCATCCTCCACAATTATAAGTGTATGTTCAAACTGACCTGCGCCGGGGGCATTAAGTCTGAAATAAGATTGAAGAGGAACATCAACCCTTACTCCCTTAGGAACATATACAAAACTTCCTCCGCTCCATACAGCATAGTGAAGTGCGGCATATTTATGCAAGTTAGGAGATATACACTTTCCAAAATATTTTTTAACTATCTCGGGATATTCTCTAAGTCCCGATTCAAAGTCCGTATATACAACGCCTTGATCAAGGAGATATTTTTGTATATTATGATAAACTACCTCACTGTCATATTGAGCTCCAACTCCTGAAAGTAAAGCCTCTTTTTCCGCTTCAGGTATTCCAAGTTTATCAAATGTATCTCTTATTTCATCAGGCACTAAATTCCAATCATCTGTTAGATCTGCATCAGGTCTTATATATGTTGTTATTTTTTCAATATCTACTTCTGAAATGTCAGGTCCCCAGACCGGATTTTCTTTTTCATTAAATATTTCAAGTGCCTTTAACCTATATTCAAGCATCCACTCAGGTTCATCTTTTTCTTTTGAAATTTGTCTTACTATTTCTTCTGTAAGACCTTTTTCCGTTTTAGATCTATATACAACCTCATTCTTTATGTCATATATACCTCTATCCATTTCTTCTATTTGAGTTTTTTTTCTAACCTCTCTTGGCAAATCACTTCACCTCTTCTCTAATCCAGCTAAAACCTTCATTTTCAATTTTATCAACAAAACTTATATCACCTGTTTTTACCAATTCACCATTTAACATAATATGAACATAGTCAGGTTTTATACTCTTAATCAATTGTCTATGATGTGTGATTATTAAAACTGAATTATTTTCATTTAAAAATCTTGAAATGCTTTCAGAAACTGTTCTTATTGCATCTACATCAAGTCCTGAATCCGTTTCATCAAGTATTGCAAGCTTGGGATTTAGCATAATCATTTGAAGTATTTCATTTTTTTTCATTTCTCCGCCTGAAAATCCTTGATTTAAATATCTATCTGCATAAGAATGATCCATAGAAAGTTTATCCATCTCATCCTGCAGTTCCTTTTTAAATTTAAGTATTGAAATATTTTTATCTTCTATTGTAGATTTTGCAGTTCTGATAAAATTTTCAACACTAACTCCCGATACTTCCATAGGCGTTTGAAAACTCATAAAAAGCCCCTTTCTTGCTCTCTTATCGGTTGAAAGTTCAGATATATTTTCTCCTTCTAAAAATATATCTCCACTATTTACTACATACTCCGGATTATTCATTATTACATTTGCAAGAGTAGACTTTCCTGAACCGTTAGGTCCCATTATCACATGAACTTCTCCGTAATTAATATTCAAATTTATATTGTGAAGAATCTCTTTCTCTTCTATTCCTGCAGAAAGATTTTCTATTCTAAGTAATTCCCTATACATTATTTTCCTCCTAATATTTATATACTTTACTTAATTTATTATACCCTATTAATTCCTACAAAATCACTATGATTTAATATAGTTAGATTATAACACAAATACCTAACTCATATAAATATTTTTTTTATTATTCAGTGCAATTTTTAAATATAATATTTCATATTATTTTGACAAAGCTAAGCAGTACATATATAATTTGAATTGAGGTGAATTATGAACTTTTTTCATTACTTATATTTAGCGTTATTTATAATATTTTTATTTTTATCATTTGAATTTACATTAATAGAAAATGCATATCAAAATCTTTCAAACATAAAAATAAAAAAACTTGAAGAAAAAAAACTTAAAAATATTGAATTGATAAAAAAATTATATGATGACAATAATATATTTTCGGCAATATTAATCGGAGATTATTCTTCAAATAGTATGGTGGCAATATCATTATGCTTGTTTTTATATTCTTTATATGAAATTAAAGGACTTATAATAGCTTGTATAATCTCCCCCTTAATAATAATTATTATAGGAGAAAATGTTCCTAAGTCTCTTGGAATACAAAAATATGAAAAAGTAGTTCAAAAAAAGGCATACTTTTTATTTATAGCAACATCTGTCTTAAAACCGTTAAGTTATCTTATAGAAATAAAATCTAAAATATTAATTAAATTAAGCGGTGGAGACATAAATTATAAAGAACCACTTATCACGGAAGATGATCTGATAGATGCAGTTTCACTCGGAATGGAAGAAGGGCTTTTAAATAAAAGTGAATCTATTATAATAGAAAATGTAATGGATTTCAGAGACAGCTATGCAAAAGATATTATGACCCCAAGAACAGATATAATTGCTGTTAATGTAAATGATAGCTATGAAGATATAGTAAAAATTGTAAATGAAGAATCATTTTCAAGAATGCCTGTATATAATGAAGATTTAGACGACATAATAGGAATTTTACATGTCAAAGATTTATTACTGTTACCGAATGATATGATTTTAAAAGATCATTTAGATATTCTAAAACCGCCGTTTTATACTTATGAGTATAAACCTGTCGGTCCTTTATTTAATGAAATGCGCCATAAAAAAGTTTCCGTTGCCATCATAAATGATGAATACGGTGGAACGGAAGGCATGATTACACTTGAAGATTTAGTTGAAAAAATAGTAGGTTCAATATCAGACGAATATGATGAGGACGAAGATGAAGATATAATAAAAATTTCTCCTAAAGAATATTTAATAGATGGTGCAATGAATATTGATGAATTAAACCACATCCTTGAACTTAATTTAGAATCTGATGAAATAGACTCTATTGCAGGATATATAATAGAAAAAATAGATAGATTCCCTAAAAAAGGAGAAACTATAACAATAGATAATTTAAAATTTACAGTTAAAGAAAGTTCAAAAAATAGAATAGAAAAGCTGATTTTGAAACTATAATCAAAATCAGCTTTTTTAAATTAAAATTCATCTTCCACTTCAATAAGTCTAAGCTCAGAATTTTTCCAACTGGCTTTATCTCCAAGTCTTTCAACTATTCTTTTTAATATATCATCATCTTCAAAACTTTCATCAATCGGTGGAACTCGTATATCATCATTAAACGGTATCTCACAAACTCTTTGTCCTAAATCTTTAAAAGTTATAATCCTGTTTTTAAGCTCCTCCTCATTTTCAAGTTCATCAACCCTCAAATATGTTCCGTCATCGCATCTTGTATAGAAAAAAATCTTTCTGCTGAATTTCTCATTGTAATATGTATAATATGCTTTGCAAGATGGAGAAAAATTTCCTAAAGGACTCATATCAAAAATTATTTTTTTCATTGCGACCTCCTTTGAAAATAATTATAACATATTTTAAATTAATATATCTTATTTATTTGTAAAAACATCAAAAATAACTCCAATAATATGTTACAAATAAATAAAAATACCTATAAATATCTAATTTTAACATTTATAGGTATTTTTATTTATTACATTGTGTTAGATTTAATTCTCACTTAATATTTAATAAAATATTATTTCCACTTATTATTATGATATCTTTAAGTTCAAGTACAGTAAGAATACTGCTTACATATGAAATATCTTCTCCAATATTTATACTGATTAAATTTATATCTGTTATTCCGTTTTTTATTTCATTCAAAACTCTATTTTCATCTTCTCCCAAATCCAAATCTACATTTTTTATGCCTGTATTTTTTGATTTTATTTGTGGAATTAAATCTAATAAGTCATCTATTGAAGTAAATATTTTTGCCCCGTCTCTTATTAAAAGATTTGTTCCTTCACTATACTGTGAATTTATATTTCCCGGAACTGCAAAAACTTCTCTCCCCTGTTCCGCCGCAAGTCTTGCTGTGATTAATGAACCGCTCTTTGCTTTTGCCTCAACAACTATAACTCCAAGCGAAAGTCCTGATATTATTCTATTTCTGAGCGGAAACCTATAGGCTATAGGAGAAGATGTAGGCGGATATTCACTGACTACCGCACCATTTTCGACAATGTCATAATATAGCTTTTTATTTTTTATAGGATATATAACATCAACACCGCTTCCAAGTACAGCAATGGTCTTCATGTTATTTTTTAATGCCCTTTTGTGTGCAAGTCCATCTATTCCATAGGCAAGTCCGCTTACTATTGATATTTCATAGTCGGAAAGCAAGTCTACTATATAATCTACAACACATCTTCCATAATCAGAATTGTTTCTTGCTCCTACTATAGAAATTGAATTATTATCGCCATCCGTTAAATTTCCCTTCACGTATAAAACCCTTGGATAATCAATTATATTTAATAAATTTTTAGGATAAAAAATATCTTCTGATGTAAATATAGATATGTCATTTTTAATAGTATAGTCATATAATTTTTCAAGTAATTCAGGTTTATAATTTATAAGCTTTCCAATGAGCTGCTTACTAAAATTTTTAGATACACTTTTCACAAAATTTGCATCCAAAAAATTCCTATAATCTATTTTTTCTGAAATTATAAACTCTTCTATCTTTATTATCTGACTGTTATCCAGTCCAATAGCATTTAAATATATTAAAAATTCTCTATAATTCATAATTAACTCCAATATTTTGAGTCTAAGCTTCTGTATCTTATAGCTTCAAGTAAATTTTCAACACATATTTCAGTGTTCCCCTCAAGATCTGCAATAGTTCTTGCAACTTTTAAAATTTTATTATATGTCCTTGCTGAAAATTTATATTTCTTAAATGCAATATCCATTACATTCCTACACTTATCAGAAAGTTTACAATATTTTGATATTTGATTTTCTCTTATATCCGAATTAGATAAAATATTTGAATCTTTAAATCTTTCAATCTGAATATTTCTCGCAAGTTCAACTCTCTTCCTAATTTCAGATGAACTTTCCTCCTTTATGTCTTTTGAAAGATCCGAATATTTTACTGCACTAACCTCAACATGAATATCTATTCTATCCAAAAGCGGATGTGAAATTTTAGATAAATACCTGTTTATTTCAGATACACTGCAAGTACACTCATGATCATTTGAACCGTTAAATCCACAAGGACATGGATTCATGGCTGCTATTAAAATAAATTTTGCGGGATACGACAAACTTGCGTTTACTCTTGCAATGTTTATTGTCTTATCCTCTAAAGGCTGTCTTAAAACTTCAAGTACATACTTTGGAAATTCCGGCAACTCATCTAAAAATAGTACACCATTATGTGCCAGGGATATTTCTCCCGGTTTCGGTATTCTTCCTCCGCCTATTAATGATATTGCAGATGATGTATGATGTGGAGCTCTAAATGGAGGATTTGCTATTAATTTATTTTCTTTCAACAATCCTGATATACTATAAATTTTTGTAACTTCTATCGCTTCATCAAAGCTAAGTTTAGGTAATATTGTAGGAAATCGTTTTGCAGCCATCGATTTTCCACTCCCCGGAACTCCTACCAATAATATATTGTGTCTTCCTGCTGCCGATACCTCAAGAGCTCTCTTTAAAAATCCCTGTCCCTTCATATCAGAAAAATCTATCTCATATTCTGAATCTTTAATGTAAAATTCTTCACTGTATCTTTGAAT
Source organism: Peptoniphilus mikwangii (assembly GCF_000468535.1). Lineage (GTDB taxonomy): Bacteria > Bacillota > Clostridia > Tissierellales > Peptoniphilaceae > Anaerosphaera > Anaerosphaera mikwangii. The sequence goes on along the minus strand of NZ_AUQY01000002.1, from coordinate 83,192 downwards.
CTCAATTTCTCCGTTTAAAAAATCAACAGCTTCTCTTAAATTCTTAACAGGAAAAATATTTACATCCGTTATAAGTGAACACTCTTTTTTATTTGAATTCGGTATTATAAAATTTTTATAGCCTTTTTCTCTCAAGGAAATTATCATTGGAAGAGCTCCTGTTATTTCATTCAATTGCCCGTCTAATGAAAGCTCTCCCAAAAACACAAATTCATTCTTTATTTCTCTTACTTGTGATGTTGCTACAAGTACTGCCATTGCTATAGCAAAATCCATCTGTGAACCATCTTTTTTCAAATTTGCGGGAGCAAGATTTATTGTAATTCTCTTAAGCGGAAATTCAAATCCGCTATTTTTTATTCCGCTTCTAACTCTTTCACCCGATTCTTTTATTGCAGTATTCGGCAATCCAACTATTGTAAATTTAGGTAATCCATTAGTTATATCAGCTTGAGCCTCTATGACATCTCCACTAAGCCCCTGCAAAGAGCAAGTTTTTACACATGAATACATATGACACCTCTCTATACTACCTCAAAAGCATTTTCTATGTGGTTAATATAATTTTCATTTATGTAATATTCCACAACATCATATCTAACTTGAAATGAATCTAATTGCTTAGAAACTATATAACTCATAGAAGTTCTTATAATATTTTGAATTTTAAATCCATTTACAGCCTCAAAAGCATTCCCGAATTTTTTAGAACTTCTACTTTTAACTTCTATAAAAACTAAAATGTCTCCGTCTAAAGCTATAATATCTATTTCTGTTCCTAAAGCTCTGTAATTTTTATCTAATATTTTATAGCCCTTATCTTCCAAAAATTTAGTAGCTATACTTTCACCGATAGCGCCTAAATTTCTATTATTCATTACCATTCTCCCCTATTCTTAATAAATGAAAGTCTATGCATAGGAGAAGGTCCATGTTCTTTTATCGCCTCTCTATGTTGCTTAGTTCCATATCCTTTGTGTTTTTCTAATCCGTATTCTGGATAAGATAGCGCCCACTCCTTACATAATCTATCTCTATATACTTTAGCTATAATAGATGCACATGAAATTGTATAGCACTTTTCATCTCCCTTTATTATGGAAACTTGTTCAATATCTGTGTCTATCTTTTCTGCATCTATAAGCAATAAATCCGGTTTTATATAATTTCCGTCCTTGTCTTTTAAATTTTCAATTGCATTTAACATCGCATAGTGAGTTGCGTTTTTTATATTTACCTCATCAATAGTCTTACAGTCCATTCTGCCTATTCCAACTGCAACCGCCTCTTCTAAAATTTCATCAAAATATTTTTCCCTTTTCTTTTCAGATAGCTTTTTAGAATCTGTAATCCCTTCAATTCTGCTGTCAAGCGGCATTATTATTGCACATGTAACTACATCTCCAAATAGCGCTCCTCTTCCAACTTCATCTATGCCTACTATATACTTATATCCTCTAGAGGAATATTCTCCTTCAAAATTTTCTACCATGTTATGCTCTCTCCAATGTTATTCTTCCTAATACACCTTTTCTAAATTCATCTAATATCAAATTGGATACTTTAGTATAATCTATTTCATTACCTCTTAATTTTGCTCCTCTAATCATACCTATAGCTTCCATTATCTCAACAGGTGTTTTTTCAGCTGTAGTTACTTTATATCTGTCTTCCAAAATGGAGCTATCCAAACTTAAAAGTCTTTCAATAAGCTTTAAACAAAGTGTTTCCGTATCCATTATTTCATCTTTAATTGCTCCTGTAAATGCAAGATTAAGCGCAATATTTTGATCCTCAAATTTCGGCCATAATACACCTGGAGTATCTAACAAATGTATTTTTGGATTTAATTTTATCCATTGATTAGTTTTTGTAACTCCGGGTCTATTTCCTGTTTTTGCAGATTTTCTCTTTGAAATTCCATTTATAAATGTAGACTTGCCTGAATTTGGAATACCAACTATCATAGCGCGAAGCGGTCCCATATTTATTCCCTTTTCTTTACTTTTTTCTATTTCAGCAGCCATCAAATTCATTGATTCATTTATTATTTTATTAACATTGGGTTTTGCGGCACTATATAATATCGCTTTTTTGTTATCCGTACTTAATTTCTCAGCCCATTTTCTATTTTGAGATTCTTCTGAAAGATCAGATTTATTTAAAACTAAAAGTCCCTTTTTATTTGAAAGGACTTTATTTAAAAGAGGATTTCTACTGGATATAGGAATTCTCGAATCTATTATTTCTATATAAAAATCTACAAGTTTTGTTTTAGCCTCAATATCCTCTATGGTTTTTTTCATATGCCCCGGATACCAATTTATATTCATCTATATCACCATCTTTTAATTATTTATCTTACAAATTATCTTACCATATATATTTAATTTTGCACAAATAAAAAATGTATCCGAAGATACATTTTATTATTTATCTCTTTCAAATGGTTTACCATCAGCTGATGGTGCATTTGATCCCTTAACAAATATAATTAAAACTAAAAGTGTAATTATATACGGCAACATTGAAAGTAAATTAGAATCTATTTTTATACCTATATTTCCAAGAGTTACAGAAAGGCCTTGCGCTGCTCCAAATAATAAACATGCGGCAAATGCTCCTTGAGGCTTCCATCCTCCAAATATAACTGCTGCAAGAGCAATAAATCCCTGTCCTGAAATAAGTGTTTGTCTGTAATTTGATACAACTGCAAGACTCATACTTGCTCCTCCAAGTCCTGCTAAAAATCCTGATGCAAGAACACATATATATTTTATTTTATATGCATCTACACCCAAAGTTTCTGCAGCTTGAGGATGCTCTCCAACAGCTCTTATTCTAAGTCCGAGTTTAGTCTTATACAATAAATACCAAACAACAAACACCAATGCAAACGCAATATATACTACAATATATTGTTGAAATACCATTTTCATATATCTCATCCAAGGATATGCTTCTATCAATTCCTTAGTAAAAACTCCATTAAATACTTGTGGTAATTGATTTTCAAAAGGAATTGATTTTGTCATTGCTGCACCTTCAAAGAAAATTCTCGATAAGAATAACGCAAGTCCCGGACCTATTAAATTAATTGCAATACCTGATACAACATGATCTGCTGCAAAATTAACCGTTGCTATTGCATGAAGTAAAGCAAGTGCCATCCCGGCAAGTCCTCCGCATAAAAATGCAAGCCATGGATTTCCGCTAAAATAACCTACAGTAGCACCTATCAACGCTCCTATTGTCATCATACCTTCAATCCCTATATTTACAACCCCACCATTTTCGCTTATTATACCACCTAATGCAGCATATATAAGAGGAGCAGAATATAATAAAGTAGTACTTATAATACCAAAAATACTATTCATGTTTTTTGCCCTCCTTCTTTGGAATTATTAAACTAATTAAATCTAACAGTTTAGGCATAGCTATAAAGAATGTTATTATACCTATTACTATACTTATGACTTCCGAGTGAGTATTTAATGCTGCATTCAGCTTACCGCCGCCATAGTTAAGTCCTGCAAATAATAAGCCCGCCGGAATACAAGCAAGCGGATTATTCCCCGCTATTAATGCAACAGCCATACCATTAAAGCCATAACCTTGCTGAGCTGCCATCATACTTATATTTTGAGAAACTCCAAGAACTGTTATTGCTCCTGCAAGTCCTGAAATCATACCGGAAATCGTCATTGATATAACCTGATTTCTCTTGATATTAATTCCTCCATATTCTGCAGCGTATTTATTAAATCCTACCGCCCTTAATTGATATCCTAAGGTTGTCTTCTTTAAAATATACCAAATTACAAATGCAACAATTATTGCAACAACCATTCCCCAATTGATTGGAGGACGTAAAAATTGTTTTAACATTTTATGATTTTGCAAAAATGCAATTCCCGCTTCTGAAGTTTTCCAGCTTTTTAAAAATTCAATGTTTGCGGTTGGAAGAATTGAAAATGTAGTATCTGATGAAGGTTTTCTCAAAATAGAAATTCCCAACATATAATTGCTTAAATAAAAACCTATCCAATTCATCATTATCGATGAAATAACCTCATTAACTGAAAATCTACTCTTTAAATATCCGACTACCGATCCCCATAGTCCTCCGAAAAGTGCTCCTCCCATAAGTGCAAAAATCGGATGAATAACCGGCGGCAATTTAAAGAAATACCCTACCAATAAAGCTCCTATTGAACCCACGATATACTGTCCTTCAGCACCTATATTAAATAATCCTGTTTTAAATGCAAATGCTACTGAAACTCCTGTAAGAATTATAGGAACAGCATTTATTATAGTCCATGAAATATAACTCGGTTTTCCTACAGCTCCCAATATTATAACCTTATATGCTGCAAGCGGATTAATTTTGTTAATCATCAATATTATAGAACCGAATATCAATCCAAGAATAATTGAAACTACTGTATAAAAAAATCTACTCTTATTCTTCAACTATTCCACCTCCCGCCATTAAAAGACCTACTTCTCTCTCGTCAGTTTCAGTTCTTTTAAGTGTTTTAGAAATTTTTCCATCATAAATTACAGATATTCTATCTGATAATGCAAATACTTCATCAAGTTCAAATGATATTAAAAGTACGGCCTTGCCTTTATTTCTCTGTTCAACCAAATACTTGTGAACATATTCAATAGCACCGACATCAAGTCCTCTTGTAGGTTGGGCCGCTATTAAAACATCCGGATCATTTGTAATTTCTCTTGCAATAATTACCTTTTGTTGATTTCCGCCTGACAGTGATCCTGCAATATATTTTATATCTGTTGGTCTTACATCAAATTTTTCAACAAGTTCTTGTGCAAAAGCTTCTATTTCTTTTTCTTTTAAGATTCCTTTTTTAGAAAATTTTTCTTTATAATAATTTTCAAGTATTAAATTTTCCGCAATGTTAAAGTCTAATACTAATCCTCTTTTTTGTCTGTCTTCCGGAATATTATGCATTCCGCTATTTTGTATTTCCTTAGGCGTTTTATTTGTAATGTCTTTCCCATTTAAAAATATTTTTCCGGATTCAATGGTCTTAAGTCCTGTAAGAGCCTCTAAAAGTTCACTTTGTCCATTACCGTCTACACCTGCTATTCCAAGTATTTCTCCGGATTTCAATTCAAGGTTTAAACCATCTACCTTGTTTATATTTCTAATATCTTTTACAACTAAATTTTCCACTTTTAGAATTACATCGCCCGGCTCTTGCTCTTTTTTATCAACTTTTAGCTCAACCTGACGTCCAACCATCATATCTGCAAGTTCAGATTCACTTACATTGCATACATCTACTGTATCAATTTTCTTTCCTCTTCTTATGATAGTACATCTATCTGCCATAGCTTTTATTTCTTTAAGTTTATGAGTAATTATTATAATGGTTTTATTTTTCTTTGCTAAATTTTTTATAATATTTATAAGTTCATCAATTTCTTGCGGCGTTAACACTGCCGTAGGTTCATCAAAAATAAGTATGTCTGCACCACGATATAATGCCTTAAGTATCTCTACTCTCTGTTGCATTCCAACAGATATGTTTTCTATTTTTTCATCAGGATTAATTTTCAATCCATATTTTTCTGATATTTCCACTACATTTTTTCTGGCAGTCTTTAAATCCAAGCTTATACCTTTAACCGGTTCCATCCCAAGTATAATATTTTCCACAACAGTAAAAGGTTCAACAAGCATAAAATGTTGATGGACCATCCCAAGTCCATTTTTTATTGCAGCATTAGGATCACTTATTATTGTCTTTTTTCCATTAATGTAAATATCTCCTTCAGTTTGAGCATACAATCCGTATAGAATATTCATCAACGTACTCTTACCTGCTCCGTTTTCACCAAGTAGAGCGTGGATTTCTCCCCTTCTAATATCAAGGTTAATATTATCATTTGCAACGAAATCACCAAATTTTTTAGTTATATTCCGCATTTCAACTGCAAGATTTTCCTTTTGCATATTATCCACTTACATTACCCTCCTTTATTATTACTATTATACTATAAATTTTAGGATAAATACATACAAAAAAAGAGCCTACAAGAGTAACTTGTAAGCTCTTTTAATCAATAATTATAGTGCTTTAACAAAAGCATCGTAAGTTTCAGCATCATGTGGAACTACAATTTCTTCTGCTACAATCTTGTTCTTAATTTCTTCAACTTTGTCAAGAACTTCTTTAGCTACATGTTTATCTGAAGTTGGAGCAATACCTACAGCACCTGCATCTTTAAGACCTAATTCTATAGTTCTTCCACCTTCAAATTTTCCTTCTTCAACTAATTCTTTAATAACATTATAAACTGCTACATTAGCATTTTTCATAGCTGATGTTAATACATTATTAGGAGCAACTTCTAATTGGTCTCTATCTACACCGATAGCCCATTTTCCGTGTTCTTCAGCTGATTTAATAACTCCATCGCCTACTCCGCCTGCTGCATGGAATATTACATCTGCACCTTGTTCAAACATTTGGTTAGCTATTGCCTTACCTTTTTGAGCATCTGTAAAGTTTCCTGCATATTGGCTCTTAACTTCAATTTCTTTTCCAAGTTCATTAGCTGCATATTTAACACCTGCTGTAAAACCGTATTCAAAAGCACCGATTAAAACAGATTCTTGTCCGCCAACGAAACCTACGACATTAGATTCAGTAGTATGTCCTGCAATATATCCAACTAAGAAAGATGGTTCTTGCGCCTTGAACATAATTCCTAATAAATTTGCAGGAGCTTCAACTTCTACCATGTTACCGTCTTTATCATATCCTACAGTTGGATCCACATCAACAATTGCAAATTTTACATCAGGATTGTTCTTTGCTGTTTCAATAACAACATCTCCCATTTTAAAACCTGCACCAACGATTAGGTTTGCACCTTCATCAAGTAAAGTTTCAAAGTTAGGCATATATTCATTTGAATCTTTTGATTCTTTAAACTTACTAGCGATTCCAAAATCTTCTTTTGCTTTTTCAACACCTTCCCAAACTCCTTGGTTAAATGATTGGTCGTTGATTCCGCCTTCGTCTGTTACAAATCCTACTACAATGTCACTTTTAGCTTCTGAAGTTTCTTCAGCCTTGTTGTTTTCTGCCTTATTGTTAGCAGGTGCGTTGCTTTTTTGTCCACATCCGACAAGTGCAAGTGCAAATACTAAAATAAGTGCAATTAATGAATTTCTTTTCTTCATAAATATCCTCCTATTTCTTTTTATACTCAAATTATACAATACCGGTCAAACATTTTCAAATATTTTTATAATATTATCCAATAAAACTAAAAAACCTATTCCTCTACATTTATCATAAAAATTTTTCAAGTTCTTTTCTATCAAATTTTATAATATCTCTATCTATTTCAATTAATCCATCTTTTTGCATATTCATAAGCTCTCTTGATATAGATGGTCTTGTTGCTCCCAAAAAATGTGCCAATTCTTCTCTTTTAAGTACCATTTTAAAAAATTTATCCTTATTTGAATTTTGCAGAAGGTATTTTGAAATTTTCTGTCTAAGTGAAATTGAATTAAATATTAAAAGTTTTTGATTCAGATAATATGCTTTATTTGAAAGTATAATAAGCATATTATTTAAAATTTTTTTACTTATATCGTCTGAATTTTCAGATAAGAAAAAAGCTTCTCTGGGTATTTTTATTATCTCAGTGCTTTCATTGGCAAAACAATTATAGTCATAGCTATTTTTGTCAATGTATAAATATACCTCACCAAAAACAGTGCCTTCTTTGTTAAAAATATTTACTATTGAGCGTCTACCGTTCACATCAATATTTTCTACAACGACTGAACCTTTTTTTAATATAAACAAATATTTTACTTCTTGCTCTTGCCTGAAAATTTCATCTCCTTTATTCAATTTTTCTATGACAGCTTTACTTTTATCCAAAAAGTACTTTATTTCTTCATTTTTAAGTTTTGAAAACAACTCGCTTACATTTGGCATATTATCACCTCAATAGACATTATATCAATTTTAATAAATTTTTATTATTAATTTTTATAAATATGTAATTTTCCGTAAAATCTGTTATAATTAAATTTAATTAAGGAGGTTACTTGATGAAAAAGACACAAAAACGAAAAAGAAAGTCCTCCGGATTTTCAAGTTTCGTTAAAATACTTTTTATTTTAATTTTGATGGCATTAGTTACTGCCGCTACATTTACCGGAAGTTATGTCCTTTCTGTAATTAAAAGGGCTCCAAAAATTGATCCTGAAAATTATAGAACAGTAATTAATGAAACCTCAAGAGTATATGATGATAAAGAACAGTTAATACAGACATTAGTATTAAATGAATTTTCAGAATATGTAAATATAGACAAAATTCCGATTAACTTACAAAAAGCGGTACTTGCTATTGAAGATGAAAGGTTTTATAGTCATGGTGCAGTTGACTTTAAGAGAGTTATCGGTGCAACTGTAGCAAATCTAAAAGCACACAAAATTGTTCAGGGCGGTTCTACAATCACAATGCAGCTTGCCAAAAACCTATACACTGATTATCAAAAGAGTTTTGAAAGAAAATTAACTGATATATTCTATGCTTATGAACTTGAAAGCGTACTTACTAAAGATCAGATATTAGAAGCTTATTTAAACTCTGCAGGATTCTCAAAAGGTACAGTCGGAGTTCAAGCTGCCGCAAAAACTTTTTTTAACAAAGATGTATCAGAACTCAATCTTGCAGAATGTGCTCTTGTTGCGGGAATTACAAACAGACCGGAAAAATATTCGCCGTATAATAGAATTGATGTAACACTTGAAGATGATTTAGAAAATTTAGAAATAGTATTAATTCCCACACCAAAAGATACGATAAATTCTGAAGAAACAATTCAAATAGGAAAAAGATTAGCCGAACTTGGTAAAATAGACAGCTTTGATTTGAATCAAATTGAAAGAAGTATTATGCGACCGATGAAAGCAATATTTAATCCTGTATCAAAAGAACGTCAGGAGCTTATTTTAAAACTTATGTTAAAACAAGGTTATATTGATCAAGCGCAACATGATGAAGCTATAAATGCTCCTATAAATATTGACATCGGTAACAGAGAAGAAAAAGGTGTCTCTTCATTCTATGTAGACGAAGTGAAAAAAGAAACAGTTTCAATTTTAAAATCTCTTGGATATTCAGAAGAAGATGCAAATAAAAAATTATATGCAGGTGGACTTAAAATATATAGTTCTATGAACTTAGATTTGCAAAAAAGTATGGAAGAAACAGTTTCCAATAATTCATATTTCCCTAATGCCTGGATTGATGATAACGGAATACCTCAACCACAGGTTGCTGCAGTTTTAACTGACCCGCATACAGGACAGGTTAAAGCTCTGATAGGCGGAAGAAATATTTCAGGCGGTTCAAATTTAAACAGAGCTACTACACCAAGATCGCCGGGTTCAAGTATAAAACCTATTTCCGTTTATATGACAGCATTTAAATATGGTGCTACTGCAGGAGATGTATATCTTGACGAAACATTGCCGAGTAGTCAGTTTAAGGGATGGCGTCCAAGAAATAACGGAAATTCTTATATTGGTTGGACTACTATAAGAACACTTTTGAAACGTTCATCAAATGTCGGCGCATACTTGGTAGCAAGAGATATCGGATGTGATTATGAATCCAATGCAAATAAAAATTCTGTTTATTCAAAGGCTGTCAATGAACCGAAAGCCGTAGAATTAATTAAAGAAAATTTAGAGAGTATTGGAGTAACAAGTTTAGTATGGCCTAAAAATTTTGGAAATACAAAAACTACAGATGAAAATCTTCCTGATGAAAATAAAGATGCACCCGTTATGCCTGATGATGCAAACTTTTCTGCACTTGCACTCGGAGGTATGACTCACGGAATATCTCCTCTTGAAATGGCAGGAGCATACTCCACTCTTGCAAATGAAGGTGTATATCAAAAGCCGACATTCGTAGATAAAATTTTATCTACAAACGGCGAAATTATTTATGAAAATAAGCATGAAGGTGAACAGGTTTTATCCGAAGGAAATGCCTTTATAATTACAAATATCTTAGAAGATGTAGTAAAATCCGGTACAGGTACCAGTGCAAACTTTTCAAGAATGCATATAGCCGGAAAAACAGGTACTACTAATCAACAAAAAGAAGTTTGGTTTGTCGGATACACTCCATACTATTTATGTAGTGTATTCATCGGAAACGACAGACATGAAAGTTTACGTTTTTCATCTAATGTAGCTGCTGCTCTTTGGAGAGGGATTATGAAACCGATACATGCCGATTTGGAAAATAAAGAATTTGTTCAACCGGATAGTGTAATAAGAAAATATGTCCCGGGAGCGGATAGATCAGAATATTTTGTAGAAAATACAAAACCCCATTATACAAATAAATTATTTTGGTATGAAGAAGATGAAGATGAAGATAATGACAATAATACCAATAGTGACAACAATGGTAAAAAGTCAAAATCTACTAAAAAGAAAAAATCTTCAAAATCTACAAATTCAAATTATAGAACTGAAAATCTAAAAAATTAAAGGCTTGAATATTCAAGCCTTTAATTTTTTACTTGTTAATTAAAACATTTATTATTTTATTTTTATTTGTTCTTAGCTTCCTCAACTATCTTTTGAGCAATATTTGCAGGAACTTCTTCATATCTTACAAATTCCATAGCAAATGTTCCTCTACCTTGAGTCATAGCTCTTAAATCTATTGAATACTCAAACATTTCAGCTTGAGGAGCTTCAGCAATTAATAATTGAGTTCCGTCATTTTGTTGATCCATTCCAAGTATTCTACCACGACGCTTATTCATATCTCCCATTACATCTCCAAGATATGAATCTGGGATTGATACTTCAACTTTCATTATAGGCTCAAGAAGTGTAGGTTTAGCTTCTTCCATTCCCTTTTTGAATGCAAGTGATGCCGCAATCTTAAATGACATTTCATTTGAGTCTACATCATGGTACGAACCATCATATAAAACTGCTTTAAAGTTTGTCACAGGATATCCCGCCAACACACCGTGTTCTTTTGATTCTATTATTCCCTTTTCTACTGCAGGGAAGTAATTTTTAGGAACTGAACCTCCAAATACTTCTTCATCAAATACAAAATCTTCTTCACAAGGTTCAAATCTTACCCATACATCACCATATTGTCCTGCTCCTCCGGATTGCTTTTTATGCTTGCCTTGAACAGATGCAATACCTTTAATAGTTTCTCTATAAGGAATTATAAACGGAATTATATTAACTTCCACCCCAAACATATTCTTAAGCTTTTCAAGGATTACATCAAGTTGTACTTTACCTTGTCCACCTATTGTAAGTTGCTTCGTCTCGGTATTTCTTTCTATTGTAAAACTTGGATCTTCTTCTCTGAGTCTTTTTAAAGAAGTACCTAATTTTTCTTCATCGCCCTTTGTTTTAGGTTCAATTGCATAATACAATACAGGAGCCGGATATTGAAGTTTTTTAAATTTTACTCCATGTGCTTTATCACATAAAGTATCTCCTGTTTCTGTTGCCCCAAGTTTTGTTGTAGCACCTATATCTCCTGCTTCTATTTCCGTAACTTCAAATTGAGTCTTACCTCTTATTACAAAAAGTCCGCCTAATTTTTCAGTTTCTTCTTTGTTCATATTATAAATCGGAGTATCTTTTGTAAGCTTTCCTGAAATAACTTTAAATATGGAAATTTTTCCTACAAACGGGTCAGTTATTGTCTTAAATACTACTGCCGCAAAAGGTTCTTTTGCATCTACAGTTCTTTCTTCGCCTTCATCATATCTAAATCCAAGATGTGCTCTTTCATCATCCGGAGCCGGCATATAGTTTACAATTGTATTAAGTAATATGTCTATTCCTATTCCCTTTTCTCCTGATCCTACAAGTAGCGGAACCGCATCTCCTGATAATAAAGCTGATGTAACTCCTCTAAGTAAATCTTCACGAGTAAATTTTTCTCCTGAAAAATATTTTTCCATTAAAACTTCATCAGAACCTGCAACTACCTCTGCAATTTCTTCATACATTCTCTCTGTTGCCTTAACTTGATCGTGAGTAAGTTCTGTTTCTTCAGGTGCTCCATTCTTATACTTAAAGCCCTTTTGATATATTACATCTGTAACCCCTACAAAGCTTTCTCCTTCACCTATAGGAACTGAAAATGGAATTACTTTTTTACCAAATGAATTTTCAAGTTCTTCCATAAGCTTTCTAAAGTTTACATTTTCTCCGTCAATTTTATTTACAAATATAATTCTTGGAAGACCAATTTTTTCAGTGTACTTCCACATTCTTTCTGTTCCGACTTCAACGCCTGCAGTTGCATCTATGACCATTAAAACTGCTTCAGAAGCACGAAGAGCGCCATAAGCTTCTCCTATAAAATCAAGATATCCCGGAGTATCTATAATATTAACCTTATAGTTTCTCCATTCTACAGGTATAATACTTGTTCCTATGGAAGTTCCCCTTTCCATTTCTTCTTTTGAAAAGTCGCTTATAGTATTTTTTTCCGATACATGACCTATTTTTTTAGTTGCTCCACTTTGAAATAGCATAGCTTCAGTAAGATTTGTCTTTCCACTTCCGCTATGACCAACTAAGGCCAAGTTTCTCACCTGCTCTGTCTTATAAACTTTCATAATGTAATCCTCCTATATATAATGTTTTTGAAATCGTTTTTACTTTACTATTATAACATATTAATTCTCAATTTAATAGCTACTGTTTTACAGCAAAATAAATTTATTTAACACCTATATCAAGTTTTTAATCTTATCATTCCTTCGGTTATTTCAGGCATTAAATCTTCTGATATTACACTTAACATATATTCAAATTTTTCTAAATCCTCTTCGGAAAACCTATTTCTCGCTCTCTTTAAAACAAGATTCATATATTCATTTTTTACATTATAATAGTTATAAAACTTATCTGTAACTTCTAAAAACACTTCTCTTTTATCATTTTCAGACTGTATTTTTTTTACATAACCTTTTTTTACAAGATTATTTACCTTATAAGTTATGTTAGGTTGAGAGATGTTTAAAAATTTACCCATTTCATTTATGGTAGGTTTATCCAATGCATAAATTACTTCTGTACAAAAAGTTTCCGTAGCTGTAAGAGATGATTCTCTTTCCGCAAAACCGCCAAAAATATTTCTGTAAAAATTCAATTTAAATTTGTCATATAACTCTTTAAAAACATGCTCGAACACAAAATTCACCTCAAATAAATAATAACAGATAACTAAAATAAGTACAATATTATAAACTCAGTGCAAAGGCTATTTCTCCTCTACATACCACCTCACCGTTTACGCATGCAATACAATTTGCAAATCCGACATTTAATCTTCTGCTGATGAGAGTAGTTGTGATTTCTAATGTATCTCCCGGGACTACAGTCTTTAAAAATTTGACTTCCTTTATTTTTGTAAAATATGCTTTTTTCCCAATATTCTTTTCTTCTGAAAGTATTGCAAAAGCACCAACTTGTGCCATTGCCTCTACTATTAACACTCCCGGATATACATGTTCATCCGGAAAATGTCCTTGAAATACAGGATCAGTCACTGTTATGTTTTTTATTCCTTTAGCATATTTTCCTTCTTCCATTTCTATTATTCTGTCTATCAATAGAAATGGAAATTTATGTGGTAATATTTTTGATATTTCATTTGAATTATACATCTATTCACATCCTTTAAATGCAATTGACACATTATGTCCTCCAAATCCAAGTGAATTTGAAATTGCAAGTTTTATTTTTTTATTAACTGCTATATTCGGTGTTATATTAAGGTCACATTCAGGATCCGGCTCTAAAAAATTTATCGTTGGAGGTATGAATGAATTTTTTATTGCAATAAGAGTAATAATTGCCTCAAGTGAGCCGCTTGCTCCAAGTAAATGACCTGTCATAGATTTCGTACTTGATACATTCAAAGAATAAGCATTATCGCCAAAAACTCGTTTAATCGCCTTTGTTTCATACTTATCATTTAACGGTGTGGAAGTTCCGTGTGCATTTATATAATCTACATCTTCCAATTTATTTCCATTTTCCAATACCGTATTTTTCATTGCAAGAGCTGCAAATTTTCCATTTTCATTCGGAGAAGTTATATGACCTGCATCACATGTCATTGATGAACCTACAATTTCTCCATAAATCTTTGCTCCTCTTTTTTTTGCGCTTTTTAATTCTTCCAACACTAAAATTGCAGCACCTTCTCCCATGACAAATCCGCTTCTGCATCTATCAAACGGTATGCTGGCTCTATTTATATCTTCACCTGCATACAGTGCTTTCATAGAATTAAAGCCCCCTATTCCAAGTCCGTTAATACTTGCTTCACTTCCTCCTGCAATAACAACATCATTATAGCCGTCTTTAATGCTTCTATATGCGTCTAATATAGCTGTACTTGAAGATGCACAAGCTGTCACGGGACATGATACATATCCATGTACATTCAAGTCAATTGCTATTTGTGCACTTGTCATATTTGCGATTATCATCGGAATAAAAAACGGACTTACTCTTGAATATCCTTTTTCAAATGCCTTAAAAGACTCTCTTTCAATTGTTGAAAGTCCTCCCACTCCGGATGCTACCATAATGGAAACTCTATCTATATCACAATCGTCAAGCTTTATCCCGCTATCTTCTACGGCTTTTCTTGCTGCAACTATTCCCAAGATATTAACTCTGTCCATTCTTTTTAAATCTTTTTTGCTGAAATGATCTTCAGAATTAAAATCTTTACATTCACATGCAATTTTTACATCTAAATTCTCTGTGTTGCATAATGTTATGCGATCTACTGCACACTTACCTTTTCGTAAATTTTCAGTTAATGTCTTTTCATCATTGCCTATCGGAGAAATAAATCCTATTCCCGTTACTGCTACGCGACGTCTCATATATTCATACCTCCATCAACAGATAGTACTTGTCCGGTAATATATCTCGCATCATCTGATGCTAAAAATATTACAGCTTTTGCAACATCTTCAGTAGTTCCTATTCTGTTAAGAGGAACTTTATCAAGTATTAATTTTCTTGAATTGTCACTTAATTTATCTGTCATTTCAGTTTCAATAAATCCCGGCGCTACTGCATTTACGGTTATATTTCTACTTGCAAGCTCTAATGCCAAAGTTTTTGTCATTCCTATTAAGCCGGCTTTACTTGCAGCATAATTTATTTGTCCGGCATTTCCATGTAATCCTACAACTGAAGATATGGATATAATTCTGCCGTTTCTATTCTTAAGCATATGTTTTGCAGCCAATTTCATAAAATAAAAACAACCTTTCAAATTAACATCTATTACTTTATCAAATTCTTCATTACTCATTCTAATTGCAAGATTATCTGAAGTAATTCCGGCATTATTTACAAGCACATCAATTGTTCCAAATCTTTTAATTCCTTCATCAAAAATTTTACTTACATCCTCAAAATTTGAAACATCTCCTCTAACCCCTAAAAGTTGGCAATTATCTGAGATTTCTTTTTCAAGTAATTCAAAGCTTTCTTTATCTCTATAATTTATTATTAAATTATAACCTCTATCGGCAAATTCAATAGCTATTCTCTTTCCTATACCTCTTGTAGCTCCTGTTATCAAAGCTGTTCTATTTTTCATAAAATTTCTCCACCAAATCTTTAAAATCTTCGTAACTTGAAACAGAAATTACTTGTACATTGCTATTTATTTTTCTTACAATTTTTTTTATGACATTGTTAAATCCTATTTCAATAAATAAGTCTATACCATCCTCAATCATATTTTTTATATCATCTTCAAACCTGACAGTAGACTTAACTTGTTTTACCATTAGATTCTTTATATTACCTTCGTCTTCCTTACTTCCTGTTACATTATAATAGACAGGTATTTTAGGTTCACTAAATTCAATCGTCTTAAAATACTCTTCAAGACTTTCAGCCGCCCTATACATATATGCTGTATGAAATGCTCCCGAAACTTTTAGTTTAATATACCTGACACCGTCTTTTTTTAAATGTAATTTAACTTTTTCTAATACATCTTTATCTCCTGAAATTACTATCTGCTCTTTAGAATTTATATTAGATATTTGAACAAATTTTTCGGTACTGTTATATATTTCTAATACTGCATTTATATATTGCTCAGATGAATTAATTATCGCATACATTTCTGTATTGATTCCCTCAGAACATTTACTCATTTCCGTTCCTCTAAACTTGGATATTTTTAAAACATCTTCTTCATTTAGAACTCCCGAGCAATACAATGCTCCGTATTCTCCAATACTAAGTCCACAAACAGCATTGGGAACTATATTATTTTCATTAAATAATTTTGTAAGCATTACTTGAAAACCTATTAATACAACTTGTGTGTTTTCAGTTTTTACAAGTTCATCTTCATCAGCTTCAAATGACAATCTTTTTAAATCTAAACTTTTATCTACACTATCATAAAACTTTTTTGCTGAAATACTGCTATTATAAAAATCTAATCCCATATGCGGAACCTGACTTCCTTGTCCTGCATATATATATCCTATTTTCCTTCCTCTTATGTTCTCATTATCAAATTTATGTTTTTCACTTAATTTTATTTCGCACATAATTTCTCCTTGGCATTTAAGTATTCACTGTAGATTCCATCTAAGATGTCTACTAATTTTCTCCTTAAATTTACTTCTCCGACTACTTGTCCGCACATTATAGAACCATTTATCATATCTCCATCTTTGACAGCACGTCTTAATGCTCCTAAAGTCATTTGTTCAAGCTCTTGTAGTTCAGCTCCGTTTTTTTCGCATTCTATATATTTTCTTGTCATTTCATTTTTTAGAAGTCTCACCGGCAGTCCATTTATTCTCCCAATTACTGTCACTTGAGATGATTTTGCATTTATAATTTTTTCTTTATAGTCATCATGTATCGGACATTCTATTGCAGGTAACAGACAAGTCCCTATTTGCGCTCCTACCGCCCCTAAAACTTCTACCGCTAAAAGTTGTTTTCCACTTGCAATTCCTCCTGCAGCAATCACAGGTATAGATAATGAATTTGCAACCTCATTTACCAAAACTATAGTCCCAAGTTCACCTATATGTCCTCCTGCCTCTTGTCCTTCTGCAATCACTCCATCTACTCCGAGCTTTTCCATTCTAATAGCAAGTGCTTTAGAAGATATTACCGGAAATATTTTTATATTATGAGCTTTCCATTTATCTATATACTTTCCCGGATTACCTGCTCCCGTTGTAAGAATTTTAATTCCATATTCACAAACTATATCAGAAATTTCTTCTATCTCTCTGTGCAATAGCAATATATTTATCCCAAATGGTTTATCTGTAAGTTTCAAACACGTTTCTATTTCATCTCTAAGCTCCTTAGCAGTAAAACCTCCCGATCCTATAACTCCAAGTCCTCCTGAATTACTTACAGCTGCTGCAAATTTTCCTGTTGCTATATGTGCCATTCCTCCCTGAATTAGAGGATACTTTATGTTAAGCATTTCTTGTAATTTCATATTCCACACTCCACTATTACCCCTGCATATGTTAATCCTCCGCCAAATCCGAATAATAAGGCTCTATCTCCATTTTTTAATATATTTTTATTCTTCATTTCAGCCAAACAAAGTCCAATACTTGCCGATGAAGTATTTCCCATATTTTGAATATTAGTAAAAAATTTTTCTTTATATCCCGTCTTCTTTACAATAGACTCTATAATTCTTAAATTAGCTTGATGTAACACAAAATGCTCTATATCACATACATTTATATTATTCATACCTAAAAGCTTATCTATTCCGGATGGAATAACTGATGTTGCAAATTTATATACATTTCTTCCCTCCATAGTTACTTTAGATTTTCCATCGTTTATAAACTTTAAATCAAAACTTGGAACTGTACCCGATACTTTAGAAAACTTCTCATTTGTCTTTTCTACAATTGTAACGGCGGCTCCATCTCCAAATAACATGGCAGTAGCTCTATCATCAAAATTTATTATATTACTTAATTTCTCTGCACCTATTATTACGGCTTGTTCCCCAACTTTCAGCATACTCTCCGCAACTATAAGTCCTCCTATAAATCCTGTACAAGCCATGTTAATATCAAAAGATAATACTTCTTCAAGTAAATCGAGCTCTTTATGCACTAAAGCGGATAAAGACGGAACTACATAATCTGAAGTAACCGTTGCGGAAATTACCAATTTAATACTTTCTCTATTAAAAATTTGCAATTTTTTTGATGCGTTTAATACCATTTCAGATACCTGTAAATCACTAAAATGTCTCTTTTCAATTCCGGTTCTTTGAACTATCCACTCATTAGTTGTATCAAGATAACTTTCAAAATAACTATTATCTACTGTTCTATCAGGAACATAGCTAACTGCATCTACTATTTTAAGCCCCATTCTAAACTCCTATATTTTTCTCTTCTATTTTTTAATAACTCATCTTTTGGAATATTTTTTAGTTTTTTCAACGCATCAACAATTGAATTTTTAAGCCTGCTGTAATTTTCAAAAAAATCTTCCTGTGTAGGCGCAAGGTCCTCTTCAATAACTTCATCACATATTTTAAATTTATATAAATCTTTTGAAGTAAGTTTCATAATCTCTATAGCCTTATCAACTTTACCGGAATCTCTCCACAATATAGATGCGAATCCTTCCGGTGAAAGTATTGAATATATGGCATTTTCCATCATAATTAAATGATCACAAACGCAAAGTGCTATCGCTCCGCCACTTGCTCCTTCACCTGTAATAACAGAAACTGTATTTGTATTTATCCCTGCCATTGTGTATATGGACTTCGCTATAGCTTCTGCTTGGCCTCTTTCTTCCGCCCCAACCCCGGGATAAGCTCCCGGTGTGTCTACAAAACATATTATCGGTCTTTTAAATTTTTCTGCCTGTTTCATAATCCTTACGGCTTTTCTATATCCCTCAGGATTTACCATTCCAAAATTACATTTTATGCTCTCTTCAAAATCTCTTCCCTTATTTATCCCTATAAATGTTACAACCTCATCATACAACTTTCCAATTCCGCATATTATAGAACTGTCTTCTTTAAAACATCTATCTCCCTTAAAATAAATAGGATCATCTATAATATTTTCTATAAAATCTTTTGCTTTAGGCCTGTTTTTATACCTTGATAAAAAAACTCTATCACTTGGTGTCAAAAATTCTTTTGCATCATTTAAAATAGATTCTTTATATTTCTTAAATTCATAACTATTTTTAAACTTAGATAGTTTTTCTTCATCAAGTATTTCTTTAAAAATCTCTTCTATCCTCATCTTTTCTCCTATGATAGCTCAAAATTTTTCCTATATAATTTTTTTGTTCTCTCCTATCAACTATCTCATCTAAAAATCCATGTTCAATCAAAAACTCCGCACTTTGAAAATCTTTAGGTAATTCTTGTTTTATCGTTTCCTCTATAACTCTTCTGCCTGTAAAACATATTCTTGCTCCAGGCTCCGCTATTATTATATCTGCAAGACTTGCAAAACTTGCAGATACTCCTCCGGTAGTCGGGTCTGTCAAAACCGAAATATATAAATTTCCCATTTCAGAATGTTTTCTAAGTGCAAATGTAGTATTAGCCATTTGCATGAGTGAAAAAATTCCCTCCTGCATTCTTGCCCCGCCACTTGCACAAAAACCAACTACCGGCAGTTGTTCTCTTGCTGCAAGCTCAAAACAATAAGCTATCCTCTCTCCTACTTCGACTCCCATACTTCCCATAAAAAAATCAGAATCCATTAAAAATACATAACACTTATTTCCGCTTATAGCCCCTTTTACCACTATTACAGCTTCACTTAAAGATGTCTTGTCTCTCATAATCTTCTTCTTTTCTTCATAACCTTCAAATTCTAACGGATCCGATTCATATTTTTTAAATTCAATAAATGCATAATTATCCATTAAATATTTAAGTCTGTCCTTTGAAGATATTTTTAAATGATATCCACAATTTGGACAGACTCTCATATTTTTTGTCAATTCATCTTCAAAAATCATAGATTCACAGTTTTTACACTGCGAAAAAACTATACTTTTTTCTAAAATTTTTTTCTCTGAATTTTGTCTTTTATCTCTTATTTCTTTTATTTTTTTAAAAATATCTTTTTTTCTTTTAAAATAATCCACTATCTATAATTCTCCATCAACTTAAGTAAACCATCAAGTTCTCTTTCAATAAAAGAAGTGTTGTATTTACCTTTTATAAAATCAAAATTATAAAGTATTGCATATAAAAGATATAGATTTGTATCAATACCGACTACAATTGTCTCTTCTATGGCCCTTCTCATTTTTCTTATAGCCCCAATTCTGGTTTTATCGTGAACTATTATTTTTCCAATCATTGAATCATAAAACGGACTTATTTTCGCTCCTGTGTATAAATGTGAATCAAATCTCGTATTAACTCCACCCGGACCATATAAAAATTTCACTTCGCCACTTTGAGACAAAAATTTATTAAAAGGGCTTTCTGCGTTAACTCTACATTCTATGGCATACCCGTTTCTTTTTATATCACTTTGGTTAAAATTCAGTTTCATCTCCGAAGCAATTTTAAGCTGTTCTTTTACTATATCAATATCGGTAATCATTTCTGTAACAGGATGCTCGACTTGTATTCTCGTATTCATCTCAATGAAATAAAAATTATTTTCATCATCCATTACAAATTCAATAGTGCCTGCATTTTCATAATTACATGCTTTTGCCGCCTTAATTGATTCTTTATATAACTTTTCTCTTATAGTATTATCAATTCCAAAACATGGTGCCTCTTCAATCATTTTTTGATTTTTTCTTTGTATAGAACAATTTCTTTCAAATAATGAAACCACATTACCAAAGCTGTCCGCAAGAATTTGTACTTCTACATGCCTCGGATTTTCAATAAGCTTTTCTATATACATTGACCCGTTATTAAATGCAGCTATGCTTTCAGACTTAGCAGACTCAAAAGCCACTTTAATATCCGATTCGCTATATACCTTCCTCATTCCCTTTCCACCGCCACCACCGGCAGCTTTTATAAGAATTGGATATCCTATTTTCTTTGCAATCTCAATAGCATCTGAAACTCCGTCAACCTCTCCATCAAAACCGGGCACTACACTTATTCCGTTTTTCAACATCAATTTTCTTGCTCTTATCTTATCTCCCATAATTTCTATAACTTCAGATGACGGACCTATAAATTTCAATCCCTCTTCTTCAAGTTTTGCAACAAAATTAGGATTTTCCGATAAGAAGCCGTATCCCGGATGAACTCCGTCACAATTAGTGGCCTTCGCAGCCATTATGATGTTATCAATATTAAGATAACTGTCCTTACTTCTTGCAGGACCTATACAAACAGCTTCATCCGCAAATTTGACATGAAGAGATTCTCTATCTTCAACTGAATAAATTGCAACAGTTTTTATTTGCAATTCTTGTGCCGCTCTTATTATTCTAAGGGCAATTTCTCCTCTATTTGCAACTAAAATTTTTTTTAACATTTTTCCTCTATCTCAAAAATAATATCATCAAATGCAATCAGCTGTTCATCTTCAAAATTAATTTTCCTAATAACTCCATCTATAGGAGATTTTATTTCGTTGAACATTTTCATCGCTTCAATGATACACAATACATCTCCCTTTTTTACCTCTGCACCTACATCTACAAACGCTTTACTGTCAGGCGATGCTTTAGAATAAAAAATTCCTACAATGGGAGATTTTAGCTTATATAAATAATCCTCTTTAATTTTTTCTGTTTCACTATTTTCCTGAATGATTTTATTTTCTATACACTCATTAATTAATTTTTCTTTACTGTATTCTGAATTCTCTATTGAATCACAACTATTACTTTTTTTAAGCTCTAAATTGAATTCTTTATTAGAATATTTCATTGAATCTATGTTTAAAGCTGAAAATTTTTCTAAAATTTTAATAATATCTGCACTCATTTTTCAACATACTCTAAGATATTTCCAATTGTATTTATCTTTTCAATATCCTCATCTTTGATTGAAATACCGAATTCTTCTTCAATTGCCATTGTTAATTCAACTATGTCAAGTGAATCCGCCTTTAAATCTTCAATAAGATTTGTATTTTTATCTAATTCCTCAACACTACATCCTAAATTTTCCGCTACTATGTTTTTAATTTTATCTAAGTTATTCATAATTTCCTCCTAAAAGTATAATATATAAATATTTTTATATAAATATTTATATAAGTATTATATTCAGGTGATAATTATATGTCAATATTTTTATATAAATTTTTTTATGAATTGAACGTAAAAAAACCTTCTATATTAATATAGAAGGTTTTTTATTATAAATATTTATTTAGTATTTCCATAAATTCTTCTCCTGTAATTGTTTCTCTCTGAAGAAGAAAATGTGCTATTTCATGCAGTGCATCAATATTTTCTTTAAGTATATTGATTGCCTTTTCATGAGCTTTTTCTATTAACTGTTGAACTGCTAAATCTATCTTACTCTCAGTATCCGGTGAACAACTTAGACTGGTATCGCCACCCAAGTATTTATTACTTACACTTTCCATGGCAACAAATCCAAATTCATCACTCATTCCAAATCTTGTAATCATAGCCTTTGCAATTTTAGTCGCTTGTTCAATATCATTTGATGCGCCGCTTGTCCTCAATGAAAAAATTAATTCTTCTGCTGAACGCCCGCCGGTTAATGTAACTATCTTATTAAATAATTCTTCCCTGCTCATTAAGAATTTTTCTTCTTCATCTACTTGCATAGTATATCCTAATGCCCCACTTGTCCTTGGCACTATTGTAATTTTATGAACAGGTGCCGAATTAGTTTGCATTGCGGCAACAAGTGCATGTCCAACTTCATGATATGCAATAATTTCTTTTTCTCTAGGAGAAATAACTGCATTCTTCCTTTCATATCCTGCAAGAACAACTTCAACAGATTCCTCAATATCTCTTTGAGTCATCTTGTCTCTGCCCTCTCTTACAGCTCTAAGAGCTGCTTCATTAATCATATTTGCAAGATCGGCTCCACTTGCTCCGGCAGTAGCTTTTGCAACTTGTGTATAATCTATATTATCATCTTTGATAATTTTTGTTGAATGGACTTTTAAAATAGCTTCTCTACCTGCAAGATCCGGAAGCTCAACCGGAATTCTTCTGTCAAAACGACCTGGTCTTAAAAGTGCCGGATCTAATGATTCCGGTCTATTAGTAGCTGCAAGAATTACAACTCCGTCATTTCCTTCAAAACCGTCCATTTCTGAAAGAAGTTGATTTAAAGTTTGTTCTCTTTCATCATTGCCCGAAATTCCGGCTCCATCACGTCTTTTACCAATAGTATCTATCTCATCAATAAATACAATACATGGTGCTTTCTCATGAGCCTGTTTAAACAAATCTCTTACCTTAGCAGCTCCAAGTCCGACAAACATTTCTACAAATTCAGATCCTGAAATTGAAAAAAACGGTACATCAGCCTCGCCCGCTACAGCCTTTGCAAGAAGAGTTTTACCTGTGCCGGGAGGCCCTACAAGTAGTGCTCCTTTAGGAAGTTTGGCTCCTATTTTTGTATACTTCTTAGGATTGTGTAAAAAATCAACTATTTCTGTCAACGCCTCTTTGGCTTCATCCTGTCCTGCAACATTATTAAATCTGATTCCATCAGTAGATTGGACATAAATTTTAGCATTAGATTTACCAAAACTCATCGGTCCTACTCCACCTTCTCCACCAAATCTCTTAAGTATAAATCTTGAAAAAATATACCAAACTAATAATAATGTTATAAATGTACTTCCCATTTGAATTAGAACCATCAATATAGGATTTAATTCATTAGGATATTCCTTATCAAACTTAACATTATTTTCATTAAGCCTATCTACTAATTTTAAATCATTAAATGTTGATGTTTCAAACTTTTGAATTTCTTTTCCGGGTTCTTTAACATCAAATCTTATTTTCTTATCTAAAACATGTGCTTCAGTAACTTTACCACTTTCAACATAATTTAAAAATGTACTGTAATCTGTAGTCGTTACTTTAACATTTTTTTGTAATCTTTGCCTTGTAACATACGGAACAGTAAAAATTAACACTATAGCCAGTATGTAATAAATTAACATAGGTCTTTTTATAAATTTGTTATCTTTATTTTTTTTGCCATTATTATTTTCATCGTCAAAAAACAAATTATCACCCCTCCTTAATAAATAAGAATTATACTATAAATTTTCTCATTATAATAGTATAATCTAATAATACCCACTTTAGTTATAAAAAAACTACATTTTAAGGAGGAATAAAATGAAAAAATTTACACAAAACTTAATATTTATTGCAATAATACTACTATTACTTACATCTTGCGGCAAAAGCTCTATAAATAATAGTGCATCCGAAAAAGAACCGGTTAATGAAACTGTTTATGAAATCAGCTTATACTATCCTACAAAAGAATTTGTAGTAAATGGAGATGAAAATTATAAATTTGCATCTATACGTACAACTGTTAACGACATTGACGAAATTAAAGATGAACTGGAAAAATTAAAAGTCTCTCCTAAAACTGCAACAAATTCTGACGGAAAAGAAACAGATGTATTTGCTGCAATACCTAAAAAAATAACTATCAATAATATCGAGCTACATGAATCTATATTTACAGTTGACCTGAATTCTAAAAACTTAGAAGGCGGAAGCTTAGATGAACAAATTCTAATCGGTTCTATAGTAAATACATTAAAATCAGTAAAGAAAAATAATACTCCGGTTTCTAATTCAGTAAAATTTACAGTTGACGGAAAAGATGTTCAAACACTTATGGGACATTTTGATGTAACTGAACCTATTGAAGAATAAAAAATATCCGTTTCTAACATTAGAAACGGATATTTTTTAAATTTTCCAACCCACAGCTTCTTTTCTTGAATTAATAAACTTGGAATATATTCCATCCTGTTTTATTAACTCTTCGTGAGTTCCTATTTCTTCTATTCTTCCATTATTAACAACTAATATTTGATTTGCATTTCTAACTGTCTTCAATCTGTGTGCTATCATTATTATCGTCTTGTTCTTCGTAAGCTCTTCTATAGCGCTTTGAAGTTTATGTTCATTTTCCGGATCAATATTGGCAGTTGCTTCATCAAATATAATAATCGGAGAATCTTTCAATATAGCCCTTGCAATTGAAATTCTTTGTTTTTCTCCTCCGGATAAACTTCCTCCTCCTTCTCCAATTATGGTATTATATCCATTCGGAAGACCCATTATAAAATCATGACAACAAGCTTTTTTTGCAGCCTCTATTACCTGTTCATGTGTAGCATCAGGTTTTCCAAATCTAATATTATTTTCTACTGTATCTTGGAATAAATATACATTTTGAAATACCATACTTATTTGTTCCATAAGAGATTCCAATGTGTATTCCTTTATATCTCTTCCACCTATCGTTATACTACCCTCATCAACATCCCAAAATCTCGCAATTAAATTACACATAGTAGTCTTTCCGCTTCCACTTGGTCCTACTATTGCAGTCATGGTTTTTCCCGGCAGTTTTATAGAAATATTATCTAAAATTTTCTTTTTTTCATACGAAAAACTTACATTTCTAAATTCTATATCATGGCTTTCAGGTATGATTTCTTTTCCATCTATATCCATTTGCGGTATTTCATTTATTTTTTCCGCTTGCTCTATTGAACTGCTCACTATACGGAACGTAGCAAGCGAACTTCCTGTTGAACTTATTTGTGTAAATACCATAAATGACATTATTATACACATTATTGCATTTGTAAGTGTCATAGTCCCATTCAGATACATTGATACTGATACAATAATCATTAATACGCTAAATATATTTAGTGATATGGATTGAGCCATTATATACGGTGTAAATACCCTCTCCACACTTAAATTTGAACTTCTACTATTTTCTAATGCTCTACGAACTTTCTTATCTCCCTTTCCTGTTAAATTAAATGCCTTTATTATATGCATACCTTGTATTTGCTCAAGTACTGCTTCTACAAGCTTAGCTTGAGCTTTTTGCCTTTTAGGAAGTAGTGTTCTTGATCTTTTTTCCATCTTTGATGTTATTACAAGATATATTGCTGTTCCCATTACTACCAAAATTCCTATCTTCCACTCAAATAAAAGTATCATAATTGTAAATACAACTGAATTTATAAACCCGCTAAGCATAGCTACAAGTATCATAGGTGCAAGGGTTTCAACATCATCCAATACTGTTGTATTTATTCCTATTATTTCTCCTATGCTTGTCTTGTTGAAATAACCCATGGGAACACTTTTTAGTCTATTCCCTATTTCTATTCTCTTATTGGCAACCATAAAATAGCCCGCATGCGTTTGCTTAAGCTGAGTAAAATAATTTATACTTGCTCTGCCGATAATACTTATTACTAAAAGCATAAATGCAATAAAAGATATTTTCAAAGACTTTTCTCCCTTGATAAGTCCATCTATAACAAAATATATTGCACTTATTTGCAACATGTGAAAAACTGCAAATACAAAACCTAAAAATACAGATTGACTGATATTTTTTCTCTCTTCTCCGGCAAATTCCCATATCTTTTTTAATGTATTTATCATAATTATTCACCATCCCTTGCTCCAATATGTGCATTCCACATATCTCTATAATCTAAGTTATTATTTAGCAATTCTTCATGAGTCCCTCTATCTGCAACTCTTCCATCTTTTATCAAAAATATTTTATCTGAATTGGTTGTTGTGGATAATCTGTGAGCTATTACTATTACAGTTTTCTCTGAAATTAATTTTGCAACAGCTTTTTGAACAATAGCTTCATTTTCGGGGTCTATATATGCTGTTGCCTCATCCAAAATCACTATCGGAGCATTTTTAAGCATAGCCCTTGCTATTGCAATTCTCTGTCTTTCTCCTCCCGATATATGACTTCCACTACTACCTGCAACAGTATCATAGCCATCTTCTAAATTCATGATAAAATCATGGCATCCAGAAAGCTTAGAAACTTTTTCAATTTCTTCATCCGTTGCATCTATATTGCCCATTCTTATATTCTCTCTTATACTCTCATCAAATAAAAAATTATCCTGAGATACAAATGAAACTAAATCGTATAGCTGATTTAAAGGTATCTCTTTTAGCTCTATACCTCCAATTTTTATACTGCCTGACTTAATATCCCAATAACCTGCAATTAGCTTTGCAATTGTAGATTTTCCGCTACCGCTCAATCCTACAAAAGCATTCATTGTACTTTCAGATATATTCATATTTACTGAATGCAGTACCTCTTTTTCTTCTGTGTATCCAAACGATACATCTTTAAGTTCAATATTCATATTATCAAATTTCACACTTTCCTTATTGTGAATTTGTTCTTCTCCACATAAAATTTTATCTATTGAATCTACAATAGTTCCGACCTTAGCAAGATTATCAAAAAACATCATTGCAGAAATAATCGGACCTGCTACTCCAAGAGATAAAATTATAGTTGTTATAAAAATTTCTATCGATATGCTTCCCTTAATATAGAAAATCCATCCTATCGGCAATGTAGTGATCATTGTCGTAGGTGATATTGCACCTGCTAACGAAGTGTAAAATTGACATTCCTTCATCCAATTATAAAAATATGCCGCATTTGCATTTACTTTTTCAGCAAATTTTGCATAGGATTTATTCCCCTGATTAAATGCCTTTATTACTTCAATACCTCCTACATACTCAACTATTGCCGAGTTCATTTCCGCATTTGTCCTTACAGCACCCTCATAACGCTCTGTGTAATTTCTCATTATTAATCCCATAAAAGACATGCCTACAGGAATAGATACTATAGATAATAATGCCATTTTCCAATCAAGTACAAATAAGTAAATTATTATACATACAGGTCCCAAAATATTTGAAGTCATTTCAGGAACTAAATGTGCAAGAGTTGTTTCAGTACTTTCAACCTGATCTACAATTATCTGTTTCATTCGTCCGCTTGATGTTTCTAAAATTGTTCCAAGTGGCATTTTCGGCAATTTATCAAGAATTTTTAATCTTATATTTTTTAATACGCTAAATGTCGACTTATGTGATATCGAAAGAGCATTTGCATAAAAAACAACCTTAATCAAATAACCTAAAAAACTAATTAAAGCCCAATGAATATACAAATTGTTATCTGTATTTCCATTTAATAAATTAATTAAAATCTTACTTACTGCAAAATATGGTATCATTCCTCCAAGTACACCTATTATTGCAAATATTACAGACTTTATTAATCCCGAATGTTCTTCTTTAGCCAATTCCCATATCCTCATCAAAGGATTTTGTTTCTCCATATTTTACCTCCTTCTCAGCAACTAAATTCATTATAATTTCTATTATTACATTGATATTTCCAATAACTCTTTCCATCCTGCAGAATAAAATTTTGTAATCGTTCTAATACACTCTATTGCCTCTTCTCTTTCATAGTCATGAAAAATCGTTTCAAACATACATGAAAAATAAGAATGCACCAACATATGCATTTCCTTTTCAGATATTTTTTTATAAACTATATTATGCTCCTCAAAAAGCATAAACATTCTTTTATTTGCACGCATCTCTTCCTCAACCAGCCAATCTATAAAATTGACATACCTCGTTCCATCCGAACACATTAGTATGAGTTTAAATGCGTCAAAATTGTCATAGATATAGTCAATAAAAACCATAGCAATATCAACACCAAACTTCATCATTGAAATTAAATCTTCATTAGATAAATAATCAAAACATATTCCCTCAGCAATTCTATACTTTTTCATAATTCCATTTATTGCAGGATCCACAAGTTCAGAAAACAAAGCATTTTTATCTTCAAAATGTCTGTAAAATGCACCTGTTGTTATTTCCGCACCTCTGCAAATTTCCCTAAGGTTTGCTCTCTCATATCCGTTTTTCAAAAAAAGTCTTTTAGCACTTTCAAGAATTTTTTTATGAGTAACCTCATAATTACCGTTTGACAAACTATAACCTCCTCATTCAAAGATTACTTAGTTATCATGATACTATTATTGATAATTAATTTCAAGTATAATTATGTAGTTTTATTTTTGAATTCCATTAGACAAAAAAACAGCCTAAAGCGGCTGCCTTTCTTTTTAAAATTTACTTTTTACAAACTGCAAAATATATCCTCTTTCACTTTTGTAATTCAAATTTTTCAAACATTAACCTTGCAACATCACATAATTTTTGAATGTTTGTTTTATCATACACTCTGCTGATAATATCATTTCCAAGTCAATTCATGTTTCCCATTTGCATTTTTAAATCTCATTACCAGATAATATCTTTCTTTGCGTTCAAAATTATAACTTACAATCTTATTCCCTTCATCAATTGTAAATAATACTTTACCATTTCTATCCTGAACTTCAATATAGGCGGTGCCGTTTTTTAACTTTCCATCATACCTGAACTCATACTCTCTGCTTTCTTTAAATTTCAAAACTCTTTTCACAAATCCGGTACAGGCATAAAATCTAACCTTGCATCTATTTGTAAAATATCCCATGGTTCCTACAAACATCAATGCTTTTTTTGCAGAAAAGACAGCATATCCATTTATGTATAATATATAGATAAAACCGCAAATTGTAGCTACAAGTCCTACTATTTCCAATAAATTTAATTTACTTCCCAAAAACATCCACCCCATAATAATTATATTTATATTTGTTTGTTATCTACAATTACATCTATAACAACTTCTTCATCAACATCCTTATAATAAATAATTATAATTTTATTTTCATATTCCCATATATCTCCATACATTCCGAATAACGAACCATCCGGTTTTCCCCAAGCTTCAATTAAATTTTCTTGACTGACACCTTCTAATTTTTCAAGTGCACTTTCTTTTCCATTGTCATTATAAATCTCAACTATATCACTTTTTGGAGGTATGCTTGAATTACTTTTGGTTATAATTTTAAAAACTCCGAAATTTATAACAAATAATATTAAAAAAATAAATAAAATTCTTTTCATAATTGACCTCACATATAAATATATAGCTTATTCTTCATTTGCCTTTTTTAATTTATTTGCTCTACAGCGTTCTTCCGTATCATCCGACTCATCATATGCATCGTATGGCGCCCTAGGATCATATGGTTTTTGTTTCTTCATACTGTTACATACTTCATCCCTATGAGCAAACGTAAAATCAATGCTATCCGCCCAACCGGTATGTCCAGTAATTACAATTGGATTTAACTTTCTGTTTCTCAACTGTTCTTCCAAATTTTTTAGTGACTCTTTGGCAAGAGAATTACTTTCTGCCAAACTATTTATAAAACTATAACCTCCATCTACACCAAACCAAATTGTATCTCCTGTAAATAAATACTTATCATCTATTAAATAAACTAAATGTCCCCATGTATGTCCTGCAACAAGAATACTTTCAATCTTAATTTCGTCTATAAAAAAGACATCTCCGTCTTTTAATAAAATCTTTTTATTATCAATAAAAACTCGCGGTAAAGTTCCCAATCCATATAATACTTTACGTTTCTTCTCTCCTGTAAGATATTTGTTTTCTATTTCTCCTATATATAAAGTTGCATCCTTAAATAGCTGACTACTGTCACGTTCTACAGCACCTATGTGATCAGTATCTTGGTGTGTAATTAAAATGTGTTTTATTGTATTCGGATCAATATCAATCCACTTCATCTTTTCAAGTAATCTTTCATAATTATATCCTGCATCTATCATTATAGTTGTGTCTTTTTTAGTATAGAAAAAAATATTCGCAACAAATTCTCTGATACATTTTACATTCTCATCAATGCTTCCGGTATTTAACGGCTTAAAAATTCCTTTGCCGCGATACATAAAAGACATTACTTTTTCTTGTATTTTTGACGCTTGCTTAGACATATTCCCGACTCCTCATATTTTATTTATAATATTACTATAAAACTCTACCGCCCCATTTATTTCTTCTTCGTTCGGATGTCCCTTAGCTATTCCACCTATTAATTTAAGAGGTCCAAAAGTATCAAATCCTAAGCAGGCATACTCTCCGAGAACTTTTGAATTTTTTTCAATTACAATTTGTTTTATTTTATCTGTGTAGTTCGCCCTCTTTATTCCACAGGTATATATGAAAAATACCTTTTTATTTTCCGGAAGATTCTTCTTTGCAAACTCAATAACACATTTATGAAAATTACTATAAAAAATTCCCGAAGCAAAACATATAAGATCATATTCCGATAAATCCTTTTCCTTAATGATACCGGCATCAATGAGCTTTACATTTTCCAATTTAGCAATAACATCTATAACTTTCT
Organism: Peptoniphilus mikwangii; assembly: GCF_000468535.1. GTDB lineage: Bacteria > Bacillota > Clostridia > Tissierellales > Peptoniphilaceae > Anaerosphaera > Anaerosphaera mikwangii. Next base: position 51,656 of record NZ_AUQY01000002.1, on the reverse strand, counting down.
TTGTATTATTATGATGCTTAGAATAATAAACAATAACTGTTTTCATAATAGACCTCCTTGCATTAAAAGTGAAATAATTAACTTGTAAAAAATTTTATTAACATATTATTATATTACTAATATTATAATCTATCTTTATTTCTTACCTATATAAAGCTATCAAAACTGCAACATAATATATAACAGAAACTAAATTTGTCCAGCCTCCGCAAAGAATCATATGAAATCCCTTAGGAAGTTTTCTTAAAAAAGGAATAAACATAATTAATACAGTTTGGCTGAAAATAAACATCCATCTTGGAAGTTCCGTTAAATCCAAAAAGATAATTATGGTAACAATAATGTAGCCAATCGAACAAAAAACAAATACAATTCCCCTCTGAAATTTTAAAAAATAAAAAACTTCGTCAAGAGTATCCTTATTATCATGTCGACCGATAAGACCTAAATTTGCACAATGACTATGATATACTCCGCCACAGATAATCCCCAAACAACTTACTAAAAAACCTGTCCAACCTAAAATGAAATATCTTCATCAATAAAAAGTACTATATGATAAAATCCTACACAGTACAAAAAAGCTGAAATAGGTCCAAGCATTCCACCGATATAAAGCCTTTTTCTACTTACGTTTTTCATAATACCAATAATTGAACTTAGTCCATCATCTGATGAATAATCGTTCTTATCATAGTAAAGCGTCATATCTCCCAAAAACATAAGTATTGCACCCAATAAACCAGCCAATAATGTAATTTGTAAAAGTGTCATATTTTACCTCCATTTCGACTTAATTCTTAAAATACTTATCAAATAATATTATATCAAACAAATTTAATGTATAAAATACTTAGAAATCAAAATAATAGTTGTTCTAAATATAGTTGTTATATATCATTTTTATTTAACATTTTTGATATTATCTTAACTCTCTATAAAAAATAAGACTGCAGATTTCTCTGCAGCCTTATTTTTTAAATACTTAATTATATAAATTTAGAAACTTATTTGTTTTTTTGAATAACTACTGTTTGTGTTGCCGCATCCCATTCAATGTTCTTTCCTTCGCCTTTATTTCCATGACTTAAGCCTAATGCTTTTCCAACTTCTGAAATAGGAAGCATTGTTCTTCCATTCTTAATTTCAGGTTTTACTGAGAAGTTATATGCTTTTCCGTCAATGTAGAATTTACTTGAATCTATGCTAACTAGAATAATGTGTGTTCCATCTGTGAATGTTGCTATTCTTGTGCTTGCATTCCATGAAACTGTGTATCCTAATGATTCTGCAACATATCTTAGCGGTAACATTGTTCTTCCGTCTTTAATATATGGTGCTACGTCCATATATTGTATTGTTGTTATTCCATCAACTGTTTTTACAAGTTTTCCGCTGCCGATTACAAATTCGTTCTTATAATTATAACTATAGCTACTTGTACTTCCTCCTACAACATATGTTGTAGAAACGTCTTTGTAGTTATTTATTGAAGTTATAATTGTTAATGTTTCTCCATATTTTAATGCTCTGTTAGTGTATGTTGTGAAATATCCGTTGCCATCTGCTGTAGAAGAACCAAGGTTGTAACCAAGACTATCTTTTACTGTAACTGTTGCATATGGATTTACTCCATATCCCTTAACATAAGAGTTGCCTGCTTTCGCATCTGTTACAGTTGCATATTTAGCATTAGTATAATATCCGTTCCAATATCCAGGATAATATCCGTTCCAATATCCATTCCAGTAATTATGAGCATAAGCATTATTTAACCAGAATTTTTCAGATGCTTCTCCATCTTTTTCTGCTTGTAGATAATAATCACTTAAATCATAGTAATATCCATAGTATTTGTCTGAATATTTTCCATAATAGCCATAATATCCACCGTAGTATCCGTCATAATATCCCTTATATACTGTTATCGCATTATAATTTGAAACATAGCTGTAAGATATATAGTAATATCCTGTAGAACTTGAAGTTGTACTTCCAAGATAATTTCCATTTCCGTCATAAGCTACTACATGAGTATTAGCAGTTGTATATCCCGATAGACTTGTATGTCCTACATTTGTCGGATTAATAACATTTCCATAATAGCCATAATATCCGCCGTAATATCCGTTATAATATCCGAAATTATATGCTATTGAATAGTTTCCAAGAGAATCTACTATTCCGGATCCTAATACTACTCCATTTTTATAAAGCTTAACAGTTGCTCCTACAGGTTGCGCAGTTCCTTTTACTTTATCATAATATACATCCGCACTTAATACTCTTGGTGTAACAAGTGCTTTTACTTCTACATTAAAAGTTGCTACAAATCCATTACATTTTACTTTTACAGTTTTTATTCCTGCCGTATCAAGTACTGTATCATCAGCAGGTTCTGTTGTAATTACAGGAGCATGTGCTGCAAAATCTGCAAATGCTACATCTTCTGCCGGTTGTCCTTCTTTAGTTAGAGTAACTTCCAATCCATTCAGTTTCAATTTATCTCCTACATTATAAACCATCTTTGTAGGATTTGTCTTTATAGCTATTCCTGTTACTGTTCCAGGTACAGGTGCATTTACAGTTACTTGGAAATTGAAAGTTTTTCCATTACAAGCTACAGTTACATCTTGATTTCCTACAGTATTAAGAACTGATCCGGGTGCAGGACTTGTTGTAATTACAGGATTATGTGATGCAAAAACTGCAGAATCAACATCTTCAGTATCACCATTTGAATAAGTTAAAGTAGCCTCTAGACCTGTTAGATCTAAAACTTCTCCCTTTGTATAAACCGTTTTGTCAGGATCTGTTTTCTTCGCTATTCCTGTTACTGTTGCAGGTGCAGGTGCCTTTACAGTTACCTGAAAAGTTGCTGTTTGAAGATTACAAGTAACCGTTACAGTTATAATTGATGGTGTATTAACTATCGTTCCATCAGCAGGACTTGTTGTAATTACAGGAGCATGTCCTGCAAAATCTGCAAACGCTACATCGTCAGTATGATTATCTGAATAAGTTAACCTAACTTTTAAACCTGCTAATTCTAAAGCTTCTCCAACTGTATAAACTGTTTTGTCAGGTTTTGATATTATTGCAACGCCCGTTACTGTAGCTCCTCTATCAGAAAGCGTTTCAGGATTAGCTTCTTCTTCAGTCACATCAAGTGGATCATTTTCATCATTTTCACCTTCTGTAACCTCAGGTGTCTTATCTTCGGAAACAATCTCTGTAGTCTCAGGAGTTTGTTCAACCGGTTCATTTACCTCATTTGCAAATACATTCATTGGTAAAATGGCAATCACCATCACCAAAGCCATAATAATTGATAAATATCTCTTTTTCTTTAACATTTTCGTTCCTCCTTTCCAAATTTATAAATTAAGTAAAAATATATTTACACCTCAAGTAAGATATATTTTCATTTATATTATACCCGAAATATAATCATAATACCATACTTCTATATGATTTTTATTTATTGTAATGAATTTTTAATAATTCTTTTAACTAAATTAATTTTTATTACAATAATAAAAAAACAATAAATCACACAGATTTATTGTTAGAAGTTATGTAAAATTTAAAAGCGGATATTTCAAAATATCTAAATCATTTCTTTGAAAATCCACCATTGTTTCCAATTATCAGCACTCATTGAACGTGGGCAAAGTTTTCTTGAAGCATCAAAATGTCTAACCACATTATTTTTAGTTATGCCATAACTTTCCATTAAGAACCTGATTAGCTTAATCGCATTAGCTTTAGTTTTCTCAAAATCAGAACCCTCATTTACACAAAGCTCAATTCCTATCGAATTATTGTTGGTAATGCCATATCTGCCATGTCCATCTCCACAATGCCATGCGGTTTTTGAAACTTCAACAGTTTCAACCACACCATTTTCATCAACAAAAAAATGTGCTGATGCATTTCTGTTTCCCCCGTTAAAATATCTATAATGATTTATTGCATCTGCTCCCTTATTTGAATTGCCTGTATCATGTACTACAATATAAATAATCTTTGTCATGCTTCTACTTGAAAAATTATATTTTATCGGCCTTTTATCAACTATCATCTCAAAACCTCCCTTAAAATTTCAATAGCTCTTGTTTTAGTGTTGACAACCGTTCTATATTTTATTCTAAGTTTATTTGCAATATCTGAAATTGACATATTATAAAAATAAAACATAATTAAAACATCTCTCTGTCTTTTAGTTAAGACACTAAAAGCTGACCTTAATTTTAAAACTTCATCACTACATAAAATACTTTCTTCTAAGTTGAAATCACTCTCTAAAAACTCAAAAATTTTGACAGTTTCATCATCTAATGACCCAATATTCCTTTCATCTTTTACCAAGTATTTAAACGTATCAAGATAAAAATACTTAAGATAATTTTTTACATAATTCAGAAAAGAACCTTTACTTGAATTAAACGATACAATAAGCTCAAGTATAATCACAATACCGTCATTATATAAATCATCGTAAAAATTCCACATTGGGCAATATTTTTTTATAGATGACTTAATAAGCGGATCAAGTCTTTTTAAAAGCAATACTTTTGCGTTCTCATCGTTAGCTTTAGCAAGTACATATAAATCGTCAATCTCTTTATAATTCATACTAAACCTCCTTATTATAAATAGATGCTTTAGAACATATGTTCTTTTTATATTATAAAATCTATTTATTCATATGTCAATATAGATTTCTTTTTCATCTCGACACATTTTTATGCCATCTCAACCGTAGCATAGTGACTTTTTACCTTCTTGTCATCTTGACCGTAGTGGAGAGATCTTTTACCTCTTGTCATCTCGACTAAACGCCGAAGGCGTGCATGGAGAGATCTATTACATACCATCATAATTTATAATATTTACACTTCTTTTATTATTGTGAGGGGGCGAAGGGAGTTGCGATTCTCCATCTCCCCCTCACGCTCCCCCATTACACCCTTAAAACGCTTTTAGAATGTTGTATTGATTAGAATATAGACTTATTTTATGTCATCTCGACCGAAAATGAACGGAACGTAGTGCAGTGAATTGGAGTGGAGAGATCTTTTTTCTTTCTGTCATTGTATAACATGAGATTTCTCCGTTTCGGCTGCGCCTCCAGTCGAAATGACAAAAAAGTAAAGCTATCTGAACCTCTGTCGAAATGACAAAAAAGTAAGACTATCGGTACTCCAGTAAAAATGATAAGGAAAATTTTTACGACATTACAGTCGAAATGACAAAATTTAGACGTAAAAATAGCACGAATATTCGTGCTATTTTTACATAAGATATTTAATTTTGATTATAAAAAAAGTCTCTTTAAAAAAAGAGACGACTTAATCGCGGTACCACTCAAATTGATGTTAATACACCCACTCACAATCAATAACGCGATTAAACGTAACAGGCTCACATTAGCTTACCTGAAAATTTCCATGATCCTATTCACAAAACTAACCTTATTCGTTTTCACCAAACCGAACTCTCTTGGAAGGTATCATTATGTTACTTCTCACTTCATAAACCTTTCTTATAGTATAAATATAAAAACCTAAAGTGTCAATGAATTTTTAATCTTATATAGACAATTTTTTAAAAAGAATATTTTATATACTTATTGGGTATTTAATATCTATCGAGGAGGTTTGTATGAATTATAATTACAACGAACAAGTAGAAAGAATTATAAATTATATTAAAGATGGCGAGAAACCTAAAAATCTTTTTAAAATAGGCGTGGAATTCGAGCATTTTGTAATAGATAAAAATACTTTAAACACAATATCCTATTATGGAGAAAATGGAGTTGGCAGTACAATTAAAGAATTATGTAATTTTTTTAATGCCGTTCCTATTATGGATGGAGATTTTATTTTGGGATTTGAAACAGATGACTACTCAGTTTCAACAGAACCCGGTGCACAATTTGAACTTAGTGTTGTTGCACAAAAATCTGTAACCGACTTAGAACGTAAATATAAAAATTTTATGCAAATTGCACTTCCATTTTTCGAGAAAAAAGGACAATTTTTACTTGCGCTTGGATACCATCCAAAAACAAAAATTGATGAGATAAAGATACTCCCTAAAAAAAGATATGACTATATGTTTAATTATTTTAAATCAAAAGGAAATATGGCTCATAATATGATGAAAGGAACTGCATCAGTTCAAGTATCTATAGATTTTGAAAATGAATATGATTTTAAGAAAAAATATTTTTTGGCAAATGCTATTTCTCCTATTCTATATACTATTTTTGATAACAGTCCGATTTTCGAAAACAAACCTTATAAAAAACATAATCTAAGACAAACCATTTGGGAAAATACAGATCCGGATAGAAGTGGAACCCTAAAAATTGCATTTGATGATAATTTTTCTTATAAAAAATATGCCGAGTTTATTTTAAATACTACTCCAATTTTTATAGATAAGAATAAAAAGCTTGAAGATGTTAACGAATTGCCATTTAAATCAATATTTAATCCTAAAAAAGATAACGATGATCTTATATATCATGCCCTATCTATTGTATTTCCCGATATCAGAGCAAAAAAATATTTGGAATTCAGAATGATGGATGCCGTAAAAATGCCTTATAACTTTGGAGCGGCAGCACTTATAGAGGGGCTTTTCTATAATAAAAATAATCTTGAAAGACTTTACGAAATGTACAGAGAAGTAAAATATGAAGATGTAATTAATGCAAAAAAATCATCCGCCGAAAAAGGACTTTTAGGGATATTTTTAAATAAAACTATCTTTGAACATGCAACCGTTCTTTTAAATATTGCTCATGACGGTCTTTCAGATATAGATAGAAATTATTTAATGCCTCTATTTGAACTATTAAATTCAAATAGCGTACCTAAAAATGAATTTGAAAAAACAGCTGAAAAATATGGATTAAAAGAAGCTGTATTTAAAAATAAGATTGAGGTGGAAAATGTATAACAGTAAATTTGTAGATAAATATATTGAAATTATAAAATCAGATGAAGAAAAATATTATAATGACTTTTTAAAATTTAAAAATTCTGTTGCAAATTCAAGTGCAATATATAAAAATAAACCTGTCCCTACAACCTATCAAGGACTATTCTATTCACAAGAAGACAGGAAAATTTTTGAAAATATGTCGTCTATTCTAATGAGCATTACAAGAAAAGTTACTGATGAATATTTAATAAATTCTGAGTATAGAAAGTTGTTTGAATTTTCAGAAGAACTTGAAAATTTAATTTTACACAATCCAATCTATGATGTGCCCGTTCCTATCGCAAGATATGATGTATTCTACAACGGAAAGGAAAATTTTAAATTTTGTGAATTTAATACTGACGGTTCATCTGCAATGAATGAAGATAATACGATTGGCGAGCTTCTTTTAAATACTCTTGCAATGAAAGAATTTAAGAAATACTATAATGTTAAAAATGTTGATTTATTTACTCCATGGGTAAAAGAATCCATTGGCATATATGAAAAAATCTATAATAAAAAACCAAATATAGCAATAGTTGACCTTCTTGATATAGGTACTCCTCATGAGTTTAAAAAGTTTAAGGAAAAATATAACGAACTTGGATATAATTGTGAAATTATTGATATAAGAGATTTAAAATATAAAGACGGTAAGCTGAAAAAGGATGACTATACTGTTGATTTAGTGTACAGAAGAATCGTTACAATAGAATTTATGAAACATTATAATGAATTTAAAGATTTTATAAAAGCATACTACGACAATGCATTTATGATGCTGGGTTCCTTTAGATCTCAATTAATGCATACAAAACTGATTTTTAAAATTTTAAGAGAACCTGCAACAACAAAATTTTTATCTGACTCTGAAAATGAATTTATTAAAGAGCATATACCTGTTACAATATCTCTCACTGAAGACACAATAGATGAGTTGGTAAAAAATAAAAACAGTTATATATTAAAACCTATAGATGACTATGCAAGTCATGGAGTTTATTGTGGAAAAAACCATTGTATCGAAAAATGGAAAGAAATTTCACAAAATGCTTTACAGAAAAAATATATTTATCAAGAGTATTACAAAATGCAGCCTTTACAATTTGTAGAATTTTCAGAAGATGGAAAACTTGAAATAAATAATTTTTCAGCAGTCTTAGGAATGTTTATATATAACGAAAAATTTATAGCTCCATATACAAGAATCGGAAAGGAAAATACAATAGGTGGAAATAGCAGTTATTATACCGCTCCAAATCTATTAATTGAATATTTAACTTAAAACAGATATTAAATATCTGTTTTTTTTTGCCAAAAATTTTACTATTGTTTTACTGTCAATCTCTATTATATTAAAAATGTTTTTATAATATATTTGTTTTAACATTCAAATAATAAAATATATAAGTATCTTCACTACTGATATAAACAGCTAAAAAATAAAAAGTCTTTCTTATTAGAAAGACTTTTTAGATTCGAATCTAAGCGCTTTTTGTATTTCCCCAAGTATTAAAGGAATTACGGATGCAACTAATACAACTACCCATTCCCTTATTCCTATACTCTCAAGCTTAAACAACTCTCTTATTCCGGGAATATACATTACAAGTAACATAAGCATAAGTGAAAAAGCTGTAGCTGAAACAAGTTTTCTGTTAGAAAATATTCCGATACTTAACAGGGTATTTTTTATTGATCTTGCTGAATATGATCTTAAAAGTTCTGATAAAATCAATGTTGCAAAAGCCATAGTTCTTGCGTATTCAAGCCCTATTCCCTCTTTTCCAAACCACTTTAACCCTATCATATATGCGCCAAGTGTTGAAATTGTAATAGCTATTGATTGAACTAATACTGTAATTTTAAGTTCTTTATCTAAAATTGATTCATTCGGATCTCTCGGCGGCTCTTGCATTATTTTTGCATCTGCATTTTCAACTCCAAGTGCAAGCGCAGGGAATGAATCTGTTACAAGATTAAGCCATAATAACTGTATTGGAATTAGCGGTACAGGCAAATTTAATATTATTGATATTAAAACTATAAGAACTTCTCCAATGTTACATGATAATAAAAATCCTACAAATTTTTTTATGTTAGAATAGATTATTCTTCCTTCCTCAACTGCATTTACTATTGTGGCAAAATTATCATCTGTCAGTATTACATCGGCAGTATTTTTTGCAACATCTGTTCCCGTAATGCCCATTGCTATACCTATATCCGCTCTCTTTATTGCAGGTGCATCATTCACTCCGTCACCTGTCATAGCTGCAATATGACCATTTTCTTTTAATGCACGAACTATCTGAACTTTATTTTCAGGTGATACTCTTGTAAATACTCTTTTTTCTTTGACAATTTCTCTAATTTGTTCATCTGTCATATCATTGAGTTCTCTTCCCATTATTGCTTGAGTTTTATCTTTTGCTATTCCAAGTTCAATTGCTATCGCAAGACCGGTTTCAAGGTAATCACCTGTTATCATTACAGGTATTATTCCCGCATCTTTACATTCCGATATTGCCTGTATTACTTCAGGTCTTGCAGGGTCAATCATTCCGGTAAGCCCTACAAATATCATTTCTCTTTCAACATTTTCACTTGTCAGCACCGAAGGAATCTGATCAAATTCTCTATATGCATAAGCAAGTACTCTAAGAGCGGATCTTGCAAATCTTGAATTGACAGACATTATTGTATCTTTTGCTTCATTTGTAAGCTCTTTTATTTCTCCATTATCCAAATAATATTTACAGTTTGAAAGAACTATATCCGGAGCGCCTTTTGTAAAAGAAATCGCTTTATTTTCTGTATATCCGCTATGAATTGTAGACATCATTTTTCTATCTGAATCAAACGGTATCTCTGCATCTCTGCTATATTTATTGTTTAATTCATCTACCGAATATCCAACTTTTTCTGCAAATGTCAATAATGCTCCCTCAGTTGGATCTCCTATTATTGATGCCTCATCGTTTTCTGTTATATTTAACCTTGCATCATTTGTAAGTGCAGCTATTGTTGCAAGAAGTTTTAAATCTTTAAAGTCATCTAACAAAATATTTTGACCGCTATATGTTATTTCCCCTTTCGGTAAATATCCCGTTCCGGCAATTTCAATTGTCTTTGAGTCTATAAATGCCTTTACTACCGTCATTTCATTTTGCGTAAGTGTACCAGTTTTATCGGAGCATATTACTGTTGTAGTGCCGAGCGTTTCTACTGCTAAAAGTTTCTTAACTATAGCATTTTTCTCTGCCATTTTACCCATTCCTATTGACAGTACAATTGTTACTATTGCAGGAAGACCCTCAGGCACTGCCGCAACTGCAAGAGAAATTGACGTCATAAACATTGTTAGAAAGTCATGCTTGTATAAAAGTCCCACTAATAATACCAAAATACAAATAGCTACCACCAAAATACCAAGTGTTTTTGAAAGACCGGCAAGTTTTTTTTGTAATGGTGTCTGCTCTCTATCTACTGTCTGAATTGATGTTGCTATTTGTCCGATTTCAGTTTTTATACCTGTTTCAACTACAACTCCTGCCCCTCTGCCATAGGATACTATTGTCGAAGAATAAGCCATATTAGCCCTATCGCCAATTTCCATTTTAGATTTATAAATCTCTTTGGCATTTTTTTCTACCGGAACAGACTCTCCTGTAAGTGAAGATTCATCAATTTTTAAGTTTTTGCTGTCAACAAGTCTTAAATCGGCAGGCACTATATCTCCTGTTTCAAGTATTACATAATCTCCGGGTACAAGTTCTGCCGAATCAACTTCAATAGATTTTCCATTTCTCACTACTTTAGCTTTAGGTGACGACATTTTTTGAAGTGCAGCAATGGCTTCTTCCGCTTTTCCCTCTTGATATATTGAAAGTGTAGCATTGACTACTACTATTGCAACTATTATTATTGAATCTACAACCTCTTTAAAATATGCCGAAACTAATCCCGCACATATTAAAATAATAATCATAGGATCTAAAAATTGATCTGCAAGTTTTTTTATAAAAGGTTTTTTTTCTTCTTTCTCCAGTTCATTTTTCCCGAATTCTATAAATCTTTCCAACACCTGTTCTTCTGAAAGACCTTCTTCTGAAGTATCTAATTCTTCAAAAACTTCTTCAGACAACTTATTATACCATTGCATAAAATTCCTCCTGTTAATAAAAAAGCCACTGCTTCACACGAAACAGTGGTCTTGCTACCATAAATGGTTTTCAGCCGGGTATTATCCGTATTGACGACTGAAAAATATTAGCTACTCCCCAATGTATTATCAGTATACATTATAGGTTAACTTTTTTCAATTGATATTTCAAACAAACTTTTTATTTCTTTATTTCAATTTTTTCTTTACCGCCCATATATGGTTGAAGCGGCTCCGGTATTCTGATACTTCCATCTTCTTGAAGTAAGTTTTCTAAAAATGCTATTAACATTCTCGGAGGTGCCACTACTGTATTATTTAGTGTATGTGCAAGATAATTGCCATCTTCACCTTTTAATTTTATATTAAGTCTTCTCGCTTGAGCATCGCCAAGATTTGAACATGATCCAACCTCAAAATATTTTTTTTGTCTTGGAGACCATGCTTCAACATCAAGTGATTTAACTTTTAAATCTGCCAAATCTCCTGAACAACATTCAAGTGTACGAACCGGTATTTCAAGACTTCTAAAAAAATCTACAGTATTCTTCCATAATTGATCAAACCAATATGGAGAATCTTCCGGCTTACAAATTACTACCATTTCCTGTTTTTCAAATTGATGTATTCTATAAACTCCTCTTTCTTCAATTCCATGAGCTCCCACTTCTTTTCTGAAACATGGAGAATATGATGTCATCGTAAGCGGCATATCATTTTCAGGTGTTATGGTATTTATAAATTTACCTATCATTGAATGTTCACTTGTGCCTATCAAGTAAAGATCTTCGCCTTCAATTTTATACATCATATTTTCCATTTCGGCAAAGCTCATTACACCTGTAACTACATCTGAACGAATCATAAACGGCGGAATATAATAAGTAAATCCTCTGTCTATCATAAAATCTCTTGCATAAGATAATATCGCAGAATGAAGTCTTGCAATATCTCCTCTCAAATAATAAAATCCATTTCCTGATGTTCTTCTTGCAGCATCTAAATCTACACCGTCAAATTTTTCCATTATATCTATATGATAAGGTACTTCATATTCAGGAACTACAGGCTCTCCAAATTTTTCAATTTCAACATTTTCAGAATCATCTTTTCCGATTGGAACCGATTTGTCAATAATTTGAGGTATTATCATCATTCTTTGAGTTAATTCTCTATCTAACTCTTTTTCTTCCGCTTCAAGCTTTTCAAGTTCATCATTTATATTCTTTACTTCAATCTTTGCTTCATTTGCCTTTTCAATTTCTTTTTTTTGCATAAAAGCTCCAATTTCTTTAGAAACATAATTTCTTCTTGAGCGTAATTCATCTCCTTTAGTTTTAACAGCCCTTAATTGTTCATCAAGCTCTATTACCTCATCAACTAATGGAAGCTTTTCATCTTGAAACTTCTTCTTAATATTTTCTTTTACTACCTCAGGATTTGCTCTTAAAAATTTAATATCTAACATTTCTTCCTCCCTTTTAATTTAATATAAAAAAAAAGCCTTCTCCATCCCTCAAAGGGACGAGAAGACCCGCGTTGCCACCCTAATTAACCTTATCGGTTCACTTTAAAAATTAAAACTCAGAGGTGGATTCAATTAACCAAAATATCTACTTTCACCATCCGTAAACTCTCTACAATTCTAAATTAATTTACTATTCCTCATCATAGTTCTATTAAATTTAAAGTCATTATATCAAATCCATTAATATTTTTCAAATAATTTATGTGAAATTTAAACTCACCTTAAACATCTCTCGTAAAAGATGTTTAAGATTAATTTTTAAAACCTTCGTAAAGAGTACCTTCTTGTTCTGCAATGTACTTTTCAGCAACAACTGCAGCTATCGCTCCATCTGATGTAGCAGTTACAACTTGTCTAACCTCTTTAACTCTGAGATCTCCCGCTGCAAATACACCCTCAACGCTTGTTTTCATATTATTATCTGTTAATATATATCCATCTTCCATATCAAGCTTTCCTTCAAAAACTTTAGTTGCAGGAACATATCCTATAAATACAAATATTCCAAATGGTTCTTTCTTGGATATATTTGTAATTTCTCCTGTCTTTAAATTTTTTATACTGATTTCATTTACTATTTTATCGCCCTTTATTTCTTCTATTGCACTATTCCAAATAAAATGAATTTTTTTATTTTTAAAAGCTCTATCTTGTAGTGATTTACTTGCTCTTAATTCATCTCTTCTGTGAATTATATAAACATTTTTTGCAAATTTAGAAATAAATAACGCTTCATCTACGGCACTATCTCCACCGCCGACAACATATACATCAAGGTCTTGATAAAATGCAGCATCACAAGTAGCACAATATGATACTCCTCTGCCGATAAATTCATCTTCTCCTACACATCCTATTTTTCTCGGATGTGCTCCTGTTGCAATTATTATCACCTTGGCCTCATATACATTTTCTTTGCAAATTACTTTTTTTACTTTTCCTTCAAGTTCAACATCTATAACTTCATCCATCACAAATTCAGTTCCAAAATTTTCTGCCTGTGATTTTATTGTCATTGCAAGTTCTAAACCTGAAACCATTAATGAACCGGGATAATTTTCAACATCTGTAGTTGATGAAATTTGTCCTCCTTCAACAGCTTTTTCTATTACAAGTGTATTAAGTTTAGCTCTTGCACCATAAAGACCCGCTGTAAGTCCTGCAGGTCCTGCCCCCAAAACTATTAAATCGTATATCATAAAATCCTCCTTGTCATATGTTACTTATATACCCCCATTTTTATTTTTTAATAATAACTTATTTATCTATTTTTTTTATTTGGTATAATTTATAAAGAGGTGAATTTATGAAAAAATTATTTCTACTTTTAACATTATTACTCCTAATAATCCCGCAAAATATATTTGCGGACAGTTCTACAACAATACAAAAATTTGATTCTAAAGTAGTTGTAGAAAAAAACGGAGACTTAAAAATTACGGAAACTGTTAACTATAAAAGTTCTAAAAATATGAATGGAATTTACAGAAATATAGTTATTAAAAACAGTGATTCTATAGAAAATTTAATAATCAAATCTGATTATAAAAAATTCAGTCCGACTGACAAAGCAAAAAATGGAGATTCTTATGTATATACTGTTACTAAGTCAGATAACTCCGCAAAAATTAAAGCTTATATACCTTGGACCGGTTCTATTAATTTAACATTTGAATATACACTCAAAAATGGAGCAATACTTGGAACTGACTCGGGTATTATTGCATATACTTTTTTAAGTGATATAGATACAAAAATTGAAAGTTTTGTAGGAACTGTTGAAGTTCCTAAATTAGATAAATTTATGAACTACTACACCGAGAATAAACTTAACATTGATGAAGGTAACGGAACATTAACCATTTCTTCTGATAATATAAATAGTTCTTCAATTTCAATAGCTGCTTCTTTCCCAAAAGAATTTATTTCAGAAAGCACAAATATCAAAAATGTATCTTCTGAAAATCTTGACGAATTTTTTGAAAATTTTCCGATAAATAAAGATATGGCTAAAGTATTGAGTTCTATTTTAATTATACCTTCATTTATATTTATGATTGTTATTTTCATCTTTTATTCAAAAAAAGATGAAAATGAAAAACAACCCATAGGAAAATTTTTAAAGCTATCTCCTTCAGAAGCATCCGTTTTTATAATTGGAAATTATTTGCCGTCTGTAATTCTTGCAACAATATTTGATTTTGAAAAAAGAGACTTTTTAAAAATTAATGTTGAAAATTATACAACTAAAAAAGATAAACAAAAAGAAAATTATATATTTGTAAAAACAAACTCTCCTACAAATTTATCAGAAGACGAAAAATATCTATACGATTTAATATTCTCATATGGAGATGGTAAAACTGTTTCTACAAATCAATTAAACTCCGCAAGAAAATCAAATTCTATGACATTTATGAGAGACTTTAATAAATATTATGAACTTGTCAAAGATGAACTTTATAAAAAAGGTGTTATATATAAAAAGCCTAAATATTTAGTAATATCAATAACAGCTATGCTGTTTTCTCTATTTGCATTTGTAATGAGTATTTTATTGTTAATCAGTAAAAGCATATTGGCTATTTTAATTCTACCTATATCAATAATTATATTTATTCTCTCTATTATGTTAATAACCAAAAAAACACCTCTTGGAGATGAACAATACAAGTTATATACTACTTTATACAGTGAATTAAAAAAAGTTTCAAATTTTGAATACAAAAGTAATGACGATAAACAAACTCTATTACTTTATGCAATTGCTTTTGGATTAAAAGAAAAAGCATTAAATAATTTAAAAGAAAATTTAGATATAAATTCAGATATCTTTATTCCGATATTTTGGAATTATCCTATGATGTCAACATTTAATTATTCATTAATAGGAAGTACTTCAACTTCGACTTATTATGGAACATCATCAAGCGGAGGTTCTACAGGCGGAGGCTCTACAGGCGGATTTTAATAAATTTGATTTTAATATATAAATTGTTATAACTTTTAAAAAATATAGACAAATTAATGGGTATACTATTTAATGGAAATTTAATTTATTAATTGAGGTGTTTATGAAAAAAATACTTATTGTAGATTTCGGGTACTCTTACCCTGAAAAAATAAAAGAAAAAATTGAGGAATTTGCTGATGTTTATATAACAGATAATAATTCCGCTTATGAAAGAGCTGTTATGCTTGATGTTGATGGAATTATATTGGGCGGCGGAATCTCAAATATAAAAGCAGATGATGCTTCGTGGATTGATGAAAAAATATTTAAACTTAATATTCCAATTTTGGGAATATGCTCCGGCATGGAAATAATTGCGATAGTTTTTGGCGGAAATGTCGGCAAAGAAAAATATCCGTTTGAAAAGGGCGAAACTGTAACCTATTTAGATTCAACATCCGATTTATTTAAAAATCTTCCTCATTTACAAAATACTCATATGTTTCATGGATATAGTGTAGAATCATTACCTGTCGGTTTTAAAAATATAGGCTATACAGATACCTCACCTATAGCCGCTTTTGAATTTAAAAGTAAAAATATTTACGGGGTAATTTTCCATCCTGAGGGAAAATATTCCGCCTATGGCAAGATAATATTAAATAATTTTATAAAAATAATAGAGTCTCAGTGTTGAGACTCTTTATTTATACTTTCATTTAATACTTCTATTGCTTTTTTTAATTGAGTATCGGTATCCAAATACTCTACCCCTATTCCTTTTGCATCTTTTTCAATTTCAATTTCAATATCAGGTTTTATTCCTATCTTATGAATACATACCCCATTCGGAGTAAAGTATTGAGATGTTGTAAGTTTTATCCCGTCTCCTTTTGGAAATCTTGCAGCACTTTGCACTATACCTTTTCCAAAAGATGTAGTTCCTATAATTGTAGCCCTCTTATGGTCATGTAATGCTCCTGCTAAAATTTCAGATGCAGATGCACTTCCCTTGTTAATTAAAACTGTTATTGGAAGCTCTGTCTGATTTGAATCCGATTTAAATTCAAATACAGTTTTTTCATTTTTATCTTTAGCATAGACTATCATTCCTTCAGGTAAAAGTTCATCCGCTATATTTGCAGCAGCATCTACAACTCCTCCCGGATTTCCTCTAAGATCAATAACAAGTCCCTTTACATCTTCTCTCTCAAGCTTATTTAATGCCTCTTTAAAATCAGGATAAGTAGTTTCATCAAATTGAGTTATTGCTATATATCCAATATTGTTTATCTTTTTAGATATTATTGTTTCCATTTTAACTTCATCTCTTTCCATAGACAAATCTCTTGTCTCACTTGTAGATGGAGTATATACGGTAATATTTACCTTTGTCCCTTTTTTACCTTTCATAACTGCAATAGCATCGTTCATTTTTTCTGCAGTGTATTCAACACCCTCAACTTTTATTATTTTATCCTGTGCCTTTACGCCTGCTTTGTCTGCCGGAGAACCTTTTATAGGTGATATAACTGTAATTAAATTATCTTCCCCTTTTGTTATAACAACACCTATGCCATAAAATTTTCCGGATGTTGTTTCCATAAGTTTATCGTATTCTTCTTTTGTCATATATTCTGAATACGGATCATTTAAACCTGCAATTACTCCCTTTAATTCTCCAATCTCAAAATCTTCGTCTGTTACAGGATAAAGAAAATTTTTCTTAACATAATCCTCTAAGAATTTTATTCTTGCATATTTCGTAGAAGATGCATTCCCATAGCCGTATATAGCTGCATTATATGTCAAAAAATTTGTACCTATTAAAAGCAATATAACAGCTAAAATTTTTATCATCTTTTTTTTCATAAATTTTCTTCCTTTATAAATAACCCATAGGATCTACTGTCTGTCCATTTATTCTAACTTCAAAATGTAAATGTGGTCCTGTTGAAAGTCCTGTTGAACCCACAAGTGCCACAATATCTCCTTGACTTACACTTTGTCCAACTTTAACTTTTATTGAACTGTTATGTGCATATACAGTAACAATATCTCCATGGTCCACCATTACAACATTTCCATAACCGCTCATAGCTCTTGCCATTATTACAGTACCCGCTCTTGCAGCAACTACCGGTGTACCGTTAGGTGCCGGAATATCTACTCCGGAGTGAAATCTGGATATCTTAAGTATCGGGTGAAATCTCATTCCGTATGGTGACGAAATTGAATTGTGACCCGGAACAGGCCAACCGACTTTTGCTCCCGGTCTTATTTTTATATTTATATTCCCTGTCTTGGCAATATCTTCCTCGCGTTTTTTTGCAGCTGCAATTTCTTTCTGAAGTCTTACTATTTCGCCGTCAAGCTTACTCCAATTTTCTTGGGCTTTTTCATATTCTTTTCTATATGCCTCTAAATCTTTCTGTAAGACATTCATATAAGATTGTTTTTCATTGTTGGCAGCAACAAATCCAACCTTTTCTTGTTCAAGCTTTGCTTTTGAAAGAGTAACTTCATTCCTATCACTTTCAAGTTTAGCTCTTGTTTTTTTAATCAATTCAGCTTGTTCTGAAATATAATCTACAAGTTTTTTATCATAATTTGCTATTGAAGTTATAATTTCATTGTTTCTTATTAAATCCTCCATACTTCGTGAATTTAATATTACCTCAATGTAATTCACATTTCCGTTCATATACATAGCTCTTACTCTTTGTCCGAAGAGCTTTTGCTTTTCTTCTAAATCTTTTATAGTTTTATCTAAAAGCTCTTGATTTTTTATAATTTCAGAATTTAAGGAATTAATTTTATTTTCAAGCTGATTTATATTCGATGTAAGCCCGTCAATTTTTCTGTCTAATGCTGAGATTTGAGCTTGTACCGTATCTACATCTTCTTGCTTATTCTTTAATTTATCTTTTGTTTTTTCCATTTTCTTTGTAGCATCTTCTTTTTTCTTCTCAACCTTTTGCTTTTGTTTTTGAAGCTGAGTACTACTTGATGCAAACACAGGTTGTGAAAAAACTAACGCTATTACTAAAAATAGAATAAAACTTTTCTTCTTTTTCATTACTTCACTCCAATTCTAAACATCTAAAAATCTCTTTGTAGACATTAAAGAACCCAAATATCCTATACCTACTCCTATACACAAAAATATTATGGAAATATTTTTACTAATACTTTGAGGAGTTGCAATACTTGTTCCAAATAAATTTTCAATATATTGATTTACTCTTATATAGCTATATTCATATGCAAAATACACTATTAAAAGTGCTATTAATGCACCGATAATTCCAAATATTATTCCCTCTATTAAAAAAGGACCTCTAATATAAAAATTTGTAGCTCCAACATACTTCATAATATATATCTCACGTTTTCTGTTCGCAACTGCTATCTTAATCGTATTGTGTATAATTAGAACAGCAACAAATATAAGTGCAATAACTACTGCAGAGCCTATATATTTTACTCCTTTTTCAAAGGTCATCATCTTTTCAATTAAATCATAATGATAATCTACTCTTTCAATAAATTTATTTGTTTTTATTGTATTGACAACATCCTTTGAATAAGACAAATCTTTTAAGCTTATAACAAGCGATGCAGGTAATGTATTTTCAGGAATGGAATCTAAAATATACTTTTTATCTCCAAACCTTTCCTTAAAATCTTCAAGAGCCTGTTCTTTTGAAGTATATTGAACTTGCATTACTCTATCATCATTTCCTATTTGATCAATAAGTTTATTAACAGTAGACGGCTCTATATCTTCTTTTAAATACACAATAACCTTATCAAGCTTATGCCCCAAGTGGTATACCGAACTGTTTATATTGAGTATCAAGATAAATATAAACCCGAATAAAGTCAGCATTGCCGCTATTGAAACTATAGAAGCAATAGACATTGCAAAATTTCTCGATATTCCTTTAATGCTCTCTTTTAAAATATTTAGAAATCTTCTAATCGCTCTCATAGATAGCCTCCTCTTTCAATGTCTTTTACAATATGTCCATCAGAAAGAGTTATAACATGTCGTTGCATTTTATCTACTATATCAACAGCATGAGTCGCCATAATTATGGTAGTTCCCTGTTCATTTATCTTTGTTAAGGCATTCATAATTTCCCAAGCAGTTTCTTGATCAAGATTTCCTGTAGGCTCGTCACACACAAGTATAGGCGCTTTATTTACTATTGCTCTTGCAATAGATACTCTTTGAGATTCTCCACCTGATAATTCTTTTGGATAACAATTTTCTTTACCTGTAAGACTTACAAGGTCCAATGCTTGTGCTACACTTTTCTTTATTTCAGATTTACTTGCTCCTTGTATTTCAAGTGCATATGCTACATTTTCAAATATTGTTTTTTTATCCAACAATCTGAAATCTTGAAATACGACAGATATATCTCTTCTAAGTTTAGGTATCTTTTTTTTCCTAAGTTTTGTAATATCCGTATCATCAATTAATATTTTACCTCTTGTAACTTCTTCTTCTCTTATTAAGAGTTTTATCATTGAAGATTTTCCTGCACCGCTTGAGCCTACTAAAAATAAAAAATCTCCATCAGGTATATTCATATTAATATTTGAAAGAGCCATCACTCCATTTGAATATTCTTTATAAACATTTTCAAATACTATCATAGCTTATCCTTTCTATTTCTTTAAATCACTATTCATTATTATATTACAAAATAATTACAAATTACAAGCCATATTGACTATGCAACACAATTAACATAAAAATTTCACACAATCATCAATAAAATTCAAAAATTTTTGTAAAATTAGTGTATAATATATCTAGTTAGAGGTGAACTATGAATAAAATTGAGTTTAGAAAATTAATGTCCAAAAAAAGAAATGAACTTTCAGAAGACTATATTGAGAATTCATCAGAAAAAATATATGAAAATTTCATAAACAGTGATATATATAAAAAAAGCAATCACATATTTATATTTGTAAGCTATAAAAAAGAAGTTAACACACATAAAATTATAAAAAAAGCATTAAAAGACGAAAAAAATGTTTATATTCCGGTAATCGACAGAAATACAATGACTATGAATGTTTCATGTCTTAGAGATTTTGATTCCCTTAAAGAAAATTATATGGGAATACTTGAACCTACGGAAAAGGATTTGAACTTTGTAGACCCAAAAATTATAGACTTGGTTATAGTACCGGGACTTGCCTTTGACAAAAATGGATACCGAATCGGATACGGCGGAGGTTTTTACGACAAATTTTTTGCTACAATAGAAACAAAACCTATCAAACTTGGAATAGGATACTCAATGCAATTTGTAGATGAAGTTATTCACGATGACTTTGATAAAGCATTAGATTATTTTTTATCTGAAAATCAGATATATAAATTAGGAGGATTTTAATGGAAAGATATGTTGGCACAGTAGTAAGAGGAATCAGAACACCCATAGTAAAAAACGGAGACGATTTAATTGAAATAGTATATGAATCAGTAATTAATGCTGTAAAATCAGAAAATATAGAAATAAAAGATAAAGATGTTGTTGCAGTTACAGAATCATTAGTTGCAAGAAGCCAAGGAAATTATGCTACAACTGATCAAATCGCAAAAGACATATCAGAAAAATTCCCAAATGAAATAGGGGTAGTGTTCCCTATACTAAGTAGAAACAGATTTTCAGTTCTTTTAAGAGGAATTGCAAAAAGCGGAAGAAAACTTCATATACTGTTCTCATATCCATCTGATGAAGTTGGAAACCATTTAATGGACGAAAAACTTTTATATGAAAAAAATATAAACCCTTATACAGATATACTTGAGGAAAATGAATATAGAAAAATATTCGGCGAAGAAGTTAAACATAAATTTACAGGTATTGACTATGTAAAACTATATAAAGAAATTGCACCTAATAGTGAAATTCATTTTTCAAATGATCCTAAAGCCATATTAAAATACACAAAAGATGTACTTGTATGCTCAATTCATACAAGAGATTTTGTAAAACAAGAACTAAAAGATGCCGGCGCAAGCATAGTATATGGACTTGATGATATCCTTTCAGGTCCGATAGACGGTTCCGGATATAATGAAGACTTCGGTTTACTTGGAAGTAACCTTTCAAATGATGAAAGAGTAAAACTATTCCCAAGAGATTGTCAAACATTTGTAGATGAACTTCAAGAAAAGTTATGTAAATATTCCAACAGACAAGTAGAAGTTATGGTTTATGGAGACGGTGCATTTAAAGACCCTGTCGGAAAAATTTGGGAACTTGCCGACCCGGTTGTATCACCCGCTCATACAAAAGGTCTTTCAGGCACTCCTAATGAGCTCAAAATTAAATATATAGCAGATACCGAATTATCAAGTCTTTCTGAAAAAGATGCTGAAAATATATTAAAAGAGAAAATAAACAATAAAGATGCAGATTTGACAGGCAAAAATGAAACTCTCGGCACAACTCCAAGAAGAATTACGGACCTTTTAGGTTCACTTGCCGATTTAACTTCAGGCTCCGGAGATAAGGGAACTCCTGTAGTATATATTCAAGGATACTTTGACAATTTTGCAAGCAAATAAATAGTTCATTGAAATTTATAAAATAAAAGATACTGAAATCCAAAAGATTTTCAGTATCTTTTATTTTTAATTTAATGATATGCTGTCTTGACTGCTTATAAATTCTCCGGTTGTTTCATCTCTTCCCTGTAATAAATATATAGTTCCGTCTTCACAATTATCATATGCAAGCTTTTTTAGTTCATTTATCTTGCCATTTTTTTTAATATTTATTATTAGTCCGACTTTTAATCCTCCATAGCTCAAAGCATCATAATCTCCATTGCTATCTCCCATAAATAATATCGGCGCCTTATTATATTTAGATTTTAATATATCTAAATATTCAGCTTTGCCTTTCATATATGTTCTCAATGAATTTTCTTTTGTAATAGGCAAAAACTTTCCATTTTTATCTTTTTCTAATTCAAGTCCTGCTATTTCTCCAATTTTAAATCCATATCCGAATTTTTTTGAAATTGCAAACTCCTCTACTACTATTTGTGAAGATGCACTGCAAATATATACATCTATATTATTCTCTCTAAGTTCTCTATATAAATCAACTTGCTGTTTTATAGCGCGAATACCGACTTTATATGACAATAATTTTCTTTCTCTAGCCAGCTCGATTTCAAAATTCATAATTTGTAGGGCTTTTTCACTCCAAAACTCAAGTGCTTTTCTTGTAATATCTCTTACATCTTCTTCCGACATATTAAAAAATAGATAAAGTATTTTATAACATGCAGTTCCATATTCTAATGTCTGTGCAAATTCTTTAAATAAATAAGCCATCATATTCACAAAATTTTTATAACTAACAGTTGATTTTATTTCACTCAACTCAATTTTAGATTTCATTTCAATTAAATCATCATAATATTCAACTGTTTTTATAATTAAATTGTCTATAAAAGAATTTATTTCTATTTCTATGTCTTTTCTTAAAACATATTCAAATTCATCTCTTGTCATACTAAATTTTAAATTAAATAGCTGATACAAAAATACGGCTTCTTCAACATCAAACATTGCAGAAGTATTATCCCAATCTGATACTGCATAATTTCTATTATATTTATTTGTAAAATTACAACTCTTATTCTCTTCTATGAGCTTTTTCAGATGATTGTAATTTTTTTCTGTCCATCCACTTTTATCTAACATATTTACCTCTATTTTATAAAAATATAAAGTCCTCTTACTGTTAATAAGAGGACTATAGAATATTATCTTCCATACGCAGGAGTTCCTTCAAACATAGTTTCTGCATCTACCTCAGGTTGATCATATAGTGAATTCTCAAATTTAGATTTTTTATTTCCATGTTCAAGTCTCACATATCCTGTTTCTCCACTTTCAAAAACCTTAACTTTAATCCATAATTTTCCGTCTGTTTCAAGTAATAAAAGTACATCATCTTTATTTACACTTCCTATAGGCTTTGTATCAGTAGGAGTCTTGTATATATTTATCACTTTTGTAGGATATACTGTAATTCTTGAATCAAAATCAAACATTTCATTAGTATCAAACTCAAGTTCAACAAACTTTTCATCTTTCAGTTCATACTTAATATCTCTAACATACGGGAAAAACATATGTTCATAAGCTCTTGTGGCAAAGACGGGCTCTTTTTCCGAGGTACAAATTGAAGCCCTGTCATAAATAACCTGATATGCTCCACCTATAAATTTAAGTTCTCCATTCTTATAATGGAACATCAAGATATCATTTCCCGTTTCTCTTGAAATAATTAATGCCAACTCTTTATAATTGTCATTAGGATCTATATCTATAACTTCAAGATCATAAATAGTATCATTTTCATCCATTCCTTTGCCATATACTTCATCTTTAATTATTTTTGTTAAATCAAAATCTTTTTCATCTATTTCAAATCTGCCTTTAAATTTTGCATATTCCATTTCTCCATCTTCATTTAGAGAATCCGCCCATCCATCAGAAACAAAATATATAGTTTCCAATTTTTTATCTCCATCTAAATCAACATTGCCTTGTTTCTTAGATGTAGATTCATAAGAATATCCGTTTGCCAATAGGTCAGGCTTCAGCATCTTCTTCCATTTAAAAGCATTAAATGAAATCTCCTTTGTAAATTCAGTTTCATATCCGAAATAAGTAGGCATATCTGCAAAATTATCAACATATAAATCCGGAAATTTGTTAGCTCTAATAAAACAACTGCTGTTTTCTCTATCATATATAGGCATTATAAAGGCTTCCCCTTTATTCAATTTGAACTTACCTAAAGATTTTTCAGCACCACTATATCGTTCAGATACTACATCAAATAAAACATTATTATTGCAACTTATGAGCATTTTATAAAATTTCGGTTTTTTTTCAAGTACGTCATCTTTATTATATGTCTCAATAAATTCCACCTTTTTCCAGACTTTCTCCGGTACAAAATTTTTTTCTTCAAATGATATTTCTACATAAGCATTTCCGTCTTGATTATAAAAATCTAAATATTTAGAAGTAAACTCTGCAATATCTTTATCAATTTTAATATTTTCCTCAACTTTATCTTCTTCTTTGACATTTTCCTCTTTAGAGTTTTCTTCTTCAGCTTTTGCATTTGTTTGAGCATTTTCCGTTTTGTTCTTTTCTTCATTTTGAACATCATTAGAAGCTTTACCGCATGCTGAAATATTTAACGCTATCACTAAACACAATATAGCTAATATTTTAAACTTACATTTCATAACTCTCGCCTCTTTTCTTTATTAAAGATAAAACTTTTGTGCAAAACTTACTTCTATTAACTCTATAATAGCATACATTTAATAAAAAAAATATATTTTTTACATTATCACACTAAATATTAGATTATTGAAATTATATATTAAAAGTTATATAATGTTGTTTCACTAATTAGATGATTTCAAATTATGTATGATTAAATTTCATGAAAGGAATAAAAAATGAAAAAAACACAAAAATTTATTACACTTCTGATTTTTATATTATTCTTTAACATAACAAATAGTTTTGCCAAAGAAAATCAACCTGTAAAGTTTAGCTCATGGGCAACATTAGCATTAGATAATGCTGCAAAGGCAGGAATATATTCACCGGACTATATGACATCCGGAAAAGATTTTACTAAAGAAATAACTCAAAAAGAAATTGAAGAACTCGATAAAAATACAAGGATGAAACTTTCAACCTATAAATTAGAAAAAAATCCTGTATTTAAAACAATAAATGTAGAGAAAAACTCTTCAAGAAAAAACATATTATACAATATTTTTAATCTAATGTCACTTTATGACAAAGATATAAATAATAATACCGATGTCATAAAATATCTTACTGAAAATAAAATTCTAATTGGAGACGGAAAGAACTTAGAATTAGATAAAAAAGCAAACTATGAGCAAGCAGTAGTATTTTATAATAGAGCACTTGAAAACATAATAAATAAAAATAATCTTGGTTCAAAGGGAATATTCTTCAAAATAGAAAACAACGGAAACACCGTATATCTATTCGGCTCAATTCATGTCGGTAACTCTTCTATGTATCCGATAGACCGTAATGTTATAGATGCCTTTAATTCTTCAAATGAACTCTATGTTGAAGCAAACATAAGTAATGCGGAATCTATAAAATATATTCAATCAAAAATGATTAGAACAGATGGAAAAACTGTAAAAGATGACTTAGGAGAGGAAAACTACAGTAAATTAAAAAATTATATGGATGGTTATAAAATTCCGGAAAATAATTATGCAAACTTAAATATCTGGTCTCTTAACAGTTTAATTACTTCACTTCCTATTCAGTCTAAAAATCCTTATGCTTCAGCTTTTGGGATAGACACATACTTTATATCTAAGGCTAACACTATGGGAAAAACAATCAAAGAACTGGAATCAACAAAATTTCAAATAGATTTATTATCTGACTTCAGCCCCGAAAAATATAAACAAATGATTATTGGATTTTTAGATAGTCCGGAAAGTAAATCAACTGAAAAATTCTTAGAGCCTATTTCAAAAATGCAAAGTTTATGGATTGAAGGCAATAGAGAATCTCTTAGTAAAATGATTGTCAAACAGGATGACTTTACAATAACTCTATTTAAAGATAGAGATGTTATGATGGCTGACAAAATTTCTGAAATGCTAAATTCAAAAGATAAAAAAATATACTTTGTTGTTGCCGGTGCAGGTCATTTTGCTCCGGATGATAGTGTAGTGAAATATCTTAAAGACAAAAACTTTAAAGTAGAAAATCTAAATATAAATTAGAAAATAATTCAAAATAAAAGCATCTCATGAGATGCTTTTATTTCTTTGCTAAGAATCATATATGACTTATTAATTAAAGAAGACCTGTTTTCACAGGTCTTTACTTTTAATTACATCGCTTTTGGAATAACTATTACCAGCAATACGATTATAAAGAATAAAATAGTATATGCCAAACTTTGTTTTAATTCTTTTTTGCTAAGCTTTGTCGTATCCTTATTCATTAACTTAGTGATACAAACTCCAATATATGCAAGTATCGGCATTATTACAAGAGCTCCCAATATCGTAACTCCCATTCCCAAAAATCTATAAAAAGTCAACAATATAAGCATAAAAGTAATTATATAAATGTTATTAAGACTTTTCTTATCAAGCCAAATAACTGCCAATGTAATTATGAAAGATACAATAAAAATTACATATGAAAGATTGTTTACCAAAGATATTCTTGATATAACAGAATTATTTTTCATTTCTTGTGCATTTACATAATATCCCGAGTCACTAAAAGTAGGATTTTCATTTTCTCCCATTTTTTGTGCATTTGTAAACTTATCCACTTTTGCATTTGTTATAAACACACTTGTTTTAGACAATACATCTTTTCCCTTATAAACTAATTCCTTAGGTTCATAAAAAATACTAAAAGAATATGTTCCTTCGATTTTCTTTAACGGTACTCTAATTTGTGAAACAGGTTTAAATTCATAATTTTGTGTTTTCTTATATGAATCTTTTAGCGAAAGCTTTTCATTAAACAGCTTTTCATTAATCTTATCATAATCTCCTTTTAAAACCACTTCACTGTGACTTGGAACTACACCGGCATTAAAAAAGATCTGCCTTACAGGTACTCCCAAAATTCTAAGGCTTGAATTATCACCTTGATACTCAAATTCAACATCATATCTAATTAAATCCCCTGAGTCAGTTTTTTCTACATTCCTTGCAACTGTCAAATTTGAAATTTCAGTAGGGTTTTTAAATAATAAACCACTGAACTCAGTTCCCTTATTATCAGGCTGTGTCCATAAAACAGATGAGCTGAATTGTTTTGTTATAGTGGAGACGAATAAAATTAAAATAAAAATTCCGAATAAAATAACATTTTTTAATTTTTTGCTCATTATTAACCTCCATAAGTCTATGAAAACATTTTAATAACTATATAATATCATATAGACTCAAAATAATAAACATATTTATTTAAAGGACTAATCATAATATCATTATAAACCTTTAACACGTAAAACTTTATACTATAATATTTTGTAAGAAAAAGATTCTAAAATTACCAACTTAACTTTCTGCAAAAATTAATACTTTTAAGGACTTAAAAAACGAAATAGAGTTGCATTTTGATTATATTGGAAAACTCACAAAAATCTTTTATTTTTTGTCATTTTAATATATCATTAGATTAGCATTTTCGTCTCTGTCGGCTATTTTTTACTGATTTAATATAATAGATGTCAGGTGTTTTTACATGTCAATATCAAAATTAAAGCATTGATTTTTCCGGTAATATCAATCTTTGATATTTGTTGTAAGTGGAAAATCTCAGTAAAATATAAAATTATAGAATAAAGATTGCTAAAAATAAAATTAAAGGAGAAAAAATGAAAAAATATAATAAAATAATCAAACTATTTATCTGTGTAGTATTAGTATTTGGAATTACAGCATGCAATAATTCACAAAAAAATTCAAAAGTAAATCAAGATGTATCAACTTATTCAAATTTAATAAGTAAAAACAGCATTGAAGAAGTTAAGTCCTTGTTGTCAGCTCATCTGGATAAAGATAGTGTAGAAGATTTTATCAAACAAGTAAATGAGTACAATGAAATTGCAAGTTCTACAGGATTAAAAGGAGATTTCACAGCATTTAAAACACCACAATACGATGTAGATAAAATCAGTACCTTGTGGCGTGAAAAGAAGGGAGATTTTATCGGAACAAATTGCAGAATTAACAGCTATATGTTGTTGAAAAAAGACATTGAAATCTCTCAAACTGAGAAGGATGACAAACTTCTATTTTTAGATGACGATGCTATTGACAAAGGAAATTTATTTAGTGCAGAAGAAAAAGAGAAATTTAAAATCTTATTCTCAAGCGTAAAGACCGAAGCAACACAAGATATCAAAATACACGCTGAAAATATGGAAAAATACTTTGAAAATATAAAGTTTAATGAAAATGCCAGGATGCTCTCTGTAATAATACACGATAATCTTGACGGCGAGTATCTCTTTGTAGGACATGTAGGTGTTTTAGTTCCCAACAGAGACGGATTTTTATTTGTAGAAAAAATCAGCTTTGAAGAACCTTATCAGGCAATAAAATTTGCGACCAAAGAAGATTGTTATAAATATCTACAGGATAAATATGCAGACTATACAGGAGAGGGTTTAGCAAAACCTTTCATTATGGATAACGATAAAATGGTTGAAGTTAAATAGATGTATATTTTTCCTTAATAGAAAAACTACATCACCCATACTTACCTATGACGTGAATCCAAGCTCAACATATCATACAGAATGGACGGTTGAAATACTTTAGTTTAATAGCTTTAAAAGCACAAATAAAAGATCTTAATTTTACTGTTAAGGTCTTTTATTATAAAATGTTTTCTTTAAGTTATAACTATTCTGTAATAGTGACAGATATTTTAATAAAGTACTCTATGTATTATTTAAAGTATATATCTTTTATACTTCAAGTTAAAATTTATATCTTAAATATTTTAATTTATCCGAAGTTTACAATAATTCAAAGCTATCTGTTATAAAATTCATATATAAAACACACATATATATAAAATTTATTTTATTAAATGTATTATAATTTAATTTGTATATAAATTTATTTTTAATATATTACCAAAAAATCAAATAAAAGAAAGGAGAATATTTATGGCATGTACTACAATTCTTGTTGGCAAAAAAGCCAGCTATGACGGTTCAACTCTTGTTGCTCGTAATGAAGACTCGGGAGCAGGTGAATTTACTCCCAAAAAATTTATAGTTGTTCATCCTAACGAACAACCGATTAAATATAAGGCGGTAATTTCCCATGTAGAAATTGAGCTTCCCGATAATCCGATGAAATATACTTCAATGCCTGATGCATTAAATGACAATGGTATTTGGGGAGCCTGCGGAGTAAATGAATTAAATATTTCTATGACTGCAACAGAGACGATAACATCGAACGAAAGAGTTTTAGGAGCAGATCCTCTTGTAGAACTTATCCCTGCAATCGGAACAGAAGGTTCTGATAATTATGTTCCCGAAAAAGTCGGAGGTATCGGCGAAGAAGATATGGTAACACTTGTTTTACCGTACATTCACAGTGCTCGTGAAGGTGTTGTAAGATTAGGAGAAATCTTAGAAAAATATGGAACTTATGAAATGAATGCCATTGCATTTCAAGATGTAAATGAGATTTGGTGGCTTGAAACAATCGGCGGACATCATTGGATAGCAAGACGTGTGCCTGATGATTGTTATGTTGTAATGCCAAATCAGCTTGGTCTTGACTATTTTGACTTAAATGATGCATTAGGAGAACAAAAGGAATATATGTGTTCTTCAGATATGCGTGAATTTATTGAAGATAATCATCTTAATCTTTCATTTGATGATGAGTTCAATGCAAGACTTGCTTTTGGAAGTCGTTCAGATGCAGATCACTCATATAATACACCACGCGCATGGGTTGTTCAACGTTACTTCAATCCCAATTCAAACTATTGGGAAGGATCGGATGCAGATTTCAAACCGGACTCAAATGATATTCCATGGTGTAGACAACCTGAATGGAAAATTACAGTTGAAGATATAAAATATGTTCTTTCAAACCACTATCAAGGAACACCTTATGACCCTTATGCAAAATATGGTGACCTTTCACTAAGAGGAGCATTCAGACCAATAGGTGTAAATCGTACAAACTTTTTAGCATTAGTTCAAATAAGACCATATATGCCTGAAGCAATTAGAAGTATTGAATGGATTGCATTCGGCTCAAATGTATTTAATGCTTTTGTTCCGTTCTATGTGAATATAGACAAAACACCGGATTATTTTGCAAATGCGGCAAAAACTGTAAATACAGACAGTTTCTATTGGGCAAATCGTTTAATAGGAGCATTGGCAGATTCACAATTCAGTCTTTGCGGTTCTCATATTGAACGTTACCAAGACTCAGTTCAATCAAAAGGACGTAAACTTCTATGTAAATATGATACTGAAATTTGCAAAAAAGAAATGACTGATGAAGAAATAAAAAAATTATGCGAAAAAGCAAACGAAGAAATTTCAACTATGGCTAAAAATGAAACTAATGATACACTCGGCAAAGTACTTTATGAAGTAAGCTGTCAAATGAAAAACGGATATTCAAGGTCAGATGCATAATAAAATGATTTAGAAAAGCACATGAACTGTACTATCTCCAAAAAGTCAGACCAAAAATCTAACAATTGGAGATCGGTACACATATCTCATGTGCTTTTTGTATATCAATATAAATCAAATTTATTTCTTACCAATCAATAATGAAGACCCTGATAATAAATATAGTTTGGATTCTTTTGGACTCATGAACATACCATTTGTAGTATCAATAAGTTCAACTCTTTCATAACCCTCTCGCTTCAGTTCCTCCATAAATTTATTCATATCTCCATAAATCATTTTAGACATTATATCGTGAATTGCAAATGTACCTCCCTTTTTTAAAACACGTAGAGTTTCCTTTAATAACTCTTGATGACTATATCCTTTAATGTTGTGATATACATAATTACTTGTTACAACATCAAATGTTTCATCCGGAAAATCTAATTTTAAGGCATCACCTTTTACAAATTCTACATTGTTAATTCCTTCAGCCTCCGCATTTTTTCTACATAGAGCTCTGCTATAATTTTTATACTCCTTACCCCAGCGATCAAGCCCTACCATTTTTGAATTTAAATTTCGTTTAGCACAAGCAATAGTTAGTGCCCCGCTACCACATCCGACATCAAGTCCTTTTCCTCCATCAGGAATCGTTACATATTCCGCAATACCCTCGATAATTTGTTTAGACATTTTTCTATCGCCCTTATAAGAAAAAGCTCTGTACAACATAGTCATAAAAATACACATTCCTGCAAAAAAAATAAATCCTACTCCGCTTATGCACATCAGTGCTATTTTTATACCGCCACTCAGATTCTCAAACACATATCCAAAAATATAAAATAAAATTCCACAAACAACAGCGGCAGCTCCTAAAGCCAAAATCAACCACTCAGGTACCCAGTTTTTATAATCAGGTTTATTCATAATAGCCTCCTAAATTAAATCTATTAATAAATTACAATATAACGACCACAAATTTGATAAATAGTACTCAAGCATACTATAAATTTATCATTTGTACTTTAATTATAACATTCTAAATTCCAAATTGACAACATTTTAATATTCATTATCAATTTATGATACTTTCGACTACCTATCATCATTTATCTTCACAATCTTTTTACGTCAACACTTTTTTGTTCTCTGTTTTTCTTTTAGAGAATAAAAAAGGACTTTTACACTTTATGTAAAATGTCCTTCAATTCCAACACTAAAAGTTTTTTCTATTAAAAACTCATTTTATCTCACTCTACTATATCAAGAAAACATCTAACATCACTTATTTCACAAAAATTGGGATCCATGTGTGTCAAGAAATGCCAATTTTTAGTGTTCTTTTTTCTATATAATATAGCTTCGCCATCTTCTGAGCCAAAATATTCTCTACTAACTTCAAAATTATTTTTTTCTAAATATTGTTTCACTATTTCGTATTTTCTTTCACGCTTCTCAATATATTCTTTTAAATCGTTATTTTCAATAGAGTATGCATCTACTCTTGTGCATCCGGGTACAATGCCATTGCCTTCGGTTGATAAATTAGAAATTTCTTTCCATATAATATCTATTCTACCATTTCCTATAAACATAAATTTTGTAAAAGGTATAATATGATTATTAAATTCCAATTCCAAATAATCGGGAATTTTATCTAATTGAATAGATTCATATATAAATCCATCTTCTTCCTCACATTTATAACCTTCTAATTTAGAAATAAATTCTCTACCCTGTTCAATAGTATCAAATAAACCTATTTCAATTCCCATGCCTTCCTGATTTAATTCTAATATATACATTTTTACTCCTTTTGAATCTTATAAAAAGTATTACCTAAACAGATAATTCTATTTTAAATACAAAACATACTTCATTTTGTAGAACCCTATATTTTATTTTATAGTTGTTCAATAGATTGCTGACAATATATAGACCTAAACCGTTGCTGTTTTCCTTATTCAAGTCAAATTTCACTTCAGAAAGTTTATCTGTATCTACAGACTTCTTATTTTCACATGAATTTTCAATGTAGAACCATTCCTTATCTACTCCAATATTTATAGTTCCATAGTCATCAGTATATTTTACAGCATTACTGATCAAGTTGGATAAAATAATTTTGAGAGCTGTTTTCCCTATATAAATCTTTTCATTTGATATAGAATTATTGATTTTTAGATTTTTTTGATTTGTTAATACTTCATATTTTTTTAATACGCCTGCTAAAATATCATTGATGTTTAACAATTCTTCATCATTTTTCAAGTGTTCTAAAGAAGAAACCGATAAAATTTGGGAAATATTTTGTGTCAGACCGTCAACTATATCAATACACTCATTAATATAAACATCCCTATCTTTATACTTTCCGATATTATATTTCATATTCTCCAATATTATTTTAAGGCTCGCAAGAGGAGTTTTAAGCTCGTGAGATGCTCCTTTAAGAAAATCATACTTTAACTTTTCTAATTTTAAAATCTCTTTATTTTTAAATTCCAAATCATCAATTGAGCTTAATAAAGTAAAATACAAATCATTAATTTGTTCTTTTAAT
This sequence comes from Peptoniphilus mikwangii, assembly GCF_000468535.1. Lineage (GTDB taxonomy): Bacteria > Bacillota > Clostridia > Tissierellales > Peptoniphilaceae > Anaerosphaera > Anaerosphaera mikwangii. Next base: position 18,161 of record NZ_AUQY01000002.1, on the reverse strand, counting down.
TGTCCTACCTCATTTTTAGAATCAACTTTTAAGTAAACATTCTTATCCAGTTTCATCATTTTATCAGTAACACTTTTTATTTCTTGTATATTATTTTTTATTGATTTTGCATACATTAAAGAAACAACAACGGAAAATAAAAGCGATATTAATAATGAATATGGTAAAAATTTAAAACTTAAATCTTTTGCATCCTGCTGCATGTCTGCCGTAGAAATAAATTGTAAATATATTTTTTTACCGGTGTTAAGTTCTATTTCCCTTTCCTCAATTATCAAAGAATTGTTATCACTTTCTAAATTAACATTTACGTTATCTTCAATTTGTATTTCATTATTACTGTTTTTATCTTTTATAAATGCCTTTATTTCACTGCCCTTAGAATAAAGCTCCAAAGTCTGTTCTATATATTTTATTTCTTTTTCATTCATATTGGCCGAAATTTCATTTGCCTTATTATAAATTTCTTCTTTTCTGGTCTCCAAATATGTTTTAGGAAAAATAAAAAAAACTAATGAATGGACTAATATAATTATTATTCCAAGAACAGAAAATATTTGTATGAACATTTTTGGAAATATCTTTAAATTTTTCATTCTCTCTCCAATTTATAACCTACATTTCTAATAGTAGTAATACAATCTAACCCTAATTTTTTTCTCAATTCTTTAATATATACATCTATTACACGATCATATGGAATTTCTTCTGTTTCCTTCCACACATTATCAATTATTTGCATTCTTGTTAATGCTTGTCCCTCATTGTCTAATAAATACTTAAGTATCTCTAATTCTTTTGCATTTATGTCTATACTTTCACCGTTTATTTTTGCCGTATAGCTGGTAAAGTTTACTTCTATATTCTTATATTCAAACTTTTCTATTAGTCCAAAGTTTTTCTTAATTAAAGAATCGACTCTGGCTTTTAACACAGGTAATGAAAAAGGCTTTTCTATATAACCGTCCGCCAAATTAGTAAATGCATCAATTTTATATTCTTCATCACTAAATGCTGTTAATATTAAAATCGGCAATTTACTTTTCTTTCTTATCTCTCTTAAAACTTCTAATCCGTTTATAAAAGGTATTTGAATATCTAAAATAACTAAATTAATATCATTATTAAATTTTGACAATGCTTCTCTTCCGTCTTTTGCCTCTATAGTAATATATCCAAACTCTGATAAATACGCACTTATACCTTCTCTTATCATTTGGTCATCTTCAACAACCAGTATTCTCATAACGCCCTCCTTTTTTCATTTGATAAATATATTATATATCAAATTTTATCTTAATTTATAGTTTTTTACAAATTGCATATTCTTTCTTAATTTTTTGTTATACAATTTATTATATAATATATAAAAGTTATCGATGCACACTTGCATCGATAACTTTTACTTTGTATCAATTAATAATTCTTTCGGATTTTTCTTTAGAATACTTGATGACGATATGATTAAAGATATTATAAGCACCAAAGACATAAATAAAACTACATATATCATCGATTTCGGCATTATATTAACATCTAAACTTGTCAGAGTTTTATTGAAACCGTCAACTTCAGCTCCTCCTCCAAGTTGACTGGATGATGATTGTCTCGCTATTTGTTTTGCTATATCACCTGTAACTTTATTCAGTATATTATTCCCAAGTATTTTTCCTGTATAATCAGCTGAAAAATATGCTCCTATAAATGCAGGTATAGATATGAATAATAGTTCAATTACAAATTGTCCGAAAATTCTTGCCTTTGAAATTCCAAGTGACAATAGGACTGCAATCTCTTTTTTTCTGGCATTCATCCATAAAAATAGTAATAGTGAAACTATAACACCGGCAAATATTAATGAACCGGCAAATAACTTATTTGCTATTGAATATATCCCCGATATTGACTGTTGTAGTGCAGGGTAATTTGATGAACTCTTAATTAAATTATATTCTCTCCAATTAATATCAAGCTTTCCAAATTCTTTTATAACCTGATCTAAATTTTTATTTCCTTTTACAAAAAATGTTGCATCCTGATACACAGCAGTATCTTCAGTATTGCCATAAACTTTTGCCGCCGTATCGATATCGGTGATTAAAGTGTTTTCGTAAAGCTCTTGAGCTGCACTTACACCGCCATTATTATGACCGTCAAAAAGACCTTTTATTTCTACTTCTACCGTTTCATCTGCACCTTTTTCGTTATCGGCATCAAATAAATTGGATTTAATTTTTATCTTATCTCCGACTTTTAAATTATTCTTTTCAGCCAAATCCTTATGCATTAAAATTTTATTTTTATCTTGATATTCTAAGTGAGTTCCCTCAACTAATTTATAAACTCCAGACACAAATTTTGTTTCTTTAGAAGAATCATTAACTCCTGTTAACATAACTGTTCTTTTAAAGTTCTTTTCTCTCTCAGGAGATTGATTGGCAATTGTTTCCTCAGTTTCTATAATATCATGCCCAACCAAGTCGGCGACACTATTTATTCTTTTTACAAAATGATCTATATCTTGAGATTCAGATATCTTTTTAATATCCTGCCCTTTTACATTTCCTCCTCCTCTGGGAGTACCGGGATTTACCTGTCTATTTATTTCCATAGAAAAACTATTTGTTATATTTCCAAAAGTTTCTTCCGAAGCTCTATTTGTAGCATCCTTAATAGATAAACTAATCAGGCTTAGTGCTGACATAGCTAGAATAACTAATAATATTATTAATGACTTTAGACTTTTTCTCGTTACATATGCAAAAGCATTTTTTATCATTATTGTACCTCCTAGACAGTCTTACTTACCTTTTTTAGTTTCTTATCATTCAGCTCTAAAATAATATCTGCCGCACTTGCAACTTCTTTACTATGTGTTACAACTATCACGCACTTATTTCTTTCTTTAGCCAACTTCTTTAATATTTCTATTATCTCTCCCGCCGTAGCACTATCAAGATTTCCGGTAGGTTCGTCAGCCAGAATTATTGGCGCTTCTGATACTAAAGCTCTTGCTATGGCAACTCTTTGTTGTTGTCCCCCCGACAATTTCATAACATTTCTTTTTATCTGACTTTTATCAAGTCCCAGTTCAAGTAAAATTGTTTCAGGTGCTTTACTGTTTACTAATCTAACATTTTCAATCGGTGATAAATAATCAATTAAATTATAATTTTGAAATACCAATGATATATTGTTTTTTCTATGATTACTATATCCTTTTTTTTCTATATCTTCATCTTCAAATAAAATTTGACCGATTTTCGGTTTATCTAAACCGGCTAATAAAGAAAGCAGTGTTGACTTTCCTGTGCCGGATTTACCGATTATTGCATAAAATTGTCCAAGTTCAAATTTTTGATTTACTGATGATAAAATCTTTTCTTTAGAGTTTGAATAACTGTATGTTACATTTTTAATTTCTAATACGTCCATTATGTTCTCCTAACTTATTTTTGATAATATTTCTTTCGGTTTCTTTATTAAAATCATTGCACAAGCAATAGTAACTGACACGACAATAATGCTGATTAAAACACCATAACTTTGTATAAAAGTAACGAAATTTACTATGCCATTTCCGTTTTTAAGCAAGTTATGAGTAAACGTTCCTGAACTGTCAGAATTTATAAATGCACCTATAATTTGGTGTAACAACAAATTTCCAAATAATAAAGATGCTACTATAGCCGGTATAGATATAAATATCAATTCAAAAATAAATTGAGTTACTATTTTAATTTTGCTTATTCCTATTGACAATAGTATTCCGATTTCATAAATTCTTTCTCTTAACCATAAAATTAATATTAATGAAAGAACAGTTACTCCACCTATCATAATAGAATATGTCATTATTTTGATAATATTCTTTATTCCACTCAGTGCTTCTAAAGACTCCTCAAATGCATTAGTATCTTTTTCAAGATTATACTTTGACCAATCAACTTTAAACTCTTTTATTTTATTTAAAGACTCTTTCATATATTCCGGGTCATCTGAAAATAGTGCAAGCTTATTTGCAATTTTATTGCCTTCTCCTCTATTCAATGCCGCTTGACTTGACTCATAATCAATAAAGACCATATTTTCACTGAAATCGGAAGATAACCCCGTATATCTTTCCTGTTTTTTCCCCGAAAAAATTCCAACAATTTCAAATTTATATTCTTTATTTGAACCCATGTTACTAATTTCAATTAATTCAAGACCAATTTTATCATTTAATTTCAAATTGTTCTTTTGGGCAAAATCTTCATGTACAAGAATCTTTCCTCTATCATTTTCTTCAATATTTCTTCCATTTTTAATTGTAAAAACTCCACTGGTAAATAAAACATTTCTCATTGTATTATTTGTAGCTTCTACAGATACAACGTTTTTGAATTCAATAGGTAAATTATCTCTTTCAATTTTTTGTTCACCCTCAACTACTTTGGCATTTGTAGGTTTTGCCAATCCATCATATTGAGGAACAATCTCGTCAATCTCTTTTATATTTTTTATTCCTTTAAATTGATCTACTTCAAAATACCCATTATCTTTTTTTGTTATTGATAAAGAGGAGTTCGAAGATTTATATAAAGATTTTTCCAAACTATTACTTGATTTCATTATGCTTAAACACGAATATAAGCATGACAAAACCATTGTTAAAATAATAAAAACTATAAATGTTCTATTCTTTTTTCTTAAAACATATGCAATAGCATTTTGAATCACTTTTTCACCGAACTCCCTTCTGTTTTTTAATTTTTAATTCCAAAACTAATTGCGTCTACAGGACAAGCATTTTTACATCTTGCGCATCTAATACACTCCATATGATTACAATTTTGAACCGGATCTATATTCATTTGACAAACTTTTTTACATCTACCGCAACTAATGCACTTATCTTTGTCCAATTTATACCTAAATACTGAAATTGAGTTGAAGAATGAGTAGATAGCACCAAGTGGGCATATATACTTACAGAAAGGTCTATATAGGATTATTGAAAGTATCACAGTTGCTATTAAAATTGTTCCTTTCCAAAAATATAAAAATCCTATAGCACCTCTCATAGTTTTATTCAGTAATACAAGTGGTAATCCACCTTCTAACATACCAACCGGACAGATAAGTTTACAAAAATATGGAGAACCCTGACCCAAAATATCAACTAAAAATAAAGGTAATATTATTACAAACACAAGTAAAATTACATATTTCAATTTTCTCAAATACTTATCAAACTTAAATGTTTCTATTTTTTTATAAAATGGAATCTTATGCAACAGATCTTGAATTAATCCAAATGGACATAACCATCCGCAAACAAATCTTCCTACCAATGCTCCTATAAAAAATAAAAAACCTACTATATAATAGCTGAATTTATATTCCGACTTTCCAATCACTGCCTGTAGCGAGCCTATAGGGCAAGCACCTTTTGCCCCCGGGCATGAATAACAATTCATACCCGGAACACAAATTTTTTTCAATTCTCCACCATAAATTTTACCTGTCTTAAATCCTTTAAAGTGAGAATTCGTTAGCAAAAACCAAAATGATTGAAAAAGATGTCTAAACCAATCCATTATCTTGTATCTATTTTTTTTTGTGCCAACATTTACAAATTTCTTTAACTTATCCAATTCCAATACACTCCATGCAAATTCTTATTGCTTTATCAAATACAACCTTAACCTCTCCGTTACTATGTCCATAGTAAATCATAGCCATACTAATAAACATAATTATTACGGGTAAAGCACGACCCCTTAAAAAATTTTTATACATACATCTCCCACCATTTAATCTTAATTTTATTTATTTTTTATATTTGCAAGTTCTTTTTCAATTACTTCTTTCCATTCTTTTGCACTTTTTGCTCCTGAATAAGTTTCACCTACAATTTCACCATTCTTATTAACAAAGAATGTTTCCGGTAAAGCTTGTATTCCATTTAATCTGCCATTAAAATTAGTTTTATCCGGCATTAAGAAAGAATATGGCGCTTTAGTTTTTTCTTGTATTATTTTTGCTTTTTCAAGTGCATCTTTGTTTTCACCATTATCATCAACAGTATCTGTAACAACTCCAACTATATTTACACCTTTATCTTTCATCTCTTTATAAACTTCAACTAAATCAGGAATTTCCTTAACACATGCTGTACACCAAGTTGCAAATACGTTAACCATAGTAATATCATAGTCTGCAAAATCTTTACTTGAAAATTCTTTTCCGTTAATATCTTTTGTTACCACATTGCTTAAATTACCGGATGACTCTTGATTAAATGCTTCTGTATTTTCTAAATCAGTTTTTTCCGATAAAACAAAACCATTTTCCGGACGTTCTTTTTTATCTATAATCTCAATCTCAGTTTTGTTAAATTCATCCAAAAGATTGCTTTCAGCTCCGCTATTTGTACTTAGATAGCAATCGTAATTTCCATCACTTGAAACTCCTATTTTAGTATGAGTATCACATTTTGTAATCTTAGATATTTCTTCTTCCGGTGTATTTTTTTCGAATATACCAATAGTTCCAACTCTTTCAAGTTCGTTTTGCCATTTTTCATATCCGTCGCCCATCTTTTCTATAACTGCATTTTTTTGTTCTTCTGTCATTTTATCAAATGTCAAAATAGCATACTTTAATTCTTTGTCTATAGGACTTTGATCATCCAACATTGCAATTTTTTTATCGGAAATATATTTTCTGGTTTCATCTGAAAGTTTAAATTTAAGTCCTAAATATTCATAAACATATTCTTCCTTTGCTTCCAATGTATAATCTGACGGTTTAAAAGTTTCAGTTTTGCCATTTGCATTAGTTGACATACCTGCCTGTTCAGAGCTTATAGCTTTATTATTTTCCGCCTTATTATTTTCACTACCTTTTTGACATCCAACAGCGCTTAGACTTAAACATAACGTAAGTAATACACATGCTCCTCTTAATACTTTCTTTTTCATAAATTTTCCTCCTTAAAATAGATTGATTTCCAATTAATATATCAGTTCACACATCAAATCGAACTGTTCATGGAATATATTACAAGACTTTTATGAAATGTTTATGAAATGAAAAAAATTTTTTTACAACTTATTTTTTATATTTATAAAACATAAATCAACCCTAATATTTTTATAATTAACTTATACGAGATTACGTTACAATATATTTCTATAAAAAAACAAGCTGAAAATCAGCTTGCTAAAAAATTACATTTTATATTGATTCTATTATTACTTGTTGCATTGCTCATTTCGCCCATCGCTTTTTTTACATTTACATTTCACTTTGATTCTATTATTACTGTCATTTGCGACGCTAATAGCGTATATTCTTAGCGAATTTACATTTCACCCTTGTGTCAAGTATTGGATACCTATTTTCTTTCAGAAATTGCTTGTATGAGGTCAAGATTTTTAATCTCACTTACATTACAATTATTTATAGTGAAATTTTTGAACTTTGAAACTTATACATCTGTTGTTCATAAAGTTTTTTGAAAGTTTTAAATCTTGCACTATCTTTGTCGAATAAACATTTTCTTTTAAGAAAATTTCTATAAAGCCTAGTTGATATCACCATGCAAGTTTATTTTTTCCATTTCACTGACTTCCAAAAACAAGAAAATATTAGAAATGTGGTCAGGAAAATCATTAGCAACTCACACTTTATCAATTTAAATTGACCACAGAATTTTATGCTAAAATCCCTCCCAAGTATAAAGTTCATTAGGTCTAAAAGTATGGATAAAATAGCAATACATCCGATAAATAGTCCAAATCGATTAAACTTATTACCATAATCCACATTATTTTTTTCATATAATATCTCTAAATTTTTTTCCAAGGCTTCCATTTCTTTCTTGATATACAATTGTTTTTGAATAAGCTCATATAGCTCTATTCCCTGCTCTTGTGAACTTACCTCAAAAAAATGTAATTGATTGCGATAATCAATATATTCAGATTGAAGTTTCCGAATCTTTTTATTATCCATATTACTCTGTATTTGTTTTTGAAAACGCAAAATAGATGCTCTTTGAACCAAAACTAAAATAGCAATTTCTACATATTGTGTTAAAAAAGGCCAAGTAATAATAGTGTCCAAGAATTCACCTTCTCCTGTAATTGCAACAAAAGAAGTATGAGAAGCTCCATAAATTGTACCAATTTCTGTCCAACGATGATATAATGAATTGTTTAAAATATTTTTTCTAAAACTGAATGTAGCTGCTGTGCAGCTATTATCTTTATCAATATAAATATATTCATATAAGTATTTAGATAACTTTTTGAATTGTGCATCATCATCTTTTTGTGCGATATAATCCCGTGAATACACTCTGGCAAGTCTATCATCTTGAATTAAACAACAAGTGAACATTCTATCATCTAAAGATGGCTTAAAATCATGATGCAACCGCTGTTCCTTTTTAAGGATTATATTTTTCAAAAAATCCAGCATGTAAGTTTTTTCTTTTGGTGATTTTTCGTTCAGAAAGCATTCATTTTTTTCACCAAAATTGTATTCTTTTTCATCCGAATGTAAAAAATCCCATATTAATATTTGAGCAGATGCAATGTTTTTGTTTTCCAGTGCAATATATGGCAAACTAATATGTCTTCCAAGTTCATTAATATCTTTAACGCTTTTGAAATTTCTATATAAATCATTACATAATTCTAAAATTAAAATTCCGATTCCTGTATTAAAAAGTTTAAGACGAACGTTTGACACCTTTAAAACATATTCATTATTATCATTGGTGTTTTTATTTTCATTGGTACTTTCATCATTAATGTTTAAGTTTTCTTTTATCTTTTTACAAAACTTTTTAATTATGACACGCTTGGTGTTTTTTTCATCAAATTGAAACACATATTCTGATACTATTCCACTTTTTCCATCATCATGAATCGCCTTTTTTACATTGTTATGGAAATACTGTTCTTGATTATACTCTACCAATCGTACTACAGACTCAATTAGATTATTATTTTTTTTCTTACTGTCATCTTTTTTTATTCCGTTTGTTGAGATGACAGAATCGAATGCCGAAAGATGGTCTCCTGACAACCGTTTCCAATACTCCTGATTCAAAACATTTTCTATCTCTTCTTTACTGCATAGAGTTTCGTTGTCGCTTTTTAGAATTTCAAAAGGAAGCAAAAAAGTATGATAGCTATAGACTCTTTCATTTTTATCTTTGATTTCCATTATTCTTCCCCTTTTTATTAAACTTCTTTCAAACTTCCATATCCGGTATTCGTTTTTGCACCAATACCCAAATCTAAAATTAAACCCTTATAAAGTTCAAATCTTTGTTCCCGATTCATTTTTGCAATTATCTTTTCTCTTAACAAAAAATGGAATTCAAGTTTTACTTCCGGTTTAATTGCCAATATTCGAATTGGTATCGGATTTTTAAACATATATGGATGCGGTGTTATATAATCCGATTTTAAAATCTTATCATTTGATCCATCAATAATAATGGCATCCAAAAACACATCTCTCTCCAATACATCAGTATTATTCTTGATTTTGTCATTGTCTACATCATCATTCCCATCTCCAAATATTTCATATATCATTTCTTTAAATAGTCTGTCATCAGTCAAAATGCCTATATTATCCTCAAGCCACTGACAAACATCTGTTTTATACTTCTCAATGGAAGCTCTCAACATCCCCTTAATTGAAGATCCCGGAATATAAGGTAAGCCTGTTACATAGTCAAAACTAAAACCCATTTTAAACGCACTGTCTTGCCCTTCCTCATCCGATTCCTGTTTCAAACTCGACATTACAGGATTTGACATGCCAACCAACAACCCCGGATAACTCACACAAGCTTGAAAATAGCCTATATCAAGCTTGGAAGTTTCCCTTTTTGCCAATTTTTGCAATTCTTTTTGTCGACTTTTAATCATTTCCTTTGTCTTATCGTCCAATGTAAAATCAACGATTCTTTTTACATCCTCTTTGACCTTCTCTGTTTGCATATAATAATCCTGTGTTTGAAACGCATACCCCAAATTTGCAATCTTATTTTTTTCTGAATTATTCATTTTCTCCTCTATTTCTTGCAGCTCATTTCTCCGATCCCCATTCATCTTCCATTCTCACCTTCATTTTCTTTTTCTTTTGGAAAAAAATTAATTGCTAATTTCACCGCTATTGCTGCATTTAAAATATCTTGCTGAAGCTGCCCATAATCCAGTAAGGAACCTACATCTCTTATTTGACTATGAGTTTGTTCGTATTTTTTCTTAACATAGGATAGTAAAACTGCCTTAGAATTGTTAGCGTCATTTCCACTTGCACTTTCTCCCGTAATTATTTCGTAAATTACATTCATTAGCTCCTGACGCTCAACAGCGGATTGTTTCTTTTCACTAAAAAATGCGACGGCAGATAGTAAACTTCCTGTGGACACTGCAACTGAAAAGGTAGCAATTTGACCTGCAAATCCACTTTTAATTTCTCCATTTATCACTATTTTTTTATTTTTGGAAAGACTATTAATCGCCTTAGGAATGTATTCATCAATTTTTCTCTTATTCTCCATCATTCTCCTCCCACTCTCTATTCATTGGAGTAATAGTGCAATAACCATAGCCAACAGAATTATTTCCGCCAAAAGCAATCGGTTGTTTACTAATCTCTTGAATAAAATTTGAAAAAACTTCCGCCTCTTCTTTTTCCCACAACACAGGAAAATAAAAATAACTTTGATGAGGAACAAATTCTTCATACCATAAGTTGGTGCTTTTTCCATCTTTTAAATAATTTCTGGCAATAATCGGCAAATCGATCATTCGAAAAAAATCCGTTCTCATAATAACAACCGGAACACCCTCGCTAATTTCCAGCAAAATTTTATATAGGTTATTCTCTTTGCTTTGTATTTCTTTTACATCATATCCTTCAACTTCCATGATGGCATGGTCATCTTTGTTTACAATTCCCGCTACGACTTGCTCTTTCTTTTCGTTCAGTTCCTTTTTTATTTCATTAAGAGCTTTTTCGAAATCTTCAGCACTTTTTGCAGATTGGAGATTTAATTTAATTTGAAAGGAGTCAATGGTATCTATCATTACTTGAAGTAACTCAGGTGTTGTCACCAAACAATAGGCACGATCTCCTTTTGATACCCTCATCGATCTAAACAGCAGTTGCCCACTTACAAATTTGCAGTTTCCTTTTCTATTTTCATTTTCTTCTTCAGCATCGGATCCAAAAATAGTAACAGTTCCCGTAGTCCCATTTGCTCTCCAAAAGTCTCGCAAAGCCCCTTTTATACCTGAAGAGGGCATAATCGGCGTTGCTAAAACAGCATCCTTCTCCACCTCGCTTTTTATGTCTCCATAAATATTTCCACTTGTGCCAATATGCAGATTAGTAATGCACTTTGCTTTTAATAATGCGACTTTCATATTTCTCCTCCTAAATAATAATGATTGTATCCTATTTGCTGTAACCCATTTTTTTGAAATTCTTTTATAATTTCATTCACACGCTTCGTAATTAAGACACTTCCTGAATCCATCATACGATATAAAGTTTTTGTCTTTCTCCACGCATCATCAATATTGCCACCATTCATCGGGCGATTGACCACTGTATCTAATGAAGCAAACTCACTTTTCATCAAAATGTCTTGTGGATTGCTTACATAGCACGGAGATATACAATACAAAATATTTTCTTTCTTTACATGATTTTCAAAAATTTGGTCCACATTTAAAATCAATCCATTTTTTAATCTTTTTTTCTCTATTTCTTTTATTTTTAATGTTCTTACAGAAAATAGAGAACCTCCCAAACCCATTCCGACAACTCGGTTCATTCGTTTTGTTACTTCCTCTTCCTCTCCATTTTCTATCTCTACATAGACTCCAAACGAGTATTCCACTTCACCTGATTCTTGTTTCAATCGGACATATTCTTTTTTGAATAAAGAGCTCATAGGGTCTTGAGGATTGGTCAAATCCATCATATCCTTCGATTTGGCCGCTTTTCTATTAATTTTTAATCCTGTTTTTAAAACATATTCAAATGGAGATTCTATAACTGACAACTCATTTTGTAACAGCTCTCCGGCATCGGAAATTCCTGCATCAATACTGATAAATCCAATTCCCAACCCCTCTTTCACATTATACTTTTGAGGCATCATTTTTTCCCCATTTGAAGTCACTACCGATTCTTCCCCTTCATCAAAAATGGAAGTGTAGCTCTTATCTATCTCCGACTGCTTTTTTGCGTCTTTAGGAAGTGTTACATAAACTCGATTCACTTTATCCTCTACATCATATCTATGAAGAAAAACTCCGCTCATACCCTTTATGATTCCAAAATTCTGAACTTCACTGTTAGAATCGATGGCTGATTCGATAGAAAATCCTTTTTTCCCAACAGTCTTATTATTCAGTTCCTTTTCTTCCTGCGAATATGATCCTTTGTCTTTTAGACATAATAAATTTAAATATCGAATAATTCCGAATACAGTCGTTTGACTCGGAAAAAATCTGGAAGTAATAAAATATTCCGCATTGCTTACTCCTTCACGAAAAGAACCGTCTTCTCCAAAAAAGTATTCTTCCAGTGGATGAAATAAAACTTTATATATCGCCATTTATTTTATCTCCTTTTCATTATAAAACTTCAATAACCCTATAACTGTCTCTATTTCCTGTAAACTATCCAAAGCTGCTTGCCGTTTTGTTTTTTCTGTTTTATCTTGAATCAAAGATAATTTCATGTAAAAAATTTCTTCCAACAAATCAACTATCCTTTCAATATAATTTGCTTCTTCGCTTTTCTCCTCTGTCTTAGTCTCATCAAAAATTCCGGGGTATTCTTCAAAAAGATTTTTAAAAACTTCATTTAGATAGCTTTCCTTTTTCTTACCATCCTTTAGCATGGCAATCAAAAAAACATTTCGATAATCTTGTAACTTCGTACCAACCGACCTTAAAAAATCTTTCGAATTATTTAATTGCCCATTTTGTTTTCCATATTCTTCCAACAAGTCTAAAAATATAGTATAAATTTTATTATTTTCACCGTTATTGAAAAAATTTATAAATTGAATTCCATGTTGTTTTCCCGAATGTTTTTCAAAATGAACACTAATTGTATTTTTGGTTTTGATTTTTTTAGATTTATCCAATTGATCTAAAACGCCGATTAGTGCTTCCTTCAAAGGGTATTTATAATAGCAAATCATAACGCCTGCTGAAAATCCCATCTTTTTTTCCTGTCCTTCTTCCTTGAAAGAAAAACCGCCGAAACAATTTATAAATTCATCATTTAAAGTAGATAGTAAATGAAAAATTGTTTCTCCATGATTTTTTACCGGAGCAATGAATAGGAGGTCATCGCCTCCTGCATAAATCATCTTTCCACCATATTTCCCCACTTTTTCAAAGGCTCTTCTTGCATAATCGAAACATTTTTCTGAAAAGCCTTTGATTTCTTCTATTACTTGATTTCCTCCAATATTTTCCATACTTTTTAAAACTCCCCCCAAATTATCTCCATCAGCTTTTACCAACGCAAAATAATTTTTGGTTTGAGTATTTACATCAATTTTATCTCCGCCAACTCCTGCTATATCATCAATTGTGATGATGTTCCCCTCTTCAAGAAAATGCCATTGTATTTTTTCTATTTTTTGAGTGAATTTTTTTATATTTTGATTTCTATTTTCCGACTTCTTCTGCTCCAAACTATCTCTATTTTCTAAAAAATCCAATAAATAATTTTTATCTTCTTTCGGAATATAGCTTTGTCCCAATTCCAAAATATCCAAATTCGGACTTAGAGCTAATATCGGATTTTTCCCCTCTTCTACCTTTTGTTCAATTACATGAACTTGCAAATAATCTTCTATGAATTTCTTCGCTCTTTCAATATCCTCATCTCCCGTTAAGCAAATTGTTAAAATTTCCTTTGCTAAATCTTCCTTACACTTTTTTATACATTGATCGACTTTGCTTAATGGAATAGAATGATCTGTCTGAAAAATAATTCTGTCATGAAACAACCCTGCCCAAGGACAATCCTTGATAATATTTTCTACCTTTCCGGTATTAACCGGTACTATAAAAAAATCATCCGGAATTTTAAGTTCTTGTTTAATCTGTTTGATTAAGTTCTTTGCATAATACGAAAAAATATAACTTGCCCCCCACAAACCTGCAGGAGTCGTTGTCAACATCAAGGTTTTTACAATCGGTCCGATTGTTATTCCAATAAATTTCTTATTCATATCTCACCTATCCTATTTCTATGTCGGAAATTACACTATATTGCCATTTTCTACTTCTTTTTTTTATTATCTTACTCTCAAACTCTTTTATTCCGTTTTCTATTACACCATTTATTTTGAATAATTGATAAATGCTATATTGCTCTTCATTTGGTATTTGTAAATTGATTTTTGAAGATAATCCCTTCTTGACTTCATTTAAAGAAAAAACAGCTGAATGTATTTTATCACACTTTTTCCGAAATTCTTCAATTTTACCATAGTCTACAAGAATAATGATTTCTTCATATGAAATTGGAAGATATTTAATCGGTGATGGAAATCTCTCTACTCCTTTTATTTTGATATTAAATCTCGCTGTAAATTTTGGCCGGTCTCCTTTTTTTACATTTCTGAACTCGTAAAATGGAGCCAATCCTAAAAGCCCTCTTACATAGTACAATTCTTGATTATTCAAATCCTCTTGTTTTAAGAATAATTTTAGTGATTTTTTTTCAAAAAGTACTCCTTCTTGCTTTTTATATTTTTTTAGCATAAATGATGGGATATATATATTATGGTTAGAATTGTGCTTATACTTATGGCCAAAATTCAAACCGGATTTTAATATTTGATTAAAAAATTTAATATCCTCCAATAAATTTTGAATTTTTTTAGATCTTGAATCGCCTTTATTTTCAATTTGTAATTGATAAACTCCCACACCTTTTTCTTTATCTTTTTCTTTTAATTGTTCTATATATTTGTTTTCCAAACTTTGATACTTTTGTATATCTTCTAATATTCTTTCCTTTGTATTTCCCTTCAGTTTGAAATATCCATATCCTTTATTATTTCTCAATCCAAAGCCGTTGACAGCTAAAAAAACGGGAAACAACTCTTGTATTTGATTTCTTAAATCTTGATGTGGCGAGAGAAATGAAACCTTAATTTCATTGTAAAAAGAAAATTTATTATCTTCTAATTTCCCGTAAAATGAGCCATAAAATGAATTTTTATCAGCCTTTTTCATCTTCGGCTTATAAAATGTCATATCATGGTTTTTACAGCCGTTGTTAAAGATTTTAACCTTGTAATCAAACGAAACTCTCTTTTTTTCATCTAAAGCATTGTTTTCAATTTCTTCCTCATTTTGCTTTAAAACACAGTTTTCTATTTCTGTTTTTTCTTTTTCTGTCTTCAAGTCATACCAATATTTTTTTAAAAAAACATCAAACCGCGGTTTCAAGTCACTTGCTCGTATTCCTGCTGATTTCTCTTCTCCTTGAAAATGAATCATAGGTGTTACCTGCTCCAAACAAAACTCCACTATTGATTTCTTTACAATATTCATCTTTTCTCATGTGTTAAATATATTTATAACACAATTCCTCCTTTCTTTTAGAGCATAGATAATTTATTTGACGAATATACCCTGACTTTCTTAATAACTTATCACTCTCATTCTGAGTTCCATATTTATATTTCCGTTCGGTTCTATTATAAGAACGATTTTATCGCTCTTGTACACAATTTACATTTCAGTTTGATTCAATTAATACCAACTCTAGAAATTATAACCCGAGAGACAAAAACACATCTACATTTCACCCTTATGTCAAGTATTGGATACATATTTTTTCAAATTTCCAATCTGATTTAGTTCTATTTTAACTGCAACACCGGATTTTTGGAATGTTATCTTTCCTAAACGAATATTCTTGGCAGAAATCTTGATATTCAAGGCTGTGCAGTCCTTTGCCGATGTTGTCGCTGAATATAATGACCTCTACCAATAAAGGAACATCTTTCAATAAAACCAAGGTTTTCACTCCGATGTAGTTATCGACGATATAAATACTCTTTTTCGCTATGCTGTAAATGTCCTTATAAGCAAGATTTGCTTCGATCGGTTGTCCGTTCAAGAGTAAAAATCCATATTTGAGTTGTGGATTGATGAGGTCAAGAATCAGGTTGGACAATTCGGATTTATGCACCACATTATTCAGGATGTCCTCCACTTCCGCCACCTGATCTTCCACATCTCTTAAATCTCGTCTTAAATCCTGCATTTCCACGACATTACTCGTAATCTGCATCGAAAGCTACAAAAACTCTCTCCTGCCAATCAACCCTTGATTTTCTATAATGTAGTCTTTCATTTGCTTAAAAGTACGAACTAAAGCTCTGCTTTGCCTTACTGCAAGATCTCCTTTTAATAAGGTAAGTATCTTCTATCCGGAACCTGTTTCCGATTTTGAGGTCAAAAAATTTGACCTCAAAAATTCCCATTCCTCTTTTGTGAGGGGAACAAATCCGCTATTATAATACAAAATAAGTTCCCCAATAATGCCTTCTATAGTTACATTTTCTTCCAACAATTCTTTTTCATAAAATTAGAAATTATAGATATATTCTCTCCTTCATAATACCTTACAAGTAAACTTTTGAATTCTGGCACTTCTTTTTCAGGAATAACTAAAATGCCTCCTCCATGAGATATTAAATAGTGATTCGCAAAAATAATAGATGTCCTTTTATTACCGTCAAGGAAAATTTGAATCTTCATACAATAAAGGCATAATTTGATTGCAACATCAATTACATCGCCATTTTCTTCCGTAAGCTCTCGTATTCTGTCTTTCACATCACCTTCATTTGGTAACGGTGGTACATAAGAGGAACCTCCGATGGTTACGGGAACACCTCGAATACGACCTCCTTCTGAAAAAATCCTTCATTCACAAGCCTTGCAATATGGCTAAGCATATAATAGTCCGATGTGCTTGCTATTACATCCTTGTCCAAAATAAATTTCCATGCATGTTTCAGATTTAAGATTTTCTATACATCCGTTGCTGTCATGCCGGAAACTTTTCCATTATCTATGATTTCTTCTGTTTGTGGAAAAGATGTAGCCACCCCCTCCAGTACAGCCTGTTCATAAATATTCACCTTCATATTTGCTCTTGCGAAGGAAATATTATTCATAACATCAACAGATAATTGATCTTCTGAGTATCCTGTATCAACAAGTTTCTTTTCTATGCGTCTAAGTTCTTTCCTTATTTCACATAATTTCACATATTTCTCTAGCGTTACGAAGTAGTAAATTATAGAGTTCTTCGGTGTATATTCCTACATATGTTGATGTCAATTTACCGGCTACACGCTTTCTAACGTATAAATATTTCCCATCGCCACGTTCTTTCATTTCAGGTGTACCGTCATAGGGCATCAAATTCAATCTAGCATGGAGATCAGCACGACTTCTAAGTAATTCTTGTATTTCGTTATATTTTATATTCATTATTTTTACTCCTTCGGGGAACATTTTTTGATAAAATTGTACCATTTTATTCCCCAAATCTCAATGCTTTATGGGAAACAAACATTATTTATATTCATCATATTTGTTCCCCAGTTGATTGCTAAAATTCTATTTTTCTTTCGTTCCAATGCAAATTTTATATCCTTTGTTCTCTCAAAATATCCAATATCTTTATGATAACTCATTCCACATTTACAATGTAATAAACCTATAAACTGCTGCTCCTATCATCCGGTATTCCGTAAGGACTTAGTAGAAATTGAAAACAAGAATATTTTAATTATCCATGTCATTTCATTCTTACCTTACCACCGAAAAGGCGAATATATCGGCTTGAAATATTTTTACATCTCATAAAATCCTCCTTTTAGACCTGATTATTTGATTTTCACGATTTCTAAAATAAGGATACAGTGCTGAAAGCTCCTATTTATCTGGTTTTTCTCTCTGTATCTCTCTCAGACCACAAGCCCACTTTGATTCTATTATTACTATAAAATAGAACACATCAGGTCTATTCTTTTCTGTATTTACATTTCATTTTGATTCTATTATCACTAAAGG
>NZ_AUQY01000001.1 GCF_000468535.1 Peptoniphilus mikwangii | reverse complement strand
TTCTAAATATCCTTACTGTCAACTTACATACAAAATACAATGTTTAATCATAATTCAATTACTACTATATATAATAGTAGCATTTATCACAAATATTGTCACTGTCATAAAACCGAAAAATTTAACCTAATTAATATCGACAGTATTAAAAAATCCTATTAGTAGCATCATCTACTTTTCCAATAAATTCCTTTTGTAACCACCTTTCATCTCTGCTTTTAAAAAGGATTACCGAATCCTTATCCTTCCTCACATATTTTTTCAATTCAAGTTCCAATTCCATAAGTTTTAATTTTGTCAAATTACCCTCAAAAACTGATTTTTGAATATGTGTTAAATACCTTTTACATATGCCAAATACCTTCCTTTGTATTTTGGGTGCTTCATCATTTGTATAAATATCGTATACGAGTATAACATACATAATTACCACCACATCTTAAATCCTTCATATTCCTTCTCATTAATTATATGTTTTATTAATTTATAACACTCCAACCTCATCATATACCTATAAGAAACGCTCCTATTTAGTTCTTTATGCTTTATTGTTTTCGATAATCTTTCATCATATTCTTGAATTATTTTCTTTCTAGCATTATCTTTCAAATATACAAAATTTGATTCTTTGTCAAAAGATTTTTCATTAATTTGATTTCTATTAATCATTGTGAATATTATTCTATCCACTATTAAAGGTTTAAAAATTTCTGTTATATCTAAAGATAAAGAAAACCTTCTTGTACCCGGTTCATGTAAATAACTAATATACGGTGATAAATTCGTTTTATATATTTCTGACAAAGCAGTGCTATATAGTAAAGAATTACAAAAAGATATTAATGAATTTATCATATTATCTGGTGGATGTTTCACTCTTTTTTCAAAATCAATTTCTTGTTTAAAAATTTTATTCCAAGAAGAATAATATATTTTTCTTATATTTCCTTCTAACCCCATTAATTCTTGAATAGATTTTGTTTTATAAATTGTCCTTCTAAAATATTCGACCTCTTTTATTTCTTCACTTAAATCAATATTCCTAGAATTATAGTACCTCATATTTCTATGTATATTGTGAGAAGCTGCATCTATAATTTTTTGAGCGATAATTAATCTTTTGTTGCCATCTTTATAATAATCAACTTGATTTACCAAAATAAACCCTGCCCCGGTTTTATCCCTAGGAAAGAAACTACCGCTATAAAATCCATAATAATTAAATATATGCATCACAACGTTATTTTGAGCCATAAAATTTAAAACTTTTGTATTCATATTCGCTTCTCCAAATAAAAATATTTCATCAAGCATTTCTACCTTTAAATTCTTATCGCCCATTGTAGTACTATATTCTATATTATTATCTTTTCTCTTTAAATCCCCATTACTAAATAAATAAAAAGTTTCGCCCATACGATCTTATCCTTTCAAAAGCATATTAGCAATAACAATACATATAAAATGCACATTTTTTACATATTTTGCTATTTATATTTTCTGGAGGAGTGCTTTTCATATAAATTTTTTCAATATCTTCTAAAACTTCTACTATCTTTTTTCTATCTTCATCATTTAAAAAAACTTCTACTCTTTCTCTTAATAACGGATAATCTATCATTCCATTTTTAATCTCTATCCCTTTATTTTCCAAATAATAAATATAGTATTTCATTTGCCAAATTCCGGCTTCTTCTATCGATTTTGATTTTTTAATATCATGTAAAACAGACCATCTTTTCACAAAATCAATATTTATAACACCGTCAACCGATATATGCTTGTTTTCATTTGAATAAGTTGACTCATCTATTAATTTCCCTATCCCGACATCTTCACTTTCATTTTCTAAATTAATATTTTTTATATGGTACCAAAGTTTTTTATGACAAACAAAATAATAATAAACCATTAATCCTGTTATTTTAAGCATATGCTTTCACCTCTTAAAACATAAATCAACTACTATTATTTATTACTTAAATATAAAATCTAAACTATTCTATCTAAAATATCACTGCTATTTACTTTTTCAAACTTCTTACCAAGACCATACTCACTTGAATATTCTATATCTGTAACAATAATATCTTGCCCATAAGTAAAAGGTATATGTTTATGTGCCTTTTTATTAGACTTTTTATCAATATTCATATATACATTCACCGGTATACTAACCATCAAACTACTTATAATTTCTCTTGCTTTGATTTTTAATTCTCTAAGTTTCTTTCTCTCTTTTTCATTATTTAAAGATTTATATGATATGGACAATATCTTAATAGCTTCTTCTAATTCATCTTTATTTTCATCATATATGATTTTTGGAATGATATCTACTGATTTTATATCTCTCAATTCTTTCATTGCATCTTTTTTACTTTTTTCTCCCGAATACAACGATTCTATATAACTTATACTTGTCTTATAACGTTCATAATACTTTGTCTTTGATATATTTTTACTTGAGTAAACATTATTAATAATTTCCATCTTCTTTGATTCCGATAATTTGCCGTCAATATTTATTAATGCTTTTTTACTAAGTTTAAAAATATCTTCGTCAATAACAAATCCAATTCCACTTGTTTTTTGAGTGCCACCATTGAATACATAACAATTGTATCCGTCAATATCAAAAATCCTATTTCTATAGCAACGACCCAGTCTTTGAAATAAGCCATTTATATCAGAAAGTTCTGTTATTAATACATCAAAGTCTACATCTAAAGATGCTTCCACTACTTGTGTACAAATCCATATACCTGTTTCTTTATTTCCCTTTTTTGTGAAACTTATTATGTCTTTTTCTATTCTTTTTCTATCTCTTTTTATAAAAGAACTATGAAATATATGAATGTTTCCTTTGAAATTTTCTCTTTCTGTCAATTCTCTATATATTTTTTGTGCCTGATTCACTGTATTGCAAATAACTAAGAGCTTATTATTATCATATTTATTTAATATGAAATCTGCATAAATAGCATCCTCAATAACTTTTAAACTATGTCTTATATTTTTATTTATAAAAGTTCTTGGTTCTTCAAAAATAATATTTCTATTATGTAATTCATCAATGATAAACGGAGGCATTGTTGCTGTTAAAATTGCAAATTTTCCTCCTAATTCTACTATCCATTCTAAAGCCAATACAATTACTGCCAATAAATTATGAGAATACATTTGTATTTCATCTATTATCAATTTTGAATATGATAAAGTAGCCATTTTTACTTCACAGCCATTATATTTATATACAAAATCTAAAATTTGATCTACTGTACATATTGTTAAAGGCATACTGAACTGTCTTGTTCTATTTATGTATTCTTCTAAATCAATGTCGTTTTTTAACTCATTTTCATCTTTACTATTCCCATTTAATTCATCTTTTAATGTTAAATATCTTGATGCAATATCTGAATGTAATAAACCAACTTTTGTTGAAATATCTGCATCTAAATTTTCTTTTACTCTATCAAATATAGCATTTATTGCAGTTTTCAAAGGCAAAGTAAAAAAACCTTTATTATTACCAATCCACAAAAGTCCTGCCTCCGTTTTACCCATTCCGGTTTGTGCAATTGTAATTACATTTGACTCTCTTTTATCTATCATATATCTTTGTAATTCATTCCAATCTGCATTTGGATTATTTACTTTAAAAGAATCTAATATTTTTTCCATATGTTTTTCTAAAAAATCATTCTTATATTCAACTTTTTCATGAGCACTTGATGCATAATCTATTCTATTTAACAATCCCTTAGTTAAAACATAATATTTATATATTATTTTACTTTTTTTCTCACGTTCCGGTTTTATTTTATTTTTTTTAACAGTCAAATCTGATATTTCAAAATCAAAAATTTCTGAATCCGGAAGTCCACATACTTTAATTTCATCAAAATCTTCATAGTTAAGATTTACTTTCTTGTTTTTTATTAAATCTAATTCAGCATTTAATATTTCTCTTATTTCATCCTGATCATCTGACACATCTTTTCTATCATGATGAAAATAAATAGCAGATGCTAACATTCTTTTTCTGATTATTGAATAATCATCTCCACTTACATTTTCTATATATTTTTCAATTTCTTGATTAATGTAAGGTTTATTATCAAAAATTGTATCATAATCAATGAATCCTATACTAAGATGTCCATGAGGTATTTCCCTACTTTTATCTATTTTTTCACCTCTAATCTTTTTTTGAAAGATATCATTTACTTTGCCCATATCATGATAAATTATTGCAATTTTTAATAATAACCAATCTATGGATAAATCAGGATAAATTGATTTAAATAGCTCATAATTTTTTAAAAGGTTTAAAGTGTGCTCTTCAATTGTTTCTTCAGGATTTGACTTTGCTAAATATCTCTCCATCTTAATTCCCCTTAATAATTAGAAATACAGGAGATGAATAATATATAAAATTAAAAATTAATTCATCTCCTTAAATTTATGCAAGAATTAAAATATCATCATCTTTGTCAATATATACTTTATTCTTACTGCCAATATTAATATCACTGCCATATATAACTTTTACTTTATTCCAATCTCTAAAAATTTTTGGAGATTTTTTACTTCCATAGTTTTTTAATTCATAGTTTTTAGTTATATTGTACATTGTTCCTCTGTATTCTTTAGGTATGTCAGTTTTTATATGTCCAATCTTAATATTTTCACTGAACTTTTCAAAAGGTATGTATATACCGTACCCTTTTCTCAACTTAATACTTTTTTCCAAAATAACTTCTTCAAATTCAACAATTTTAACTTCTTCTATTACAACTAAATCTTCTCTTCTTCCAAGGCTTACATATTCTCTGGGAAATATAAAAGCATTATATATTTCTTCTATCAAAGCTTGATTTTCAGGAACAATGTGTATAAGCAATTCAATGTCAACTAATAATTCAGTAGTTGCTATACCCCTTGTTATTCCAAATTCCCCAACTTTAATATCATGCCTTCCTTTTTCATATTTCATAGCATTTTTAAATTCATACCTTGTGAATAAATCATTAGTTTTAGATCTATATGCTCCTTGAACACTTATATCCATTGGCTTATATTCATCATAATTACACATATTGTGCACCATACCAATTATAGTCGAGTATGGTGGCAACGGATAACTCTCCTTTAATTGAAAACTATTAGGTTTTTTATAATTTGCACTTTCTTGCCTAAGTTTTATCTTAATTGCCTTCATAATATTCTTTCACCTGATCTTTTAATATAGAAAAAAATGCAGGAACATTTTTAGCTGATAATTCATTTTGAATCTCTTCACTATTATCAAACTTACCATTAAAGAAACCAACATAAGTATTTTCTTTTATGGCACCAAACAAACTTTCCTTAATTTGATTCACATCTAAAATATTATTCTTAATGCTCACTATATTATGGAAAAACGGATTCTTTATATCATAAACTCCACCAATTACAAATATTGGTTTCAAATCTTCTCTCCTACCTCTAATATCTCTGTATAAAGTTGATATGGTATCGAGCAATTTTATTACTCTTCTTGATTTTTCTTCACTTGACAAATCTATTATATTTTCCTTATCAGCATCATCATATCCTATTTGATCTAAATCCATTACAACTGTATATTTGTATAATGAATGATGTATTTCTGCCTGTGCTATATTCATGTTAGAACCTATTCTGTCTGCCAATCCTTTATTAGTTAAAAAATCTAAATCTCCCTTATATGTTTCAAGAGAAATAGCATTAGAAACTCTTACCTTTGCAGATCTCTTTAATCCACTACTTTCTTTCTGTGTTTTTAAATATCCAAAAAAATCTAATTCCGGATAATCTTTTATTGTGCATTCTTTACTATATTGAACTACTCCTTTATCTCCACTACCTTCTACATTTACCTTTGCCAAAGGTTCTGATAATTGTTCTACCATATTATACGTAATAGCCTGCCTTGAAATATAAGTATATTGTTCTCCCTTATCTCTTGCCATTTTCTTTAAAGATGCTATATTTCCAACTGATTCTCCATAATTTGCACTTTCTGCCTCAAATATAATTGTCATTGTAAGACCTTTAACTTTCATGATTAATCCTCCTAAAATCTTTATTCTCTATTTTATTTATTATCTGAAATTTCTCCTCTATAACTATTTAATCCCATTACAAAAGCATATCCATTTGTCTTAAATTCTTCCTCTGTTTTTAAAGAATTAATAAAGTCCTTTGGAATTTCTTTTTTTACATACATATAAGCTCGAATTAATAAATCCATAAAAGTATTAACATTATTAGTTTTCAGTGCATTTAGCATTTGATGAGAAAGACCTACTATTTTTTTATCAGACCCATCTTTAAAATATTCTTTTCCAATATAATATCCATATGTTCTCATCTTCTCAATAATATCTTTTTCAATATTTTCCATTAAGCCAACCCCCTTTAAATATTCAAAGTTTATTTTTAGAATCCTTTCTACATGAGAAATATTATAATAACAGTTACTTTTATTAGTTATATAATAATGAATTAACTTATTTATCCATAAAAACAAATTTTGATTATTAAAAATCCTTTTTAAAGTTTCCTCATATAAATATATATATACTTTATTTTCTTTAAAAGTCGCTTTTTTTATTAATCTAAATTCTTCTTTCGAAGTATAAATTATTCTCAAAATGCTCTCATGTAATATATTAAACCTATATTTTTCATTTTCGTACCATACAACTTGCACATCTGAAAGCTCATATTGAATACCTAATTCTTTTCTATCAATTATCGCTTCAACTATACTTCTATAGGTTATATTTTTATCTTTATTTTTAACCGAATTATCCATATCTGCTTTTAATTTGCTATTTACAGAAATAAGAGCATCAATATTTGCATTACTATTAATAAATATACCTTTATCAAATCCATAGACAAAACCTGCCGGCATACAAGCATATACTAATTTACAAAATTCGCATATCGCAATATCATTTTGAAAAAACCAAACATGAGATGATTTTCTTGCTGTATCAAATCCCGTATCAGTTAAAAAACTATAATTAATATCCAAATTTTTTATTGGCGAATCACAATTAAAACATTTGTATTTATATTTAGCTTTATCCGCACATAAATATTCTACAGTAGGTTTTACAAAATGATTATTAAATTCTTTATAAATGTCTTTTTCTTTAACCTGTTTGTTTAATATACTTATACCATCCCAGTTTCTTCTTAAATAAGTATATATTATATTTTTCCCACCAAGATATTTTCTATATAAATTCCCCTCTAAAATATTAATTATTTCTAATATCTCATTGCATACGGAAATAATATCATCCTTTTTTTCTAAAATTGTTTCTTTTTTTCCTTTTTTTATTGTATTTAAATTTAATATCCTATTTAATAAAATATCAGAGTTTGGTATTAGCTCAAAAGCAGCTTTATAACTTGCACTTTTAATGTAATATTTTAAGGTATCCTTGATATATGAATTTAATCCTTCAAACAATTCATTTGAAAATTTAGAATCTTCAAAATCTGAATCTTCAAGCAATAAAATCCTTTCGGCGGTTTCCTTGTATGATAAAATTCGTCCGTAACTTATCTGGTTAATATAAGTATCAATCATGTATCTATAATAATTATCTGTAAAATCATTTAGATATTCTCTTGGAAAGCATAACTCATACCCTGCAATTATATTAGCTTCATTTCCCGAATTAATATAATTAGCTGTATATTCATATATATCTTTTCCGGAATGTTTTAATACATTATACATTCCCACTATTCCGGCATTATACTGCCAGTCGCTTAAACTTAACCTTATTAAATCATCCAATTATAATCTCCCCCATTTTAACTTACAGATAATAACATTCCATACCCACTTGCATTAAATGAACTTATTATCCCGGATTTATAAATATAATCTAATATATATGGCTTGGTCGAAATTTTTATTGTGCATAAATTTGATGGTATATTAATTGAATTATGCCTTACAGTTACCATCCTATTTTTTAAAATATCAATTTGTATACAGTCAATATCATACTTTATTTTTTCTCCAAATTTCTTCTTTAATCTGCTTTTTAAATTCATAAGTAAAACTTCTATCCCTTTTTCTGTGGATATATCATGATAATATGTTTTAGAATTATCTCTTGAGATATGTTCTCTGACAATTATGGGGCTAGATGTTTTAAAATATGCCTCTTCATTTTTAAATACTTTTTCTCTTTCTACATTCATTCTTTTTGCAACTAAGTGTATATCTTTATATTTATATTTTTCTCCAATTGCTCTTGTGAAAATATTGTAAAAATGAATTCCTTCTTGTAGATCATAACAAGAAAAATGTAATCTCATCTTTTTTGTAGGAACATATATCATTTCTCTTTCAAAAACTACATCTTGTCCCATATACACTGAAAAAGTATAATCTTTTTCTACTGAACCTGAATTATATAAACTAAAATACATATTTTCATCATACTTACCCATATAATGTTTTATCCACGATGCAAGAATTTTATTTTTATCCTTATAAATTCTCTCATCATTCAGCTCAAAATCTAAACTTATTCTCATTTTTCCTCCTTTATTTATTATTAAATTTTATCTTATTTTTATTTAAGATTATTAATTAGCTATTTACTGTTTCTTAATACATAAATTTATTCTTTTATTCTGTTTCACTTTGACTCCATTATAAATTATTAAATGATTTTTACTTTTATATTCTATTAATAGTTCTATTAGTTTAAGCTAAATAATATTTCCCTGATAATTTATAATATATGCTTTAATTTTTTTCTGTCAATACCTTTCTATTCAAGTATAACTATCTTTACTATAAATATCAGTATTGAAAACAAAATATAAAATTAGATTATTATATTACTTAATAAACTGCTATTATTTTCATATTAAATTAATAATCACAATAAACAAAGATTTATAATTAAATTTAAAAAACCGACCTATTTCAATCGGTTTTTCCAATTTAATCATGGTTTTAAGATGTATTCATATTCTTTGACAAATCCACTTATCCAATCCGGTCTTTCAGGATAGTCTTCTTTTTCAAAGGAGTTTAGTTTTTCTTGGAATTGTTCATCAGTAAGTCTATCATCTGATAAAAATTCATAATAGCTCATTACTGCTCCTTCTCCTAAATATAATTTTCCATTTACTTTATATATTACATATATAAGTGATGCATGTCCTGAGCCTACTTCTAAATATTTGCCTTCAGGTATTCCAACTGAATTTTTTGCAACTTTCATAATATCCGCTATGCATGCCATATCTTTATCCGCTTCTGTTTCTATTTCATAATAATAAGCTGCTTTTTCATCAATGAACTTAACAAATATATTCTCCATTTCTCCGCCGATATAAAATATTCTTTCATTTTCTTCTTTTGTTAAGGTTTCTTCTCTAAGTTCTTTCACAGAACAATCCAATAAAAATTGAACCATATCTTTAAAATTATTTAAGTTCTTTTCAGTAGCTTCCGATAACATATTTCTATGTTTTAAGTTTTGACCTGCAAAATCCATTAACCACAACAGTCTTTCATATATCTTTACGTTTGGTTCTACATAGTTTACAGGAAATTCAAAATCATCTCCTCCGCCCATTTCAGCGCCAACTTGCTTACCATATAAAACTGTATCGTGTTTAAGCTCCGCCCATGATGCAAGTGCCGTATTTAAATCTTTAAGCTTCCATGCTTTTGATTGCATAAACTTAGGATAGCCTTCTGCAAAATCCTGATTGAATCCTTTTAATGTCCATAATAATCCGCGATATAAATTACTCATCCAGCTCTTTTCATCAATATGTTTTTCAAGTTCTTTTGTGTATTCATATTTTTCTTTAAATTTATCCCATTTAAAATTATTTTCATTATTTAGTACAAGTTCTTCCGCTGTTTTATTTCCAAGTACAGCCATTACATCAACGCCCGAATATATCGGTCTATATGAAGGTTTATCTTCAGTTGCAATATCTACTAAATTTTGCATAAGAACATTGTCTATTACTGCTTTTTGCGGCATAAACCTAAATGATTTTCCTTTATATCCCTGAATTGCAGGATTTGATAATTTACTAAGGTCATTATAAAAATCTTCTAATATTTTTTCATTTTTAATTTTTTCTAATGAAATATCTTTTCCATAATTTGAATACATTGTTTTAGCAAAAGTCAATACATCCAAATCATCAGATTTCTCAACTAAAAAGTTTAATGAACTGTTTACATCTTCCCATAATTTATAGTTTTCTTTATTTTCAAATAAATTTTTTGTTATTAACATAGCTTGAACTAAATTATCTTTATCAATTATGCCGTCATTATCTATAAAAAATGCCTCTTGTGAAAACAGCATAATTACTTTGAAATATTTTTCAAGTTCTTTTGTTCTCGTATAATGTCCTCTTACCTTAAACTGAGAATAATCAACTTTGGCATTTACAAGATTTGAATCTGATATACTTCCCTCTTTGATAAGTTTCATTTCTTCTTTTGCAATTTTCTCGGCAGCTTGTGGAATTTCTATATCGGTTTTCAAGTTTATAAGTTCTCCTGCCACTTTAAAATATGCAATATTCTTGAGTGCGGAGTTTTTAACTGACTCATCATCTGCATTTTCATAGTCTGCTATTGATTTTTCAAGCAAAATCGGAATCAATTTTTCGAAATTAGGTAAAAATTGTTTAGTTTCAACTTCTCTTAATAAGCTGTCATAGAATATATGATATAGATGTAATACGGAATCTGTAGTAACAAAACTTGGTACATATGTATATTCATTCACTTCATAAATTTGGAACGGTTGATCTGAATATCCATTTCCTCCTACTACAAATCCGTTTTCTTCTAAAGCTTTTAACTGTTTTCCTTTAAAACTCATATATTCATAAGGACCTTTGCCATAATTGTATACATTTTTTAAGTTTTTTTCTATTTTATAATCTTCAACTTTAGCAACAATTTCTATTTCTTTAAATTCAGGAACTATAATATCTTCTATATACTCATCTAAAAATGATATATCTTCTTTTTTTACTACTTCTGCATTTTTATCCGTTTTATTTTGATTTGTTCCGGAAGCGTCTTTATCTTTTTTACAACCTACGCACAACAGTGTAATCAATAAAGCTATTAATATATACCTCTTCTTCATTTCAATTCAATCTCCTTCCCTTTTAATTCTATTTTTTTATTTTTCCCATCTGCATTCACGCTTAGGGTACTTCTCTTATCTAATCCGGCTAATTTTTCATATCCGCAACTTATATAATCTCTATAGATGGAAAAATTTTTGTAATTATATGCCGCTATAAATTTGTAATTGTCTTTTTCTTCAATGGATATTATTTCAAAAGCTCCGTCTTCGTCTATGTCATACAATAAAAATTCCGTAAACGGAAGTCCAAGCCTTGATGCCCTGAATTTCGGTTTCAACTCCAAACCTGAAATATTGTATAGAAAAACTCTATTTGCCATTACTCTATGATGTGGAGATTTTTTATATACGCCAAGTGCAATTTCGTCTATCCCGTCACCATCCACATCACCTGCGTCCAATTTCCAAATATTTATTTTTTTCTTTCCTGAAAAGACAATTTTTTCTTTTCGATTTTCAGATACTATTTCTATAACATTAGCATATTTTGAAAAAATATTCTTATAGACGTTTACTGTAACTTCTTCTCCTTCGGTATTTTTTATAGCTATGCTATCGTATAATGTGTTCTTAAATTTCAAAAAAACCAATGCTGATAAAATTAATAAAATTATTCCGATTTTCCTCTTTCTCATATTACAATTATACCCTATTAAAATAATAATCACTACAAGTTTTTAACTACAATAAAATAGGCTCGATAATAAATCGAACCTATAATTAATTATTTACTTATTTAATTTTTCTGTCAGCAATTTATTTACAAGCTGAGGATTTGCCTTTCCTTTTGATGCTTTCATTACCTGTCCTACCAAGAAACCGAATGCTCTATCCTTACCTGCCTTAAAATCTTCAATTGACTGAGGATTGTCAGAGAGAACCTTATCAACTAATGCATCTATTTCTGAAGTATCTGATATTTGAACTAAGCCTTGCTCTTTAATTATATCTTCAGGCTTTTTAGATGTCTCAAACATTTCTCTTAATACTTTTTTACCTGCATTATTATTAATCTTGCCTGATTTAACCGCCTTTAATAAATCTACAAAATCTGCCGGTTCAAATGGAAGTTTAAATTCTTCGTCAATGTTTTCAACTCTTCTAAGAACTTCTGTCATAATCCAATTTGATACCATTATAGAGTCGTCAAAATTCTTTGCAACTTCTTCATAGTATTTTGAAAGTTCTTTTGTAGAAATTAAAACTTCAGCATCATATTCAGGTATTTTATATTCTCTCATAAACCTTTCTTTTTTAGCTTGAGGAAGTTCCGGAAGTTCATCCTTAATTTTTTCAATAAGCTCATCTGTAAGTATAACAGGAGGAAGATCTCCCTCAGGAGCAAATCTATAATCTGCAACTGTATACTTAACTCTCATTAATACAGTTTCATTATTGGCATCGTCCCATCTTCTGGTTGTACGAATTTCATTTTCTCCATTTTGAAGCAATGCAATATGTCTTTGAACTTCAAAATCTATTGCCTTTTCAACTCCTCTAAATGAATTTAAATTCTTAACTTCTGTAACAGCCGTTTTCTTTCCTGTTTCTTCATCAACAACATTTACATTTACATCGCATCTGAGTGAGCCTTCTTCCATCTTACAATCTGATACTCCGATATAAATTAATGTGTTTTTTAATTTTTCAAGAAATAATCTTGCTTCTTTACCGCTATTCATTTCCGGTTTTGAAACAATTTCAATTAGCGGAACTCCACATCTGTTATAGTCCATTAATGTAGAATTATCTTCTGTATGCAAAGACTTGCCTGTGTCTTCTTCCATTTGTATCTTATAAATACCGACTTTTTTTGAACCTTCTTCAGTTTCGATTTCAATATAACCCTCATTACAAATTGCCATATCATCTTGAGTTATTTGGAATCCCTTTGTCAAATCGGGATAAAAATAATTTTTTCTGTCAAATTTAGATTTTTTAGCAATATTGCAATTTAATGCGAGTCCTGCCATTATTGTATAATTAACTACATTTTTATTCAAAACGGGTATTCCGCCGGGAAGTCCTAAACAAATAGGACAAACCCTTGTATTCGGTTCTCCTCCAAATTGATTTTCACAGGAGCAAAATGCTTTTGTCTTGGTCGACAATTCAACGTGTATCTCAAGACCGACTATTGTCTTATAACTCATTATTTAACACTCCTTTCAAAACCAAGTGCAGCCTTTATCATTTCATTATCTTTAAATCTATTGGCTGTAAGCTCTATTCCAACTGATAATCCGTCTATTTTAGGCATAGGTATGCTTATAGAAGGACATCCTGTCATATTTGCAGGTATTGTAAACAAATCCGCTTGATACATTTCAACAGGACTCATATTATCTTCTATTTTAAACGGAAGTACCGGTACGGTAGGACACATTACTAAATTATGAGATTTAAAAACTTCATCAAATTCATTTTTTATAAGTGTTCTTACTTTCAATGCCTTATAATAATAATCTTCCGCTAAATCAAGACTTAATATATGAGTTCCTATCATTATTCTTCTCTTTACTTCATCTCCGAATCCTTCAGCTCTTGATTTTCTATACATTTCTTCAAATGTATCGTAATTTTCTGTTCTGTGTCCGTATCTAAGTCCGTCAAACCTTGCCATATTTGGAGCTATTTCTCCGTTTACGAGTATATGATATGTTTCAATTACATATTTTAATGAACTCATATCTACTATATCAATAGTAGCCCCTGCATTTTTAAATACATTAATAGCTTTATCAAAGTCAGCTTTAACTCTATCGTTTAATTTCATATCCATGTAAAGACTTGGTATTGCTATTTTCATATTTTTCAAATAGCTTATAACTTCATCTGTATTTTTAAAATTAAATTCTTCTCTTATAGATGGATTTCCAACTGAAGTTGCATCTCTTTCATCTCTTCCCTCAAGAGCCTTTAAAAGTAAAACTGCATCTTCTACATCTTTTCCAAAAGCACCCGGTTGGTCGAATGTGTTTGCCATAGTTGCAACTCCATATCTTGGAATTGAACCGTAGGTAGGTTTTATACCTACAAGTCCACAAAAACTTGCAGGTTGTCTTGTAGATCCTCCGGTGTCAGTTCCAACTGCAAGAGCACATTCTTCTCCTGCAAGTGCGGAAGCAGAACCGCCTGATGAACCTCCGGATACCAGTGTTCTGTCTAATGGATTTTTTGAAACTCCGTAGTATGATGTTTTTGTACTTGCACCCATTGCAAATTCATCCATATTTGTTTTTCCTATAATAACTCCGTCATTAGATTTTATTCTCTCGGATATTACGGAATCATACGGTACAATAAAATTCTCAAGCATTTTAGAAGAACAGGTCATAAGAATATTTTTGACTGCAATATTATCTTTAACTCCAATTGGAACTCCGGATAAGATTCCAACTTCTTCTCTATTCATAAACTTTCTGTCAACTTCTTTAGCTTCTTTTATAGCAGATTCATCACAAACTGTTACATATGCATTTAAATCCGCCTCTTCTCTTTCAATAACACTTAAATATTCTCTTGTTACCTCTTCGCAGGAGAAATCTCTATTCTTATATCCGTCTATTAATTCATGTGCTTTCAACTTGGTAAGTTTCAAAATATCCCTCCTATTCCACAAACTTTATTATTTTAAAATATCCATATTTTTCATCTAATGTATTTCTTATAGCATCTTCTTGGCTTAGGCTCGCATGAGCTCCATCTTCTCTTAAATTATTTACAGTATCATTAACCTGAAAAGTTGTTTCAAGATTTTCAGTATCAATTTTTCTTATATTATCTATAAGTTCAAATGTTTCCGAAAAATTTTCTTGAAACTTATCTAATTCATCATCTGTAAAATCAATTTGAGCAATATCTGCAATATGCTTAATTTCACTACGCTCCATATTTTCCTCCTAAAAGTTCTCTTAATTTATTCTCATCTATTATTTCAATGCCTAAATTAATAGCCTTATCGTATTTAGAACCCGCATCTTCACCTGCAATAACAAAATCGGTATTTTTACTTACCGAAGAACTGATTTTAGCTCCAAATTTTATCAACATATTTTCAAGTTCCTTTCTCGGAATTGAAAGAGTTCCCGTTATTACAATTCTCTTATCTTTAAAATATGTCTCTTCATCAGTACTCTCTTCAAATTTAGGACTTACTCCAAGTTCAAACAGTCTGTCGATAGATTTTTCTATATGCTTGTCATTAAAAAATTCCACTATTTCTTTGGCTGTTATAGGTCCAATATCATCTATATCTACAAGTTCATCATACTTTGCTTGCCTTAATAAATCAAAATCTTTAAATTTATTTGCAAGATCGTATGCTGTTTTTATACCTACATTATTAATTCCAAGAGAGTATATGAAATTCGGCAACGGTCTTATTTTACTATCAGCTATTGCACTTATCAAATTGTTCGCTCTCTTTTCCTTAAAGCCTTCAAGCTTTAATAAATCTTGTTTTTCCAATTCATATATCTGCGGAATTTCGCGAATATCAAGTTCATTCAGCAGTTTTGATATCGTCATTTCACTTAGACCCTCAATATTCATTGCATCTCTTGATGCAAAATGAGTAAGTCTTGAAACTAATTGAGGTACGCATGATAGTGTATTCGGGCAAAATATATGAACTCCGTCTTTAAACAGTTCCGCGCCGCATGACGGACAATATTTCGGCATTTCTATTTCAATTGTTTCTTCTTCAGTTGGAAGTGCTCCTAAAATTTCCGGAATTACGTCATTTGAACGTCTTAATAAAACTCTTCCGTTTATTCTGACTTTCTTTTTTAAAATATCATCATAGTTATTAAGTGTTGCTTTTTTTATTGTTACTCCGCCAATTTCAACCGGTTGAAGAATTGCAGACGGTGTAACTTTAGAAGTTCTTCCCACATTCCAAACTACATCCAATAACTTTGTAGAAACTTCTTTCGCCTCAAATTTATATGCTATTGCCCATCTTGGAAATTTATTTGTAAATCCAAGTAAGTCTCTGGTTTCCATATCATTTATTTTTATAGTTACCCCATCAATCAATATATCAAGTGATTCTCTAATAGAACCTATCTTTTCTATTTTTTCTATAACTTCATCTAAATTTTTACAAATATAATTGTTCTCATTCACTCTAAATCCGTTGTCTCTTAGAAATTTTTTCATTTCTGAATCATCTCTAAATCTGTCATCTTTAATATATCCGACATTATAAAAAAATGCGGTTAAATTTCTTGATTTTGTAACTTTCGGATCTAAATTTCTCAATGCTCCCGCCGCTGCATTTCTTGCATTTTTTAACTGCTCGTCATGAGTTCTGTTAAATTTTTCAAGTGAACTTAACGGCATAAGTCCTTCACCCTGAACTTCCATAAGCCCTTTATACGGTATTTCAAGCGGAATTGAATAAATAGTTTTTATTTGAGGAAGTATCTCCTCTCCTATGAATCCGTTCCCTCGTGTAGATGCCATTTTTAAATAGCCGTCTTCATAAGTTAAGTTTATAGTAAGTCCGTCAAATTTAAGTTCTACTACATATTTAAGATTTTCTATATTTTTTCCGCTTGCTCTATATGACTGCAGAGCTTTTAGATTCCTCTCATGCCATATTCTGAGTTCTTCATAACTTTGAGCTTTGTCAAGTGAATATAGAGGTGCTATGTGAGTATGCTTTTCAAATTTTGACAGCACCTCTCCTCCAACTCTTGTAGTGGGAGAATTCGGCAATATAATTTTATTTTCATCTTCAAGCTTTTTTAACTCATAGTAAAGTTCATCATATTCAGCATCACTCACAATAGGGTCATCTAATGTATAGTAATGATAGTTAAGCTTATTTACTTTATCAATGAGCTCTCTAATTCTATCAATTATTTCCATATTCTCATTTCACCAAACTTATCGGAGCAAGTGAGAGCATAAGTTTTTTAAGACCCTTACCCTCAAATGAAATAACAATTTCAAAATCGTCATTCTTGGAAATCTTCGAAACTATCATTCCTTCTCCCCATTTTTTATGAACTATTTTATCTCCAACTTTAACATCAACATCTGTTTTCTTTTCTTTTTTCGGAACACTTTTCACTCTATTTGCATTATAGCTTATGAAATCACTTACTTCAACTAAGTTCTTTTTAGATTCATATGTTTCCTTTTCAGGTATAATTTTTGTTATTGTATCTTCCATTTCTTTTATAAATCTCGATTCTAAGCAAGGTGATGTTTTTCCATATAGAGTTCTCGTCTGAGATGAACTTATATATAGATATTTTTCCGCTCTTGTAACTCCTACATAACAAAGACGCCTTTCTTCTTCAATATCCTCTTCATCATCAAGAGCTCTTGAAGTCGGAAATAATCCCTCTTCCATTCCAACCAAAAAAACTATTTTAAACTCAAGTCCCTTTGCCGAATGAATAGTCATTAATTTCACCGCCGATGCATCCGGACTCGTCTTGTCAACATCGGACAAAAGACTTATTCCGGATAAAAATTCTTCTAAATTTCCAAGCGGATTATTTCTTTCAAAATCAACCGCAGTTGATATCAATTCCTTTATATTATCAATTCTGCTTCTCGCTTCAACGGTATTTTCCGCCTCAAGATCAGATATATAGCCGGATTCATAAATAACTTTTTCAATTAACTTTGAAACGCTTAACTCCTGAGCATTTAATCTCAACAAATTGATTAAATTTGCAAATTCTTTTACATTTTTCTTAGATCTCAAATTCAGCTGTTCATTTTCTTCTATGCCATCTATTACACTGAATAAGCTGATAAAATTTTCATCGGCATATTTCGACATATCTTCTATTGATTGAGCTCCTATGCCTCTTTTCGGCACATTTATAATTCTATTTATAGCAACATCATCAGCAGTATTTTGAATAACTTTTAAATACGCTATTATATCCTTAACTTCTTTTCTGTCATAGAATCGAAGACCGCCCACAATTTTATATGGAATTTTTTCTCTTATAAGAGCCTCTTCAAATCCTCTTGACTGAGCATTTGTTCTGTATAATATTGCCATATCCGAAAATGCATGTCCTTTATAATTAAGTTGAAGCATCTTTGTCGTAACAGCCTGTTCTTCTTCCTGTGAGTGCCTAAAAACTCTGTATACAACGTCTTCTCCTACTCCATTATCAGTCCATAAATTTTTGTCTTTTCTGTTTCCGTTATTTTTTATTACAGAATTTGCAACATTAAGTATCTTTGAAGTTGATCTATAATTTTGTTCAAGCAATATTACCTTAGCATCTTTAAAGTCCTTTTCAAAATTCAATATATTGCTGATATCAGCACCTCTCCATTTATAAATCGACTGGTCATTATCTCCTACTACAGTCAAGTTTGGACTTGCATTACAAAGAAGCTTTATGAGTCTATACTGAATCATATTTGTATCCTGATATTCGTCAACAAATATGTACTTAAACTTATCCTGATAATAATTTTTAATATCTTCATTATTTTCAAAAAGTTCAACCGTTTTTATTAATATATCATCAAAATCAAGAGCATTATTATCCTTCAGCTTTTTTTCATACAAATTATAAATTTCTCCAACATTTCTATTGAAAAAGTCCATATAATTTGCGTTTATAAATTCATCCGGCTTTATATCCTGATTTTTAAGCTCGGATATTTTTACAATTATACTCTTATTTTTATACATTTCCTTGTTTAGATTAAGTTCCTTTATACAATCTCTTATGACAGTATTTTGGTCATCTCTGTCATAAATTGAAAAATTTGAGGAATAATCAATTCTCTCTATATTTCTTCTCAAAATTCTAAGACAAATAGAGTGAAATGTACCAATCCACATTGCATCAACATTTACATCTATGAGTTTTGCAACTCTCTCTTTCATTTCATTTGCAGCTTTATTAGTAAATGTAATTGCCAATATACTTGACGGATATACTCTCTTTTCATCTATCAAATATGCTATTTTATTAGTTACAACTTTTGTTTTTCCGGAACCTGCTCCTGCCAAAATAAGAACAGGTCCTTCTGTTTTTAACAACGCTTCACTTTGCTTGTTATTCAAATCTCTATAAATCATTTTTTCACCCATTATAGTACTATAAGTTCTTTAACTATCTCTGAAGCCATTATAATTCCGCATACCGGCGGAACAAAGGACATCGAACCCGGAGTTGATGCTTTTTCAAGCTTAAATTTGGTATTTATAGGTTCCTCCCTTGAATATACTACCTTCAGTTTTTCTATTCCTCTATTTTTCAGTTCTCTTCTCATAACTCTTGCAAGAGGACACACACTTGTCTTTTTTATATCACTGACTTCAAGCATTGCAGGATTAATTTTATTTCCCGTACCCATTGCTGAAATCAACTTATGGTTATTTTCATAGCATATCTTGGCAAGTAATATTTTTGCACTTACAGTGTCTATTGCATCAGCTATATAATCATAGTTTGAAAAATTAAATCGTGAAATAGTATCTTCGTTTAAATTTATATGATATTTTTCTATCTTTACCACAGGATTTATAGATATGAGCCTATCATACATGGCATCAGTTTTTTTCATTCCAACTGTATTTTGTGTCGCTATTACTTGCCTGTTTATATTTGTCACATCTACAATATCCCTATCTACTATGCCTATTTTCCCTATTCCGGCTCTTATAAGTGCCTCACACAAACTTCCGCCGACACCTCCAAGTCCAAATACGAGAACCGAAGAATCTTGAAGTCTGTTTATATTTTCTCTTCCTATTACCATTTCACTACGATTAAAAATTTCCACAACTACCTCACGTAAAAAGTGAAGGTTCCCCTTCACCTAATTAACTTCTATATTAGCAAGCTTAGAGTCAACAATATTACCCTTAATATTTAAAATTTGATCGAGTTTATAACTATTTTTAGTTTTTATTGTTATTACACTACCCGACTCAATATACTTACTGTCCGAAACTAAAACTCTTATTTCAACTAAATTTCCATCACTTTCAGATGTTATTGAAATAACTTTTCCCGTCATTTCTACAATATTAGAATTTGTATTGACAGTACTACTTGCATTTGAGCTCAAAATTGTAATATATATAATCTCTCCGTCCTTTATTTTAGCAGATACATTTTTATCTTTTAAAGTAGATAATTCAGGCGGATTATAAAGTCCGTTAGGATCGACTACAACCACATTTTGAATATTCATTTTATATTCTTTATCAGAAATAGTTATACTGCCATATTGTTGTGCAGATTCTGCAACTACATTACTTACAATTCCGCTTACATCATCAATTTTTAATTCCGAATCGTCTTTTTTATCATTTTTAGAATTAGACTCCAAATATGTTAAAGCTCTATCTGCTATAACTGCAACTTCAGCTCTTCTTATAAAGCTGCTACCATTAAATTTGCCATCACTTCCGGTATCGGAATAGATACTTGCTCCAACTAAATTTGCAAGATATCCTTTTGTCATTTCAGCTACATTGTCCAAATCGGAATGTTTTAAAAGACTTCTATCTCCATTTCCGTCAAAACCGAAGGCTCTTCCGAAATACACCGTTACTGAATTTCTATCAGGATAAACTGTATTTACTGCTCTTAAAAAACCTTTTTCATTAGCCGATTTAATAGTATTAATTGTTATTGAGTTAATTGACAAATTATAACACACGGATTCTAATGCCCAATTCGGAACGCCTTGCTGAAGTGCTTCCGTTTCATATTTATCTCTGGAAGCTTTCAGTTCTTCTTCAGAAGGATTTTTTATATTCTTAATAACTTGCATTACTTCTAAAAAGCTGACCGCTCTATAAGGCTTAAAAGTATTGT
The DNA here is from genome assembly GCF_000468535.1 of Peptoniphilus mikwangii. Lineage (GTDB taxonomy): Bacteria > Bacillota > Clostridia > Tissierellales > Peptoniphilaceae > Anaerosphaera > Anaerosphaera mikwangii. Next base: position 57,652 of record NZ_AUQY01000001.1, on the reverse strand, counting down.
CGGGATATCCGCCGAAAACTCCTCTATTTGATAACTTATCCAAAGAAGAATACACCCACGAATAGGCTCCATTTTGTTCTACATCACTAAAAGCTTTTGCATATACTGTATTTGAAATTAAAACTGCCCCAATTAAAGTTGCAGCAAATATTTTTTTAGTATTTTTTGTCATAATAACCTCCAATGACTATTATAACATAAGCATAGCTCATAAGAAATAAAAATGCTCTATATTAGCTGTAATTAAAATAATTTTTAGCTAATATAGAGCATAAAAAATCGCAAGATAACTTGCGATTTTAAATTCATTAATTTTCTAAATTAATATTTCCGAAAAGATCTCCGATAGTTGTATTAAATTCTTCTTGCTTTGGAGCTTCAACTTTTTCTTCAACTACTTCTTCTTCAACTTTTTCAACAACAGGTTCTTCAGAAACAACTTCTTCAACCACTTCTTCAGGCTCTTCATCTTCAATTAATGCTTTCATTGATAGAGAAATCTTTTTGTTTTCTTCATCAATGTCAGTAATTTTAACTGTAACTTCTTCGCCCATAGTAAGCTTATCAGCAGGTTTTTCAACATGTTCTTTAGATATTTGAGAAACGTGTAGAAGTCCGTCTACTCCTGATTCAAGTCTTATAAATGCACCGAATTCAAGTAGGTTTACTACTTTACCTTCAACTACATCTCCAACTTGTGTTGTGCTTACAAAAATATCCCATGGTTTTTTAGTAGTTTGTTTTAAGCCAAGAGCAATTCTATTCTTTTCTTCATCTACTGTTAAAACTTGAACTTCTACTTTTTGTCCTGGTGCTACTACATCAGCAGGATGTTTTACTCTGTTCCAAGATAATTCTGAAATGTGAATTAGTCCGTCTACTCCGCCTAAATCTATAAATGCGCCGAAATTTGTAAGTCTTTGAACTGTTCCTTCTATTACGTCGCCTTCTTGTAAAGATTCATAAACTGATTTTCTCTTTGCTTCTAATTCTTCAGCTTCTACATTCTTTCTTGATAAAACGACTTTCCTCTTTGATTTATCAAAATCTATAATATCACATACGAATTCTTGACCAACATATTTTGACAAATCTCTTTGGAATCTAACTGATGCATGTGATGCAGGAATAAATGCATTTACTCCATTAAATTCAGCAGTTAAACCGCCTTTTACAACTGATTTAACTTTTGCAGTTACTCTTTCCTTGTTGTTGAATTTTTCTTCAACTTCATCCCATACCTTAATGTTTTCCACTCTCTTAGATGAAAGTACAACATTACCATCACCATCATCAATCTTTAATACATAAACTTGGATTTTATCTCCCGGTTTAAATAAATCTGATGGTTTAACTTCAGGGTCGTTTGAAAGTTCTTCTCTTGAAATTATTCCGTCGGATCTGTATCCGATATTAACCATAACTTCATTTTCGTTTACGAAAAGTACTTCACCTTCAACTACCTCTCCTCTTCTAATTTTCTTAAAAGAGTTCTCAATCGCTTCCATCATTTCATTGTTGTCAAAATTTTCCATACTACTAACAGCCTCCTTGATCACCGAATCAGGTGTGGATGCACCCGCGGCAATACCTATTTTATTAAATTTTTTAAATTTACTATATTCAAGGTCCTCTATCGACTCTAATAAATATACATTTTTACAGTGTAGCTTTGCAACATCAGCAAGTTTTTTAGTATTGGAACTGTTTTTTCCTCCAAGTACAATCATAGCTTCTACTTCTTTTGATAATTCCAATACACTCTGTTGCCTATTTTTAGTTGCACTACATATAGTATTATAAACTAAAACTTCATCTTTTGAAATATCTTTTATAAGATTTATTAATTTTTTATATCTTTCTTCATTGTTTGTAGTTTGCGATACTACACAAAGTTTTCCATCGGGAATTTTTTCAATATCAGTTTCATTTTCTATTATAGTTGCACTATCATTACAATATGAATTTATCCCTATAATTTCAGGATGTTCCTTCATTCCGAATATAACTATATTATACCCTTTGTTATAATTCTCATTTACTATATCATAAATCATAGATACCTTTTTACAAACACAGTCAACTATCTCATTATTTGAATTTTTCAGTTTATCTATTACCGACTTATGAACACCGTGAGACCTTATTATAACTTTTGAATTTTTAATCCCATCCACATTATCTATCTGCTTAACCCCAAGCTTGCGTAAATCGTCTACTACTCTTCTGTTGTGAACTAATTCTCCTAAAGAATATACTCCCTCATCGGCATTATCCATAGCAAGCTTTACAGCTCTTTTTACTCCGCCGCAAAATCCTGCATTTTTTGCAACTGTTACTTTAATTTCCATCAACTCCATTGTAAATGGTTTTCAATATATCAGAAGCTATACTCTCATATTGCTCTATATCTTGTTTTTCCAAATCTCTTATATCAATTGGCTCTTTTATAACAAGTTTCATTTTTTTAAACAGCTTATAATTCCCGTCAATATACATCGGAACGATTAATGTTCTTGCCCTATGCGCTATCATAGCAACGCCCGGCTTTGCCATTGAATAATCTATTTTTCTTACTCTTGTTCCCTCAGGAAATATTCCGACAATCTCACCATTTTTTAAAATTCTGAGCGCATTTTTTACAGATTTTACATCTGCTGTCTGTCTATCAACCGGAAAAGCTCCCATTGCCTCTATAAACTTTCCTACAAGCTTATTTCTCCAAAGCTCTTTTTTTGCCATCCAGTATATCTTATGTTTTAAACAAGCATCTATAAAAGCAGGGTCCCAATTACTCTTATGATTGGGACATATCAAAAGAGGTCTATCTTCAGGCAAATTTTCAATCCCTATTACCTCAAATCCAAAAAAGATTTTAAAAAAAACGAATAAAATAAATCTGATTATCCTATAAAACATTTTTACCCCTTATAATATCTAACATATAATCAAGTGTCTGCCTTAAATCCAAATTGCTATTATCTACCAAATACGCATCATCAGCTTTTTTTAGCGGTGAATTTTCTCTGTGAGAATCATTATAATCCCTATTAATTAAATCTTCTCTTATCATTTCAAAATCCGCAATTTCTCCCTTTTCTAAAAGCTGTTCATATCTTCTTTTTGCCCTGATATCAACCGTTGCTGTTAAAAAAAACTTATACTTTGCATCTTTAAGGACAACAGTACCTATATCTCTGCCCTCCATTACGACAGAAATTTTCTTTGCAATTTTTTGCTGTATAAAAACTAAAAATTCTCTCACAAATTTATACTTAGAAATATCGGATGCCATTTTAGAAATTTCTTCAGTTCTTATATTTTCAGAGATATCATCTCCATCAAGATAAATCTTTCCATCTTTATAATCAATATCCGTCTCTATAAGAAGTTTTTTTATGTCTTCTTCAGTTATTGCCGAATTTTTTTTCGCCTTATATGCTATTGCTCTATACATAGCTCCCGTATCTATATACGAAATGTCAAGCTCCTTTGCCAACATTTTTGCTACTGTACTTTTCCCGCTGCCCGCAGGACCATCTATTGCAACTGAATACATTATTCCTCCATAAAAAAATCACTGAAATATCAGTGATCTCAAAATTATTCTTTTCAACAAATAGTAATACCCTTCACTCTTTAAGAAACACTTAATCTACGCTTAATATTATAACTTAACATATATAAAATAACAAGCTGATTGTTTACATAATATTTAAAAACAGGATAATATGTGTGCTGAAATAAGCTCAAATTTTTTTGAAATACTTCCACTGAAAATCATTAAAAATCTAAATGAACTTATAAAAATAATAAAAAAGGATAGGTTCAAATATTTAATCCTATCCTCTATATTCTTACCAACCTCCGCTGGCACCGCCACCGCCGGATGAACCGCCTCTACCTGAAAAACCGCCGCCAAATGAACCTCCACCGGACGAACCTCTAAATGAACCGCCTGATGAGCCTCTAAACGAACCTCCACCAAAAAAATCATGGTCATGATATCTGCGTCGCTTTCCTTTTTTTCGAGGTTTAATCATATTTGATGTAATTACTATCAATATAATAATTACAAATATAATCATATCCTCGCTGAATGTTAATTCATCTTCATTTTTATATTCAGAATATTCCAAGTATTCACCATACATCGGTTGTTTTATATTTTCAATTTCAACTCCATACTCTTTTGCATAATGTGACAGTATTTCATTATAACCTTCCATTATTCCATCTTGATACATTTTGGATTTGTCAGATTCATTGCTGTTTCTTTTGAAAATTTCCGCCATATTTCTTATTGTTCTTGATGCATAAGCATCCGGTATAAATCCTTCAGCTCCGTATCCGGTTTCAATCCTCATTTTTCTGTCATCAATGGCAAATAAAATCAAAACTCCATTGTCTTGTTTTTCATCACCTATTTTCCATTTTTCAAACAGCTTTGTAGCATACTGCTCAATATCATAATTTTCAAGAGAATTTATTATTACAACTGCAATTTGTCCCTTTGTCTTATTCTGCAAATCACTATTGGTATTGTTTATATATTCTATATTTTCATCACTTAAAATATTAACCTCATCATATACACAACCTCTTGCAGCTGATGGAGATACCAATATTTTATCTAATGATGCTGCGGCAAATACATTTGTCGAAAATAAAAGCAAACAAACTGTTAAAAATATAAATCTCCTAATGTTTTTCATGGTCTTATCCTCTAAAATTTAACATCCGGTGCTTGTTGATCTTCCGGATTAGCCTCAAAATATCCCTTTTTTTCAAATCCAAAAGCTTTTGCAAATAAATTCATCGGAAAAGATCTCACAACTTCGTTGTACTCCTTAACGGTTTCGTTATATCTTCCTCTCTCTGTAGCTATTCTATTTTCTGTTCCCTCTAATTGAGCTTGTAAATCCAAGAAATTTTGATTTGCTTTAAGCTCCGGATAGTTTTCAACTACTACATTTAATTTTGATATTGCACTTGTTAGTTCATTATCCGCTTTAGAAAGTTCTTCGGGATTTTGTGCATTTTGAACTTTATTTCTCGCCTCTACTACTTTAAGGAATGTTTCTTCTTCATGAGACGCATATCCTTTAACAGTTTCGACTAAGTTCGGAATTAAATCAGCACGCCTTTTTATTACCACTTGAACTTGTGAATATGCTGCATCAACTTCATTATCAAGTGTTACAAGTTTATTGTACTTCGGAACTAACAATCCTCCAACAATTACAACTACTGCTAAAATAAAAACTATAATTTTCTTCATTTTATGCCTCCTGCTTAATCTTTACAATTTTCATTTCAGAAATTGCATTATTAACAAGTTCTTCTACATTAAGCGGTTCTTCAGACTTTTCAATATCGGATAATCTCGGTTTTAATGAAGGATGTTTCGGTAAGAATACTGTACAGCAATCTTCAAATGGAAGTATTGATGTCTCGTATGTTCCTATTTTTTTAGCTATATCCATAATATCAACCTTATCTAAACCTATCAAAGGTCTAAATATAAGTCTATCCGTTATTCTATTTGTTACGTTTAACCCATCTATTGTCTGAGATGCAACCTGTCCTAAATTTTCACCTGTTATTATCGAATTATACCCATTTTTATCAGAAATCTTCTCCGCAATCCTCATCATAAATCTTCTTGATATTATAGTCATTTCATCTTCCGGACAATTTTTATTTATTTCCTTTTGAATCGGAAGCAAATTTACTGAATATATTGTAAGATTTCCCGTATATGCCGATAAAATCTTCGCAAGGTTATGAACCTTTTCTTCAGCCCTATCCGATGTAAAAGGATATGAGTGAAAATGAAGAGCATCTATTTGTACTCCTCTTTTTGCCATTAAAAAACCTGCAACCGGTGAATCTATTCCTCCCGATAATAACAACAGCCCTCTGCCGTTTGTTCCAATCGGAAGTCCTCCGTGCGCCTTGTATCTTTGAGTATAAAAATATATATCTTCTTTTACATCGCAGTATACATATAAATCAGGATTGTGAACATCTACTTTAAGCTCTGTATTTTTAAGTACTATTCCCCCAATTTTATTATTTATATCCATTGATTTTAATTCATAATTTTTATCCGCCCTTTTTGTATGTGCCTTAAAAGTTCTGATATCTGAATTTTTCTCCATAGCTTCTTTTACAACTTCAAGCACAGCTTTCTCAAATTCATCCGAATTTCTCTTTATTCTTATACAAGGACTTATATATACTATTCCAAACACATGCTGAACTCTTTTTATTATACTTTCAAAAGACTCATAATCTGCAAGTATATAAATTTTTCCCATATCATTAAATATTTTTTCATAACCTATATCTGCTATTGCTCTTTTTACTTGTCCTACTATTTTGTCTATAAAATTTTTTCTGTTTTTCCCTTTAAGCATTACTTCGCCAAGGCTTATACTTATAACTCTATCCACTTAATCACCTTTTCATTATACTTCTAATTTCATTAACATAAAATTTCAATCTGTCTATAAATAAATCTATATCTTCAATTGTTATATCTTTTGAACTGCATATTCTGATTGTTCCTTCCGCATATTCTCGCTTAATCCCCATTGCCTCAAGCACATGACTCTTATGTGTTCCATTTGATGTGCAGGCGGATGCGGTTGATACATATATTTCATCCTGTTCTAAATAATGCAACAACACTTCTGCTCTTGTATCTTTAATCGACACCGAAACTATATATGGTGATGAATTTTCAGGAGTGTTAATTTTTATATCACCTATGGTATTTAATGAATTTATCAAATATTTTTTTATTTCTACAGCATGATTGTGCTCCTTAGAGAAATTTTCTTTTATAATCTTAGCTGCAATCCCGAACCCAAGTATCCCTGGTACATTTTCAGTTCCGGATCTGAGTCCGCTTTCCTGTCCTCCTCCAATTACAAGAGAATTTATCTTTACATTTGATTTTAAATATAGTGCTCCTATTCCCTTAGGACCATAAATTTTATGACCGCTCATAGAATACGAATCACAACCTATTTTTCTAAGATCCACATCTATCTTTCCAATAGCTTGAACCCCGTCTATGTGAACAAGCACATTTTTGTTTATAGATTTAATTTTTTTGACTATTTCTTCGATAGGATTTACAGTTCCAATTTCATTATTTACATGAAATAACCCAACTACTATCGTATTGTCATCTATTTCCCTATACAAGTTGTCTAAATCTAAATTTGCATTTTCATCTACACCTATCTCTACTACTTCAAAACCCTTATCAACATAACTTCTAAGTTGTTCAAGTACAGATGCATGTTCTATCTTTGTTGTTATTATCTTATTTCCAAGTCTTTTATTTTTATTTATAAATCCATGCAACGCAATATTATTGCTTTCAGTTCCGCTGGATGTAAAATATATTTCACTCGGCGATACATTTACAAGCCTTGCAAGATTTTCTCTTGCAACATCGATCTTTTTTTCTATTTCATGCCCAAACCTGTGCAGTGACGACGGATTTGCAAAGTCATCTTTAAGTGCGGAAACAACAGCTTCAACTACTTCTTCCCTCGGTTTTGTAGTTGCACAATTATCTAAATAAATCATACTATCTCCTTTAATAAAATTAACCCTTATTTCACTATAATAGCTAATTATTGTCAATATAAACATTATAGAGTACAATTAAGATAATTTAAAGTGTGGTGAATAAAAAAATGAAAGAATTATTATTTGATTTAGAAATTAAAAATGAATACATATTGAAAAATTTCAAAAATAGTATTGTGCTTGATATAGAAACTACAGGCCTGTCAAGAAAATACGATGCAATTTTTTTAATAGGAATAATAGAAATAGACAAGAATACTAAAACAAAACTGCTATTTGCAGAAAATTTAAAAGAAGAGTTAAATTTACTTAAATCTCTAAATTTAAATGGAAAAAATATCATCACATACAACGGAAATAGATTTGATATTCCGTTTATAAACTCAAAACTGACAGAATATAATCTAAGTCCTCTATCAATTAACAGCTTTGATTTATACAATTATGTAAATAAATTTAAACATATATTAAATTTAAAAAGCTACAAACAAAAGAATATAGAAGAATTTTTAAACATAAATAGAAGTGACTTTATCAGTGGTGGTGAAGTTTGTAACAACTACAAAACTTATTTGCAAACCAAAAATGAAATGCTGCTCCATTCAATTTTAAAACATAACAAAGACGACGTTGAATGCCTCTTAAATTCACTTGAAATCATAAATTATATAGAAAATAAATCAATTTTTTATGTAGATGAGCATAATTTTATAATTGAAGATATATTTTTTGATAAAAATTTTTTAACCATAAAGGGAACTACAAGCTACAATAAAAACTTAAATTATAATCTTTTTAATAAAAATTTAGAAATAAGAAACAAAATTTTTTCATACACCATTGAGATACGAGAAGATTATTATAGCAAAGATAAAAAATGTAAGTATATTCTCTCAAGCGATTATTACGATATAGAAAATAAAACGGAATTTCCTGCTCCAAGAGGAGTTTATCTTTTATATTTAAACAATATTTTATTTGAAAATATATTAAATCTATCTAAAACTCTTACTCAACAAATTATACAATAAACCGTCTTGAAAGACTTTAATTTTTAATATACAATGTTTTCAGGAGGGATTTTATGACACCACATATAAATGCTAAAGATGGAGCTTTTGCTAAAACAGTTTTAATGCCAGGAGATCCGTTAAGGGCAAAATTTATTGCAGAAAATTTTTTAACAGATGCCAAACTTGTAACTAATGTTAGAAATATGCTTGGATATACAGGAACTTACAACGGAAAGGAAGTTTCTGTCATGGGAAGCGGAATGGGTATTCCGTCAATAGGAATTTATTCTTATGAGCTCATTAAATTCTATGGAGTTGAAAATTTAATCAGAGTCGGTTCTTGCGGAGCTTACAGTAAAGACTTGGAACTATTTGATATTGTACTTGCACAAGGAGCATCTACAAATTCAAATTATCAAAGCGGATATAATTTAAACGGAAACTATAGTGCGCTCGCAGATTTTGATCTTTTATTAAAAGCATATAATTCAAGTTTAAAACTTGGTATTACTCCTCATGTAGGAAATGTACTATCTTCAGATATCTTCTATCATGATAATCCTGAAGAATGGAAAAATTGGGCTAAAATGAATATTCTTGCAGTTGAAATGGAAAGCTATGCTCTTTATGCAAATGCACAAAGACACGGTGCGAAAGCACTGACTATACTAACCGTTTCAGATTCTCTTGTTACTCATAAAGAAACAACATCGGAAGAAAGAGAAAAATCATTCACTAATATGATGGAAATAGCACTTAATATCTAAATTGTAAATTTTGTCTCGGAGGTTGTAATGAATAATTTAAATAGAAATCAAATTAAAATGATTGCTTCTATACTCGTTATCCTCCTAATTTTTATTGCTAAAATATATATAGACAACGAAAAAAGCAAATCAGAAAATATAGATAGCTCTGAAAATCTAAACGAAGTACTAACTCTATCACAAGACATTAAAACACAAGATGAAAATACGACAATATATGTTCACGTCTGTGGCAGAGTTAAAAACCCGGGACTTATAAGTCTTCCTGCAAATTCAAGAGTTATTGATGCCGTTAATGCGGCAGGCGGTATGTATGATGATGCTGATATTAATAATATAAACCTTGCAAAAAAATTAAATGATGAAGATAAAATTTACATACCGGTATTCGGTGAAAATACTGACTCCGAATACATCTCGGAAAATAAAAAAATAAACATTAACACGGCGGATATGCAGATGCTGACATCTCTACCCGGAGTCGGAGAAAAAACGGCTAAAAAAATAATTGATTACAGAACAAAAAATCAATTTAAAAATATAGAAGATATAAAGAGCGTTTCCGGATTTGGAGAAAAAAAGTTCAATGAAATTAAAGAACTTATTACAGTAAATTAAAATAATGCTTGAAATTATTAAAATTTTTTGTTAAACTATACCTTGTTATTGTGAATAGTAATTTAGGGGTATAGTTCAGTGGTAGAACATTGGTCTCCAAAACCAAGTGTCGTGGGTTCAAGTCCTGCTACCCCTGCCAAATAAACCTTGTATAATACAAGGTTCTTTTAGGACTTGTAGCTCAGGTGGTTAGAGCGCACGCCTGATAAGCGTGAGGTCGGAGGTTCGAGTCCTCCCAGGTCCACCATAAAACTTAGTGCGAAAGCACTTTTTTTATTTCAAATTTTATTTTTAAACATAAAAAAATCCGATGCAGAGCATCGGATTACTTTTTTAATTAAATTAACCTTTTAAAAGCGGACTTATCTTCTTATAGACAAGTATTGTTACAATGGAAACTACAAATCCCTTAATTAGATTAAACGGAATAATAGAATAAATCATCATAGTCCATAAACTGTTTATTTTAGGAGTGATTGCAGAACCTGCTCCTATTATCGCTTCCATAGGCATAAATAATTTTGCATAAAGCGGAAATATAAAGAAATAGTTTGACACAACAGCACTTGCTGTCATAAGCAATACTCCGACTGTAAGCCCGATAATCGCATTTTTAAAGGTCTTATTACCTCTGTATATAACCCCTGCTGTAACTGCAAATATACTTCCAACTATAAAATTTGATAAAGGTCCTATACCTCCTGTATGTGTTCCCTGAATCAAAATGTGAAGTACATTCTTTAAAGCTGAAATAGCAACTGCCGCTACAGGTCCCATTGTGAAAGCTCCAACTAAAATCGGCAAATCTGAAAAATCAAATTTCATAAAACTTGGTGCTACAAATGCAAGCGGAACTTGAAAATACATAAGTACAAATGCAACTGCACCAAGCATTCCAATTCTGCTAATCGCCTTAACTCTACTTCTACCGCTACTTTTTACACTGTTCATAAATAACCCTCCAAAGATTTATTTGGGCATTAAAAAAAGCCCCTTCTTCGGGGCATAATTGCAAAATAAATCGCAACCTTCTTTCATCCAGACTATACTGTCGGCACTTGAATTTCACAAGTTCAGTCCATAAAGACTCGTGGGCTTTACCACCGGTCAAGGATTTTCACCTCGCCCTGAAGATATTTACTGAAGTAAGTATACCATATTGATAAACGTTTTACAACCCTATACTTTAAAAATGTTAATTCTAATTAAATAAATTATTATTAAATGGAGCGGATAAAAAATATAGAAAAAATATTTCATCTTTAATCCTCTTTTCCCATTATAAAAATAAATCGGAATCATACTGAGATAAACCGTCATGGCAGGCATCTCGAATAGAAATGCCGGAATAATTCCAAGAACCTGATTTTTTCTATTCTCTCTCAATTCATATAGTATAAAAGCTGCCACTATTCCAAAAAAACCATAATCCGCTCTTATAAGAGTTGAGACAACACAAGTAATTAAAAACAAGCTTAATTTCAATAGCTTATTATTTTCAAAATATTCCATTAAATATAACATTAAAACTATCAAAGAAAGTTCAAAATATATATTTTGTCCCCAAAATTCCAAAACTTTATTTTTAAAAGCCAAATCAAATGGAATTTCAGATATAAATGCAAAAATCAAAAGCCTGATAAAATATTTTTTCTTATCTCTTGTATGAGTATACCCTTCAATTAATAAAAATAAAAACAGAGGAAATGCTATTCGCCCTATAAATCTTAAAATAATATCAACTCTTCCCGCACTGTTCATCCACATCGCAGGAAGATTAACAGAATTAACGGGATACATTTTTTCAACTATACCTGCTCCTATATGGTCTATCAACATAGTAAGTATAGCTATAATTTTCAAGGTACTTCCACTAAATCCTCTATTTCGCTCCATAACTTCTCCTCTCATCAGCTTTGTACTGAATTTATCGGAATAATTTGAGTATTTGAATCATATACAACCACAGGCATTCCAACAAAAGTATTTTCAAAAAGTTGATGCATCAGATCAGGCGGTGTATTTATACAGCCGTGAGAACCGTTAGTGATATACAAATCCTTTCCATATTCACTTCTCCAGTCAGAGTCATGTAAACCGCAACCCGACCAATTAAACGGCAACCAATAATTTACATGACTTTTATAATCATCACCTGTTAAAAATCTATCTTTTTCCCTGGTCCATATCTTGCCGACTCCGGTAGGAGTTGCATTTCCCGTTGACGGATTTCCTGATACAATATCCGTTTCCATGATGAGCTTTCCATCTTTATACAGCCACATATGCTGCCTTGCAAGGTCTATTTCGATATAAGCACTTCCGAGGTCATTTTTCTTTCTGGATTGTGCTGTCAACTTATATACAGGTTCAAGTGTTACAGTTTTTGTTTCTTCAAGCGCCTTTACAAGTTGTTTTGTAGTCTCATCTATATTTGTACTCCAACCATAAATTCCTCCGCTTGTTCTGACCATTCCAATTCCTGTAGCATAAAAATTTCTGTCTTTTCTAAAAGTATCGTACTTGTTGGACAATAAATATACATAACTCTTTACCTTATCTATATCAGGCACAAGCAAACCATCTTTATTTTCAACATATAACTTTAAAAGCTCTTCATTTTTCAATATTTCTTGTCTATCATCAAAATTATATGTTATTTCAAATGAATTCAGTTTATTCATCTGAGCAAGCAAATTATTCAGCTTTACATCACTTGCATACAAATTAGGAGATATATAAATCTTTTCTTCTTCCAAGTTTATAATTTCTTTTTTATCATATACATGATCTAAAATCTTTTTAAGAAGTAATCTTCTATTTATTCTATTTCCCAAAACTTCTTTTTCTATTATAAATTTATTATTTTTAAAAATTATTTTAGCATCTTTAGGCTGAATCATTTCATCAGTAGAGAGCTTTAATTTATTTATACATTTTTCAAGTTTTTCTCTATCATAGGTTATCTTATATTTAAGTTCATAATCCTTCGGTATAAGAAAATAAAATACCCAATAAAACGATTTTTGGTTTATAGATTGTCCCGGTTCTAATTTATCTTTATAATCAAAATCTGATACCTTTATTTGCTCCCTGCCGTCTCTTTCTATAAGAGTTAACTCAAATTTATCATAATTTGAGTTATAAGTATTATAAAATTCTGACAGTTTTGTAAAACTTACATCTTTTCCGTTAATTCTTGAATTCGGTAAAAAAACTTTGCTGAAAACATAAAATCCCAAAATATAAATTGACAGTAAAATAAAAATTATAAAATATAGCGAAAACTTAAATGCCCTTCTCATCTTCTCCTCCTAAAACTATATTAAATATTAACAATAATTTTTACTAAAGTAAATAGAATTACAAAGTTGTAAATATATTGTAATCTATTAAAAATAATCCTTAAAATTAAGGATTATCTTCTATTTCTATTTGAGAATATGAAATTCTGTTAAAAAATCTAATATAAATACTCTGTCCTAATCCTGAATCAATATAGAAATTTGTATTCTCAATTTGATAAAGTCCTTTGCTGTATTTAGGAAAAAATTTAGGCCCATGATCTATAATTTGCCCTAAAAACGGAAGTCTGATTTGTCCTCCATGCTTATGCCCGCTTAAAACTAAATCATATAATTTTTGGTTATTCAAAAAATTCTCGGGACTATGCGATAATAAGATATTGTAATTGTTAAAATTTAATTTTTCATTTATTACATTATCAACTCCAAATCCATTGCCGTAAATAGCTATATCATTGTCTAAAATATTTACAGTTTCACATTTTCCACTTAAGTTCACTATTCCATATCTGTCTAAAATTTCATATATTTTTTTATTTTCATTATCAATTTCATGATTTCCGTCTACAAAATATGTTTTATAATCTTTAAATATATTTAAAAATAGATCTATTTTTGCATATTTTGAAGTACCTCTGCTCACAATATCTCCTGTCAAAAAAATAAAATCCGGATTATAAATATTTATTTCTTTTCTAAGTCTATTTAAATTCACAAAAACATTATTATGAAAATCCGATATTTGAACTATCCTTATAGTACCTCTGACTTTACCGCTCTTAATCTTTAATTTATTTGTCTTAAATACAGCAACTTCATAAAACATATAAATCAAAAATATTAAAAAAATCATTATTATCATATCACTTATTCCAATCGAAACATAAAAAGAGAAGCTGTTAATTACTTCTCTTTTTATTATACAAAATATAAACTGCTCCTATTAAAACCATAACTATACTGACAAGCTGAGAAACTCTAAATACTCCTATATATAATGAGTCGGTTCTTAGCCCTTCTATAAAAAATCTTCCCATTCCATAGAAACATAGATATGTCATAAAAATTTGACCGTCAAATTTTTTTCTGTCAAATAGATATTTATACAAAAATATAAATATTAATACATCCAAAATAGATTCGTATAAAAACGTAGGGTGAACTTTTACTCCGTCAACTAATATACCCCACGGAAGATTTGTCGGTCCTCCATGTGCCTCTTCGTTTATAAAATTTCCCCATCTTCCTATTCCCTGTGCAAGAGATAATCCCGGAACAATTACATCTGCAAATTTTAAAAACGAAATTTTTTTTAACTTGCTAAATACATATCCGACTAATATTCCTGTGAGTATTCCTCCATATATTGCAAGCCCGCCATTTCTAATTGCAAATATTTCATTTAGATGAGTACTGTAATATTCCCATTCAAATATCACATAGTATGCTCTTGCTCCAATTATTCCAAAAATCATAGCAACAGCTGCAAAATCTGTGACAACTCCATTATACATTTTTTCTTTTTTTGACAATTTATCATCAAAATATATCGCAAGAAAAGCTCCCAATGCAATTAATATACCATACCATCTTACATCTATATTAAATATGGTAAATGCAATAGGATTAATTTTCATCTAAATACTCCTTAACTATTGCTATTCCCGCACTAACACCAAGCCTTGTAGCTCCGGAGTCAATCATTTCCAGTGATGTCTTTAAATCTCTTATTCCTCCCGATGCTTTAACCTCAAGATTATCTCCGACTACCGACTTCATAAGTTTTACATGATGAGCTGTTGCTCCATGAGAACTAAATCCTGTAGATGTCTTTACAAAATCAGCACCTGCATTCATTGAAAGTTTACAAGCTTTAATTATTTCCTCATCTGATAACAGACATGTTTCCAATATTACTTTTACTACCCTTCCATCAGCGGCATCCACAACTGCTTTTATATCTTTTTCAACTGCATCAAACTCTTCACTTTTTAACAGTCCTACATTTATAACCATATCAACTTCAGCTGCTCCGTTTTTAACGGCTTCTCTTGCTTCAAATGCCTTTAACTCCGTTGTATTTGCTCCTAAAGGGAATCCTATAACTGTACAAACTCCAACTTCACTTCCCTTTAAAATCTCACTTGCATATTCAACCCAATATGGATTTATACAAACAGATTTAAAGTTGTATTTTAATGCCTCTTCACACAAATTTTTAACTTGTTCTCTTGTAGATTCCGGTTTTAATAATGTGTGATCTATCATTCTATTTATTTCAATTTTCATTTATACCTCCTTCAAGTCTATAAACATTACTTATGTTAAAATCTAATTTTATACTATCTAAGAAACTTACAAACTCATCGTTATTTTCATTAATCGGAAATCTATCGGTATTGCTGACCTCTACAAACATATTCTTTTTGCAGCTTGTAGCTTTAAAAAAATGGTCAAAAACAAGCTCCGAACCTAAAAATTGATTTTCTTGATTAAATGCTCCCCCATTTATAAGTGCAATTCCATATTTTTCTTTAATAGGTCCAAGCTTTAATATAAATTTTCTCGACCAATATACCTGTGTTCTGTCAATAAACTGCTTTGTCAATGATGAAACCGAGTTGAAATAAATCGGAGTAGACACAATAATTAAGTCTGCCTCTTCAATTTTAGAATATATTTCCGTTAAGTCATCTTTTACTACACACTTAGGAACTCTCCCACAGCCGTAGCATGAAATACATCCATCATAATTCAAGTCTCTTAAAGTATATTTTTCTAAATCTTCTTCTTGCAATTTAAACTTTTTTACAAACAGTTCAAGAAATTTATCAGTATTGGAATTTTTTCTTGAACTTCCCATAATGGCTAAAATTTTCAACTATTCTTCCTCTTCAGGTCTATCCCAATTAGTATATACCTCTTGAACATCGTCATTATCTTCAAGAATGTCAATTAGCTTTATCATTTTCTTTATGTCATCTTCACTTTCAAGAGCCGTATAATTTTGAGGAATATAACTTATATCAGAATGAATGAACTCATACCCCATTTCCTCAAGTCCGTTTCTAACCACATGATATTCCTCAGGAGCCGTTAATATTTCAAATACATCTTCTCTATCAATTACATCATCCGCACCAAGCTCTATCGCACTCATCATCAACTCATCTGCATCTATGCTGTCAGTCTTTTCTATTCCAAGCTGTCCTTTTTTATCAAACATAAATGAAACACAACCCGGTTGTCCTAAATTTCCGCCATACTTATCAAAAGCATGTCTTATATCCGGAGCTGTTCTATTTCTATTATCTGTTAAACAATTTACCATAATAGCTATTCCGCTCGGTCCGTATCCCTCATAAGTTATTTCTTCATAATTTGAATCGGCATCGGCACCTGCGCCTTTTTTTATTGCTCTTTCTATATTGTCATTCGGCATATTTTCAGCTTTAGCTTTATCTATTGCTACCTTTAGAGATGGATTGTATTCCGGATCAGGTCCACCCTCTTTTACTGCAACCATAATATAACGTCCAAGCTTTGTAAAAATTCTTCCACGTCTTGCGTCTTCTTTGCCTTTTTTATTTTTTATGTTATTCCATTTAGAATGTCCTGACATTACCCTACCACCTTTCGATTTTTATTTTATTATATTATTACAACTTTTTATTTTATCATACATACATCTTTTTTTCATTAATAATTATTCCTTAACCAAAAGCATAAAATAAAGCACATCATAAAATGTGCTCTTAATTATTTTTAAACTAAAAAAACTTCCCGTAGGAAGTTTAATTAATCCATTGCAACAACTTCTTTTCCATCATAGTAACCGCAACTTGGACATACTCTATGTGGCATTTTAGCCTCATGGCAATTTGGGCATTCTACGATAGTAGTTTTATTTAATCTATAAGAAGATGCTCTTCTTTTATTTCTTCTTTGCTTTGAAGTTTTTCTCTTTGGTACAGCCATTGTTACACCTCCTCATCATTAAACAAATTCATCAGTTTTTCAAATCTCAGGTCTACATCCTTAGTTTTCTCACAGCCACATAGGCCTTCATTCAAGTCCTTACCACATTTCGGACATAGTCCCTTACAAAATTCATCACATAAATTTTTAAAGGGCATGGACGTAATTACCTGTGATATTATTATATCATCTAAAAAAATTTCACCATCACAAAGCTCAAAATATTGAATATCCGCTCCGTCTTCATATTCCATATCGGAATTTTTCACAAAATATCCTTTCAAATTGGAAACTTGCTCTTTGACCAATGGTTTTAAACATCTATCACAATGAGTATTATACTTATAATTCATTGACAAATCAAGTAATAATTCACTTTCTAAATCAAAAATAATTCCTCTATATTCAATCGGAAAAATTAAATTCAAATTTGAAATGTCATAATCACTTTGTTGATGTTCAAGCTTACCGCTAAATTCCATTTTTTTATCAGGGCTTTGCAGAAAATCTTTTATATTAAGCTTCATATTTCACCTCTAAAAAACCAGTGCAAGTTATTATACATTAATAATTGAAATTTGTCAATTGCGTAAATAAAGACGAAGAAAAAATTCTTCACCTTTATTTACGCCTTAAACTATTTTACTAATCTTAAAGTATCTCTTGCGATCATCAATTCTTCATTTGTAGGAATTGACAATACCTTAATTTTTGATTCAGGACTTGATATAATTCTTTCTTCGCCTCTCATATTATTTGCTTCATCATCTATCTTAAGTCCAAATGCTGATAATCCGTTTATAATATTTGCTCTTGTCTCTTTAGAATTTTCTCCGAGACCTGCTGTAAATACTATTGCATCAATTTCATCTAAGCTTTTAAATTCAGTCATATATGCACCGATAATTTTTCTTACATTGTTTTCAAAAATGTCAAGTGCAAGCTTTGATCTTTCATTTCCCTCACTGCAAGCATCCTCAATATCTCTGAAATCTGAACTTACTCCACTTATTCCGAGAACTCCTGATTCTTTATTTAAAATATTATTTACTTGCTCAGCACTTAAATGTTCCTTTTCCATTAGATAAGGTACTATTGCCGGGTCAATTATTCCCGAACGAGTTCCCATTGCAAGTCCGTCAAGCGGTGTAAATCCCATTGAAGTGTCATAAGATTTACCGTTCTTAACAGCAGTAATACTTGAACCGTTGCCAAGGTGACATGTAATTAAATTTATTTCATTTACATCTTTTCCTAAAATTTCAGCAGTTCTATTTGTTATATACATATGAGATGTTCCGTGGAATCCATATCTTCTAATCTTGTATTTTTCATAAAATTTATATGGTATCGCATATAGATAATTTATAGGAGGCATTGTTTGATGAAATGCCGTATCAAATACTGCAACTTGCTTTACATTAGGAAGCAAGCTCTTGCACGCTTCAATACCCATAATGTTAGGCGGATTATGAAGTGGAGCAACTTCTACATTTTTATTTATAGCTTCCATAACCTTATCATCTATTACAACACTTTGTGCAAAATCTTCTCCGCCGTGAACTACTCTATGTCCAACCGCTCCTATTTCATCAAGAGATTTGATTGCACCGAATTCAGGATCCACTATTGAGTTCATAACTAACTTAAGTGCATCGTTATGGTCCTTTAATGGTTCTTCTATAACTTTCTTTTCTTTTCCTATTGTTTCGTGTTTTATACGAGAGCCTTCTATAGCAATTCTTTCAACAAGTCCCTTTGCAATTACCTTTTCTCCATCCATATCAATCAATTGATATTTTAGTGAAGATGAACCACAGTTAATAACTAATATTTTCATTTGATCCTCCTACTTTTAATTTTATTAATTTTATTATATCATATTTATTAGAATTATAAAATATTGGAGAAATTATTATGAAAACCGCAGCTATAATAGCAGAATATAATCCGTTTCATAACGGACACCTATACCAACTGAAAAAAATAAAAGAAAAAAATCTAAATGCCGTTATAATAATGAGTTCATCATTTACTCAAAGAGGTACTCCTGCGATAATAGATAAATTTACCAGAACAAAAATTGCCCTAACTTACGGTGCAGATTTAGTATTAGAACTTCCCGTTATATTTTCAACATCAAACGCTGAAATTTTTTCTAAAGGTGCAATAAATATACTTAAGAGCTTAGATTCAATAGACTATTTATATTTTGGAGCTGAAGACAGCTTGGAAAATCTTCTAAAAATAAATGAAAAGATAGAACTCAACAAAAAAAATTCTGAAGAAAAATTAAAAAACTATTTATCAGCCGGAAAATCATATCTTGAAGCAAGAGAACTGTCCTATGATTTTTTAGACGACATGGAAATTGAAATACTGAAAAAGTCAAATAACATACTCGGCATAGAATATCTAAAAGCATTAAAACATATAAATTCATATATTCAACCTGCCGTAATCCAAAGAAAAAACACCTGTCACAACTCAGATTTAATAATTGATAATTTTACATCTGCAAGCAGTATAAGAAAGCTGATTGAAAATAAAAATCTGAATTCAATTGAAAACTTAGTGCCTAAAAAGTCATTTGATGAAATTAAAAACAGCTCTTATAATTTTCAAGACAGATATTTTGAAATCTTTAAATTCTTAGTGCTCAGTCAAAAGATTAACTACGAAAATTATGTCGATTATGAAAACGGACTTGAAAACAGATTTATGAAATACCTTAGTAATAAAAACATATATGACTTTATAGAATCCGTATCTTCAAAACGATATACCAAATCGAGAATATCAAGACTTATAACTCAAATTATACTTGATATTAAAAAAGATTTTATATTTGAGGCTTTAAACGCAAATTATATAAGAATTTTGGGAATAGGGAAAAACGGAACTGAAATTTTAAAAGTTTTGAAAGATAAAAATATTTTTTTCATAGATAAATTTGCAAAAATAAACTCTCTAAACAAAAACTCAACAATCAAACAAATTGCCGAAAAGGAAATTTTTGCAACTAATATGTATAATATGATGATAAACAAAAACTTTATGGAAGACTATTTGAAAAGTCCGATAATAATTTAAAATCATAAATTAAATATAAAAACTGAAATAATATAATTTCATTTTACAATCATTCTAATTTTGCATGCTATATTTATATTCTAAATACCTGCAAAATTAAACTTTTTAAATTTTATTATATAAAAAAACTACTTCAGATTTCTCTGAAGTAGTTTAATTTTTAATTAGTTTCCACTTGCTATAGGTTCGTTTGCTACAAGTTCAATCTTTGCCCAAGTGAATCCTGTTTCGCTGTCATCCCATCTCCAGTCATACATTTTTACTCTCTTGTTTATAGGAAGAATGTCTACTCTGTTCATTTGTGGGATAATTGGCACTTCATTTGTAAATACTTTTTCAAAATTATGATATAATTCTACTCTCTTTGCATCATCCATAGCTTCTGCAGAACCTAATTTTTCAACTGCTGCTTGTAATTCATCAGATGTGTAACGAGCCATATTAAATGGTGCCTTCTTTCCGAATAGTCCGATTTGGTCAGGGTCAGATGCTAATCCGAATGCAGCCATGTAACAATCAATGCCTTCATCGTCCGCTTCTAATCTGTCATAGAAGTTATGGAAATCAAGTAGTCTTCCATCAACCAATTCTACATCTAATCCGATAGATTTCCATTGTTGCATATAGTATTGAGAAAGTGGTTCTTGAATTTCTGAACCGCTCATCATTGCCAAGTTAATCTTTAAAGGATTTCCATTCTTATCTTCTCTGATGTCATCTCCGTTTACATCTTTAAATCCCGCTTCATCAAGAAGTGTTTTTGCTTTTTCAAGGTCCAACTTATATCCTGTAATTTCCGGATCATGTAGTGTTGCAAATAGTGGTGGTATAGGTGATGCAGCTGTAAATCTTAGTCCATGGTAGTATTGTTCTCCAAGTGCATCATTATCTATTGCATATCCCATTGCCTTTCTTAAGTTAGGATCTGCCATTTTTGCTTCCGGATTTACAACTACTTCGCCTTTTGCAGCATCCCATGTTCCAAGCTTAAATCCAAGATAGCTCATATATAAATCCATTCTTGTTGCTACATTGATGTTGTCAAGTTCAATTAATTCAGGGAATACATCAACATTTGTTCCAAATACAAGGTCATACTTACCTGCTTTTATAGCAGCTACTTGTTGAGATGGTGGAAGTATTTCCATTTCTAAGTTCTTAATCTTAGGTTCTCCCTTGTAGTAGTATGGATTTGCTTCAAATATTACTTTTTCTCCTGATACCATATCTTTAATAAAGTATGGACCATAAGAAAGAGGATTTTTTCTAAGTGCAGGCGATTCGATAATTTTATCCATTGCCACGCCTTCAAATTGCTTTGCATTTACAAATTCACCACAGAAACATCCTCCCCAAAGCACAGACGGAGTTATTTCTGTTAAATGTATTTTCATTGTAGAATCATCTATAACTTCAAGTCCTGAAATCTTATCAGCTTTCTTTTGGTTATAATCTACAATACCAACTATTTTTTCCATTGACTCATCAAATCTTGCAGATTGTGCTGCTGTTATATAGTCTTGGTTTGCAACTATTTCATAAGTCTTTACAATATCAGCTGTTGTTACTTGTTCTCCATTAGACCATTTAAAGTTAGGATTAATTTTGTAAGTAACTGTTTTTTCAGCTTCATCAAATGAAAGATTTATAGGTGTTTCATCACTGTTTGTAATTAATTTGAAGTCTCCGTCTACAGGAAAAGCCCCGTCCATTGTATACTTCATAAAGTTATCGTCTATCGCATCAGTATATAAAAATCCATTAAAAACTCCCTTAAATGGAGAATCTGATACAATGGCAACCTTTAATGTTGCACCTTCTACAGGTTCGCCTTCATTTTCAACTAATGCAGGATATTTTTCTTCAATTGCAGATGTTGTTTGCTTTACGTCAGTAGGCTCTTTTGAAGAACCTCCTCCTCCGCTTACATCTCCACAAGCTGTGAACAATAATGCACAAGCCATTATTCCAGCTAACTTAGCAATATTCTTCTTCATAATATAATTCCCTCCTATTTTTTTTATCGTAAAAAGCCAAAGCTTTATTACCAAATTAACCCAATCTCTGTTTTGCATCCGATGCACGTCTTAATGCCTGTCCTACGTAGTTTATAGCAAGCATCATAAATAATAATATCAATGCTGCAGGCAACCACACATAGTATTTATATTGAATGATTTCAGGCTTTGATGCATAAGATATTAGAGTTCCAAGCGACGGAACTGATTGCGGAAGTCCAAATCCCAAATATGAAAGTGCAACTTCCACACCGATGTTTCCTGCAAGCGCAAGAGTTGAATCTACTATTATTATTGATGAAATATTAGGAAGTATTCCACCGAACATAATTTTCAGATTACTTGTTCCCATTGTCTTTGATGCATTTACATAATCTCTTCTCGCCTCAGACAATGCCTTTGAACGAACAAGTCTTGTTGTTCCCGGCCAATAAAACGCACTGAAAATCAATATAAATTGCCACACATCATATTTAGGTAATATACTTACAAACACGATTATAATCATAAGTGACGGCAAAATTCCTATAAAGTCTACTATTCTCATCCCTATTGAATCTACTTTACCGCCATAGTACCCCATTGAAAGTCCCGTAATAAGTCCGATCAATGTTGTAATTATTGTAATAGCAAAGCCGATAGTTATTGAGTTTCTTGCTCCCACAATTACATATCCCATTACACTACGTCCACCTGAATCTCTTCCGAAGAAATTCCAGAAGTTATTGAATGAAGGCGGTTCATACTTTCTAAGTATATCTACTGCCTGTAATTGTTTTAAGTCTATTGTCATTGCAGTCGCAAAAACTGTTACTATAAATACTACCAATACTATAAGCGAAAACATTGCAAGCTTATCTTTTTTAAATTCTCTTGCAATAACGGAAAAACCTGTCGGATTTTCTGTCTTTAAGTTTTCTTCCACTAAACTATTTTTTGTCTTTTTAAGTTTCATAGTTCCGACTTCCCCCTACTCTATTCTTATTCTCGGATCTACAATTGTCATTGTAATATCGGATACTAATGAACCGAGTAAGAAAAGTAGTCCGTATATTAATATCAGTGCTGTAACTACACTGTAATCTCTTGTCAATAACGACTCTAAGAAAAATTTACCCATTCCCTGATAGTTAAATATTCCCTCTGCTATTACCGAACCTCCAAGAAGTCCCGATATTTGAAATCCGAAAAATGCCGCTATCGGAAGTAACGAGTTTCTGAATATGTGTTTTGTATATACTTTATTCATCGGAACTCCCTTACTTCTTGCCGTTTTTACATAATCACATGTTTTTGCATCTATTACTTCATTTCTCAAATATTGAATTGTTCCTGTTGTACTTAATATTCCCATACACAAAGCAGGTAGAATCATATGATGTAATTTACTTAAATAATATTCAAATGTTCCCTTTGCAAGACCGGTTGCAACTGAACCTATCGTAGGTGTCCACTTTAGTTTATATCCGAATATTAAAATTGCAAATAGATATAATACAAATGATGGAATTGCAAATGTAAAGAAGTTGAAGAATACTACTCCTTTATCAAATCTTGAACCTTGATTTTTTCCCGCAAAAATGCCTACAGGAAGTGCTATTATATACATTATTATCAATGATAAAAGAGACAGTACAAAGCTGTTTAACGCACGAGGTCCTATAACTGTAAGCACGGGTAATTTATAGTTATAACTTATTCCTAAATCACCGTGAAATGCCTTTGTAATCCATCTTATATATTGTACATACCACGGATCGTAATATCCCGCCTCAAGTCTAAGCTTTTCTATTACCTCAAGACTTACCTTAGGTCCTATAAGACCTGTAAGTGCATCTCCCGGCATCGCCTTTGCTATTATAAATACCAAGATACTTAAAATGAAAAGTTGAGGTATCATAAGAAGTATTCTTCTAAGTATTGTTTTCCACATTAGATATTACCTCCTTTTTTCTGTGCTACAAAATGTGTCTCGGACATTTTTTCAAGAGTATATACTTTTCCGTCTTTATCGTAATATTCAGAGTAAGACTGTTCATACTCTTTATCCACTAATTCTCTCTTTTCCTTTAAAATCTCTTTCGCTTTAGGATTTATTTGAGGAATTGATGCTATCAATCTCTTTGTGTATATATGCTGAGGATTATTATATATATCTTCTCTGGAACCTGTTTCTGTAAATCTTCCTCTATGCATTATATAAATATAATCACACATATGTCTTACTACGCCGAGGTCGTGAGAAATAAATATATATGACAAATTCAAATCTTTTTGTATCTTTTTTAGATAATTAAGCACTTGTGCCTGAACTGAAAGATCAAGCGCAGATACCGGTTCATCTGCAATTATAAGTTTCGGCTTGCAGGCTATTGCTCTTGCTACTCCAAGTCTTTGTCTTTGTCCGCCTGAAAATTCAAATGGATATTTATATATTGAATCCTTCGGCATACCTACTATTTCAAGTAATTCAAATACTCTTTTCTTTTCAGCTTCTTCATTAAGATTGTCAAAATTTCTAATGGGTTCCGCTAAGATGTCCAATACCCTTTTTTTCGGGTCAAGACTTGACATTGAGTCTTGAAATATCATTTGAACATCCTGATTATATTTCAGTTCTTTTCTAACCCTGGGGTCAAGAACGTTTTTTCCTTTATATATTACTTCTCCCGATGTCGCCTTCTCAAGACCTATAATTGCTTTTCCTATGGTAGATTTTCCGGATCCAGACTCCCCTATCAAACCGTAGGTCTTACCTTCTTCTACTACCATATCTACGCCGTCTACCGCATATACATGGTCAACTACCTTATTGAAAAATCCGCCTCTTATAGGATAATGAACTTTAAGGTCTTTTACTTCAAGTAAACTCATTAGTTGTCATCCTCCTCATCAAAATAAAAATCTTTCCAGCAGGTGCATCTTACAAAATGCCCAGGACTAACTTCGTGAAGTGTAGGATTTTCTTCATGAGCCTCATGAGGTATATGAGGAATTCTTTCAGAGAATCTGCAACCTGTTCGCGGTAGGTTCTTTAATGACGGAACCATACCTTTTATTACATGAAGTTTATCATCTTCTTTATCAAGATGCGGAATTGAATTTAATAAACTCTTGGTATATGGATGTAATGGATTTGTAAACAGTTCTTCACTTTCTGCAAGTTCAACTATCTCTCCTGCATACATTACTGCAACCCTATCCGCCATTTGCGCAACTACACCGAGGTCATGAGTTATAAGTATTATTCCCGCTTTAATTTCTTTTTGTAAATCTGATATCAAGTCTAAAATCTGTGCTTGAATTGTTACATCAAGAGCTGTTGTAGGCTCGTCAGCTATTAATATTTTGGGTTTGCAGCTAAGTGCTATTGCTATCATAACACGCTGACGCATACCACCGGAAAGCTGATGAGGAAATTGTCTATATATTCTTTCAGGCTTTTCAATTCCTACTCTTGACAATAGTTCAAAAGCTCTTTGTTTTCTCTGCTCTGCATTAAGATCCGTATGATATATAAGTCCTTCCTCTATTTGTTGACCTATTCTTTGTAGCGGATTAAGAGCTGAAAGAGGATCTTGAAATATCATTCCTATCTTTCCGCCTCTTATCTTGTTATATTCCTCTTCATTGAGTTCAAGTATATTTTTCCCCTCAAAATTAACTTCACCTGACACTCTGGTATAATTAAAATCATGTAACCCCATTATAGTGGTAGCTAATGTGCTTTTTCCACATCCGGACTCTCCAACTATTGCAAGAACTTCATCTGAATATAGAGTTAGGCTCACATCATCAACAGCATCATAATAATTATCCCTAATTCTAAATCCGGTATGCAGATTCTTCATTTCGCATAAAGCTATTTTTCCTTCCATTTTTTCACCTATTTTCCAACGTAACTATTTAAAGTAATAATTTCTTGTAATGAAATTTTACCACGAATTTGTCATAATATCAATTTAATAAATTTTATTTTATACTTTTTAATATAATTTGATTTATCGATTTAATTTGATGATATATTGATTTAATGGATGATTTATCGCATTTAATTAAACAAGTTTTTATTATTGTTTTACTTGCAATTAACTGCTTATAAGAGTTATACTTTAATTAATAATTTCAAAGGAGGTTATATATGAAATTTAAAGATATGCCGTATGTAAGACCTGATATAAATAAAGTTAAAGCTTATTTTAATAACGTTAAAGAAAATCTAAATAAGGCAAACTCTGCGGATGAACAAATTAAAATTATTGAAGAATTTGCAGAATTTAAAAAGGATTTAGAAACCACATTTTCTATCGCATCTGTAAGACATACAATTGATACTCTTGATGAATTTTATGAAGCGGAAAATTCTTTTTTTGATGAAAACACTCCTATTTTTGAAACTCTTAACACAGAAGTTTCAAAGGCAATTTTTAATTCAAAATTTAGAAGTGAACTTGAAAAACATTTTGGAAAACACTATTTTAATCTCTTAGAGTGTAATCTTGTATTAAATGATGCTGCCATTCCATTTATGCAAAAAGAAAATGAGTTGATTACAAAATATAATAAAATTATAGCAAATTCAAAAATTGAATTTAGAGGAAATATTTATACCATAACTCAAATGCCGCCTTTTTTACAAGATCCGGACAGAGAACTGAGAAGAGAAGCATATAAGGCAAAAAATGCTTTTTTTGAAAAACATCAAGAAGAATTTGATTCAATCTTTGATGAACTTGTAAAGGTTCGTACAGATATGGCTCACGCTCTTGGATATGAAAACTATGTAGAGCTTCAATATAAGCTGTTGAAGAGAACAGATTATGATCATAAAGATGTTGCAAAATATAGAGAAAAACTTTTAAAATCTTTTACTCCTTTAGCAGTATCTATAAGAAAATCCCAAGCTGAAAGACTTGGAATAGAAGATTTCAAATATTTTGATATTGCATGTGACTTTATAGACGGAAATTCAAATCCGAATGGAGATTGTGATTTCATAGTTAAAAATGCTCAAAAAATGTATCGGGAATTAAGTCCCGAAACAGGAAAATTTTTCGATTTTATGGTTGAAAATGAACTTATGGATTTAGTTGCAAAGCCTAAAAAACGTGCAGGAGGATATTGTACAAGCTTTGATAAATATAAATCACCTTTTATATTTTCAAACTTCAACGGAACAAGAGGAGATATTGATGTAATAACTCACGAGGCAGGTCACGCTTTTCAAAATTTTATGTCTCAATATCAACTTCTTCCTGAATATATTTGGCCAACTTATGAAGCTTGTGAAATTCATTCAATGAGTATGGAATTTTTAACTTGGCCTTGGATGAATTCATTCTTCGGAAAAGATGCCAATAAATTTAGATATTCCGCATTAAAGAGTGCTTTACTGTTTATACCTTATGGAGCTACAATAGATCATTTCCAACATTTTGTATATGAAAATCCGAATGCAACTCCAAAAGAAAGAAGACAAAAATATCATGAATTGGAACTTATGTACACTCCTGATTTAGACTATGATGATGACTATTTAAATCAAGGAACTTACTGGTTCGGTCAAGCTCACGTATTCAACTCTCCTTTCTACTATATTGACTATACCTTAGCTCAAGTTTGTGCTTTTCAATATCTTTTAAAGTATATTGACTATCCTAAAAAGACATTGGATGAATATATTACTCTTTGTAAAGCCGGAGGTTCCGATTCGTTCTTTAACCTCATGAAAATAGGAAATCTTGAAAATCCTATGACCACCTATGTTATTGAAAAAATCACTCCAAGACTTGAAGAAGTTTTAAATGCAATTGAAATATAAAAAAAGCTCCTTATTAGGAGCTTTTCTTTTATTCATTTCGTCCGCAACAATTTTTATATTTCTTTCCACTTCCGCATGGACACGGATCATTTCTTCCGACTTTTTTAGTCTTTCTTACAAAAGGCTTTTTCTTTCCGTTATCAGGATTTACAGTTTCAACCTCTTTTGCAACTCTAACCCTTTGTACCCTCTCCGGATTTACCACATGGAACAACATTTTTACTGTATCTTCCTTTATGGACTCATTCATTTCTTCAAACATGTCAAAGCCTTCTTGTCCATATGCTCTTACCGGATCAACTTGACCTACCGCTCTAAGTCCTATACCTTTTCTAAGTTGATCCATTGCATCTATATGATCCATCCACTTTTGGTCAACTACTTGAAGAAGTACAACTCTTTCCACTTCTCTAAATTTTTCGTCACCAAATTCTTCTTCCTTTTGTGTATATTTTTCTCTTGCAAGAGTATTAAATCTTTCAATTACTTGTTCTACTGTCGAATTATTCAAATCTGCCAAGAATCCTTCATCAAATCCGAATTCTCTCACTCCAAATCCAACTAAACCTTCAAAATCAAGATGTCTATTTCCTGTTTCATCTACCTTATTATAGAAATCAACATTCTTTTCAATTACATCATCAACCATAAGTGCAATGTCATCTTTAAGATTTTCACCTTGAAGAACTCTTCTTCTTTCCCTGTATATTACTTCTCTTTGTTTATTCATGACATCGTCATATTGTAAAACATGTTTACGAATTGAAAAATTGTTACCTTCAACTTTTCTCTGTGCCGACTCTATCAATCTTGTAAGAATTCCGGCTTCGATAGGTTCATCTTCAGGCGCATCTATCTTTTCCATAGTGTCCTTAAATCTATCTCCCGCAAACAATCTTATAAGATCATCATCGCCGGATATATAAAATCTTGTAGAACCCGGGTCTCCTTGACGACCTGAACGTCCACGCAACTGATTATCTATACGACGTGATTCGTGTCTTTCAGTTCCTATAATATGAAGTCCGCCGGCATTCGCAACTTCTTGTGCTTCTTTGTCAGTTTCAACTTTAAATTTCTTTACAAGTTCTTGATACTGTCTTCTTGCCTCAACTATAACTTCATCAGATGTTTCGTTAAATGAATCTACCTGTTCAAGAATTCCATCTTCCATTCCATGCTTTTTAAGTTCAACCTTTGCCATGTATTCAGGATTACCGCCAAGTACAATATCGGTACCACGTCCTGCCATATTTGTGGCAATTGTAACGGCTCCAAAACGTCCGGCTTGAGCAACAATTTCAGATTCCTGTTCATGCTTTTTAGCATTTAATACATTGTGTTTAATTCCTGCTCTCTTTAAATATTTTGAAAGTTCTTCAGATTTTTCAATTGATATAGTTCCGACAAGAACCGGTTGCCCTTTTTCATGTGCAGCTTGTATATCTTTTACTACCGCTCTGAACTTTGCATCTTCATTCTTATAAATTGAATCATTGTTATCTTCTCTTGCTATAGGTTTGTTTGTCGGTATTTCAACAACGTCTATATGATAAATATCTCTAAATTCGGATTCTTCTGTCATTGCGGTTCCTGTCATACCTGCAAGCTTAGAATACATTCTGAAATAATTTTGGAATGTAATTGTAGCAAGTGTTTTAGATTCAGCCTTAACTTCCAAACCTTCTTTAGCTTCTATTGCCTGGTGTAGTCCCTCTGAATATCTACGTCCATACATCAAACGACCTGTAAATTCATCTACAATTATAATTTCTCCATCATTTACGACATAGTCTATATCTCTCTTCATATTTCCTACTGCCTTCAACGCTTGATTTATATGATGAGAAATTTCCATATTTTCAAGATCTGACAAGTTGTCAATATTAAAATATCTTTCCGCCTTTGCGATACCTTTATCTGTAAGTGTAGAAGTTTTATCCTTTTCACTTATTACAAAATCAACAGTTTCTTCCTCAAACTCTCTGTTAAATCTCTCAAAGTTCGACTCATCCTCTGTCTTTATTCTACGAGTTAACGTATTTACAAAATTGTTTGCTCTTATATATAAATCTGTAGACTCATCTCCCTGACCTGAAATTATAAGCGGAGTTCTTGCCTCGTCAATTAATATTGAGTCAACCTCATCTACTATACAATAATTAAGCTCTCTTTGAACCATCTCTTCTTTGTAAATAACCATATTATCTCTTAGATAGTCAAATCCGAATTCATTATTTGTTCCATAAGTAATATCCGCATTATATGCAACCTTTCTCTCTTCAGGTTTCATATCGTGAACAATACAACCGACAGTAAGTCCTAAAAATTGATACACTTTACCCATCCACTGCTTATCACGGCTTGCAAGATAATCATTTACCGTTACAATATGAACGCCCTTACCGCTAAGCGCATTTAAGTATGCGGGAAGTGTCGCTACAAGAGTCTTACCTTCCCCTGTTTTCATTTCAGCAATACGTCCTTGGTGAAGTATAATACCACCTATTACCTGTACTCTGAAGTGTTTCATTCCAAGTACTCTCCATGCCGCCTCTCTCATTACCGCAAATGCTTCCGGCAACATTTCATCTAATGACTCTCCGTTGTTATATCTATTTTTGAATTCCTGTGTCTTAGCTTTAAGTTCTTCATCAGACAATTTTTCCATACTTGCTTCAAGGTTCATTACCTTATTTACCAGTGGTTCTATTTTTTTTATTTCTCTATCACTATAGGAGCCAAAAAGTTTCTCCAAAAAACTCATTTTACCACCCTTTCTTTACCTAAATTAATATTTTATCACGTAATTTATATAAGTTCAATTACAAGAAATATTTACATAATTAACCGAAATATATTATATACTCAAATAGTTAAAAAATACAGCTTTTTTATAGGATTTTTACCATTTTTTATATTAATTATCAAATATTAATATAAATTTGAATTGAATATAAAATTATCATCCGATTTATAAAATAGACAAGTTAATTATACAGGTAATAACAAGACTGCTGATGGCATCGTGAAAAATCTATTGGAGTTGAAAGATAAAACTGTTGTTTCAATTACACATAGCATGAGTAAAAATATGAAACGATATGACAGTATACTTGTGATAAAAATGGAAACATTGTATAAACAAACAGCTTTGATGAGCTTATGAATCATGATGGTCATTTTAAATTGTCACATAATTTTTCAAATTAAATAGTACAAAAAAAATAAAAAGGCTTTAGCCTTTTTATTTTTTAACCATGCTTATTATTCCATAAGTGATAGAGAATCTTTAAAATGACATTTTTATACTATTCTACATATCTGTTTCTTTATTTCTATATGCTGCAATAAAATTACCTTTTAAATCTTTCCACTCCATCCATCCATTATTGGATTTTCCAATAACTACCCAACCTGCACTAGATGGATTATTACAGATAACATCTTCTTGTAATATATTATCCTTAATCTTTGCATTTTTTCTGATAGAAGGAACATAACCTTTACCTGTATTTCCGCAAATGCTACCCTTCAAAAGAATAAATATACCATTTTTTACAACAGCTTTACCATTCACCTTTCCAAATCCTCTGATATTGCGATTTAATACATATTCGCCATCAGGAATAAATCCTGTGTCAGATTTCAATTTTATTTCTTCCGTAGATTCTTTGAACACTTCTTTTTTGCTTTTGTCTTTCGGATATATCTGCTTACCGTCTAACGAAGATAACAAAGATTTTGCTATTTCTATATCCAACGCAAATAATTCTGTATTTGCAATTCTGCTTTTACTAAAAATATCATGGATAAGTTTTTCCTTATCATCATATCCATCGACTTCAATAGCAAATTCTCTCTTTAATCCGGTAATATTTGCATATCCATTGCTTTCCAAAAATCTCATTCTATTTTCAAATTGATCTGTTCCGGTCTTACCAATTTTAATAAGTCCCGAAACAACTGTAGTCATTAAATATATTATTCCCTTTGCCATAATCTGCCTTCTTTCAGTTCTTATCCTGTTATTTATCACTTTTATAAAGGGCTTCTTACTATTCAATACACACAACCACAGGAGATACAGTAATATTTCCCGCTCCTTCTACGATGTACCAATGTCCTTTTTCAAGTTTAATCTTCTCAGTTAAGCCATCCGTAATAGAATCAATAGTAAATTTCTCTTTTGTTTCTACATCAACAAATACTACAGATGTATCCTTATCAACAGAAACTTTGACTGTTCCAAATACAGGGCTGATTTGTGAAGATTTTAGCGTTGAATTATCAGGCAACACAAATTTATGATTCTTCATAAAACTTGAATAACCGATCACAATTATTAGAACAATGAGTGGAATCACTATTGCTAAGATCCATTTTTTTATTTTTCTTCATTAAACAACCTCCTCAGATTCTAATTTGTATACTTTCTATTATTATATGCAATCTTTAAAAGTTCCATATTTGTCTAACTATACAAAATATTCATTCTTACAAGTTCAATAATGTTGTGTTCTGATTCTTTACCTACTTGTTTTTCGCATAATAAAGGCGATATTTCTATCACCTTAAATTGCCTATTTTGTTTTTTTCTACAAGCCGATTTGTCAATCAGATAAATCTATCCAATATCTCTCAAGACTAACTTTTTCAGTTGGTTCATAAACAGTTGATTCATAAATTCCACCATTATTTATTATAACTCTCTTGCTGGCTTCATTGTCTTTTAAACATGTTATTAGTATTTTTTCCAAACCTAATTCTTTGCATATCGGAAGAATTTCTCGTAACATGAAGGTCGTATAGCCTTTTTTTCTCTCCGAACTGCATACTGAATAACCTATATGTCCACCATATTGTCCTAAGAATTCGTTAAGATAGTGTCTAATCTGAATAACGCCTACAATTTTATTATCCGCTTCCCTCAAGCAAATAAATTGTGTTTGAGGAACAAATCCTTTTGGACAAGTCTCTAATGCTGAAAAGTCTTCCACCTGTTTTATCCATTCTGAAATATTTTCCATTTTTCGTAAAGATAAGCAACCGTCCATAGAGCCGCCATATTTTATAAATTCTTGTCTAAAGTTTTGTATTTCCTTTTCATATTCAATAGTAGGTATGATTAATTTTAAATTTTCATTTTTTATCATATAATACCTCTCTAAATTCATATATCTATTTTTATAACTATATCATTTTTCTATAACCCTAAATTGTTTATTTTTTTTTTTACAAACCGAAATTTATAGAGCATTCCAAATAAAGCAAAATGCAAAAATACATCCCCAGGCATTTTCCGTTTCAGTTTTTACAACCAACATTCCATAAATGGCAATAAATGTAGTAATCAGTTCAATAATTCCCCAAAAGCTTGTGTTTATCGGATGAAAAAGTAAACAAATTATTGCACAGATAATAGCGCCATAGTTTATCCAAATATTCTTAAAAGGATAGCGTTGATTAATTTTGTCGGATATTACTACATAATTAACTCCTTCAAAAAATCCCCAAGTCAAAATAATTAATAACATTCCCAAAACATTTATCGGAAAACCGCCGGATATTACATCATCTCTTATTAAAATGCTTGAAAATGGTCGGTATCCCTTAAAGTTTCCTGATGCAAACTCATAAATAATCAACGGTATAAAAAAAAGTATAGTTCCAAGTATTGATTTTAAAATATTTTTCTTTTTCAATCCATATTCATAGAAACTTTCTTTTCTCAAAATCATTACAGCGACTATTCCTAACCCGGCTACTCCAAACTGTATTCCGGCATTAAATAACAGTCTTGAAACCAAATTAACACTGCTGTTTGTAATGAAATCTTTCATTTGAGTACCGTATACTGCATATATTCCAAAAACTGCAAAAGTGACAATCCCAATAATCATAAGATCTAAGTCTAATCTTTGCTGTTCCGGTGTTAGTTGTTTTTTACTCATAAGTATCTTCCCCGAATTCATATTTATTTTTTAATCGTACCATTTTTATCTGTATTTTCAGCTTATTATTAAATCCTTAAATACCAATCAATGTTGTTGCATATCTTTTATATCATCTACTGCAATTAAAAGAGCAAGTAATTCTTCCTCATATTCAGGTTCAATTACCCTTATTACAAAAGTATCTCCCCACGCTAATATTTCTTGGCTGATTTCTCCGACCAATCTTTCAGAATCATATATCGAAAAATTTAAGTCTAAAAAATTGCCTTCCAATTTTAGTGAGTACTCATCTGAGATAACATCAATATCTTTTCTAAAAAATGTGAAGTTTTGCTTTATCACAAATGATCTTCCATCACTGAATTTTACGTTATATCTTGGCATAAGCGTAAAAATTTCTCTATCAATAACAAAATTTCCGCTTCCGTCTGCTTTAGTTACATTCACTGTATTTCCTATAATTTTAAAATCCTGATCTACATAATAAACCGCATTTTGATTATAGTCCAAAACTTCATAATGATCGGTAATCTTAAAAACTTTTTGTTTTACATATAAGTTATGCATATTGTCCTCCTGATGTATTGTATAAAAATTATATCAAATTTTACATTTATTTATATTTATAGCTTTTAAATTTTTTCATAACTTCTTCAAGCTGTTCTTTTGTTAAAAGGTTGCCTCCTCCAATCAGCTTTGTCAGATAATATAATTCAGATACATATTCCAAATGTTCCGCTGTAGAAAATGCTTCTTCTATACTCGAACCCAATGCTATTAGACCGTGATTTGCAAGAAGTACAGCATTTCTATCCTCTGTCGCTTCTAAAGCATTTTTTGCAAGTTCCACACTTCCATATGTTGCATATTTTGCACATTTGACATCAAACCCCGCAAGAGCTATTAAATAGTGAACAGGCTGAAGTGTTTCTCCCATACACGAAATTGCAGTTGCATATTTTGAGTGAGTATGTACTATTGCGTCCACATCTTCTCTGTTATTGTAATATATCAAGTGCATTTGCCACTCACTTGACGGTTTTAAATTGCCTTCTATCACATTCCCGTCTGAATTCATAATTACTATATCATTAATTTTTGTTTCAAAATAGTTCATGCCGCTTGGGCTTATAGCCATAACTTTATTCTCTCTGTCAAATATACTTATATTTCCACCGGAGCCTTTTGTAAGTCCATGGGTAATTAATTTTTTCCCATATTCAACGACAAGCTCTCTCTCTTTTTCCATCAACATACTAAAACCTCTTAATAATATTCTTTTACTTCTGTTTCAAAATACCTCTTTAAATTATACGGTACATATACTCCCTTGTCAGTAACTACTCCACTTACTAAATGCGGTGGTGTTATGTCAAATGACGGATAGTATCCGCAAACTCCATCAAGTGTATTTTTTATCCCTCTTGCTTCAAGTACAAGTCTCGGATCTCTATACTCTATAGTAACACTTGATATGTCAGAATTTTTTTCATCGGGTATTCCTGTTACAAAATATGGAACTCCATGATATTTTGCACACAACGCTATTTGATATGTGCCTATCTTATTTACAACATGTCCGTCCATACAAATAACATCTGCAGCTGATGTAAACAAGTCTATTTTATTATTTTTCATCACAAATGCGGGCATATTATCTGTAATTACAGTTGTATCAAATCCCTGCTGCCTTGCAACGCTTGCAGTAAGCCTTGCTCCTTGAAAATACGGTCTTGTTTCCGGTACAAAAAGTTTTATGTCCTTGCCTCTTTGCTTAGCTTCTCTCAGCATTGTTCCCACTATTGTCTCACCAAAACACTGAGTCATTATAGATGCATTATCCGGAAATAGATTCACTAAATTTTTTGCAACAATGCTCATTGTAAAATATCTTCGGTTTAAGCTTTCAAGTGTTCTCTCAAAAATTATCTCATCAAATGCTCTGCCCGAATCTGCAAAATTTTTTACAGCATTTAAGCAGCCTTCCGTAACTTTCTTCATGCGCTCAACCGTAGTCGGTCTTGCATGACTTAGTATGCATGATGCTTTTTCTAAATAGCTCAGAATATCTTCCCATTTCATATTTCTGCATTCGTAGGCTGCAAGTGCCATACCCATACCGGCAGCAGTATATGGTCCTGCACTTTGTGTTACCATATCTGCTATTGCCTCTGCAACTTCAATATAGCTATGACATGTTACAAATTTTATCTCTGTGGGATATACTCTTCTGTCTAAAATTTTAACTGCACCGTTTTCATACCACGCCACATTTTCATATTTAAGCATAAATGCCAAATCGTTATCTTGTCTTATCATAAGTTACCTCTAAATTTTTTTTACTATTTCATTTACCAATCGCTTAAATTTTTCCGCCGACTGACTTGCCACTATATCAACTTCCTCGGCTGTAACTCTATTATTTAAAACTCCTGCCGCCATATTACTTATTAAGGATAATCCGATAACTTTAATATTACAGTGTATTGCCGTTATCACTTCTGTTACAGTTGACATTCCCACAGCATCGGCTCCCATTGCTCTCATAGCTCTTATTTCTGCAGGCGTTTCAAACTGCGGACCTTCTGCATAAAAATATATTCCCTCTTTTAGATTAATACCTAAATCTTTTGCCGACTTCTTCACAATTTCTCTAAGTTCTCTGTCATACGCATTTGACATATCAAAAAATCTTGGACCGAATTCATCAAAATTATTTCCTCTAAGAGGACTTGACCCCATAAATTTTATGTGATCCTCTATCAACATTATGTCCCCTGTATTATAAGAAATATTTATTGCACCTGCAGCATTAGTAAGTATTACAGTTTCAACCCCAAGCAGTTTAAATACTCTTATGGGAATTACAAGCTGTTCAAATTCATACCCCTCATAATAGTGAAATCTACCGGACATACATATTACATCTTTTCCCTTCAACTGTCCCAATATTAACCTACCTGCATGAGATTTAACCGTAGATTTTAAAAAATTGGGAATTTCATCATAATCAATTATTACTTGATTTTCAATTTCATCCGACAACTCACCTAAGCACGAACCGAGTACTATCCCTATACTCGGTCTGAAATTTATTTTTGATAATATATAATCAGCGCTCTCTTTAAAGTATTCATAATCATAATTCACGATATCACCTTTTCTTTCTATTATTTTATTACAATTTTAGTTTAGCATAGCCTCAAATCCTTTGCAATCACATACAAAAAAGGCTGACACAAGTTCAGCCTTTTTATAGTAAATTTTCTATTTCACTTTCCAATTTTTCAGGTGTTGTTGTAGGTGCAAACCTCTCTACAACATTTCCGTTTCTGTCTATTAAAAACTTTGTGAAATTCCATTTAATTGAACTTAACAATGCTCCCCTCTTTTCACTCTTTAAATATTTATAAAGAGGAGCTTGATTTTCTCCATTTACATCTATCTTTGCCATCATGGGAAAGCTCACTCCGTAGTTCAAACTGCAAAATGTTCTTATTTCTTCATTACTTCCCAGATCTTGGTTTCCAAATTGATTACATGGAAATCCTATTATTACAAATTTTTTATCTTTATATTTTTGATATAACAACTCAAGTCCTTCGAACTGAGGAGTAAAACCGCACTTACTTGCAGTATTTACAATGAGCATTACATAGCCGTCATACTCTCTTAAAGAAACTTCTTCTCCAAATGTATCTTTTACCTTAAAATCATATATCATATACTTACCTCAACTTTCTATGATATAAATATACCCATATAATTTTTAACACTATCTATTGCAAAAAATTATATATGGCAACAAGATGACAAATTGCTGCTGCAAGTACGAAAAAATGCCATATTATATGATTATATAACGGTAATTTTTTCTTATAAAAGTAAGTTCCCATTGTATATATTATTCCACCTGAAACTATCAATATTAGAAATGTAAAACTTGTCTTTAGCAGTATTTCCTTTATCATAAAAATTGAAATCCAACCCATAAACACATATATGAACACCGACAATTTTTTAAACTTATCATACTTCCCGTAGGTGCATAGTTTAAAAATAAATCCTATTGCTGCAATAGTCCAAATTAAGCTTAAAAATAAAATTTTAGCTTTTCCCTCCAATATTGTTAAAATTATTGGTGTATATGAACCTGCAATAAAGAAAAATATTGCAGAATGATCAAAAATTCTAAGTATCCCCTTTGCTTTTTCATTCTGAATCCCATGGTACAATGTACTTGCCAAAAACATAAATATAAAACAACTTGCATAAATTATATATCCTGCAAATTCTGAAGCGCTTATAATACTTGCAAATTTAAAAATCATTAAGATTAGAAACACAATTCCTATAATTACTCCGATGCCATGACTTGCACTGTTAAATATTTCAATTATAAGATTTTCTCTCTTAGCTTTTTCCATCATCAATCACCCCTGTTTTTTTATTTTCATAAATTTAATATTCTTCCCTAATTTTATTTTAACACTTATGAGCTATATCTTCAAATGCCATTATAATTTTTGATGCTGTATGCTATAATATCTGTGGAGGTACAACATGAAATACATAAAAAAACTTGCACCATATGTAAATATATTATTTATAGTAACATCAACTTTAATATATATAATGTCATATTTAAATTATGAACCAAATTTTAATTTTACATGGTTTTTAATCTTTTATTTATCACTTACATTTTTAGCAATTATAGTAAATTTTACTCTAATGATATTTAAACTTTCTGTGGGAATATCCGATAAAAAATATGTCAAAAATTTTTTAATTTCATTTTTAATTTACAGTATGTTATCTATTTTATTATGCTTTATCCTAAAAAAATGTAATACATCAAATGTTATATGCTCAATAATAATTGGATTTATCATAGCATCTACCACGACAAATAAAATTTAAATCCGGTTAATTCCTTCCGATTTTTGCGTCTATATTTTACTTTACTTTTTGACTTATCGTGATATAATTTACACAGACGAAGAGTAAGTATATCACGTTAAGTGTAGAAGAATGGGATGTAGTCTTCTAACGAAAAAATTTTTTTTGCGATGATATATTGCTTCCGCTTTGTTATGGAAGTGTTGTCTTTGACAATGCTTTTTTTTATTTTTTGAAAGGGTGATTAAAATAGATAATAAAAAAATTGAAAAGGCAGTTACTATGATACTTGAGGCAATAGGAGAAGATCCTTCAAGAGAGGGACTTGTTGAAACACCTCAAAGGGTAGCTCGTATGTATGAAGAAATTTTTAGCGGTCTTGGTCAAACAGCCGAAAATCATTTGTCAAAAACATTTGAACTTGTTGACGGAAATATGGTAATTGAAAAAGATATAACCTTTTATTCAATGTGCGAACACCATCTTCTTCCATTTTGGGGTAAAGTACATATAGCTTATATGCCTAACGGAAGAGTAGCAGGGCTTTCAAAACTTGCAAGAACTGTTGATGTATATGCTAAAAAACCTCAACTACAAGAAAGATTAAATCTTGAAATTGCAAATGCAATTATGGAATACTTAAATGCACAAGGTGTACTTGTTGTTATAGAGGCGGAGCATATGTGTATGAATATGCGCGGTGTAAAAAGACCCGGTACAAAAACTGTTACTTCAATAAGTAGAGGAATTTTAGAAACAGATTTAAATCTTAGAAATGAAGCATATAGATTGATGAATTTATGATAAATACAAATATAATTTTAAATTTAGATTTTATTAAAGAAAAATTAAGCACACTTGAGTATTTAGAGCGTGATAGAATTTATTGCAGACATAATATGATGCACTTTTTAAGTGTTGCAAGAATTTGTTATATTTTATGTCTCGAAAATAAAATTAATATAGATAGAGATTTGGTTTATTCGGCGGCAATACTTCATGATTTAGGCAGAATTGAAGAAATTAAATCAGGTATAAGACACGAAATAGCATCTTGTGATGTTGCAAAGGTTGCACTTGAATATACTAACTTCAGTCTTGATGATAAGATGCTAATACTATCGGCAATAAAAAATCACAGAACAAAATCTGATGAAATTACATTTGAAAGTCTTTTTTATAAAGCTGATAAACTTTCAAGAAATTGTTTTGATTGTATATCATCTGATGTTTGTAACTGGAGTTCTGAAAAGAAAAATCATAAAATAACTTATTAAAGGAGTAGTCATGGATTATATAAACATTTCAAATTTAATAGTTTTTGCAAATCACGGAGTCTTTGATGCCGAAAAATCACTTGGTCAAAAATTTATGATTGATTTAAAACTTGGAATTAATTTGCAGCATTGTGCAATTACAGGCGACCTTACAAAAAGTGTTCACTATGGAATACTGGCAGAAGATATAACAAAACTTTTTAAATCAAAATCAAACGACTTAATTGAAACCTGTGCTGAAGAAATTGCACAATTCATATTAAAAAAATATGAAATTGTGGAAGATGTATTTGTAAGAGTAAAAAAGCCATGGGCTCCCGTAATGCTTCCGACAGACAATATTTTTATTGAAATATATAGAAAAAGACATTTTGCTTTTTTAGGTTTAGGCTCCAATATGGGTAACTCAAATGAAATATTGGCAAGTGCTGTAGAAATGATAAATGACGAATACACAACTGTCGTAAAATCATCTAAATTATATAAAACGGCACCTTGGGGTTATACCCAGCAAAATGATTTTTTAAATCAAGTTATTGAAATTTCAACTACCTATGAACCGCTTGAACTTCTAAGGCATTTACAAAAAATAGAACTTGACCTCGGACGCAAACGTGAAATTCATTGGGGCCCGAGAACAGTTGATATTGATATTTTATTCTTTGATGATTTTAAAATGTACCATCCGGATTTGATAATCCCTCATCCATATATTTCAGAAAGGCAATTTGTCCTTGAGCCAATGTGTGATATAGCGGCTCATTACATTCATCCAATCTTTAATAAATCCATGAGAGTTTTATTTGAAGAACTGAAAGCCAACTCATAACATCCTTGTTAAAGGATGTTTTTTTATTTACTATTTTTTTTATTATCAGTTTAATGTTATAATCTAAATTAAGAACTAACATGGAGGTTATCATGGAACTATTGATTGCACGTGGAAATGAAGATATAAATTTATTAAGCGATAAAGTAAACCAACACGGTTTAATTTGTGGAGCAACCGGTACAGGAAAAACTGTAACTCTTAAAGTCTTATGTGAATATTTTTCCGATTTGGGTGTTCCGACAATACTTTCCGATGTAAAAGGTGATCTTGCAAATTTATGCAAAATCGGCACAATGAACGACAAATTAAATTCAAGAATATCGGAACTGAATTTGCAAAACTTTGAGTTTAAAAATTATCCGATAACGCTTTGGGATGTGTATGGAGAAAAAGGTCTTCCTCTAAGAATTACCATATCAGAAATGGGTCCTATCCTACTATCACAAATATTAGAACTAAATGATACGCAAACAGGAATATTGAACATCGCCTTTAGAGTTGCAGATGAACAGGGACTTCTATTAATTGATATAAAAGATCTCCGTTCAATGTTAAACTACTTGGCGGAAAATAAGAATAAATATTCAAGCTTATATGGAAATATAACTGAACAAAGTATAAGTGCAATTCAAAGAAAAATTTTGATGCTTGAAGACAGAGGGGGCGATATGTTTTTCGCAGAACCTGCTCTTGACATAAATGATATATTTAAAAAAGATACGGACGGAAGAGGATATATAAATATTTTATCAAGCAAAAAACTTATAAATAACCCTACACTATATTCTATGTTTCTGTTATGGCTTCTTTCAGAATTATTTGAAACTCTTCCGGAAATTGGAAATCCTGAAATTCCAAAACTGGTATTCTTCTTTGACGAAGCACATCTTCTATTCAATAATGCGCCTAAATTAATTCAGGACAAAATTGAACAGGTCATAAGACTCATTCGTTCAAAGGGAGTCGGAATATTCTTTATAACACAAAATCCGCTTGATATTCCATCAACTGTATCATCACAGCTCGGCAACAGAATAGTACATCAACTGAGAGCATTCTCTCCAAGAGAATTAAAAGCAATAAAAGAAATTTCTGAAACATTTAGACCAAACCCAAGTATGAATATATCCGAGGAAATAACAAAGCTTAAAACCGGAGAGGCTTTAATTTCATTTCTTGATGAAAGCGGAGCTCCTTCAATTACAAATAAGGCTCTTATTCTACCGCCTCATTCATCATTTGATGCTCTTACGGATGACGAATATCAATATATAATTTCAAATTCTCAATTGTTCTATAAATATAGAGAACTTGTGGATAGAGAATCCGCATATGAAATTTTGGAAAGAAAGTTAACTGAGCAAAAACAGGAAATCATAAATACAACACAAAAAATTGAAGAGTTAAAACTTCAACGAGAAGAAGAAAAACTTAAAGCTCAAAGAGAAAAAGAGCTTAAAAAACAACAAGAATATGAAGAGAGACAGAGAAGAAAAACTCAAAGTGCAGTCACAAAAGGAGTAGATTCATTCCTCAATACAATGACTCGCTCAATAGGTCGTGAAATAGCAAGAGGTCTCTTCGGATCAATAACTAAAAAAAGATAAAAGCAGCTTAAAGCTGCTTTTTAATTTGTTTCAATTAAATGAATTTGTCTTTATTATCTATTATTTAATTCTTGCATATTATTTAATTTTAAGTGATTTTAGATACAATTTTCTATCATCACTTATTCTTCTACTTTCAACCGCTTTTTGTATCGACTTGTTTTGAACAAACTTATCTAATGACTTCTCTTCTATCAATTTAATTGCCACATCATATTGCTTTACAAGTGCAAAACTTAAATACCATGCTATTGCCATATTTATATAGTATTCATCCGATTTTATTTCTGCAACCTTATATAACATATCAGTTTCAAATCTTTCATCAAGATATTTTGACATTAGAGATACTATAGCAAATCTCTTTGTATAAGTATGTTCACTCTCAAGCCACCTTAGAATTTCCGCATAAGATTTTTCAGGATATTTTTTAAAAATTACCGGAGAAAATAAATCACAGGTCGCCCAATTATCTACAACAGGTAAAAAATCATCTATCAGTTTAATCGCTTTTTCAAAATTGTTCTCTCTTTCAATCAAAAATCCGTGCAAATTATTTTCTTCAAAATATTTGTGCGGAATACTATTTAAAAAATCATCATAATTATAGTTTTTTAAAATATGTTTTGAAATATTTCTAAGTATAGGGGTTCTAACACCTATCATTGTATCTTTATTCACATTCGGAATCAATTTTGAATTAAATTCTCTATATTCTAAATCTTGATTTTTAAAAAGCTCGTCCATTATATATTTATTTATATCCATAAATATCTCCTAATTTTCTCCATCTTTAAGTTTATATTGTGAACCTAAAAACGTCTCTTCAACTTCAATAAGTCCACAATTTTCAAGTTCTTTCAATTTTAAATTAAATTGATCTACTGTATAATTTACTGAATATTTTTCATAAATACTCCTAATTATTGAAAGGCTGTCTACCGATGTGGATATAGGCATATATTCTTTTACATAATTTAAAAATTTAGCATTATCTTTCAGTTTTATACTTGAAAGTTCATCAAACGGATTTTCCTTATGAGGTGATTGAGTATGTGCCGCTCTTATTCTGACATAAGAAGTTCTTCCCATTTTAGCAGATGATATAAATACATCACCGGTTGTGAGATATGGCAATCTTTTTGATTCATCGGTAGAAATATCAGTTTCTTCTCTAATAGTATCAATATCGGATGCCCTTACAGTTCTAAAAATAAATTTTGTATTTAATTGTGCAGTTATAGTTTCATCTAAAAGAGTCGGCCTCTGTGTCGCAAGAATTAAAAATACACCGTATTTTCTCCCCTCTTGTGCTATCTCCCTTAAAATAGATTTTGAAGGCGTATCATATCCTTTTGGAGCGAAATTATGTGCTTCATCCGTAACAATTATAAATGGCGGAAAAAATTCTGCCGTTTCCGCTCTGTATACAGATTCTCTATATTCTCTTCTCTCATAATACAACTTATTCAATAAGTATGTAGAAAATACTTGTATAATCCTTGTAGATCCTTGTATAACCATAAGGTTACCTGATTTAAGTCCATCTACAAGTTCTGTTATATCTCTATTAAAAATCCCCTCATTATATAATTTAGCAAGACGCCACATAACTCCTTTTACAGATTGTATTGGACAAGTTTTATCATATTTTAAAAATATTTTTCTTTTTTCTTCCCATTCTTCTTTTTCTTCCTGTTCTGCATAGAAAATCTTCTCATCAATTTTTTCA
The DNA here is from genome assembly GCF_000468535.1 of Peptoniphilus mikwangii. GTDB lineage: Bacteria > Bacillota > Clostridia > Tissierellales > Peptoniphilaceae > Anaerosphaera > Anaerosphaera mikwangii. The sequence goes on along the minus strand of NZ_AUQY01000001.1, from coordinate 13,121 downwards.
ATTGAACCAACTTCTTGAGCTTCTATTAAATATTTTAGCTTATTAAAAAAGCTGAAATAATTGTTCCCCCTTACAAAAATTGTATCTACTGTGTTATTCATAGAATCAGTAAGCTGACTTGACGTATTCAAAAGATTTTTAATATCGGCAACTGTAAGTTCTTCAAATTTTATTCCAATATCGACACCTATCTGCAAAGCCGAAAATTTATCATTATAATCTCTTACGATATTTCCGCTTGATTTTTGACTAAATGACATTTCATAATGCGGATCAAGAACAATTGTAGGAATATTTTTTTGCATGATTTCTTCAAGAACAACTCTAAGTCCGAAACTCTTTCCGGAACCTGATCCTCCAAAAACTCCAATATGAGGATATTCGTGCATTGACTTATAATCAAACACATATGGTACATCTTTTTGATTTAAAAATTTTCCGTACTCAAATGTTTCAACTAAATTCTTATACTCATCATTCATATCATCTGTAAGTGAATCCGTATTTCTGATTACCCCAAGCAAAAGTCCGTCACTTGGACTTGTAGATATAATTAATTTTTTAACTTCAGAAAACTTCGGAACCCTAACACTGCTACCTGTAAGCACAGGATATAATGCTTCCTTTAACAGACGAAGTCTACCTATATATATAGTTTCATCATTTACGTCATATCCCATAATTCTAAGACTTTCAATAACTGAATTATCAATGAAATCTCCACCAATATTAAGCGGGATATATCTGTTAAAAGTTTTAGCTTCAACTATTTCTCCTACTAAATCTCCTTGAACTTCATCTTCAACGATTAAAAACTCATTCATCCTAAAGTTTCTATCTTTTGAACCTATATATACTTCTTGTCCTGTTGTAATTCCAACTACTTTCATAAACTTCTCCTATCTCTTTCCGATATAAAAAATCTTTCATATATATCTCTGTCTAAATATTCTTCAAGCATAGCTTTTATTATAGCATCTGTTATTTTAACCTCACTATCAACAATATCAAGCCATAAAGGAACTCCTCTTGAATTCTCCGGAGTCAATGTATATACCAAATTTGCAATATCCGTCAAATATTCTCTTTGACTTTCTATTAAATCAAGTCCTACCATCATAGCAGAGTTTGAAGTTCTGAGAAATGCACTCACAAGTCCTCCCTCCTGAAACTTATTATTATATGCATCAAAAACTTCAAAAATTTCTCCTTTTAAAAGTCTGCCATATAAAATTTCTCTATCATAGATATTTTCGGCTCTATTTACAGAACGTGAAATTATATTAGTCTTTAAATCTTTAATAACTCCGACTAAAATAACGTCATTTTTTTCAGCATTTTCAATAAGTTCATTATATCCGTCACTATTATTTATTTTATATCGTATAAGACCTCCGTCCATCATCAAAATCTTAGGTCTATGCTGTTCTATTGATTTTAATGCAGCTTTAAGTTCAATATCGGCAAGCATCTTATCTCTATTCTTATTTTCAAATTCCCTATTGTCAATAATTCCGTCTATCATCGGAGTATAACATTCATTTAAAAAAATTCTTTCTCCTACCGTCGGTTTTGCAAGAGCTTGGAATAATTCTATATAGTGCGGATACGCTCCCCCAACTCTGTTTGTAGAACCGTCTACTCCAACTACAAGTCCAAATTTTAAAAGCTCATCGCTTGAAAGTTTCTTGAGAGTTTTTATTTTTCCTGCCTTATTTAAAATTTCCGTCCTGAACTGATTCATATCCATAGAAAAAATTTCTTCATATTTATTTTTAAGCAATGTATTAATATTTTTTATTTCAGTTTCAATATCTTTTAAATTACTCATTAAAAACCTCTAAACTAATTTTATAAACTTCATTTTTAGATAAATTATATTCCTTTGAAACATCTTTTACAGCCTGAGATTTCTTAACTCCCGACTGAATTTTAGCTTCAAGTATTGACTTTATATCAATTCCTTCATTTTTCTTACAAAATCCCTCTACAACAATTACAAATTCCCCTTTTAAAGTTATATCATCAAAATTATTTAATATACTCTCCAATGATCCTCTATATGTAGTTTCATACATTTTTGTAAGTTCTCTTGAAATTGAAATTTTTCTATCTTCAAATATTTCATATAAATCATCTAACATTGCCTTTAATCTATGTGGTGCTTCATAAAAAATTAATGTGAATTTTAAATCCTTTATATTTTCAAGTTCTTTTTTTCTCAAGCTTGACTTTGAATTCAAAAAACCGTAAAAAATAAAGTGTTCAGTATCAAGTCCTGATAAAACAAGTGCAGTAAGTGCAGCATTGGCACCCGGTAAAACTTTAAATTCAATTTTTTCTTCTATAAGTTTTTTTACAAGCACCTCTCCCGGATCACTTATTCCGGGAAGTCCTGCATCAGTTACAACAGCTATATCATTATCTTTTGAAAGCTCAACTATATTTTCAGATTGAGAAACTTCGTTAAACTTATGATAACTTATCAACTTTTTTTTGATTCCATAACTATTTAAAAGTTTTAAGGTAACTCTTGTATCTTCTGCCGCAATTATATCTACTGAATTTAATACTTCAAGTGTTCTCTCCGTTATATCCTTTAAATTTCCGATTGGTGTAGGACAAAAATATATCATCTATATCTCCTCGTTATTATATATTTTTTCAAAGTCATGTGAAATTTTATCATTTTCATACAATACTAAGTCTTGTTCTATGTTAAATCCACATTTAGCTTGTTTAACTGCCTTTACTAAAATTAAACTCGCTTTTGAATTAAAATTCTTTTTTACAAATCTAATTTTTTTAGGTTCAATACTTGCATCTCTAAGAAGTATAAACAAATCTATCATTCTTTCAACCGCTATTACAATATAGATAGTTCCTCCATTTTTAAGCATATACTTAGCTGCATTCACAAAATCATCTAATCTCTCGCTATGTCTTGCTTTTGCAATAGTATCATTGCCGGCTCTCATTCCGCTATTGTAGTATGGAGGATTTATTACTATTGTATCCACACTCTGATGTAAAACAAAATTTTTAACATCCGATATATCAATATTGTAATTTATTATTTTATCATCAAGATGATTTTCTATTATGGACTTATTTAAAAGCTTTACTGCATTTTCATTTATTTCAAAATTTATAAATTTTGTTGCTTTATCAATAAGCCTTAAACACAAAATTCCTGTTCCGCTACCAAAATCCGCACAAACGCCTTTTACTTTTGCAAATGATGATAATATTAATGAATCAGTGCCATATTTAAAACTATTTTCATCTTGATAAATTATATATTTTGTTCCGGGTACATAATCTCTTTTCATAAAATTATTTTACCATAAAATTATATATTATAAATACAACTATATAAAAAAAGAGAAGTATTAAACTTCCCTTAATTTGCCTTTCCTGCCATCAAATAAAATTTTAAATAATAATAACTATCTTTTTGTTGTATTCCTGTAAGACTCAAATCAACAAAAATTATCTTATAATTTATTCCCTGTTCTCTTCCTTCTATAGAAAGGTCCTCAGGATCCACTATTTCATTTGATTTTTTAATTGCTTTTAATTTTTCAAATACATCCTTCACATTAAATGTAGTTAAATCAAATTTATTGTCCTTGTTAATATATCTGATTGTTACTTTTCCGTTATCTAAAGTAGCTTCATAACTTCCTATTGAACTTGTATTTGGCTCAGATGAATAGAATTCAAATTGCATTAATTTGGTATATCCTTCAATATTAATTGACGTGGAATTAGGCTCATAATAAAATATTTCATCGTTTTCTATTGCCTGTTCAATATTATCAAGCTTAAATCCAAATACCTTTTCAATATTTTCATTGTCAAACGTAAAATCATTAGGAATGTATTTTAACTCCCATGTTCTATGATTGTTAGACATATACTTCACAATTTCAATTATTTCTTCTTTTGCATCTTCTTCTACATTTGAATTTGGAATTATTTTATCTCCCTTAAGCATATTATTTTCATACAAAAGTTTATTCAATCTGGCATTTTGATTTGACGCCGTAACATTATATGCAGATACAGGTCCTACTGATGATAACAATATCAATGCACTTAATACAACCGGAATTGTTATATTTGAATTTTTATTGTAAAAAATGTAGTACAACATTGATATAAGACAAAATATTCCGCCAACTATTACAAAATATCTGTTCTCAGTTACTCCATATTGATATACTCTAATACCTATTGAATAAAACATCATACCGAGAAGCGGAATCATTGCAATCGGAAAAACTTTTCTAAAGCAATTTACAAAAAATATATCTCTTATTTTTCCAAGTATAAACAACAAAATTGTAGTAAGTATTGAAAACCATAATACTAAATTTGTCACAATTCCCGAAGGAATTTCTCGTATAAAAATAATCTTTGCAAAATACAAATAAATTATTATGGCATATACTGTAAATATCGGAATTAAAATATATGCTAATAATATTTTAATCGGTTTTGATATTTCATAGTTATCAAAAGAATCTCTGCACCTTGGTAATCCTGAAAGGAATATTCCGCAATTAAACGGTAAAAATATCAAAATTGCGGTATTAAAATAGACTTCTAAAGAAATTGAAATGCCAAATAAATGTTTAAAAGAATAATATATGACACTCATTCCAAAAAATAATACCAAAGAATAAAAAACTGATATTATTCCTGAACTTATAATCTTTAATGCATAAGCTATATAATCCTTATGATAAAATAATTTGGATATATATGCACAGGATACTACAAAAAATAAAAGTAGCCCAAAGTAAGTGTATCCTATCTCATATAAAAACAGTCCATTGTCTGAAAACAATACTCTTTCATAAATTCCATATAAAAACGGAAAATTTATAACATATGCAAAAATCTTAAATAATCTAAATCTCTTTAATTCTTCTTCATTCCTTACATTAGCTGAAAGTGACTCCGAAAATAATTTTAGAAATATAAAAGTTGCCGAAGACATTAATAAAAAATATCCTATTTTTGTATATGTCAAGTCAAGTCCTACATTATCTGCCCCGGTGGGAAAACTTCCCTTGTTTACACCAATTATAAAAAATAGTGCACTTAGCAAAATACAAAGCATAGCTATCGGAAATCTTTTTATGGAATAAAAAGATTTATTTATTGTATCTTTAAATTTATATATAACTTTCATAAAACCTCCATCTTAGAATATTTTAAACCAAAACGTAATATTTAACAATTAAAAAATATCTTTTTTACCACATTGTAACTATTTTCTAAGTATTTTATATATTTTTTTACCATTTTCTAAACAAAAATACATTATCTAAATCATAATCAAGCATAAAATAGACAATTTGTCCAAAATTATAAACATGTGATTTTTACTTTTCTATTTGAATAGAAATTTATATTTACAACGGAATTAACCATCTGACAGAATTTATGAAATAAAAAACGAGCCTGTAAAGGCTCAATAATATATTTTCATCAAATATAAACCATAGCTTGGTGCAGTAGGCCCCGCAGCCTTTCTATGTTTTTTATTTAACGCATACTTCATATATTCTTCTTCAAATCTTCCTCTTGCAATTTCCACCGCCGTCCCGACAATTATCCTGACCATATTCTTCAAAAAACTCTTGCCGTAAAAATCTATATATATAAAATCTCCATCTTCAACAACTTCAATTTTATCTATCCTTCTTATAGTGTCTTTAACTATGGCGTGTCTTCCCATAAATGTCTTATAATCATTTTCCCCTATTAAATAATTAAGTGTACTTTGCATTTTTTTAAGATTCAATTCATAGGGGAAGTGCATAGCTCTATTTCTATATAGAGGATTTCTATATTTCCCTCTATATATCACATATCTATAATATTTTCCCTTAGCGGAATATCTTGCATGAAAATCGTCATCCACATAACTTGCACCGACAACTGATATATCGTCCGGTAAATGAAAATTTATTACTTTCGGCAAATTTCCAATATTAATTGTAGTTTCAGAGTAAAAATTCACACACTGACCCATAGCATGTACTCCACTGTCTGTTCGTCCCGCTGTATATAATTTTATTTCATGCTTTACAGTATCCTCTATTGCATTTTTCAGAACGCCTTCAACAGTACTTGCTTGAGGTTGTATTTGAAATCCATGATAGCTGCTGCCATCATAGCTAACTATGAGTTTAATATTCATATATATCTCCATATAACTAAAACTATAATTAAAGCAAGATTAAGTGCAAATGCAATACTATCTATTTTTTTATAAGAAAGCTCTTTAAATTTTGTTCTTCCCTCTCCACCTCTATAACACCTTGCTTCCATTGCCGTTGCAAGTTCATCCGCTCTTCTGAATGAATTTATAAATAGCGGAACTAACAAAGGAACCAAATTTTTTGCTCTATTTAATACATTACCCGATTCAAAATCCGCTCCTCTTGCCATTTGTGCTTTCATTATTTTATCTGTTTCTTCAACAAGTGTTGGAATGAATCTAAGAGCTATTGTCATCATCATTGCTATTTCATGCGCCGGAACACCAATTTTTTTCATAGGCTTTAGAAGTTCTTCTATTCCATCTGTCATTTCAATAGGCGATGTTGTAAATGTGAGCATACTTGTCCCCATTACCAACAACATAAGTCTTATTGCCATTTTTATTGCCATATGAATACCCTGACTTGTAATTTTTATAAAACCTATTTTATATAAAATATCCCCGGGCATAAACAATACATTGACCACAAATGTTATTATCAATATCCATTTTAACGGTTTTACTCCTCTTAGCACCATTGAAAACGGTACATGTGATAATTTTATAACCATAAATAAATATGCACCCACTAATAAATATGGAGTATAGCTGTTGACAAAAAATATTCCCACTATGAATAGCAGCATAACTATTATTTTTGTTCTCGGATCTAATTTGTGTATTACTGAATTACTGGGATAATATTGACCGACAGTTATATCTTTAAGCATTTCTCTTACTCCTTAAAAACTTTTCTAATTCTAATTTCGCCTCTTCAACAGTTATACAGTCCGAATTTATATCCGCACCCCTCTTTTTAAGTTCTCTCATAAAAGAAGTTATCTGAGGAACTCCAAGTCCTATACTTACAAGTTCATCTTCTCTCTTAAAAATCTCTCTTGGGGTATCATCCATCATAACATGTCCCTTGCTCATGACAATTATTCGCTTTGCAATACTTGCCATATCCTCCATACTGTGAGAAACAACTAATATTGTAATTTCTCTGTCATGATATATTTTTTCTATTTCTCCTAAAATTTCATCTCTACCTGCAGGATCAAGACCTGCAGTCGGCTCATCTAAAATCAAAATTTCAGGTTGCATTGCAAGTACTCCCGCTATTGCAACTCTCCTCTTTTGACCTCCGGAAAGTTCAAATGGAGATTTATCCTTAAAATATTCATAATCAAGTCCAACAGATTCCATTGCATCTTTAACTCTACACTCTACTTCTTTTTCATTTAGTCCCTGATTTATCGGTCCAAATGCAATATCTTTACCGATAGTTTCCTCAAATAATTGATATTCCGGATATTGAAATACCAAACCGACTTTTTGTCTGACTTCTCTTAAAGAAACATTCTTATCAGAAATATTTTTACCGTCAATTATTATACTGCCGTCAGTAGGCTTTATAAGTCCGTTTAAATGTTGTATGAGTGTTGATTTTCCTGAACCGGTATGCCCTATAAGTCCAATGAAATCTCCTTTTTCTATGTTTAAATTTATATTTTCTATGGCATTTTTTTCAAATGCTGTTCCCATTCCATATACATGAGTTAAATTTTTTATCTCAACTAATGCCATATTTCACCTACTAATTCATCTATACTTAAAATTTCATTATTTATATCAAATCCGCTATTTTTTAATTCCCAAGCAAGTTCCGTAACTTGTGGAACATCAAGCCCTATTTTTTTTACTTCGTTAACATTTGAAAACACCTTTTTAGGAGTTCCGTCAAGTACAACTTTCCCCTTTTCCATAACTATGAGTCTGTCGCTTTTCGCCGCCTCATCCATATAGTGAGTAATTAATACTATAGTTTTATTTTGTGTCTTATTCAACATCAATATAGTTTCCATTACTTCTTTTCTTCCAACAGGATCAAGCATAGCAGTTGGCTCATCTAAAATTATATAATCCGGTGTCATTGCAAGTATTCCCGCTATTGCAACTCTTTGCTTTTGACCTCCCGAGAGCATATGAGGAGCATTTTTTCTGTAATCGTTCATTCCAACAGCCTCAAGAGAAAAATCCACCCTCTTTTTTATTTCATCTGACGGCACACCTAAATTTTCAGGTCCGAATGCAACATCTTCCTCTACAACGGTTGCAACCAATTGGTTGTCAGGATTTTGAAATACCATACCTGCAAGAGACCTTATCTTCCATAGATTTTCGTCATCTTTAGTGTTCATTCCATCTACAAAAACATCTCCGTCAGAAGGTAACAAAAGTCCATTTATAAGTTTTGCAAGTGTGCTCTTGCCGCTACCATTATGTCCGAGTATAGCTACAAATTCTCCTTTTTCTATGTTTAGATTTAAATTTTCAATTATATATTCAGAATTTTCCGTTTCATCATATTTGAAACTTACATTTTTTATTTCTATCATAATTTACCCCTTATTCCTCTAAATTAATAGTTTATTACAAGCAAATAAAGTTTTCAATACATTTATTAATTTAATAAAATTTTATCCTCTGAAATAAATTATTTAACTGAAACAAATTCATTATCCTCAATATAATATCTAAGCAAAAAATCTTTAGCCTCCATCGCATAGTCTATTCCTATGCGTTTTGAACTTATTGTTTTAAAATCAAAGTTATATCCGTCTTTTATGTATATTTCATTACCTAAAAGATCTTTTCCATAATCATTTCTATCTATTTTCATGGCTATAGTGAGTTTTCCCGGACCGTTGGTTAAATTTTTCTTTTGATAATTTGAAAGCTCTTTAAATTTTTTTCCAAATCTGTTTTTTGAAAATTCATCTATATTTTTAACAGGTTCAACCGCTCTTATAAGTACAGCCTCTCCTAATCCGACTTTATTTGTAACCACATTTACAAGATTATACATTCCATATGTAAAATATACATACAAATGTCCTGCTCTTCCATACATAACCTCATTTCTTAATGTTCTTCTTCCGTTAAATGTATGTGAGGCTCTGTCATCAAAACCAAGATATGCTTCCGTTTCAACTATTTTGGCTTCAAGTGTAACTCCATTATATTTTCTAACCAAAATTTTTCCCAAAAGTTCCCTTGCAACTTTATCCGTATCTCTATTATAGAAATTCCTATTTAACTTCATTTTCCATCTTCCATTTCTCATAATTTTTTATTTGCAATCTTATTTTTGAAATCAAATATGTCAATATTGTCAAATCATCCAAAAATCCTATTCCCAATAACATATCAGGTATTATATCCATCGGATTTAAAAGATATATGAATGCGCATATTATAAGCAGCATATCGGATTTTCTTATATTTTTATATCTTCCCCTTATAAAATCATAACACATTGAAATTAATAGAATAAGCTCAAATTTTATCTTTGAAAATTCATCTATGTTCAATCTACTGTGTTTAATTTTTTCAAGTAATTCAGAAAATTTATCTTTGTCATTATAAATTCTCTCTGCGGATTTTTTTAATCTCAATAATATTTTTAAAGGTATTTTCATAACAACTATCACCTCAACATATCTATTCCCCAAAGAAAAATTTTTATTCACAGCAAATATATGATATTATTTATATAATATTATAATTGATTTTAGGAGGTAATCATGATAAAAACATTGCTTTTTTTCATATTTGCTTTTTTAGGTTGGATGACTGAGGTGAGTTATACATACATTGATTCAAAAAATTATGTGAATGCGGGAGTCCTTAACGGACCGATATGTCCAATATATGGCGTCGGATTGATGTTGATATTGATTTTTATATATCCTCAAAAAAATTTTATGCTTGTATTTTTTGAAATTATGTTAACAGCAACATTTGTCGAATTGATTACAGGTATTATATTGGAAATGATATTTAAAAAGAAATGGTGGGACTATTCAGACAAACCTTTTAATTTCAAAGGATATATCTGTCTCAAATATTCTATTATGTGGGGTATAGGCGGACTTTTAATGTGCTATATAATTTTCCCTATAATTTTAAATGCTTCAAATTATTTTTGGAGTCTGCCGATTATAATTCCAAATTTAATTACATCAATAATTATAATTTTATTTTTAATTGATCTTACTGAAACTGCACTTACGGTTTTAAAACTCAGAAAGCACTTTTACGAGCTTGATAAAATTGCAGCAAATCTAAAGGTGATTTCAAATGACATAAGCAGCAAATTGGTTAAAAATATAGAAAATGTTGAAATCAGAACAACTGAAATTAAAGAAGATATCGAATTTATTTCAGAAAATAAACCTGCTGTAGATCTAATGCTTAAAAATTATAAAAATGAAAAATATAGAGAACTTGACAGAATTAAAGATAAATATAATAAACTTTTAAAAGCAAATCTGTTTAATCTTCCAAGGCATAAGAGACTTTTAAATGCATTTCCAAACTTAAAACGTGAACATAGTCGTTTAAAAGAATTTATAGAAAAAACCAAAACTGATATTAGATAGAGTAAAAGCTCCCTTTAAATATAAAAGGAGCTTTTATTTTTTATTTATTTATCCAACTTTCATCTTTCGGATTTTTTCTCCATGCCTCTAACATTTTCAATTCTTCATCATCAATATAATTGATTTCATTAGCTACATCTGAAAGTTCTTCAAAATTTGTCAATGAGTAGTGGACTATATTATTTTTCTTAAAATTTTCCTCCGCGTCGTGTAAATTATATGTGAATATTGAAACTATTCCCAAAACATCAAAACCTGCACTTTTTAAAGCAAGAGCCGCCTCAATTGAAGAGCCTCCTGTTGAAAATAAATCTTCAACTACTACAGTTTTTGCTCCCTCAATAATCTTTCCCTCTATTTTATTCTGTTTTCCGTGATCTTTATTTGATGAACGGACAAATCCCATAGGAAGATTTAATTCAGATGCTATTATTGCGGCATGAGGTATTCCGGCTGTTGCAGTTCCCATAATGTATTCAGCCTGCGGAAATTTTTCTTCAACTAATTTTTTAAGACCTTCTTCAACAACTTTTCTCTCCTTCGGATAGGAAAGAGTAAGTCTGTTATCACAGTATATCGGGGATTTTATTCCCGATGCCCAAGTATATGGTGCTCTCGGTGACAAAGTCACAGCTTTAATATCAAGTAAAATCTTTGCTACTTCTTTCATAAACTATTCTCCTAAAAACATTTTTCTAATTTCCTTGTATACTGAAACAGGATTTTCAGCTTTAGTTATAGGACGACCTACCACTATGTAATCACTGCCGAGCTCTCTTGCATCTTCAGGTGTTACAACTCTTTTTTGATCGTCACTGCTGTTTGTTTTTAATCTTATTCCCGGAGTTACACAAATAAATTCATCTCCCAATATTTCTTTTATTTTGGGAACTTCAAGAGCAGAGCATACTACACCTGTAAGCCCGCTTTCTTTTCCAATCATGGCATACTTAATTACAGTGTCTTTTACAGAATATTTATTATCAATTAAAATTTCATCGTGCATCATTTCATCTGAAGTTGATGTAAGCATAGTAATTCCAAGTGTAACTACATCTTTATTTATTTTTTTTGCTTCATCAACCGCACCTTTAAGCATTTCTCTTCCACCTGCAATATGATAATTTATCATATCTGTATTTAAACTCATAATTGAAATTGTCGCCTTGGCAACTGTATTTGGAATATCGTGAAGCTTTAAATCCAAGAAAATCTTATGTCCTCTTTTTTTTATTTCTTCTATAATTGAAGGACCTTCTTTATAAAAAAGTTCCATCCCAACTTTTACATAAAGTTTATCTTCAAACATATCAAGAAAATCAAGTGTTTTTGCTTTAGATTCAAAATCCAATGCTATTATTACATCTCTATTCATATTCTGCCTCCTTTATATTGATTTTACCATATTTGAAACTAATTTTGACATACTTTTATATTTTTATGCAAAAAATAACCACAGATTTCTCTGTGGTATTTTTTTATTTATCTTTTTGAATTGTTACTGTTTTATTTTCAGCATCCCACTCAATATTTTTTCCTTCCCCTTTATTTCCGTGAGTCAAGCCAAGAGCCTTTCCTACTTCAGAAATAGGAAGCATTGTTCTTCCATCTTTTATTTCAGGTTTTACTGTAAAAGTATGTTTTTCTCCATTTACATAGAATTCATCAGAGTCAATATTGATTAGAACTACATTACTTCCATTTGTAAAAGATGCCATTCTTGTAGTTTTGTTATAAGTTACTGTATATCCAAGAGCTTCTGCTACATAACGAACCGGCATCATTGTTCTGCCGTCTTTAATGTATGGCACAACATCCATATATTTTAGAGTTGATACTCCGTCTACTGTTTTTTCTATCTTGCTGCTTCCAATAGTAAATTCACTCTTGAATTTAGTTGATGTAGTCGTTGTCTTTGTTGTATCCGAACCTACTTTATAAGTTGAAATTGCATCTTTACTTGAATTACTTACATGAGTTGTAAATGTTAAAGTTTCTTCGGATTTCAATGCTCTATTTGTATAAATTACAAAATATCCGTTTGCATCTGCAGTTGCAGTTCCAAGTGTTGTTCCTGAACTATCCTTAACAGAAACTGAAGCTCCTGCATTTACATTATATCCGTTAATAAATGATGTATTCGGATTTGCATTAGTTACCTTTGCTTCCTTAGCTGTTTCATAAGAAGTATTATTATTAACTCCGCTTAGATAATACTTATCTGAAGTATATCCACTCTTTGTCGCAACTAAATATAGGTTTTTGTAATTTCCGTATCCATTGTTATATCCATTATTGTATCCGTTATAATCTGCAACTGTTGCATATATTCCGCTTAAAGATCCTTGGTAAGAACTGCTGAAACTGATATTATAGTTACCATAGCTGTCTGA